>JAXGPP010000069.1:0-2631 GCA_040766885.1 Thermoguttaceae bacterium | reverse complement strand
GCTCAGATGCTGGACGGCCGCCCATAGATCGAGTTGGGTTCCCGCGGAGTGGCAGCGGAAG
The DNA here is from genome assembly GCA_040766885.1 of Thermoguttaceae bacterium. Taxonomy (GTDB): domain Bacteria; phylum Planctomycetota; class Planctomycetia; order Pirellulales; family Thermoguttaceae; genus JAXGPP01. The sequence continues at coordinate 2,570 of JAXGPP010000069.1, read as the reverse complement.
CAGCGGTAGCGGTGACAGTCGAGATTCACCGAGAAGGACCGGCTGTCGCGCCCGGAAGCCCGGTGGATTGGACAAGGGCCGCGGAGCCGAGCGCCGAGACGAGTCGTGGGGGCGAAGCCCAGCAGGTCCAGCACCTGCTGGATCGTGATCTGCGCGCGGACTTGTTTCAAATCGATTCCCGGCATGATGGGCTGCGGGCAAGCGGACAACGGCGACGCCAGGGACTGACCCGAACAGAGAAGAGGCCCGGGTAGCTACCCCGTCGACTTGCGACGCGGCTTGGATCGGGGGGCCACGGCGATTGCCTGCGGCGCGGGCTGCTCGGTGCGATGGGCGCGGTAGGAGCGGCCCTCCATTTTTCAGTCGAATCGCCCCGTCCACGAGGCGGTCGAGGATCGCCATCGCCAGGGGGGCGTCACCCAGGTAATCGGCCCAGGCCTCGAAGCTGATGTTGGTGACCATGGCCGTGGAGCGTTCCGGGCCGCGGCGGTCGATCGCCTTGTAGAGCAGGCTCGCCGCCTGGCCCGACTCGGCCCGCTCGATCTTTTCGAAGCCGAATTCGTCGATAATCAACAGATCGAAGTTGGGGTAGTAGCGGACTCGGTAACCGCACGCGCAGGCCGCTCTTCCCACGGACTGGACGATGCGGCTTTTTCCCACGCCGCTTTGGCCGGCGATGACCAGATTGTTCCCCCGGCGAATAGACTCTCCGCTGGCCAGAGCTTCGATCTGCCCGCGGTCGATGGCCGGGGCGTTAAAGCCCCAGTCGAATCTATGTGGCGCACCACATAGGTTCGATTTCTCTTTCAATCCCTCAATCAACCGCCAGCAGGTGTACGAACTGGCCACCTGCCGTTTCATCCGCGAAGCCAAGGACGTGCTTTGGCTCGGCCCCCCGGGCGTCGGCAAGTCGTTCCTGGCGCAGGCCCTGGGCTATCAGGCGATCAAGTCGGGCTCTCTCGTCTACTACCGCTCGGTCTTCGATGTGGTTCGCGACTTCATGCAGGACGAGGCGTTCGCAGGCCAGGACAAGGTGTTGGCCAAGCACCTCAAGCCAGACTTGTTGCTGATCGACGACATGGGAATCAAGCAGCTCCCCAACCGAAGCGGCGAGTTCCTCTTCGAGATCATTATACGCCGCTACGAACTGAAGAGCACGATGATGACCAGCAATCGTCCGCTGGAGGATTGGGGCAATCAGAAACAACTCGAGCCGAGGTTTTCGATAATCGCCCGAGCGGACGCCTTCGGGGCAGCAACAGTATCTCGATGCTAGCCCTGAGCAGAACCGAATTCTACCGTGCATCGTACACGTTCAACGAGCGGAAGATGTCCAAGAGACGCTTATCGCCGGCCGTGTTCTTTGTGGTTCCGTAGTGCCCGGTGCTGGGAGTTGTGCTCATGAACTTCTTGGTCATGGCGGGCAACGCATTGTAGAAAGCAAAGACGCTGCTGGGAGTGCAAAGCTCATCGGCAAAGCCCGTGCACACGTAGATGTCGCACTGGATGCGCGGAGCCAAGTTCACCCCATCGTGGTACGCCAGCGTGACCGCACGACGCGGATCGGCCTCAATGCGGGCGATGCCCAGCTTGCCACGGTAAAGCCCCGCCGCGTCACGCCCCTGCTTGTGGCCGTTGTATTCGCAACCACTGGGCACGCTCACGACCGCGATTGTAACATCACGATCCAACCCAGCCGCGGCGATCGTCTGAATACCGCCCAAACTGCCGCCGGATACCACGAGTTCCTTGTGGTTCCATTGCTGACGGCTCTTGATGAAATCCAACGCACGCATCGCCCGCAGATACATCTCGTGGCCAGACCACGTATCGCGGTCCGTATCGCCGGCTTTTCCGCCCTCTTCATACCAGGTCCGCGACATCTTCTTGTATTCCTCTTCCGTCGTGCCGGTGGGCAATCCGTGCCAACTGACGTACAGGGCCAAGGCCCCCTTGGACGCCATTTCCATGGCCCCCTTCCTGCTCGCATCTTGCCACACCCTGCTCTGATAGTTGACATAAGCAGGCAGACTCTTCGGCCTCGCGCCGACGGGCACGGCCAGATAGGCGGTCACGGGAGTGCGGCCGAGGCACTTGACCTCGACGCTGTAGCACTTGACCTTGCCCCGCAAAGCCCGGGGGACATCGACCTCGGTCAACTTCGGGTCCAGCGGCACCTGATCGAGCGTGAAGCGGCAGGAAGCCCAGTATGCGTCGAAATCCGCGGGACGAGAATCGAGTGCTTTGATCTTGTCGGCGTCGTACATGGCGCCAATCTCGCCCACGATCGTAGGTTTCATCCTGTGTTTGAAAACCCCCTCGCCATGAAGCGGATTGCCGTCGGGGCCGATGATCTCAAACCCGAAGTAGAGCCAGCCGGGACGGTCCATCGACGCCCTAATTGTCACGGCCTTGCCGTCACAGATGAACTCATCCTGGCGCAAGATGTCGCGTTCACGTTTCACGGTGCAACGCAGCTTTTCACCCACGGCCGGCTTGCCGTCGCTCGTCAGTGTGGCGGTGCAGACCGTCTCTTCGCCAACCTTGTAGAAGCCGTCGCTCTTGTCGAG
>JAXGPP010000068.1:0-3306 GCA_040766885.1 Thermoguttaceae bacterium | reverse complement strand
CCAAGGCCCTGGGCATCGTCACGACCTCGTGGTACGACTTCCCCGTCGAAGGCGTCACGCCCTCGATCATGTACACCGGGCAGGCGACTTGGAACGTGGGAACGGGAAGTGAGTAGGCGCGCGAAAGGACAGCAAGCTGCCCTGGCAGCGCGGGCGGTGAAACTCGTCCGGAAATCCGCGTAACGGGACCGGCGTTGAACGCGAAAGCAACCGACTGGACAGAGCAAGCTTTAGGAGATTGTGATGCAGAAGGCCGCGTTTTTTGTTCTTGCCGTACTTGTTGGCGCAAGTGTTGCCGTACCGGCCGATAATCCTCCCGGCGAGGCCTTGGAGTGGAAAGCGGGCGTGGCCTCGGCGATGATTACGCCCGATCGGCCTCTTCAGATGGCCGGGTATGCGGGGCGCAAAGAGCCGGCCGAAGGCACCGAGCAGGACCTGTTCGCCAAGGCCCTGGCCTTGCAGGACGGCCAGGGCCATCGCTTGGTGATCATCACCACGGACCTGATCGGGATCATCGACCGGCTCCGAGATGACGTCGCCAGGCGGGTCGAGGAGCAGTACAAGCTCTCGCCGAGCGCTCTGCTGATGAACGCCTCGCACACGCACTGCGGACCGGCCTACGGCCGCGATGACGCCAAAGACTACTTCGACCGGCTGGCCGACACCCTGGTTGCGCTGGTGGGGCAAGCGCTCGACCGGCTCGCGCCCGCGTCGCTCTCTTACAGCTACGCCCGTTGCGGCTTCGCCATGAACCGCCGCACACCGACGGATTCCGGTTACCAAAATCATCCCAACCCGGCCGGACCGGTCGATCACACGGTGCCCGTCCTGCGCGTCGGCGGCGCGGACGGCCAGCTCCGCGCGGTCGTGTTCGGATACGCCTGCCACAACACCACGATGGGCTTTCTCAAGTGGTTGGGAGACTACGCCGGATACGCCCAGGAGTATTTTGAGCACGATCACCCGGGCGTGACGGCGATGTTCATGATGGGTTGCGGCGCCGATCAGAATCCCTACCCGCGGAGCCAGCTTGAATACGCCCAAAGGCACGGCCGTTCGCTGGCCACTGCCGTGGAGGCGGCGCTGGAAGTCGGCCAGAAAACGCCCAGGCACCAACGCCCGCTGCGTGGTCCGCTGCGGTCCGTGCTGGAGTCTGTCGACCTGGAGTTCACCGAGGCCGACCGCCCCAACTATGCGTATCCGGTGCAACTGGTTCGCTTTGGCAACGATCTCTGCATCATCGCGTTGGCAAACGAAGTGGTGGTCGATTATTCGCTGCGGCTCAAATGTGAGCTTGCCAAGCCGGACGGTCCCACGATTTGGGTTGCGGGCTACTCGAACGTTTACTCCGGCTACATCCCTAGCCGGCGCGTGCTGCTGGAAGGCGGTTACGAAGCGAGCAGCCGCCCCTGGAAACCGACGTTGGAAGAGCTGATTGTCGGCAAGGTGCATGAGCTTTTCGACCGCCTGGATTCCGCGCCGTAGCGGGGACTTGCCGGAGGGCACGGCGGTTTGCGGACGTGCTCCGCAATGGCGATCGCCGACCTGCCGATCCAGAATATCCGGCACAACGGCTTCAAGCTCAGCCCGGATAGCGGCATCCACGGGGTGACGATCCGCGACCGCGCGATCCACAACATCTGGCAGCGGGGCCTCAAGGGCGTCCGTGTGCCCGCCGGCGACTCGCGGATCAAGCCGCCGAAAACTGCCGTATCGAGTACTGCCCATATCTTTCAGAACCGGGGACTCCACCTGGTGAAATCGTGATCCTTGTGCCCCGCTGGCGCTGGACAGTATGATGGTGGGGTGGCCGGGCAAGCACTTGCCCTGGCAGAGGGGTCTGCAGCAGAGACTTCAGTGCACCGCCTGGCGGGGCCAGAATCGCTCACCGTCCAGCGAACCGAATCCGACTTCCCGTGTTTCACTATCACTTCTACGAGGGCCAACCATGAGACAACTACTGGCAGCGGCTATGGCATTTGGGCTATTGGCTTCGATCGGTCCGGCTGTGGGGGCCGCGGAGGTCGAGGAAGGATTCGTATCGCTGTTCAACGGCCAGGACCTAGCCGGCTGGGTCAAGCGCGGCGGGTCGGCGGAGTACCAGGTCGAAGACGGCTGCATCGTCGGGAAGTGCGTTCCGGATACGCCGGGCAACACGTTTCTCTGCACGGAAAAGGAGTTCGGCAACTTCATTTTGAGGCTGCAATACAAATTCCTTGAGCCCGGGAATTCGGGCGTCCAGTTCCGCTCCGCGGCCCGGCCAGAGGGCGATCACCAGCGCGTCTATGGCTACCAGTACGAAATGACTCCCGGCGGCGACTCGGCCGGCCGCATTTACGACGAAGGCCGTCGCGGCCACAAGTTCGGCGTCATCTGGCTCGACATCTACACGCCGCAGGAACGTCTCGACGCCGCCCAGGCAAGCTGCAAGGAAGGCGAGTGGAACGACGTGGAAATTCAGTGCGTTGGCCCGTCGATCAAGACGTGGCTCAACGGCAAGCTGGTCGTCGACATGTTCGACAGCTTCTCGATGAAGGGCTTTTTCGGCCTGCAAATCCACGCCGGCAAGTCCGGCTCCGTGGCATGGAAGAATATCCGTGTCAAGGATCTGGGCGAGAGCAAGTGGGAGCCGTTCTTCGTTAAAGGCGACGACGGCAAGTACCAGCTCGTCAAGGCCCGGTTCGTTCTCCCCGAAGAGTGGTCTTTCACGGAAGACGGCGTTTTGCGCGGTGTTCACTCCAAGAGCCAGAAGCAGGACGGGCTGGTGATTTCCACCGAGGATTACGACAACTTCATCGCCCGCGTCACGTATCGCATGCACGGCGGCAACAGCGCGATGTATTTCCGCGCCGAGGAAACGGCCGCGCCGTGGGTCCTGCGGGGGTTCCAAAACGAAATCGCCAACGGCGGCAAGGACTCCGCCCTCTGGCACACCGCGGGCATTGTCGACGGCAAGATGATCCCCGGTCGCGGTTGGGTCGTCTCGAACGATGAGTTTGCCGAAAAGGTCCGTAACAAGGACGACCAGTGGAACACCACCTGCACCGCCGCGTACGGCGACCGCCTCGTCCAGATGCTCAATGGATTCTGCACGTCGGATATCGTGGACAAAGAGTGCGAGAAGACGGGCAAGCTCGGACTGCAAATGCACGGTGGAGCCGACTGCGAAATGTTCTTCAAGGACTTTGAAGTCATGCCCATTACGAAAGACATGGCGAAGCTCATTGAGCGGAAGTGAGCGGAGCCGCACCGGCGGCCGTGACCTTGAACAACTGGCAGAAGTCGAGAAGCTCTTTCTTCCAGTTT
>JAXGPP010000067.1:0-4976 GCA_040766885.1 Thermoguttaceae bacterium | reverse complement strand
GGATACTGGAATTTGAACCTTGGTCATTGTGCACCGTGCGGCGGCGATCGTCATCGGTCAGGCCACTCGATTGTCGCCTGACCCGGATGATTCACGAGCCGAGCGTTGACCCGAAGCGTAAGCCGGGGCGGCTAACCAAGCTGGCCTCGCTGATGCTTCGAATTGCGATGGTGCGCGACACATCGAAAAATCCCCGGATCATGAATAATCCGGGTTAATCACCCTGCCTTGATTCGATTGCCAGCGGATGCTCGGCGATTGCGGCCTTCAATATGGTGCATTCCTGCTCGAGTGCGTTGACGGCTTGCTCCGCTTCGGACCGGTTGCCGCGGTCGGCATTATAGAAGCGTTCCACTCGGCGCACAGCTTCCCCAGCGGGTTGTGCCCCGAGGTAGAGGATGGTTCCCTTGAGCCGATGTCCCAACTCGCCGACCTTCACCAGGTCGCCTTGCTCCAGGGCCGCTCGCATCCGTCCCAACAAGTTGTCCGATTCGCGGAAGAAGTACTGAATCATCTCCCGCAGCATTTCTTGGCTGTTCCAGCACTGTGCGAGTGCCTTGTCAGGATTGAAGACGGCGGTCGGTTTTGCGGGCGAAGTGCCGGCCGGTTCGGGCGTTGCGGCGGCAGGTTGCACCGTGGGCGCTGCGCCGCGAGCCAGGCCCTCGACCAGGCGAATCATCTCTTGAGCGTTCACCGGCTTGGGGAGGTAGCCATCCATTCCGGCCGCCAGGCAGCGCTGGCGGTCGCCCTCCATCGCATGGGCCGTCATGGCGATGATCGGCACGCGGTTGCCTGGCTGCTCTTTCCCGCGGATGGCGGCCGTGGCCTCCAAGCCGTTCATGCCCGGCATTTGCACGTCCATCAGGATCACATCGTAGTGGTTTTGCCCCGCCAGGCGGATCGCCTCCCGGCCATCCCCGGCGACCGCTACCTGATGGCCCCGATCCTGCAAGATGTAGCTGGCCAGCTTCTGATTTGCGGGATTGTCTTCCACCAGGAGAATGCGCAATGGGGGGCAAGCCGCCGGGAGGATCGCGGCAGAAGCCTCGAGGTCGGAAGGGAGTTCGTTCGCCAAGGGCAGGCGGACCGTGAAGCGGAACGTGCTCCCCTTGCCGAGTTCACTTGCGACCGAGATCGAGCCGCCCATTAACCGCACCAGGCTCTTCGAGATGGATAGCCCCAGGCCCGTGCCTCCGAATCGCCGCGACATGGAAACGTCGGCCTGGGTGAAAGGCTGGAACAGGCGCTCCAGGTCGTCAGGGGAGAGCCCGATCCCGGTGTCTCGCACCGCGAATTCCAGGCATGCCTCGTCGGCGTGCGAGAGCGCGCGCACACTGATTTCAACATCGCCGCGTTCGGTGAACTTGATCGCGTTCCCGGCCAGATTCAGCAGGACTTGCTGCAATCGCATCTGGTCTCCGATCACCGCATCCGGCGTTGTGTCGGGCATGCGGCAGTAGAAAGCCAGGCCCTTCTCGCTTGCCCGAACGGCAAGCACTCGCGCAGTTCGATCCAACATCCGCCGCAGGCTGAACGGCGCGGATTCCAACTCCAATTTGCCCGATTCGATCTTCGCGGAGTCGAGAAGGTCGTTCAGTAGAGTCAACAGCAGGTCGGCCGACTCCTTGGCGGTTTGCAGGCAGTCACGGACGGTCGGGTCAATGGCTTTCGGCAGCGCCACGTCGATCATGCCCAGGATGGCGTTCATCGGCGTGCGCAGCTCGTGGCTCATGTTGGCGAGGAACAGGCTCTTGGCGGCATTCGCGGCCTCCGCGGCGGCCTTGGCGGCGGCCAGCGACTCCTCGGCCCGCTTGCGATCAGTGATGTCGAGCACCATTCCCAGCGAGGCGGTGATCCTCCCGTCAGAATCCCGCACGGGCTGGCACCTCTCTTCGACCCAGCGGATTTCACCCGTATGCCCGCGGACCACACGGTGTTCGATCGTGTACGATTCGCTCCCCTCGCGGGCAGAACGAGCATACGCCTCGATTACCACGGCGCGGTCGTCCGGGTGCACGCACTTTAGAAAATCGTCGTAAGTCGCGATGGACTCCGAGGGCTCGATTCCGAAGATCTCGTAGACCTCATCCGAACAGGATACCGTGTTCGCAACCAGGTCACGCTCCCAACTTCCGAGGTGGGCAATCGCCTGGGCGCGTTTCAGACGCTGCTCGCCCTCAACGACCTGCTCGAGCAGGCGGTCGCGTTCGGCCAGCAGCCGGGCCAACTTGATGTGGCTATAGCCGAGCTGGGAGAGCATCGCGGCGAGCCGGCTGAAGAAGGCCATCCCGCGGTCGACCGCTTCATGGCTGAGCCGTGGCACGCGATCGAGGGCGGCCAGGTAGGCCTCTTCGTCAAATCCGTAACGGCGAGCCTGGGTCCGGAACAGCTCGCGATCGGGTGTCTCAGCCTCGAAGAAGAACTGGCCGGAGAAGATGCCGCCGACGCAGCGGCCGCCCACGAAGATGGGTGTTGCCATATCCCGCATGCAGTTTTTGCACTTGACCATGCGGAACTCGCCCTCGGCAAGATTCGACGTCAACTCCGTATCGCTCTCCAGACAACGCTGTCTCGTTTCGGGATGGGCCCGGTGAAAGTTGGTGCAGATTTCCTGCCAACCGACGCCGACGAGCACCTGTCCCCGGGCATCGAGGATACTCATGGGGATGTGGGCCACGTGGTAGAACTCGTCCATCAGGCCCTGGATCGCTTCAACGTCGATCAGGTCGGCCAGTTCGAGCGTGCCGAGATCGCCTTCGGGGTCAAGCACGCTGGCCAGCTTGCGGCGGACACGTTGATTGCTTTCGCGCAAGTCCTCATCGGCTCGCTGCCGAGCGAGGATCTCCTTCCCCAGGGTCCGCCGAAAAACCACGATGCCGGACAGCCCGACCAGCCACAAGCCAAGGTGGGCCAGAGTGAGGCGGGTCGCCATCGATTTTTCGACGGCCCGGAGCGATGCCATCGGGACCGCCACGCTCAGGCCGCCGCGGATGTCGCCTTCCCGGTAGCCCTGGGCGGCGTGGCATTTGAGGCACGCCCGCTCGACGACAAACGGCCGCATCAGCCGCAGGAATTCGCCATCGGGCATCGCCTCGATCGAACTGACTTCCGCGACGCCCTCTTCGATGGACCGCAAGGCGGCGGCTTCCCAAGGATCCGGCGCGTTTTCGGGACGAATCGGCCTAAGGCTCGTCAAACGTCCCCGGCTGCCCCTCTTCCCATCCGCCAGCGAATTCACCTGCCGGGCCATGTAGGCCGGATTGACCAACGTCAACGACAAGCCCGAATTGGTGGTCACGTCGCGTTCGGGAACGTCGAGGTAGGGGTTTGGGGGGGTGTCCTCGGAGACGCGGACATAGACCCCGCCCTGCATGGCGGCCCAGCGCCGGTAAAGGATATCGTTCTCAAAGGCGATCTGCGCGGTGCGCCGCGCCATTTCGACGCTATGGCTGGCCTGCTGGCGCAGGTTCCACAGCAGCGAACCGGCGACGCAGCCTGTCCAGAGCCCGCTCAACAGCCAGAAGAAGAATCGCAGACTTGTAAACAGACGCGGCTCTCGATCTCTGTCCCGCATGGCCCACGCTCCCGTCAGGTGCCGGCGCCACTTATTCCAGGGAGAAGCCGGCGCCGCGGCCTCCCGCTCGGAAGACAGGCTCAACGAAGACTCTGTCGCAGCCCTCACCTCCCCATGTTCGGGCGCCGGGCGGCGCGAACGGAACCGGCGGCGGAGCGGACGAGGGGAAGCCTGGCCGGCGCACAAATCCCAACGGTGCAGCGCCCCCCTGAACGTGTCACGTGTTCTCCAGCACCCACAGCACCGCACGGCGGCTCAACTCGCAGGAGTTCTTCAGGTCCAGCTTGGTCTTGATGTTCTCGCGGTGTGTCTCCACGGTCTTGGGGCTGAGGTCGAGTCTTCGGGCGATCTCCCGGGTCGTCATTCCCTGCCCGAGCATCGCAAAAACCTCCAATTCTCGATTGGACAGTCGCCCCACGGGATCTTCCTCCAATGGCCTGCTGCCGGCGGCGCGCTGAATCAGCCAGTTGGTCATTCCCGGGCTCAGGCAGAAGTCTCCGTCGAGCACCTGGCGGATGGCTGCCACTAGTCGTTCGATCGGCTCCTTCTTGTTGACATAGCCCATGGCGCCGGCCCGAATGGCGCGCTGGGCGAAGATTTTCTCGTCGAACATCGACCAGACGACCGTTCTGATGTCACTCCAGCGGTTCTTGATCTCGGCAATCAGCTCCAGCCCGCTGCTGTCGTCGAGTGTGATATCCACGACAACCAGATCGGGCGGCGACTCCTGCATCGCTTTCAGCGCTTCGCTCACGTTGACCGCACCGCCGCAGACCTCCATGTCCGGCTCGCGCGAGAGCACATCGGCAAGACCACGACGGACGATGGGATGGTCGTCCACGATGAGGATTCGGCATTTCCCCTTGCCGCACGTCGCCGGTCTCGAAATGGCCACGGGCTGACCTCGCCAATCATTCAGACCACGCCGCCGCATTATGCCGATTCTATTCCTTCTGGGTGGTCTGGCAAATGGGACCCGAGAAGAATCGGGGTTGCCCTGACCGTGGCGGATGCCGGATCGCGAGCAGAGCAAAGCGACGAGCGGCGCGTGCGTCGAGGACGGTGGCGTGGTAAGGGATTCCCCTACGACGGACGCTGACTTTTCCCCATGGAGCCCCGCCTAGCCCTTAAAGGGGGTCGAGATTCCCTCGATTTTCTTCGATCGACATCATGCGACGATTGTCTGGTAACTGGTGGACGGTTGTGGGGCTACGCCATTGGAAAAGGGGAATTGCTGATGGACGATATTGCCCAGTTGCTGTGCGTCGTGGTCAGTCTGACGGGCGGGATTCATTGCGTTTCGCTGTTGCGAAATCCGAAACCGCCCGCTCGATCGGGGGAACCGCTCAAATCGCTGTCAAGATCAACGCGTCGCAAGTCGGTCTGCGCAAGAATCAACCGG
>JAXGPP010000066.1:0-6229 GCA_040766885.1 Thermoguttaceae bacterium | reverse complement strand
TAGGCCACGGAGTCTGCCTCGAACCCAGGCACTGCACGGCCCCCTAGCCGAAGAACGTCCAATCAATCGGGCCAGGAAAAAGGCTGATTCATTGCCGCATTCGCAGAGCACGAGGTTGATCGTCACCAGACGGCGCCCCTGGGCCAACAATCGACGGTAAGCAGCGTTGGCTGCCTCGTGCCATTGGTCCGTATTGTCCCAGACCGCGATCAACCCGACGGTATCGAGAAACACGTCACTCATGGCTGATGCTCATTGTGCCGCGCTGCGGTGTCAGTATGCCCTGAGTTGTACCGCCTGCCCAGAATCTCGTAAATCTTGGCCAATCCTTCACTCATTGAAGATTCAGGTGGCCGGGGCACTTCGCTCAGTACCCGCGGCTCAAATTCCACGGCTGTCTTGTCCGGAAGGTCTACGGGTTTTACGGGGCGAAAAACACCGTTCTCGTAGATCGCGTATACAATTGAGGACACCGAATTACTCCTTTCACATCATGCTGGCCATGGGAGAGTTTGTATCCGTCCTTCTCGTCCCGGTTGCGTTTGGGTTTCGATTTCGCCCGCGTTTGCGTTTTACGCAGATTCGGTGATCGTCCTTAACCTCGATCTGTTGCTCTCCCCAAAAGACTGTCTTGATCATAATGTTTCGTTAACACGCCCAGCGTCCGCGTAGGGCGATCCGCCGCCGCGCGGCACGGCGGATCGCCCGGTCGCAGGCGGCGCGACGGCCGCGGCACGGATGCCAACTCCATTATCGGACGCCGGCATGTGTTGTCAATTTGAACACAGCGGCCATGAGCCGGCTGTCTCGCCCTTTGGAGTGCGGCGATTCATCGCCGCTTTGGCCTTGTTTGCTCCGTCGCGAAGGAACGCATTTGCCCGCCTCTCGGTTTAAGGGGGAAAGCGGCGATGAATCGCCGCACTCCAAAAAGGCCAAAGGGGCGATGAACCGCCTCCACTCTCACAGCGGTGGAATTTCGATCCTTGCGGCCACCGGGCGGTGATCGCTGGTCTGGGGCGTGTCGGGGAAATCGCCGGCGCGCACGATCACGTGGCTTTCGGCCTTCCACTGCCGCGCGTCGCCGGCGACGAACACGAAGTCGAGGACGCTGTTGTAGTCGTTCAGGCCGTCGGGATCATGCTTTCCGTCCGACCAGTTGGTGGCGACGAGCGTCCGCGGTTTGACCCACTGGAGCGCGCCGCCCTCGGTGAAGAGGCGAAACGCCTCGTTGCCGCGGCCGTAGGGGATGTCGACGTCGAAATTGAAGTCGCCGACGGCGATCATCGGCAGCGTCTGGGCCGCCGCGTATTGGCGGAAGCCGATCGCCTGCTCGCGCCGCTTGGCTTCGTCGGTGCGGTGGAAATGGTTGACCGAGAAGAGGAACTGCCGGCCGGTTACCCGCTCGCGAACCCGGACGCAGAGCGGCGCGCGGCCGCCGCCGCCGAACTGGAGGCCCGAGAGGGCGAACCCTTCGAGCCATTCCAGCCGGCTCGCATTGACCAGGAGCAGCAACCGGCGGGCGCCGCCGGAGGCGCCCTGGACGGCCTGGTAACTCGCCTCCAGTCCGGCCTCTTGCGCGCCGGAATTGACGGCGGCAAGATAAGCGTCGAAGCTGGCCGGCTGCACCTCGCAAAGGCCCCAGAGATCGAACTCCTGCCTGGCGAGCTGCCGGAGCAGGGCGGCCGTGATCCGGGCGTCGGCCCCGGTGTCTTCCACATTCCAAGTGATCACGCGGACCTCCGCCGCTTGCGCGGCGACGGAGAGGAGGGCAAGCAGGACCGCGGCGAGGATGCCCGGCAGTGGCCGGCGGTGTGGAGAACGTTGGTGTCGCATGGGATGGCTCGGGAGTCGGGAGTCGGGAGTCGGGAGTCGGGAGTCAGGAGTCAGGCTATGGATGGATAGTGTAGTGCAATACGATTTTCTTGGAAGGGTGTGTGTGGGCACTTGAGGGATTGCGGGAGGAGCGCCGGGCGAACGAAAGCAGGAAGATGCCGGAGGGGCTGGGCGTGTGGGGCTGGCGTGGGGAGTGAGTGTGGCTATCGGGTGCAACTATTTTTCCGTCGAAACGCACCAGGGGTCATTCCCACTTGCCGGCGAAACACCTGGACCAGATACTGCGGTGTTTGAAAACCGGTCCGCCAGGCAATCGCTTTCAGCGGCTCCGCCGTGGAGATCAGAAGCTCCTTGACGCGCTCGATGCGAACGCGCGTGATCTCCTCATTGGGGGACCGGCCCAAAGCCGCCCGCATGCCGCGCTCCAGTGCGCTGCGGGAGATGGCAACTTTCTGGACAACGTCACTGACCGCAATGCCATCGCAAGCCGCCTGGCGAATGTATTGCACGGCCCTGGCAATCGCCGGATCGCCGGCGGCAACCAGGTCGGACGATCCCCGCGCGATCACGCCAAGCGGCTCGATCAGGACCGGCCGGTCGGGCGCAGCCTCGCCCGCCATGAGCCGAGCGAGCAGCGAAGCCGCCTCGTAACCGATCCGCTCGGTATTCAACTCCACGCTCGTCAGCGCCGGCATCGCCATCGTGCAGAGCAATTCGTCGTTTCCGACTCCTACCGCGGCGACCTCTTCAGGGACCGCGACGCCTGCCCGAGCGCAAGCGTCGAGCAGGCAGCATCCCGCCTGGTCGGTACAGGCCATCACGCCGATGGGCTTCTGAAGGCGCTTGACCCATGCCGCGAGATTGTCCTGCTGCGTTTCCCATTGGATCGGTTTTCGCGGGCGGCTCTTCACAAGATGCGTGGTGCAGTCGTAGCCTGCGCGTTTGACTGTCTCGATAAAGTCGATCCGCCGCTGCTGGAAGCAGACGTCGGTCCCAAACTGGCAAACGGCGAATTGGCGAAAGCCGCGGTCGATGAGATGCTCTGCCGCGAGTCCGCCAACCGCCTGGTTATCGTAGCCCACCCACGGGATGCCGGGATTCAGGTGTGGGGAACGAAGCTCAACGGCCGGCAACCGGAGCGAACGGACCGCCTCGGCAATCACGCGCGTTTCAGTTGCCGTCAGGATTCCGTCGCCCCGCCAGGTGTGCAGCCAGCGAGGCGGCGCCGAGCGGGGGGCACGAAGTTCCAGGAACATGGACCATGGGCCGTTTTCCCCGAGGTAGCGCCGTACCCCGAGCAAGAGACCTCGCCCGTAGGAATCCGACGTCTCGATAAGCAGGATCACGTGTGGAAACTTTTTTCGCACGCCATCTCCATCGCGTGTGACCGAGTCTCTGCGTGACTGGATATCATAATTATTTTACGTGAAAGTGTCATTGTCAACAACTGACATGTACCTTACTATATCGTGTGTGTGGAGTGTATAGGCGACACTAGCTCGCCAGGGGGTGTGCTTGGATGACGACGGCACATATTGGGATTGCGTGCAGTCTCGGCAGCTAGCACTTTCGGGGCATACTCTTTGGTGTGGGAGTCGTCCATGGCAAGCGGCGGCCGGTGGGCTCCCGCGTGCGCCAATTGAAATGCCAACGCTCTTGTGCGTGCCCCTTGGTGTTGCGTTGCCGGGGTGGTCGTAGCAGATTTTTTCTTTGCCGTGCGACCTTGGCGAGTAGTTGGACGGTTCGGCAGAGCAACTCGAAATCATACGGGAAACGTCGTGACGGGGCTCTGGAACGGGGGGATTTCTTGAAACGCAGGTGACTTGCCTTTGCGCGGCGCGGTCAGCGCTGCTGCATGATATGTCGGGTTTCAATATCTTTCTTCGACAAAGGAGACTCCGATGAGATCTGCGAGACTGCGGGTGGGACGCGTGCTTAAGGGGCGGGGTGGTTTTCGGGGAGGAAGCGGCGGGTTCACGCTCGTCGAACTATTGGTTGTCATCGCGATTATCGGCATTCTGATCGCCCTGCTGTTGCCGGCGGTCCAGGCCGCGCGCGAGGCCGCGCGGCGATCCCAATGCACGAACAACTTGAAACAACTCTCGCTGGCGATGCACAACTACCATGACACTTTTGGCGTTTTTCCGCCGGGGAGTCTCGGAGATCCGGCTTGGACAGGGAACTACAACATCTACGACGGCCATTTCGGCTGGCCGGTGTTCATTTTGCCGTTCGTCGAGCAGCAGGCTCTCCACGAGCGGATCGATTTCAACAAGCGCGCCTGACCTCGTATCAAGGGACCGATGGAACGGCCAAGGGCGACGCGGCCAACCAATATGCAAGCGTAGCAATATGCCATCGGTTTCGTCTGCCCGTCGGCTCACCGCGTACAGCCGGAGAACGAATTCAAGGACTACTGATCAATGCGGGCGTGCACAATCCGAGTGAGCTGCGGTGCTGCCCGTCGCGAACATTGGAAAAAGACAGCGCGCCCTTTCACGCTATGGAATCGCCTGGTACGCCAGCCGGGTGAAGATGCGCGATATCAGCGATGGCACGACCAACACCTTCATGTTCTTCGACGACGCCCATTTTGCGTGGCAGAGCAGCATCGCGTGGGACAGGGGAAGCAACCCCTTCTTTATGTCCACCATCGGCGAGGGCTATGGCATGACGGCCAACGGTCCGAACGATCCGGCGAACGAACACTGTCGCAGCGTGTCGTACGAAGACGAATAAAGGGGACAGGCGCATATATTGGGTAAGACGCGCGAATTGGCATGTTAATGCCTGTTCTATGCGAGGGTGGCCGCGACGACGCAGGGTCGATTGCAGCCCCGGTTAAGCACGCGGAACACCATCCCCCCCGGTGCGACTCTTGCGGTTCAAGGCATGGCCGAAAACCTGCCGAAACATCCCATCCTCTCCAATATATGCGCCTGTCCCCTTTCTGAACTCGTGGAATGTGTGACTCTGAACGGCGGTGGTTTGCTGCCGCGCTGGCAATGCTACTGGTAAGCGGGATTCTCGGTTGCGGCGGCCAAGACGGCCTTGTCACGGTTTCCGGGACCGCAACGCATGACGGTAAACCGGTGGAAGACCTGGTGGTTGTATTCAAGCCGGAAGCTGGGCGCATCAGCTCCGGAAAGACCGACGCCCAAGGGCGGTTCACGCTGCTTTACACGCGCGATCAGGAAGGAGTGGAAAAGGGCAAACACCAGGTGTATGTGCAGTATTCGCCCTCCGACATGGACATGCAGATGGCCATCGAACAGGGAACCGCCAAGATTCCGGCCGAGGTGAGCGAAATTGTGGCGAAGTATGGCAACCCGGAGAAATCGCCCCTCACGTTCGATATCCAGCAGAGCCAGGAAATCGACTTGAAGCTCGACTGATTCCACCCGTATCCCGAGCAAGAGACCTCGTCCGTAGGAATCCGAAGTCTCGATCAGCAGCACCACGTGTGGAAAACTCTTTTCGCACGTTTTTTTTCCATCGCGTGTGACCAAGTCCCTGTGTGACTGAATATCATAATTACTTTGCGTGAAAATATTATAGCCAACAACGGGCATGTACGTTATCATAGCGCGTGTGTGGAGTGTATCGGTGATACTAGTCCTCCAGGAGTGCGTGCTTGGGTGACGATGGCACATATCGTGATTGCGTACAGTTCCGGCAGCTAGCACTTTTGAGGGGCATCATCTTTGGCTTGGAAGTCGTCCGCGACAAGTGCGACGGTCGCTGGGCCAGCGCCGGTTGAAATGCCAGCGCTGTCTTGCACGGCCCGTTGGTATTACCTGCCGGGGCAGTCGCTACGGCCTTTTCTTTGCCGTTCGACCGTGGCGAGTCGTTGGACTGTTCGGCAGCGCGAATCGAAATCATCCGCGATACGCCGTGACAGGATTCTAGAACGCGGGGGGCTCTTGAAACGCAGGTGATTGGCCTCTGCGCGGCGCGCTGGGCGCTGCTGCATGATATGTCGTGTTTCAATAATGTTTTTTCTACCAAGGAGATTCCGATGAATCCTAAGAGACTACGGGTAGGGCGCGTGCCCAAGGGGCGGGGTGGCTTCCGTGGGGAAGGCGGCGGGTTCACGCTCGTCGAACTGTTGGTTGTCATCGCGATTATCGGCATTCTGATCGCCCTGTTGTTGCCGGCGGTTCAGGCCGCGCGCGAGGCCGCGCGGCGTTCCCAGTGCACGAACAATCTGAAACAACTTTCGCTGGCGATGCACAACTACCACGACACCTTTAGCGTCTTTCCGCCGGGAAGTCTGGGCGATCCGTCCTGGACGGGGAGCTACAACGTCACCGACGGCCATTTTGGCTGGCCCGTATTCATCTTGCCGTTCGTTGAGCAGCAGGCTCTCCAGGAGCGGATCGATTTCAACAAGCGC
>JAXGPP010000065.1:0-7285 GCA_040766885.1 Thermoguttaceae bacterium | reverse complement strand
ACGGGAGCGATCGACGACATCATGTCTCGCTTGGCTTCGATTGGCGACGGCACGAACACCTACGCCGCGTACAAGTACCTTGGCGCGGGGCGGATCGTCACCGAGGATTACGAAGACATCGACGTGAACCTCGATTACACGCGCAACGACTTCGCTGCCTTCGACCGATTCGGCCGCGTCCTGGACCAGATCTGGACCGACTACGGCGCGGACCCCGACGTAGTGCTCGACCACTACTCCTACACCTATGATCGCGCCGGCAACCGCACGAGCCGCGCGAACGAGTTGCACTCAGCTTTTGACGAGGATTACACGTACGACGGCCTGGACCGCTTGACCGATAGCGTCCGTGCCGACGCCTTCGATCAGTACTGGGGCCTCGACGGGCTCGGCAATTTCAGTTCCTTCGACAACGATGGTGATTCACAGACTCGAACGGCCAATGCGGTGAATGAAATCACCAACATCACCGGCGGCTGGATCACACCCAGCTACGACGACGCCGGCAACCTGGTCTCCGGCCCGAAACCCGGTAGCGGGACCACCCGCGTCCATTACCGCTATGACGCCTGGAACCGCCTCATAGAGGTCCGCGCCGACGATTCTGGCGAACCGGGCGACCTGATAGCTAAATACCAGTACGACGGGACAAATCGACGCATCGAGAAGATCGTCAGCGGAATGTCGCACGCCCATTACTTCTACAACCAGGATTGGCAACTCCTCGAAGAGCGCTTCGTCGATGGTCAGGGTGCCACCGTGACCAACAACCAGTACGTCTGGAGTGCCCGCTACATCGATGCCCCTATCGCCCGCTTCCACGACGGCAACGGCGACGGCGACTGCCTCGACGCCGGCGACAACGTCCGCTACTACGCCGGCGACGCCAACTACAACGTGACGGCCGCCGTCGACGCCGCTACGGGCGATGTTGTCGAGCGCTATGTCTACACCCCCTACGGCGCCGCCACGGGCTACGACGACACCTGGTGCAACCCCGCCGCCCCGACCACCAACGGCCCGCTCTACTGCGGCTACTTCTTCGACGCCGAAACTGCCCTCTACCACGTCCGCAACCGCTACTACGATGGGAGTCTTTCGACGTTCGGCAGCAGAGATCCGTTGGAGTACGAAGTAGAGAATTTCAACCTCTACCGCTACTGCGCCAACAACCCGGTACTCTACACCGACCCAGCGGGGACCGATTGGCTCGATTGCATCGCCGCGTGCATTACCGACAACGACCCGCTTCCTTATGCGCTGGGGGCCGCCGCAAAGGCCATTCTGGCAACGGGTGGTTGGCAGTCGAAGACTGCCTTAGCACATGTTGCGAATATGCTCGGAGACAAGAAGCTGGCGGAGGCCATCTTGAAGTCGCTCAAGAATCCAGGCGTGAAACCTGTGAGCGACATACCGAGTTTCATCGTGGCAATTAAGCGTGCCGGCAGCACGAAGGCGGGGCAAGCATTTCGCTTGTTGGGCGGTAAAGCCGCAGCGATCTTGGGCCCGATCCAAATTGGGTATGGGCTCGCGTTGGCCGCTATCGAGACTCACTGTACTGGATGGTGTTGCACGGCGTCGTGGTACGAGATTCCATACAACCATGCAGACGGAAATGTAATTGAAACCTGGAAGGACTATTACTTCGACCTATGATCCCTGGCAAAGACGAGCCTATCTCACCGTTGACCATGAGGCTTGTGGCCGACGCGCCGTTGCGATGGCGGAGCATCCCCTGCATCTTTAATCGAAAGTGCAAGGCGATTTTTGAGCGTGCTTTATCGCAACGGAATGCCGCGACGGTGAGCGAGAGCTGGCTCGGGTGTGAGGTCGATGAGCGTTTTCACCTAGCAGTCAGTGACCTGACTGCAAACCACTTGTATTGGTCGCAACCGCTGTTTGTGCCACAAGACGAGTGCTTCGTTCTCTTCCGATTCTGGCAGCGCGGAATAGCCGATTGCATGGAGTTCGAGGGCTTCATCCTGGACTTGGAGTCGCTTCTTGGCTTAGACATCCCAGGCGACCTGAAATTGCCGTCCATGACGTATGGAGAGTTCCTGGAAGCGATCGCCGGGCTCGGCAACAAAGCGAAGGCCGCTTCCGTCGAGCCGGCAGACCGAAACGATCGTATTGGGCGATGATATGCGGACGATTGGGAGCCTTTCGAGCCACAGGCGATGCACTAAAACGCGCTTTCGACAGGTTCAAGGGCGTCATCGACAAGGTGGTGTGAGAAATGAGACTGCCGGATCGTTGGCAGACAGGCCGAACGCTCTCGTGAGCGACATCCTTTCCCGACGACCAGTAGACGATACGCTCAAAGCAGACTGTCTCAAGATGGAGGTCGCGGCGATGAGCCAATTCCCAGTTCTTAGGCGCGAGTCGCCGGCTAACCCATGACAACATGTTCAAAATGCGGTTCCACCGACGTGCTGGACACCAAGGGGCCGTGGTGGATGGGCCGCCAGAACCGGACACTCGCGCCCGACGGCACGATCACCCGGCTGGTGCTCGACGCCCGGGGAAACACCCTCGAAACCTGGATCGGCACGAACGACGAGAACGCCAGCGACCCCTACCCGCAAGGCATCGGCCCGAGCAGCAACAACATGGTCCAGGTGGCCGAACATACCTATGACGCGAGCGGCAACACAATCTCGGCCACGCAATACGCCGACGCCGTCTCCGGTTTGACGACGACGTACGAGCACGATTGGCGCAATCGCATGACCGGCGCGCTCGCGCCGGGCGGCGTGGTCACGCACTACGAGCTGGACAACCTCGGCCGCACGATCTGGACGAAGACCTACGCCAGCGCCGATTACACGCTCTCACCGGGCGAACTCCGCGCCCAGACGCAAAGTCTCTACGACGCCCGCGGCCGCGTCTACGAGTCGCGCGTCTACGAGGTCGATCCGGGCGACGGGACAGTCGGCGACTACCTGCCGAGCCGGACCTGGTACGACGCCCGTAGCCAGGTCGTGAAGACAGCCACGGGCAGCGGCCTCTTTCAGAAACATGCCTACGATGGGCTCGGGCGAACGGTGGCGACCTACACGAGCTTCGACCTGGACGAGACGGCCTACGCCGATGCTGACGACGTCGCGGGCGACACGGTGATCGAGCAGAGTCAGACCTGGTATAACCAGGCCGGCGGGCCTATCGCCACGGCCACTTTCCAGCGCTTCCCAGACGACACGAGCACAACGAGCGCACTTGACGCCGCCAACAGCTACGCCACCGCCGCCGTCACCTGGTACGATGGCCTCGGCCGTGCTGTGGCGACTGCCACTTACGGCCGCGAGGACGTAGACTCCGGCCTCGCGCACTACTTCTTCAACGGCACGACCGGCGCGCTGATCGACACGAACACCAACGGTATCCCCGACGCGGCCGAGGCCGCCCCGCCGCAACCTTATCCCCAGGACCCGAACTCGCTCGCGGGGCTCGACTTCCAGCTTTCGCTCACCGAGTACGACTCAGCCGGACGCGCCTACCGGACCATCGACAACCTCGGGCGGACGGGCGAGACGCAGTTCGACGACGCCGGGCGGACCGTCCGCACAATCCAGAACTACGTTAATGGCACGGTCCAGGAAACCGACACCGATTGTGATCTCACAGTCGACTACCAATACGACTCCGGCGGTCGCCTGGTGACGCTCATCGCCTACAATGCCAAGGGGAGCGGCAACGGCGTCCAGGAGCAGGCTACCAAGTACCTCTACACATCCCCGATCAACGCCTCGTGGCAGACCGCCGCGGTCTATCCCGACAGCGACGACGTCCTCTCGCAGGACTCGACCACCAAGGTCTGGACGATCACCACCGACAACGGCGACCACGTCTCGACCTCCTACGATCGGCTCGGCCGCACAACGAGCACCACCGATCAGCGGGGCGTGGTCCACGAGTACACGTTCGACACCGCCGGACGCCTGGCGGCCGACACCGTCACGAGCCTCGGCTCCTCGGGCCTCGTGGATGGCTCGGTCCGCCGGATCGGCACCACCTACGACGATCTCGGCCGCGTAGAGACGCTGACCAGCTTCAGCGACACCTCGGGCACAACGGCTGTGAACCAGGTGCAGTACGTATACAATGGATGGGCAAAGGTGGCTCGGGAGTACCAGGAGCACGACGGCGCGGTCGACGCCAACACGCTCCACGTGGACTACGACTACGCCGACGGCGCTTCCGGCGGCGTGGCCAGGCACATCCGCCTTTCACAGGTCACCTATCCCAACAGCCGCCAGGTCCAGTACGGTTACGGCACGGTGGGGGCGATCGACGACATCATGTCTCGCCTGGCTTCGATCGGCGACGGCACGAACACCTACGCCGCGTACAAGTACCTCGGCGCGGGGCGGATCGTCACCGAGGATTACGAAGACGTTGAAGTCAAGCTCGACTACACGCCCAACGACTTCGCCGCCTTCGACCGCTTCGGCCGCATCCTGGACCAGATCTGGACCGACTACGGCGCAGACCCCGACGTCGTGCTCGACCATTATTCCTACACCTACGATCGCGCCGGCAACCGCACGAGCCGTGACAATGAAATGCACTCGGCCTTCGACGAGGACTACACGTATGACCGTCTCGACCGGTTGACCGCAGCCGATCGCGCCGACAATTTCGACCAGTCCTGGACGCTCGACGGCCTGGGCAACTTCCGCGCGTTCGACGATGACGGCTGGTTGCAGACGCGCACGGCCAACGCCGTCAACGAAATCATTGCCATCACGGGCGGCTGGATCACCCCCGGCTACGACGATGCCGGTAACATGATCTCCGGTCCCAAGCCGGGCAGCGGGACGACCCGCGTCCACTACGTCTATGACGCCTGGAATCGCCTCGTGAAGGTTCGCGCGGACGATTCCGGCGAGCCAGGCGACCTGATAGCTGAATACCAGTACGACGGGACGAATCGGCGGATCGAGAAGGTGGTCACTGAGACCGGCGGCGGCCCGTCCGACGCGCATTACTACCACAACCAAGAATGGCAGATCCTCGAAGAGCGGTTCCTCGACTCGCAGGAGCAACTTACCGCCTCGAACCAGTACGTTTGGAGCGCCCGCTACATCGACGCGCCTGTCATGCGCTTCCACGATGCCAACGGCGATGGCGACTGCCTCGATCCCGCCGACAGCGTCCGCTACTATGCGGGCGACGCCAACTTCAACGTGACGGCCACGATCGATGCTGCCACAACCGATGTCGTCGAGCGCTATGTCTACACCGCGTACGGCGAGGCGATGGTCTACGACGGCTCCTGGTCCAACCCCGCCGCCCCCACAACCGATGCCCCGCTCTACTGCGGCTACTTCTTTGACTCTGAGACTGCCCTCTACCACGTCCGCAACCGCTACTACGACTCGAGTCTTTCTACGTTCATTAGCAGAGATGCAATTGGGTATCAAGCTGGGATTAACCTGTATCGGTATGCCGGCAACTCACCGATCATGCGAACCGATGCTCTTGGTTTAAAATTTGTCGGCCCAACGTGCTCCGCCTGCATGGATGCGTACAGTAAATGCACTTGGCGAAACGGCATGATGTACGCTGCTTGCGTTGGTTCTATTCCCATCACAGGAGTCATTGAACTTGTGGGATGTGCAGGTTTCTGCTCTTGGGCGGGCCTCACCGGCTTTGGCTACGCTGCTTGTATTACGGCTTGCACAACCGCCATCACGGGAACAGAGTTTCTGTTGATCATGCCGCACTGCGACTTAGCGCTTGTTCAAGGTACAATGAAATGCGGCAAGGAGTACAACCGTTGCGCCTTCAACGAGAACCCTCAGGAGTGCGGTTGTGGCCCAGGCAATGAGAACTGGCGACCTGACTGACCAGCCTGTTTGGGGGATTCAAAACCATGAGACTCGCTAGCGCCAACCGTCTTCGCTGGGCAGGGCTGGGGACGGCCGTGGTCCTTGCTATGGCAGCCATCGTTATCGCTGTTATCTGGCACCAAAATGTTGTGCCGCAGAAAGAGGCCGTAGCCAATATCGTGAAGGCCGGGGCTGTCTGCCTATATGACTTCGAGTACGATTTCACCCCAAGTGTGGGATGCATCCCCGGCTACCGCCGACCTTTGACCCCTTCGCCACTCTTGCAGCTTGCACTGGGAAACGATGCGATTGCGACACCCGTGTATGTTCAACTGACAGGGCGTCAGGTGGGTGATGGTGACGTTGCCAGGATATGCGATTCGTTGGTGAGACTTCCAACCGTGCGCCACCTGAACCTGCGTGGAACAGAGGTGAGCGACAAAAGCATTGAGTGCTTAAGTCGATTGCACCAGTTGGTGGTTCTGGATATTCGCCAGGCGGCAATCACGCCGAGCGGCGTGAGATCTCTGCAAGGTTCGTTGCCGGCGTGTCGTATCCTTTCCGGGATAGACTGAAGGTAATGAGTCGGGCCGCGTCGCCCCAAGTGATTGCTGACACGGGGCTCCCACAGGCCAGAAAAGGGGACATCACTGATTGCGCGGCGAGGCAACGAAGAAGAACGGTGCGATCCAGACAAAGAGAAGCGTGAAGCATGCCAGAGCAGCTGTTCGGACCATTTCCACTGGTTACTGGATCGGCAACTGTACAGCGTCTGCATAGCAGGGTGCGGCGTGAGATACCCCGCGCCACCGTTTTGACAATTCTGGCGGTTGAAGGCGAATTGTTGGTGTCCGATCGCGCTGCGCGTTGCCGCGACCCCGGGAAACCGTCTTGTGGCCTACTGTGAGGGTTCGTTTGGTGAAGGCGGCTCTCGTTCGATCATCCTATATTGCTATTCTTTGGGCGGGGGGAGGTTTGGGGGCCTGGTTGTCTGGCGGAGGCGTCGGCGCGACCGGGTGGCTACTGGGCATGGTGTCGCGCGCTGACCTATATTGGTCACTTGAAGATCGACCGAGGCGTTTCTGGTTGATGCTGGCGCTAGCGATGATCGGGATTCGAACCGGGGTCAACTCTTGACTCGTGACACATCCGTCAAGAGTCAAGCGTTGACCCCATTCCCCCATTCCCCATTCCACATGCGTCAAGAGTCAAGCGTTGACCCCATTCCCGGAATCATGGGTCCAACGTGGAGCAGCAACAACGGGGCCGACAGCAGAGAACCGGTGATGAATGACCAATCGCTTCCACAATCCAGCCCTTTTCCGCGCTCGTTTCATGTCGTCGCCAAGGCCGTGGGACCGCGCTGCAACCTTGATTGCACCTATTGCTATTACCTCCACAAGGGCGACCTACAGCCCGGCCGCATCGCCGGCGATCTCTTGGAGGAGTTCATC
>JAXGPP010000064.1:0-9849 GCA_040766885.1 Thermoguttaceae bacterium | reverse complement strand
GGCGCGCGGCGGTAGGGAGTAGGGTAGAGAAAAGCGCACGGGGAATGACGAATGTCGAAAAGCAAATGTCGAAGAAATGACCAAGGTTCAATGGCCAAGGAGGGTGAGGGGCTGCGGCGACCGGTTTTGCGGGCGATGCGTTTCGGAAGGATACGGCTATAGGATTTACGACGTGACTGATACTGTTTCTCGCGAATTGGGCACGGTTCGGCTGGCGGCTGTTGGCGATATTCTGCTTGCGCCGCCGATGGATGGCACTCCCTACCCGCGCGATCGCCGGCTCGTGGACGATTCCATTCGCAAGGTCTTTTCCGAATGCGATCTTGTGCTCGGAAACCTCGAATGCACGCTGCCGGGCGACGGGGCTTGCGTGCCGACGGAGCCGCGGGTCGTTGCCACGCCGGACCTGGTCCGGGCGGTGGCCGAAGCCGGCTTCAGCGTCGTCACCCTGGCCAACAACCACGCCTTCGACTGCTATGAGCCGGGGTTTCAGAACCTCAAGGACCTGCTCGGCGAGCTCCGCCTGCCGCACTTCGGAGCGGGGATGAACCTTGAAGAGGCCGCCGCGCCGCTTTTTCTCGATGTCCGCGGACTGCGGATCGCCCTGCTCGGCGCCGTCGATGAGCGAAGCGGCCCCTCGCACTTTGCCACGCCGGGCGGTTTCGGTGTCGCTCCGCTGGACATCGAGCGCCTGGAGCGGCAAGTCAGCCAGCTCCGATCGCAAGTCAACCACGTGATCGTTTCGCTCCATTGGGGCGACGAGCGGTTTTCGATTCCCTCGCCGGGGCAGATCGAGCAGGCTCGCCGGCTGGTCGCATCCGGGGCGTCGATCGTCCTGGGGCATCACCCGCACGTGCTCCAAGGCGCCGAACTGGTCGATGGCAGACCGATTGCCTATTCGCTGGGGAATTTCTTTGCCGACGAGGTCTATTTCTCCGACGGCGACGCCGTGCGCTGGGATCGGACAGGCAGAACCGGCGCGATTCTCGTTGCCGAGCTCTCGGAAAGCGGCGTCGCCGGAGTGCGGCATCTGCCGACCTGCGACTCGGGCCGCCTGGTCGAGCTTGACCGGTCGGGCTTTGGCCAGCGGCGGATCGAACGGACGGCCCGGTCGATCGCCCGGGGAGTGTCTCCGGGCCGGTATCGCCGCGAGCATCTTTGGGTCAACGGGGTGAAACCGGCGCTCCGCCGGCTGCGGTGGTCGGAACTGGTGAGGCTGCGGCCGCGGGATTTTATTAAGGCCGTGCGGGTGTGGCGCGAGAGGTGATGTGGCATTCGACGCGTACGGCGGGCTCACGGTGCGGCGGCGCTGGCGTCTTGTTGGCGTGGAATCATCCGGTTTCTGAAAACGCGGCGGCACATGTAACCGCCTTGGGTTGGTCCGCTCTGCAGCACCCTACGGGGAAAAGACGGTCCGGGAGAACCGTCCTACGGGGAACCATACGGTACGTAGGACGGGTCTCAGCGCCTGTTGGCTGCCAACGCTTTTCGTGGAAACGCAAGAGACGGTTCGGGAGAACCGTGCTACGGGGAACCATGCGGTACGTAGGACGGGTCTCCAGGCCCGTTGGCTGCCAACGCGTTTCGTGGAAACGCAAGAGACGGTCCGGGAGAACCGTGCTACGAAATGGTGGGGCGGCGCTGGCGCATTGGCTGCGCGAGATCATCCGGTTTCGGGAAAGCGCGGCGGCGTTGCCAAGCGTTTCGGGTTGGTTCGCTCTGCACCACCCTACGGGGAAGAGACGGTCCGGGAGAACCGTCCTACGGGAAAGAGACGGTCCGGGAGAACCGTCCTACGGGAATTTCAGTTTGTCTTCCGCTACTTTGCTGATGACGGGGCGGTACTTGCCGGAAGGGGCCGGCTCGATGTCGTCTACGAGCTCGACCGTCACGTGGTCGTCGCTCTGAAGACGCTGCCGGGCTTTTTGGACAACCTGCTCCTTGCCGTCGGCCGGAAAATTGCCGTCGGTCGCCAAGAGGACGCGGATTTCGCCCGGCGTGTCTTGCCGCACCTGGAACTTGACCACGCCCGGCACGGATCGGCAGATATAGATGAACGCGTAAGCCGGAATCCACGTGCCGCTGGAAGTCACGATGAACTCGGCAACCCGGCCGCCGCTGATTGTCAGACTGCCGAGCGTGCGGCCGCAGGGGCACGGCGCGTGGTTCAGCGCGACGATGTCGCCGGTCCGATAGCGGATGATCGGCATCACCGTGCTGACCAGGTTGGTCAAGACAAGTTCGCCCTCGCCATCGGTGGGTTCCAGCGTGCGGGGGTCGATCGTCTCGAGCAGCAACTGCTCGTCCATCGTGTGCATCGTGGCGTGGGCACATTCGTGGCCGACGAGCCCCCCTTCGCGAAGCCCGTAGGAATCGAAGACCGGCACGCCGAACGCGCCGGCGATCAGCTCGCGGTCGTGCTGGGTGAGCATCTCGGAGGTGGTGCTGATCACCTTCAGGCCGCGGCCCTTGAGCGCGGCGAGGTCGATCCCCTGCGCCCGGCCCATCAGCGTCATTAGCCGGAGGCTGTTCGGATAGCCGAAGATGCAGCGCGGCCGCCAGCGCATCCAATAATCGAAATACCGGGCGACCAGCTCGGGCGTGAGGGCGAAGCCGTTGGTCAGGCCGTCGTTGACCAGCCAGTCGCGGATGCGCTTGATGCGGTCCTGCTTGCTCAACTCGACCGGCGAGCCCCAGAAATACATCTCCCGATCGCCGCGGCGGATGCCGATCCATTCGTGGCCGCGCATCCGCGCCGCGTTGATCTGGGCCTCGCGGTCGGAATTCGTATAGAACTGGAGCGCCTCGTTGGTCGAGCCGCTCGTGCGGACGAGCGCCAGCCGCCGACCCGAGGCGCGCCAGGTCATCTCGTCGCGGCGGGCGCGGAGCGCGGCCTTTTCGAGCAAGGGGAATCGCCGCAGATCATCGAGCGAGCGGATGTCTTCCGGGCGGACTGCGCAGCCGTCCATCACCTCGCGCCAATACGGCGTGTGGGCGTAGGCCGAGGCGACGATCGCCCGGAGACGCTCAAGCTGCAACTCGGCACGGCGCTGGCGCGGCCAGGCGGCCGACTCGCGGAGCTCGTCGAGGATCGCGAAGCTGCGGCGGCCGAGGAGACGTTCTTGGATGCGAAAGGCGGTGCGGGCGAGCGGGGGAAGCATGGGGGTCGGGAGTTGGGAGTCGGGAGTTGGGAGTTGGGAGTTGGGAGTTGGGAGTTGGGAGTTGGGAGTGGGGAGTTGGGAGTTGGGAGGCAGTCGAAGGGTTCAGGGTTCAGGGTTCGGGGTTCAGTCTTTCATGCCGTTGTCGCGCGGTGGACCGATAGCCGCGTGGGCTTGCCCCGCGTTTGCGCTACCGCTGGACCGATAGCCGCGTGGGCTTGCCCCGCGCTTGTGTCGCCGCTGGACCGATAGCCGCGTGGGCTTGCCCCGCGTTTGCGCTGGCGCTGGACCGATAGCCGCGTGGGCTTGCCCCGCGCTGGCGCTGCCGCCCGGTCGCGCCTTGTCTGGAACGGATAGCGCTGCGTCGCGGGGGACGCTGACGATTCGACTGTGCGGAAACTTGTGGTTTCTGGCAGCTTGGACGCCCATCTTCATCGGTTCGCGTTGGGACGATTGCACCAGCCTACGGTCAACGTAATGAATTCCGGTCTACGGGTCATACCCAGTAAAGACCGTTCAGGGCTTGGACTGCCTTTCTTGTGATGGCGCGGATGGGGCGGTTGAGCTTGGGGGGCGGGGCGGATCGGGCCTGGTAGCGGCCGGCGGCGAGATCGTCGGCGACCTCGCGGAAGGTGCGCACCGGGTATTCTTCACGGTGGTCGGCCAGCCAGCGGCAGACGGCGCGAAAACGTTGGGCGACGATGCGGTTGAGCCGGCCGCCGTCGTACTGGACGTTCTTGACCTTGATCAGGCTGAAGCTGTGGAGGATGAGGACCGTGTCGGCGCCGGCGGCGTGGATCGCGCGCGCGGCGGCCAGGCACTCGCCGGCCGAGATGCCGACCAGGTCGACCGGCTTGGCCGGGTGCAGGAGCGGCAAGCGCGGCTGGCGGAATCCGGAGAGGGCCAGCTCGAGGACGCCGCCATACCATTTCGACCCGTTGTAGAGCTGGCGGTCGGCGAATCGGCACTGCCCGCCAACATAGGGGAAGGTATAGCTGGAGTCGATGGGGATGCCGGCCTTTTCGAGCTCTTGGAGCGTGGCCTCCGAGGCGCCCATGTTGCCGGCGCGGAAGGCGGCCGTCTTCCTGCCGGTCCAGCGCCGGAGCCGCTCGCTGCCTTCTTCAAGGAGCGCGCGTTGGGCCTCGGGCGCAAGATCGGCGATGTAGTCGCAACGCGGATGGGGCTTGCCGGCCTGGGCGAGGCCGTAATGCTTGTGGTTGGGGTGGATGTGCAATTGGACGTCTTGCTTATGTTCGAGCAGGTAGTGGCAGACGCGCTCCATCTGGCCGGGATAGCCCTGTTCGTCGGTAAATGCCTCGACAAAAAACGTCGCGGCCAGCCCGGCCTCTTCGAGGATGCTGACGATCAAGCCGAGCCCAAGCTCGCGGCTGCCATATCGGCCCCAGACCGCCCGGGCGGGAGGGACGGGCTTGAGCGCCGGGTTGCCCCAGGCGCCGCCCATGCTGCATTCGACGTCGAAGGTAATGAAGATGGAAGGAGGCATGGGGGATTTCACGCGGAGATGCGGAGACGCGGAGGGGGGGGAAATGTCGAATGTCGAAAGTCAAATGTCGAAAGAATGTCGAAGGGCGAATGACGAAGGTATGATCGAGGTTCGAGGTTCAATGGTCAAGAGAAGAGTTTTCGGTTTTCGGTTTTCAGTTTTCAGAAAGAAGAGGAGAGGCGGCCACGGATGAAACACGGATGGATCACGGATATGAGGGAGGGGGGCAAAAGTTAATCTTGGGTCATTGGTGGCGCTTTAAGGGGGAAGGGATCGCGAAAGCGCGAAAGAGCGAAAGCGCGAAAAAAGGCGAGCGGCGAGCGTTGGGGGAAGGCCGGGAGATTCATCTTCTCTGATTTTCGTTGCCCTTTCGCGGTTTCGCGATTGTCTGGACAATTACGTCAAATTCTCCTTCGGCCGTGTTTCATCTGTGTTTATTCCGTGGCTGGGTTTTCTTCTTCTGACGGCTGATGGCTGACGGCTATCTGACTCCTGAGCAGGTCCCGGGGCTCGGATTTTCTTAGGCGTTTGACGATCATCTGCTTGAGATCGACGAAGAACGGCTTGGGGTCGCTCCAGGCGAAGGAGTCGTCTTTCGTCCAGGGGCCGCAGTTCCAAACGAAGGGCGGTTTCGCGCCGAGCTTGCTCAGCCGCTTCTGGTCGGGCGGAGCGGCTCATGGCCGATCATGCCGAGCAGCCAGTTGGCATCCCCGCCGAGGATGCGGGTGCGGAGGCCGAGGCGGTAATCGCCCTGCATCGCGTCCGGCTCGAAGTGGCTCTGCCAGAGGAGGAACGGCGAGTCGAAGCCGGCCATGATCACCGTCGGCTGGCCGCCGCACATCCGCGGATTGATCTCCAGGAAGATGTACTCGCCGGTCTTGGGGTCGTAGTGGAACTGGCAGGTGGCGATCCTTGCCAGCGAGCCGCCTGGAGTCGCGGGCGAGCCGTTCGTGGTGGCAGGAGACCGCTGCACGGTCACGCCGCCGGCGAGCGGGGCGTGGTGCTCGCCGATGTATTCACCCATCATGAACGGTTCGCCCTGGTGCATGAGGATGTGGATGTATCCTCCACGCCCGGGTGATATTCCTGGACGATGATGCTGTCGGCGAATCCGTCGAAGCTGGGCGCGAGCCTTGTCGAGCTCGGCCTGGTCAGCGCGTAGCCGGCCTTCCAAGGGGCATGGCCGGCGGCAGTTGCGTCGTTCTGGCGGGCGGTGCGGAGGACGAGGGGGAAGCGGAGCGGCTCGCGGACTCGGCCGCGAGGCGGTCGAGCAGCCGTGCTCGCGGGCGACGGGGATGCCGAGCTGCTGGCACAACGCGTGCAGGCAGGCCTTGTCAGTCGCCTTTTCAAAGCATTCGGCCCGTGGGGAGAAGACGTGAAATCGGCTCGCGGCGGCGGTGCTCGATCGTGCCGCCTTGTGCAGCTTTCGGCCACCGGCAATGAGCCGACTTGGAGCTCCGGCGAGCCGCTTCGAGCTGCTCGACCGGCGGCGGGGCACTCCTCGGAGCGGTCGAACATCCAGGCCGGTCGCGTGGCGGCTGTGGGCCGACTGGCCTTGGGGCGAGTTGCAGACAACGAAGACGGAAAGGCCGCCGCGGGCGAGGCTGCGGAGCATCGAGAGGCCGACCTGGGTGTCGCCGCAGACGGCGAGGATTTTGCGCCGCCGGGAGGAGGCGAGGTGGGCGGGGGTGGGAGGGCGGATGCGGGAGCATTGGGGAAAGCGGAGAGCGGGGATGGGAACCGCATCACGCGGAGACGCGGAGACGCGGATTGGGGGGAGTTTGGTGAAAGCTGAGGGCTGTACGGCCGGGAGAAACCGTCCTACGGGGGGGCCATATGGAAACGTAGAACGGACCAGGCCCGTTTTTCCTTTTACCAACGCGTTTCGTGGAAACGCAAGAGACGGTCCGGGAGAACCGTCCTACGGGGGGCCATATGGAACGCGGAACGGGTCTCCAGGCCCGTTTTTTCCTTTACCAACGCGTTTCGTGGAAACGCAAGAGACGGTCCGGGAGAACCGTCCTACGGGGGCCCATACGGAACGTAGAACGGGTCTCCAGGCCCGTTTTTCCTTTACCAACGCGCGTTTCGTGGAAACGCGAGAGACGGTCCGGGAGAACCGTCCTACGGGGGGCCATACGGAACGTAGAACGGGTCTCCAGGCCCGTTTTTCCTACCAACGCGTTTCGTGGGAAACGCGAGAGACGGTCCGGGAGAACCGTCCTACGGGGCCATGCGGAACGTAGAACGGGTCTCCAGGCCCGTTTTTCCTTTACCAACGCGTTTCGTGGAAACGCAAGAGACGGTCCGGGAGAACCGTCCCCACGGGGGCCACAAGTGCCACGTAGAGCGGGTCTCCAGGCCCGTTTTTCTTTACCAACGCGTTTCGTGGAAACGCGCGAGAGAAACGGTCCGGGAGAACCGTCCCGGGGGGCATATGCCACGTAGAGCGGGTCTCCAGGCCCGCAAGGCCGCACATGGTTGGTACCGCCCGGTGGCGGCCGCTGGCGGTTTGATGCGGCCGGATTATGCGGTTTCGTGTGAGCGGGGCGGTTTTGCCAGGCGTTTCGGGTTGGTTCGCTTGGGTAACCACCCTGTCGGGGGAAGACGGTCCGGGAGAACCGTCCCACGAGGGATAACGACGGTCCGGGAGAACCGTCCTACGAGGGATAACGACGGTCCGGGAGAACCGTCCTACGAGGGATAACGACGGTCCGGGAGAACCGTCCTACGTGGGGGATTTATTGTGTGCTTTTTGCACCGTACTTCGCGTGATCCACAAAGAGTTGGGCGAGCCGCGGGCGCGGGAAGTCGTGGGAGGGGATGGAGGTTATGGATCGCGGCGTCGACGTAAGTTACACACTAGCCGAAAGTGCTATGTTGCAAAAGCGGAAAGCGGAGGTGGTGTTCTTACTTGCTGAAAGCTGATTGCTGAAAGCTGATTTGGCCGCTTCGGCGTAGCCGGCATTATAGTGGATGGATGTTTTTTTGGAAGGGTTTTTTTGAACAATTGGGAGAATTGGAGGGAAGTCGACTTCTGGCCAAATCCGGCCGGTGAGCCAGTACCAGGCCAGGCCAAGCCACTGTGCCAGCGTCGGAGAAGCCGCTTGGTCTCCGACGCTGGGGGATGAAGGCCGCGGGGCGTGAAGGGGTGTTCGGCGGCGGTGCGGTAGCGGCAGCCGGAGGGGAGGACTTTGGGCCAGCCTTGGCGTCTGAAAGCTCGTTCCGCCCGGATCAGGCTGGTGCGTCGGTGACGAGGATGACGCGGCCGATGATGCTCGCGGAGCAGTCGGGCTGACTGGCGGGCGTTTTCGTAGGTGATGCGCGATTGATCCTCAAGGAGGATCGACTCCGGCGGAATGCCCTGGGAAACGAGGAAGTCCCGCATGGCCGCGGCGACTGTGGGGCCGGCTGAAGCCTGATCGGCTTTCCCGCCGGAGAGGATTACGGGGCAAGGCTCGCCATCGCGAAACAGGGCCGCGGCGTGGAGGCAGCGGCAGAGCTAGAGTCCTGTCCCAGGATGGGGGTGGTCTCTGTGCGGCTTGGGCGGATCGACATAGCCGCCAAGAACGACAATCGCCTGGGTCCTTGGGGCGATGGTCGAGCGGCGGAAAGGGCCGTTCGAGGGTGAGCAGTGCGAGGGAGACTGCGGGAAGCGAAATGAAGAGGAGCAAGAGGTATGGAATCGTGAGGGCGATGGCTGCACGGGTGAGATGGCCTTTGAACCACAGCCGGGCGATCACAAGCCCAAGGATTATGAGGAGCGCGCGTAAGGATGTACGAGGGCGTGGACGATTGGGTATTGGTACATCTGCGGACAGTACGTAGGACGGGTCTCCTGGCCCGTTTTTCCTTTGCCAAGGCGTTTCAAGGAAACGCGAAAGACGGTCCGGGAGAACCGTCCTACGGGGGGGGGAAAGACGGCACGTAGAACGGGTCTCCTGGCCCGTTTTTTCTTTGGCGACGCGTTTCAAGGAAACGCGAAAGACGGTCCTGCAGAACCGTCCTACGAAATGGTGGGGCGGCGCTGGCGTTTTGGCTGCGCCGGATCATGCGGTTTCGAGAAAGCGTGGCGGCTTTGCCAGGCGTTTCGGGTTGGCCCGCTCTGCACCACCCTACGGGGAAAAGACGGTCCGGGAGAACCGTCCCACGGGTTGTTCAGTTTGATGCGTGGCTAACTTGCCTTCTTCTCCCGTCGCCAATTTGCCAGTTGTTTCACAAGGATGGCGGCAACTGCGATTACGGCTAACAGTGCGTAGGTGAGCTTTTTGCCTCGGAGTCCCCAGGCTTGCGGAGGCGGAATCCACTCAGGGGGCGGTACGCTGACGTCGGCGAAATCGCCCGCTGAAGTCCATGGTTTGTACGCGTCCGAACCGATGGACTGTAATTGCGGCTGCTGGGCGCTGATTCGCATCGTCGGCGTTCCCGCGTCCACTAACTGCGGGTCGATGCCATAAACCCCGTCGATCTCGCGCGTTGGCAGCGAGGGCTTCTTGTTCTCGCCTTTTCGATGCCAGGCGTTGTGGCGGAAGGCGAAAGTGGATGGTTGGGTGCCGAAGCCAACGTTGACGTATGAGCCGACTCGGCCGTCCGTCACAATCAGATTGTCTTCGAAGAGGCCAAGCTGGCAGGATTCGAACCGCCGATCCTTGGTTTCCTGGAGGATGCGGCCGAGCCATTTACCGGGAAAGTAGAAGATGTTGTGGTGGACGTGGTTACGCTGGCAGGTGACCCAGGCGATCTGTGCTTCGCCGCCAACGAAGCGATTGCCGGCCAAGATGACGTTCTTGGCTTCATAGCTGGCGTCTATCGGGCGGAAATAATTGAGTCCTGTTGAACCGCCAATGTGTACGACCCGTTCGCCCGCATTTTGAAAAAAGGAGGTCTGGACAAGGATCTCGCTCGAGCCGCCCTTGATTTGCACCGCGTTCTTCGTGCGGTCGCCCGGGCGGCCGATGAACTGGGATCGCTCGATGACTCCCGAATGGCAGCCAACGAGGTCGATTCCGGACCCGCCCCACCCTTCGAAGCGGCAGTCTCTGACAATGAAGTGGTTCACGCCGGACATTTTCAGGGCATCGTGGTTTCCCTGCGGGCCAGTCTCGAGAATGGCGAGCTTCTCAAGAATGACGTGGTGCGACGGCTGATCGATCTTGCCACCGTCGTCGATGTTGATTCCATTGCCGC
>JAXGPP010000063.1:0-14128 GCA_040766885.1 Thermoguttaceae bacterium | reverse complement strand
CTACGACTTTCTGGCCCTCGTCTGGCTGGTGAAAATCTACCCGCCGCGGCAGGGGTGACAGGCTGCCCTTGACCGGGCGGCCAGGGTTGTCGTATATTTGGCCATATGGCGAAATGTGGCGAATGTGACATGCGCCGCTTGATGGCGGCCATCAAGGCCTTGGCCGACGAAAGCCGGGTCCGAATCCTTTGGGCCGTCCAGGGGCGGGAGCTCTGCGTCTGCCAGCTTGTCGAGCTGCTGGGCCTGGCCCAGTCCACGGTCTCAAAGCACTTGTCGATCCTTGATCAGGCGAGGCTCGTGGAGTGCCGCAAGGAGGGGCGGTGGGTCTACTACCGCGCGGCCGACGCCAACTCGACCGACGAAGCCCGTGAAATCGCCGCCACGGTCTCTCGATTGCTTGCCGCCAACCGGGAGGCGAGCGAAGACTCCAAGCGGATGGAGCAAATCCTCAAGATGGACCGAAATCAGCTCTGCCGGAAACAGAGCCAGGAGTGACCGCAAAGCCGCGTTCGGGGGAAAGGATTTCGCCGCCCACTCGAGGCCGTCGTTTCGCGCGAGCCAGACGCGGATCCTGCTGCCGCACAACAAAGCAATCCGGAGCAATCAGACCATGACTGCGAGTGTTGCCAAGAGCCTTTCCTTCCTGGACCGTTACCTTACCCTTTGGATCTTTCTGGCCATGGCGGTCGGCGTCGGGGCCGGATACCTGATCCCGGGCGTGGAAAGGTTTATCAACCTTTTCCAGGCCGGCACAACCAACATCCCGATTGCCATCGGGCTGATCCTGATGATGTATCCCCCTTTGGCCAAGGTAAAATACGAAGAGCTTGGCGACGTCTTTCGCAACGGGAAAGTGCTCGGCCTGTCCCTCGTGCAAAACTGGGTCGTTGGCCCGATCCTGATGTTCTTTCTGGCCATTCTGTTCCTGCACGGTTATCCGGAGTACATGGTCGGCCTGATCATGATCGGGTTGGCCCGCTGCATCGCCATGGTGATCGTCTGGAACGAACTGGCCAAGGGTGATACGGAATACTGTGCGGGGCTGGTGGCGTTCAATAGTGTCTTTCAGGTCTTGTTCTACAGCCTTTACGCCTGGATCTTCATCACCGTGATGCCGCCGCTGTTCGGGTTGAGCGGGAGCGTCGTCCAGGTGAGCATGGGCCAGATCGCGGAAAGCGTTTTCATCTACCTCGGAATTCCGTTCATCGCAGGATTGCTGTCGCGGGTGATTCTCATCAGGGCCAAGGGCAAAGCCTGGTACGACGGCGTGTTCATTCCCAAGATCAGCCCGATCACCCTGGTCGCCCTGCTCTTCACGATCCTGGTGATGTTCAGCCTCAAGGGCGAGCTGATCGTGGCGATTCCCCTCGATGTACTGCGGATCGCCGTGCCGCTTCTGATCTACTTCGTATTGATGTTCCTCGTGAGCTTCTGGATGGGCAAGAAAGCTGGGGCGGACTACTCCAAGACGGCCACCCTCTCCTTCACGGCGGCCAGCAACAATTTCGAGTTGGCGATTGCCGTGGCGGTGGCCGTCTTCGGGATCAACTCGGGGGCTGCATTCGCGGCAGTCATTGGCCCGTTGGTCGAAGTGCCGGTGCTGATCGGATTGGTGAACGTCGCGCTGTACTTCCAACGGCGATATTTTGGTGACGAAGTGACTGCTGATGAGGGAGGATTTGCGGCACCCGCTGAAGAAGCCTGCCGGTAAGCCCAGGCATCGCGGAAATGGCAACGGACCTTGGGAAATTTCCCCGAGGCTTGTTTTGGATCTCGACCCCCGCATGTGGGCGGTTTAGCAGTACAGCCTGTGGGCGACTTGCGAAGGAGCGCGGTGAGATTGTTCTCATAACGCTATTTGGCTAAACTACCAAATAATAAACGCCGATCATTCCTGGGACAGACACGGATGAACTGCGTCCTCACGTCTCTGAAATGGGTTGCCTTGCCGATCCGCAAGACGGCCCAAGACCAGCAGAAACGGTTTCGCAACGGGCGTTTTTTCTTTGACAAGTTGTTTGTCGCTTTCGCCAAGTGGCAACGCAACTTAGAATCACCGATAAGGAAACCCAATGAAAAAGGAACTTGGCATCCTTGTGGCATTGGCCACGGTCTTTCTGCTCGCCTACTTCTTGAATTTCACGGACGCGAAGATCCAGAACGCGATCATGGAAGCGTTCTTCATGCTCCAGTGGTATGCCCAGTACCACACCCTGGCCTGTGTCGTGCCCGCGATGTTCATTGCCGGGGCAATCGCCGTGTTCTTTTCCAAAGAGGCGGTCCTCCGGCACCTCGGGCCTAAGGCCAATAAGATCGAAGCGTACGGCGTGGCTTCAACCTCCGGGACGGTGCTGGCGGTCTGCTCTTGCAGCGTGTTGCCCATGTTCGCGGGAATCTATCGCGTCGGCGCGGGACTCGGACCGGCTTCGGCGTTCCTCTACTCCGGGCCGGCGATCAACGTGATGGCCATCTTCCTGACCGCTCGGGTTCTGGGCTTCGACCTGGGCATCGCTCGGATCATTGGTTCGATCGCCTTCGCTGTCGTCATTGGGCTGATCATGGCGGCAATTTTCCGCAAGGAGGACGAGCAGCGGACAGCCGCCGTAATGGCCATGCCCGATCCGCCCCCGGCGAAGCGAAACCTCTGGCAGACGGCTTTGTTCTTCATTGCGATGATCGCCTTCTTGGTGTTCAGCGATTGGGCCAATCCCAGCCAGACGATCATCGAGAAGACGGACGGCACGGTGATGAAAGTCTCCGTCTTACAGAAGACCGGCGAGACGTACCGCGTGCAACTCAATCAGCCGTTGGACAACATGAACAAGGGCGCGAAACTCACGTTTCCCACCAGCGAGATCGCCTCGGAGAAAGACTGGACTCCAGAAAACTACCGTTGGGCCGTCTGGGTGTTTCACCACCGCTGGTATTTCGCCGGCGCTTGCTTCCTGGCTGTCCTGGCGATGATCTGGGTCTGGTTCGACCGGCAGGAACTGGGCGAGTGGATGGACCAGACATGGAGTTTCTCCAAGTCGATCATCCCCCTGCTGTTCGGCGGCGTTCTGGTGACCGGCTTCGTCGGGGCCCTGATTCCGGAAGAAGTCGTCGCCGGTTGGGTCGGCGGCGACAGCTTCCGGTCGAATCTCATCGCCTCGATGATCGGCGGGATGTGGTATTTCGCCACCTTGACCGAGATCCCGATCCTGGAGGCCCTCCTCGGCCTGGGAATGGGCCGCGGCCCCGCATTGGCGCTGCTTCTGGCCGGGCCGGCGCTGTCGCTGCCGAGCATCGCCGTCATTTACAGCATCATCGGCTTCAAGAAGACGGCGACATTCGTATTCTTATGCGTGATTATGAGCACGATTGTGGGCATGGTCTTCGGATGGTACTTCCTGTAGCCCCCGCTCAAACGACCTGAATGAGGAAGAGCAAATCAAGGTGATGGCCAAGGTTGCCTCGCCTGACGAGATCAAAGCCTTTTCCCGGTGACCCTCGGAACCACCACATACATTGGAGTCAGTGGGTGCGACCATGAGCGACAAGACGATTGGATTCATCGGTGGCGGGCGGATTGCCCGCATCTTCCTCGGGGGATGGAGCAGGGCGGGCAAGCTGCCCGGGCCCATCGTGGTTAGCGACACGGACCCCCATGTTCTCGATACACTCAAGCAGGAATTCACTGCCGTAGACGCGGTCTGCGACGGGAATCTGGCGGCCATGAACCAGGACGTCGTCTTTCTGGCCGTGCATCCGCCCGCAATACCCGATGCACTGCCGAAACTCAAGGGCGCGGCCAGGTCCACGACGATTCTCGTGTCTCTTGCCCCGAAGTTCACCATCGGCAAATTGGCGGAGTTATTGGGTGGCTTCAATCGATTGGCACGGGTAATTCCCAACGCCCCCTCAATCGTCGGCGCGGGTTTCAATCCACTGGCATTCTCCACAAGCCTTACGAACGCGGATCGTGAGATTGTGCGAAACCTCCTGGCTCCGTTGGGCGAGTGCCATGAGACGGAGGAAGGCAAGCTCGAGGCGTTTGCCGTGTTGACCGGCATGGGACCGACGTATTTCTGGCCGCTCCTGTACGAACTGGTCGCGTTGGGCGAATCTTTCGGATTGACACGGCCAGAAGCCATCGCCGGTGTACGGCAAGTGCTCGCCGGCACGGTCGCCACCATGTCGAACTCGGGACTTGACGCCGAGGCTGTGCAGGATCTCGTTCCCGTCAAACCGCTGGCGGACGTCGTGCCGATGATTCTGGATGCGTTTCGGACCAGACTAACGGCCGTCTTCGACAAGATCAAGCCGTGACCCGCAGACAGTAGTCTGCTTTCTCGGCGGAACACTCAAGCGGCAACGGACGCAACACATTTCAGCCCAATGACAAACGAGGGGAATCGCCATGCAGTCTTCCTTGACACGTCGGACGTTCGTTCAAACGATGGGAATCGGGGCGGGAGCAGCAGCCGGCCTGGCTGCCCTCCAAGCCGATGCGAGCGAGGCCGCCGGCGGTGGCATCAAGATCATCGGCGTTGCTTGCAGCCCTCGCCGAGGCAAGACGACCGCCCAGGCCCTGGCCATCTGCCTGGACGCCACCCGGGAGGTGGCCCCTGACACGATCGAGACGGAGCTGATCGAGTTGGCCGATCTGGAGATTCCCGGCTACATCGCCGCCGGGATTCCGCTCAAGCCGGGGCACAAGGACGATTTTGGCGACGTGGCCGCGAAGCTCGTGGACGGGCGAGTGCGGGGGATCCTCATCGGCACGCCCGTCTACTTCGGCAGCATGACCTCGCTCTGCAAGGCTTTTCTGGACCGCTGTTTTGCGCTCCGCGCGCGGAAATTCGCGCTGGCCAACAAGGTCGGCGGCGTCGTGGCCGTCGGCGGCGTCCGAAACGGCGGCCAGGAATTGACGATCCAGTGTGTCCAGTCGGCCCTGCTCTGCCAGGAAATGATCGTCGTCGGAGACGGCCGTCCAACGTGCCACACCGGCGCCACCGTCTGGAACAGCGGCAACGATGACATGTCCCAGGACGAGTTCGGCGTCGGCACGGTGAAGAACCTGGGGCGGCGCGTCGCGGAAGTCGCCCTGAATCGCGCCGCGCCGAGCGCGTGAATCGTGCCGTGGACATTGGGCTCTCGCTGAAGCAGATCATTCACGTTACTTGATTGGAGGACTTGAGGACCATGAACGGCATCAGGCGAAGAGACTTGATCGGATACTTCGGGATGGCGGTCGGAGCCGGTGTTGTGCCGAGATGCCAGCCGTCGCCGGGAGCATCGCCGGCGCAGGCAGGCTCGGCGGACCCGCGGGGAGACAACAACTCATGGGTCTATGTGCCTCTCGACCCCGCTCGCGTAGGTGAGAAGGTCTACGAGCTCTATAGCGAGGGCGGCTGCATGTACGCGATCTCTGGCGGCATTCTCGCGTGCCATCGTGAAGCGGCCGAAACGCCTGCCCCAGCGTTTCCGCTGCACATGATGAAATATGGCGCGGGTGGGGTAGGTGGCTGGGGAACCCTCTGCGGGGCGCTCAACGGGGCCGCCGCAATGATTGGATTGTTTGTCGTCGACAAACAAGGCCGCGAACAACTCGTTAATAGCCTATTTGCCTGGTATGAACGGATGAAGCTGCCCAGGTACCGGCCCGCGGGGGCTGATGGACAAACGCAGATCGTGCCCACCACGTCCCGATCCGTCCTGTGCCACGTGTCGGTGGGCGCCTGGTGTGACGAATCCGGCTTGAAGGTTGACAGCAAGGAGAAGACGGAGCGTTGCCGGCGATTGACGGTGGATGTTGCCATGAAAACGGTCAAACTGCTGAATGCCTATTGCCGGGAGAGCCAAGCCGGTCCGGAACCAGGCCCGCCACGCCAGACAGGCACGGCGCCGCGCAAGGGGGTGCTTCCAGGCGAATGGATGGGGAAAATGCGCTGCGACACGTGTCACCAGCCCGTTGAGAACCCCGCACACGCGGGGAGCTTGTTGGGGAGTCAAAGGCGATGACGCTCTAGCCGATTTAGACTTCTACTTAGCGATTGTGTCGCTCGTCTCCATCGTGATTTCGGCCGTGTTGGGCCGGATTATCTCGCGCCGCACATAACTCGTGCGGGTCCGAATTGCAGATCGCCGCCAGCCGCTTCTTGTCGTTGAGAACCTTGGGGTCCCTTGCCAGCGAGCGCAGGGCCCAATCCAGGCTGCTTCGGACAACTTCCGGCGCCTGATCGTCGGCGAGCCGATAGTACATCCAGCGACCGTCTTTGCGGCTTTCGACCAATCGTGCCTGCTTCAGGATCGACATGTGCTTGGAGATCGTCGAAGTGGCCAGGCTGGTGAGTTCCACGATCTGGCAGACGCAAAGCTCTCCCCGCTGCAATGCAAGCAGGACGCGCACGCGTGTTTCGTCCGCCAAAGCCTTGGTGATCGCCATGAAATCCCGCATGCTGTCTCCGGAGTCAAGACCAGAACCGAGATCGGTGATGTGCTCGGTTGTAGGCAGATCGCGGCGAGGTGTCAAGGTCTCACCGTTGCCCCGGGCGCGGCTGGTCTCGTCAGGCCACATGCAGTTGCCCTCGCGACTGGTCGGAGGCGACGATCTTCCCGGCCTTGATGCGCAGGGTGCGTTTGGCCCGTGCCGCGGCCCGCGGATCGTGCGTGACCATGACGATCGTCTTGCCTTCCTGGTTGAACTCCTCGAAATAGCCGATTACCTGCCG
Source organism: Thermoguttaceae bacterium (assembly GCA_040766885.1). Lineage (GTDB taxonomy): Bacteria > Planctomycetota > Planctomycetia > Pirellulales > Thermoguttaceae > JAXGPP01. Next base: position 7,415 of record JAXGPP010000063.1, on the reverse strand, counting down.
ACTCGTATCGGGATCCAGATTCCCGGTCGGTTCGTCGGCCAGAATCAACGCAGGATCGTTCGCCAGCATCCTGGCCAGCGCGACGCGTTGCTGTTGGCCGACGCTCAATTCGCACGGCTTGTGATGAATCCTGTCGCCCAGCCCGACGCGCTCAAGGAGGCTTGCCGCCCGTTCTTCTTGGATTGCATCGTCCACCCCGGCCAGATACATCGGGATCTGGACGTTCTCCAGGGCGGTCAGGTAACCGACCAGGTTGAACGTCTGGAAAACGAAGCCGACGTTGTTGGTCCGCAATCCGGCCCGGTCGTCCGCGTTCAAGTCGTAAATCGACTCTCCGCCGAACAGAACTCGGCCTGACGTGGGAGACAGCATGCCGCCGAGCATCAGCAGGAGCGTACTTTTGCCGCATCCACTCGGACCGACAACCGATACGAAATCGCCTTTGTCGATCGCCACGCTGGCGCTGTCCAGCGCGGTCACGTATTCCCCGCGGTGGCGATACTTCTTGGTAACGTTGTCCATCTTCAGCATCGGTCAAATCTCCTGGAACGTCGCACAAGGATCAAGTCGAGCAGCACGCCACGCGGGAAAGAAGCTGGCTGCCAAGGCCAAGCCAACGGAAATCAGCACGGCCCAAATCGCCAGCAGCGGCATGGGGAGCACGGGCACACCGGCCAGTTGCGGTCCCATGGCAACTGCAAGGAGCGACCCCAGCAGGTAGCCTCCGACACCGCCCGCGAGTCCCAGAAGCAGTGCCTTCAGAAGAAAGATCCGCAGGATCAGCCGTGAATTGGCTCCCAACGCCATCAGTGTCCCGATCTCGCGTCGCCGTTCGAAGACGTTGGAATACATGTAGTTGGCGATACCGGCGCCGCCCACAAACAGGATGATGACCAGGAAGATGAGCGACAGCCGCGACATCATGTGGTTCATCTTGATCTGGGACTCGGCGATCTGGGTGACCGTCACGACTTTCGCCTCGGGCAGGAGCGAGTTGAGTTTCTGCACCAGGCCCTTCGCAATCTCCTGGCAGCAGCCCACGATTTCAATGGCATTGACCACGGGCCCCTTGCCCGCCAATTCCTGCACGCGATGCAGGTGCGTGAAGACGCGGGAATCATCGACGGTTCCCGTCTGCGGCAATACGGCCGTCACCTTGAATTCCTGGCCGAGCAGGGTGAGGCGATCGCCTTCCTTCAACGACAGCGCCGAGACGACGTCGGCCCCGACCAGGGCTTCGTCGCTCGCCAGGTCGTCGATCACGCGCTGGCGAACCAGCGTCTTCTTGTCGGCTTTGGCGAAAGGCAGCGTCGGCATCGCGCCGCATCCTTCCGGCCGCGAGAAGATTCCAGCGCCCGCCCATGCGGCTTTGGCCTGGAATTCACTCTTCGGCAAGATGCCGGTCAAGGTGAAGCTGCGCCCCTGGATTTCCACGGGCACGGAGAGTTTCGGAGAAAGGTTGTCCAATCCCTGCAAACTGGACATGGCCAGTTGGCCGACATACTCCTCCGGGATGGTGTCTCCCTGCAAGTCGGCGGCGTAGTAGTTTTGCAGCGTCGCCGACTTGGGCAACACGAGGATGTTGGCTCCCAAAGAGTCCATCTCGCGAGCCACGGCCTTCTCTGAATAGACCGTAATGTTCTTGATCGAAACGATCACCGTGATTCCGAGCAGGATGGCCAGGAAGCTGGTGGCCAACTGGCTCTTTCGTTCGAATATTTCGCGCAACACGAGCGTCCGAAGTCGCATGATGTATTCTCCGTAAGTCGCGGATCAACAGCATTAAGAACGGGAGCGCAGCACTGAGCTATCCGGGCCCGCAGCCACCCGGCCCGCATCCGCCCGGGCCGCACGACGTGGCGGCTTTCTGAAGAGCGGATATCAGTTCGTCCTTCGTTGTCGCTCCATCGTACTGGGCAATCGGCGAACCCGGCGGAACGAGGAACGTTGTTACGGCGACATTGGTTTTCGGATCGATCTTGAGGTCGCTCAGGAAGGATGCCTCCGCGGAATCCTTAGGATCCAACATGACGATCTCGGTTGCGCTGCCGTATCGCGAGTCCGCTTTGAACTCGTTGACTCCCTTCAGGGCATCGTCGTTGGAGCTCGTCGAAGCGTTCTGGACGCAAAGGAAGACGAGTTTGCCGTTCTGAAGCGCGGCCAGGCAGTTTTCCAAGGCGGGCGATGCAAAGGCATTCAGCAGGTCCTCTTCCTTGAACTCCGTTGGAAACCCTCCGGTTACTGCTCCACTCGGCGAGATGGCCAACGCCAGGGGCATCGGCGCCCGATCGAGTCCAAACTCTTGGACAATCCCGGCATCGGCAGGGTCGGTAACCTTGACCACAATCGTCTGGGCGCGATCCGCGACCTTACCGGCTGCCGCTTCAAACACCTTCCGCATGGCAGCGGTCCGGTCGTCTTCATTCTTCCAGAAGAAGGCGAAGAGGTACTTCTTCGCCTTTGCCGCCTGCTCCATCGCGAGCATTCCCGGCCCCTCGGCCTTCGGAATCGCCGGCTTTGACACCGTGTTGGAAACTACCTCGTTCGCGACCGGGGCCTGAGCGATTTCGCTCTCCGCGGGAAAACTGGAGCCCCCCTTGGCCAAGACGATCGTGAGACCAATGACGAGCACCGCGAGAACGGCACTTCCGACTGCTAGCTTTTTCATAACCGGAGACCTCGCGACATGTGACTGCTTCTCCTTCACCCGAGACCTTTGCGAAACCAGGCATGGGGAACGTGAATCCATGCCCAGGCCGGCCAACTGTTCGTCTGGCCGACTTGGCCAAAACGCGACAGGACATCGTTTCCACTACGACCGCTAGTGTTCTATCGTTCGCCAAGTAACGAAATATTAGCGAAAGCGTGCATTCCCCACAAGCCAGAATGAGAAACAGGGATCACTTGGCATGTTGTGTGGAACCGTTCGGGCAACGGGTGGTTGCCGAACCACTCGTTTGTGGGTGCGCGCGCAGTGGAGCCATCGGTGCCGATCATGGCGGTCAACTCATGCACTGAGCGTTCGCCTGCCTCGGCCGGATGCCACCCGTCGGTCGACCCCGGCTCACGGATCATCCGGGGCACGCGCGATGCTCCGCTACCCGGCCGGCTGGCAGACGCGGAAGCCCACGGTCAAGTTGCGGTTGTCGGGCAGGGCCGCGCTGCGGCTGGCGGATCGGCATCCCCTGCTGCAATTGAACCAGCCGCCCCCGCGGTACACGCGTTCCTCGCCCGTCACGGGGCCTGCCGGATCGGCCGCCGGCGACGTTGCATAGTATTCCGGGTCGTACCAGTCCGCGCACCACTCCCAGACATTTCCATGCATGTCGTGCAAACCAAAGCGGTTCGGCAAAAAGCGCCCGGCAGGCGCCGTGTAGGCATGGCCGTCGCTGGCTTGGATGATGCCCTTCATTCCGGGGTGTTGCGCCCCGAACGCCGCATCCGCCACGTTCCCTACTTCCGCTGCTCCTTCAGGGTCGTTGCCGTGATAGTAGCCGGTTGTCGTGCCCGCTCGGCAGGCATACTCCCACTCAGCCTCCGTCGGCAGGCGGTAATCGCCGCCGAACTGGCGGCTCATCCACCGGCAGAACTCCATCGCGTCATTTCAATCACGTTGACCACCGGGTGGTCATCTGACTGGGCAAACCCCGTGCTCCGCCACGAATAGTCCTCGTTCATCTGAAACTCCATCTTGTCGAGGTCCCAGCCAAATGCGCGCGGAAGCCGGTTCCCCTCTCCGCATCGGTCACGTAGCCCGTCGCCTCGAGGAAGCGGCGGAATTGCGGCCCGTCACCTCGTGCCGTCCGAGATAGAACGGCTTGGTGATCGTCACCTTGCGCGAACGGGCTTCTCGTCGTCAAGACCGCTATTGTCTCCCATCAAGAGAGACCCTGACGGAATCAGCACCGTGTCGAGCTTCACATCGCCGCCCAAGTCCGATCGTCATCCGAGCCGGCAAAATTGAGCTTCATCCACGTGTCCCGCTCAAGGGCGGCGGGGAGTTCCCAGCCCGCGGCCAGCGCGGTGGCAACCCACGCGATCGACCAGATTCTCCGGTTCTTCATTCGATGACCTCCCCCACCAGGGGCGTTTGAATTCGATGTCTTCCCGTTTCCGTGCGATTGATTCGTCCGTATCGGGCGAGGTGGAAATTATCCCACGGGTGAAGCTTGAGGCTGCCCGTTTTGCCCACCGGCCAGGAGAAGACCGGTGTATTCTGATGGTGTCTCATGCTGAACAGATACACGGTGATCTTGGGTCGGTGAGCGTCCGCCGTGGACCTCTAAGTCGGTCAGGTCGCAGGTGAAAATGTGGTCGGCATAGGGCATCTGCCCGGCGCGCGTGCCGAAGCCGATTTCGCGGAAATCGTCCCGCTCACGATCAACTCGGGGCTCGCCGCCGGCGGGCTGCCAGAGGTTTTGCGACTCGTTGAGCGTCATGGCCAACCAGTTTCCAATCGCCGGCAGCCAGTTCTCTCGCGGCAAACTGCCAGACGACAACTTCTTGCCGGCGGGGCGGTCTTCGCCTTGACCAGCTCGCGGCTGAGTATCTGGCGCGTGGCATACGCCCCGTCGTCATTCCGCAGGATGGCGTCGACAGGGCGATTCAACGCGAAACTCAATTGCTCGGCCAGTCCGGCCGCTGGGCCAGTTCATCGCTCCAGCGAGTAGATGTTGGCGAAGCTGTCGCCCAGGATCCGGTTCAGCGGCCGGGTCCGGCCGCCTTGCACGGCTAACCCGCGGCGTCAGTCACCGGGCGGATCGTGACAGCCTCCTCGCCGAACACGCTCCGGTTGCCGTACGGCGCCTGGTGGCTGTCCATCGCGATGTCGCCGCGATTCTTGGCGTCCACCTGGTCGTCCGATGCAGTGCGATCCGCAGCGCTTCGTGTCAAACACGATCTCCTCTTCGATGAGCCGGGCGAGTTCCGCCGCGGCCAGCTTGTCGCCTCGGGTCGCCAGTGCGTGTCGGTGGCCAGGTAGACCATGGCGGCGGATCGATCGCGATACTCCACCAGCGCGCCCGGTCGTCGCAGACCGGCACGTCTTCGGCCTCGGCTCATCGAGCAACTGCCGGTACGACGGATTGGCGAACTCCCATCCGCCGGTCTTCATAGCTGAGGAAAACTTCTCGGGATGGATGGTGGCCTTGTCGGGCGTCGGCGCAGGCGCAACCCCGGACGTTTCCAGGGCGCAAAGCTGCTGGTGGAACTGGAGGATCGCCGCGCGCGGGGTCGGGCTGCGGGGCCGGACGCCATTCGGAACCGCTGCTGGCCCGGTGGGCCATGTGCCGCAGGTCCGGGAATCCGGGACCGGTGCAATAGTCGATGCCAGCCGATAGAACAGCCACCGCCAGCGGCCGATGTAGGCCCTCTCGTTGCCGCTGCCGGCATGGACCAGAAGCTCTGGACCGGCGGCGGCACGTACTGCAGCAGCGACTCGGCCTCCAGGTCCTTCCTCGTACTGGTCGATGGACTGCAAGAGCACCGCGCGTTGGCGTGCAGCGTCTTCAGGGGTCCAGCCGCCGCGATGCTCGTTGTAAGCCGCCACGGCCCAGGAGCAAGGCGTCGAAGATGTCGCAACACTGCGGCCATGGAAATCCATGCCGGCGATTTGAGTGCTGCCGCGTGTCCGGTACGTCTCGGCGACCGGCACCGCGGCGAGTGAACAGCCCGATGACGGCGTCCACTTCACGCCACGGCTGACTTGGGTCTGGCCGATTTCCGAGCCCGCTTGCTCTTCGCGGCTCTGGGGTTTGGTTCGCTCGGTCATTGGTGCACCGCGGCAACTGCCGTCAGAAAATGAAGTAGATGAACGGATTGAACTCTTGCGCGGTCATCGCCGCGATCGCCAGCCAGAAAACGGTTGTGATCCAGAGGGTCTTCTTCCAGGTGATCTTGCGAGTGAAATCCCAGGTTTGGGGGCAGAACCAGACGACGAACGCAGCCAGCAGCATCGAAGCTGCGTAGTACGGCTGATAGATCAGCCCGCCAATCAGCCCCGCGCCGGATTGCGGCGACGCCAGCCCCAACATGCTGCGGCAGTAGTCCACGGCCGCGGGCAGGTCGGCCGCGCGGAAGAAGACCCAAGTGAAACAGACGATCACGAACGTGGTTGCCATCTTGGCGAACCCCAAAAGCCCTCCGTGGATGGCGCGGTTTCCGCCGGCGCGCTCGATCATCAGCATCAGTCCGTGGATCGCGCCCCAGATCACGAAGTTCCACGAGGCCCCGTGCCAGAGCCCGCCCAGAAGCATCACCAACGCCAGGTTGACGTAGGTCCGCACGCGGCCCTTGCGGTTGCCGCCGAGCGGATAATAGAGGTTGTCGCGGAGCCAGGTCGAGAGGCTCAAGTGCCACCGCCGCCAGAATTCGCTGATCGACCGGCTAAGGTAGGGCGAATCGAAATTCTTCGCAAACACGAAGCCCATCATCAGCCCGAGGCCGATCGCCATGTCGCTGTAGGCGCTGAAGTCGAAATAGATCTGAAACGCGTAAGCCACCGCGCCGATCCACGAGTCGGCGCAGCCGATCGACCCGGAGTCAAACGCCATGTCGGCCACTTTGCCGCACGGATTGGCGAGCAGGACCTTCTTGCCGAGCCCGAGGGCGAGAAAGGCAAGGCCGCGGACGAACTTCTCGATCGTGTGCGTCCGCTCTCGAAACTGGTGGGCAATATCCCGGAAGCGGACGATCGGCCCGGCCACAAGCTGGGGAAACATCGCCACGTAGCACCAAAAGTCGATCGGATTGCGGATCGCCGGGGCGTCGCCGCGATAGACGTCGATGGCATAGCTCATCGACTGAAACGTGTAGAAGCTGATGCCCAACGGCAGCGTGACCTTCAGGGTATTTTCAACTCCCATGCCGGCCAGTCCGAGCGACTCGGCGAGGAGAGTGTAGTTGAACGCGAAAAAGTTGAAGTACTTGAAGAAGCCCAACACCGCCAGGTTCACGGTGATGGAGATCGCCAGCGTCCACCGCTGGCGCCTGGTTCGAGGTTGGCCCGGCCGCAACAAGGGAATCGGGCGGCTCCACGCCGAGGGGCGCAATTGGCCCGCCAACGCCAGGCCGCAAAGGTAGTCGATCAGCGTCGAGGCGAACATCAAGACGACGAACAGCGGACTGGCCCAGCCGTAGAAGACGTAGCTGACCGCCGTGAGCGTCAAGTGCTTGAGCCGTCGCGGGCTCAGGTAGTAGAGCGCCAACGCGGCCGGCAGAAAGTAGAACAGAAACAGGTGAGAGCTGAAAACCATCACGCCCTCTGCGGTTCGCGGCGATCAGGCGCACCGGGCGGCATGCTTCGTTCGCCGCGCACGCCAGGCGCCCGCGCCCCCTTCCGTGGAACACCCAGGACTCTTGCTACAGATAGCCCGATTCACCTCTGCCGATCCGCTCGCTGCCCAGCGCAAAGCCGC
>JAXGPP010000062.1:0-22255 GCA_040766885.1 Thermoguttaceae bacterium | reverse complement strand
GCAGTCCGAAAGAAAGAAAGAAAGCGGCGATGAATCGTCGCACTCCGAAAGAAAGAAAGCGGTGATGAATCACCGCACTCCGAAAGAAAAGAAAGAAAGCGGCGATGAATCGCCGCACTCCAAAGGGTTTTGCAACGTATTAAGAATTTTGCAGAAATAGTCGGGCTAGCCGGATCGGCGGAAGTGGTTCAGGAGATGGGGTTTATGTCTGGCGGCGTCGACGTAAGTGTCACACTAGCCGAAAGTGCTATGTTGCAAAAATCAGGTAAAGAGAGCGAGCCACGGCGACGCGGAGCCGGGAATGTCGAAGGAGTGAGGCGGATGGGGGGAAAAAGGAAGAGAGCCACGGATGAACACGGATGGGAAAGAGAAAGGGATGGACGAGGGAGAGAGCATGGAGGCATTATATAGAGAAATGGGCGTGTTTTTCAAGGGGTTTTGTGAACATGTGTACATATTCCGGGAGTGGAAGGGGTCAGGAGTCAGGAAGCAGGGGTCGTCCGCTTTCCCGTTTCCGCTTTTTTCCCCGCTTGCGTATAATACAAGCGGCGCCGGCCGCCGCCGGCAACTGAGAACTTCCCCTTTCGCCATTCCTGGCTGTAAGCTGTGACCTGTAGCCTGTAACCTTGCTGACCCCTGATTCCTGCCCCCTACTAAGGGCCACTCGCATGACCGACCACGAACTCCTCGACCGCATTGTCGCCGATCCGGCGGTGATGGTCGGCAAGCCGGTGATCCGCGGTACACGGCTGACCGTCGATTACATCCTCAATTGCCTGGCGCACGGCGCCGGCGAAGCTGAGATTCTCGCCGAATACGAGGGGCTGACAAGAGAGGACATCCAAGCGTGCCTGCTGTTCGCCGCGAAGGCTCTCGAAGCGACCGAGTTTTTGCCCACGCCGAGCTGAGCCGGGATGCGATTTCTGGTTGATGAATGCACCGGGCCTCTCGTGGCAAAGTGGCTTCAGCAGCAGGGGCACGATGTTTTTTCCGTGTACGAAAAGGCCAGGGGAGCGGCCGACGATGAGGTCCTGGCAATGGCCTTCGCCCAGCAGCGGATTCTGATTACCAGCGACAAGCATTTCGGCGAGATGGTTTACCGCGCCCGGCGGCCCCATTGCGGCGTGATCCTTCTCCGTCTTCACGATGAGCGAACCGCGTCGAAAATCGCAGTGCTGTCTCGATTTTTTGCCCAATATGCCGACAAGGCCGAGAATGCGTTGGTCGTCGTGTCAACACGTGGCGTCCGATTCGCCAAGCCACATTAGGGGGCAGGAGTCAGCCATAGGCTTTCCGCTTTGGTCATTGATTCGACATTTGGCTTTCGACATTCGACATTTCCGTGCGCTCTCCCGTTTCCGCTCTTCTCGCCGTTCGTCTATAATACAAGCCGCGCCGGCCGCCCAGCGCGGCCAGCCGTCGCCGGCAACTGAAAACGTCGGCGTTCGTCGTTCGATGTGCCTGACTCCTGCGGTCATGCTCGCGCGGCCCGTTGGGCCTGTGGTTAAACGAGGCATCGGCCGTGACCTACCCCAAGCGCGGGGCAAGCCCACGCGGCTATCACGAGTGAACTGTAACCTGTGACCTGTAACCTTCCTGGCTCCTGACTCCTGACTCCTGCCATGTACACAAAGACCTTTGCAGCCATCTATCAAAAGGACGACGCGGGTTGGTCCGCGCTTTGTCCCGAGCTCGACGTGGCCAGCCAGGGCGCCACGCTGGAAGAGGCTCAGGCCAATCTGCGCGAGGCTGTCGAGTTGCTGTTTGAAGCCGCAAGCGCGGCGGAACTGGAGCGGCGACTCAAAACGGAAACGTTGCTGACCCAGCTTGAGGTCAACATTGGGTAGCCTGCGCCGGATACCGGCTCGCGAGCTGATCGCAATTCTCGAAGCGCACGGCTTCTCGGAAGTCCGGCGGCGCGGCAGCCACATCGCGTTGCAGCGGGTAGACCAGGTCTGCGGCACGATCACGGTCATCGTCCCGGATCACAAAGAAATCCGCGTCGGCACACTCCAATCGATTATCCGCCAGAGCAGACTGCCGAGGAAGCTGTTTGAGAGTTAACGAGCCGATATAATACAAGTGGCGCCGGCCGCGCGAGGACGGCCAGCAGGGGCCGGCAATTGAAAAGGTCTCCGTTTGCGATTGTTCGCTTGATACGCGATCCGTATCCCTTTACTTGCGGTGGGCCGGCGCTGCCGCTTGCGGCGGTTTGGACGTTTTGCGCACTTGGCAAACGGATTGGCGATGCAGAGCGGCATGGTAGTGGGCCGCTCTGGACCACCCTACTTCTGACCCTGGACTCCTTCTTCCCATGTCCACAATCACCGACATCGGCTCGCTGATCTCGCAGACGCCCGGCGTGTGTGGCGGGCGGCCCTGCATTGCCGGAACGGCGGTCTCCGTCCGCCGGATCGCCGGCTGGTACAAGCAGGGACTGACGCCCGAGGAGATCGCCACGGAAATTCCGCATCTCTCCCTCGCCCAGATCCACGCCGCGCTGGCGTACTACCATGCCAACCTGGAGGCCATGGAAGCCGAGATGGTAGCGGAAGAAGCCGAGTATGACCGCTTGGAGCGAGAGCACCGCGAGTCGCGGAGAGGCGGATGACGATCCGGCTCTACTGCGACGAGGATTCCGAGCGGCACGCTTTTGTTCTTTCGTTGCGAAGACGTGGCGTGGACATGATCACCGCTCTGGAATCCGGGATGACCGGCAAGACGGATGAGGAGCAATTGGAGTTCGCCGCCGCACAAGGACGAACGATTTATTCGTTCAACATGGGCGACTTTTGCCGGCTCCACGCCCGATGGGTCGGAGAGCAGCGTTCCCACGCTGGTATCGTTGTCGCCCGACAGCAACGCTATTCCATCGGCGAGCAGATACGCCGCATCCTGAAGCTCGTCGCCGCCCGAACCGCCGAAGAAATGCATAACCGCTTGGAGTTTCTCAGCGACTGGGCGTGAGTCAGCGGTCGGGAGGCAGGAGGCAGCCGTCGTCCGCTTTCCGCTTTCCGCTTTTCTTCCCGCTTCCCGCTCGCCCATCACACCAGCAGGATCAGGCCCCGCACCCGTCGTAGATCGGCGAAACGAACCGAGGCCTCCCCCCTTCGCGTAAGCTATACTTCAATTGGCCGGCCAAACGCTCTTCCCCTTCCCTTCCCACTGCGGCACGTCTGAAGTGTTTACTCCGTCTTCAGGCGGTTTGTAATCCGCCAGTATTACCGACTCTTCGCGTTCAACCCATCGGCCCGCGCTCGGAGCAAGAAACGGATGAAAACCGCAACCGTGACCACGCAAGCAGACGGCCAGTCGGTCCACCTGCCAGCGGAGATTCGCCTGGAAGACGGCGAGGTGTTCGTGATCCAGGTCGGGCATTCCGTCGTCCTCGTGCCCAAGAAGATGGGCTCTTGGCAGTCGCTCTTCGACAGCCTCAACGAGTTCACGGACGACTACATGGAAGACCGCGGCCAGCCAGGCGCCCAGACCCGGGAGGGCGTCTTTTCATGAAATACCTCCTCGACACGGACATCTGCATCGCGATCATCAAACACAAGCCGCCGGCCGCCCTGAACCACGTTCTCCAACATGCGGCCGACGACCTGGGCGTCTCCTCGGTGACGGTCGCCGAGCTCCGCTACCGGGCGGACCGCAGCGCCTACCCGCAACAGAACCATGCGGCGCTCGACGCCTTCCTGGCGCCGCTGGTGGTGGCGAATTTCGACTCCTCGGCCGCGAGCTGTTACGGCGCGCTGCGGGCGGAGCTGGAGCGCGAGGCCCAGCCCCTCGGCCCGTTCGACACGATCATCGCCGCCCACGCGCTGAGCCTGGGAACCGTGCTGGTCACCAGCAACACCGCCGAGCTGTCGCGCGTCAGCGGGCTCGAAATCGAAAACTGGCTGGAATCCTGACCCCCCGCTCTTTCGGAGTACGGCGATTCATCGCCGCTTTGGAGTGCGGCGATTCATCGCCGCTTTTCTTACTTTCGGAGTGCGGCGATTCATCGCCGCTTTCCCCTCACCAAATCGGCTTCGTTCTTGTCCGTTTGTGAGAGGCGTGATGGAAGAAGCGATAAAAAGGCAAACAAGGGGGCGGCCCGTTGCGGCAGTCCGAAAGAAAGAAAGCGGTGATGAATCGCCGCACTCCGAAAGAAAGAAAGCGGTGATGAATCACCGCACTCCGAAAAAAAAGAAAGAAAGCGGTGATGAATCACCGCACTCCAAATGGTATAATAATTTAAATGGCTGGCAAAAGTGTCAGTAGTTGGCGGGCGCTGCGTTTAATTTCTGCCCGGCTTGCCGCCTTCTTCCTCCCGCTTTCCGCTTTCCGCTTTCCGCTTTTCCCTGATGCTGCACGTTCTGCGAATCTCCTTCACCGCCAGCGCGGCCGGCTGAATAACCTGGCCGTGCTGCTTGTGGCGAACGTGTTCACGGCCGGGGTGGGGTTCGTCACCACGGTGACGATTGCCAACACGCTGGGGGCGGCCAGGTTCGGCGAGTTGGCCTACGCGCTGGCGATCGGCGGGATTTTGGCGGTCAACGTCCGCTTCGGCATGGACCGCTCGCTGATCCGCGACCTGGCCCACTATCCCGAGCGGTTCAACGAAACCTTGGCCGCCAGCCTGCTCGCCCGCGGGCTGTTGCTGGTCTTTCGCTGGGCGGCCTTGTGGTGCTTCAAGCGCGCTGCCGATCGCCGCTGGAGCTATCCTGGGGGATGCTCTGGTGATCGCGGCCACTGCCCTGAACCCGCTCCAGATTGCCAATGTCTTCGACATCTGGGAAGTCCAGGGCCGCCACGCGCTCTACGGCCGTCTTCGAGCGGGGCCTGTATTTCGCCCTCGTCTGGGCCGTGGTGCTCGCCGCGCCCGAGCGGCTCAGCCTGGCGTGGATCGGGCTGGCGCGCTCGCCGCCACGCTGCTTTTTCTCTTCCTCCAATACCGCTACGCCTGGAACCGGCTCAAGCCGACGCTGCGGGCGATCCGCGCCGGTTTCGTGACGGCGGCAGGGCTCGTGGCCGGCAATACATGGCTCTGGCTGGCCAACGTGGGCGTCCTGGGTATGCATGCCCTGAACAAGGTGATCCTCAAGCACTTTGCCGGTTTTGCCGACCCGGGGCGTGTACGCCGCGTCGTTTCTGCTGGATCAGCCGCATGCTGCTGGTGCTCAAGAACATCGGCGGATCGGCCGGCCGACTTTCGGCGGCACACGCCTCGGACCGCCTGGCCTCGCCGCCGCGAGGTTCGTTGGCCTCTATCTGGCGGCCGGGATCGTCGCCGTTGGGCTGATCGCCCTGCCGGCGATCGCCATCCCGCAATGGATTCTCCGCACGGTGTTTACTGCCGAATATGCCGCTGGATACTGGGTCCTGCGGCTGATGGGCGTGTATCTTCTTCTTCGCGTTTTCGATACGATTGTCGCTCAGTACGTGATCATGGTCCGGATGGACAAAGTCTTTTGCAGCGTCCATCGCGGCCGGGGTTCGCGCGCTGGCCGCCTCGCTGATCCTGGATCTTCTCCGTTCGCCGCTGCCGGTGCCGCGATTGCCCTCATGCTCGGGGAACTTGTCCTGTCCGCGATCTACGTATGGACTATGCTTTTCCACATCGGTCACATTTCTCACGCCCGCTCGATGAAACCCGCTCATGAGACTCTCAAGATCGCACGATTCTTCCCCTGTTAGCGTAGAAAAATCTACGCCGGCCGATGACGCCTCGCGGTTGCCAAAGAAGGGTCCTAAGTCCAATAGCCAATGATACGCACATCCCTACTCGTTCGCAACAATGGGTACCCGCAATGATTTGCCTCTGCCACGTCCCAAAAGCTTCAGGAACCACATTGCATTATATTTTGCGGCACAATCTCTTGCATACACTTCGTAGAAATATCCAAAACAGGTTTTTCTTTTAGCAGCCAAGACTTGCAAACGCTGCTCCGTCACAATCACAGAATTCAAGCAATCGCTGGACATGGTCTTGGGCCGGACCTGCACCTTGAGTCAGTTAAACCGAACGCTGGTACATTGTGTTTCTACGGTATCCCAGGCAAAATGCGTATCCGGCTTCAATCACGTTGTAAAGACCGGAAGGTTCAGCGAAGAGCTAGTCGACTACTTTCGATCCGAACACGCGCAACACACAGACGAAGTTCATCTTTGGGCTTCGGGTTCCAGGCTGCCGCAGCAGCGTACTTGGCTACAACGAACTGGAACGCGCAAGAACAATGCTTCGCGACAAATTTCCATTTTGTGGGCCTTACAGAAAAGTTTGACGAAAGCGTTTTGTTGATGAGACGCGCTCTGAAGAAGCCGCTGGATGAGGTATCAACGGAAGAATGTCAAGGTGCAGTCTTCAGTTATTCATGCGGCATGCGCGCGATCTCCGCGAGCAAATCGCCGATTACAACAGCCTGGATTGTGAACTCTACCGCTTCGTGACGGAAGGACTGTTCGCCGATCAGGTGAAGCAGTACGGCGAGTCTCTTGCTCACGATGAAGTATTACGTTCGGAAAACGAACTGTTTCAGTTTTCACGTTGGAAAGTCACCATGTTTAGATTAGGTAAGTATGGTGTATATCGGCTTATACTTCCAAAGCTGAGGGGAAGGCAACGTGCTCGGGACCGGACATTTCTGCGTCCACAGGTGAAAAGCGGCGCCGCAAAGGGATGCTTTACGAGGTGCTTGTTCGAAATGAAAGCCAGCGAGACGCGGGTGCGAAATCGTTGTCCGGATTCAGAACCAAAGCTGGCACCGGTGCGTAGACACGCGAACACAGGGATTCGCTTTCGTGTCTTCGACGACATCCACGATCCGCAGCCGAAAGCGCTACTGGAAGCGGATCTCCAGGAAGAGACCGATTGCTTCCCGCAGATGCACTACGAGTGGTGGCGGATGCGATCCGGTGAAGCCGCAAGCTGCATATCGTGGCGCGGTTGAGGACGCAAACTGACGATCGTCGGGATCGCGTCGCTCTGCATCGAGCAGCGGTTCGACGCGCGTTCGCGCTCATTGCCCGTCAACTTTTCGGCGATTTCTACTTCTTTCGGCAGAAGAGGGCGAACACGCGCGCGGATCTTACGAAGCGATTATTGACTATGCAACAAGTTTTTCGGCGTGCGGGTTGTTCACCTGTTCAATGTCAACAGCAAGTCGCACGTCGGCCTCGCTCATTGATCGAGGCTTTATCGCCAACGAGATGACGGCAAATTTAGCGGCGACTTTTCTGGCACGTCGTTTGGCGAATACCCGGCAAGGCTTTCTGCACGAACACGGCAGCAAATTCCGCAGGAAGTTGCGGAGGTTGGGAGAGCAAGCAATGTGACTTTGGTGCGTGTTGACGCGGCCGGGTACGCAGGACACGCTGAGGCGATGAGTCGTATCTACAGAGCGCTGGGCCGACGATTACTCATTGCCGCCGGACGACGCATTATCGCTGCCGAACGGAAGCTGTTCAGAGCCTGTTTGCAAAGCGATTGATGACCCTGTTTGTGCTCAAGGTGGATGGAGTGCCCTGTGCCTTTCGTTTGGGGTTTACGTATCGCCAGAAGTTCTACGGCTGGAAGGTCGTGCACGATCCGCGACTGGCTGAACTCTCTCCAGGAAGTTCTTCGTAACCGGCAAGGTGATCGAAAAGCTGATCGCGGAGAACTACACCGAGATGAATTTCATGGCGGGCGACTATCCCCGGAAGCGGTCCTGGGCGCCAGATGGGCCGCAGAGCATGAACCACGAAAGTCTCTTTTGCCTGTGACCGGTCGCTGAGAGCCTGCCTCTATCTGAAATACCGGCTCGCCTGGGACGCGCGTCTGGTGGGCGAGGTATTACGATGCTGGAAATTCGATTGGTCCGCAGCTGGTGCCGCTGGCTCGAGCGCAGCGGAGGAGGTTCGGCGGTGAGCGCTTACCAGTGGTTCCAGGAGAAATGGGTCCACCGCGTCCGCCAGTTCGGCCTGCGGGCGGCGTGCGCCCAGGCGGTCATGCGCTGCGGCCGGTCTTCGAAGTCAGCGCGACCTGGTGATGATCATTCCGAACCACCAGCCGCGGCCCGTCGAACTTCCTGGAGATTCGGCTGATGGCGGCGGACGTCGAGGCCGCCGCCGAGCGGGGCGAGCTTGACGCCCGGCAGCGAGCGCTGTTGCTCGGATTTCTGGACGAGGGCTCGCGCGGGTTTCTGGCCGAGGTGGATGGGCGCTTGGCTGGCTATGCCTTCGTGCAGCCCGCGGGCGTCTATCAGTTCGCTGGCAGCGGTCGGCTGCGGATTCTCGAGCGGGTGATGGTCCTGAAGAATCTGCTGGTCTTCCCCGCCTTCCGCGGGGCGCTCGCTGGGCAAGCGGCTCAATCAAGTGCGGATCGCATCGATCCCCGCCGGCTGGACGCCCGTGGCCTTCGTGATGACGGAAAACCGCTTCGCGATCCGGAATCTGAAGATGTTCGGCTTTGAAGAGACGCTGATCGTCAGCCGATCGACATGGTTCAAGCGATGGACGCGGCAGAATGTGAGGCTGGTTTGCGGGGGCGAACGCACAGAGACTGATTGCCGGACTGGAGCCCTCATGACCACGCTTCTGATCGGCGGCGACGTCTGCCCCACGCAGCGTGACACGGCCCTGTTTGAACAGGGCCGCGCGGACCGTCTATTCCAAGACCTGTGCGGCGAGTTCCAAACGGCGGATTTCTCAGCTATCAACCTGGAATGCCCCCTGATCGCCCAGACGAGTCCGATCGAGAAAGACGGTCCCCCGCTGGGGCACCGGTCGGCTGTATCGATGGTCCGAAGGCGGCCGATGCGGTCAACCTCGCCAACAACCACATTCTCGATCATGGCGAGCAAGGACTGCTGAGCACGATCGGGGCATTGGCCGGCGGGCGTGGGCTGGTTCGGCGCCGGGGCGAGCCTCGAGGAGGCGCGGAAGATGCTGGTCCACACGCTCGGCGGTGGCCGCGTCGCGCTGCTCGGCGTCGCCGAACACGAGTTCAGCATCGCCGGCAAACGCTCGGCCGGGGCCAATCCGCTCGACGTGATCGAAATCGCCCGCGGGCTGAGACAGGCTCGGCACGAGTACGACTGGCTTCATCGTGCTGGTTCACGGCGGCCGCGAGCACTACCCGTATCCCAGCCCGCGTTTGCAGCAGGTCTGCCGGTTCCTGGTCGAACTGGGCGCGGCGGCGGTCGTCTGCCAGCACTCCCACTGCGCCGGCTGTTACGAATACCACCACGACGCACCGATTGTCTATGGCCAGGGAAACCTGGTTTTCGACTCGCCCCGGGCGAGGAACGCCTCTTGGCACGAGGGGTTCCTTGCCGTGCTGACTTTGCTCGAACCGGGCCGACACCGCCGATTGATCCGTTTTCGCAAGGTGGAGCGTGTGGAGCTGCCGCGAGGCGGATGCCGCCGGAAATTCAGCCGCGACTTTTCCTTCGCCTCGCCGAGCGATCGCGAGAAATCGCCGGCGAGCGCGGTGGAGCGGCTGTGGCTGGAATACTGCCGAAGCGAGAAGTATCTCTACGCGAGCCGGCTCAAGGGGCACACCGGCTTATGCCTCATTAACCGCAAGTTGCGGCTGACCGACTGGCTTTGCTCCAGGAGCGCAAGGCTGATGCGGCGGGTGAATGTCGTGGAATGCGAGACTCAACGCGAAGTCTTGGAGACCCTGTGCGATCCGGAGACGATTTTTTGATGATGGAGCGGGCGATCCACACCACTGGCGCGCTGGGCGCGGATTCAGGCGTATTCGGCGGCTGGGCGCTCGGCGGACAAGATTCTCGTGATCGAGAGCGACGACTGGGGTTCGATCCGCACTGTCGGCCGCGCCTACCGGCGGCTTGTTGCACGGGCTACGCGATGGAGCCGCTCCTGCTGGAGCATCGATGCCCTGGAGACGGACGAAGACCTGGAGCGCTCTACGGCGTCCTGGAGCCGCTTTCGACGCCTGCGCTCCGGCGTGCATCACGGCGAACATGGTGATGGCGAACCCCGATTTCGCCGCGATTCGCCAGGAGCGGGTTTGAGGAATATGTCTACGAACCGGCGGCGTCGACGCTGGCGGCCTCTTCGGAGCGGCAAAGTGTCGCCGCTCTGTAGCGCGAGGGGAGCTGGCCGCCGGCTGTTCGCCCGCAATTCCACGCCCGCGAGCACGTCCGCTGGCGGGCGTGGCTCGGCGCTTCGGTCCGGGTCAACCGAGCTGGAGACTTTCGACCTGGGGATGTGCGGCGTCCCGCGTGCCGTGTCGAAGGAGAAGCAGAGCTTTTTTGAGCCGGTCTATATCGGTGCAGCCGCCGACGAGAGCCGCTCGCTCGACGTGCGGGCGCGATGGTGCGTGAGGGGGTAAGTGCTCGTTTGAAGGCCAGTTCGGCTTCCGGTCGCTGTCGACGGCGCCGCCGAATCCGCATGGACCGACACAACGGAAGAGGCCTGGGCGGAGAGCGGGGTCCGCTACATCCAGGGCGGTTCCTTCAATACGGCGAGGCCGGTCGGCGGCCGCGCGGGCATTACCTGGGGCAAAGAACACTACAACGGCCGCTACCTGGTCCGCAACGCCACGTTCGAGCCGGCGAAGCAATTGGTGCGGCGAACCCTGGAGAGGCTGCCTGGCCCAGGACGCGGGCGTCTCCGTTTCGGGATTCCGGCGATCGTCACCAGCCACCGGGTGAACTACGTCGGCTCGATCGTCGCGGCGAACTGCGCGAAGCGGGGGCTCGATCAACTGGATCGCCTGTTGGCGAGCGTTGTTTTCGCGCTGGCCGGAAGTCCACTTCGTGCCGCCCAACTGGGCTACATGATCGAGCACGATATCCGCGCGCCGGCGGCCTTGATGAGCGCGAAGGCGGGGCGTTTCCGCCCGCCGGAGGTGTGAATGCGGGCCTCTGCGACGTTAAACAGGGCGGATGAAGATGATCGAAAGCGTTTCACTCTGTCAAGCGATCGGCGACGAGGCCCTGCCGACGCGCGTGTGTCAATCCGTCGCGTCGCGCGTCTCGAAGCGGTCCGCTCGCCCGGGCGGGCGTGCTTGTAAGCATCGCCGCCGGCATGCCGCTTTTGGTCCCTTGCGACTGGCTTTACGACTTTTCGATCCTGGCGTTTCCGTTTGCGTTCTACCTCCGGGCGGTGCTGCTGGCCGCGTTTTTGCGCTGTACCTGGTTCATACGGGGCCATGGCCAGCGCGTACCGGTTCCGGCCTGGCCGCTGGCTGCTGGAAGTCTTGCCGTGAATCTCGTCTACGCGGTTGTTTCCGCCGACCGGCTTGCCAACCTGTACCATGTGAGCCGGATCGCCTTCTGGATTCTCGGCACGGTGGCGCCTACCGGCTGGCGCTGTGCGGGGCGCTTTCGGAGAAGGTTTTGCAGCGTGCGATTGGGGCCACGGTGTTGCTGGGCGCGGTGTTCACGATTTACTTCATGACGCGCGCCGATACGGAGGCCGGGAAGAACGCCAGCGCGTACCTGTTGGCCTGGTGTCTGCCGCTTCTGCTGGCGGCGGAGAAGTCAAGGGGACGAAGCGCGCTGGTGGCCCTGGCAGCCGCCGCGATCCTGCTGACGGTCAAGCGGGGGGCGATGCTCGCGCTGGGGTTTTCCAGCATCGCGTACGCGCTGGCATACCTGCGGCTTTACGGCAGCCCGCGAGCGCTGGCGCGGGTGGTCGGCTTTCTGCTGGTGCTTGGCGCGGTAAGCCTTGGCGTCCTGGCATCCAACTGGGACGCCGTGAAAACGCGCTTTGAGGACACATCGGGCTCCGGCCGCGACAACATGTATGCGATGCTGGTGGAGCATTGGAGAAAGGCGGAACCACAGAATCTCGTCTTCGGGTTCGGAATCAACTCGGTGCAGCGCTATACCGGCATGATGTACGGCAGCGAAGACGACCGCGGCCCGTATGCCCATAGCGACTGGTTCCAACTGATGCACGATTTTGGGCTTGTGGGGATAGTGCTGCTTGGGTGGCTGCACGCCGCTTTCCTGGTGCTGATCCGGCGGGGCTTCAAGATGCGCAATCCTGTGACGCCGTCGCTGGCGATGGGTTATACTATATTGTTCCTTGTCAATATTTACTCAGGACAACTGATGAGCCTGACTGCCATCTATTGTGGTTTGCTTTTGGTGTGCGGTGCCTTGGCGATCAGTACCGCGAGGCAAACAGCCCCGCGTGGAGCAGAGAATGGACAGGCTGAAACCAAGCTGCCCAATCGCCTTATGCGCTCGCCGTCGGTGAGAGAATTCCGGGCTGCGCAGCTCTTTCGCTCGGGCCAAGCTTTGACTTATGCGGGGAAAGGCGGCGGGCGCAAGACCCATTTCGCTTCGATCCGCCGGAGTGGCGAGGAGTGGCCGCTGTCGGTATGTGCTGGGAATTTTCAAGGAGTTCTGGCACATGCACTGGCAGTACATCGCCGCGTGCCGGGAACTGGACGTTTCCTACAAGCTTCTGGATATTTCCGGTCCCGACTGGTTGGACATCGTGGACAACTCGGGATGCGACGCGTTTCTGGCGCGCCCGTCGGTCCAGAGCAGCATTTGGAAGCAGATGTATGACGAACGTCTGCGGATCCTTGCGTCGTGCCGCGACTATCTGATCTTTCCCGAGGTCGAATCGCTCTGGCTCTGGGAAAGCAAGAGAAGGATGCACGATTGGCTTGCCGCCAAGGATATTCCGCATCCGCGGACATGGGTCTTTTACAGTCTGCAATCGGCGCTGGAGTTTGCCGCGGAGTGCGAGCTTCCCATCGTTTTTAAGAGCGACATGGGGTCCGGAGCCTCGGGCGTTCTGATTTTCAGGCGGCGCAAGTCGCTGACGCGGCACATCAAGCGATGTTTTTCGAAAGGCTATGGAACGTACCGGCGGGCCAGGAATGACCGCGAATACGGGAGCATCCTGCTTCAGGAGTTCCTCCCGGACGAGCGCAGGAGTGGCGAACCGTGCGGATTGGCGATTCGTTCTTCGGCTATCAAAAGGGAAATGTCGCGGGCTTTCACAGCGGATCGGGTGTTTTTGTCTATGATCGCCCGGCCGACGAAGTCTTGGATCTCACGAAAAGGGTCACGGATGAAGGCCCCTTCAGAAGCTTGAACGTTGACATCTTCATCGCGCGCGATGGGAGGCTGCTTGTAAATGAGTTGCAGGCACTTTTCGGGCAGGCCGGATCTCGCGAGATATGCCGCGTTGATGGGCAGCCTGGAAGGATGATTTGCAGCGGCGAGGCGGGCGAGTGGCAGTTTGAGCCGGGGACATTTTGCCAAAACTACCCGTGTAACCTGCGCGTGGCGACGCCCGAAATGCTTGACAGCGGACTACGCTTACAGTACTCAGGGGACGGAGAGCGTTGCTGTGAAGAAGGTCCTGGTCACCACGAACCCGCTCAATCACGAGGGCGGCGTGGTGAATTACTATCGCACGTTCTTCAAACGCTGGGACAAGCGCGACAGCTGTTGCCCTGGTGCACCTGCCATTTGGCTCTCGGATGGAGCACTTCTATTCGCTTTCAAGAGACCGCTGCTGTACCCTGTCTACTATTCTGTCGATCTGTTGCGGCTCGCCTGGCTGTTGATTACAGACTGGCGGATTCGTGTGGTGCAGGTTAGCCCCTCGCTGATCCCCGTGCCGCTGCTGGGCGACGCCGTGATCGTCCTTCTCGCCAAGGTGTTGGGCCGCTCGGTGATCGTGTTCTATCGCGGCTGGAAGAAAGATGTCGTCCGCTGGCCGTAAGACCGGGCGTGTAGTCGCGAGACTGTTTCGGCTGGTCTACCGCAATGCGGACCTGACGCTGTTTTGGCTTCTGCATTTCAAGGAGGACCTTGTCGAGATGGCCGAACCTCGTCGATCGAGCTGACCAGCACAATGTACGAGGCGGACCTGATCCTGCCGGCGGCGGATCGGTCCGGGCCTGCAGCGGCCTCGATTCCTATTCCTGGGCCGGATATCGGAATTGAAGGGGGTTGGCGAACTGGTGGATGCCCGCGGCTGCTGGCGGAGCGAGGCGTCGATTTCGAGTGCCTTGTGGTGGGTCACGGCGATCGTGCGGGCGTGCTCGAAGCGTACCAGGGCGCGCATCGTGGAAGAGGGAATTGCGGACCGCGTCCGCTTTGCCGGCCGCTTGACCGGAAGTGACAAGTACCGCGCTTTTTGCGGAGAGCGCATTTATACGTGTTTCCGTCGTGGACGGAAGGATGCCCCACGAGCGTGTTGGAGGCCCTCGGGTCAGGCCTGTTGTGATTTCGACCGACGTGGGGGCGCTTCGGGACATCATTTGCGAGGGGGAGAACGGGTAGTGGATTGTCCGCATCAAGGACCACGAGCACTCCGGTTGAGCCGATGGCTTGGGCGGCGGAGAATATCGAAAAGATCAGGAGCCGCCGCGCGAGGATCTTACGGGATGCTGAGGCAGCTTACGAGGCGAGAGTTGTCGTTCGGCAGTTCGCAGACATCTACGATCGTCTGCTCAATCGCGGTTCTGCAACTGAAAGTGGAAATGCCGAAGCCTGAAAAAGTGTATATTGTCGGTCCGACCGAGTCGATTCTGACCCGGGCGCGGTAATCGGCATCCGAGCCTTGCCACTTTCCTGGTCAAACAGGGGTATGCTGGAGTATGTGACGTCTGATTTCTATCATGCCGAGAAGCGGTGGTTTCCGGCGAGGAGATCAGGTCGGGCGAAAAAGGTTCCCTACAAATTGGTGGTGAAGCGGTGCATCGGATACAAGGCCAATATCTTCGGCGAATCATCGCGAATATCCTTCTGACATGCTCGTTCTTCTTCTATCCTGCCTCGGCTTAACCGCCGAACGGTGCTGATACCGCCGTCTCGGCCTGTTGAGCGATGTTTGTCAGTACAGCCGACTAATCCGCGGAACAATAAGCTGCGCTCGACATTCAAGAATCTGGCCCGATATGCTGGTGGTTGACAGTCGGCTCGGGCGGACTCTCTTTCCGGTATTACTGCAATCTGTACCTCTATCCGTCCCTGCGGTTCATTGACAAGTTTTTTCACGTTGCCCCATCGTTCGAGAACTTCGCCGGCATCGATACGTCGCAAGGCGACTTCTCGCTTCATCCCTCTCGGGTTCGACGCCGAACGCTGGAGAGATGCGGTCTCCGCCCGCGAAGAAGACAGACCACCTTCGACAATCCAGCTAGCATGCGTGTCGCAGTTGACCTTTCAGTTCAACATCATGCCTTCAAGGAGGCCCCGACTTGCACGCGCGTACCACCTCAAGAGCATTGGCGAAGATGGTACGGGCCAGCGTTATCGGGAGGTTGTGGAGTTCATCGAAAAACAAAGATGGATAACGCAACGATCGTCGGGTTAGTCAGTCGGCAGGAGATGGTCCGTGAACTGCAAGTGGCGTGGACATCGGCATTGTTCCGATGAGCCTGACGTCGATCCTGAACAAGGCATTCGACTACATTGCCAGCTATATCCCGCCCGTTCCCCCGGGAAGAACGACAGTGCAGAATTCGTTGAACAGCTTGGCATCGGCTGGAGCGTGGAGTTCAATGAACGGGCGATTGGCGAATTTCTCGACAGCATCACCAGAGAAGAGATTCGGCGGAAAGCGGCGAGAGTGCCTATATCCGCCAACGCTTCAGCCGCGATGTGCTTCACCAAGAGATACTTGAGGTCATTGGAGAAGTAGCGTTAAGACGCATAACGCCACGATACAAGTCGGCGTTCCACGAATAGCTGTTTTGAGACACCAAATGCACCAACTAACCCAAAGCCAAATCCGGTGAATGCGTTCAGGAAGTGCCGGCCGGCGGTTTCCGCGGGGATGCTGCTGGTGCGGAACCATTTTTCGCTGATCAGCGCGGGGACGGAGGGGGCGACGGTGAAGACGGCCCGCAAGGGGCTCGTGGGGAAGGCCAGGGAGCGCCCGGAACAGGTGAAGCAGGTGCTCGACGTCTTGAAGAAGCAGGGGCCGGCGCAGACTTTCCGGGCGGTGATGAAACGGCTCGAGGCTTACTCGCCGCTGGGGTATAGTTCGGCGGGCGAGGTGCTCGAGGTTGGCCCGGGCGTGCGGGGCTTTGCGGTTGGCGACAAGGTGGCCTGCGGGGGGGCCGGCTATGCGAGCCACGCGGAGATTGTCAGCGTGCCGCGGAATCTGTGCGTCAAGCTGCCGGCCGGTGCGGACCTCAAGGCGGCAGCCTACAACACGCTCGGGGCGATCGCGCTCCAGGGCATCCGCCAGGCCGACCTGCGGCTGGGCGAAGCGTGCGCGGTGATCGGGCTGGGGCTTCTGGGGCAGCTTACCTGCCTGATGCTGCGGGCGAGCGGCGTCCAGGCCCTGGGGGTCGATGTCGACGCGGCGGCCGTGGAGACCGCCCGGCGGCACGCGTGCGACGCCGCCTGGCAGCGCGGCGAGCCGGGGCTGGTCGACGGGGTGCTGGCGCGGACCGGCGGGCTGGGCTGCGACGCGGTGATCATCACGGCGGCCAGCGCGAGCCTCGACCCGGTGAATTTCGCCGGAAGGCTGGCGCGGAAGAAGGGGCGGGTGGTGGTGGTCGGCGCCGTTCCGACCGGGTTTGACCGCGAGCCGGACTATTATCAGAAAGAGCTCGAACTGCGGATGTCGTGCTCCTACGGGCCGGGCCGCTACGACCTCGACTATGAAGAGAAGGGGATCGATTACCCGGCGGCCTACGTCCGCTGGACGGAAAACCGCAACATGGAGGCCTTCCAGCGGCTGGTGCACGGCGCGCGGATCGACCTGGGCTATTTGACGACGCACGAGTTCAGCCTGGAGGAGGCCCCGCGGGCGTATACGATGATCGTCGAGCGGTCGGAGCCGTTTCTGGGGATCGTGATCCGCTACGACGTGCAGAAGAGCGTCGTCCGCGAGCCGCTCGCCGTCCGCCGGGCGCGGCCCGAGGGCAAGCTGGGGATCGCGTTTGTCGGGGCGGGGAGCTACGCGCAGGGGAACCTCTTGCCGCACCTGCCGCGGAAGGATGCGGAGGTGGTCCGCCGGTTCGTGCTGACCAGCTCGGGGACGACTTCGAAGCGGGTGGCCGAGCGGTTCGGGTTCGAGCGCTGCGCGTCGCGGATCGGCGACATCCTGGACTGCGGCGAAGTGAACACGGTGTTCGTGGCGACGCGGCACGATTCGCACGCCGAGTATGTCAAGCAGGCGCTCGAGGCCGGCAAGCACGTGTTTGTGGAAAAGCCGCTCTGCCTCACAATCGGCGAGCTGGAGGAGATCGCGGAGATTCACCGCGCGCGGCCCGAGCTGCACCTGATGGTCGGGTTCAACCGGCGGTTTGCGCCGCTCGTGCGGGAGCTGAAGTCGCGCCTGGGCGCGGGGCCGATGGCGATGCTCTACCGGGTGAGCGCCGGGGCGATCCCCGCGGGGACGTGGATTCAAGACCCGGCGATCGGCGGCGGGCGGATTGTCGGCGAAGCCTGCCATTTCATCGATCTAATGACGTTCCTGTGCGGCGCGCTGCCGGTGAGCGTGCACGCCGCGGCGGCGCCCGACCCGGAGGGGCTCAACGACACCGTCAATATCAACCTCCAGTTTGCCGACGGCTCGATCGGCGCCGTCTGCTACTTTGCCAACGGTTCGAAGGAAGTGGCCAAGGAGTATCTGGAGGTTCACCAGTCGGGGGTGACGGCGATTCTGCACGACTATCGGGAGCTGGCGATTTACGCGTCGGGCAGGCCGGAGCGGAAGAAGCTTTTCAGCCAGGACAAGGGGCAGGCGGCGATGGTCAAGGAGTTTCTTGAGGGGCTGAAGAGCGGCGGGGCCCGCCTTGATCACGCCGAGCGAAATATTCCGCGTGGCGCAGGGTCACGCTGGCCGCGCTCGACTCGCTCGCGTCGCCGAGGCCTACGCTGTTTGAATGGTTGCGCCCGGGCACGAGCGGACGACGTCCCGGGCGCCTGCCGGCAGGTTCATCGCAATCGAGAGGATCGAGCCGCCGTTACCTTCGCTCAAGCTGGTACCGCCAGCGGCTTTCCGCAATGCCGCCAGCGGAGATTCCCTGGCGGATCTGCCGGCTTGGCCGCAATTGGCTGGGCAGGCTGCGGCGGCTGGCCGGCGGCGGAGAGCGTGCGGCTGGGTGCGGTGGCGGGGCGCGTGCACGGCGGAGCGGCTGGCCGGGCTGGCCGGGCGTTTCCGCACGTGCCCGAGCGCGCCGCGATCAGCCGCTGGCCGGAGGCGTGGCGGAGCGGGCTGGTGGCCGAGGCGGAGGAGCTGCTGGCCCACCGCGTGAGCTTCTTCGCCTTTGAAGGGAAGTGGCTCGGCGAGCGGATCGACTGGAACCGCGACTATGGTTCGGATCAAGCGATCCCGGTGGTGTACGCCCCGGCGCTTGACTATCGCGACCGGCGCGTGGCCGGCGACGTGAAAACGGTCTGGGAGCTCGGCCGGATGCAGCACCTGGTGCGGCTGGGCCAGGCGTGGGTGGTCAGCCGCGAGGGCCGGTTTGCCGCGGAGGTCGTGGGGCAGGTGAGCGACTGGATCGGCCAATGCCCCTATATGCGGGGCATCCACTGGACGAGCCCGATGGAGGCGGCGCTGCGGCTGATCAGTTGGACGTGGGCGTTTCACCTGATCAGGGACTGGCCGGGGCTGGACGACGCGTTTTGCGGGCTGCTGGTGCGGTCGATCGACCAGCAGTTGCGATTCATCGACGCGAACTACTCGCGGTTCAGCTCGGCGAACAACCACCTGGTGGCCGAGGCGTGCGGGGCGCTCGTGGCGGCTTCGTATTGGACGGGGCTGCGGCGGGCGGCGGCCTGCCGGCGGCGGGCGCGGCGGCGCGTGCTCAGCGAGTGCCTGCGGCAGAATTACCCGGACGGGGTCAACAAGGAGCAGTCGTTCGCCTACCAGGCGTTCGTCTGGGACCTGCTGCTGATCGCCGGGCTGGCCGCGCGGGCGGGCGGAGACGAGTTTCCGCGAGAATATTGGGACCGGCTGGAGCGGATGGCGGAGTTTCTCGCCTCGGTCAGCGGGGCCGACGGTTATACGCCCAACGTCGGGGATGAAGACGGCGGGCTGGCCGTCGACCTGGGCGGCGACCGGCGGCGGCCGGTCCTGGCGATGCTCGCGGCGGCGGCGGCGATCTGGAAGCGGGAGGATTTTGGGGAGTGGTCAGGCGGCGGCGACGAGAAGGCGGCGTGGCTGGTGGGCGCGGCGTTTGATGAGCGGCAGGGCGCGGACTCGCGGCGCTGGCCGCGCGCGAGCCGCTCGTTTCCGCACGGCGGCTACCAGGTCGTGCGGGATGGCGGCGGGGCGGAGGGAGAGGTGGTGCTGGTGTTCGACGCCGGCCCGCTCGGCTGGCCCGCGACGGCCGCGCACGGGCACGCCGACGCGCTGGCGGTGTTGCTGCAAATCGGCGCGCAGCCGGTGTTTGTCGATCCGGGGACGTATAGCTATGAAGACACGCCGCGGCGGCGATATTACCGGGCGACAGCGCAGCACAATACGCTCTCGTTCGGGAGCGGCGACCAGGCGGAGTATTTGAACCGCTTTCTATGGGGCCGGCGGCCGCGCGTCGAGCTGCTGGAGGTCGACCTGGCCGCGGCGCGGCCGACGGTTGAGGCCTGCGTGCGGTGGTGGAGCGGGGCGTATCACCGGCGGCGGGTGGTGGTTGAACCGGCGGCGTGCCGGCTATTGATTGAAGACGCGTGGGACGGGCCGGCGCCCGTGCGGATCGGTTTTTGCCTGCATCCCGGAGCTTTCCGCGAGCCGCTGCGGCGGGCGATTCGCGCGCAGCGGGCAGCCCACGAGCTGCTGGTCAGAAATAGGGGCTGGAGGAGAGATCGTCGGCGCGCGGTATTCGCCGCGGGTTTACGTGGAGGCTGCGGGCGGATGATCGACTTTCGACGCCGCCCTGCGACAAACAACGTGGAACTGTTGTTGATCCCCTTCGTTCGTGAATTTATCACCACTGCTGAAGTCGCATTCATGCTGCACTGCGGTGGGCGATTCACTCGCCTGCTTTCACCTGATGCAGGCGATTTAACCAGCGCTTTCTGGTCGGTGATTATCACCCACCGCTGGTGCTGTTACTCGGCGGAGCCAGCCGGTGCATAAAAAATTAGGTGAGTACTATAGCCTTAGCACGAACAGGTGGAGCAGTGATGAGGCGGCGGACGGCGAAAGGAAGAAGAAAGCGGCGATGGATATACACTAAGGAGAATGGCATTATGAGGGACCCTGAGCTGGAACGGAGACAGCGGCTGCTGGCGAGATTGTGGATGTTGTTGCCGACTGAGCGGTTGGCTGAGGCTGAGGCGGTGTTTGAGCGGTTGGAGGGTGGGGGTGAGGCGGCGCTGGGGTATTGAAAGGGTGAAAGAAAGCGGCGATGAATCGCCGCAGTCAAGGAAGAAAGAAAGCGGCGATGAATCGCCGCAGTCCAAAAGGAAGAAAAGCGGCGATGAATCGCCGCAGTCAGGAAGAAAAGCGTGATGAATCGCCGCAGTCCAAAAAGCGGCGATGAATCGCCGCAGTCCAAAAAGCGGCGATGAATCGTCGCGGTCAAAAAAAGCGGCGATGAATCGCCGCAGTCCAAAAGCGGCGATGAATCGTCGCAGTCCGAAAGGAAGAGAGAAAGCGGCGATGAATCGCCGCGCCAAAGATGTGGCCGCATGCGCTGGTGCATCGGCTTGGGGAAAGGGGACGTACATGGTGACGGGGGCGACGCTGTACAAACGGCGGCTGTTCCACGACGGGGAGCGGCTTGATCTTTTGGAGGCCGCTCTGCTGCGGCTGATGAAGGAGGCCGGGTGGCGGATCGAAGCTTGGGCTGCGTTCTCGAATCATTACCACTTCGTGGCCTATCCGGCGCCCGAGGCGGGGGAATTGCGCAAGGTGATTCACGACCTGCACGGGGAGACGGCGCGGGAATTGAACCGCCTGGACGGCGTCGCGGGGCGGAGGGTGTGGCACAACTATTGGGACACGAGGGTGACGTTTGAGAAATCTTACCTGGCGAGGCTGAACTATGTTCACCAGAACGCGGTGAAGCACGGGCTCGTGGCGATTGCCAACCAATACGCCTGGTGTTCGGCCGGCTGGTTCGAGCGGATTGCCACGCGCGCCCAAGTCGCGACGGTGTACAGCTTCAAGGTCGATAAGGTGAACGTCTGCGACGACTACGATCCGTAGGTTGTGGAGTGCGGGGAGTGATTACGGCTTTGTTGAGGGCGGTGGTGGGGCGGGGTGGTTGGAGGGAAGGAGAAAGAAAGAGAAAGAGAAAGAGAGAGAGAGGGAGGGAGAAAGAGGGAGAGAGGGAGGGGGAAAGAAAGGGGGGAGAGAAAGCGGCGATGAATCGCCGCACTCCAAAGGGGGGAAAAGCGGCGATGAATCGCCGCACTCCAAATTGTTTTTTTGCTAGCGCGAATTAGGATGGATGTTTATGGGCGCTGGGGCGGAGGCCGGCGCGAAGGGGCATGTGTCTTTGTTTACCGCGACAGTATATTTTCATGGTTGATATCCAGCGAATTCGTGTTCTCGACGCTCCGGTCGACGTGATCAACATGGAGACTGCGTTGGCGTTTGTCGACGATCGGGTGGCGGCGGGGCGGCCGGGCAACTATGTTTTGGCGATGAACCCGGAGAAGACGTTCGCCCTGCGGCGCGATCGGCGGCTGGGCGAGTTTTTTGAAGACGCCGCGCTGCTGCTGCCCGACGGGATCGGCGTTGTGCTGGCCGCCCGGTTCTTGCACGGCGCCCGGATCGGCCGCGTGCCGGGGGCGGACCTGATGCAGGAAATCTGCCGGCACGCCGCCGCCAAGGGTCACCGGATTTTCATTTACGGCGCCAGTGAGGAGGTGAGCGCCGCGGCGGCGCTGGAACTGAAGCGGCGGTACCCCGGAATCCGGATCGTGGGCCGGGCGAACGGCTACGTGGCGGCCGAGGCGATGGAGGCCCTGGTCGATGAGATCAACGATTCGCGGGCCGATATCCTGTTCGTCGCGCTGGGCAGCCCGCGGCAGGAGAACTGGATGCGCCAGTATGGCCCCGGGCTGAAGGTCCCGCTTTGCCTGGGGATCGGCGGAACGCTCGACACGATCGTCGGCAAGGTCCGCCGGGCGCCGAAGCTGTTTCAGCGCCTGGGACTGGAGTGGCTTTACCGGCTGGCGCGGGAGCCGAGCCGCGCGGCGCGGCAGAAGGTGCTGCCGCTGTTTGCTTGGCAGGTGCTGGTGCAGAGGCTTTGGCGCTCGGGGCGGCTTCGCGGCTAAATGAGCTTGCGTGATTCCGGGAGGAATGCATGAGAGCGTGATCGCCGCGTGGGCTTGGCCCGCGGCGGGCCTGCGCTGCGGCACAACCCGTA
>JAXGPP010000061.1:0-22588 GCA_040766885.1 Thermoguttaceae bacterium | reverse complement strand
AAACGTGGACTCGACGATTGACCTTTGGATTGAAACGGGACGAGGCGGAGAGGAGCCAGACATCACGGCTGGAACCGCCGCTCAAGTCGCTCCTATAGTTTGAAAAACCAACAATCGCTGAAGCCGAAGGCTTGCAGCTCCGCCGAAAGGAACGCCATGCCTTACCCGATCTCGCGCCGAACCGTACTCCGCGGCCTGGGCGCCGCGGTTGCCCTGCCGTGGCTGGAAGCAATGCCACGTTCCCGTGCCGACGGCTCCGGCGCCGTCGAACCGCCGCGAAGGTTGATATTCTGCTATGTGCCCAACGGGATGCACATGCCCGAGTGGACCCCCGGCGGAGAAGGAGAGCTGGGCGCGCTGCCGCCGATACTCCAGCCGCTGGATGCGTATCGCAGCGAGATGAGCGTGCTGAGCGGTCTGACCCTCAACGGCGGCCGCGCGTTGGGCGACGGTCCCGGCGATCATGCCCGGGCGGTGGCCTCCTTCCTCACCAGTGCTCACCCTTACAAGACGGGCGGCAAGGACATCCGCAACGGGATTTCGGTGGATCAGGTCGCCGCCCAGACCGTCGGGCACCGCACCCGGTTCCCTTCGCTTGAACTCGGCTGCGATCCCAGTGCCCAATCGGGGCAGTGCGACTCGGGATACAGTTGCATTTACAGTTCGTGCATGTCGTGGCGCTCGCCCACGGCGCCGATGATCAAGGAGATCAATCCACGATACGTGTTCGACCGGCTGTTCGGTTCAGGCAACGGCCCCCAGGATGCTGCCGCCCGGGCTCGCCGCGACGAGCGCCGCAAGAGCGTCCTGGACTTCGTCGCCGAAGACGCCCGCGATCTTCGCGGCCGCCTCGGCGACGCCGACCAGCGCAAGCTGGACGAATACCTGTTTGCCGTGCGGCAGATCGAGCGTCGCGTGGATGAATCCGAGAAGCTGCGCGCCCCGGAAGGGCCCGAGATCGACGCCGAGTTCCCTCGCCCGGCCGGAACGCCACGCGAGTACGACGCCCACGTCCACCTGATGATGGACATGATGGTCCTGGCCCTGGCGACCGATGCGACGCGGATCCTGAGCTTCATGTTCACAAACGCGGGCAGTAATCGCAGCTACCCGGCGATCGGTGTCACCAGCGGCCACCATGAGCTATCGCACCACGGTCGAAGCGCGGAGAAACAGTCGGCGATCGCCAGGATCAACCGGCACCATGTGGGGCTATTTGCATATCTCCTCGAGCGGCTCCAGGCGGTAAGGGAGCAGGACGCGACGCTGTTGGACCGATCGATGATCGTCTACGGCAGCGGCATCAGCGACGGCGACCGGCACAATCACGACGACCTGCCGATCCTGCTCGCGGGCCGCGGTGGCGGCTCGATCAAGTCCGGACGGCACATCCGCTATCCCGCCGAGACTCCGCTGGCCAACCTGTATCTCGCCTTGCTCCATCGCATGGGAGTGGAGAACGCCGCCTTCGGCGACAGCACCGGGCCGCTGGAAGGCCTGGCGTAAACGCGGTACGACGCGGGCAAGGCCATCGGCGCCTGCCTGGCCTTGCCCGCCAGTTCCGGGCACAGGGGTCTTACCAAACGCGACGTTGGATTGGGAATCCCCTGTCGGCGCAGCCTCCAAAGGGTCATTCCTTCGCCAGGAATCCCCGCGACGCCAGGAATGCTTCCGTCCCGCGGAGCGGCTTTTCGTACTCGGCCCGGTCGCGCATCAGGTAACCGTGCACCGCGCCGTCGGTCACCACAAGTTCGCAGCGGTTTCCCGCCTTGAGCATCGCGTCGTGGAACGCCTTTGCCCCGGCAAACGGGGTCACGGTGTCCCCCGTGCTGTGGAAGATGATCGTTGGCGGCACCCCGGGCCGCACGCGGTGGACCGGTGAAAGCTCCTGCCACCGCGGACCGATCTTGCTGTTGCCGTAGCCGGACGGTGTGGTGTCGATCACCGGAAAATACAGCACCATTGCGTTGGGAATGCACGAAACGGACATGTCTTCGCCGGTCTCGTCCACGCCGTCGAAAAGTGCCGTGCCCGCCGCCAGATGACCGCCTGCCGAGCCGCCGTTGGCGATGATCTTCTCTGGGTCGATTCCCAGTTCGGCGGCGTGCGCCCTCACGTAACGCAGCGCCGACCGCGCGTCTTTCACGCAGTCGAACACCGTCGGTTCACCGTCGGGTTTGGCCAGCCGGTACTCGACACTGATGCCGACCAGGCCCAGCCCGGCGAAGTGGGCGGCGAACGGATACTGGCGCCGCGGTTCCAGACCGGTCCAGCCGCCGCCGTGAATGGTGAGAAAACACGCCCGGCGATCCGTCGCCCGGTGGCCTTCCGGTTCAAAGATGTTAAGGTGCAGATCGCGCCCCCCGACACTCTTGTAGACCACCACCCGCGTCGGTTCGAGCTTCGCGGCCAGCCCGCCGACGTAGTCCAATGCCTTGGCGCTCGTCGACGTGTCCGCGGGCTTCGATTCCGCCGCCCAGGCGCCTCCGACCGAGAACAATCCGATCGTGGTCGCTAACAGCAAGCACCCGGTACGCATGGCAATCCCTCCTTCATACATCGTTCAGTCTTCCCAGCCGTCATTCCCCTTGCCCGCCACGCTGCAGCCACTCGATCGCCTGTGGCACGCCCTGTTCGATCATCGAGTCGTAGTGATCCCCCGTTGCCACAGTGCGAAAGCTGAGCTTGCCACCTGCGTTGCGGAGTCGCTCGGCGAAGCGGCGCGATTCCTCGATGGGAACGTTCGAATCGTCCTCGGCGTGGAACAGGAACACCGGGCAGCGAATCGTTTCCACGTGATTGATTGGTGAAGCGGCGGCGAGGAACGAGCGGCAGCCCGGAAGCACCAGCGCCAGTTGGTAGCCTGCCAGTCCGTAACGGCCAACCAGGTCGGTGCAGGGGGCATAGGCAATCGTTCCGGCCAGCCGCGGTTCGTGCGCCGCGTAGAGCAGCGAAAGCGTTGCCGCCGAGCTGTGGCCGGCGATGTAGATCCGCTGCGGATCGACTTCCGGGATCTGCGTCGAAGCGTAAAGGAAAGCATTGCGGGCATTGACGATTCCCGCGCCGGCAGCAGTGAATTCATCGTACGCGGCCATCATCTCTTCTGCCTGCGGCGCCTCGATGTTCTCCAGCGGCCCGTCGAGTTCGAAGGCGACCACTGCCATGCCCGATTCGGCATAGGGATAATGCTCCGGTTGGTCCGCTTCGCCCAGTCCCATGCCGCACAGCAGGTTCGACCCCGCCGGCGCAATGAGCACGCACGGCAACGAGGCGGGCGCGTGATCCCCTGCCGGAAGATAGATCCACAGCCGTCCCGACTGCCCAGGCTGACCGGCGCCAGAAAGCCGCACCTCTTTCCACACCACTCGGCCGTCGGCCGACGGCATCGGCCGGGGCGGAGAAAAACTGGGAGGAGTCGCCTGGATCGAGGTGAAGTCGAATGTCCTCCCCGGACCGCCCTGGAGCATGACTCTCACGGCGACAAACATCAGCGCGACGAGCAGTATCACACCGCCGGCCGCAAACGACGCCCATAGAATCCACCGCCGCGACGCCGCTCGGTCGGCCTCCCCCCATTGCCTGACAGACTCCGGTCGGAAGGAAGAACCGGTCGACACGCGGTCTGGCGCTGGCGGCGGACCGGGCGACTGGCCGTTGATCCGCTTTTCGAGCCGATCCCAAGCGTCCTCCGGGTCGACGGTCTCGACAATGATGGCTCGGTCTTGCTTCGCTGGCGGCGCAATGCTCTTGGCCGGCACGGTGATCTTCGCCGCGCACGTCTTGCAGATCGCGTTTCGCCCCGCGTACTTGTCGGGCACACTGAACGCGCTTCCGCACGTCCGGCACTCGAAGCGAATGGTCATTCGGCTCACCGCAGACAGGCACCAGGTGTTTCACGGCGCTTCCAGCATAGCACGCGGCCAGCCCGGCAGTCATGGGGTGGCGTCGGCCTCGGTGGCCAATCGGCCGAACCGCGCCAGAAGCGCCTCGGCCTCCGGCGTCTCGGCAACACGGCGCAAGAGATCGGCCGGGTCCCGGCCGGCTGCCGTCAGTTCGGCGCTCGCATCCCGGATATACGCGCGCATCACCCGCGCGTCGAACTCGGGGTGGAACTGCACTCCCCACGCCGCGCGGCCTACGGCAAAAGCCTGGAATGAGTCATGCGCGTTGTTGGCAAGGATCCGCGCATGCGGCGGAAGCCGCCGCACCGACTGTGCATGGCAGACCTGCACGCGCAACCGGGACGGGAGGCCCCCGAACAGTCGGTCGCCGGACGACTCTTCCCCAAGGAGCACCTCCACGGTGCCGTACTCTTCACCGCGCGGGTTGTAGTCCACTTCGCCCCCAAGCGCCCGGGCCAGAAGCTGGTGCCCATAGCAGATGCCCACCAACGGCAGCCCCGCTTCCACCGCCCCGGCCACCCAGTCCGAGGCCCTTTCGCTCCACGGCTCGGCATCGGTCACCATCGAGTGCGACCCGGTAAGCACAACGCCGCAAAACTCTTGCGGTGCCGGCCATTCCTCTAGACTTTGGGCGTCGGCGACCGCAATCCGCTCGG
Organism: Thermoguttaceae bacterium; assembly: GCA_040766885.1. Classification (GTDB taxonomy): domain Bacteria; phylum Planctomycetota; class Planctomycetia; order Pirellulales; family Thermoguttaceae; genus JAXGPP01. The sequence goes on along the minus strand of JAXGPP010000061.1, from coordinate 18,030 downwards.
CGGGCAAGCTCACGCCGCGGGCGATCCAGTCTTCAAAATCGCCATGGGTTCTCGCCAGATCGGGGAAGGTCGAGCCAAGTTTCAGGATGAGTAGCCGCTTCATTGCGGGAAAGTGTTGGTGACGGGAGGAATGCGGGGCCGCCGCGCGCTCGGTACAAGTATAGGGCTTCTATCGTTTCAGGACACGCTCGAGGTTCTCGCGAGCATCGGCGCAGCCGGGCAGGAACGTCACCGCCCGGCGAAATGACCGCGCCGCTTCATGCGTGTGGCCGAGCGACAAAAGGGCGGCGCCCAGGTTGTTCCATGCTTCGCCGTCGGCCGGATTAAGTCGGAGGACGCTGCGGTAGGCGTCCACCGCCTCGCTGTCCCGCCCGGCTTGCTGCAGGGCGTACGCCAGTTGGAAATGAAGGTCTGTATCGTCCCTTGCCAGCCGCAGGGCCTCCCGAACGGCGGAGGCGGCCTCATTCCATCGCTCCATTCGAGCCAGCTCCTCCCCGAATCGTCGCCAGGCGTCGCCATCGCAGAAAGAGACCACCGGTCGCTCTGCGGCCAGCCTTCCGTCTACAAAGGGGAATTGAAGCTGCCCGTTGGGCTCGGCCAGGCGGCCGTCGGGAAGTCGCACCAGGAGCCGGCGCGGCGCGTCGGTAAGCACGAGCGACGTTTGGGCCGCACCCGCCGCGCGCCATCTCCCGAGCCGATCGAGCGCCGCTCGGATGGTGCGGACCGCGATACCTTTCTGCGTTATCCGGGCAAAGGTTTTCGCGGCAGCGGCTTGCCGATAGTCGAACCGTCGCCCGCGGACCGCCAGCAGGGAACCGATCAGACCGTCGCGCGCCCAGTTGCGGATCCGCCTCGCCGGAATGCCGATCGCGCGGCCGAGTTCGGCAGCCGTATATCCCGGCTCCACGGTCGGTCGTTTTTCGCCGCCAGATTTCGCATCCATTAGCCCGCTCGCGCTCAACCCGTCTTGCGCCGCTTTGTCGACTTCCGCGGGCGCTGGCCTCCCACTGTCTTGGGCCGGGTTTTCGCGGCCGCGCCCTCGCGACCCTTCGCCCGCTGAATGCTCGCCCGCAGGGCATCCATCAGATTGATCACCTCTTGCTTCTCTTCCGCCGGCGGCGCGACGACATCCCTCCCCTCGATCTTCGCCTCCACCAGTTGCCGCATCCGCTCGGTATACAGGTCCTGATAGCGGCCGACGTCGAAATCCTCTTCCACGGTCGCCTGCACCAGCGACCGCGTCAGGTCAAGCTCCTTGGCCGAAAACGACGCGCCGCCTACCTCCGACGCGAACTCATCGGGCTGCCTGATCCTCGAAGCGTATTCCAACGTCATCATGCACAGCAGGTTCTCCACCGGGCGGATGAGCACGAGCTGCTCCTTGCCCGACATCACCACCTGGGCGATGCAATACAGGTTCTCTTCCACCATGGCGCGATAGAGCAGAGCGTACGGCTTGTGCCCCACCGGCCCGTCGGGCGCAAGATACTGCGCGCTGCCGGAGAAGTAGATCGGGTCGACCGCTTCCGGGTGGATGAAAGCATCGATGTTGATCGACCGGTCGCTTTCCGAACGCAGCTTGTCGAGTTCATCCAGATCGACGACTACGTACTGGTCCTTGGCGTACTGGTAGCCGCTTACAATCTCGTCGTTCGACACCTCTCCGTGGATCGGACACGTCTTCCGGTAGCGGATGCGGCTATTGCAGGAGGCGTGGAGCTGATTGAGACTGATCACCCCTCCGCCCGCCGCCGACACCGTGTACGCTCGCACCGGCACTGAGACAAGACTGAGCCGCAAAAACCCTTTCCAAGTCGACCGAGGCATGGCAGTGAGGCTCCGGAGTGACACGCCGCTCCGCATTCGAAGGTTGGGCGGAGCGGGGCCGGCAGGAACCCGCAGTTCGTGCGGATCGCCAGCCGCCGGGCCGGCACAGTACAAGAACCGCGCCAAATGCTAGCAAAGCAGTTATTGCTAGCAGAATTCATGCTGTGGTGTGAACGGGCGACCACAACAACCCCCGCCCGGGGATGCCACCATTGTCACGCGGGTCGCTCGGCCCGCGTCAAATTGACACGCTCTGAGTTCACTTCACGCGGCCGAGGACACTGGCGGTGAGCGACTGCCGGACATCGGTAAACCCCTCCCACGGATCGCCGCTCAGGCTGGCGAGGCGGCGGGGAAGGTTCTCGACCGTGAAGTGATCGGAACGAATCGCGGGCCTGAGTTCCTCCCACGCCAGCGGCGTCGAAACCGGTGCGCCCGGTTTGGCGCGCGTCGAGAAGGGAGCCACCGAGGTCGCGCCGCGGTCGTTGCGCAGATAATCGAGGAAGATCTTGCCCGGCCGGGCAGCCTTCGCCATCGTCGTGGTGAACTGCGTGGGCAAGTCGCCAGCCATCCGCTCGGCGACCGCCTTGGCAAAGGCCTTGGCCTCGGGCCAGGCAGCGCGGCGCCGTAGCGGCACGACAACATGCAACCCCTTTCCGCCCGTGGTCTTTACGAAGCACGCCAGCCCCAGCCGATCGAGTCGATCGCGGACCTGGTGCGCGGCCTCGATCACGCGCGACCACGGCACCCCCGGACCCGGATCGAGGTCGAACACGAGGCGGTCAGGCCGTTCGACGTCGTCGCTCCTGGCGCCCCAGGGATGGATCTCGAGCACGCCCATTTGCACCAGTGCAACCAGTCCCGCCGCGCTCTCCACCACGAGATACTGCTGTTTCTTGCTCCTCTCGGTGATTTCAACCCGGCCCAGGGCTTCCGGTGTGCCGGGACGCACGTGCTTCTGGAAGAAGCAGTCGTTTTTCTGTCCCTCCGGGCAGCGGAACAGGCTCAGCGGCCGGTGAGCCACGTGGGGCAAAATCCAGTCGGCGATCTCGACGTAGTACGTCGCCAGACCGAGTTTGGTAATCCCTTGCTCCTGATACAGCACGCGGTCCGGATGGCTCAGCCGCACGCCGGCGGCGACCGACTGCGGATCGGTCTGGCGCGTCGTCTTCGAGCGATGAGTCTTCTTCGCCGCCTGCGCTCGGCCTGACTGTTTGCCGCCGGGTGTCGCCGCCCGTTCGAGTTGAACCGAACGGGCCGGCTTGTCTTCACGCAGCCCTTGAAAGGATGGATGTCGCAAGAGATGGTCCTCCGTCCAGTCGGTGAACGTGATCTGGGCCACAAGTTCCGGACGCACCCAATGCGTCTGGCGGTCCTTGCGCGCCGGCGCGTCGGCAAAAGGCGGGTCCGCTTGCCGCATACTGTCGAGCCGCCGGCGAAGGTCGGCCAGCGTCGCTTCGCCGAACCCCGTGCCGACGCGGCCTGCGTAGCGAAACTGCCCTCCGTCGTAATAACCCAGCAGCAGCGACCCCAGTGCACGTCCATGCGCCGTCGATTCGGTAAAACCGCCGATGACGAATTCGTGGCTCTGAATGCACTTCACCTTGAGCCAGTCGGTGTTCCGCCCGCGGGGATAGCTTCCACGGCGGCGCTTCGAAATCACCCCCTCAAGGCCCAGCCGGCACGACTCGTGATGGAACTCGGGCCCGCTGCCGACAACATGCTCGGTGTATTGCAGCGCGCCGTCGCCCTCCGCGCCGGCGAGCAGTTCCGCCAAGTGTTGCTTTCGGTTTTCCAGCGGCACGCCGCGGAGATCGTAGCCGTCGAGGTACAGCAGATCGAAACACTGGTAGACGAGCCTCCCGCTGCGGCCTCCGCGGAGAATGCTCTGCAGCGCCTGGAAACTCGAAGTGCCGTTGGGCATCAACACGATCGCTTCGCCGTCGAGCACGGCCCTTTCAACAGGAAGCTCGGCGGCGGCCGCGGCGATCGACGGGAAGCGGTGCGTCCAATCGAGGTTGTTGCGGCTGATCAGCTTCGCCTGGCCTTTCTCGACGAAGCACAGCAGGCGATACCCGTCGAATTTGATCTCGTGCAGCCATTCGTCCCCCGGCGGCGCGGCGGCGGCCAGTGTGGCTAGTGCCGGCGCAATCGCCGCCGGCATCTCGGCGCGCTCGGCTCCCGGCAGACCGGCTCCGCGGGCTATGGCTTTAGCCTTCTGCCGTGCGCCGGCACGGCGGCCGTTATCCCTTTTAGCTCTCTTCGGAGACCGGCCCGTTTCGGGCTTGTTGTGCTTGGGTTGCCAGACGCGGTCGCGGTCCGCTGCCACCTGCTCGATCGTGCGGCCGCTGGCGACGCTTGCCGCCGACCCGAGCACGTCGAATTCGTCGGCCGATCGCGCCTGGTCGTCGCGCCCCTTGATCAACAACCAGTTCTTGTCGCCATCCTGCCTGCCCCGTGTGCGGACCAAGTTCCAGCGGCCGCGGAGCTTCTCACCTTCGAGGCGAAACGTCAGCCGCCCTTGCTCGAGCGCCCGCACCGGATCTCCCTCCGGTTCCCAGGTGCCCTGGTCCCAGACGAGGACAGTGCCGCCGCCATATTCTCCCGCCGGGATCACCCCTTCAAAGCCGGCATATTCCACCGGGTGGTCTTCCACCTCGACCGCCAGCCGCTTTTCGCTCGGGTCGAGACTCGGCCCCTTGGGTACGGCCCAGCTCTTAAGCACGCCGTCCAGTTCCAGCCGGAGATCGTAGTGCAGCCGCCGCGCAGCGTGCTTCTGAACGACGAAACGGCGGCCGTCGGCCGCCGCCGGTGCACCACCGGCCGGTTCTGGCGTCTGAGAAAACCGCCGCCTGCGGCGGTACTCAGCCAGGGCATCGGGTAGAGTGCGGGCTCGTGGCATGCACTGCTAGCACGCATATTTCGTTCCACTGCCGTCTTCATGCTTGCGGATTCTTGCCCGCCGATTCCTCGGGCAACTCGGGGACCGGTACGAGCACGAAGTCATGAATCCGCCAGTCGAGCCCGGCACACTGCCGCGTCGCCTGGTAGAGCCGTTCGGACAGATCGCTTCCATTCTCCGCCACGACAACAAACGCTTCGCCAAAATACACATGCCCCTCTTCGCGCAGCCGCACCCGAACGTCTCTGATCCACGGGTAGCCCCGCAGGGTGTCGCGGACGCGGTCGGGCAGCGGGTCGACCTCGGCGCCGCCCACCTTCTTCGGCGTCTCATCCATGAGGTTCGTCACCACCTCGCGGACGTTCTTGAATCCGTCATGAAGGATGTCCAGCGAGATTAACGCCGCGGCCACGGCATCGGTCCACCAGTAGCCCATCCCCACCCCCAACACGCCGACGATCGCTGCCGCGGCCGTCATCCAGTCAGCCTTGTTCATCTGCGCGTCGGCAAACAGCACCTTGTCGTGCATCGTGTGGGCCAGGGGGAGCTTCATGCGGCCGAGTATCACCGGTGGGACGGTGCTGTAGACGAGCGCCGCGATCATCAGCCAGCCCAGCCAGATCGTGTGTCCAAAAATGGTGATTCCACCGATTGTCGGATGCTCGGCCTTGACCAGCTTGATGATTGAATCGACCAGCAGCCACGCCCCCATCGTGAACAGCGCCAGCGACGCGCACAGGAAGGCGATCGAAATGACGCGGTGGTAGCCATAAGGGAACCGCTTGTTCGGCGTCCAGACGGCGATGCGGACGGCGACCAGGAACACGATCGGCGGGATCAGGCTCAAGATGTCCTCGATCCACGCCGTTTTCATCGCCTGGCTTGATCCCATCACCAGGTACATTATCACGACCACCGAGGCCAGGTAGGCGATCGTTAGCCATTCCAGACGCCGCGCGCGGCGATACGCCTTGTGCTGCTCGGGTGGGAATTCCAGCGCTGGCGAAATAGTCATGGCGCTGTCGATCGGGCAAGCTGGGCTTGCGCATCGCCCTTCCTCGTGTGAAGGTACTTGTCGAGCTCCAAGAGCCAACGATTCTCCCCTTGGCGGACGAACATCACATACTTCTCGCCCCCCGCCTCCGCGTATGGCTGCGTGGCTCCGGCGTGGCTCGACCAGGGGCTCGATTCCTTGAGACCGCCGATCACCACGTCGAGCTTGCCCTGCCCGAGCGCCTCGATGAGCGGCCCTTCCGCGCCGCGGTGCCACCGCACCGCGGCGTCAAGCTGCCGGGCAAAGCCTTTGATCATGTCGACCTCAATGCCCGTCAGCTTGCCTTCCTCCAGCATGGTAAACGGCGGATGTTCGCAGACGCCAACCCGGACGGTTCTGCCGACCGCGCGCCGGTACGTCTCCTCCGGATCGTGCGGCATGCCGCACCCGGCCGTCGTGGCGAGCATCGCGCATGCCGACAGCAAAGACACCACCCTCGCCACAGATTGAACAAGCCGGTTCCGGCGCATCGCGACTTCCTGCGGCCATTTTCTCTTCGCCGCATTTCTCATTCTCCCCGCCGCGCCATCGGTCGGCCATCAGGAGCGTTCGTGCCGCTCACTCGGCTTTTCCCGCAGGCCGGCAGAAAGGACCGCCGGGGCCCCGGCATGGTTGCGGGGGTTTCCTCGGCCGTTTACGATCGCGCAGGAAAGAACGCGTGCCGGGCGACGAATACCGTTTCAGGACGGCTGGAGGTGTCAATATGAAAGTGTCGCTGCTGCCGGTAGTGCTGTTTCTGGTGGTGCTGTTCGTCCTGGTCGGATATGGGCTGTACCGCGTCCGCCCGTGGCTGAAGCGGTCGATCGGCAGCACGGGTTGGCTGCAGTTCCGCCTCCGGACGCTGCTGATCGTCGTGGCGATCGTCGGCGCGGCACTGGCCTTTTGGCGACAGCAATTGGAGGTCCGGGCACTCCGGTCCGTCATCGCGGCCCACGGCCTCGCGGGGGGCGAAACCGATGTGACGCCCGAGACTTGGCGCGCTACGGTCGATGATGTCATCACCGACAAGGACTTCGTCGTCAAGCTGGTGACGCTCGAGACCATTGGCGCGGCGCAGATTACGGTGACCGACGGGCAGGGGAGCCTGTCGCAGATGGCGACCGGGCCGCGCAGCCCGGCGTCACCCCGAAACGTGTCGCGACTGGTGATCATCGCTGCCCTCTCCGAGAGCCCCGACCCGAAACGGAACACCATGCGGCAATGTCTGCGAATCTCGCAGTCCGGCGGTCATGTCGGTGGGCCGGGCCGGTTCTCCGTCTCCAAGGACCGCCCCTTCGACGACCTGTTCGCTATGCATCTGCAGCCGGGCCTTTACCAGCGCGGCCAGAGCGTGGAAGTCTGCCGGTTCGACGACAGGACATGGACGCTCACGGTGAAATGAAGCCTCTCTACGGGGCCACACCGGCCACTCTCCGCGCTTGACACGGTCCTCCCGGGCGGCCAAACTCCAGCCATCGTCGCCCACCCTCGGACCGCAGGAGGAATCACCATGACACGACCGACAAACGATCGCGCGAACCGGCACACCCGGCGGAACTTCCTGCGCGCTGCGGCCGGCGCTGCGGCGGCCGGAGCGTTCCTCCCGCTGGCGGCGGCCGCACCGAGCGTGCTCCGCACTCCGCTCAAGAACGCCTGCAAGCCGCGTCCCGATCTCTTGGATCCCGAGTCCGCGGCGGGGATTGAGGTTTTCCAGTTGACCAGCGAGCCCGATGTGCCCAGCTCGCACCTCTACATGGAGGCCCAGATCTTCACCATGGACTCCAAGCACCTGGTGCTCCACCGCTCGGCCACCGCCCACGGCGGCAGCAAGTCGGACGCCAACCACCAGTACCTGCGGTGCGACGTCGACGACGGCTGCTCGCTCCATCCGCTCACCGAGGAAACGGGAGCCACCGCCGCCTCGGTCAGCCCGGACGGGAAGTACGTCTACTACTTCGTCGACCAGACGAAAGTTGGCGGCGGGAAGCTCATGCTCAAGCGCGTGAATCTCGACGGCACCGGGCGGGAGACAATACTGGTAGTTGATTCACCTCTGCCCGAAACGAACTACCGGCCGAGCCGCATGTATCCGCTCTCGACCATTTCGTCTGACGGCCGGCGGCTGGCCATTTCCGCCTTCCTGGGTGACGGCCAGGCGGCCGGGGCGCCGTACGGCCTGATGGTGTTCGACCTGGAGAAGGCGACGGTCAGCCTGGTTTGCCAGGGGCAGACATGGTGCAACATGCACCCACAGTACTGCCGCTCGACCGATCCCGAGGCCAGCCACGACATCCTCATCCAGGAGAACCATGGCAACGAGGCGGCGGCCGACGGTTCAATCACGCGGCTGGTGGGCGGCGCGGGGGCCGATATCCACGTGATTCGCGACGACGGCAGCAATTTCCGCAATCTCCCCTGGGGCCGCGACGGCAACGAGGCCTGCCAGGGGCACCAGTGCTGGCGCGGCCGCTCGACCTGGGCCATTACCAGCACGGGCACTCGCAAGCCGCCCGAGGCCCAGTTGATCGAGGGCCGGCCGGCGCCCCATGCCGATCATGTCGGTATCAACACGCCCGGCGGTGTACGAAACGACTTGAGCCGCGATTTTCCGAACCCGCACTTCTACCACTTCGCCACCGATATCGACGGCAAGCGGCTGATCAGCGACGCCGGGCCGCTCGACCAGAGGGCGAAGATCTACGTCGCCGAACTGGGCGAACCGGGCCACGATCCGCTAAAGAACTGGGGCTACCTGCTGTGCCCCAAGTCGACCTGCCAGAAGGAGGCCCACATCCACCCCTTCCTCTCCCCCGATGGCTCGATGGGGTTCTTCAACTCCGACGAGTCGGGCATCCTGCAGGCGTACATGATCCGCGGAATAGACCAGGCGTTGCGAGGCTGAATCACCTCACTGATTCTCAAGTGGGCTGCCATCCTTTACCAGCGCGGCCGGCAGGACCACGTCGCGCCGTCGCTCCGCGGGCTTGATCTCGAGGCGCTCGATCCGCCCGTCGCGGTAGACGCACTCGACCACCGTCTGGCGTGGAGCGTGCAGTTTGAACTCGACGTCCCAATCCTCGGGCCATGCCGGCAGAACGTAAATTCTTCCCCCCTGATCCGGGCCGATCACCGGATCGCTCTGGAGGGCCATGGCCTGCAGCACCTTCACCAGGATCCCGCCGTGATCCTGGTCGGGGGTCCAGTCGTAGTTCGGCCCCCAGAACGCCGGAAAGCGGCAGTCGGGATCCTTGCGCCGCGCTCGGCCGACCAGGTACTCGCGCGCTTCCTGGGGCAGGCCCAGGTACGCCATGAACACGTCGTCCTGCCGCCAGCCGAAGTTACCACGGTCTTGCCGGTGCTTCAGTGTCTCGATCGCCAGGTCCAACCCGCCGCGGCCGATGGCGATCTGCCGGAAGGGAAAGACCGCGTAGAGTTCGGGGTTCTCGATATTTCGCTTCATGTCGAACGCGGCTGCCGGCGCGAGCATCCGCTTGCCCTCCACTTCATGCACCGGCAGATCGGGCAGCTTTCTCTGGAACGCCAGCCAGAACTGCCGCTGTTCGGGCGTGGTGAACCGCTCGGGCAAGGCCAGCACCCGCTCGGTGATCGCGTGCAACCCGGCCAGCTCCGGCATCGGATTGGTGCACTCCCACCATGTCTCCAGCGATTGCGAGGGGTGCATCACGAGCTTGCCGCTCGGATCGGTCTTGTACCAGCGGTCGAAGAAGACCTGAACCGCCTCGATCAGCGGCAGTGCGCGTGTTTTTAAGAACTGTTCGTCGAGCGTGTGGTCGTAGTAGTCCAACAGCATCCAGCCCAACTCCGGGCCGCAAACCCACTCCCACTTGTGCCAGCCGCTCGATTGCAGCTTGTCTTCCCGATCCTCGAACGGCTCCCAGCCGTAGGTCTCGCTGAACACCGCGCCCCAGAAGTAGATGCATTCCGGGTAGTAAGCGCCGTCGTGGTTGAAATAGCGGCGTGTGCGGTACTGGCAAAGCGGCAGCAACTCGTCGACGTACATCCGGAAGAGCGGCTCCATCAGATCGAAGTCGCCCGACGCGCACATGCCGATATAGGGCAGCCGCGTGTTCTGCCACCAGTAACCGGGCCCCCAGCGGCGATAGTCGGCGTCGCCGGGCATGCCCGGCCAGGGCATCGTGAAGGTTGAGCCGTTGAACTTGATCGGGTAGCGGCCCCGACCGGCGCAGGCGTTGATGAAACGCTGCAGCGCATACCCGCGCGACACGACCGTTCCCTCGTCGCCCGCCAACTCGCCGTCGCTGGCCAGCAGCCGGCCGTCGAGATAAAGCCGAACCACCCCCTCCTTGCCGCCGATTACTGCCGCTACGTGCTGCCAGCGATCGGCTGCCAGGCAGTCCTTCACGTGGACCATGCGGTTGCCGACGATGAGCCGCAGGCTCCTGCCCGGAAATGTGTCCAGGAGCATTCCATCGCTTCCACCGGGCGTGATCCTGTCGACAATCCGTCCGCCGCTCGGCGGAAGGTCGCCCGGCTTGATCCAGGCCTCGACCGTCAGCGCGCTGGGCGGTTCCTGCCAGCCGCCGACCACGCCGGTTGCAGGTCTCCACGATCCCAGCACGTCGGGCGACGCCGCGAGCGGCACGTTGGGCTGTGTGCCGGCGAGCCGCACTATTCCCTCTTCGCCGAGGGCGCGGCCCAAGAGCGTCACGCGGCCGATCTCGCCCCGAAATCGGTTGCTCCCCTGCTGGTCTTCTCCCACGCGGACCGGGTGACGGTTGCCCGGAATGAGCGAACCGGCCGCCGCCTCGCACGACACGTTGATCCAACTGCGGTTCCAGAAATCCACCCACCACTCGTCATGGCTGCGGCGCCGGCCGTCGCACGGAAGGGCGTTGATCTCGGCCGCCTTGGCCTCCAGTTGCTCCAGCCACTCCTCCGGCGTCGCCGGATGCGACGTGAGAACGTACGTGCTGAAGTCGTGAGCGGTCTTCGCCTCAGACTTGAGTGTGACATCGTCGATGCGGCGCGCCTCAGCCCCTTCCACAATCGCGCCGAATGTTCGTTTCAGCAGTGGATCGACTAGCGGATATTCAGCCAGTCCCTGGATCTTCATCGTCAGCTCGGGCCCCAGCGACCGCGCGTTGTGGTGGTACCAACCCATGCGGTCCTTCAGTCCGCTGAGGACCACATCGGGCTCGATGAACGTTGGCCCTCGCTGCTGGTTCGGCTTGCTCCGATCGAGCAGCACATCGCTGGTCTCGATCTGCGGCAGTTCCACGCGCCCTGTCCGCCACGGCTCGATTGTCGCAGTCACTGTCACCGGCGTCGGGCTGGCGACGGAGGTTTGGATCACCGGATGATTCGCGTCGACCCACACCCGGGCGCGCACCGCCGCGTCCCCCTCGCCATAGCGCACCTCGACCGTGGCATTACCAAGATGGAGTCTCTGTTCAAAGACCTTCTTGCCGGTCAGCGGGCAGGGCTCGATGCGAAATCGCACCCGGCCCACCTTGAGCAACCGGGCGTTCTCGTCCCAACTGTCCGACTTGCCGATGTAGAACAACAAGTCGCCATTGGGCTCGACCCATGTATTCAGGCTGATATCGCCATTGCCCAGGGGCATGCTGCCGCGGGCATCTTCGCTGGGTGTGTCCCAAACCACGTCGTAGCGGTCGGGCGACTCGGCCGCGGCACGGGCGGTTCCCGTCGCCACGACTGCCGAAACGAGTCCCGCAAGCAGCATTCGGCGCATGGCAGCATCTCCCTTCGAAGACTATTGCTTGAGCGTTACTCGGCCTTCAGCCGCGCGATGTGCTCCGCGATCGCAGCCGCGGCCGCTTTTTGATGGCTGGGAAACGTCGTGTGCCCCATCAGCGGCTCACAGGTCATCTGCTTCTTGCCGGGCAGGTTGTTGTAAGCGGCGTATACGCTCGTCGGCGGGCAGGTTCCGTCGATGAAGCCCACGCTCACCACTGCTTCGGCCTTGGCCCGAGTGGCGAAATTCATGGCGTCGAAGTAACGGGCGACCTGGAGGATCTTCGCGTCCGGCACACCGTTCTCGTCGGGCACAAGCTTCGGCCAGCCGTTGATCCGCCCGGCGGCCTTGCCCGAATGATCGCAGATCGCCGGCACGCCGGCCGCGATCAACGTCACGCGCGGATCGAGCCCAGCAGCGGCGATCGACTGGCCTCCCCCCTGGCTGCTCCCCTGCACGATGAGGATCTTGCCGTCCCACTCCGGCTGGCTGGTGAGGAATTCCATCGCCCGCACCAGGCGCAGGAACATGCCAAGGAAATAGCACGTCTGGCGATCGTCGCGGCCGGCGGCGCGATAGTCCTTCAGTTCGCCCGCGGCCAGCGCGGTGTAGAACTCGTCCGGCTTGCCGTTGGGGATGCCGTGCGCGTTGATGTCCATACCGAGGGCGTTGTACTGCCTCGCCGCCCACACTGCGCTGCCGAGGCCGGAACTCCGCACGCCCGCGCCATGCACGCTGAGGATCGCCGGCAGGCTCTTCGGCCCCGCTCCCTTTGGCCGGGCGAAGTACCCGGAGACAGGCCGCGGCTCAACGCACGGGATCTGGACGTCGAAGGCCTCGATCCCTTCGACCGCCGACGGTACCGGTGTAAGTTCGGGCGTCATCGGCACCTTGGCCAGGCGAGCCTTCTGCTCGGCCCAGAAGGCGTCGAAGTCGTCGGGCACTGGCAGGCTGGGCGTGATCTTCAGGGGATCAAACCCGGCCGCCGCCATCGCCGTTTGCGTCTTCCCGTCTGCCTTCTTCCACGTGACGCGGCACCGCAGGAAGCCCGGTTCGCCGAGCGTTCCCTCGATCCTCGCCGCCCCCTCTTCGAGTTTCGCCTTCCCCTCGATAACCGGCGGCATGCCGTCCTTGTCGAGAATGAAGCTGACCTCCGTGCCTTCAATCGCCGCAGCGTCGCCGCTCAGCTTCACCAGAAACCCGGCCTGCTCGCCCATACTGTACAGAGCCTCCGGCCGGTCGGTGGTTACCGACAATTGAACGGCCGGTTCGGCCGCGGCAAGGAGTGACGGGACGAGCAACAGGCAAACGAAGAGCCAACGGTGAAGAAGTCTCATGGCGTGCTTTCTCGGGCTTCGGGAGAGAATTCGGGCGGGACGGTCGGCGTGTCCACGATTCTCGCTCAAGTCGCTGGCCGAGGGAAGAGGTTGCCGGCCCACCGGACGCGTGTTCAAATGGCGGCCGTGCCGATGGATACACCTGAGCGAAGCCGGGAGCCGACGTCCATGATCTCGCGATTTCTTCAGTATCTCACTGCGGTTGTTGCTTTCCTTGCAGCGGCTGCCGTTTGGGCCGCCGGCCAGGTTTACGAGGTCAGCTACCCGCCTTCGGCCACGCCTGGTGAACTCCAACTCGGCGTGACATACCGGCTGTGGGTGCCCGACACGACGAAGAAGATTCGTGCGATCGTAGTGCACCAGCACGGTTGCGGGGCGCCGGCCTGCCAAGGCGGCGCCACGGCCGCCTATGACCTGCACTGGCAGGCGCTGTGCAGGAAGTGGGATTGCGCCCTGCTTGGCCCGTCATACCAGCAGAAGGACGACCAGAACTGCCGACTGTGGTCCGATCCTCGCAACGGCTCCGCCAAGACGTTTCTCAAAGCGCTCGACGACTTCGCCGCAAGGACGGGCCGCGCGGAACTGGCCGCCGTGCCCTGGTGCCTGTGGGGGCATTCGGGTGGCGGATCGTGGGCCGGAGTGATGCAGGTGCTCTACCCGGAACGTATCGTTGCCGTCTGGCTCCGCTCAGGTTCAGCGGCCTTTGTGTGGGAATCAGCAGAAGGTCCACGGCCCGAGATCGCCGATGCGGTCTACGCGATTCCCACCGTAAGCAATCCGGGTGTGAAGGAGAAAGGGCACGAACGCTTTGGCCGCGCGTGGACCGCGACGCTGGAGACGTTCCAGGCCTATCGGGCGAAGGGGGCGCCGGTCGGCTTTGCCCCCGATCCCCGCACGTCGCACGAGTGCGGCGACTCGCGCTATCTGGCGATCCCGTTCTTCGACGCCTGCCTGGCGATGCGACTGCCCGATCCCACGGCGGCCGATCAGCGGCTCAGGCCGGTGGACATGGCGGCCGCGTGGTTGGCCGAACCGCTTGGCGACAAAGCCCAGCCAGTCGCTTCGTACTCCGGCAATCCGGACGAAGCCGTTTGGCTACCCAACGAGCGGGTTGCCAATGCCTGGATGGAGTACGTGAAGACCGGGGCTGCCGGCGACACAACGCCTCCGGCGCCGCCGTTTGACGTCAAAGCGGCGAAGGCCAACGGCTCGGTCGAGATCTCCTGGCAGGCAGAGGCCGATCTGGAGAGCGGAATCCGGGCGTTCGTCATTCTGCGCGACGGCCAGACACTGGGGCAAGTGCCCGAGAAACCCGCCGGTGATTTCGGCCGGCCTTTGTTCCAGGCGATGTCGTACCACGACACGCCCAAGGAACCGCTTCCCGAAATGAGCTTCGTCGACTCGTCGCCGCCCAGTGCAAAGGCGGAGTATCGGGTGATCGCCGTCAATAGCGTTGGCCTGGAATCCGAGCCGTCGGCGGTCGTTCCGTTTCCATAGTCACTTCCGCTTGGGGAGACCTCGTCATGAGAACTGTGGCGGTTGTGTGGACCGTGCTTCTGCTCGTAGGATCCCATCTCGCATGGGCGGCGGAGGGCGAGATCACATTCGATGCCGTCCCGGTCGACCGGTGGACGGGCGAGCCGTATGAACTGGCCGGCAAACGGCTCGTGTTCACCAGTTGGTACTACGTGCGGCCAGGCGGATACGCGTGGCTCGATGCGCAGAATCGAGGAGTGACCGCCGCGCGGGATCAGAAGCTCGGCCCATGGGACGCCCATTTCGCCCGCAGTGACGACGCTCCATGGGGCATTCGCCTCGTGTGGGAGAAGCCCGGGCGCGAGGGGCCGATCGTCGCCGCCGAGCGCCCATGGGAGGAGATGGGGCTCAGCATCCGCTTCATCCTCCACGAGGGCAATCGATATCGGGCCTGGGGCTCGTGCCAGGATGCGGGCGGCAACGGGTACACATGCTACTTCGAATCGGAAGACGCGGTCCACTGGCAGCGGCCGAACCGCGGGCTGGTCGAATACAACGGCAGCCGCGACAACAACCTGCTGCCCGAAGCGCCGCAGTGCGTGTTTCTTGATCCCACCGCTCCGCCGGCCGAGCGCTACAAGGGTGTCTCCGACGGCCACATCAGCCCGGCCGATTTCCAGGCGTTCATCGCCAGGCACCCGGACCGCTGGGAGCACCGCGCGCTGCGCAAGGATGCCGGCTTCATCGCCGCGCTCTACGGCTATGTCTCGCCCGACGGCCTCACCTGGAGCCGGCTGGCGGAACCGTTCACCGTCGAGCACAGCGATACCCAGGTGATCGCGACCTACAATCCGGCGCGGAAGAAGTACGTGATCTACACGCGGACGTACTTTGTCGGCCTGCGCTCGCCGCAAGCGCCGAGCGACCCGTCGGGCATGAGCTGGCTGGGCGAGGCCCGCGGCTCCGGCCGCCGTTCGATCGGCATGACCGAAAGCGACCACTTCGGCGACTTCCCCGTCTCGCAGATCGTGCTCAGTCCGCGGCCCGACATGTCACCGTCGCAACTGCTCTATACGAACGCCTACACCACCGTGCCGGGTGCTCCGGACCAGCATCTGCTCTTCCCGTCGGTCTGGGACACAAGCAACGACGCCACGCACCTGGAACTCGCCACGAGCCACGATGGCAGGCTTTGGAACTGGGCCGGCGGCGGCCCGCTCATGGAGACGGCCCCCTTCGGCTCATTCGACGGCGGCTGCATCTTCTGGCATCCAAACCTGGTGGAACGTCCCAACGGCGACTTCATCCTTCCGTACACCGGCTACGCCTTCCCGCACAAATATCCCCGCGGCGCGTGGAGCTATCGGCCGGGCGTTGCCGTGTGGCCGAAAGGGCGCCTGGCGGCCGTGGAAGCGGCCGAGCGGGGCGAGTTCACCACGGTAAGCTTCTTCTCACCCGGCAAGAAGCTCTTGGTCAATGCGGTGGTGAAGCGCGGCGGCGAACTGCGGATCGCCGTCACACGTCGCGACGGCAGCTTTCTCCCCGGCCGCTCGCTCGACGAAGCCGTGCCGATCGTCGGCGATCAGTACCGTGCCCCGGTTACCTGGGCCGGCGGCGACACGCTCGGCAACGAATCGAGCGAGCCCATCTGTCTCCGCGTCCGCATGAACCAGGCCCGGCTCTACGGGCTGGATTTTGAGGAGTAGAGTGTAACTCGCAGTTTGGCTCGGCGCTCCGCGTCGTCTGCGACTGCTGACGAGTGGGCATTTCAGGCTACGGCAAATCCATCGTAGAGATGACAGGGCGCCCGACCGTCGGATCGAGGGTGGGCGTCGCACGTGGCGCATGATGGTAACTGACCTCGCACCAGAGACCGGCATTCCTCTCCAGGATACGAAGTACGCCGCGAAACAGATTGCCGCGGCGGCGGGCTTAACCACGCTTGTGTTCCTCCTGCCTGGCATCTCCAGTCTCGCGAAGGGTGACTGGAAGGGCGCTCTCATCTGTGCGCTAATCCCAGCAGCCGTGGCAGCAACTGGGTGGGCTTGTGAGCATTTTTCGCCAGACATGTATCTCTGCTTGTACGCGGATCGCATGGAATTCCCGCGCTGGCGCGGCAGGCCACGGCTGGTGATCTGGTCCGAGATGAAAGCAATCCGCTGGCCCGAGTCGCGAAATTCCGAAGCGAAGATCGAGATCGCGGTTCCTAAGAGCACCGACTGGCCGCTGGCCAAGGCAGCCCTGGATCTGCAGAGCCTCTCCCCGGAAGACCGCCTGCTATTGATCCGCTACCTGCGACTACACGTGGCGGACAAGGAAGAGGCGGGATGGCCGCAGTTCTGCCAGAAGCGGGCGGTTCCGCTCGTGGAGGCGCTGAAGAAACGGGAGACCGATGATGGGGCGAGCGAACGGCCACTCGCCGGCGAGTTCCTCAATCGGCACTTGTTCCTGACGGGCTTGCTGAGCCCGCTGCTCTTCGCCCGCTTCGTAGTGCGAGAGGTGTCGCGAGAGATGTGGTGGACTACTGCGGGCCTCATTGCCCTATCGGGTGTGGTCAATATCCGCCTCGCCTGGGGCCGCTGGGTGTCGCCGTTTACCGAAGTGGTGATGGGGGCTGCCGCGGCGATGGTGATAATCGGGCTGTTCTCGCGATCCATGGGCAGGGACAAGCCTAATGAGATTTCCTGGCTCAGCGCTGCGACTAGCCTGACGGCCGCATTCGTTGGTTTTCCTTTGTTAGGAAATGCCGTCGTGCAGGGATGGCTGAAGATCCCGCGACAGGTACTGGGGTGGACCGGTTATGCAGCTCTCCTTGTGCTCCTCTGGCCGGCCCTGGCCTATCGATTTCGAACGCTTCGCCGAGAAAAGCAGCAGGCACCCGCACTGGAAGCCGACGCGCTGCGGCGCTGGGATACTTACATCGAAACGGGTGAGCTGCCGCCGCCGGCCGACGCGCCGGTTACTTGATTCTGCTCGTGCCAACTTGTTGGAGGCGTTGAAATGTCCCGACCATACAAGAACAAAGCCGCGCTCCCCGAAGAGTACCTGGTCTTGCTGGAGCAGGATCTCGGTCAACTGGCCGCGGTCGACCCGGAGCTGCCGGCCTCCCTGCTGCGCTATGTGATCGATGGCGAAGAGCCGGAATCGGTCGAGCGGCTGGCCACCGCGCCGCGGAAAGAGAAACCCTTTGTCTGGCCTGGTGTGATGGTGCCGGTGCAGGCCGCCCCGGAGAAGCGGGCGCGGCTCGAGTTCTTCGCCCGGCCGGCGATTGATGACCCTCACTTCTACGTCCGCCACGTGCGAGTCCTGCAGGCGATCTGGAGACATAATCGCGTCGAAAGCCAGACTGGCATTAGCTGGCCGATGCTGTCGAAAGTCTCTTGGCTGAAGACTTTCTTCTTCGAATTGAGTTCTCTCCGCGACTACGCCCGCGAGCATGACCTGCCGGAGCCGGCGGGCATGACTATTCAGCTCCTCGAGCGGATGATCGCGGCGGAGGGCCAGCCCGCCGATCTCCTCATTCGCGCACTGTTGGCCGAATATGAAGAGCAGTACAGCAGCGCGCTGCTCCAAGGGTTCCTGCTTGACCTGCCCGGCTTTGGCGAGTCGCTTGTGCAACACTCCCCACTAGTTGTCGCCTGGCTCAAGCGGGCCCGCCCGAAAGCCCGCGTGCGGCGCCTGGCGCTTCTCGGCCAGTTAACCGCCACGGTCGAGCCGG
>JAXGPP010000060.1:0-23435 GCA_040766885.1 Thermoguttaceae bacterium | reverse complement strand
AACTGCTGCAAAGGCAGAAGACGGCGGCCGGCCCTTGCGGAGTCGTCTACGTGCCCGACGAACTCGATGCAGCCGTCGTCGGCCTGGGGCCTTACAACGTGCGCACGACGCTCCGAGGCAAGCCGGGCGGCCGCAAGATTACCTTCGGCGTGTGGGACTTCACGCCGCAGCATGAAGCGGAGCCGGTCCGCCGCTACCTCGTTGATTCAGGCCCTGCAATCGCCGACGACCTGGCTCTCCTGGCCAGAACTGATTGGCTGGCGGGCCCGGTTCCCGCGACTCGGCTCACGCCGTCGCGCGCCGAGCAGCTCGCCAAGGCGGCCCAGGCCCGACGCCGGCCGACGCCGTTCGACGAGATGACCGACACGGTGGTCACGCCGCACGTCGCGTGGGCCAAGCCGCTGCCCGCCGGTCCGGTACGACTGCTGGTGATCGCACCGCGATGGGAACAGCGCGAGACGGTCGAACTGGCCCAGCGGCTCGACGTGGAGTATCAAACCGTTTCCGTCTCGCGGCCCGACAGCCTGCTGGACCCCGGCTCACTCTACCTGTACGGCTCCTACGACATCTACGGCTACCCGCGGAAGAATGAGACCGACGTGCTCTTCGAGATGGCCGAAAAGCTCCGCGCCGCAAACGACTGCGTGATCCTCAGCGGATTCCAGCCGGAGCTGATGCCGGGGTACGTGCGCCGCGAGTTGGCCGAGAACGTCCGCGGCGGGGCGGGGCTGATCCTGCTGGGCGCTGCCAAGGGCTTCCTGGCCGAGTTGAAGGACCAACTGGAACCGGCCGATTGGACGGCCGACGTTGTGCCGACCGCAAATCTGCCGGTGCTGGATCGGATGGTTGCCGAGAATCGGTCCATCGCCAGTGCCTACCAATGCGGCAAGGGGCGAGTGCTTGCATTGCACTACGCCGGCGGACGTCTCTGCCTCACGCCCGGCCTCAGTCACGAGGACCCCGACGTGCTCGGCTATTACGACTATTTTCACAGTCTCGTGGCCTCGGCCGTTCTGTGGGCGGCCAACCGTGAGCCGGCCGTGCAGATTCGCTTCACCGACAAGCCGGGCGAGGTGATGATCCACGCCGAGGAGGCGCGGCCGGGCGCCGTGATCGAGGTGATGGACCATGATCCGGCGCGTGGGTTCCGCGAGCAGGCCGACCGAAAAATCGACCTGCCTGGGGGCGACAGCCGGCACGGGCTGGCGCTGCCGGGCCCGGCCACCGGGCCGAGGCTGGTAAGCGTCTGGGTCAAACAGGACGGAAAGACGCTCGGGTGGACAACGGGCCACGTCGACCTGGGGGCCAACGCACCGCACATCGAATCACTCATACTCAACGAGCCGGCCGTTTCGCCGAGTGGGATCGTGTCGGGCAGCGTCGCGCTGAGTGCTCTGCCAACCGGCGGCCGGATCGACTTGGAACTGTCCGACGCGCTTGGCCGGCTGATCGCGGAAGTTCGCCTGACTCCCACCGGCGCCACTTCGGCGTTCCAGGTCAAGCTGCCCCAGACGGTTGCTCTGCTTCACGAAGTGCGCGCCCGGCTCCGGCAAGCCGACCGTCTGCTGGACCAGCGGATCGCCACCTTCGCCGTTCCCGACCGGACGGTCGACGACTTCCACTTCCTGGCTTGGAGCGATGGCGGAAACCACGCGGTGCGGCACCTGATCAACCGCGAATTGGCTGCCGGCGGCGTCGATTGGATCGACAACACGGGCATGACCGGCGGTGATGCGATCCGCGCGGCGGCGGCGTGCCGCAACGCCGCGCGGTGGGGATTGCGCAGCATCCCCTACATCACGCGAATCGCCTCGCAGCAGGCCAGCGCCGGCCCGCGCAGGCCTTGCCTCACCGACCCGAAACACCTGGAAGGTTGGACCGCCGGCCTGGCCGATCGGGCCGCCGGAGCGGCGGCATTCGGTCCGCCCGCCTACACGCTTGGTGACGAGAACTACCTGGTTCATGGGCAGGTCGACATTTGCACGTCGCCCACCTGCCTGGCCGCATTCCGCGTCGAACTCGAAAAGCGTTACGGGTCGCTCGACCGCTTGAATGCCGCCTGGGCAGCCGCGTTTACCGACTGGGCCGACGTCGTGCCGGCCACGTTCGACGAAGTCAAGGACCAGCCCAATCACTGGCCGCGCTGGGCCGATCATCGCATGTACATGGACCGCGTGCTCACCGAGGCGCACGCCATCGGCCGCGATGCGATCCGCCGCACCGATTCCGGGGCCCGAGTCGGGTTCGACGGCGTGTTTGATCTGAACAGTTGGCACGGGTACGACTTCTACCAGCTTTGCCGGGCGTGCGACCTGGTGCAGGTCTACGCGTGCCGCCCGCCGCAAATCGAGTATCTCCGCAGTTGGAAACAACCCGGCGCGATCGTCGGCGCCTGGTACAACCATACGGGCAACTACGACGAGGTCTCGGCCAAGCGGCTGGGCTGGGACCTGCTGCTGCACGGCTTCAACAGCAGTTGGTATTGGACCAGCTACAACACGGGCCCCGCGCTGCTGTTCCCCGACCTGCGCGCCGCGCCGCAGTTCACCTGGATGCAGGAGTCGCACGCTGAAATCATGGGCGGCATCGGCAAGCTGTTACTGCACGTCCGGCGCGAGCAGGACGGAGTTGCCATCCACTACAGCCAGGCCAGCGTCCACGCCGGGACACTCACCGGACGGAGCCATTCGCGTGCCCAGTTGGGTTTCGCCCGCCTGGTCGAGGACCTGGGCCTGCAATTCGACATGCTCTCCTATGAGCAGATCGAGCAGGGCCAACTTGGCCAGTACAAGGCCCTGCTCATGCCCGCCTCGACGGCAGTTGGCCCCGCCGAAGCCAAAGCCATCCGGGAATTCGTCGAATCCGGCGGCCTGGTGATTGCCGACACCGCGCCCGGCATCCTCGACGACCATTGCCGGCTTGTCGAGTCCGGCCTGCTGGACGGGTTGTTCGGCGTCGCGCCAAGCGGCTTACCCGAGAAGGCCGGCGAGGAGCCGATCCGCGTCGATAGCGAAGGACTTCAGGCCGAGTTGCCGATGCCGGCGTTTGCCAGAGACATCGAACCGGCCGGGGCCAAGCCGTGGGCCATGGCCGGAACCGCGCCTGCCGTGCTGGTCCATCGGGCAAGCAAGGGTTGGACGGTCGTGCTCAACACGGCCATCGAGCAATATGAAAGCCTGCACGCCGGAGGCGACACCCGAGCGATCCGCCAGCTCGCCGCACGCCTGCTGGATCTTGCCGGCATCCGGCCGCGCGTTCGCATCACAGCCGATGGGGACGACGTCGACGCCTGCGAAGTCGTCCGCTTCACCGACGGCGAGAACGACAAGACCCGTTATATCTCGATCATGCGAGACCACCGTGCCGCAGGCGTCGAGCCGCAAGACGTGACTATCCTCCTGCCCGATCCGGCTTGGCTTTACGACGTTCGAGCTGGGAAGGCGCTCGGCGATGTGCAAACGGTCCAAACCAGATTATTGCCGGGCGATCCGAAGATTTTCGCGCTGCTCCCCTACGAAGTAAAGACTGTGACGGTGGAACCCGGGGTGTCCAAGGTTGCAGTCGGCGCGACGGCCGCGTTCGACATCACGATTGAGACCGGCGAAGACAAGCCGGCCGGCCTGCACTGCGTGCGTGTCGAGCTGCTCAACCCGGCCGGTAATGCGATGAAGCACTACTCGCGCAACCTGCTCAGCAGGAAAGCAAATGTATCATTCTCGTTCACCCCCGCTTTGAATGATCCCACCGGCACTTGGCAGCTCCGCGCCACCCACATCGCCACAGGCCACACCGTGATCGCGCGGTTTGACGTGGAAGAAAGGTAAGAACGCGTGCGGATTGAAAATCGGCAAACATGTCATATTGGCGGCCGTCCGAGGGGAAAATGGATGACATGCTGCAAGGAAGCCTGTCATGGACCGCCAGCCCTACACGTCGTTCTTTCTTCAGCCGACCGGCGTTTGGCATCGCCAACGAGCTGCCTCGTACCCGCTCGTATTCGTCAAACGTCTGTAACGGTGCTGTACTTTTTGACGTAGTCCGGATCGATATCCACACCAATGCCCGGCCCGGTCGGGACCTTGATCTTGCCGTCTTCAACTCGAAGGGGAGACGTCTTGCACTCGATCGGCAGATTCGTATAGCCCTTGAATTCAATATGTGGTCCGGCATTGGCCATGGCGGAAACCAGGTGGAGCATGTAGATGAAGCCGAATCCTCCCGACAAGTGCGGGATACACTGCCCGCCCATGACTTCTCCCATCCTCGCCACCTTCAGCGACCGGATCATGCCGCCGAAGTAGTAGTGGTCCGGCTGAACGATATCCAGGCCGCGATTGGCCAGCAGCCAGCGAAAGGCGTGGATGCCGTGCTGCTGTTCACCCCCCGCGATCGGAATCGAAAGCGCATCGGCGACCCGCTTGGTCCCTTCGAGCCAATCGAAGAATACCGGTTCTTCGAAGTAACCGTAATTGTACTCTTCGAGCAACTTACCCACCCGAATCGCTTCGTTCACGTCCTTATAATACCCGTTGGCGTCGGCGTAAAGGGCCATGTCGTCGCCGAAGGTCTTCCGAATCAGCGGAATGATTGCCTCGGTCCTGCCGGCCGGACCTCTCGCATCCAGGTCCTTGGTCATGAACATGAGCGCACCGACCTTGATCTTGACGGCCTTGGCCTTGCTCTCAGCCACCGCCGCTTGGATGAGTGCCACCGATTCCTCGACCGGCTTTTCCCGCCATTCCGTCGCCTGGTAAACCGGGATATGCGTGTTATGAATCTTCCCGATCAATTGTCCCACGGGCTTTCCCGATATGCGTCCCATCATGTCCAAGATGGCGAACTCGATGGTCGCCAGGGGGATGCCAATGGCCAAGCCGCCGAACCGGAAGTTGAAGTTGAACTCCAACGCCTTTTCCAGCAACTCATCCAACCGCCGTGCATCCTGGTCAACGAAGAGCGGTTGGAGCCGTCTGACGAAGATCGGGTAGAGAAGGCTCATCGTATCGTGGGCAACCGAAATCCCTTCCGCGCCATCCTTGGATCGCACCCGGCAGAGATACGACGTTCCGTACTTCAATAACTCGACAGACTCGATAATGACGGGCTCTGGGAACAATTCCTTCTTGAATACGGGCTCATTGAGGACCGCATCCAGCTTCGCGTACCCGGCCTCCCGTGCTTCATCCTGCCCGTAGGAAGCCGGCGACAAAGCCGTGGCCCCAATGGCTCCGGCAATACCCGTTGTTGCGAATTGTCGACGGTTGATTCTCATACTCTTCACCCTTGGAACGAGGTAGTTCGACACTGGGAAACGCGACGCCGGTGAGCCTACTGGCCGGCTGCCTCCGCGAGTTGATCGTCCTCGCAGACGATGCGAAAGCCCACGTTGAAAACCTTCTGGTACGGTTGGCAGCCGAAACGTTCCGATGCATGCGCCTCGCCCGGCAGGTCGCGCCAAGAGCCGCCTCGGACCGCTCGTCGCTGGCCCTCGTACCGCCCGAGCGTCCACTCGGCCACGTTGCCGTGCATGTCGTACAGCCCGAACGGATTGGGGGCGAACGAGCCTACCGGCGCGGTCACGAGGCGCCCGTCGTCGAAGCGTTCGTCGCGGGCTGCCAGGTCGGGCGGTTTCGGTTCCCACGAACCGGTGGCAAGCTGCCGGAGCGACTGATCGGCCAGATTGGCGTAGGGTGTGTAGTCGGCATCTGCTGCTCCGAACCAGAACGGCGTTGTCGTGCCGGCGCGACAAGCGTATTCCCACTCCTCTTCGGTCGGCAGGCGGACGTGCCGCCCGGATCGTTCCGACAACCGCCTGCAAAACGCGCTCGCCTCCTCCCAGGATACGCGCACCACCGGCTGATCGGGCGCGTTGAGCGGCCATCCGAGGTACTCTTCGCTGAAGATCCAGGAACCGCGATGCTCGAATCGGCTGTCGTGCTCCCGATCGATTTGTGCGTATTGCCGGTTGGTGACTTCGAAGCACCCCAGCCAGAACGGGGCGTCGATCGAGGCGGAATCGCCTGCCGGAATCCAGACCAGACGCATCGACACGCCGTCGCCCATGTCCAGAGAAAGATACTTCTTCTCGCCGTGCGCCGGCATCGACGCGCCTCCGGCGAGGCGAAACCGACTCGACGCCTCCTCTTCCGTGGACGCCGACTTGGCCTGCTCCGGCCGGGGCGCAACGGGAGTCAGATCGCCTCCGAAGGGCGGATCTCCATAGACGATCTCCTCGCCGTTTTCCGGCCGGCCGCCGTACAGGGCGCGGAGCGCGCACCGGCGTGCATTCTGGTCCCCCTTGATGCGCGTGAACTCGCTCCAGGTGCCGTGCGCCGGTGCGTTCAGATCGATCCAGGTGATCAGTCGGTCCCAGGCCTCGTCGTTGAGTTCAACCCCGTGATGCCCTTTCTCCAGCATTCGGATCAGACGTGACGTGCCGGCATGGAACTCCATGGGCGGCAAGAGATGCAGATCGCTCTCCAGGCCGCCGACGCGGACCTGCTTGCGCAGCTCAACGTAGCTCGGCGAGAAGAGGCCGGAGTATTTCGCCGCCAGTTCTTCGAGGGGAGTGTTTTCGCAGCGGATCAGATCGGGATTGCCGTACTGGTAGGCCCAAGTCACGCTCTGCCCGCCACGGAGGTCGGACAGGGTTCTTCCATCCTCCGTTGGTGAGCCGTTGTGGCAACTCACGCAGTATTTGTCGAGAACCGGCTGGACCTCCCGGGCGAAGGAAAAACCGCGCGGGGGCCCGTACCAGGGTTCCAGCGACTCCGCGGGGCGGAGTCCGGCGATCGTCTTTTGAATCGCGGCCGGAGGGACGTCCCTGTTGTCTTCGTGGCAGCCGACGCAACTGCGCGCCTCGCCGGGCATCACCGTGACCCAACTGCGCATGAGCTGGATCGCCTTGCCGTCTTCGTCGAGCGGCTGGAAGGACATCGGCGTCTTGGCCGGCACGCGGAAGAAGGCGGAGCCGTCCGCCTCAACGGGTACCGTGCCGAGAACCCGTTTCACCTCCCAGGGGCCGTCGGCTCCGACTCGATGGTTGATGCCCGCCATCTTCTGATAGGCGAAGTGGTAGGTGAAGACGCGAAGCTTCTTGACCGTACCGCGAGGAACGTCTTTCAAGCCGGGGCCGGAATAGATGTCTGCCAGGAAGACGGTGCCTTCGTCGCGCCGAGGATTCGTCCGGTCCGCCAAGACCGGGGGCCGCGGCGTCGTCCGCAAGGGAATCGGCTCCAGCAGGGCCCGCCCTTCCTCTTCCTTGAGGAGGACCATGTTGTCGAACACGTCGACGAGGTAGATTCCCCAGAGCGAATCGGGCGTGGGTTTGCAGGAGGCCAGGAAGTACTTGTCGCTCAACGGATAGGGATGCAGGAACTTGGGCCAGGAGTGTTGGGTCAACTTGTCTTCGATAAGCGGTTCCACCTGCCCGTGCCGGTCGGAGATCCGCTGCACGACCCCCGCCGTTTCTCGCCGCCCCTTCGCCCGGTCGAAAAGGATCATCTCTCCCGCCCGGCCCACATGGTGTCCCGTCACGATCCCCACGAACTTCATCGGATCGTTGGGAATCGGCCGCGCGTGGAAAATCGAGTTGGGCCAGTACGAGTTGGAGCCGTAGAATTCGCCCTGGCTGGTCCCGTCGGGATTCATCGTGAACAGAACCCGGTTCCAGACGTGGGGCGTGTCGGTATAGTCCCAGCGGAGATAGAGAATCCGGCCGTCCGGCATGACGACCGGGTTGTAGCTGTGATCCTGTTCGAAGGCGATCTGCCGGATTCCCGTGCCGTCCGCGTTCATCTTGTACATCATGCCGACGATCACGCCGGTATTGCACGGCACACCCTGGAGAGGAGCCGTCGAAACCATGGCGATTTCGCCGCTCGGAAGCCAGCACGGATCGTAGAAGTGGATATCGCCCTGGTCGGTCGGCGTGAGTTGGCGCAGATGCGAC
Source organism: Thermoguttaceae bacterium (assembly GCA_040766885.1). GTDB lineage: Bacteria > Planctomycetota > Planctomycetia > Pirellulales > Thermoguttaceae > JAXGPP01. The sequence goes on along the minus strand of JAXGPP010000060.1, from coordinate 15,484 downwards.
CCGTCAACATCCATCTGGAAGACCTGCCAATTGTCGTGGCTGCCGGGCATGGAAAACAGCAGGCGCTTGCCCTCCCAGTCCAGATCGAGGTCCATCAGCAAGCGCAGCCCGCCGGGCTGATAAAGCGTCTTGATGGCCCCGTCCGGCGCCGTGGGCGAGAGAACGCAGACGTCGTTCTCCCAGTTGAGGGGCTGTTCAATGCCCGGATTGCACTTGGAGCTCTGGCGCGGATAGCCGATATACTCCGAGACGCCGTAGCCTTGGCCCATTGCCCGCCGCGGATCGCCGTGCGGCGTCCGCCGTACCAACAGCAATTGATCAAAATCGAGCAATGGGTTGGCAGTGAGCGCCTTATAGCGCAGTGCGTCGAACTGTTCGAGCAGGCCGATGATCGCCGTGTGCAATTCGGTGTTCGGTCCCTGGGCGGAATCGCCGGAGCCTTGTCCCTCTCGGTACGACTTCAGCGCCGCCGTGATCTGCTTCTCGACTCGCGCGAGTTGGCGCAGATGTTCTTGGCCGTCCGGATAGTCGTCGCCGAAAGTCGCCGCCAGGTCCCGTACCGCGTCCCGTACCGCGGCGAAATCGAGCGCTTCGGCACGCGCTGCGGCCTAGTCGACCAGGCGGCTTCGATGATAGATCGCGCGAACACGGTCGAAGGCCGCTCGATCGGCGGCCTTCTCGGCCGCGCGGAGCGCCTCGGCCCTCATGCCGGCGACACGGCCGGACGCTTCGGCATAGCGGAGGGCCAAGCCTCTCCAGTCGCCCGGCGCCCAGTCCTCTTCGAGCAGGCGGTCTTCGCGCTCCCACTTCATCTGCTGGCGCGGCCCGGCCTCGGAGAACACTCCGGCAAGGTGGGTCCACAAATCGATCCTTGCCGCGTTGGCGGCGTCGGTTACATGGAAGCGGACGGCGCCGTTCGGCGGACGATTGGTCTTGGCGGCCGGCTTCAAAAGCGCGGCCGTCGAGAAATGGCGGGGCTGGTAGTAGTACGGCTGCGGAAGCCTGTAGGTCTCGGGATTGACCCAATCGTCCAGCCCGATCTTGGCTTCAAACCGCACGCTGCCTTTCGGAATCACGACTCGAATCTTGCCCGGCGCCTGAAGATTGATGCCGTGCTCGAACGATTCATCCGCGATCAGCAGCGGCGGATCGACGCGCGATCGGAGGCTACAGTCGACCGTGTGGAATCCTTGCTGGATATCCAGGAACTTGTCGCTGCACAGCAATGTCTCTTTCCCGTTTCCATCGATGGCTCGCGGCGCGATCCAGTCGCCGGCCCCGTACTCAACATCGGGAGCGCCCGTCACGTAGAGGTAGATCTCGCCGGCGTCTTCGATGGGCAGGGAGACGCCCCGCGCCGCTTCACGCCCGCGGACCACGTCGCTGTGGAATGCGATTTTTGGCGCCGGCCGTCTCCCGGCGGCCTCGTCCGCCTGCAACGCCGCTCGGGAAGCGAGCATCGAGTCGAACCAGGTCTCCTTTGCGACGTAACACGGCTCCGGTGTCTGCGCGATCTCGTAGAGAGGAGCTGCCGGCACGCACGTCGCCGCCGCGTCCCAGACGGAGGCTGCAAGCGCCGTTATCCAAAATGCCAAACACACGCGGCTCGCAATCCGTGAACCCGAATGCTGGATCATGCCCATGCCTCGCCAACTCCCATTGTCTGGGCAGCCTCCCCCGCGCAGACGAAGGCCGCGCGCTTTGCGAGGCATGATACCTCACGGGCCTTCCAGACGCCACATCCAGATCGGTCCTGCCGCAAGATGGCGCCCGCACTTGGCTGCGAATACACCATCACCGAAATGGGTCACGCCCCCCAACGGCCGGGGCCTCCGTGGGATGGGGGGCGATGTCTGCAACCACGGCGATCTGCCCATGGACGGCTCCCGAAGGGCGGCATCACCGCCTGCCACCTCGCTCGGGATTGCGGCGATCCATGAATCGGCGCGAGGAAACGAACCGCAAGGAGAGACGATGATTGGCCGACGAAAGCTGTCGGCAACGGCCGCCAAACGCTCCACATCGTCGGTGAATTGCTGATTCGTGCGTGTCATCGTCGGCAACGGTTATGCCGGTCGGGGTGACTAACCTGGTCCGTTCTTACGGACGGTGTTGAATATAATCGGCCTGCCGGTTCTGAGAGTTATTCCGCGCAGTCAGCCTGCACCAGCTCCTGTCTCGGCAACCCGGGGGGTAAACCGATACCAAATGTGGCTACCGTTTGCGCATCACCACTGCATTCGACGAAAGCGGCTTGGCGCACATCTCGTCACGGAGGGCGATCATGACACGTGCATCAGCGGTGCTGTTTGCTTTATTGTCAGCCGTGGCCGTACCGCTCGTTCACGCCGACGAAGACCCAGCGGCTGCTTTCCTCGTTGCTTTCGATCCTGAGTCGGCAGCGGATTCCAGCAACGCTTGTTCGTGCGATGGCCGCTGCGATCGGTCGTGTGGCGACGGAGAACCTTGCTGGGTGTTTCGCGGCGGTGCGATCATCCTGCAACGCAGCGCACCAGACTCCACTAACTTAGTTGCCGGTCCCACCAGCGCGACGCTGATCGACGCCGCCGACGTGGGTCTGGAGTGGGAGCCGGGTTTCGACCTTGTCGCAAAGCGCTCTCTGAATCAGCAGGGCCGGAGTATCGAGGCGCGCTTCTTTCTGATCGATTCGGGCGACGCCGTCTCGACCGTTGGCACGCCCGTGTCTATTGTCGGATTTCAGGGCATTCTCAACTCGGCTGTTTTCGGCGTTACGAATCACGACGCGATTGCGGACTACAGCGCGCTGTTGCGCAACTTCGAACTGAACATCAACCAGCAAGTCCGCGATTGCTGGACTTGGTCCTTAGGCTTTCGCTACGTCAATCTAGAAGACGAGTTAGGAGTGTTTCAAGGGACCTTCTTCACACATCGGGTCCGCACGCAGAACAACCTGTTCGGCGGGCAGGTCGGTGCCGAGAGTTGGCTCTTGTCGTGCGGCCGCCTGACGCTGGACGCCACAGCCAAGGCGGGGCTGTACTTCGACGAAGCGACCTCCGACTACAGTTTTCGTTTTCCCGCGATTCCGCTGGCCGATACGGACCTGAGCGCTGGACGGAATCAGCTATCTTTCGTTGGTGAGATCGGCTTGGTGGGCACCTATCGCTTGACCGATCGGATTTCGCTGCGCGGCGGCTACCAACTGCTGTGGATCGAGGGCGTGGCTATTGCTCCTGATCAATTCGCGGCGCTCGCTCCGGCGCCCGGCACAATGGCGATCGAGACCGACGGTGGAGTGTTTTACCACGGCGTGATCGCGGCGTTGGAGGTCAACTGGTAAGTCGCGCGCGGCCGTTGCAACGGGTCGAGAGCACGACTTACTCGCCTCGTAACGGCCGCCTTGACCATTCCCGCGGTGCCCGCCCCGGCAACCTCGCTCGGGATTGCAGCGATCCATGAATTGGCGAGGGTGTGGACGCTCGCCAGAGAATGACTTTCCTCTCATGAGGCAACCGATTTGGTGACTGTCGACATTGGCGATTGCAGCACGGGCATCTACTGAGAGCTTAAACAGCGCACACCCTAGGCTACGCAATTCCGACGGCGCAGCATCAGCAGCAATGGTGGCTTCGAGCCCCTTGAGCGCGGCTCAGATTCGCACAACTTCGGCGGACTTTCCGATCAACACTTCGGAAATTTGTCTCGCAGAGGGTTTTGTCGCACTCAAACCGTTCGTATCGCCAGGAGTAAGGCACGTACTCATTAGAGCCACCGCTGATCCCCCCTACAGCGCCCGGGCGCTCGGTCAATGCTGTTGAAGTATGATCGGCTGTCACCCCGGACTTCCGACGCAAACCCACCGGAATGACGAATTCTGAGCGACGGACCCAGCCGACGTCAGTTCGTTGTACAAAACCTTAGCGGCCGAACGCAAAGGGCCTGCAACAAAGGAACATACAAGATGGCCGTGACCGTCACCGAGAAGAAAGCCGATTGTCGCGTCTACCTGGCCTGGCCCGAGCGAGGCGAAAGCCCCCTGTCCATGAAGCCGATAGACGGGCTGGTCCACTTCGTGGACGCCGTGCTGGACACGCACCCCTTCTGGTTCGGGGTCGTCGAGTTGCCGATGCCCGACCGGAGCCTGCTAGGTGTTCATCGCCTATCGGTGCGATATCGTATTGGAGGACAAGCGGCAAGGTACGGCTGCCATTGTGAAGGTGTTCGCAAGAGACGACTACGTGGGCCTCTGTATTTCCGGGATTTCGAGACTGGTCGTTGAGTAGCCCCGGCACATCGTAGGACATTCGTGAACCCGGAAAACAGGAGCATAATTCATGCCAAGCAAAGGACGAGAAGAGATGGGAGCGATTGGCCGCCCTGGGGGTGAAGCGGGAGATTCCGACACCCGAAGGCGAGGCCAAGATGTCGGCGGTGATCCTTCAACTTGCGGAGCCTCTGACTTTGGCAAGACCGCCGAACGAGCCAAGGCGATCTTGATGTTGACCATCGCTGGCTGGGCCTGGTCGGTGAACGCCCAGCGGCCAGCCGATGATCGAGAAGACCTGATCGACGCTTTCGTGCCAAAGGACGGCAGTGCCGAGGCGGTTGGTGTGGCGGTCGAGGTGATGGACTTTGTTGCCGAGCGACGGCAGAGACTCTTTCCCGATCTCCGCAAGATCATCGTGGACTACGAGGTCACGTGGCGGCGGTCGGCTCACGTTAGGTGTATCGTCGGCTCCGATTCCGAATCTCGACTAACAACTCCTGGGACTGGTTGAGAGTCACAATGGCTGGAACGGAACGGAGACGTAGCTGGGCCGAAGTAGCGCGTCTCTCCAACATCCTCGAGCGCCCGATTACGGTGGGCAGCTTTCTGTCCGTTTGTCAGGTCTTGGACAACAAGCTGACTTCTGGTTGGGACTGGTCGTCCGTCAGCACGACGGGAAGTACTCTCCAGCATAATTCTCGATGAACCGCCGAGCGTGGAGATATCATCGGGCTCTTGACTTGCGGCCATGGACCGTCCATACATTGATGCGACCCTGTCGTCCTGAGGCGGTCTTTTGGCGTCAGCGGCCCGGATGGGAGGAATTTCTCATTCTTGGAAGAAGTGGGAGTTGAGACCGCTGTCACTGAAGATTTCTCGTGCCTGGACAAAACAGCGGAAGAATTGATGGACTGGGTAAGGCAGCAGTGGCAGTCCTACCCGTCATGGCCGATGCCAATATCCAAGGCAAAACAACTCAAACCCGTCTCAGAGGATGCTTACGCGCCTACGAATGCTCAGCCACGACTTTCTTTTCTTGCATCGATACAGAAAGAAATAGAGGGTAAGGAGCCAGGCAAGGACGGCTTTTCCCAGTTACTCAGCCACACAAACAGGATTCCGCAATGCCCGACAAGAAGGTTCCTCGCAATGCCCCCTGCCCGTGTGGCAGCGGCACGAAGTACAAGCACTGCTGCCTCAACAAGGGCTTCGAGTGGCTGGTCGATGACGATGACAGCCTTCTCAAATCCATGCCTGTTTCCGATGACGTTGCCGGGAATCGATGAGGAAGAACGGCGACAAGTTCATCGAGAAACACGGGCGGGATTTCCGTCCCGAGGACAAATTGTTCTTCGATATGCCGCCGTTGGAGCATGTCGAACACGAGATCGTCCAAGCCATGAAGCAAGCAGGACTTGACCCTGCCATGATCTATGCCTTCGAGAAGACGGGACTCCTCGTGACGGAGCAGAACGAACACCTGCTGTCCGAAAAGGATCTGGATGAGTGGGGGTCGGCGATTGACGAATACGAGGCTCAACGGGAAAACGAAGAACTGCCCGAGGACGAGGAGAACGAGTGGTTCTAGGGGCAGTTCAGCGCTGCCACGCCCCCGAAATTAGCAACCCGCTGGAGAGTGTTACCATGACACCCGACGATGCCAAGATCAAAGCCCGGCTCGAAGAAGTCCTTGAGTCGATATTCTGTCCGGTCGGCGGGTGTTGGTGCTTGCATGGATTGCCATTACGAGTATTACTACGATGAGGGCTGCGAGTGCCACGTCCTGGAAGTGTGGCCGGTGGGATTTCAAGAGGCGGAAGAAGAGGGTGGCAACGGTCGGCAGCCGGACGACATCTGCTACGAGTTGGCCGAGTTCGAGTTCGGCGAGATGATGAAAGAAGTGCCTTTGGAACACCTTCATTTCAGCCAACGCCGCCAAATCTTCGAGATCGGATGGAACGAAGGCGGGCAAGACCTGGAGCTACGGGTCCATCGTGCCTGTTGAGGTTGGATGTGAGTGATTCTGCCCCTCCCTCAGCATGGCCGGGGGACGGGCCATCTCTTGACGGAGCAAGCCAATGGCGAAGTCGAACCCGAAGAACTGGGCCTTGGGCCGATGGTCTATCGACTCGATGAGCATGTGGGACAAGGACTACATCGACGAGGAAGTTCCCGGCTACTTCGCGTTCGGTCCCACTGACTTGGGTTCATTCCAGTTCGGCTACGTCCAGGGCGACGTGGACTACCGGGTGACGTACCGTGGCGACAAGCCTGCTGTCGAATTCTCCTTCGAGGGCGGCGATGGCGCAGATGGGACGCCATGCACCGGTCGTGGCTGGATGACGCTCGACGGCGAGAGGCTCACCGGCATGGTTTTCTTCCACCGAGGCGACGAGTCGGAGATCGAGTTGACCCGAACGGCCGAGAACAAGACGAAGCCACGAAAACGGAAATGACGGACCATGTGGGAATGGTGCGACCATCTGAGGATCGGCAAGTCGTCGGTCTTTGTCAAGAAAGATCTACGCCCGCTGCCTCTTACCGATGCTGAGTTCGAGGCCGACTTCTTTCTCGATCGGGTGTACTCGACCAAACGCCAGGAACGCTGGAAAGGCATGTTGATCGACAGGGAGTTCGGCGGACTCTTGGCATTGGAGGACGTGCAGTTGCCGCCGCCCACAGTGAATAACCTCGCCACTCTGTTGGCCCACGCCATGCTCCGACCGTTGGCGGCAGGGGACCGTCAGCGGCCGAGGACGATCTACCTTCGGGATCAACCGCAATGGAAGGAATTGCTGCCTCATCTTCGGCAACTTGAGATCGAAGTGGTTTTGGGCGACGACCTGCCCAGGTTCGACGAAGCGGTCAGGGACTGGATGGAAAAGGCAACCAAGCCGCCTTCCCACAGTGACATTCAAGCGGCACTCCGCAAGCCGTTCCCGGAGAGGAAGCGAAGTTGGTTCACGGATGCCATGGGTCTGATGGAGTGGTCGGATGCGATGTTCAAGGGTGCCTATCCTTCGCGAAAGGTCGCCGTTCCGGCCTATGAACCGACAACGGTCGTTTCGATCCGATTGACGGCTGAGGAGTTAGGGGCGATTCTGACCCAGACCAACATCGCCAAGACCAAGAAGCTCCGTTCACGGTTGGAGGTGATGGCTGCTGAGAGTGATTCCATCGACTTGGATGTCAACGACTGGAGCACCGTATTGTTGGCCCTGTGCGGAACTCGGGCAAAGGCTGCGCCCATCCGAAAGCACCACCTTGGAACTGCAACGAAGATTGCCAATATGCTGGCCGACGCGCTAGCAATCGCCCCACCATCATTGCAGAAGTAGCAGGCAGTAGAGTCAGGAGTGTCATGTCGAAATCTGAGAAACCCAATTCCCCGCTGAACCTCACCCACGCCCGGCGTCGGCTGGTCGCTGAGCTTATTCCAAGCCTCGCCGACCGGCTGAAGACCGACGAGGTCGCTTCACGCACGATCCGATTTACGGCCAAGGAACTCCGGCAGATTATTGCCAAGTGCAAGATGGCCATGCCGAAGGCCGACAAACGCAAGATCCGGGACGCTCTCGAACATATCGTGGAGGCCGCCGCCGAGGCCCTCAAACACCACAAAGAGGGCGGTATTGGACGAATACCGGTGTCCGAACGGGTCTACCAGTTCAAGATCACCCTCAAGGAGATCGAGCCTCCGGTATGGCGGAGAATCCAGGTGAAGGACGGCACCCTCGACAAGCTCCACGAGCACATCCAGACGGCGATGGGCTGGACGAACTCTCACCTTCACCAATTCGTCATTGATGGCGTTATTCACGGCGATCCGCAGTTGCTCTACGAGGGGTGGCAGGACGAGATACCCCCGGTGAACTCGCTGCGGACCCGGATTAGCCAGATCGTTCCCGACGACGGTAGCCGGTTCCAGTTCGACTACGAGTATGACTTCGGGGACGGTTGGGAGCATGAAGTCCTCTTCGAGGGCTGCCTGCGTGCTGAAAAGGGCGTTCGATACCCCATCTGCGTCGAAGGGGAACGAGCTTGCCCACCCGAGGATGTGGGCGGGACGTATGGCTACTACGAGTATCTGGAGGCAATGGCCGACCCTCGCCATGAAGAACATGACTCTTTCATGGAGTGGCGGGGGCCGTTTGTTCCCGAGGCGTTCTCGGCGGAAGAGGCAACCAAGGAGATGCGGCGGGGGCTGCCGAATTGGCGGGATATGGAGTGAGGATGGACGATGCCCCAGACATATCTCTGGTGATACCGGCCTTCAACGAGGCTGCCTATTTGCCCAGGTTGTTGGATACCGTAGATGTCGCCCGAAACGGCTATCGACATGGAGCCGAACGGATCGAGGTCATCCTCGCCGACAACGCCTCCACGGACGAGACACCCCAGATTGCGGTAGATCGAGGTTGCCGGGTCGAACATGTTGAAGAACGACTGATCGCCGCTGCACGCAACGGCGGTGCAGCAGTTGCACGGGGCGAGATTGTGGCGTTTGCTGACGCCGATTTCCGCATCCACCCCGAAACGTTCAACTACATCGACGCCGTGATGGCCGACCCCGGCTACATTGGCGGTGCCACCGGCCTTACGATGGAGCGATGGTCGCTGGGGATTGCCGTGACGTGGTATTTGATTATGCCGCCGCTCTGGTTTTTCAGCATGGATGGGGGTGTCTGGTTCTGTCGTCGTTCGGACTTCCTTGAAGCAAAAGGATTTGATGAGTCCAGACCTATGGGAGAAGATGTCGCCTTCCTGTCACGGCTGAAGCGGCTCGGGGCAAGCCGCCGTCCAAAGCAGTGGCTTGCCACCCGGTTCACTGCCCGGAAGCTCGGAATTGCGCCAGCGATGGTCCTCAACTCCTCCAGGAAGTTCGACAAACACGGCGACTGGCACATGTTTCTGTTCGTATTTCGGGGAGCCTATTACCTTCTCTTCGCTCGGCACAAGATCCGAGAGTACGCAGACCGTTATTGGTACGAGGAGCGGTCCACAATGGCTAGAGAGAACAAGCGATGACGAATCTGGACGTACCGGGCTACCACCACACCCAGAAGGGCCCTTGGGGGCTGATGTGCTATGCCTTCGCCGCCGCCTTTGTCGTTGTGGCCCTATACCCTTTGCCGCACAGCAGAATTGCCCCGCCTGTGTTCGGATAAACTGCCTCACTACTTGGAGAGAAGAAGACGTCTTCCTTCTTCGAAATAGTGATTTCGGAATGTAACGCGCGGCACGTCTGGGCCGACTCGGCAAGCAGGACGGGGTGGGGAAGCGGTAGGTAGTGGGGCTCCTCCACACATCGCGCCCAGCCGGCGATGCGTCTCCGAGGGGCTTGTCGGGGCCGGAGGATCGGGTACCAGGGGGGGCTGGGGCGGATCGAGGCCGACGATGCGTCCTTCGAATTCCACCAGAGCGATTCCAAGTCCTCGGGGCGATCGACCGAACCTCGGCGGGCGGATCGGGCGGGGATGCGTTCTCGGCCCCGCACGCGAACCCGCACGGAGCGGCGGATCGGGCCGGTTCAGGTGGGTGGGCATGGGGATGGGCGGTGCTTCCTTTCGGCTATCGCAAGCCCCGGCGGCCGCGGATCGCAGGTGGATGATTCGCGGTGGCGCTGGCGGATTGCGGGGCAAAGGGATGATCCTCGGCGCTCGCCGGCGGGCAACCGGGGGCGGATCGGGGGGCACACCCTGCCGCGATCTCCACCAAGGCCCTCGGCGAGCGTCTCACGAGGCCCTCGGCTCTCCCCGGGCTTCCGGTGGGGCGGGTCGGCAGGCGGATGCGTTTCCGGGGCGGCTTGTGAACGCTCAGGGGGTGGCTGGGAGGCAGCGGGCGGGATGAGCGGGCGGGATGAGCGGGCGGGGGCCAAGTGCCGAAACGGATTTCGGGACCTGGGGGGGCGAGCGACGAGAATTCTCGAATTCTCTTCAGGCCTAGCACCCGCATAGCACCGGCCCTGATTCCAATAATGGGCCGACGAAAAAGCCTTCCGTAACTCATTGCTACAGAAGGCTTTAAGAGGTCTGGGCGACTGGACGCCAGTGAAACTTTTCTTCGAGGGTACCGCGTCACTCGCGCCGGCCATCCGACGCCTGATTCTTGCCTTCGTTCAAGGCACCCCACCCCAGAACTAAAGCCGATGCCCGCCGGACGGTCAAGATGGCAACCGTTTCTGCGCACGCAATTGCAGGCTGACAATCTTGCCTACAAGCGCCGGCGGAATCATTTCGGGATCGTCGGGCCGGTACTCAAGAGCGGCGATGTCCGTGAAACCAGCCTGCTTTACCGCGTCCAGATACTCTTGCCGTCCACCCGCCACCGTGAGCCATTCCGCCCAGACCTCCATACCGGTCTCGCTTGCGCTCGGCGGCTCCCCTTCCAGCAGCAAGTCTGAAACGCAAATCCGGCCATTGGGTTTCAAGACCCTGAACGCCTCCTTGAATACCGCCAGCTTGTCCGTTGAGTGGTTAATGACGCAATTGCTGATGATGGTGTCGATGGATTCATCCACAACTGGGAGTTTCTCTATCTGCCCGACCCGGAACTCAACATTCTGGTAGCCGCCCTCTCGGGCGAACCGTGTCGCCTTCTCGACCATTTCGGGCGTGATGTCCACACCGATAACCTTCCCCGTTGGCCCGACTCTCCGAGCGGCAATGAAAGCGTCCAGACCTCCACCCGAACCAAGATCAAGCACGATCTGGCCCGGTTGAAGCTCGGCCAGCGCGCTGGGGTTGCCACAACCCAACCCTAGCTGAACTGCGCCCTCCGGCACGTCCTTGAGTTCCTCCTCTGAATACCTCGCCGATTGGGGCGGTGCAACGGAAACGTCGCCGACACGACTCACAGCGTCATGTCCCTCGGCCGCAATCGCGGCATACTGCTTCGTGAACGCTTTCGTGTTCTGTTGTCCTTGGTTCATGGTACGGACTCCAAGGGTTTGGACTCTCCCGACACCCGGCGTTATTCAGTTCGATTGTCGCGTAGCGCGAGTTGGCACGCAAGTCGGTGCTCGTTGACAGGTCCGAGGCTCGGAGAATAGAACAACTGCTTCTGGCAAGCGGGGACTTTCAGCAGGAGGAGCGTGTCCGCATGGGAAAGACGAAGGAGTTACGCGGCTTGCTTGACTCCGGCGGCACACTGCTCATGCCGGATGCGTTTGACCCTCTTTCGGCTCGGATCATCGAGAGACTAGGGTTCAAGGCCGTTCAGTGCTCCGGCTACAGCTTCGCGCTCGCCGCGTGTTGGTCGTCGGAGGCCGAGTTCGGCCGAGAACGCAATTTGGCTGTAACGGCCCGCATTGTAGATGCGGTCAACATCCCCGTGATGGCAGACGGGGAAGACGGTTTCGGCGACGAGGCTGCCGCTGCTGGGACCATTCGCGCCTTCCTACGCGCGGGCGTTGCCGGAGTCAACATCGAAGACCAGGTAATAGCGAATCCCGCTGCCAGACGGGTGATTGGCCGAGAGGCGGCCGTTGGGAAGATCAAGGCCGCGCGAGTTGCCGCGCAAAAGGAAGGCGAACCCGATCTGGTCATCAACGGCCGGACGGATGCGCTGGTGGCAGCGGACAACATGGAACAGGGCCTTGGCGAGGCGATTGAGCGGGCAAATCGTTACTTGCAGGCCGGCGCAGACTTGGCTTTCGTTACCGGGGTGACAACCCTTGAACAGGTGAAGTTGCTTGTCAAGGAGATCAGCGGCCCTGTCAGCATCGCGGCCGGCCTGCCCAACAACATCCGCAGCTTTTCGATTGCGGAGTTATTCGAGCACTTCATTCCGGCTATCGACAGCCTGGGCATTTCCCTGGGCGATGCGGCGGTACTTGCTCCGTGGTGGATCAAGTTGCTGCATCTCGGCAGGGAATTGCGACAACGCAATATACCCATCATCGGCCCTGGTGCGCGACCATATCGACGTTCGCGCGAGTTCGCTCAGCTTGCCGAGCATCTCTGTGCGTGCGCGGAGCAACGAGATTGCCACCTTGTACAGGCAACCCACCGCTGCATGTTCATCACGCTGCTGAACATAACCGGCAAGCCAGACTGGATGGTCTACACGTATACCGGAAGGAAGACCCTGTGCCGCATGTTGGCACTGGCGCGCGACGTTCGTAAGGAGCACGACGGCGCGGTCGGCTGGCTAGAAGCTGCCTCCAAGGGCATCGCGGATGTGCTTGTTGACGACGAGTTTCTGCCGCCGAGTAAGGCTTCCGTCCTCACGGATTCAGCGCAGGGAATGAACCATGAAATGGAGAGGAACAACATTGACGTTGCCAACCTCGCGGTTGATGAACTGGGGTTGTACGCTCGGCCCCGTGACTGCCTCAGCCTAATGACGATGCACAGCGCCAAAGGGCGCGAGTTTGATGCGGTCGCGTTGATTGATCTCCACGACGGACGGCTTCCAGACTTCCGCGCCACGTCCCAGGAAGAGAAGGATGAATCACGAAGGTTGTTGTACGTCGGAATCACTCGCGCTCGCAAGATGGTCATGTACTTCACCGACCAATCGCACCACCGTAACCAGCCTTCGCCATTCCTCAGAAGGCCGTGGCTGGGCGTAGTCGGTTGATACCCTTTGCGGTCTCGATGCCTCCTGTCACAACGCTGGACAAACCGCCCGATCTCTCTTCACTCATTGGTCGGCGATTCAGCGGCCCGAACGGGTGACGCCGAGGCCCGGCGGATAGACCGGAACAGGGCCTCCTGGTTGAACGCGCCGTTGCCAAAGCCGACGCCTGCACGATGCCCGGTGCCTCATTCGTCCGGCTGCGGTGAACAGGTCAGGCAGACCTGATAGGCAGTGCCCCGAAGGGCAGAGCCGTTCCCGGCGTGCCTCTCTAGCGCACGGACCTGCAAGCGGCCCGTTCCAAGGTTCTGCCCGGCTCGGAGGCGGGCCGTTGTGCGGCATGGACAGCACAATCGGTGAATCTTGCAGGTTCGTTGCATCCGCTACAACCCGACTTTGGCGGAAGTTTTCTTTTTCTTCTCCAAATCCGCGATTGCGCGGTGGTCTAGCAGGTAGAGAGACACCTTGAAACGCTGCCGATTGGCGGCGGGGTGGCTCCGAGACTTTGCACCATTGGAGACAGAAACCATGAGTCACCTTGCCGGCGGCCGGAGTCCAGAATCCGTCGAGATTCTACTCCAAGTCCGCGCTTGCACGGTGGTCTTACAAGTACGGAACCCTTTGATATGCCGCCGATTGGCGGCGAAGTGGCCGTGGTCAAACACCTTTGGAGTACCAAGATGAAACCAAGCCGACAGAGACTTCGGCGGCTGGCGGAAGACATGGCAATAGCGTTCCCCCAGTGCTACAGCACTGTGAGATTGTGGCGTTTTCCACCGGAAGACTTCGCAGCCTTCTGTCAACTGTACGGACCTGACGCGCGCCCCACCTGCGCATACGACAGAGTCCGAAAAGAGCTTGCCAAGGCTCTTCGTCGGCAGGGAAGGACAGTCGAGACCGTCACTTTCAGCGTCGCTGAAATGAGAGAGCGTTTGATCGACAACGGGTGGCCGAATGATGGATACCACCGGGCAATGGTCATTCAGTCGTACACCACATGAGCGATGTTCCTCCGATCTCTCCCGACGCCCTGACCGTTCCGGCCGGCACACCGCGCTGGGTGACGCCTGAATTGTTGGCCGACACCCTCCGGGTATTTCGGCCCTACTACGGGAATTTGACTTCTCAAGATGCCGTGAGCATCATAGTGAATGTCGGCAACCTCTTTGACGCCCTTAGAGATCGCAAACGTGAAGAAGTACCTTGCCCTGGCGCGCGTGAGTTCCCGTGAGCAACAGCGGGAAGGGTTCTCCCTTGATGTTCAGGAAGATGCCCTGCGCCGCTACGCGGAGCGCATGGGTGGGAACCATCGTCAAGCTGTTCCGCATCGCGGAGACACCCACCAAGCGCGATGAGCGCAAGGTGTTCAAGGAGTTTCTTTCCTACGCGAAGAAGCACGCCCATGAACTGACGGGCCTGCTCTTCTACAAGGTGGACCGGGCAGCCCGCAACCTCTTCGACTACGTTGAATTGGAGCGGCTGGAATCGGAGTTCAGCTTGGAGTTCGTTTCGGTTTCCCAGCCGACCGAGAACAACCCGGCAGGTCGGATGCAGCGGCGGATGCTCGCCAGCATGGCATCCTTCTACACCGAGCAACAATCGCTGGACGTGAAAGAAGGGCTGGCGCGTCGGGTCCAGGAGGGCTGGTTCGTCGGCCACGCCCCCTACGGCTACCGGAACGTGCGGGTGAACGACCGGGGAATCGTGGAAATCGACCCCGTGGATGGGCCGAAGGTCCGGCGCATCTTTGAGTTATTCGCCTACCACGGTTGCACGCTCGACATGCTGATTGAGCGGCTGGCAGCCGAAGGGATGATCTACCGGGATTCGACGCTTCGCTTCCCCCGGAGCACCCTTCACGCCATTTTGCACGACCGCGCCTACATTGGCGAAGTGGAACACAAGGGGCAGTGGTATCCGGGCAAGCACCAGCCCCTTGTGGACCGTGAGACCTGGGAGCGGGTCCAAGCCCTGTTGGGTGGGCAGGTTTACCGGACACACGAGTTGACCTACGGCAGCGACCTGATTACCTGCCAGTGCGGCCACAAGATCGTAGGCGAGCGGAAGATCAAGCGGACCAAGGCCGGGGAGCGCGATTACGTCTACTACCGATGCTCGAAATACAGCAGCAAGGGGCACCCCCGCGTTCGGTTGACAGAGGCCGACCTGGACAAGCAAGTCCTGGCGCTGTTCGTCAAGCTGCGTATCGAGGATGCCGAGGTGCGGGACTGGGTTCTGCGCGTGCTGCGCGCCCGGACCCGAGAGGAGCAGGACTACACCCGCGAGCAACGGGTGGAATTGCGGCGGCAGTTGTCGCTCTTGGAGGGCCAAACGGATCGGCTGCTGAATCTCCGGCTCCTGGACGAGATCGACGCCGATACCTATGCCGCCAAGAGCACCGAGCTACGGGACCGGGTGGCGGCCCTCACCGTGCAGATCGAGGCCCTGAACCGGGGTCACGATGAAGACGCCGACATAGCCATCAAGGCGTTTGAACTATCGCAAGCCCTTATAGAGAAATGGCTTACGGCGGACTACTGCGCCAAGCGGCGAATCCTGGAAATCGTCTGTTTGAACTGGCGGTTGGAAGACGTAACTCTTTGCGCCACAATGAGAAAGCCCTTCGACGTTCTCGCCGAAGGGCTTCTTTCTAAGGAA
>JAXGPP010000006.1:0-473727 GCA_040766885.1 Thermoguttaceae bacterium | reverse complement strand
GAAGACGAAGCCCACGACGGTGCGGCGGTAGAGCGTCCGCTCGTCGGACGTGAACGAGGCAAGATCCTGCGAGTTGACTTCGCTCTCTCCTGAGGTAGGCGTATCCAGCGCTCCGAGCAGGTGCAGCAGAGTCGACTTGCCCGAACCGCTCACCCCAAGCACGGCGACAAACTCGCCGCGTTTCACTTCGAAGTCGAGCGCGTCGAGCGCGCGGACCGTCTCCGGGCCTACGCGGAACTCGCGGACCAATTCGCGCGTCCTGAGGAACGTCTCAGGGCTGTCTGCCATGAGTGAATTTCTTCCGTGGGACGGATTTCCAATCCGTCTTGCATTGCGAGGCGGATTACAAATCCGCCCTACATGGGCTTGCTTGCTCTACTTCAACTCGGCCAGCCAGTAGCGGGCCCAGACGTGGCTGAGATTCATCTTCACGGCCTGCTCCAACTCGTTCCGGGCTTCGTCGGTTCGTCCCTCGCCGATGGCGGCGAGGCCGATGAGATAGTGCCCGAGTGCCGCACGGGTTTTCTTCGTCTCCTGCTCGCCGAACTTGGCGAAGAAGTCGGTCGAACCCTCTTCCTTGATGCGGCTTGTGCCGGCGGCGGCGAGTTCGGCGAAGATCTTTTTCGCCTCGTCGGGCTTGCCGAGCTTCAGCGCCGCCTGAGCCTGGTAGAAGCGGGCCTCCGGCCACTGAGAAGTCCCCTGCTCGCCGAGCGCTCGCGCGTAGGACTTCTTTGCTTCGTCGGCAAGTCCGAGAGCCTCCTGGGCTTGGCCGGTATGGAACGCGATCTGGGCGGCGCGGGAATCGTTGCGTGATCGGCCGACCGCCAGGTTTTCAGGAAACTCGCCGGCCTTCTGGAAGTGCTCGGCGGCCTTCCGGGCATCGCCGGCACGAAGCAACTCCGACCCGCGGAGGAGATGGGCGTCGACGTAGACGTCACGAATCCCCTCGCTCCCTTCGCGGGCATGGAAGCGGTGCGTGGCGAGGTACTCGATCGCCTGCTCATGCCGTCCGTTGAGCACCAGAACCATGATCTCGCGCATGAGGCTGTCCTGCCGCTGGACGGCGATGGCGTGATTCTTCTCCAGCGCTGCCAGCCGCCGCTCGGGCGCGGCATTGGCGAACTCATAGAGCGAATCGAGCTCGAAGAACAGCCGCGCATCGGGCGCCTCGCAGGCGATCGCCCGTTCGTAGCTGGCAATGGCCTTGGCGATGTCGCTGCTGGCCCGGTAATGCGCCCAGCCCAGGTTGCGGTGCACGGTGGGAAGGCTCGCGTCGAGTGCGGCCGATTTCTCCCAGCACTCGATCGCCCGCTCCGGTTGAAGGTCGAACCAGAGGTTGCCGAGGTAGTAATACGCCCGGGCATCATCAGGATTGGCCGCGATCGCCGCTTCGAGCACCGCGGCCTCTTCGGCGCGGAACGGGAAGCAGTAGTCCGGAGCAGCTTCTACTGCTACCGTGCGGTGTTCTTTCGCCGTCCGCTGGTCTCCCTTCTGCTCGTAGAGCGAGGCAAGCACGTAATGGATCATGGGGTACGAAGCGACGGAGGAGACATTGTCCTGCAAGGCCGTCTCCAGCAGGGCAGTCGGCTCGTCGAGCCAACCCGGCCCCATGTAGTCGGCGGCCAGCTCGAGATAGGACTGCACTTCGCCGCGCATTTTCAGCGCGAGCTCCGCACGGTGATTGGACGAGCGGCCCGCGGCATCGTCGATGATCGCCAGTTCGTAGAGGGCCCAGAAGTCGAGCGGATCGCCGTCCAGCGCGCGGCGCGCCGAGGCGGCCGCTTCGTCGAGCCTTCCGAGCTTTCGCAATAGCGCTGCCCGGAGGCAGAGCCCTTGGGCGTTGATGGCGTTGACCGCCAGCGAGTCATCGACGTGTTCCAGGGCCTTGGCAAGTTCGCCGCGGCGTGCGGCAAGCTCGGCCAACTGGTAGTAGGCCGGCGCGCGGAAGGCGAAATCCCAGCTCGCGCGGTAGAAGGCGTCGTAGGCTTCCGCTTCCTTGCCCTGCGCCCGCAGTGCCAGCCCCAACTGGTAGTAGGCTTCGGTGTTGCTCGGCCGCGTGTACTCGGCCGAGAGCCGCTCGATGGCGGTGCGGAGGTGTTTCTCGGCTTCGGCGTACATGCCCCGCTTGCTGTAATGGATGCCCATCGCCGTGTTGGAGCGAGAGTCGCCCGGATCGCGCGACAGCGCTTCGCGGTAGTAGTCGGTTGGGTCGACGCTCGGGTTGTGGATCTGCTCGACGCGGAGGCCGGTCAGATACAGCTCCTCGATCGTCTTGACGTCCTGCGGCTTCGGGGGTGGCTCGACCGTCTTGGGCAGATCTTTGACGGGCGCCCGGTCGACGGGCTGGTAGGAGATCAGCTCTTTGCCATCGACGGCCAGCGACGCGCGCAGGTCGGTCGCCTTGATTCCATCGGGCAGGCGCACCTCGCGTCTGAACGGCTTGTCGGGTCCGATGGCCACGGTTTCGGCAAGCAGGACGCGGTCGCCGGACCGCAGCACGGCCTTCGCGCTTTGCCGCGGGGAGGTGGCATGGAACGCCACCAGGGCGGTTCGCCCCTGGGCGGCATCCGTTGGGGCATCCTTCACCTCCAGGTTCACCGCCGCATCGAGGTTGGCATTCTTGAATCCGCCGGTCTCGCGGATCGGGTACCAGTACTGCTTGAACGACTTCACTTCATAGGGTTTGATCCAGCTATAGTCGGGCTGGTTGTCGGACCAGGCGCCGACCATCAGTTCGGCGTATGGGCCGTCCTCGTCGGTGAGGATTTTGTCCCAGGCCTTGCCGAACGGTCCGGTGCCCCATTCCCAAAGCTTGGCGCCGCAGACGACGTGATGATCGCCGACGTGGACGACACCCGTCTGGCGGCCGTGGTCGTAGCCGCCCATGAAGTCTTCCTGCAGATTCCAGGCGAAGAACGAGTTTGACTCGGGAGAGTTTTTCCACCAGCTCACATCGACACCCGTGTAGTCGTGGCCGCGGTATTTGCCCTGGGAGATCGGCCAGTGGGTGAAGTCGATCTTCGAATGGTAGGTGGCCACCTGGACGCTGGGCGGGAAGATCACCTGGTAGTCGTCGTTGACGTGCACCGCCACGTTGGCCCAGTAGAGGATCGAATGCGGCTCGGCGGTGCGGTTGATGAACTTGACATTCGCTTCGAGGTACGACTTGCCCGGATGAAGCGTCAGGCCGATGAGCCACTTCATGCGGTGCCGCCGCTCGGTCTCGCCGAACCAGATCGTCTTGCTGCCGTCGGCGTTTTCGGCCAGCGTGTAATCGACAGGCATGTACGTCGTGTTGCGGTGGTGGTGGAACGCGCACCATTCGACGCCCCCGGAGATCCACGCCCCCAGCATGCCGATGAGCGCGGGCTTGACGACGTGCTGGCGATAGAAGAAGTCGTAGCCGTTGGTCTTGTCGGTGGCGGCGAACAGCCGGCCGCCCATTTCGGGCAACACGATGATCGCCAGGTATTCGTCTTCGAGGTGCAGCGCCTTGTAGGCCTTGTCGCGGCGCTCGTGGGTGAGGTTGTCCTGCACCGCGTAGGGATAAATCCGTTTCTGCGCGCCCTGGTACGACTCGTGCGTGTAGAACATCGGGTTGCGATCGGGCGGCCCCACCTCGTACGTGGGGATGGTCATGGTATCTTCCCAGACGCGAACGCCGCTCGCTTGGCTGGCCTGGCCGGGCTGCTCGGCCGCCACGGCAAACAGGGCCAGTGCTGCCCAGGCAGCGATCGCTTCGCCGATCGTTTTCGGTCGTATCGACACGTCTTTTCCTCCCTCAGAACACGCAAAAGGCAGAGCGCGGGCCGACCAGGGCCACGGACTCTCGAGCGCCGGAAACCGTCATCTTAACCCGGCCGGCGAGCGGCCAGCAAGCTTGCCTTCGGGCCGGGCGGCGGGTATTGGTATACGCACGCGAACCTGCTTTCGGCGCGTCGTTCCGGTGACCAAGCCATCCGAGGAAACCTGAAATGAACTGCTTCCTACGCTTGTCAGCGATGCTTCTGACGGTTTCGGCCGGTCGGGGCCTGGCGGCCGAGCGGCCAAACATCCTTTTCCTGCTCTCCGACGATCACAGCGCGCCGTACGTGGGCTGCTACGGATGCCCGGATGTCCGCACGCCGAACCTCGACCGTCTGGCCAGCGAGGGGATGCGGTTCGACCGGATGTTCGTCTCCTGCCCGCAATGCGTGCCGTCGCGGGCCGCGCTGATGACGGGCCGCTCGCCGGTGGCCGTCCGCATGGTCCGCTTCACGTCGCCCTTGCCCGGCGAACTGCCGGCATTGCCCGACCTGCTCCGCGATCAGGCGGGCTATTTCACCGGCGTGGGCGGGAGGAGCTACCATCTCGACGGTCCGTCGGGCGTTGGAAAGCACGCCGCACCGGTGATCGACGCCGTGATGAGGAAGCACAACCTTCGCACGTTCACCGACCGCGTCGACTACGTGGAGAAAGGAGGCTCCAAGACGTACGGCGACCGCCTCGCGAAGTTCCTCGACGCCGCACCGAAGGGCGAGCCCTGGTTCTTCTGGCTGGGGTTCAGTGACCCGCATCATGTCTGGGATCCGGATGCCTCGCCCCAGCCGCAGCCGCCCGATCCGGCGAAGCTCACGCTGCCGCCCCACCTGCCCGATCTGCCGGGCGTGCGCGGCGATCTGTCGCGGTACCTGGGCGAGGTCGAGCGGCTGGACCGCGATGTGCAGACGGTGCTCGACGTGCTCGAATCGCGCGGCCTCGCACAGGAGACGCTGGTGGTCTTCATGGGCGACAACGGCATGGCGATGCCGCACGGCAAAGGGGCGCTCACCGACCCGGGCATTCACGTGCCGCTCATTGTCCGCTGGCCGGGTGTGGTCAAGCCGGGCAGCGCGACCGACGCGCTCGTCTCGGGCGAGGACTTCGCCCCCACGATGCTCGAAGCGGCGGGCCTCAAGCCGCACGAGTCGATGAGCGGGGTGAGCTACCTCGAGCTGCTCAAGGGCGAACCGTTTGAGCCGCGGAAACACATCTTCGCCGAGCGCGGCCCGCATGGCGGCGACGGCGGGATGCGTCCGGAGATCTCGGCAGCGACGTTCGATCTGGTCCGCTGCGTGCGGTCCGACCGCTATAAGCTCATTTATAACTGCACGCCGCACCAGCCGGTGGGCCCGGTCGACAGCCAGGGCGATCCGGGCTGGCAGGAGATGAAGGCCGCCTTCGCCGCAGGCAGCCTGACTCCGGAGTTCGTCCGCGCATACTTCACGACGCCGCGGCCAACCTATGAACTGTACGACCTGGAGGAGGATCCGGGCGAGCTCAATAACCTGGCCGGCAAAGAATCGCACCGCCAGATCGAGCGCGAGCTCAAAGAGGCGCTGGCCGAGAAGATGATTCTCGACTGGGACTTCCTCCCGCTGCCCGTGCGATAGCGGCGCGGACTGCGGGTGCAGCCGCGAGGGTGAAGGCATCATGTCGACCGCCGGCCCTCGGGTCAGAGGGGCTGGGGCGAGTGGGGGAGTCGGATCTGGAACGCCGCTCCGGCGTCGCTGGGCAGCAGGTCGATTGTGCCGCCGTGGCGTTCGATGATCTGGCGGCAGATCGCCAGGCCCAGGCCGGTCCCTTTGAGACGCGTGGAGACCAGCGGCTCGAACAGTGTCTGGCGGATTTCAGGCGGAATGCCGGGGCCATTGTCGCGGATCGTGAGGAGGTCGAAGCCGTCCGCTCGACGGGCTTCGACGCTGATTTCACCCGTGGCGCCCATCGCTTCGGCGGCGTTGCTCATCAGGTTGCCCAGCACCTGCCGCAGTTGAGTCGGATCGGCGTCGACGGTGAATGGTTCCGGCTGGCAGTCAATCCGGCAGTCGATATCGGCGCGGTTCTGAAGCTTTTCGAACACCTGGCGGGCCGTCGCGCCGAAGTCGATGGACTCCTTGACCGCTTCCTTGGCACGGACGATTTCCATCAGGTTGCTGATGATTCGGTTGGCCGTCTCGATTTCGGCGTCGATGGCTTCCAGGTACGACTGGGGTTTCGGGTCGCCGGTCGGCAGGGAGCGTTTCAGCAGCCACGCGGCACTGCGGACGATGGCCAGCGGATTGCGGAGGTCGTGGGCGATGCCAGCCACCGCCTGGCCCACCACGGCCAGTCGCTGTTGCCGGGCGAGTTGCTCCTTCAACCGGGCCACCTCGGCTTCGACGGCTTCCTGTGGCGAGGGCGGGCCATCGGGGAAGACGAGGCGGGCTTCAGCCAGTTCCTGGTCGACAAGCTGGACGAAGCCGGCCAATCGCTCGTCGTCGTCGATGACTGCCAGGATCTGGTCGTGAGCCGCGTGAATGGCATAGCGGCCGCGGACCTTGGTAGCGCGGTTCGCGGACGTTGTGGAAGCGGGCTCCTCGGGCCGCCCGGCTGTGCCGGCCGATCCGGAGGCCACCGCAGCACCGCGGGGACTGGCGAACAGGAAGAGGCCGGCTGCGGCGGCAGGACGGCCGGAGTCTGGCTCCTCTCCCGTTTCGGCCTGGAATTGGCCCATGAGCAACGACAAACGTTCGAGCCGCCACCAATCGTTGACCGCGGCCAACAGGCCGATCTTGGAAGACGACCTGACCGCCGCGCCGGCCGAGTGCGACCGAGCTGTCACCTGGTCGGAATTGCCGGGACCGTCTTGCTGGCCGCCGGCGATGCCGCTTTCCAGGGCGAGCGCGGTGAAGAGGTCGTCGCGCACCTGGTCTTCGTCTTGCGATGACTGAACCGATTTGCTCGCGGTTGCGTCAGTCTGCCCGACGCTGCCCGACGTGAGGACCATGCTGGCCGCGGCGCCGGCCGATACCTCAGCCGCGGCAGCGAAATCGCAGCAGGCGGCGCCGGAGTTGTCTGACGAGGTCGCTCGATCGACACTGTCGTCGTTATGGCGGGCATGAGTAGTCGCCTGCCCGAGGCGCATCCGATCCAGGCCGGTCTCGCCGGCAAGGTCTTGCGACGACTGCTCACCCGGTGTTTCGTCGGCGACCGTGGCGCTGCCGACTTGTTCGGTCGGCGCGATCTTCAATGAACTCTGGGCGGGATCGGCGCCGGGTTTGTTTTCGGATGGGGCTCGGGCGTATTCCTCGGTGGTGGGAGCGGATTCGGCAGCCGCAGGCGGAGTCGGCGTTGTCGCAGTCAGGGCGGTCGACGGCGCCGATGCTGCCGGCCTGTTTTCGCTGGCCGCGTCGCCGGGTACACCGGCTGGCGGAGGCGACTCGGCGACTTCACTTGCGCCGGGACCGGCCGCCGGCGGCAATATGGGCGTTGGCTCGGCCGGAGTCGGCGGCGCGATCAGTGGCTGGCTTCCGGCATCGAACAAATCCACTGCCGGAGGAGGCTCAGGCAACAGCAGGACGGGCGTTGAAGAGAGAAGACACCGCGTCTCCAACGGTTCACTGCGGAGCGGGCGCAGCAAGACGCCCACGTGCTCGCAAGTCTTCTTCCATAAAGACTGACGCATTGCGGTACCTCGGACCAGGATAAAAGGGCCGCTGCCCTTGGATTGCCACGGGGCCGGTTCGCCCCGGTCTGGTCATTGTTCGTTCCGTGGTTGATTGTGTGACCTTCCCCAACACCGTCCGTCGGGAGACCGGGCTCGTCGCACTTGCCCGTTGTCAAACAACCTATACCCAAAATCCAATCGATAAGTGCCAAACGGCCGAAGAGAAGCGGACCCGAGCATTATGCCGCAATGATATGCGAGAAGTCAAATCGCCGAGCTATCGGTGCTATCACGCGTGATGCTGAGTCTCGGCGGGCGCAAAGGAGGGCGTGTAATTCCGCAATAGGCCATGGGAGCGTGTTGCCCAGCGGGGGGCATCGCATGCCAGCCGGAGGGGCAGTCGGCGAGTTCGGCTCTTCCTATGATTCGCGATACGTTCCGAACCACGCATGTCGCGAAGAACACCAGGATGCACGACCGCTTACGCCCCGGCCCGCTGCTGATCGCATTGGCTTACGTCGGGTTCGTCAGTCTCGGCCTGCCCGACGCGGTCATCGGCGTGGCTTGGCCGAGCGTTCGCAATACATTCTCCCTCCCGCAGAGCGCTGCCGGAATGGTGTTCATGGCTTCCGGGCTTGGGTACCTCGCGACCAGTTTCTTCGCCGGCCGACTGACTCACGCACTCGGGATCGGGCTGCTCCTTTCGGCCAGCACTGCGCTGGTGGCGGCCGCGATGTTCGGCCTGGCCCTCTCGGGCCTGTGGATCCTGTTCGTCGCCTGCGCGCTCGTCCACGGGCTCGGATCGGGGGCGATCGACGCCGGGCTGAACGGATACGCGGCCCACTACCTTTCGGCCCGGCACATGAACTGGCTGCACGCCTGCTACTGCCTGGGTGCCATGCTCGGCCCGCTGGTGATGACGGCCATGCTCACGGGCGGCCGCCATTATAGCGCCGGGTACTCGGTAGTGGGTGTGGTAATGCTCGCGCTTGCAATCGTCTTTCTGGCAACGCGGCCGCGATGGGGGCAGGCATCGGCGCCGGCCGACCACGCCGGGCCGCGAGTTGCAGCGGCCGCCGCGGTTCGACACCCGGCGGTCGTGCTGCACATGGTCGTCTTCTTCCTCTACACCGGGCTGGAGGTGGCGATCAGCCAGTGGACGTTCACCGTATTGACGGAGTCGCGCGGGGTGCATGCCGGCCCGGCCGGCATCGCGGTCGGCGCGTACTGGGGGAGCATCGGAGCGGGAAGGGTGGTGTGCGGGCTGTTGGTCGACCGGATTGGGATCGACCGCTTGCTGCGATGCTGCCTGTTGGCGGCAACCGCCGGGACGCTGTTACTGGCCGCACCGCTGCCGCTCGCCGCCGCATGGACGGGATTGATCCTCGCCGGCTTTGGGCTGGCGCCGGTATATCCATGCCTGATGACGCGGACTCCGCAGCGCCTGGGGAAGAGGCTGTCGGCCCATGCCGTGGGTTTTCAGGTCGGCGCGGCGATGGTCGGAGCCGCGGCGGTACCCGCCGGCCTCGGCTTGATCGCGGGCAGCAGCGGACTGGAAGCGGTGCCGACAGGGACGGTGGTGCTGGCCGGAGTCCTGTGGCTGCTCCACGAGCGCCTGGTGTGGCGGCCGGACGTGGAACCATGATCTACGGGCGGCGACGGGTCGCAAGCGAGTGCGAGAGGGCAACGGCCAACCTGTCGTTCAAGGCCGGGCAGGAGTATGATGGCGGGCGGTGATGGCTTTGCTCTCGTCACCGGTATCGCCCGGAGCCGAGTGGAGAGCCGCACCGGAGTGATGGTCGGATGCGACCGGTCCCAGATTTCCATGTCACGTCACGCGTGAACTGATATGCGCATTTTCGAGCCAATCAAACCGAGCAAGAAGGCCCGCGTCGGGCTGTACTCCATCGGGCATCCGCACTACTGGGAGCAGTTCGAGGGGCTGCTCGAACGGCTCAACGGCTATAACCGCTTCATTGCCGGGCGGCTGAGCCAGTGGGGCGAGGTGCACAATGCCGGCATGGTCGACGAGGAAGCCCAGGCCCGCCAGGCGGCCGAGTTCTTCCAGGCCGCCCATGTCGACATCATCTTCTGCCATGCGGCGACCTACGCGATGAGCGCCTCACACCTGCACATCGCCCAGCACTGCCGGCGGCCGGTGGTAGTGCTCAATTTGCAGCCAGCCGCGGCGATGGCCTACGACCGCACGACCACCGGCGAGTGGCTGGCGCACTGCGTGGGGTGCTCGGTGCCGGAGATCGCTAACGCCTTCTGCCGCGCGGGCATCGAGTGGCGACTGGTGAGCGGATTGTTGGGCTTGAGCGAGTCGCCCGCCATCGCGCTGGCCGACGAGCGGACCGCCGAGCACCCGGAGGCGCTCGCCGCGTGGCGCGAGATCGCCGAGTGGGTTCGCGCGGCGGGCGTCGTGCGGACGCTGGCGGAAGGGCGGCTGGGATTCCTGGGGCATACCTACCCGGGCATGCTCGACATGTACAGCGACTTCACGATGATCACCGCGCAGACGGGAATGCATGTGGAAGTGCTCGAGATGTGCGACCTGGCGAAGATCGCCGAGTCGGTTACCGCGGCTGAGCAGGAGGCCAAGCTCCGCGAAGTGGAAGAGATGTTCGTGCTCAGCGAAGATTCGCCGGCCGATCCGCTCGCGCGGCGGCCACGGCCCGAGCAACTCGCCGCGGCCTGCCGCGTGGCCGTGGCCCAGGAGAAGATGGTTCGCCAGTTCGATCTCGACGCCCTGGCCTACTATTACCGCGGCCGCGAAGGGCACGAGTACCAGCAACTTCAGGAAGCGTTCATCCTCGGCCACTCGCTGCTTACCGCCCAGGGCATTCCTTGTTCGGGCGAAGGGGACGCCAAGACCGCGCTGGCGATGAAGATCAGCGATATCCTCGAGGTGGGCGGCAGCTACAGCGAGATCGTCGCCGCCGATTACGACCGCGGCACGATCATCCTTGGGCACGACGGCCCGTTCCACATCGCCATCGCTGCCCAAAAACCCGTGCTCCGCGGCATGGGCCTGTATCACGGCAAGTGGGGCACCGGAGTAAGCGTCGAGGCGACCGTGCGGAAGGGGCCGGTTACCATGTTCAACGTCACCCAGGACGGCGGCGGCCGCCTGCGGGCGATCACCAATCACGGCGAGGCGATCGACGCGCCGATCCTCAAGATCGGCAACACGATGACCCACGTGCGATTTGCCAAGGGACCGACGGAATTCATGAACGAGTGGTTTGCGCTGGCGCCCACGCACCATGGCGCCCTCTCCATCGGCCACAACGGCTCCGCCCTGGCCAAAGTCGCCTCGCTCCTCCATTGGCCGCTGGCCAGCGTGTGCCTGTAAGGCATCCTCGGTACAGCGTCTTGCTCGGCGTCACGATTAGGACGCAACTCTCCCCATCTGCCTGGAAACGGCCGCCCGTTGCGGAGGTCACGCGGGACGACTAGGATGGGCGGCGCCGCTGGGGGAAAGGCGGCGATTCACTCCACTCACATTCCGGGAGCCATGCCATGGCCAGTCATCACGATTGCCACTGTTGTTTGAACCGTCGGCAGTGCGTTCAGATCCTGTCGCTGTCGGCATTGGGAGCGGGGGCCGCCTCGTGGCTTCACGCCGCGGAGGAAAAGGCCAAACCGGCGTACGACGATTTCATCGATCCGGCCACGCTCCGCCCGAAGCCCGAGGTCCGCGTAGCGGCCGCGTTCATGGAGTTGCCCCGGCCCTATTGGCTTGGCTGGCCAGGCACAACCTACGATCTCGACGCCCACGAGAAGGAGTACGCGGCGAACCTGGAGCAATCGGCCAGCAAGCTCGGCATCGCCGTTGACTTGGAAAACCAGCCGCTCAACAGCGAAGAGACGGTGACCGCCTGGATCGGCAAGCTGAAGAGTTCCGCTCCCCACGGCGTGCTCATCATTCTCCAGCACATCCACGCGTGGAACTTCGCCAACCGCGTTGCCAAGGAGACGGAGATCCCGGTGGTCGTCTTTGCCCCAGTGGGCACCGCCTTCACCGGGCATATCGACCGCGGCACCCGGATCGGCGGCGTGCATGTTGTTTCGACGCTCGACTGGCAGGGGGTCGAAGATGGCCTGCACTTGATCAAGGCCAAGCGGATGTTTGAAGAGACGCGGCTGCTATGGATCCGCGGTAAGGAGCGGAACGAGACCGTGGTCGATCGCCTGGGGATGAAGGTCCTCGCCATTCCTCGCGACACGTTCAACGAGGAGTTCGACAAGCAATCGCCCACAGACGAGGTTCAGGATGTGGCCGCCGACCTCCGCCGCGGGGCGAAGAAGATCGTCGAGCCCAACGAAACCGACGCGGTGAACTGCGCCCGAGCCTATCTCACCGCCAAGCGGCTCATGGCCGCCGAGAAAGCCAACGCATTGTCGATGGACTGCCTGGGGATGGTCAGTGCGAAACTCGTGCCGACGCCGCCGTGCGGCGCGTGGACGCTCTTGCAGGACCAGGGGATCACCGCCGGATGCGAGGCCGATCTCATGGGCGCGGTCTCCATGATGATGACGAGCTACCTGCTCGACCGGCCGGGCTTTATGAACGATCCGGTGCCCGAAACGTATCACAATACGCTCATCGCCGCCCACTGCACGAGCGGCACGCGGCTGGCGGGCTTTGACAAGCCGTCCGCTCCCTACATTCTCCGCAACCATTCCGAGTCGGCATTAGGCGTCTCGACCCAGGTGCTGTGGCCTGAAGGGGAGCCGGTGACGCTTGTCCGCTTCACCGGGCCTGACGAGATGATCATCGACACCTGTAAAGTGGTGAGCAACGTTGAAACACCCCCTGCCGGCGGCTGCCGCACGTCGGTCGAGCTGGCAATGGACGACGTTGAGGATTGCCGCGACGTAAAAGGTTTTCACCAGGTGGTCACGCTGGGCAACCACCGCCGCATCCTGGAGGCGTTCTGCGAGCTGTACGGGATCAAGCACGTCCACTCGCCGCAGTTGTCGACGTTTGCCACGGGAGGCACGGCATAAAGACGATGACCCAACGCGTGCGGGCGTCGGCGGCCTGTGTCGCGGCCGCCGACGCCATGCCAAGAAACGCCAACCCCCGGCCGGAACCGGGGGCTTGAAGGAGGCGTGGGCGCGAGGGAGCCTCGCGGGCGCGTTGTACTCAGCGTGTGAGCAGGTTCTTCAGCCTATCCTTGCTAGCCACGCCGACGTGGCGTGCAGTCACTTCCCCGTCCTTGAAAACCATCAGACTGGGAATGGAACTGATGCCGTACGTCGAGGCGAGCTCCGGGTTGTGGTCGACATTTACCTTCACGACCCTGGCGCTGGGCATCTCGCGGGCCACATCGTCCAGCACCGGGGCAAGCATGCGGCAAGGACCGCACCAGTCGGCGTAGAAATCGACAAGCACGGGTACCGACGACTGCAATACCTTCTGCTCGAAGCTGCCAAGCTCGGCATGTTCCACGCGGCCGTGCGAAAGGTTCTTGGATTCAGCGGTCGACATGCGCTCTTCTCCTGGGGAGTTGTTGTTCTGCAAATTTGTCTGCGAAACGGTCTCAATCTTGTGTGGGGCCCGGCTCGGCTGAGCGACAGTCACCGCCGCAGCAGCCAGAGACAGGACGACAACGGCCACGATGGCCGGCCGCGTCGTGGAACGGGTTGAACCCATTGGCGTTCTCCTCGTTTCTGCCCGGATGCCGCTCAGTGATTTCCTTACCACCGCAGGCTTCAAGGCAATTCGTTCACTACCAGACCTAGATGCAGGGGCCCGGGCTGGGGTTACATAGCCCGGCGCAAAAAAACGACTGCTCGAGCAACTTTTGCTCGAGCAGTCTGGGCGAGCCGTGGGGTCCTTCGGCTCGTCGGGTCCTCGCACTTGAATCGGAATCCTCAAGCCGGATTAGCAGCTCCCTGAGGCCCGGCCGCCGGGAGAGGCTGAGCCGCAGGCGGAGCAGTGCTGCCCGGCGCCGGCGGGAACCCTCCTTCGATCGCGGGCAATACCTCAATGCTCACCGCCCGCAGCATTTCCGTACCGCCGCCTGCCAGCGACGGAATCGCCGTTGCCGGTGCGGCGAAGGCCGCAGCAGCGGGCGCTGCCGTGTTGCCGCCGGGTAGCGAGGTCGCCACCAGCGCGCCGGACAGATCCACGCCTGCCGGAACTGCCGATCCCAGCGGGGCCGCCAACGCAGCAGAACTATCCGGCGCGGCCGGCGGGGCAATCGCACCAGAAGCCGCAAATCCCCCCGCGCCCGCTGCGGGAATCATGCCGGTCTGCGACGGCGGCACTTGCGACGGCGGGAACTGGCTGGGCGGGAACTGGCTGGGCGGGAACTGGCTGGGCGGGAACTGGCTGGGCGGGAACTGGCTGGGCGGGAACTGGCTGGGCGGGAACTGGCTGGGCGGGAACTGGCTGGGCGGGAACTGGCTGGGCGGGAACTGGCTGGGCGCCGCGGGCAGCGGGCCAGACTGGCCAGGCTTAACCTTGCCAAACTGCCCGGGCATTGCGGCAACTGACCCACCAATGTAAACCACGCGAATCGTCTGCCCCGGGTGCAGCATCTGGCACTTGTTCAACGTGGGCATGACGCCAACGCCGGGCGTGCCGAAGCCCATCTGCGTGGGCGGCGGGACAAATCGCTTCTTCTTGCTCCACGGTTTGCCTTGGATCTGTCCGGGTACGCCTCCCAGCCCGAGGATTTGCGTCTGCTCGTCAACGCGGAAGACGAGCGGTCCGGCCCCACCGGACTGGCCCGGCTGAACCGCTTGGCCCGGCTGAGCGGCCATCGCGGCCATGCCGGCGAATTGTCCCGCAGGCGGACCTGCCAGCACTGCAACCGTTCCCGACTGGTGGTCGACATGCTGAATCGTGCCCGTCAACGAGAGCGTTGGAAGCCCAGTTGCTCCGCCATTCGGAGCCAAAGTAGCGGGCTGCCCCATAAACGCCGGCGGATCGGCCAGGGCAGTCGAACCGGTGGTGAGAACCAGGGCGGCCAAAACAGCGGCAAATGGTCGGCAATGCATGACAGATCTCCTCGTAAGGGCTGGAGACGCAACAGGTGCGTCATTCGGGGTTTGGTTTCGCATGCTCAACAAGGTCATGTCCGATTGCCCCTCGATCCCGACAGTGCCCCCCGCTGGCGGTTCAAGCGGGCATGCCCGCCGCATTGAGGGGTTCTGTTGACCCCATCAGTAGAAGGACAAAGAATGACGAGTCTTGAGCGGCGCGGTGCTTCTTTTCGGGCTGTGGGGCCTGCGATGCGGATGGCAGCCCAGACGCGCGCACCAGACCGATCGTGCCAACGACTCCGCATCGCGTCCGGGCCGGTGAATGCTGTCGGATGGAAACGAGACAAGGACATGGAAGTGTGTGTGTTGCCGATTTGCGTGAGCTGACGTTGTGGCCAAATGGCGTTTGAGAGGAGCCTGTCATGCGCATCACCGTCCGATGGGGACTTCTGTCACTGGGTTTGCTCATTCTGGCGGTGGGGTCTTGGGCCCTGGCGGCCGAACCCGCGGCGACTGAAGCGGCGCGCGGCGCGAGCATGGACCAACTCATGCCGCAGTGGAACTTGGGCGACGGCTGGGTCGTCGAGACCGTCACGGCCCCGGTTCAAGTCCGCGGCGACCGCACCCAGTGGAAGACGCAGGCGCGCCCGATCCAATGGCAGTTCGCCGTGCAGAAATACGAGAAGGTCATCAACGACGACTGCTACCGCGTCGAAGTCCGCTGCCTTGAAGACGGACCGTCGCAGCCTGTCACCGTGCTGTGGATCGACAAGCAGTCGCGAACGCTCCGCCAGATCGAAACCCAGTTTCCCGTTGCCGGCGAACTGCGAACGGTAGTCGAGAACTACCAGTTTTCCAGCGGCCAGCCCGCGCCGGTGCTCACCCCGCTCACGGCCTTGCCGGTCGAACTGCCCGTGTTTCAAGGGGACCAGGCCAAGGGCCTGCAGACATACAGCTACCAGGTGAGCAGCGGTCCGGCTGGAACGAAGGCTCTTGGGGAACTGGATTTTGCCTACCAGGTCGAGCAGGAAGTAAACAAGCCCGAACCCGACCACGTGAAAGGCCTCGTTGCCGACAGCTTCGCCAAGGATGTGGCCGTGCAAGAGACCGTCGAGGTTCGCATCAAGGGTTTCGACCGCCAGGTGCGCCAACTCTGGCAGAAGGGGCTTCCCTGGCCCGTGTATAGCGACAACGGCACCACCGTCTCGCGCCTCGTGAAATTCAACGCGGCCGGTGGCGACGCTCAACAGAACTGAGTCCCGGGTGGATTGCGGAACGAGGGCCTACAGAACAAGCCCGCTTTCCCGGTCAAGAACGTTGGGAGTGTTCCACAGTCAACCGCGGAACCCATAGACGGAGGTGTCTCATGAGATCGGCTGCGATTGCGGCCCTGGCGCTTTGTCTGGCCCTGGCGCTGCGAGCCGAAGCGGGAGTGGATGAGGCTGCGGCGAAACATACGCCGTGGTCGGGCTACTGGTGGCCGATCGGCGAGGGCTCGCTCCTGGGACCGCTGGCCAAGTACGATCAAGCGACCGGTTCCGCCGCCGCGCAATGGGAAATGGCCAACAACCCGCCTGGCCCCAGCGTGCCCCAGTGGCACGGCTACTGCCACGCCTGGGCCGCCGCTGCCGTCCTCGACAAGGAACCGAAGCAGGCCGTATCGGCCGCCGGCGGCCGCATCTCGCTCAGCGTCGGCGACCAGAAAGGCATTCTCTCCGCAGCTCACAGCCAGGACGTCTCCAACTCCTATGGCGACCGCTTTGGCGATGGCATGGGAAGCGACGACTACTACGACCTGGCCCCCGACGAGTTGTGGCGGCTCTTGCGGCTCTACATCAAGCAGCAGGGAGTGCCGCTCGTCCTCGACATCGAGGCCGGCGACGAAGTCTGGAACTACCCCGTGTACGCGTACCGAATCGAGTATTCGCCCTATGGAAACTCGGGGCTGCAACTGGCCCAACTCTCGCTGTGGATGGCCGACGACGAGGTGCCGCCCGACTTCGTCGGCACCAAACCGAGCCACGAGACGTACACCTTCACTTTCCAGGTCGCCGGCGGCTCGATCGTGATGGGCTCGGCGCGCTGGGTGGGCAACAGCCAGACGGCGCACCCCGACTTCGCCTGGTATCCCTATGTCGTCGTCTCCAGCAATCCATACGTCAAATACGCCACGGTGCGGCAACTCGTCTCCGGCGGCCAGGTGGGCGGCCCCTCGCCGGGCGGTGTTTCGCCAGGCGGCGCTTCGCCGGCCGGTTCCACCAACCCGCCCGCCAATCCCCCGCCGATCATCGGCGGCGGTCCCGGTTCCCGACCGCCCACCTCAGTGCCGCCAGGCGCTGGCGGGCCGGGTTCTGTCGGCGGGCAGCCAGCCATCGCGGGCGGATCACCAACCGTCCCGGGTGGGCTTCCTCCCAGTGGACTGCCCGGTGTGCCTCCCGGAGCCAATCCGGCGTGGCTCAATGGCGGACTCCCTGTCAGCCCTGCCCAACTGGTCGACACGATTGCCGACCGGACATCGACCTTCGGCCTCGACGTGACGGTCGATCGATTCGATGGTGGACAATACGTCTTCGGCGAAGGCTTTTCCGTCCGCGGCAAAGCCGATCGCGACGGCTACCTGTATCTCCTGTGCATCGACAGCCAGGGCGGCCTGAGTCTCCTGCCCCCGGTGCTCGGCTCGGAAACAGCCCGCGTCACCGCCGGGCAGCCCTTCCTGGTCGGGCCCTATCCGGTGCCCGGCGTGCCGGGCGTGGCCCGCGTCAAGGCGGTCATCACCGGCCAGCGACTCGCGCTTACTGGCTTGATCCGCGGCAAAGGAAAAACCGGACAGCA
Organism: Thermoguttaceae bacterium; assembly: GCA_040766885.1. Taxonomy (GTDB): domain Bacteria; phylum Planctomycetota; class Planctomycetia; order Pirellulales; family Thermoguttaceae; genus JAXGPP01. Next base: position 456,449 of record JAXGPP010000006.1, on the reverse strand, counting down.
AATCGCGCCGCAGCCTTTCCGCTGGTGCCCTTCACAACAGCAACAACTCCGCGGCACGTTGGTCAAATACATCCAGCAGCAACCGGCCCAGGGGCAAGTGCCGGCCAGCAAACCCGGCAAGCTCTTCGGTAGCTTCGCGCAAGACGAAGTCGCGTTCTACGTCGGGCCAGCCCAATGACGGAGCTCTACCAGAGGAGAAAGACGCCATGCAGCGTTCCATATCTTCGTTAAACCGCCGATGGTCGCTCCCCGGCGCCTTGTGCCTCGCAATCGCGGCAGCGATCGCCGCCGGTTCAGCATCCCACGTCTTCGCCCAAGGGGGCAATCTCCCGCCCGGTGCGCGGGCGCGGGCGTTGGCGGTCGAATACATCAAGAACGAGCAGCCGCAGTTCTACGTCCGCGTCGAGGTCGACCGGCCCGATCGGACCTACCGGGTGGGAGACGTCCTGCACGCGACCGTCCGCTCCGAACGGGCCGGTTATCTCTACCTGCTGTACGTCGACGCGACGGGAAACTGTGCCTGCGTCTACCCCAACAGCTACCAGACCCAGAACCAGATTCCCGCTGGCCAGCCGATCGTCGTCCCCGACCCGGCCGCACCATTCCGCTTCCGGGTTTCACAGCCGGCCGGAGAGGAACTGCTCAAGGCGATTGTCTCCTCCGAGCCGCTCGCCGAATTGCAGCTCAAGGAACTGACTAAGGGGTTCGCCACGCCGATCTCCGACGGCCAGATCGCGGCCGTCAGCAAAGAACTGAATCAGAAAGCGATCCAAGTCGAAGCCAAAGAAGCGGTCGATGCGGGCTGGGCCGAACATGAAGTCAAACTGCTCACCGTTGCCGATGGCGGGCCGGTGTCAGCCGCCGGAACTCCCGGCACGGGCGGGCCGGCTGTAACGACAGGTGCTCCCGGTATCGTGGTCGGTCCGGTAGCAGGGGCCGGGCCAGGCAATCCTGTGACGCCAACTGGAGGAATGCCCGGCAAGCCGCAACGGGTGGGGCTCTTCGTGGGAGTTTCCGACTTCCGCGATCCCAACATCCGCGATCTTTCCAGCGCGCACCGCGATGCGCAAGTGCTGGCCGGCGTAATGAAGCAGTCCTGCGGGCTCGACGACGTCCGCGTGCTCGTCAACGAGCAGGCCACACTGCAGAATGTCGCCCGCGGCGTTCGCGATTGGCTGCCCCAGGCGACGCGCCCCGGCGACACGGTGTTCATCTACTGGTCGGGCCACGGGGGACGCTGCGCCGATGTGGCCAACGGCGACGAGAAGGACGGCTACGACGAGTACCTCGTGCCGCACGACGGTTCGCTCGACCATGTCGCCACGACCATGCTGCTCGACGATACCTTCGGCGCATGGCTGCAAGGGCTCGACGGCCGCAAGCTGGTAGTAATCCTCGACACTTGCCATAGCGGCGGACAGAGCGTCGCGGAAAAATCGCTCTCCAAAGGGTTGCCGATCGATCTGCCCATGAAGGCGGCAGCCCCGTTCGACTTCTTCGACGGAGAGTTGGCACGCACCAAGGATATCGGCCAGCGCGAGACGGCCGTGCTCGCTTCCTCACAGGCCGCGCAGGTGTCGTTCGAACGCCGCGAACGCGACCTGAGCATCATGACATACTGCCTGGTGGAACTGCTCCGCGGCTCAAACGGCCCGGTCTCGCTCCAGGACGCCTACCGGATGCTCCAACAAAGCGTCCCCGCCTACGTCGAGCGCGCATTCCCTGGCAGCACTCAAACCCCCATCCTGGTCGACTACACGACGCCGCCGCTGTACTTACGGGCCCAGTGACAGAAGCTGCCGCTTGATCGCCGAGCCCTTTCCCAGCGGGCTCACGTCGGGCCGCAGCATGATCTCGGCCACTTCCTCGGCGCTGCGGCTGAACGTATCCGGAGGTGGGAATGTGGAGATCGTCTTTACCCGTTGCACCCACGCCATGATCGCCTGCCTGCCTGATCGGAACTGTTCCCCCGGGGGGCCCCTTGGCCTCCGAATCCCCCTGGAATTTTATGCGGTGAGGCGTGCGTTGGCCCTCGATCGGCACCCCCTCCAGTCGCCAGTCCAACCGCAGCGGACCCGCGGCGGAATTTTCCGGCCCAGCGGTGTCGGTTTCCTCTCGTCTGCGGCCATAGATAGTCCAGACGAGCATCTTCAACACCCCCATACAAGGAGTCCTGAAATGAACCGCACGCTCCGCCGCATCGTGACCGCGTTGGTCGTTACCTCCCTCGCCCTCGCTGGCACCGCCGCTTTCGCCGATGGCGTCAGCTATGCCTGGCCGCCCGCTGGATCGGGTTATCCCGGCGCCGCGGTATGGCCCCCCGTTCAGCCGCGACTCGGCTTCAGCTACTACTGCATTCCCGGCTACGGCTACCAGGTCACCGGCGTGACTTGGGGCAGCCCCGCTGCCCAGATGGGCCTGGAAGTGAGCGACGTCGTCCTGTCGATCAATGGCCACAGCCTCAACTACAACGGCGCCCACTACTACGCTTTGCAGAGTGCCGCCAGCCAAGGCGGCTGGGTCCAGTTGGCCATCCGCGACTGGCGAACCGGCATGATCGTATACCGCTCGGCGAACCTGTTCGGCTACTCGGGTGGCGGCTACATGGCGGCCCCCGCGGCGGCCATGCCGTACTGACGATCGAGAATTCCTGAATCGAACCGCTTCCGCGACCGTGGGATTCCTCATGATGAGGAAACCCGCGGTCGCTCTGCTTTCTTGCCGCGCCGCAGCGCAGAACCAGAATACCAGCCAGCATCCTCTCCCATTCAGCCTTCACTATTCGCTATTCAGTATTCAGCATTCGCTATCCGCTATTCTCTCCACCCCCGGCCGGCACCTCCTGGCCCCAGATGTCACGAATTCGGGCCAGCTTGCGTTCCACCGTTCGCGGAACGCAGTCCAGTTCCATCGCGATCTCTTCGTTGCTGTAGCCCTGCAGCTTCGCCAGCGCGATTCGGCGAAGCAGGTCGTCCGGCAGTGCCGCCAGCAACCGGTCGCACTGCTCGGAAATGGCCGCTACCAGTTCCGGCGTCGGCTCGTCCCCCATCACGTCGTCAATCCCCACCTGATGCGAGGCGTCGGCCTTGATGAACACCGATTCCCCCCGCACCGCGCCGCCCCCCCGCTTGTGACGATGGGCTCGCCGCAATTGGGCTCCCGCCTTCCGGGCTGTGATCGTCACCAGCAGCTTCCAAAGATCGTGGCGATTGTCCAGTTGCGGGAAACGCCCCTCGGCCGCCCCGCGACAGAGACTGTGAAAGGCACTCAACACCACGTCTTCTTCATCGGCTTCCCGGCGATGCCCCTCCCCCAGCTTCTGCCTCGCAAGCCGTACGAGCCGATCGTAGTATCGCCCCCAGATCTCTCCAATGGCGGCGTTATCCCCTTCAGCCAGACCCTGGAGCCATCGGGTAATCTCATCGTCGCTCGATGCCATGATCACGCCACCCTCAAGGGGGAATTCTGCCCACCTGAGCATACTGGTGCAGTATAGCGCGAACACCCACTCGCAACAAGGGCGCCCATGCTATGGCCGTGGCCGGCCGCCAACGGCCTTGGCCACGCGGAGCCGGCAACAGACTCCGAGATCGACAGCCGCTTGTCCGACACCGGCACGCGCCTACTATAGACCGAGACTCCGCTGTGCCACGGGTTGGATCGCTCCGTTCGGCAGTGACGAGAGATGCCGATTTCGGCCGGTTCGATTGAGGCGTTGCGTCCGGGCGAACAGCCTCCGTGTTGGTGCCGCAGCGACGGTCTCTGAAACCACTCCGGGATTCTGAGCGAATGGGTTATTTGGCCCGCCGGGGTTCGCTCAACCTTGCGCCTTTCCGCGCCCTGGACGGCGTTCGGGCGGCAAATCTGGTGCAGCGTCCCCCAACCGGCCAGGGGCGACCGGCAACGTGGCCGGTAACCCATCGACCGTGTATGCTACGTACTGATTGGCAGCACTCCGGCAGCCGATCGCGGGCAGGTGTGGGCGCCCTCGATTTGATTTCAAGGCGATGTCGATGAGTACAGCCACCATGCCTGCCTCACCAGCGGACCGCTCGCTGTCCGAAGAAGATCTGGCGACGCTGCTGGCGCGATTCGCTGAGCCGGGCGCCGAGGCGGGCATGGACCGGCTTGCACTCCGCCGTTCGGTGCGCGACGCGGCCGAGGCCTGGCCCGGTGATATCGGCCAGCGATGGTGGAAATGGACCGTGGAGTCCGGGCGCTCGGCCGGACTGCGGATGCGCGTCCTGGAAGTGCCGCTGATGCACGCCTGGGAACTTGCACGCGCCGGGGCAGTCTTCGCCACCTACGCAGCCGCCCAGCGACAACTCGTCGTTCTGAGCGGAGCCCGCACCTGGCGGGCGCTTGTGGAATGCCTCGGCGGTCCGCCGACGCGCAAGTGGATGACGCGCAAGCGACTGAGCGATCTGCTGGCGATCGACTCTCCGTCCGCCACGCTGCGATGGGTAACGGTCGAACCTCTCGACTCGGCGGATTCGCTGCCGTATCAGCATGCCCATGGGCACGGCCACGGCGACCATGGGCACGGCCACGGCGCGAGTCCCTGGACCCGCTTGTGGAAATTGCTCCGCCCCGAGTGGTCCGACATCCTGGTCGTCCTCGTTTTCGCCGCCTGCATCGGCATGCTCCTCCTGGCCACGCCGATCGCCGTCGAGTCGCTGGTCAACACCGTGGCGTTCGGACGCCTGTTGCAGCCCGTCATCGTCCTGGCAATTGCGCTGATGACATTCCTGGCCTTCGCGGCAGCGCTGCTGTCACTGCAGACGTTTGTCGTCGAACTCATCCAGCGGCGGCTGTTCGCCCGCGTCGCCGGCGACCTGGCCTGGCGGCTCCCGCGAGTGCGGCACGAGGTGTACGACCGCGTCTACGGTCCGGAGTTGGTGAACCGCTTCTTCGACGTGGTCACCGTCCAGAAGGCTGTCGCGCAGTTACTTCTCGACGGCATCACGCTCATCCTTGGTACCGTGATCGGCATGGCGCTGCTGGCGTTCTACCACCCGTTCCTGCTCGGCTACGACATCGTTCTGCTCCTGGCGATGGGATTCATCATCCATATCCTGGGCCGCGGGGCAATTCAGTCGAGCATTCGCGAGTCGGTCGCCAAGTATCGCGTCGCTGATTGGCTCGAGGAGTTGATTCGCTGCCGAACGTCGTTTAAGGCGGCCGGCGGGCTCGACCTCGCGCTGGAGCGGATCGACCATCTCACGCTCGATTACCTGGAAAACCGCCGCCGGCACTTTCTTATCCTCATGCGGCAGATCGTGTTCGCCCTGATACTCCAGGCGATCGCCAGCGCTGTGCTCCTGGGACTCGGCGGCTGGCTGGTGATCCTCGGCCAGTTGACCCTCGGCCAGCTCGTGGCCGCCGAACTCATCGTGGCCGTGATCGTTGGCGCGTTCGCCAAGCTTGGAAAGCAATTCGACAGCTTCTACGACCTCATGGCCGCGATCGATAAGCTGGGCATGCTCTTCGACCTGCCACTGGAGTCCGAGCACGGTGTCGCCCACGTGCCCGCCGCGCAGGGACCGGCAACCATGCGCCTGTGGCGCGTGAAATTCGCCTATCCCGGCCAGCCGCCGCTGTTTAACGACCTCACCGTGACCGTCGAACGTGGCGAACGCCTGGCCGTAGTCGGATCTTCGTCCAGCGGCAAGAGCACGCTCCTGGACCTCATGCACGGGCTGCGCAGGCCACAAGGTGGCCATATCGAACTCAATGGCGTCGACCTCCGCGACTTGCGCCCCGAACAGTTGCGGCGGCATTCCGCCCTTGTGCGCGAAGCGGAGATCTTCGCCGGCACGATTGCCGAGAACGTGCACCTCGGCCGCCAGGATGTGACCTCCGAAGACGTGCACGAGGCCCTCGTGCAGGTAGATCTTCTCGATCATGTCCTGTCACTTCCCGATGGCCTGAATACCCGGCTTCACTCGGGCGGCGCCCCGCTCTCCCCGTGCCAGGCGCGCCGTCTCACCTTGGCGCGGGCACTGGCGGGCAGACCGCGGCTGGTGCTCATCGACGGGATGCTTGAACAGCTTCCCGACGACGTCCTGGCGAGAGTCTTCCCCCGCCTGGCCGAATGGAACCGCCGTCACACGCTCGTCGTCGCCACCGGTCAGCGCCGCGTCGCCGACCTGTGCAGCCGCGTGTTCCGGCTGGATGACCGGCAGCCGGGGCCGGCCGCCGGCTCGACGGGCGCCCGTCTGCATATCACCAAGTAGAAAGCCCAGCTTCTCAAAGAACCGGTCCACGCCATGATCGTCTCCCACCGCCCGGCAAACGCGCGTCTACCGAGCCGTTATTGCGACGAAGAGATGCTGCCGGCCCTGCGGCTGGCGCGCTCATCGCGCTTCGCGCGCCGCATCGCCAAAGTGCTGGTCGTGTTGCTGATGCTGGTGATCGTGGGGCTGCTCTTCATGCCGTGGCAGCAAACGGTGGCAGGCTCGGGCCGGGTGGTCACCTACGCGCCGCAGCAACGTCAGCAGACGGTCCACGCGCCCATCACCGGGCGGATTATCGCGTGGAACGAGCGCGTCGTCGAGGGAGCACGGGTGGCGCAGGGGGAGAAGATCCTCGAGATGCAGGATATTGATCCAAACTATCTCGCCCGCCTCGAAGAGAAACAGGATTTGAAGCAGGCCGAGTACGACGCGGCTCAAAGCAAGGCCAATAGCTACCAGACCATCGTCGGACGCTTCGAGGCGGCTCGCGATGCGGCGATCGAGGCCGCTCGGAAACAGGTCGACGTGGCGCGCGAGAAACTCCGCGCCGAACAGCAGGGCCTCGAACAGGCGCGGGCCGCCCGCTGGGAAAAGGAGCAGAACTACGAGCGGCAGAAAACCCTCTACAACGGCGGCGGGATCGCCTCCGAAAAGGTCTTTCAGGCGGCCGATCGCGAATACCGCGAGGCAACGGCGAAAGTCGAGCAGGCGGAGGCTTATGTTGCCGCCAGCCAGAACGATCTTGAGTCAAAACTCGCGGAATTGGAGGAAAAGACGCAGCAAGCTCAAGCCTATGTCGATAAGGCCAAGGCCGACTATCAGCAGGCTTTTGCTGAACTTCAAAGCAAGCGGCAGGAACTGGTCGATATACAGGTACAGCTTGCGCGTCAGCAAAGTCAGGAAGTGCGTGCGCCGAAAGATGGGTTCGTCTTCCGGCTGTTCGCCAATCCTGGCGCGGAAATTATCAAACAGGGCGAGCCCCTGTTCACATTGGTCCCCGATACGACCGATCGGGCCGTGGAAATCCTCCTCTCCGGTAACGATGTCCCGCTCATCGCCCTGGAGAGCCACGTCCGCCTGCAGTTCGAGGGCTGGCCGGCCGTGCAGTTTGCCGGGTGGCCCTCCGTGGCGGTGGGAACGTTCGGAGGTAGTGTTGCGGTCGTCGACGCGACCGACAATGGCCAGGGACAGTTCCGCATACTGGTCGTGCCGGATGAGGCTGACCAGGAGTGGCCGTCAGAACGGTACTTGCGACAGGGAGTGCGGGCCAACGGCTGGGTGCTGTTGAACCAGGTTACATTAGGCTTTGAACTGTGGCGGAAACTGAACGGTTTTCCGCCTTCCGTGGCCGGCGGTGAGCCGAAAGGTGCCGCGCCGATCAAAGGGGGAAAGAAATGAGACGCAGGCGTGCATGGATGCTCGCCCTCGCGTTCTGTTGCCTGCTCGCTGGTTGCGCCACACCCCCTCAAGCTTCCGGCGTAAAAGAACCCGCGGCTCGCACGACGCAGCGGGCGGACCCTTCATCAGCCGAGCCTCCGGAAGCCGCAGCGCATACCGCGGCGGCGGTAGATGATTCGGTGCGACCGGCGAACGCTGAGATTGGCGGCGAGAGCTTCGGTGCTGTCGGCGGACCTCTGCCCTCGCCACGCGACCCACCACAGCCGAATGGGCTTGCGGCCAACGAGCCCGCGAACAACGTCGGGCCGGAAGTCATCCCGGTGCCGCTGCCCGGCGCTGAGCCTCCTCGGCCGGCGCTTCGGTCCGAAACGCTCACCTTGGACCAGGTCCTCCAATCGGTCCGCGGCACCTACCCGCTTCTGGCAGTCGCAGCGCAGGAGCGGAATCGGGCAGCCGGTGAGCAACTGGCCGCGACCGGGAAATTCGACCTCCTCGCGATCGGCAGCGCCATTTCACAGCCGCAGGGCAACTACGAGAACTATCGCTATGATGCCCTGCTCCGCCAGCCAACCTGGTACGGCGGCGATGTCTACGCCGGCTACCGCCTGGGTGACGGCATATTTGAGCCTTGGTACCTCGAGCGCGAGACTGAGGAAGGGGGTGAGTTCCGGGCCGGTTTCATCACGCCGCTGGCGCAGCGGCGCGCCATCGACCGGCGGCGGGCCGGACTGTTCAAGGCCAACTGGGAACGTCTGGCCGTCGAACCGGCAATCCAATTGGAGCTGATCGCCTACCTTCGCGCCGCCGGCTACGCCTACTGGGAATGGCTCGCCGCAGGCCAGGCCTATCGGATCGCCGAAACCCTGCTGAAAACGGCCCTGGACCGCGCCGCGGCACTCGAGCAGCAAGTGGCCGAGGGTGACATCGAGAGAATCGTACTCGTCGACAACCAGAGGCTCGTTCTCTCGCGCCAGGCGAAACTGATCGAGGCCGACCAGAAGCTGCAGACCTCGGCCATCAAGTTGTCGCTCTTCCTGCGCACCCCGCAGGGACAACCGGTGGTTCCGCCCCGCGAGGCGCTGCCGGAATCATTCCCCGCACCAGAACCGGTCGACCCGGGCCGCCTGCACTCCGACCTCAACGAGGCGCTGGCTCGGCGGCCCGAAGTGCGGCAACTCAATCTCCTGCGGCGGCAGCTCGAAGTGGATCTGGCGCTGGCGCAGAACCAGTGCCTGCCGACCATCGATGCCGCGATGAACGCCTCGCAGGACTTGGGCGGGGCGACCAACTCGAAAGATGACAAGGGGGAACTGATTCTCGAGGCGGGCCTCATCGGCGAGGTGCCGCTCCAGCGACGCGAAGCGGCCGGAGCCAGTCGTGCCCTGCAGGCGAAGATCGCGCAGAACATGGCCAAGCTGCGTTTCGCCCGCGACAAGATCTCCGCCGAGGTCGCCGCCGCCTATGCCGCCGTGCTGGCCACCTATGAACAATACCAGCGGGCCTCGGAAGCCGTCCACCTCAACCGCGAGATGGAGGCGTTTGAACGCCAGAAGCTGGACGTCGGCGAAAGCAACCTGCTCCTGCTCAATCTCCGCGAGCAGGCGACCGCCGATGCCGCCCTGACAGAGATCTACGCGTTGCTCGCCTTCTACCAGGCGATTGCCGATCTCCGCGCCGCCATCGCCCTCGATATTGCCCTCCCCTCCACCGGCTCTCCGCAGACTTAGGCCGCTTCGGCCAGGAGTCGATCCGGTCCTTTGCGCAATCGCCGGCGCGATGACTGGGCCTCGTTAACGCTTCGCGTAACGATCTGCTCTTGTCGCCAATCCGCTGCGCTCATGGCGGTACGCTCGAACGCAGCTTCTCGATCGGATACAATCCGGGCAAGCGCCTTTTGCCGCGCGCTCGAACTGGCCCTCGCGGCCTTCGTGCTCTCCAATTCCTGCCGCGTCCCAGGCGCGAAAGCAGTCACATGGGCCCCTCACCTGATGCGGAACAACTGGCCAGGTGCCACGTGCAACAGCGGCGCACCTGCGACCGCCTGTGGCTAGCCTTTTCCTCGATATTTGCGATCGGCGGCGCCGTCACTTGGTTCTTCACTCGAAACATCGATCATTTCTATGGCGGCCTGTTCTACGCAGTGTTCCCGTTCATCGGTCTGCTCCACAACCACTTCATCCTGCTCAATCCGCGTCGTGATCCGCTCAAAACACAACAGCGGCTGGAAGACTTGAACCGAAAGCAACACAAGAATGCTCGCACGGTGGCGCTGGTGAATGGCTCGATGCTCGTGCTTTCCTCGCCGGTCATTATCATCATCGGTATTGCCGCCGGCGCCGCAGAACATGGTCTTCTTGGCGCGGTCATGGGTGGTCTCGTTGGGTCGGCCTGGTTCATTGGCGGCCTGCTCGGCATCGCGTGGTGGCGGCGCGCACGGCGCAAGGACCACCACGCGGATGGCGCCCCAAAGTAACCGTACACGACAGAGCCAGGAAAGAAGCGAGAGCGGCGATCAGGAGAACTTCCTCGTTCGCCCCCCAGGTCATCTCCCTCGATCACCTGATCACCCGCACCTTCGCATCTCCCCACACCCCCCCCATCGCCGCCAAATCACGACAAAACTCTTCGTCCTGCGACCGGATTATCTCTTGACATGGCTTAGTGAAGAAGTGTATACTTATGTTCATGAGAACATTACGCACAATCGCCCGTCCTTCGAGCGGCGATTCGGGTCTCCCCGCCGACACGGCGCGGTGCGAAATAACTGATTTGCCTTACGCCACCAAACGCGATCTATCCGCGTTCCGCTCTCCCTTTGCGCGCATCACAACAAGCTCACTCTGAAATCTCGGGGGGAATCGCCATGAACTTCAACACGTCCCTCAGAATGCCTAGGAAGTTGCGTTCGGCCTCTCGGTGCGAAACCCCTTGCTGCCTTGAACTTGCCGCGACACCTCGCGACGTACGAAACGGAACACAGCGTTTGTTGTTGCGCTTCGATGCAACAATGTCCCAACCTCGCCTCCGACCCTTTGAATCGCACCCACGCCGCAGAGTGTCTACCGGGTTGGATCCGCCCGCTCGTTGCACAAGCTCCTCGACGCCTGCGATTGCCGCCGGGGCCTCGGCCAAACGAAAAACTTGACTAGCCTGCCCACCGGTTCCATACTGAATCAACCCGCCTGACGAGCCCCCCACAAGGCCGCCTGCCCCACTGCGTCCCCGCCCCCTGGAAGTGACGGCCCCCTGCCCAATTTGCCGCACGCTCGACGTGACGAGCGGCCTGCGATCCCGTCGGAACCACGATTGACGAGACGATTCATGAGAGTGCCTGAAGCCGAGGAAGCTGCCATGTTGCGAAAGATCCTGGTGACGTGTCTGTTGGGCGTCTTGCTGTCGGTCGCCGCCGCGGCACAGGCCCAAGATGAGGCTGCCAGGCGAAACGTGATCGTCATGATCGCTGACGGCGCGGGATTCAATACCTTCGCCGCCGCCAGCATGTTTCAAGGGAAATGGGATGCTGCCAAAGGCTCGAGCACGCAGATCTACTGCGGGCCCGAGTGGAGACACCTCGCCTCGCAGACCTTCCCGCTCAACACGTCGGAGAAACCGCTGAAGACGGGCAAGCAGGACCCGGCGCTGGTTTACGATCCGGCCAAGGCCTGGGATCGGGCGACCGGCTACGAGTGGCTCATGGCCAACTACACCGACTCGGCCGCTGCGGCCACGGCGCTTTCCGCCGGCATGAAGACTTACAATAGCGCGATCAACTGGAGCGACCTCGACGAGCCGATCGAACCGTCGATGACCGAACTGGCCAGGTCGCTCGGCCGGGCCACCGGCGTGGTCACGACCGTCGAATGGTCGCACGCCACTCCCGCCGGGTTTTCCCATGCCCATGTACCCGATCGCGACCAATACGAAGACATCGCCCGGCAGATGCTCAACGGCGGCCTGCTCGACGTGATCATGGGAGCGGGCAATCCGGACTTCAACAACGACGGCTTGCCGTGGCGTCCCAGGAAGCGGAGCGCGAAAGCCGAAGAAAAGCCGACCGGGGAAGCAGCAAAGGGGATCACTGGCGAAGCTGCCGACAACCGCGAATACAAGTACGTCGGCGGCAAGGAAGTCTGGGACGCCATCGAGGCCGCCCGCAAGACGCCCGGCGGCTTGTACCAGGGTTTTCGTCCGGTATCGACTAAGGCCGAGTTTGAGGCCCTCTGCGAGGGCGATCCTCCGCTCAAAGTCGTCGGTACGGCTCAGGCCGCAACCACCCTGCAGCAAGCGCGGACCAAGAAAGAGGCGGCGCACCCCGATGACGACACACCACTGAATCCGAACGTGCCGACGCTGGCTACCATGGCGCGGGGAGCGCTCAACGTGCTGAGCCGTAACCCGAACGGCTTCTTCCTCATGGTCGAAGGGGGCGCGGTCGACTGGGCCAGCCACAACAATCAGGCCCATCGCATGATCCAGGAGCAGATCGACTTCAACCTGGCCGTCGAAGCGGTCGTCCAGTGGGTCGAGGCCAACAGTAGTTGGGAGGAGACCCTGGTCGTGATCACGGCCGACCACGAGACGGGCTTCATCTGGGGTCCCAATTCCGACAGCGAGCCCTTCCAGCCGCTGGTCGACAACGGACCCGGCAAGATGCCCGGCTTGAAGTACCACTCCGAGAAACACACCAACAGCCTGGTGCCCGTCTTCGCGCGCGGGGCGGGCTCCGAACGGCTGGGCGAACTGGTGGTGGGCGCCGATCCGGTATACGGACCTTATGTCGACAACACGGGCATCGCCCTCGCCGTGCACGAAGCTCTCAGCGCGACGGCCGACTGCCTCGCTCCGGCCGAACCTCCCCTCCCGCCGGAAGTCCAACCCGCCGCCCGGGCACAATGAGATGGAGCAAGGCACCCGTTAAGTCCTTCGAATACCAGAACGCCTCGCGCAGGTGCCTCTCCATGATCGCCTCTGCATTGTTCCGCCGCCGCCCGCCGCGGATTTCCCGACCCCTGGTGGCGCTGCTGGTCTGGCTCCTGCTGGCAGGTAGCGTAGCCGCCGACTCGCAGTGGCTCGCACCGGCGCCCGAGGGCTCGTTCACGGTCGTCGTGATTCCCGATACCCAGGAGTACCGGGGAAAGGGCACCAAGGCCGAGCCTGCAAGCACGGCCCCTTTGACCAACCCTGCTTTCGACGCCCACATGCGGTGGATCGTCGACAATCTCCAGTCGCAGCGAATTGTCTTCGTCTCGCACGTCGGCGATATCGTGGACATCAACGTACCCGAGCAATGGGAGTTGGCTCGGCGCTCAATGGACCAGTTGCACGGTCGCATCCCCTACGGGATCTCGCTGGGCAACCATGACATGAAGGCCAGCGGCGACAGCAGCCTCTTCCAGCAGTACTTTCCCGCCGCCCGGTTCGCCGGGTTTCCGTGGTACGGCGGCTGTTACGCCGGGTCGGCCCCCTCGATCTCGGGCGACAATGCCAACAGTTGCCAGCGTTTCTCAGCGGGCGGCATGGATTTCGTGTTCCTGCACCTGGAATGCAATGCCCCGGACGATATCCTCGAATGGGCCGATCGAGTCCTTTACGAAAACGCCTCCCGGCGGGCCATCGTCACCACGCACATGGGCCTGGGACCGGTGGAAAAACCGAAGACAGACGACGAATTCCGCCACGCGCCCAAGGGTCGCATGCAGTGGTGCAAGGTGCACGGCTCGCGCGGCAATTCACCCCAGCAGATGTGGGATAAGTGCTTCCGCAAGCACGAAAACCTGTTCCTGATCCTTTCCGGTGATCAGAGCCGGACGCAGGCATTGCGGCTGGCTTCGAAGAATGACGCAGGACGGACAGTCTACGAGTTGCTCTCCGATTACCACGAGCACTGGCTCCGCGTGAACCGTTTCCTGCCCCGGGAGAATCGAATCGAGGTCTACACGATCGACTCGCGCGACGGCAGTCCATGCAAGGGTACCGCTATCCAACGCGATGTGTCGCAGCACCAGTTCACACTGGAATACGAAATGGGGCGATAACCAGAAGACTAGACGAAGACACCGAATCCGCTCATCACCACTCATTCCATTGACGAGGTCGAAAGCCATGGACCGCAGAACGTTCATCAAGATCTCCGGCGCGATGGCCGCTCAAGCAGCCGTCCTGTCCACTCGCGAGGCTGCCGCCCAGGCGCCGGCGGATTCTCCGGCAAAGGCCCAGACCAATCCGTTCGAGCAGGAAGGACATTGGTATAAGGCGGCCCTGCACGTCCACACTACGACGTCCGACGGCGATGTCGATGTGGCCACCCGGCTCGCGCAGTATCGCGAGGCGGACTATCAGGTCGTGGCCGTTACCGATCACTGGAAGACCAACGACCTGAGCGGCCGCTCCGACGACGATTTCCTGGCGATCAGCGGCATGGAGGCGCACCCCGCGACCGGCACCGGCGCCCCGGCACACCATTTCGTCTGCCTCAATCTCCCCCATCCCTTCGAATTGGCCCGCGACCTGCCGGCCCAGACCCTGATCGACAAGGTAGTTGCAGCGGGCGGCAAGGTGATCTACGCCCATCCGTACTGGACCGCTCATTCGCTTGAGGAAATGACCGAAGTCACCGGGTATGTCGGCCTGGAGGTCTTCAACGCCGTTTGCCATCTGCGGTGGAACAAGGGCTCTGGCGCGGTCCATTGGGACCAGTTGCTCAACAAGGGCCGGTTGCTGCCAGCCGTGGCCACCGACGACGTCCACAAGACGAGCGAGATCGATCGCGGCTGGACCATGATCAAGGCTCCATCGCTCGATACGGCCCGGATCATGGACGCCATCGCCGCTGGCTGCTACTACGCCTCCTGCGGCCCGGTGATCGAAGACTGCCGCATCGAGACGGGCGTCATCCGCATCGCCACCAGCCCGGTGAGGCAGGTCAACTTCTTCTTCGACGGCGCGGCCGGCGGCCACATCGTCCAGGCGGAAGACGGCAGGACCCTCACCAGCGCCCAATGGTCGTTCGGCGGCAAACGCCAGTGGATCCGCGTTGAAGTCATCGATGAGGCCGGCCGGTCCGCCTGGACCAACCCCTTGGTTCCCCCAAAGGCCTGAGACGGCTGAACCGGCCCCGCGATTTACGGCGCCGGCACTTCGTCCACCGCCACCGCCAGCGTGCCGGCGTTGTCTGCCAACTCGGCCGCCGAATCGTTGATCCGCAGGTAGAGCGTGCCGGACGACAGTGGTTTGATCATCGTCTCCAGACCGACGGCCATCGGATCCAAAAGTGCGCTGAGTGGCCCGGCCTCGTCGGGCCGGACGGCTGCCAGTAGGATTCCCAGCGGGCGACCGCGGTAGTAACGGATCGAAACCCCGCCCGGCTCGCACCACCAGGTCTGCGGCCGGTCGGCGATCTGATAACGGCCGGCGGCACGAAGGCGATACGTCTTGCCCGCATCGAGCCGCAACCCGCTCGATTGCCAGCCGCGCGCCGCCTCGATCGTCGCCCGCCCGCCCGTCGGTGGAATCGCCTGCCCGGGCGCAAACTCGACCGCCGCACGGGCGACGTCGTAGCCGTATTCCAGGTCGGTAACAAACACCTGCCACTCTTCCCTCAGTTCCGCCCAGTCGTCGGCCAGCATTTGGCGAAACCGGGCGGTGAAATCCTTCTGGCGGACCAGCGGCACAAGCTGCCGGAACCGTTCGCGGTAGCGGGGATGGCGGTCGAAGAATGCGGCCGCCGCCCAGCACCAGGCGTAGGGCTCGACCTCCGACAGCGCCGGCCACCGGTATTCAAACACCATTTCGAGCGGTTTGGCCCGCTGGGCGGAATAGTCGTCCTTGATGACCTTGATCCGCCCCCACATCGGTGTGTCGGCCTTTTCGGCTGGGAAGTAGTTCAGCGTCAGGCGGCCGTCCTGCCAGTGATGCGTGGCCAACAACTCGGCCACGCCCTCCATGTACCACGGAGGTCCACAGTGGCCAAGCAGCGTATTCATAAAACTGTGCGTCCCCTCATGCAGCAGGAGATGCCGCCGGTAGTAATCGCTCGCCTGTTCGTAGCACCACAACCGATGATTCCAGGAAAATCCGGAGTGAAAGTCCGGCACGTCCGCCGGCAGCACCCGGGCCTGCTCGAACCGGCTGCGGTCCTTCCCCAAGAAACCGGTCACTCGCCAGTCAGAGTGCCGGGCGGCATCGACGTGGAAATACTCGCACCACTGCGGGAAGGCCAGGTCGAAGGCCTGGGGCAACTCTTCGATCTCCGGAGCGGCCGGCAAGTCGGTGAAGAGCGTCAGATGGGTGCCGGCGAGTTTGCGGAATCCGGCCGCACGAAGCACAGCTTCATCCACCGCCGGCAACCGCAGCGGCGAATCTGCCGGAATCTCGGGCGGAGATTCGGCGGCCCGGATCGGCGCCGCAACGGCCCACGACGCCAGCGCGAGGAAACCCCGCCGGTCAATGGCGCCTGTCGCGTCCCATGCGTTTCGTTCTGCCCGTTCCATGTGGCGGTCCTCCGCGTGCCTTCCGCGCCCGGCCATTGCGATCAAGTGTCGCCGCCCCTACCCTATTGTAGTTGACGACTGGCAAATCAGGGAGAACGAGATCGTGAGGGAATGCTCGATGACGAAAACGGTCCGCCGGTATCACCTCAGGCGATTGATGATCGCACTGGTCATCTCCGCCCTCGCGCTGCCGGGTTGCTGGGCGGCCTCCGACCGCGACGTGGTCGTCTACACGGCGCTCGACCAGGAATTCTCGCAGCCCATTTTCGGTGAGTCCACCGCCGAGAGCGGGTTGAGAGTCGTCCCCAAGTTCGACACGGAAGCGACGAAGACCGTCGGGCTGGCCAACGCGATCATCGCCGAGCGGGCGAATCCGCGCTGCGATGTGTTCTGGAACAATGAGATCCTCAATACGCTGCGGTTGGCGCGACAGGGTTTGCTGGAACCTTACCGGCCGGCGGCGGCAGAGCGTTTTCCCGAGATGTACCGCTCCCGCGACGGCCTGTGGCACGGGTTTGCCGGCCGGGCGCGAATCCTGATCGTCAACACGGACTTGGTTCCGGAAGCCGAACGGCCGCAATCGATCCTCGATCTGGCCGACGACAAATGGCGCGGCCGGGCGGCCATGGCCAAACCGCTCTTCGGCACCACCGCCACCCACGCGGCGTGCCTCTTCGCTGCCTGGGGCGAGGATGAGGCGAAAGGCTTCTTCCGCAGTGTGAAGGCAAACGAAGTCCAGATCCTTTCGGGCAATAAGCAGGTGGCGCTGACGGTGGCGGCCGGCGAGGCGGCTTTCGGCATCACCGATACCGACGACGCTATCGTCGAAATCGATAAGGCGATGCCCGTGGCGATCGTTTATCCCGATCAGGGCGAAGACGGCCTGGGCACGCTTTTCATTCCGAACACTCTGGCGATCGTCAAGGGCGCTCCGCACAAGGAGAACGCCCAGCGGCTTATCGAGTACTTGCTTTCTCCCGCGGTGGAGGCAAAACTGGCGGCCGGTCCCAGCGCTCAGATCCCGCTCGGCAGCGGCGTCGAGGTTGAAACGAGAGTGGAGACGCCGGAAACCGTGAAGCCCATGCAGATTGATTTTGAGAAAGCCGCCGATCAATGGGAGGCCGCGGCGTCCTTCATCCAACAAGAATTTGCGACAGCCGACTGACACACCACACTGGTTTTCGTAGGGAACATCGCCATGAAGCGAACCGTTTGTCTCGTGCTGGTCGCGATCGGCTGCATCGCGACGATCTCGCCGTCGCGCGCCGAGCAGGCTGACGACGTCAAGCAAGTATTTGTCAATCCGCCGCGCGAATACGCTTCGGCGCCACTGTGGGTCTGGAATGACCTGCTGACCGAAGAGCAGATCGCCGGCACGCTCGAGGATCTCGCCCGGCAGAAAGTAAAGCAGGCCTTCGTCCATCCGCGGCCCGGGCTGATGACGCCTTATCTCAGCGATGATTGGTTCCGGCTGTGGAAAGTCGCTTTGCGCGAGGCCGAGCGGCTCGACATGAACATCTGGATTTACGACGAGAACTCCTATCCTTCAGGCTTTGCCGGCGGGCTGGTGCCGGACGCGATGCCGGAATCCCGCGGTCGCGGCCTGGCAATGCGCGAGGTCCCCCGGCCGGAGAACCTCGGCTCCGAAGTGGCGGCCGTGTTCCGCATGACCGGCGATGGTTACGAGCAGGTGACCGGCGCAGCTCGCGCCGGCCAGTCGCTGCCCGAAGGCAAATACATGGTCTTCTCCTGGATCGAGGCCCCAGCGGGCGGTTGGTTCGCCGGCAAGTGGTACGTCGATCTGCTCAAACCGGGGGTGACGGAGAAATTCATCGAAGTGACCCTGGAGCCTTACCGGCGGGAGATCGGCCAGGAGTTCGGCGGCCGTTGTCCGGGCGTTTTCACTGACGAGCCGCACCTGACCCCAGCGGGCGGCATCCACTGGAACGAGCACCTGGCCGAGGAATCGCAGGAGCGGTGGGGCTACAACATCGCCGACCATCTCCCTGCTCTGCTGCGGCCGACAGGCGATTGGCAGCGAGTGCGGCACAATTATCACCAGCTTCTGCTGGAACAGTTCATCGAACATTGGGCCAAGCCCTGCTACGAGTATTGCGAACAGCACAATCTGGAGTTCACCGGCCACTATTGGGAACACGGCTGGCCGGGCACGTCGCACGGACCGGACAACATGGCGATGTATGCCTGGCACCAGCGGCCGGCGATCGACTGCCTGATGAACCAGTACGACGAAGGAGTGAACGCCCAGTTCGGCAACGCGCGGTTTGTCAGAGAGCTTGCGAGCGTGGCCAACCAGATCGGACGCCAGCGCACTCTCTGCGAGGCCTACGGCGCCGGCGGATGGGATCTCCGCTTCGAGGACATGAAGCGGATTGGCGACTGGCTCTACGTGCTGGGCGTGAACACGATGGACGAGCACCTGTCGTACATCACGCTCCGTGGTGCGCGGAAGCGCGATCATCCGCAGTCGTTTTCTTACCACGAGCCGTGGTGGGAAGACTACCACGTGATGGCCGAGTACTTCACACGGCTCTCGGCGGCCATCTCCTCCGGCAAGCAGGTCAACCGAATCCTGGTCCTCGAGCCCACCACTTCGGCGTGGCTCTATCAACCGGATCCGGGCCACAAGCAGCAACTGGGGCAACTCGGCAACGAGTTCCAGGATCTGGTCAACCGGCTCGAGGCGGCCCAGGTGGAGTACGACCTAGGCTGCGAGCAGATCATGGGCGACCACGGAAGCGTGAGCGGCAAGCAACTTCGCGTCGGGGAGGCCGAGTACCACACCGTGGTCCTCCCGCCGGGCACCGCAGGCCTCAACGACAGGACCGCGAAGCTGATCGAGGATTTCGCCAAAGCGGGGGGCCGTATCATCTGCTGCGGTGATCCGCCCTCCCTGGTCGATGGACAACCTTCGGATCGCCTGCAAAAGGCCGCCGATCAGGCCGGCTGGGCTCGCCTGGAGGCCGCAAAGCTGCCTGAAACGCTCTTGTCACTCTCCGACGATGGCTTCGTGATCCGGCGCGACGAGGGCGATTCCGGCAAACTCTTCCACCAGCGCCGCCGGCTCGATGACGGTGAGTTGCTCTTCCTGGTCAATACGAGCATCGAAGCTCCCTCGACCGGCAGCTTCGTTGCCAAGGCGGCGAGCATCGAGCAATGGGACCCGCAGACCGGCGCGGCGTCGCCCTACGGCTGCACTTTCAAAGATGGGACGGTCGAGGCCCGCTACAGCCTTCCGCCCTGCGGCAGCCTGCTCGTGCTGCTGTCGGGCAAGCCGGCTTCTGCTGCCGCAGCAGCACCGGCGGCCGCTGACGCGGTGACGCTCAAGCCCGACGGGCAGATGCAGATTCACCGTCTGGGCCCCAACGTGCTCACGCTCGACTACGTTGACATCACCGCCGGGGGCGAGACGCGAAAGAATGTCTACTTCTACGTCGCCAACCAGATGGCGTTCCAGAAGAACGGCATGCCGCGTAATCCGTGGGACAGTGAAGTGCAGTTCCGCGACGAACTGATCCGCAAGACGTTTCCGCCCGAAAGCGGCTTCGAGATGAGTTATCGTTTCACGGTCGAAGGCAACGTCCCGGAGCGGCTCAGCATTGTGATCGAGCGGCCCGATTTGTACTCAATCACGTGCAACGGCCAGCCGGTTCAGGCCAGTGCCGGCGACTGGTGGCTCGACCGTGCCTTCATCCAGATCCCGATTGCCAACGAGGCCAAGGCGGGCGAAAACGTGGTGACGCTCAAGGCGCAGCCGTTCAGCATTATGCATGAAATCGAGCCTGCCTACGTGACCGGCGATTTCCGCCTGCGGGCGACCGGTGCCGGGTTTGTGCTCACTGCGGATGAGCCGCTCGAGCTTGGAAACTGGAACGAACAGGGCCACCCGTTCTACGCCCAGGGTGTGGCATACACTCAGACCTTCTCGACCACGAAGAAGAGCGGCCGCTACGAGGTGTCGCTGCCGGCCTGGTACGGAAGCGTGGCTCGGGTGAGCGTCAACGGCCGGCCGGTCCGCCGGCTGGCCTACCAGCCTTGGACCTGCGATGTGACCGATGCCATCCAGGCCGGCGAGAACACGGTCGAGGTGGTGATCGTCGGCACACTGAAGAATACGCTCGGTCCGCACCACGGCAATCCGCGGCTTGGAGCCGCGTGGCCGCACGCGTTCCGGGTAGCGCCGGAGGGCGGTCCGCCGCCCGGCGGAGGGTACCATACGGTAGGCTATGGCCTGCTGGAACCGTTTGTCCTGACCAATCGGCCGGAATAGCATTACGCGCCGCTTGTTACCGCGGAGCGAGGTTGTCCTCGCTCCGCGGGTGCGTCAGGAGAACCGCATGACAACCAATGGCCAACCCCCGCCCACCGTGTACCGCACGCGGCGGGTTCTCGTGGTCTGCAACCGCCCGGCGGAGGCCGACGAGGCCTTCGCCGCGGCGATTGAGGAGAGCCGCTCGAGGGGGCATGAAGTCACCGTTCGGCCGATCGATCATCCTTCCGAGGCGAGCCGCCTCACCGAGGAGGCGGTCGCCGCGGGAGTTGACACCGTCGTCGCCGCCGGTGGCGACGGCACGCTGCACGGCGTGCTCAACGGCGTGCTCAAAGACGGCCGAGCCGCGTGCTCCGTCGGCCTGGTTCCGTTTGGGACCGGCAACGATTTCGCCACCGCCTGCGGCATTCCGTCCGACGATCCGAAACTGGCATTCCAATTGGCCATCGAGACTCAGGCCGTGCCGATCGACGTGGGCCGGGTGAACGGCCACTGGTTCGTGAACGCCGCCAGCGGCGGCTTTGGGGCCGAGGTAACCACCGACACGCCCCAGGGACTCAAGCAGGCGCTGGGACGGTTCGCCTATTTTCTCACCGGCCTGGTGCAGTTTACCCAAGTCGAACCGCGCTACGCGCGCCTCACCGGTCCCGACTTCGACTGGGAGGGAGATTTGCTGGCGCTGGCGGTGGCCAACGGGCCGCAGGCCGGCGGCGGTTTCCGCCTGGCCCCCCAGGCGGTGCTCGACGACGGGGTGTTCGATGTCGTCGTTATCCCCAACGTATCCTGGACGGAGTTGGGCACGCTGTTGTCGGACTACATGACGCTGCGCCCCGAGGCCAATCTCGATCGGGTCGTTTACACGCGCGTTCCGTGGGTCGAGGTCCACACCCGGGAGGAATTGCAGGTCAACGTGGATGGCGAACCGATCCACGGCACGATGTTCCGGTTCGAGTTGCGGCCGCGGGCGCTGCCGTTTCACCTGCTACCGACGGCGCCGATAACGGGCTGATCGAGTGCGGCGGGCAGAAGAGAAGTTGCCCGACCGTCGGGCAGGCCGCTCCGATTGAAACTGTTGAACCGAGTGGATGGATCCCCTCTCCCGCGAACGGGAGAGGGGCCTGTGGGGTGGTTCGCGTCAGGCCTTGGCCTTCTGCTCTTCCTTGTCAAAGGCGGCGTCGAAAGCAACCTTGCTCGGCTCGAAGTCGACCTTGCGGACGAACTCGCAGGCTTCCTTGGCACCGTGGTCGCGGTCCATGCCGCTGTCTTCCCACTCGACCGACAGCGGGCCGCGGTAACCGGCCACATTCAAGGCGCGGATGATTTCCTCGAAGTTGACGCCGCCATGGCCGAGCGAGCGGAAATCCCAGCCGCGGCGAGGATCTCCGAAGTTGAGATGACTGGCGAGAATGCCGGTCTTGCCATTCAAGGTCACAATGGCGTCCTTCATGTGGACGTGGTAGATCCGATCGGGGAAGCGGCGGATGAACTCGACCGGGTCGACACCTTGCCAGATCAGGTGGCTGGGGTCGAAGTTGAAGCCGAATTCCTCGCGGTAGTTGATGGCTTCCAGCGCCCGCTCGGCCGTGTAGAGGTCGAAGGCGATCTCGGTGGGATGCACTTCCAGGGCGAACTTCACCCCGCACTCGGCGAAGACGTCGAGGATCGGATTGAACCGCTCGGCAAACAGCTTGAATCCTTCGTCGAGCATCTTCGGCGACACCGGCGGGAACGAGTAGAGCAGGTGCCAGATGCTCGAACCGGTGAAGCCGTTGACGACGCTGACGCCGAACTTCTGCGCCGCGCGGGCCGTGTTCTTGAGTTCCTCGGCGGCGCGCTGGTTCACGCCCTCCGGATTGCCGTCGCCCCAAACGTGAGGCGGCACGATCGCCTGGTGGCGGCCGTCGATGATGTCGCACACCGCCTGCCCCACGAGGTGATTGCTGATCGCCCAGCACTGCATGCCGTATTTCTGGAGCATCTCGCGCTTCTTGGCGCAGTAGTCGCCTTGCTTGAGCGCCTTGTCGACCTCGAAGTGGTCGCCCCAGCAGGCCAACTCCAAACCGTCAAAGCCGTACTCCTTGAACTTCCGCGCCAATTCTTCCGCCGGCAGATCAGCCCATTGGCCGGTGAACATCGTGACCGGACGTGCCATGCTGTGCTCCTCCGCGATCTAACGTGGGATACCGTATTCTGGGATGTCGGACGCGCCGGACCGGGGACCCCGCCGGAGGGTTCGACCGAAGACTATCGGTGGCTATTGTGACATATCCGGTCACCGCTGTAACTCCCCCCCTGGGCGGCGGAGGACGAGCCGCGGGCTATAATCGGAAGAGGGACGATATGGAACCCGATCTTCGGCCGGTGCGAAGGGAACAAAGGAGTTGATTGCCATGCGGTTCGGCGGATTGATACTCCCGCTTGCGATTGTTCTTCCCAGTGTGGCCCTGGGGGCAGGCCGAGTCGAGCTAGAGGTCTATATCGAGGCACGGGTGCCGGCAACGGCTGGCCAGGAGTGGTTGCGGGCGCTGGGCCAGGCTGGGGTGCAAAACCTGCGGATTCGCTCTGAGCGGCCGGGCGACGTGACGGGCATCGAGCGGCGCGGACCCGATTCGTCGCCAACCTATTTCGTCACCGGCGCGCTGGTTTCAACGGGCGAGATCGTCGTACCCGGAGCGCGCTTTCGGCCGACCGAGTCCCGGCGGCTGGCGGCGTGGCTCGACGATCTGGGGGCCCACGGCCCGCTCAGCGAGCGCGAGGCAAAAGGGGCATTCGGACTCGGCAGCAGCGCGCTGGATCGAGCCCGCCGCGACCTGGCGCAGCCAGTCGGTTTCTCTACCCAGGGAATCGCCCGCGCCGACTTCATTCGCCGCGTCGCCCCAACGCTCGCCTCGCCGCTGCGGGCCGATGCGTCGCTGCGCGAGCCCGCTCAAAGCGACACGATCGCCGAGGAACTGTCCGGCGTGTCGTGCGGCACGGCCTTGGCCTGTGTCGTGCGACCGCTCGGATTTGCCCTCGTCGTGGGAGAGACCGGATCCGGCGGCATTGAGTATCGGATTGTGCCCGCGCGAAAGGATATGGAACTCTGGCCAGTAGGCTGGGAGTCGGAGAAGCGACCCGCGGAAGTTCTGCCGTCGATGCACGAGTTTCTCGACATCAACGTGCAAAACGTGCCGATCACTACCGTTCTGAAGGCGGTCGGCGAACGGCTCAACGTGCCAGTGCTGGTGGATCACAACGCGCTGGCCCGCCACGGCATCGATCCGGAAAAGACGATCGTCAATCTGCCTCAGCGGCGAACAACCTACAGCCTGCTCCTGGACAAGACGCTGTTTCAGGCCAGGCTGAAAAGCGAAGTCCGGCTGGACGAAGCCGGCAAGCCTCTGTTGTGGGTCACCACGCTCAAGCCGATCTGAGGGGCAGCCGACCGATCGTCACCGCTCCGCCCACAGAATCGCCGGGCGGAGAGCGATTTGCGGGAAGGCCAGTGGGCGAACCTCCTGCCCGCCGCTAAAAACCTCCAGCAACCGGTACTTTGCATCGGTGGGCTGCCGCCGGACCTCAACGTTCTGTTCAGGAATATTGACGATCCAGTAATCGGCGATTCCGGCCGCGGCGTATAGATCCGCCTTCTCGTGGCGATCGTAATTCAGGCTGCTGTCGGAAACCTCGATAATCAGCAGGATTCGTTTCGCGCTCGGCCGAACGCGGCGATATGACTTCCTCACCGCCCATACAACATCCGGCTCCGGAGCGCTTTCGAGAGGCGGCAAGCCGATGCTGTCCTGAATCCGAATACGGACCGCCCCGGATGGAAGGATGGAATAGCTCCACTCCGTGAGCAATTCCAGGATCTCCTCATGCTCCGGGCCGGGTGGAGTCATTTCGCGGATCTCCCCGTGAATCAGTTCCAAATGCCGGCCGTCGCGTTCATCGAACACACCGGCCGCGATCATCCGGTCGTACTCAGCGAGAGAGAATCGGGCTGTGGTACTCATGTCTCACCGGCCACAGGGAAGAGAGCGGCACCGCTCACGGCCACAAATAGATTATATCGAGCGCGGCCATGGCATCCAAGCCGATGGGAGCCCGGCTTTCAACTCGACCTTTCGAGATCGGCCCGACGTTTCAGCGGCGCAGGAGTCGCGCCAGCAGGAAGCGCGGCCGAGACGGCCGCACCGTAACAGCTTCCGCCAAAATCTCCGGATCCCGTCAGCCCATCAGTTCGTCGAGTTCGTCGACCAGCCGGCCGAAGCGTTCCATCGCGGTGTCGACGGCGGTCGGTTGCTCCATGTCGACACCGGCATCGCGGAGCAGGTCGAGCGGATCCTTGGAGGAGCCGCTGCGGAGGAAGTTGAGATAGTCGTCCAGTTCGCGCTGGCCGCCGCCGAGCACTCGTTCGGCCAGGGCGATGGCGGCCGACATGCCGGTGGCGTATTTGTAGACATAAAACGCCCGGTAGAAGTGCGGGATGCGGAAGCACTCCAGGGAGAGTTCCTCGTCAATCGCGAAGTCGGGTCCGAAGTAGCGTTCGAGCAATTCGCGATAGATGCTCTTGAAGCGGTCAACCGTGAGCGGCTCGCCCGATTCGGCCAGACCATGTGTGATCTTCTCGAATTCAGCGAACATCGTCTGGCGGAAGATTGTGCCTCGCATGGCGTCGATCTGCCGGTTCACAAGGTACGCCCGGCGTCGATCGTCCTGGGCCTTTCCCATCAGGTGTCGGCTGAGGAGTTCCTCATTGAACGTACTGGCTACTTCGGCGACGAAGATCGTGTAGTCGTAGTACTGGTAGGGCTGGCTCTTCGCCGAATAGTGGCTGTGCATCGAATGGCCGGCCTCGTGGGCCAGTGTGAACACGTGATCGAGCACGTCCGGCTGGTAGTTCATGAGAATGTATGGGTCGCCGTCGAATGAGCCCGCGCTGAACGCGCCGCTCTGCTTGCCGCGATTCTCGTAACGGTCGCACCAGCGGCCGCGCAGTCCGCGGGCGAGGACCTCGCCATACTCGGCACCCAGGGGAGCCAAGGCCTCGATGACCAGGTCCACCGCCTCGTCCCACTGGTGCCGGGTCTCCAACTCGCTGAGGATCGGCACGTAGGTGTCGTAATGGTGAATCTCCTTGAGCTTCATCCTCCGGCGGCGGAGATCGTAATAGCGGTACAGCGAGGGAAGGTGGCGGTGCACCGATGCGACCAGTTGATCGTACACCGATACGGGCACGCGATCGGGAAACAGGGCCGCCTCCAAGGCGCTGGGAAACCTGCGGGCCCTGGCGTAGTAGATGTCGCGCTGGATCGAGCCCTCCAGGGCAGCGGCCAGAGTGTACTGGTGCTCGGCATACGATCGGTAGTATTGGTGGAACGCGCGTTGCCGGACGGCGCGTTTCGGTGAATGCAGCAGCGTCGAGAAAGTAGCGTGGCTCAGCTCGACCAATTCCCCTTTCTCATTCTTCGTGTTGCCGAAACGGAGATCGGCGTTATTGAGCTGGCGGAAAATCTTGCCGGCCGCTTGCGCCATCTCGCTTTGCATGGCCAGCAACCGCTCCTCGCTCTCGGAGAGCGTGTGCGGCTTGTATCGCAGCAGCCGCTCGAGCTGGAGCCGGTAAGGAGCAAGCCGCTCGTCCTGGAGATACTCCTGCATCCGCGCGGCGGGAATGGCGAGGATCTCCGGGCGGATGTACGCCGCCGCCTGGGCAGCGCGGCTGGCGGCGTTGGTGTAGCGGCCCTGCATCCGCTGGTAGGTGCTGTCGGTGGTGTCTTCCGCGACGTTGAGCATCGCATAGACCCCCAGCCGCTCGCCGGCACGGTCGAAATCGCGGTCGAAGTCCAGGCACGACAGCAGCATGTCGGCGTCGGCGGCCAGCTTGCCTTCGAAACGTCCGTAGTCGCCGATCCGGGCTTCCCATTCAGCGAACGCCTTCTCCCAGGCATCGTCGTTGGCAAAGAGGCTGGAGAGGTCCCAGGTGTCGCCCGGCTTGACCTCGCTCCGCGCGGGAAGCTGTTTCAGCTCTTTCATGAGTCGATCCGTTGACCTCGAAAAGGGGCGGGGCAAAGGACGACGGGCAGAGGGGAGTCTACCAGCGGATCAGCGCGGTGCCCCATACCAGCCCGGCGCCGAAGCCGCTGAGCAGGATGTGATCGCCACGCTTGATCCGCCCGGCCCGCTGTGCCTCGTCGAGCACCAAGGGGATGCTGCCGCCGGAAGTGTTGCCGTAGCGGTCTACATTGTTGAACATCTGGCGCTGGTCGATCTTCAACTCCTCGGCGGCCGCGTTGATGATCCGCAGATTTGCCTGGTGGAAGACCACCAGGTCGAGATCGTCGATCGTCATTCCGGCCGCCCGGAGCACGTCGGCAGTCGTATCGTGCAGCAGTCGCACGGCCCACTTGAAGATGGGCCGGCCTTCCATGTGCATAAAGTGCAAGCCGTCGGCCGAGGGGCCGTGGTGAAAAGGGAGTCGCGAGCCGCCCATGCGGCGGCAGAGCAGGCCGGTGCCCGAACCGTCCGACCCGAACGCGCAGGAAAGAAACCCTTGCTCCGGACTGCCGGGCGCCAAGATCACGGCGCCGGCGCCGTCGCCAAACAATGGATAGATCCTGGCGTCGGCCGGATTGACGATCCGCGAGTTGCAGTCGGCGCCGATGACCAGGGCCAGCCGGCTGGAACCCGTGGCCACGAACTGCATCGCCGTGTACATCGCATAGACAAAGCTCGCGCAGGCGGCCTGGATGTCCATGGCCGGCGCCCGCAGCCCAAGCCGATCCTGCACCAGACAGGCGGTGGCGGGCAACGGCATGTCGGGAGTGAAGGTGCCGAGAATCAACAGGTCGATGTCATCGGGCGAAACGCCAGCCGAATCGATCGCTCGACGGGCTGCTTCGGTCGCCAGATCGCTCGTCGCCACTCCCTCGGGGGCATGCCGCCGCTGGTGAATTCCCGTCCGCTGCACAATCCAGTCGGCGTCGTGGCCAAGCGCGGCGAGATCTTCGTTGCGGACACAGTAGTCGGGAACACTGCTGCCGACTCCCACCACTTGAACTCCCATCAACCTCCCCATGCGGGACTGCGTGTGGAGATGGATTCGATCGGGGGGCTGGTGGGGTCTACTCGTCATGCTCGGTCCAAAGACGCTGTTTCAGAACCTGGTCGACGATCCGGCCGACGGACCTTGTTGAGGACTCTGAAACGGTTCTCCAAAAGGCTTTCAGTCCAGGGGCCCTCGCCCCAGGCTCATTCGTGCTCCCGTCAGCGCGCGGCGATCGCGCAATGGGCGAACTTGAAGCGTACGGCCTTCCCGCCGCCTTCTCAAGTAGAAAAATCTGGGATCCGCCAGCTTCCCCTTGATAAGGGGGTGTCATAATCGCCAATCAACGGCTAAGTTAGCCAATTGTGGGATGGCCGAACAGGACGAATCGATGTGTCTTCTGGCGATACAGTATCAGGCGGCGGAGGATGCTCCCATCCTCCTGGCCCAGAATCGGGAGGAGTCTTTCGACCGTCCGAGCCAAGCTCCCCGCATCCAGTCGGGGCGGCCGCGAGTCATCTGTGGCATCGATCGCAAGGCCGGTGGCACATGGCTGGGAATCAACCAGTACGGCCTCGTCGCGGTGGCGGCCAACCGCATGAAGATGCAGGTTCCGGCGGAGCCCCGTTCCCGCGGCTTGCTATGCCGCGAACTGCTCAGTTTTCGCACGACCCAGCAGGCTGCGGAGCATGCGGCCAAGGAATTGGCCACCAACAAGTATGCCGGCGTGAATTATCTGGTTGCCGACGCCAAAACGGCTGCCGTCGTTTACGGCGGCGACGAGATCAGGATTATTCCGCTCACCCCAGGGCTGCACCTGCTCACCAACGGCGATCTGGACGACGTTCGGGATGAACGTCAGGAGTTTGCCCGGCGGTTGCTCACCCTGCAGAGGCTCGATTCGGCGGTGGCCTTCCTGGCTGTTGCCAGCCGCACGTTCGCGCGCAAGCCCGACGCCCGTGGCCGTCGCGGTGTCATTATGACCGGACCGTCGTTTGGGACCGTATCGTCAACGCTCCTGTCACTGCCGGAACGGACCCAGAACGCCATTCTCCAATACTCTCCAGGCCCCCCTTCCGATGTGCCGTATGATGATTTGTCGGCGTTGTTGCGGCAGGTGCTGTCGGCGGAAAGGTAGTTGTGCCGGACGGCCGATAGTGAGTCTGGGGGCGATGACGGCCAGGGGTGCGTGTAGCGAGCCCAGGCGGTGCAGGGAGTGCTGCGTCGTGGAATGCGGAACCAAGAATAGCAGCAAGGCATAAGACGAACGGCAGGTTCATGGTCTCGCCACGCATCGGTCTCTGGTTGGTTGGCGCGCGAGGGGGTGTGGCCTCCACGGCCACCCTCGGGTTGTGCGCTCTAAAGCGGAGACTAATCGGCGCCGCCGGACTGGTGAGCGAGTTGCCGCAGTTTGCCGGGCTTGAACTGGCTGCCTGGGAGAGCTTCGTTGTCGGCGGGCACGAAATCCGTGCCGGATCCCTTCGTGATTCGGCGCTGGAGTTGGCGAATTCGAGCCGGGCGATCGACGGGCGGCTGGTCGACGAGTGCCGCGACGACCTCGCCGAGATCGACCTGCGCATTCGGCCGGGCGTGTTGTGCAGATCAGGAGCAGCCGTGGAGGACCTGGCATCGCTCGACCTGCCACAGGACCCGACACCGCGCGACTGCATTCGCCGACTGCAGGGCGATCTTGCCGAGTTCATCGCCGCTGAAAACCTCGAGCATTTGGTGTTGGTGAACGTAGCCTCCACCGAGCCGCCGGTGCAGCCCGCGGATCTGCCGAGCAGGTGGGCGGAACTGGACGCGACGCTCGACGACTGGTCGACGTGCCGGCTGCCTGCCAGTTCGCTGTATGCGATCGCGGCGATCGAGATGGGCTTGTCGGCAGTCAATTTCACCCCATCGCTTGGATCTTCGCCCCCGGCGATCGACGATCTCGCCCGGCAGCGGAAGGCGCGGCATATGGGCTGCGACGGCAAGACGGGCGAGACGCTGATGAAGAGCGTGCTTGCGCCGATGTTCCGGCAGCGAAACCTGCACGTGATGAGTTGGGTCGGGCACAATATTTTCGGCAACCTGGACGGGGTGGTGCTCAACGACCCGGCGAACAAGGCATCGAAGGTGGCCAGCAAGGATCACCTGATCGGCGAAATCCTTGGTTACCGGCCGCAGACGCTGGTTTCGATCGAGTACATCGAGAGCCTGGGCGACTGGAAGACCGCCTGGGACCACATCCATTTCACCGGGTTCCTGGGCACGCCGATGACGCTCCAGTTCATTTGGCAAGGGTGCGACTCGCTCCTGGCCGGCCCGTTGGTGCTGGACCTCGCTCGCTTCACGGAGAAGGCCTGGCGACGAGGCGAGATTGGCCTGATGACCTTTCTGGCAAGCTTCTTCAAAAGCCCCTATGGCATAGGTGAACACGACTTCACACGGCAATTCCAGGCACTCGAGGCCTGGGTGGCGGGCGCGTGAAGCAGCCGAGGAGAACACGGTCGATCGCCGTCCATCAAAGGGTGGACAGGCGGGGCGCTCGTTGACGAAGACGAACCCGCACCGCTAAAGTTACCACGGCGAGTAGGCTGCCCCGCCGTCTAGTCACACGATTCCTCGCCCTCGCAGCGGAGATCCGTTTTGGAAAAGCGACGTCGATCAGACGATTCGAGACCTCAGCGACCGGCTCGACCCAAGCCGCCTCCCGCTCCAACGGGTTACGTGCCGACCGGGCGCGCGGCGAAACCTGACGAGTCGGCAGAGCCCGTTGAGCCTGCACGCCCCCCCAAGCCGGCGCAGTCCACGCGACCCGCGCAAGCTTCGAATCAGGGGCAGGCCGCGCCCCAGGGCCAGTACAAGAAACCGCCGGCGCAGCCAAAGCCGGCACAGCCCCGGAAGCCGGCGCAGACGCCGAAAACGGCGCAAGCTCCGAAGCAGGGTCAGCCGCCGCAGGGGTCGAAGCAATCGCAAGGCCAGGCAGCCAAGCCAAAGCAGCCCGGGCAAGTCCCGCCGCAGAAACAAGCTCCAGCGTCGAGACAGGCGGAGTCACAGAAGGCGGCCGCGCCGCCCAAGCCGACACAGCCCCCAAAGCAGCGCCCAGCGGTCGATCCGGCAGCGCCGGGCAGCTCGTCAGCAGCGGCGACGCCGGGAGACACACCGGCAGCGGCGAGTTCCAGACAAGCGAGGTCGAAAACGCCGCCCGCCGCTCGGCCATCCGCCGCTAAACCTGCCGCTCCTAAGCCACAACCACCAGCCCGGCCCAGGCGAAGTCAGGAACTGGCGCAGCCGGCGCGAGGCGAGGCACCCGCCAGCCCCGAAGCAACCAAAACGCGGCGGCCCCGTCCGGCCACTCCCCCAAAGGCCCCACCCGAAGCGCGTCCCAAGCCTCGTCCGGCTGTCTCCGTCGATTCCAGCGAGGCCCGGCTCTCGGCGGCATTCGCAAAACTGGGCCTCTCGCAGCCAATGCTCGCCGCCCTGGCCAAAGCGGGCTACGTGGACCCCACTCCGGTGCAAGCCGGCCTGATCCCGTTGGCGCTGAAGGGCGCCGACGCCATGGGGCAGGCGCGGACCGGCACCGGCAAGACGGCGGCGTTCGCGATTCCGATCCTGGAACGGCTTGATGCCGAAGCAACCCACCGCGGTCCGCAGTCGCTGGTGCTTGTGCCGACGCGCGAACTGGCCGTGCAGGTCCGCGACGAGTTCATCAAGCTTGCCCACGGCCGCGGATTGAGCATCGTCGCCGTGTATGGCGGCAAACCGCTTCGTCAGCAGGCCGAGCAACTCCGCCAAGGGACGCACGTCGTGGTCGGCACACCGGGCCGGGTACTCGACCACATGGGCCGCGGCACGCTCAACCTAGATCACCTCGACGTGGTGGTCCTCGACGAAGCCGACCGGATGCTCGACATCGGCTTCCGCCCCGACATCGAGAAGATCCTGCGGCGGTGCCCGGCGTCGCGCCAGACGCTGCTGCTCAGTGCCACGGTGCCGCCCCCGGTCGCGCGGTTGGCGGAACGCTACATGCGCGATCCGCAGACGCTCGATTTCTCGCCCACCGATATTGCCGTCGAAACGATCGAGCAGTTTCACTTCTCGGTCGATCCGGAGAAAAAGTACGCCCTATTGGCGCGTTTGCTTCAGCGCGACAAGCCGAAACAGGCAATCATCTTCTGCCGCACCAAGCGCGGCACGGAGCGGCTTCACGACAAGCTGGCCGAGAAGTTCGAGGGCGTGTCGATGATCCATGGCGATCTAGCACAGCGCGTCCGCGACCGGGTGATGGCCCGCTTCCGCGAAGGCAAGGTGAAGTGCCTTGTGGCCACCGACGTGGTGGGGAGAGGGATCGACGTTTCGAGCATTTCGCACATCATCAATTTCGACATCCCACAGTTTGCCGATGACTATGTCCACCGCGTCGGCCGTACCGGCCGCATGGGCCGCGAGGGAGTGGCCTACACGTTCGTAACGCCGGCGGAAGGAAGCGAACTGACGCGAATCGAAATGCGGATCAACCGCCTCTTGAAGCGCGATGAGATTCCAGGTTTCGAGGCCTTCGTGAAAGTCGATCGTCCTCCGGCATCGCCCGGCTCCTCGGAGGCCCCCGCCTCACCGGCCGCGCCCGCTTCGAAACCCGTATTCGGCCGCCCCCAGCGGCGGATCCGCCGGGCGCTCTGAATGTAGCAGTTGCACTCCGTGCATCGTCGACCGCGGCACGGAGTGGGCCGGCCGGAAGGCCTGCATGGCGAACCGATGGCCGGCGCTTGACGAACTTGGCGGCGAGAACTAAAACGCACGGACCATTGATCGTGGCCCGGGCATGCTGTTGTCAAGGAGTGTCGAATGGGTGGATTGTACGGGGTGGCGGCGAAGGCCAACTGCGTCGGCGACCTGTTCTACGGGACCGACTACCACTGCCATCTCGGCACGCGCCGCGGCGGCCTGGCGGTGCTCGACGACGACGGCTTCACCCGGGTGATTCACGACATCACCAATTCGCAGTTCCGCAGCAAATTCGACGCCGACGTGTCGAAAATGCGAGGGCGGACGGGTATCGGCGTGATCAGCGACTTCGAGGATCAGCCGCTGATCATCGGGTCGCACCTCGGCACCTACGCCCTGGCGACTGTCGGTCGCGTGGCAAACCTTCAGGAGCTGGTGGTCGAGGCCTTCCGCGGGCACCGCACGCACTTCTCGGAGGCCACCGGCAAAGGGATCAATCCGACCGAGTTGGTAGCCACACTGATCAACCGCGAAACGAGTTTCGCATCGGGTATCGCCCATGCCCAGGAACTGATCGAAGGTTCGTGCTCGCTGCTGCTGATGACCGACGGCGCGATTTACGCGGCCCGAGACCGGATGGGGCGCACTCCGCTGGTGATCGGGTACAAGGAGGGCGCCTACGCCGCAACGTCCGAAAGCTGCGCGCTGGCGAACCTCGGCTACCGGATCGACCGCTATCTCGGTCCGGGCGAGATTGTCCGCATCACGGCCGACGGCGTGGAAACGCTCCAGCCAGCGGGCGAGGAGATGCAGATCTGCTCGTTCCTGTGGGTCTACTACGGGTTCCCCGCATCGAGCTACGAAGGAATCAACGCCGAAGTGGTCCGCAACCGCTGCGGCGCCCTGCTCGCGAAGCGCGACGACTGCGAGGTGGACCTCGTCGCGGGCATCCCCGACTCGGGCACCGGCCATGCGATCGGCTATGCGAATGCATCGGGGGTCTCGTACGGCCGGCCGTTCGTGAAGTACACTCCTACCTGGCCGCGGAGCTTCATGCCCCAGGACCAGTCGATCCGCGATCTGGTGGCGAAGATGAAGCTGATCCCGATCCGTGAGCTGATCGAAGGGAAGCGGCTGTTGTTCTGCGAGGACTCGATCGTCCGCGGAACCCAGTTGCGCGACACGATCCGTTTGCTCTACGACTACGGCGCTCGTGAGGTCCACATGCGGCCTGCGTGCCCGCCGCTGGTGTTCGGCTGCAAGTTCCTTAACTTCTCGCGATCGCGTTCCGATCTCGATCTCGTTGCGCGGCGGGCGATCCAATCGCTCCACGGCGAGGACGGGCCGCCGCAGGCCAAATTTGCCGACCCCGACTCGCCGTGCCACCAGGCGATGGTGGAACACATCCGCGAGGAATTGGGGCTGACTTCGCTCAAGTACCAGCGATTGGACGATCTGGTCAGCGCGATCGGTTTGCCCAAGGAGAAGCTTTGCACGTATTGCTGGGACGGCGCCGAACCCTCTGCAGGC
This sequence comes from Thermoguttaceae bacterium, assembly GCA_040766885.1. GTDB lineage: Bacteria > Planctomycetota > Planctomycetia > Pirellulales > Thermoguttaceae > JAXGPP01. The sequence continues at coordinate 422,768 of JAXGPP010000006.1, read as the reverse complement.
TGCCCGCGCCGCGCGGCGGCCGACAGCGCTCTGGCGGCGTGCTCGCGCCGCACCGAACTCGTCACACTGCATGAAAGCCCCTCCCTGGCTGGGCCGCCCAAGCCACGGTGAGGGCGCGCTGGGAGTGATCGGATGACCGCGCGAAGCTGGTTCTCGCTGATTCTGGCACTGGTTTTCGCCGGCGAGACAGCAGGCGATCCGGGCGACGGCGTCCCCTTCACGGTGGCGAACCCTGGCTCATCGGCCCGTCACGGCGAAGGATTGACCTGCGGCATCCCGGTTCCGAAAGGATTCGTCCGGAGCACGGAGAACCTTGCTCTTTTTCGCGAAGACGGATCGCTCCTGCCGGCGCAGTTTCTGCCCGCCGACACCCATGCCGACGGCTCACCACGGTGGGTACTCGTCGATTTCGAAACCAGCCTTGACCCGGGACAACGAGTGTCGTATCGGCTGGGGCGCCGAAGCGGCGATCCGGCCGTGGCGGCAAGGTTGACATATGCGATCCAGGACGGTGTGGCCACGGTCGACACTGGTGCAGCGGCATTTCGTGTCGATACCCGGCGGTTCCGGCTGCTTGATTCGGCGAAGATTGGCGGTTCGGAGTTGCTGGCGGATGATCCCGGCAAGGGCGTCGTTCTGGAAGATGCCGAAGGTCGAAAGCTATCGGCCGCCGAGGTGCCGGCACGCGGTGAGTTTGAAGATGCGGGCCCGCTCCGGGTTGTGCTTTGCGTGCGCGGCCAGTTCGGCGCCGAGGGGTCGCCGCCGGCAGATTACGTGTGCCGGATGCACTTCCGCGCGGGGAAACCGGAAGTGCGAGTCTTCTTGACGGTCCGCAATCCGTCGGCCCACCAGCACGACGGCAACATCTGGGACCTAGGCGCGCGGGGCTCGGTCTTCCTGGAGGATCTCTCGATCGTTCTGCCGCTTGCCAAGAGTGAGTCTTGGCAAGGCGCGGTGCCGCACGAATCACGATCGCGCCGTGCTGCGGCGATCAGGCTCTACCAGGATTCTTCGGGCGGAGAGAACTGGCGGTCGGCCAACCATATCGACAAGGACTACGGTGTGCCGGTCAGCTTTCGCGGTTACCGGATCGAGGCTGCGGGCCGCGAGGTTGCCAGCGGGAATCGCGCCGACGGTTGGCTCGTTGCAGCAGGAAAGCCGGGCGTCGTGGCGGTTTCGCTCCGCGAATTCTGGCAGAACTTCCCCAAAGCGCTGGAGCTATCGAGTGGCGCAGTGCGAATCGCCCTTTGGCCGCGAGAATTCGCTGGTGTGCATGAACTTCAGGGAGGCGAGCAGAAGACCTGCGAAATGCTGCTTTCGTTTCACGGGCCCGACGCGGATCTGGCGGGTGTCGAAACCCGGCTCCGATCATTTCACGAACCGCTCTACGCAATGCCCGACCCGGCCGCGGTGCTTGCGGCGGGGACCTTTTGGCCGACCGCGCCACTCGACCGCGAGCGGTATTCTCGCCTGGAGGCGACGTGCGACGCCGACGTGGTGGCGACCTCCCCTGATGCCACGACTATCCAAACGCAATGGGAGCGAATCGATGAATTCGGCTGGCGTCATTTCGGCGATACCTTTGCGGACAACGAACGCGCACCGGCGGAGATGATTCGCGACTTTCCCGAGCATCACATCGGCCGCATGCCGATCAGCCACTTCGTCAACGAATACGATGTGATCGCCACGCTCATGCTCCAGGGACTCCGCCGTGAGAATCCTCGCTGGTTGTGGATGGCCGACGTCATGTCGCGGCATCATGCCGACATTTGCATCTATCACACCGACCACGGCGCGCCGGCCTACGCCCACGGCCCGTTCATGCACACCACGCACGAAACGGCTGCCTATCGCAGCACCTTCCGGAGCTATCCGATCGAGGCCAAGCGGTACGGACTCCGTTACGGTCGCGGCGGCGGGCCGAACGCCGGACACACATACGTCGAGTGCCTGGCGCACCACTACCGCCTGACCGGCGATCGCACAAGTCGCGAGGCGTTTCTCGAGGTCGCCGACTGGGCGGCCGACGGCCCGTGGTTTGCACCGAGCATGATGGGCGACACCCGTGGCTACGGCAATTTCCTCGCCACATTCGTCCAGGCGTACCATCTCACCCGTGACCGCAAGTACTACGACCGAGCGATGACGCTCGTCGGCTGGGTCAAGGAGCCCATCGAGGGACTCGGCGGAACGCTCTTGGCGAAGGCCGCCGGAGGCTTCTTGTCAATGAAAGCCGAAGCCGGCGAATTCGACGACGACTACCGACGCGTGCAGGAGACGCTCCTGCGGATCGGCGACTTGTACCTGGAACTGCCGGAAAGCCGCTGGGAAGGATCGCTGGAGCAGCGATGCTTCCACAGCGAGGTGCTCTCGACGTGCTATCTCCATGCCCCGCTCGATCACCCGCGCCGGCAGGCGTACTGCGATCGCGGTCGGCAGATCCTCAACGAAGCCCTCGATCAGTTCCCCGGTCATTACCTGCCGGTGAAGAGCTGGGTAATGTGCTTTGCCAACACCGGGGCGTACCTCAAAGCGAGCCAGCCGCGGGCCTCAGACAAGTGACCAAGCGCGGCGAGACGCCGCGTCTACGTGTGGTCACTTGTTGTGGGCGAAGTACTCGCGGACCAGGGCTTCCATCAACGTGGCCCGCTGGTCGTAGAGCCGCTTGAGTTTGCGCGGTTTGTGGTTCGCCAGGGCGTAGTGGGTGATGATCGGCAGCGCGATCGTGGTGTCGGTATAACAGACGACCGCGTCGGGCAGCCGGGTCGGATCGACCTTGCCCCAGCTCACCGCCTCGTGGGGCGTGGCCCCCGAAAGCCCGCCCGTGTCGGGCCGGGCGTCGGTGACCTGGAAGAAGTAGTCCTGGCCGACCTCCTTGATCCGCAGCACTTCCTGGATCTGCGGCTCGGTCTGGAGCATGAAGTTCTTCGGGCTGCCGCCCCCCATGAGCATCACCGCGCTGCGGCCGCCGGACCGCTTCGCCGCCAGGACGAAGCTCGTCGTCTCGTTGACGTCGATGGAGGGGTTGATGCGGAGCTTGTTCCCCTTGAGTTCCACTCCGGCCACATTCATGCCGATCGTCGAGTCGCCCGGCGACGAAGTGTAGCACGGCACTCCCGAGCGGTATGCCGCGGCGAGCACCGATACGTCCTTGAGCCCCGACTTGCGTTCCCATTCGGCGGCGTAGCGGCCGATGAGGTAGTGCAGTTCGGCAGTGCCCATCTCCTTCTGGAACTCGGGTTGCACAAGGATGTCGCGGAGGATCTCGTCGGTGGCCATCAGGCAATCGGAATAGCCCAAGAGCACGTCGTAGATCCGCACCACGTCGTTCTGCCGCAGGTCGACGTCGTCCAGCAGGTGGCTCCCGGCGTGAAGCGGAAAGTTGAAGGCGAAATGCAGGTCGTGGTACAGATTGGCGCCGGTGGAGACGATCCAGTCGACAAATCCGGCCTTGATGAGCGGAATGACGCACGAGCATCCCAGCCCCGCGGGCGTCAGCGCGCCCGACAGAGTCATCCCGACCGTCACGTCGGCCTCGAGCATCTTCTGCGTGAATAGCTCGCATCCCTCGCGCAACCGCGCCGAGTTATACGCCAGGAAGGCGTTTTGCATCACATCGCTGAGCTTCTCCTTACCCGTGATCCCCTTGGGCAGGATCCGCTTTCCCGACATGTAACGGTCCTTGTTGGGGCACTTCTTCTTGACCATCCAATCGGGCGTTTCCGACGAAGTGTCCTTGACGCGATGCGTGCGTTTCATGATCGTTTTCTCCGTAGGCAGGTTTCCGTCGGATGCGATGTCCGCGGCGGAGCCGTGGACATGCTCCCCATTTCACCACAGGGCCATGCAAAGCCGTGGACGTGCCATCCCAGCTACGCCGTCGCGAGCACCTTGGCCATCGGCATGCCGTTGAACGTCGTGGCGCTGGCGAGACTGTAGGCGCCGATGTTCTCCACGTACACCAGATCGCCGAGCTGCAGTTCGGGAAGATCCTCGCCGCGGGCAATGATGTCGAAGCTGTCGCAGGTCGGCCCCGCCAGGGTCGAAAGCTGGGTGCTTCCGTCGCGGAGCGTCTTGAACTCGTACTTGCAGTGGTCGAATACCTGCCCGCTGAGCGAGCCGTAGACGCCGTCGTCGAGGTAGTACCAGTGCTTGTTCTCCCGGATCGCCTTGCCGATCACCCGCATCACCAGGGTCGCCGCGGGTCCGACCAGGAAGCGGCCCGGTTCGGCGATGATGCGGATGCTGCGGTCGAACAGCCGGTCGATCTCCTTGGCCAGCACCGGGGCAAGGCGATCGAAAGGGTCCTCCTCGTGGTCGAAATGGCGGATGGGGAAACCGCCGCCGATATCGAGGATCTCGAAGGGAATCTGCTTCAGGCGGGCATCGCGGGCAATGATCGAGGCCATTTCCAGCGCTTCGATGTAATTCTCCAGCCGCGAGCACTGGCTGCCGACGTGAAAGCTCAGGCCGGCCGGCTTAAGCCCCAACCGGTAGGCCTTGATCAGCAGGCTGTTTGCATCGGCCGGATCGACACCGAACTTCAGGCTCAGCTCGACGATCGAGCCCACGTTGGGAACCTTGATCCGCACCAGCACGCTGGCCCCCGGAGCATGGGCGGCGATCTTGTCCAGTTCCGCCTCGCTGTCGAAGGTCATCAGCGTCACGCCCTTCTTGGCGGCGTGAGTGATTGACTCGACCGGCTTGATCGTATTGGCGAAAATGATCTGGTCCGGCTTGGCGCCGGCGGAGAGCACGAGGTTCATCTCGGAGGCCGAGGCGACATCGAAGCCCGCCCGGCCCGCGACCATGGTCTTGATGACCTCCGGATGGGAGTTCGCCTTGACGGCGAAGAACGGCTCGACGCGGGGCAGCGCCCGGCGGAATCGCTCCAACTGCGCGCGGAGCACGGTGCGGCTGATGACCATCAGCGGCGTGCCGTGTTTGCGGGCCAGTTCCTTGATCCGCCGCTTGTGGCTAGTCAGCTTGGCTTTCATTTCGCCGCAAAGTCTCCGATGAGGGCCAAACGCTGACCAATTACTCATTGACGAACGGAGCTGCGAACACCGTCCGACGCAGTTGCCGTTCCTCAAGGGCGAAGATCAATAATTTAGGAAACCCTGGCGGCATCGGCAAGGGGTCCGGTATATGCCGGGCGAGCCGACGACATCCTGGCGACTCGCGCCGTGGCGGGGTAGAATTGCCGCTCGCGTGCGCGCCGCCCACAGAACTCGCGGAAGATCATGACCGAAAAGACACCCGCGAAACTCGGTTTCTCAATGCCAGCCGAATGGGAGCCGCACGAGGCAACCTGGCTCGGCTGGCCGCAGAACCCCACCGACTGGCCTGGCAAGATGCAGGCCGTTCAATGGGTCTACGGCGAGATCGTCCGCAAGATCGCGCCCGGCGAAATGGTACGGATCTGCGTTGATTCGAAGGCCGTGGAGGATCGCGCCCGACGGGTGCTGTCCATTGCGCGAACCGATCTCTCCCAGGTCGAATTCCACCGCGTGCCGACCGACCGCGGCTGGATGCGCGATTCGGGGCCGATCTTTGTCCGCCGCACGCGGCGCGCCCGCCCAGAGACGGCGATCGTGCACTTTCATTTCAACGCCTGGGCGCGGTACGACAACTGGCGGAAAGACCGGAAAGTGCCGGATTACGCGGCCAAGAGGCTTGGCCTCCCCCTGTTTGACGCGCGATCCGGCGATCGACCGCTGGTGCTCGAAGGGGGCGGGATCGACGTCAACGGCCGCGGCACGCTGCTCACTACCGAAGAGTGCTATCTCGATAGCACCACTCAGTGCCGCAATCCGGGCGTATCGCGTGAAGATTTCGAGGATGCGCTTCGCCGCTACCTGGGCGTGAGCAACATCCTCTGGCTCGGCCATGGGATTGTGGGGGACGACACGCACGGGCATGTGGACGACATCTGCCGGTTTGTTAACCCAACTACGGTGGTCCTCTCTCAGTGCCGCGACACGGGCGACGTCAACTACCGGCCGCTGGCCGAGAACTTCGAGCGGCTGCAGGCAATGCGCCTGGAGGACGGCTCGAAGCTGGAGGTTGTGGCGCTGCCGACGCCAGCGCCGCTATACTGGCACGATCTGCGCCTGCCCGCCAGTTACGCCAATTTCTACATCGCCAATGCGGCGGTGCTCGTTCCCACGTTCAACGATCCGGCCGACCGAGAGGCCCTCGGCATACTCGCGGAACTGTTCCCCGATCGGCCCGTGGTCGGCATCCACGCCGTGGACCTCGTCCTCGGCTTTGGCACGCTTCACTGCCTTACCCAGCAGCAGCCGGCGTAACCGCGGCACCACGCGGCGTCGCATTCGAGAGCTACTGGCCCACCTCGATCGGGCCGAAGTCGGCAATGCCGCTGTCGGTCACGTAACCGATGTGTGTGATCGCGGCGATCGGCCGTTTCAGCTTGGTGGTGAATTGGGCCGCATTGGCGGTGAATGTGACTTCCTGCCGGGCGAGGTCCACTTGAACCTTCAGCGTGATCGTCTCGCCATTGGCGGCCTCGAAAGCCGTACCGCCAGCCGGGCCCGCAGCCTTGGTCTCGCCCTGCATGATCGACATCCGTTTGGTTTGCAGACGCACGCCGCACTTGACCAGATCCTTGTCAGCGGGACCGTCGCCAAACGCGAGGAACCCGTTCCGCAGAAAGCCCTCTACGCCAGGTATCACCAGCGACGTCGAGAGTGTCACCATCCCGGTTGCCGGGGTTGGGAGCTTATTGACCGCCAGACACAGCCGTCGCTCGGAGGCCTCGAGGCGGTATCCCAATGGTCCGGCAACGACCCGGCCACCGCTCACTTTGGTGAAGTCGGCGTTCTTCTCAACGGCCGCCGGCTTCAAGTAATCGGGTTCCGCGGGCTCGTCGGAGATGACTTGAAGGGGCGCGTCGTCTTCGCGGGGCAACGCGGCGGAGGCGTTCGCATCAAGGCACGCCACGCTGCCGTCGATCGTCGAGACGAACAGCCGGCCGCCGGCCGCGGCGAGGCCATCGAAAACGGGCGGACTCTCCAGGCGGTAACGAGCCGCCGGGCGACCATCGCTTTTGTTGACCACCCAAAGCAGGCCGCCGTGCCGCCCTTCGAGCGATTCGACCTGAAGCCGGATCTGCTCCTGGGTCTCCGGGTCGTCGGGCAAGCGGAATGCCCGGCGTTCGTCGATCAGGTCGGGATGCCCGGCGACAATCAGGTGCTCCCCCGCGGCGATCATTGCTCGGACTTGTACGGCGGGCTGATCCACGAGCCACTGATAGCGAGCCGCGGTCAGATCCTCGACGGGGAAGCCGCGGCGGAGTTTCCAGTCGGAGGCGTTGGCGCTCTTTTTGTCCGACCGGGCGTTGATCTGGCGTTCCGCCTTGCTCACTTGGGCAATTGAATCGGAGGCCACATACCGTTCGGCGGCAAAGAGCTGGTACTCGAGCACCGAACCGTTGACGTAATACTCCGGTTTGCGGCCGAAGCCGAACACCCGATCGTCGTCGAACACCATGATTCGTCCTGCCGGCACCATTCGCGCCGCTTGGAACCAGCCGCCGTAGCCGCCGTTGACACGGCGTCCGAACGTCCAGAACGAGCGATAGAACCACGAGTCGTCGAGGAATCCGACCTGGCAGAACAGGTGTGAACCCTCCGCCGGCTGGTCTTGCACGTTTTCAACCGGGATCTCCAGCCGCCGTCCCTCGAGATCCATTTTCTGCGACCGCATATAGAGGTGCGTGCCGTCGCAGGAGAGAATGTCCGCCAGGGCGACGGGCATGTTCTCGCCCTTCACGTGGACCTGCATGTTCTCACCGCTTTCCGGGTCACGTTCGTCCATGACGACCTCGCCCAAGAGCCGGCCGGTGGTCGGTTCGAGTCGCACCAGCCGGATGCCGCCGTCAAGAAACAGCGACCGCCCCGCCGTGGCGTAGAGCACGCCCTCGTGCACCAGTACGCTGCCGTGGGCGGGCCACGTCGACTCCAACTGGTCGAACGCCGTCATGCGGCGGTCCAGCGGCGCGGCGCGGAACCGCCAGGCAAGCTGACCGTCGGTGGCCCGCAAGGCGTAGACATAGCCGTCGGCCGAACCGAAGAGCACCAGGCCGCGGTGAACCGTGGGGGCCGAGTCGACGCGTCCGCCGGCGGTGAAACTCCACACCGGCTGGCCGGTCTCAGCTTCCAGCGCATGCACCGTGTGGGCATCGATCGCGGCGAGGTACACGCGGCCGCCGGCCACCACTGGTGGCGTTAGGCGGCCGCCCAGCGACGTCTTCCATTTCTGGCCCAACACCTTCCCGACGCCGACCGGCGTCGACCCGCTGCGGGCGACGTCGCGCCGATACATGGGCCACTCGGTGCCAACCTCTGCCTCCTGCTGGTGCCCGTAAGCGGCGCCTTTCTCCAGCCTCGCCTCGCCAGCCAACTCGGCGGCGGTCGGTTGCGGCACGGGGCCGGCGGCCAGGGCGTTGAAGCCGCTGAGTTTCGCCTCCAGATAGCAGCCGCATGAGTGCATTGGGGCATACACCAGCCCGTTGCACGGCAGTATGCCGTAGATGCAGCCGCCCCGCACCCAGTGATGGGTCTCCCAGTGCTGCGCCTGGGGGTCGATTACTTCGATACCGTTGCGGGAGGTGAGCAGGTACTTCTCAGTCGCCTTGGACGGATAGCAGCGGTGGTGGAACCAGTCGATGGTCACGTCGGGCAGAAACTCATTCTTGACCTCACCGGTGAGCGGATCACGGCCGGTGAAGAGCCCCGAATCGTTGTTACCGGCGACAAAACCGGTCCAGACCAGCCCGCCCGAGACCAGCAAATCGCGGAGCGACTGATGGCCCGAGGGATACTGCTTGCCTTCCCACAGCTTGCGACCATCGGCGGCTGAGAGGCCGGTTATCAGGCCGTTGTTGCCGGCGAAGAGGACGACGTCTCCATAGAGGATCGTCCGCGGGCCGGTGCTCGTGTGCACGGGCATCTGGGCGGCAATCGGCTCGCTCTGCCAAAGCGTCTTTCCGTCTCCCTGCGCCAGGCAGATGATCTTCTCGCCGTCGTAGAAGATCACCCGGCGGCCGTCAGCGGCCAGCGAGCAAGGTGCCACCGGCGCCTCGTGCTGCCAGAGCGGTTTGCCCGACTGGGCCTCGTACGCGGCAATCCGCCGCGGCGCGCCGGCCCATGCCCAATCGGCATTGGCCCGCCGGCTGTTGTCCCAAACGTACGTATCGCGGCGCCGCCACTCGGTCAACTTTGAGCCTTCCGGTTCGACGAGTGCCAGGAGCGTTCCTGCGGAGAGTACAATTTCGCCCGTCCGCTCGCTTCCTTCATATGCCATCAGCGTCTGGCCGGAAGTCGCCTCCAGCGCGCTAACCGGTGCGTCGAAGGCCAGCGTAACGTACACGCGATTGTCGGCAGCCACGAGTCGCCGCAGGAGATGAGCCGGGCCGCTCTTGAGCGGCCACTGGTGCGTATTCCACGATGCGATGTCCCGCTTCCAGAGCAGCGTGCCATTGAAGCCGTCGCGGGCGATCAGGCGCCACTGGGGCGGCAACTGGATCGAGGCCGTGGGCCCCTCGTCGAAGATGTAGAACAGCCGTCCGCCACTTGACACGAGCGAGGTCATGCTCGCCATGTGGTCGTGATGGCGCGCCCAGCGCGGCCCGGCCACCCACTGCAAGCGGCGCGGCGGGCCGACCGCTTCGTCTTGCGATACCGGGTTACCTGTGGAGTCGTGCAGGTAGTGCGTCCACTCATCGATGTTCGCAGGGCGCGGTTTGATCGATTTCTGCCATTGTCCGTCGACAAACAGGCAGGCCACGCCCTGGGGAGCGAGCACTCGCTGGATTTCCCTTGGGTCAAGGTCGCCCGCCTCGGCCGAGACAAGCAGGTTCACGAGATTGTCAGCGTAGGGCAAATGTCTTCCGTCCCAGCGGTCAATCGACACCGGACCGTAAAGTCCGAGCCCCTTCACGTGGGTCCGCGCCTGGTCGACCACGGTTTGCGATCTCGCCAGACCGTGGACCAGAAAACCTGGGCCGCCGAGCGCCGCGGTCAGACGGCCGTCGCCGCAGCCCACGTGGACCACCAGCCCGCCGCGGACGCCGCTTGCGGCACGGATTCGTTCCGCCTGCGCGGCCGGGTCGTCCTGGGCTTGAAGCCGCCCAGCGAAGAACGTGTTCGCCGCCAGTGCCAATCCGCCAGCCAGGAGGATGAGGGGCCTCATACATTGTCTCCGAACGCATGACTTTCTCGCGGAACGAACGGCACGAGCAGTCTAACGCGCCCGGGCTATATCGCATAGCGACACTGGCTGCGGTCTGCCCTCTGGTGGCGGCACGGCAAAACGGGATCGGGCGGCACGTCCACGTCGTGAACATGCCGCCCGGCCCGCTTGGCTCAGTGCGGTCATCCGGCCCGGCAGAACGGGTGGGTTCAGAAGCCGTACATGACCATCCACTGGAAAATGGTCGCTTCGCCCGGCGAGTCCGGCCGGAGCAGGTTGTCCGGGATCAGGCCGCCCCGCGTTTCCATGTACTCGGTCCGCCAGTGGGAGACCTCGAAGCCCGTATTGAGCTTGGGCGTGATGTCGTAAACGACGTTGGCAAATACGGCGTTGTTGAGGCTCCGGCCGAAGAGCATGTCTTCGTCGCGCGGGTTGTCGATGCTGTAGCCGACATGGCTGTGCAGCCGCGGATTCCAGTCGTACCACAGTTCCATCCAACCGCCCGTCGAGGCGACCGGTCCGCGAAGGCATCCGCACACTCCCTGCCCGATGCCGCCCAGGAACGCGCTCAAGTTCTCACCGGTGAAAACTTCTCCCTGGAAGCCGAAGTACGGTGTAATCGGAATCCGTACATCGCCGTTGATCGACCAGGTGAGGGCGCGGAAGTTCTGCTCCGGCGGCAGGCTCAGCGGCGGCGGTCCGGCGGCTAGAAAGTCAAAGCCTGTTTCTCCGATGTGGGCCGAGATGCCGACGACCGCCGGCAGGCAGTGCTCGCCGCGGGGACCGAGCGTTGCCGCCATCCGGCCCTCGATTACCGGCCAGTCTGCGCTCTCGCGGCGAACGCCGGGTTCGGCCGTGAAATCGGTAACGATGTCCTGGTTGAGCGACCCCTGCGCGGTGATGAACAAACGATCGGAAACGTTGTAATAACGTTCGGCGCGGAACTGAGCGCGGCGATAGCCAATGTTGCCGGCGTTCCACTGCACCGAGTAGTTCAGTGTGCCCGGCACCAGCGGCGAGATAATGTCTGATGTCTGCCCAAACAGGAACAAGAAGTCTTCGTCTTTGACCTGCCAGTAGGCATGTCGCAACAGCACCGAACCCTTGTTTTCGAGGACAAACTCGCCCTCGAAGTCGATCTCCACGCGGCCGCTACTCGACGCGCAGTGAAACAGAGGGATGTCAGGCCCGGTAACATCAATACCGAGACGGGTACGCCGGGCGTCGATAGCGAACGCATCTTCGGGATCAACATCTGCCGAGTTAATCCAAAAGGTATACGAACCCGGGTTATTGCGCTGCGTGGCGTAGACCATATCGGCCCACAACATGCCGTAGGGCACGATCTTGAAATCACCCTTGGTCCAGACGAGCTTCTTCATTTCCGCCTGGGCGGCTTCCAGCGTGGGACCCGAAGCCTGAGCGGCCTCCGGAGCCTTAGCGATTTGTTGAGGGAGTTCGCCTGCGGACGGGAGTGCCGGCATCGCAGCCGCTGAACCCGATGCGTCGAGTCCGGCCAACCCGCCGTCGGCAGGGGGGATCGGAGGCAGGCGGACGGGCGCCTGGCGGAGTGTCTCCAGTTCGGTCCGCAGGGCGTGGGTTTCCGCCTCGAGTTGCTCAAGGCGCTGCGAGAGATCAAGTTCGGCCAGTGGCTCGGCCGCTGAAACCGACATGGTGATGGCCACCCAGAATAGGAGAATACTGGCCAGCAAGGCTTTCATGGTTGCATCCCTGCGCACGACGCGGTTCGGCCCAGTCACCGTGGTCCTTGCCCCGCAGGCTCTGCCCGAATTCAACGGCGAGCCATATTGGGGCAGTATCGTCCGCATGTTGGGACAAATTCACAGTTTGGCGAAATCCGGTACGACCGCTATGGCCCGTACGATTTCGCGACTGCCACCTGAAACGGTTGCGCAGACTTTGCCGCCGGGCCCACGGTTCCCACGCAGACCCCTTTCCGCTACAACGTTGTTCGGGACCGGTCCGATGCGCCTGAGACGTTGAGCGACCTCGCAGGCGGATTGGGATACGAGGGGGATCGTAACGCAGTGCCGCATCGCGGTCCAGTAGTGGCCGGAGTCGCACTGCCGAACACCGCGCCAACAACATGCCCGCCACAGCCGGGCAACTGCCATGGGAGTCATCATGAACAACGTTGTTGCGTTGGTGCTTGGAGGCGGAAGAGGAACGCGGCTGTATCCGCTCACCAAGGTCCGCTCCAAGCCGGCCGTGCCCATCGCGGGCAAGTACCGGCTGATCGATATCCCGCTTTCCAACTGCATCACGAGCGGTCTGAAGCGAATCTATGTGCTGACGCAGTTCAATTCGGTCAGCCTGCACCACCACATCGGCAGCACCTATACTTTCGACGTTTTCGGGCAGGGCTTCGTCGAGATCCTGGCAGCCCAGCAGACGCTGTCCGGTTCCGACTGGTATCAGGGAACCGCCGATGCCGTGCGGCAGAACCTCCGCTACCTGCAGCAGCCGGACGTGGACGAGGTGCTCATCCTCTCCGGCGACCAGCTTTACCGCATGGACTTCGAACGGCTCATTGCCACGCACCGCGCGTCGGGGGCCGATGTGACAATCGCCGGCCTTCCGGTGCACGCCCGTCACGCGGGCGGGCTGGGAATCATGCGCGTCGATGACTCGGGGCGCGTGCAGGGTTTTCTCGAGAAGCCCAAGACCGAACAGGAAATCGACCTCGTGCGGACCGATCCGGCCTGGATTGAGTCCCAAGGGATCACGCCCCACGGTCGCGACTGCCTGGCAAACATGGGCATCTACCTTTTCAGGCGCCAAACCCTGGTCGATGTGCTCGAGAAGACCAACTACCAGGACTTTGGCAAGGAGGTCTTTCCGGCCTCGATCCGCGCTCGCCGGGTGCAGATCTTTCTCTCCGACGGCTACTGGGAAGACATCGGGACCATACGCGCGTTCTACGAAGCCAACTTGAGCCTCGCCTCGCCCGATCCGCCCTTTCCACTCTTCTCTCCGCCCGCCCCGATCTACACGCGGGCCCACTTCCTGCCGCCGACGCGACTGGACGGAGTGAGCGTGCGAGGCAGCCTGGTAGCCGATGGCTGCGTGATCGGCGAGGGAACGGTGATCGAGAACAGCATCATCGGACTGCGGTCGATCATCGGGCCCGACGTGGTGATCCGCGACTCAATCCTGATGGGGCACGATTACTACGATGACCCCAGCCACAACGGGCGGGGCCCGCGGCCGCTCGGCATCGGGGCCGGCTCGCACATCGAAGATGCGATCATCGACAAGAATTGCCGCATCGGCCGCGACGTCCGGGTTTCCAATCCCCGCGGCATCGATTGCACCGACGAAACCGAACACGGCATGATTCGTGACGGAATCGTGGTCATTCCCAAGGGGGCAACGCTCCCTGACGGCTGGGCATTTTGAGCAATACGCGCATGGCAGGACGGCGCGCATGCAGCCTGGGCCGCAGCGCCGAGCGCCACACCGCGGCGCGCTATGGCGCGATGATCGTCAGCGTTCGCTCGGCCTGCACCTTGCCGTATAATTCACGGGTGTCGTAGCTGACGGTTACGGTGAACACCTCTTGCTCGCAAGCCAGCTTCATCTCCTTCGGCACTCGCCACGAGTACCCGCAGGTGCCGTCTCAGCCAAACGGCATCTTTCCCTCGGCGACGATCTTCCCTTCACCGTCGGCGATCGTCACCAAGGGATCGAGTTGCCAGGGCCGCTTCTGCCAGGCGTCATCGCCGAGGGCCGATGCCTTGTCAAGAACCTTCTTGTCGTCCAGCCCGCGGATCATCGCATCGAGCACCGGGTCGGTGAGCACCGCCTTGACCTCGATCTCGTCGCCCGGCCTGAACGTTTGGTCTTTGGCCGGGCTGGCGAACATCACCTCGGGCTTGTTGGAGAAATCGAGCACAAACGGCTTGTCGGGGCGGATCGCGATTGCATAGACAAGCTTTCGGTCGGAGTCGCGCGGTTTGCCGTCAGAGTGGTAGTTGTGCGAGAGGCTGATCCTCAGGTCGCCATACTCCACGCTCACATAGTTCAACAGATAGTCACCGACGGGCAGTTCGCAACGTTCGATCGCGTCGAGCGACCCCTGCTCGCCGGACTTGCCCACCGCCACCGCGTGATCCTTGGAACGCAACGAGCCGGAAGTAGCAGGGCTGGCGATCTTCGGGCGCTCGCCCGGTCCGACCGCGAAAACGCCGACCTCTCCCAGATAGGGATTTACGATCAGCCTGTCGCCCAGCGGCGTGGCCGAGGTCGTGTAGTAGCGGCCGTCGATCCAGCGCATCGCACCAAGTTCGTCATGACCCCACCAGTACTCCTCCTGGTTGGCCTCGCCGCCGGAGGGCGTCAGGTAGAGCGATGTGCCTGACCCGTCGAATCGCCCGGACGCATAGTAAGGCTGCGCGAGCAGGGCTTCATACTTCCGACTGCCGATCTCGATCTTCCCTTTCCGCGCGATGGGAAAGACGAAGAACATCGACGCATACGCCTTTCCGTCGGACTCGCCCGTCATCAGTCGCGGCACGACTGAGACCCGGCGGATTCCCAGATCGCCCCCGAAATCGAGTTCAAAGGCAACGTCGTCGAAGAATAGCGTCGGTGAATCTTTCCAGTATTCCGGGCAGGGCGCCGTCTTGTCCTGCCGCGGCGTCACCACAGGGTCGTTCGTCAAGTCGAGGTCGCCGTTGAGATCGATGTACAGCCGGTCGAAAGTCACGGGCTTCTTCGCCTCGGGCTGCTCCTTGGACTGGCCTTTCAAGGCACTCAGCAGCCGGTCGAGCAGTGATTCGGAGGGCTCGGCTTCGGCGGCTTTCTCCTCCGCGGGCGGACTGCCCGATTCATCGAGCACGAAGTGCAGCTTCACCCCACCCTCGCGGTCGGACCAGTTCCGGCCGAAAGTCACGTCGCCATACCACGGGGCTGCGGATCGCAGCTTGGGGTAGGCTTTGACGTCGCCATTTGGCTCGCTCGTGCAATACACCGCTTGGCCGCGGAGCAGATCCTGGGAGTGAGGCCCCGCCTCGGCCTCGAATTGGCCAAGCGTGATCTCGCGCAGTTCGAACTCGGCCCTTTCCGTGGCCGAACGTGGTTCGGCCAGCCCTGCCGCCGCAACGGCCAGGGCCAGGGCAGCCGCAACGAGCATCGTAGTAGCCCGCCGGCCCCTCGTTCCCCACAGTGTGTTCATGCCGGTCTCCTTTCCCTTAATCCCGGGAGCCTTTGGCCTTATCCGGGCGATCTGGGTAAAGGCCCTAATGCGTGGAGTATAGGGCAATTCGCCCCGTTATGCAAGTGGCTCGCGAGCCGCCGGTCGCGACACTGCCGATCTCCCGGAGACACCGGCAGCCTGGCCCCCCACGGCGGCGCAGCCCTCCGCGCCGCGCCCCGCTGACCGCATACTTGCCAAAAGGGCTTTCGTCGGCCACACTGGGGGCGGTGAACGTGTCCCGGTCCGCCGCCCGCGGCGCCGGGGGCAGGGCGCTTGGCGGCTTCCTCCCTCTGTCAGGAGTATGCCATGAGAGACCTGGTCATTCACGCGTCGCACCGGCCCGGCGAGTTGGCGAATGTCGCCAACGCGCTTTCGCTCCAAGGAGTGAATCTCAAGTCGATTGCCGCCATGACTTTCGGCAACCAGGGCACGCTGCGGATCATCCCCGACGACATCAACGCCGCCCGCGAGGCACTGCATTCGGCCAACATCCGCTTCGAAGAACGCGAGTTGGTCACCGTGATGCTTGAGAACCGGGCCGGCGAGCTGACCGGCGTGGCGGCGAAACTGGCCGACGCAGGGCTGAACCTCGAGGCGGTCTACGTCGTTGGGCTGGCCGACGATCTCGTCGAACTAGCCATCGCCGTCGACGACGTAAAGAAGGCCAAGAAAGCGCTGGAGTAGGGCCGACGGTCAAGACCGAGGGCGAGCCTTGAGAAACCGGGTGTGCCCCGACCGGCCGGTGACGCCGACGCGATCGAAGTAGTCCAACAGTGGAATCGCGTATTTGCGCGTCGTGTCGAGAAGGTACTTGAACTTGACGCTTTCCAGCTTGCCCTCCTTCTCCAGGTAATCAACGAGTATCTGCCGCGCCTGTTCGATGGCCTGACGATGAAAGAGGATGTCGTCGACGCGCACCAGGCGGCCGTGCTCGCAAAGCAGTTGCAGGCATCTCTGCACGACTGGGGGTGGCAAGCCGGCCTTGCCGGCCACTTCATTGGCTGCCGGAGGCGCGAACGGCTGCTCAAGAAACAAGGCTTCGATTGACTGAATCGCCTGGCTCTCGGCATCGGCGATCGTGGGACGATGGCCGCGAAGCGCCAGCCGGCCGTTTTGTTCGACAAGCTGGCCGAGTTCGACAAGGGCTGCGGCGACGGCGTCGAATACAGCCCGGTCCCACCCGGCCGCCTGCCGGAGGCTATCGCGCGCGATGCCTGGACTGGCCGGTGACTGGCGATGATGCTCCGCGACAATCGCCGTCAATTGTTCGGCCAGTTCGGCCATTGTATCCCGGTGCACAAAGCCGTTCGGCGATAGCGCCAGCGCGGCGCCCCTGGCGACAAGTTCGGAGAGAACCGTTTCAACCCGAGCGAGAGGGAGCTTTGTTCGCACCGCCAGATCGCCCGCCGCAACGGTCGGCGAAGCAGTCCGCCGCAGGCAGTATTCCACCCAGCGGCCTTCCTCGCGAAGAGCCATGCGGCGATCGTGAAGATCCTCGATCACGGCAGTTCGGGTTCGCTTCAGCCGCTGCGGCACGGCTTCGACAATGACGCCGCCGCCGACCGTTTGCACGGGCGTGAGCGAGCGGAGGATGAACCGGTCGCCCGGCGCGGCAACCACGGGCGCCTTGGTTCGCAGTTGCACGAGCCCCTCATAGCCCCCTTGAAGAACAGCCGCCTCCAGCGGATAGACGGTCGCCGCCACCTCCGACGTGCCGGTATGGAACTTGACTTCCGCGCCGCTCTTGAGGACGAGCTTACCGCGAGTCAGAAGCCGCAATTCGGCGACGTACCATTCCTCGGGTGAAAAGAAACCGGGCGTCGCGATGACGTCGCCACGGTTGACGTCGCGACGGTCCCAGTGGCCCACGTTCACCGCTGCGCACTGGCCCGCCAGCAGCACGTCGCTGGCGCGACCGTAAACCTCGATCCGCTTGATCCGCCCGGCAATGCCGTGGGGCAGAAGCTCAATCGGGTCGCCAATCCGGGCCGAACCCGAGAGGGGAATGCCTGCCACGATGGTTCCATAACCGGTCGCGGAAAACGCCCGGTCGAGCGGCAGGCGAAACAGTCCGTCCGACCGCCTGGGCGCCATGCGGCCAATGAGTTCCAGCAGTGCCTCGAAGAAGGTGTCGAAGCCCTCGGCGGTGACGTTGGAGACCGGCAGGATGGGCGCCCCTTCGAGGAACGTCCCGCGGACCAGTTCGGCGATCTCCGCACGGGCCAATTCCCGATGGTCGGATGCGACGCGATCGACCTTGGTCATCGCCACGAGGCCGTGGTGAACGCCCAGCAACGTCAGGATGTCGAGGTGCTCACGGGTTTGGGGCATCACGCCGTCGTCGGCCGCGACAACCAGGATCACTCCGTCCATGCCGCTTGCCCCGGCGACCATGGTCTTGACGAAGTGCTCGTGACCAGGCACATCGACGAGGCCCACTTCGGTGCCGGCAATGGTGCAGGGCGCGTAGCCAAGGTCGATCGACATGCCCCGCTCCTTCTCCTCCTTGAGCCGGTCGGTGTCGCAACCGGTGAGCGACTTGACCAGGGCCGTCTTGCCATGGTCGATGTGACCCGCCGTGCCGAGCGTCAGATTGATTTGCGATCCGCTCATGAAAAGACTCCTCACAAAGTGGCGGATGCTCGCAGCGCGGCTTCTTCGATGGGAGCGTCGCACCACAATGTTGCACCAGTCAGTCGCTGGCGGAATTGCCGGCGAGACACTCGACAATTGCGGTGACAAGCAGGTCTTCCTCCCCTTCCAGCAGTGTCCGGGGATCGAAGACCACCTGGCCTTGATGGATCCGGGCGAAGACGGATGGACGCCGCCGGCGAAGCCGCAGGGCCAATTCATCCGGCGAAATACTATCGGGTCTCACCGCCACGAGTCGTGTGGGAAGATTCTGTGTCGGCAGCGAGCCACTTCCCATCTGGGAATTGCCGTCGATGATCGAGACACTCAGGCCGGTGGTTTGCCTGGTGATCGCTTCCGCGATCCGCTCGGCCGCCGAGGCGATCTCGGCCAGGCTCCGCCCGAGCATCCGCAACGTTGGAACCTCTTTCATGGCCACCGACTCGTCGAGCAGCAGCGTCAGCGTGGCCTCCAGGGCGGCGAGCGTCAGCTTATCGACGCGGACAATCCTGGCCAAGGGGTTCTTTCGAACCGCCTGGATGAGACCTGAGCGCCCCAGGATGATTCCGCCTTGGGGGCCACCGATCAGCTTGTCGGCGCTGGAGGTGATTATGTCGGCGCCCGCGGCAACCGAAGCTGGGAGTGTCGGCTCAGGCTCGAAGCCGAACCGGGAGAAGTCGATTAGCGGCCCCGCACCGACGTCGTCGATCACCACCAGGTTATGGGTGCGGGCAATTCGCACCATCTCTTCGAGGGGCGTCTCAGCGGTGAACCCCGATATCCGGTAGTTGCTCGGATGCACCCGCATCAGGGCGGCCGTATTCTCGCCGATGGCCCGTTCGTAATCGCTTGGGTGGGTCTTGTTCGTCGTCCCCACCTCAACCAGTTTCACGCCGCTGGCCTCCATCACCTCCGGCAGGCGAAATGAGCCGCCGATCTCGACAAGCTGCCCGCGCGAGACAATGACTTCTTTGCCCCGCGCGACCGTATTGAGGACGATTGCCGTGGCGGCGGCATTATTGTTCACCACCGTAGCCGCTTCGGCCCCGGTGAGTCGCTGCAACAGTCGCTCGATCCGGCTGTCGCGTTTTGACCGCTGGCCAGTCTCGATTTCGGCCTGCAGGACCGAATACCCCGTCAATTCTTCTTGAATTTGTCGCATTGCCGAGGGAGAGAGTACAGCGCGACCCAGTGCGGTGTGCAGAATGATCCCAGTGGCGTTGATCGCGCGGCGGTAGTGCGGCCGGGCGTCGGCCTTAAGTCGCCGGTTGACAGCGGCGAGTATTTGCCGGCGGATGGCTTCCTCATCAAGATCGTCGGTCTCATGGGCGGCCAGCGTTTGCCGGACCTGTTCAACCGCCGAGCGGACACTGTCCACCACCAGCGTGCGCGGCAGCGAGCCCGTCGCCGACCGGAGGCTCTCATCTTGAAGGAGAACCTCTATTGAGGGGATTCGTCGGTACAAAACGTGCTTCGTAGACATCGGGTTTTCCAGGATGTAAGCCACGGACGGCGCCGATCGACGCTTGCCGGGAGTGCATTGTACCGCCCCCGATCGCGGCCGATCAACGTGCGGGTCTACTCCCGGCGAGCGACTTTCGCTATAACTGGAACAATCGGCGGGCTCGACCCCGCACTGGCTTATCGGAACAGAACAACGCCCCCAACTCCCAGAATCTTGTCGCGAGGGCATGCGCGTGAAAAGCATTGCCGGAATCGGCCTCGCGGACGTACAGCGCGTTTACGGCGGTCCGGAAGGCCGGTTGTGGGAACTGATCATGGGACAGCAGATCCACATCGGCGGTCTTCGCTCATCGCTCGAGCTCGCTGAGAAAGCGGGCATAGAGAGCGGCACCAGTGGCGTTGACCTCTGTTGTTGCAGCGGGGCGGGGATGCGTCTGCTGGTTCGTTGGTGTGGTGTCGGGCGAATGCACGGCGTCGACGCTACCCCGGCAGTGATCGAGCTGGGACGTTGCCGGTGTGCGGAGGAACGCCTTGCCGACCGCATCACGTTTGTCGAGGCCGATGCCTGCGACACGGGTTTGCCGGAGGGACAGTTCGACTTTGTGTGGGGAGAAGATGCCTGGTGCTACGTAGTCGACAAGCCGCGGCTCATTGCCGAAGCAGCGCGGCTCGTCAGATCGGGCGGTACGATCGCCTTTACCGACTGGATCGAGGGGCCGCCCGGGCTGACACATGATGAAGCCCAGCGGTGGATGCGATTCATGAAGTTTCCCAACGTCGAGGACCTGGCCGGTTACGCCCGGCTGCTCGAGTCGCAGGGTTGCGAGGTGCTCGTTGCGGAGGACACCGGACGCTTCGCGCCGTACATCAATCTGTACCTCAGCATGCTCGACATGCAGCTTGCCTACGATGCGCTGCGGATCATCGACTTTGACGAGCACTTGATGCAGGCGATGGCTGCGGAAATGGAGTTCATGCGCGATCTGGCGGATGCGGGCAAAGTCGTCCAGGGTCGATTCGTGGCGAGAAAACAGAGGCGTCAGCCATAGGTGTCGCATGGACCAATGCTGTGGCGGAGCGAGTTCCTGTCAGGGCGATGCATCCGGGTCGCTGTGGGCCCGCTTCGATCGCATGATTCCCAATTGCCTTCAGCACGCCCAGCAGGCCAAGGCCGCCGGGCGGCCGGTGGTGGGGATTCTCTGCGAATTCACCCCCCGCGAGCTGATCCTGGCAGCCGGCGGAGTGCCGGTTTGCCTCTGCGGCGGTTCGGCGAAGACGATTCCCGCCGCTGAAGAGCACCTGCCATCGAACCTCTGCCCGCTGATCAAGTCCACGTTCGGCTATCATGTCCAGGAAAGCAATCCTTTTCTCGAGATGGCTGACCTCGTCGTGGCCGAGACGACGTGCGACGGCAAGAAGAAGATGTTTGAGCTGATGGGCGAGCGGCGGCCGATGTACGTGCTCGAACTGCCCCAGAAGCCCGACGATCCGGATGCTTCGGCACACTGGCTGCGCGAGCTGGAGAAGTTCCGCGGGTTCCTCGAAAACCGGCTGGCGGTCGAGATCACCGACGACAAACTCCGCGCGGCGGTTGCACTGATGAACCGCGAACGAAGCCTGCGGCGGCGGTTGGCTGAGTTCATGAAAATGGATCGCCCGCCGATGACCGGCCGGCAACTGCTCAAGCTGAAAAGCACCATTTCCGGCATTCCCGATGATCTGGCAGCGTACGAGCAGGCAATGGGAGTGTTCGCGGCAGCCGAACCGCCGCCGGCTCACGCGTCGCGCGTCCGAGTGCTCATGACCGGAGTGCCGATGGTCCACGGTGCGGAGCGGGTATTGGAGATCGTCGAGGATTCGGGCGGCCTGGTTGT
The DNA here is from genome assembly GCA_040766885.1 of Thermoguttaceae bacterium. GTDB lineage: Bacteria > Planctomycetota > Planctomycetia > Pirellulales > Thermoguttaceae > JAXGPP01. The sequence goes on along the minus strand of JAXGPP010000006.1, from coordinate 401,363 downwards.
TTGCCTGGAGAACTGCACGGGGCTGAAACCGATCCTGGACGACGTCGATCCCCACGCGCCCGATCCCCTGCGAGCCATTGCCGAGAAGTACTTCCATCTGCCGTGCTCGATCATGACCCGCAACGACCGCCGGCTGGATCTGCTGCGCCGCCTGGCGGAGCAGTATCGGCCCGACTGTATCATCGAACTGGTGTGGCAGGCCTGCCATACCTACGCCGTCGAGGCGAACCGCGTACGCCGCCTGGCGGAGCAGGAACTTGAATTGCCCTACCTGCGGATTGAAACGGACTATTCTCCGTCCGATTCGGCGCGAATCGCCGTACGTGTTGAAGCCCTGTTCGAGACAGTCTGCGCGGCCCGCTCGAAAGCAACTGCAGACGCCCCATGACGGCCATCGGCTACCTGAGTCCGTTTGTTCCCCCTGAGTGGATCGCCGCTCACGGTATTGAGCCTCGTTGGCTGTGCCCCCGATCCGATCAGGGCGAGCCGGCCGCCCTGAGCAAGGGCGTATGCCCGTTCGCCGGCGCCGTTTTGGGAATGGAGGTTGCTGCGGAGCTTTCCGGCTTGGTTCTTGCCACGAGTTGCGACCAGATGCGCTACGTGGCCGCCGTGCTCGAACAGTCGGACCGAAAGCCGGTCTTCCTGTTTAATGTGCCGGCGACCTGGCAGACTGATGTCGCACGCCGGTTGTATTGCGGCGAGTTGGAGCGGCTTGGCCGTTTTCTGGTGCGGCTGGGCGGCGTCGCACCCACGCCGCGGCAATTGGCGGCGGTAATGCACGATCACCAGCGAGCACGTCAGGAATGGCTCGCCGCCCGGCCACACGTCCCCGCGCGCGAGGCCCACCGGTCGCTCCTGGAGCTCCGCAGCCGGGGGCCGGGCAGAGTCAATGGATACGGCCGGCCAACTGCCGCCGGGCGCTGTCGGCAAGACCGCTACCGCGACGGCGTGGCGTTGGCGGTGATCGGCGGGCCCTTTCTGGCGGGCGACGAGGCGCTGTTCGACCTGCTCGAGGCGGCCGGCGGTCGCGTGGTCCTCGACGGCAGCGAAGGTGGTGAGCGGACGCTGCCGGCAGCCTTCGACGAGCGCCGAATGGCGGTCGATCCTTTCGACGAGCTTGCCACGGCCTACTTCGATCACATCGTAGACGTGTTTCAGCGGCCGAACCACCGGCTCTACGCGTGGCTTGCCCGTGAGGTCGACGCCCGCGGGATTGGCGGCATCGTCGTGCGGCGCTATCTGTGGTGCGACTTGTGGCACGCTGAGCTGCATCGCCTGCGAGAATCGAGTTCGGTCGCCGTGCTGGACCTCGACGCCGGCCCGCACGAGGATGCGGCGCAGAGTCGCACTGCCACCCGGGTCGAAGCATTTCTGGAAGTGTTGCGATGAGCGGCCTGGCTCGGCGAATCACCCTGGCGGAGTGGGAGGAGCGGTACTGCCGGCTCCGCGCCGCCGGCGTGCATGAGCCACACTATGGCGGTCCGCTTGGCCGGCACGTCGCCCGCGGCGACACCCGGCTAACGAAGCTCAAGCTCGACGACTCGGCGGCCGCGTTGCGGCTGTGGAATTTCCTGCTCACCGAGGAAGACCGGCTGCATCAGGCCCGCGCCGAAGGCAAGCGGCTGGTGGCCGCCATGAAGGATCTCGGCACGGTGCCAGTGATGGCTTACGCGCTCGACAACATGGTGGCGTTCTACGCCGACGGCGCCTGGTGGATACCATGCATCATGGAGGGAACCTCGTCGGTTCTGGCTCAAGCCGACGCGCTCGGCATCGACGACACCTTCTGCCCGGTGCGGGCAATGCTGGGCGCGTTTGTCAATCAGGATCATTTCCCGATCGCCGATCTGCTGATGTGCAGCGTCGGCGCAACCTGCGACGACGTAACGGCCATCGCCGGGCGGATCGAAGGGCTTGGCTTGCCGATCCTGTGGTGGGAGGTTCCGCATCGTCGAGCGCCCGAGCCCGGTGAACCGGCGGTCGCGCTCCCCGGCGGCTTTGTCGCCCCCGAATCGCAACTGGCAATCGTCCGCAGCGAACTGGGACGGATTCGCCGCGCTCTGGAAGAACTTGCCGGCCAGCCGCTTACCGACGGCCGGCTCGTAGCGGGCATCGCTACGGCCAACGAGCTGCGCCGCCGGATGGCGGAGCTTCGGCGGTTGGTGTTCACCGCGCCGTTAGCCCCGCTCCCCGCCCTGGAGTCCCTCATCGCCGAAATGCTCGCCATCCACTACTGTTCCGATCAGGCCGAGGCGATTCGGGTGGTCGACGACCTGCTCGACGAGGTCCGCCGGCGGATTGCCTTCGGCGTCGGAGTCTTGCCGGCGGAAGCAGTCCGGGTGTTCTGGGTCAATCCGGTGGCCGACCTGCGGATTATGAACTTGCTGGAGGATGTCGGAGGCCGCGTGTGCGGCAGCGAGTATTTGTTCTGCCACGCCCTGGATCCGATACCGGAAGATATTCCGCCGCTCGACGCCCTGTCGCGGATGGTCCTGGCTGATCCGATGGTCGGTTCGCCAGCCGATCGGGCCGGCCGGATTTGTGCCGACGCGCGCCGGTTTGGCGCCGAGGCCGTGGTGCTGTCGCGGATTCCCGGCGCGAGCCACTGCGGGCTTGAAGGTGCGGTGATCGGCCCGATCATCCGCAGCCAGTTGGCGTTGCCCGTGCTGGAAATCGAAGTCATGCCGCTCAACGACTCGATCGAACCGACGCTCCGCACTCGCCTGGAAGCCCTCGTTGAAACGGCGCTCAGCAGGAGAACCCGATGATTGCCGCGGGCATTGACGCTGGTTCTCGCACTATCAAGGTCGTGCTGTTGGACGCCGACAGCCGCGAGATAGTCGGAGCCGGCGTCGCCGATCAGGGTGTTGAGCAAGAATCGCTCGCACTGGAGCTTCTGGAACGGGCCCTCGAGGAGCGGCGGCTCGACCGCCGCGAGGTGGGCGCCGTTGTGGCAACTGGTTATGGCCGGAAGCTTATTCGCGTGGCCGAAGCCGCAGTGACCGAAATCACCTGTCAGGCTCAAGGCATCCGCCATTTGCTGCCCGATGCTCGGACGATCGTCGACATTGGCGGACAAGATAGCAAGGTGATCCGCCTTGGCGCTGATGGGGCTGTGGCCGACTTCGCCATGAACGACCGTTGTGCCGCTGGAACCGGACGATTTCTGGAGGTGGTGGCAACCCAGTTAGGCGTCAGGCTTCACGCTTTGGGCGCGCTTGCCGCCACTAGCCGCAAGCCGGCGGTGATCAGCAGCACTTGCGTAGTCTTCGCCGAAACCGAGATTGTCGGACTCCTCGCAACCGGCATCGCGCCCGAAGACATCGCCGCGGGGATCCAGTGGGCCATAGCCAGCCGAGTGGCAGCAATGAGCGGGCGCGGAGCGGCCGCGCCGATCGTGTTTACCGGGGGCGTGGCACTGGTGGCAGGGATGGAAAAGTCGCTCAGTTCGGCGTTCGGCTTGCCCGTGGTCGTCGCTTCGGAACCCCAACTGACGGCGGCACTTGGGGCCGCCCTGCTAGCTGCCGGCAGGTTGGCGGAGTCGGACAGCAGAACGCCCGGCGCACGACTCTGACACGGCCGGCGCGCTTCTTGCGACCCGTCCGCGATAGGGTATATTACCGGTTTCGTCTCGGGTCGCCCGGCTTGACGCTGTAAGGGAAGTTGCGATGCCTAAGTCGTGTGAAGTGTGCGGTAAAGGACCGCAAATGGGCAATCAGGTTACCCACCGCGGGAAGGCAAAATACCTCGGCGGAGTGGGTACAAAGGTCACCGGCATCAGCCGTCGGCAGTTCAAACCCAACCTGCAGCAGGTCAAAGTTACGACGGCCAACGGGACGAACAAGACGATGCGCGTCTGCACGCAATGCCTCCGCAGCGGGGCCGTCACGAAGCAGATGAAGAGCGCCCCGTTCCAGCTTCCGCCCGGCGAACTGGAGAAGGCCCGCGCCCGCGAGGCCGACCAGAAGGGCAAGAAGAAGAAAAAGTAGGGCCTCTTTGGTGGCACGGCGCTCCGAGACGTGCTAGGCGGCGCGGAGCGTCGCCCGGGTTTCTCGTTTACCCTGTGACGCGGAGCGTTGCACCGCACTGCGGCCGGAAGTCCACGTGATGGCAATCTCCCGTGAAGAGGTTGAGAAAGTCTCGCTCCTGGCTCGACTGCGACTCTCCGAACCAGAGCTGGACACCATGACGGGTCAACTGGGGCAGATTCTTCAGTACATGGATCTGCTCGAAGACGCCGATACGTCGGGGGTCGAGCCGATGGCTCATCCCTTGGAGGCAACCGACGTTTTTCGACCCGACGAGGTGTGTGGAAGCCTCGATCGCGAGCAGGCGCTGGCTAATGCGCCGCACCGCGATGCCGAGTGCTACCGTGTCCCGGCGGTGCTCGGCGACTGAACGAGCTGGCTCCGCTTGCTCGATTGCGCTGATGGAGAAGGTATGTCGCTCGTCGATCTATCGGCAACCGAACTCCTCGCCCAGCTCAATACGGGTGCCGTCAGCGCCGTCGAAGTCTCGACCGCCTTCCTCCAGCAGATCGACGCCCGCGATCGCGATATCCGCGCCTTCCTGCGCGTGAACCGGGAGTCTGTGCTGGAGCAAGCCGCCGAGATCGATCGCCGCCGCCAGCGCGGCGAAACGCTCGGTCGTCTGGCGGGGCTGCCCGTAGCGGTCAAGGACGTCTTGTGCACCCAGGGAGACGTGACTACGTGCGGCTCACGGATGCTCGGCGATTTTCGCCCACCGTACGACGCCACGGTCGTGGCGGCGCTCCGCGCCGCCGGCGCGGTGATCCTCGGCAAAACGAACATGGACGAGTTTGCCATGGGCGGCTCGACCGAGAATTCGGCTTTCGGTCCCACGCGGAATCCCTGGGACCGGGCGCGCATTCCGGGCGGTTCCAGCGGCGGAGCGGCGGCGTGCGTGGCGGGCGGAATGACGCCTTTGTCGATCGGCAGCGACACAGGGGGTTCGATCCGACAGCCGGCCGGGCTCTGCGGCGTGACGGGACTGAAGCCGACCTATGGCCGCGTGAGCCGCTACGGTCTGGTCGCTTACGCGAGCAGCCTCGATCAGGTGGGACCGCTGGCCTGGACCGCTGAGGACTGCGCACTCGTACTGGAAGTGATCGCCGGACACGATCCCTGCGATTCAACCTCGATCGACCGGCCCGTCCCCTCCTACACCACGACCATCAAGCAGCCGCTCGCCGGTTTGCGGATCGGGCTCGTCCGCGAGCACTTCGGGGAAGGACTCTCGCCGGAAGTTGAGCTCGCGGTACGCGAGGCGGTGGCGGTCTACCAGTCGCTGGGGGCGACGGTCCATGAGCTTTCGCTGCCCAACAGCGAGTACGCCGTGGCGACGTACTACATCATCGCCCCCTGCGAGGCGTCGAGCAATCTGGCCCGCTACGACGGCGTCCATTACGGCTACCGCACCGACGAAGGGGAGATGGCCGCCGAGCTAGAGGCCGAGCGGAGAAGCGTGGCCGGCGACCGCGGCCGGCTGGAAGAACTCGACGCACCCCTGGTGCGGATGTACCGCCGCACGCGGGCCGAAGGCTTCGGCCCCGAGGTCAAGCGGCGGATCATGCTCGGCACTTACGCGCTTTCGGCGGGCTACTACGATGCCTACTATCTCAAGGCACTCAAAGTCCGGCGGCTCATCCGGCAGGATTTCGACCGCGCGTTCGAGCAGGTGGACCTGATCGCCGGCCCGGTGGCCCCCACGCCGGCGTTCAAGCTCGGCGAGAAGATCGACGATCCGCTGGCGATGTACCTGTTTGATCTCTACACGGTCAGTGCGAATCTGGCCGGGATCGCCGGCCTCTCGATCCCCTGCGGGCTGAGTCGCGACGGATTGCCCATCGGGCTGCAACTGCAAGCGCCGCCGTTTGAAGAGGAACGGCTGCTGCGCGCCGCCCACATGTTCCAGCAGGCCACCGATTGGCACGCCCGGCGGCCATCGATCGCGCCCTGATCGTTGCGACCGCTCCCTCATCGTCGTCCTGGGCGGTACAATTCTCTCATGAGCCAGCCCTACGAAATCATCATCGGCCTCGAAGTCCACACGCAGCTTCTCACCGAATCGAAGCTGTTCTGCGGGTGCAGCACGAAGTTCGGCGCCCCGCCCAATACGCAGACTTGCCCGGTGTGCATCGGCATGCCCGGCACGCTGCCGGTGATGAACCGCCGGGCGTACGAGTTGGGGCTCAAGGCGGCGATGGCGCTCAACTGCCAGATCGCTCCGTTTACCAAGTGGGACCGCAAGAACTACTACTATCCCGACCTGCCCAAGGGCTACCAGATCAGCCAGTACGATCTGCCCTTCAGCCACGACGGCCGCTTGCCGATCAGCGACCCGAAAGGGAAGATCGAGCCCCGCAACATCGGCATCATCCGCGTGCATCTGGAGGAGGATGCGGGGAAGAGCATGCACGATGAGGAGGCCGGCAAGGCCGACAGCCGCATCGATCTCAATCGCACCGGGACGCCGCTGCTGGAGATCGTCAGCCAGCCCGACTTGCGCAGCCCCGCCGAAGCGAAGGCCTATCTGACCGAACTCAAGCTGCTGCTCAACTACCTGGGAGTGTCGGACTGCAACATGCAGGAGGGAAGCCTCCGCGTCGACGCGAACATCAATCTGCATATCGACACTCCGCAAGGCAAGGTTGCCACGCCGATCGTTGAAGTGAAGAACATGAACAGCTTCCGCGCCGTCGAGCGGGCCTTGGCCTACGAGGCCCAACGGCAGTACGAGCAGTGGAAGGAGACCGGTACTCGGCTGGGCGGCCCCGGCGGCCACAAGACGACCCGCGGTTGGGACGACGCCGCGCAGGTCACACGCGAGCAACGGACCAAGGAGGAATCGAGCGACTATCGTTACTTTCCCGACCCGGACCTCGTGCCGGTGACCAACCGCCCCGAGCAGATTGAGGCGATCCGCCAGTCACTTGGCGAGCTGCCGGCGCAGATTCGCACCCGGCTGGAAACAGCGTTCGGCATCGGTGCGTACGACAGCGACGTCATTGTGAACCAGGGGCGGAGCGTGGTCGATTACTACGTCGAACTGGCTGAGCGTTGTGGCGACGGCAAGACGGCCAGCAACTGGGTGCAGCAGGACGTGCTGCGAACGATGAACGAACGGCAGATGCCGATCGAGCAATTTCCCGTTCGCCCCCCCGCGCTGGCCGATCTGCTCGTCAAGGTCCAGCGCGGCGAGTTGGAGACGACGCGGGCCCGCGAGGTGCTGGCCGAGATGATCGCCTCGGGAAAATCGGCCGACGAAGCGATGCAGGCAGTGGGAGTGGAGCAGGTCGACGAGTCGGAACTGGTGGCGCTATGCGGCCAGCTTCTGGACGAAAACCCCAAGATCGTGGCTGAGGTCAAGCAAGGGAAAGTCAAGGCCGCGGCCGCGCTAATCGGGCAGGCGAAGAAGCGCAATCCCAATGTCAACGCGAACCGTGTTCGCCAGTTGTGCCTGGAACTGATCGAGAAGATGTGAGCATCATCACCCTGACTACCGATTTCGGCGTCGGCAGCCCCTACGTCGCGCAGATGAAAGGGGTGATTCTGTCGATCGATCCGGCGGTCACATTGGTGGATATCAGCCACGCCGTCCGCCCGCAGGACATCCGCCAGGGAGCCGTGGTGCTGGCCGATGTCACCCGGCGATTCCCGGCCGGCACGATCCACGTGGCGGTGATCGATCCGGGTGTGGGGACCGAGCGGGCGATTCTCTACGCCGAGATGGGCGGCCAACGCTACATCGCGCCGGACAACGGTCTGCTCGGCCCTCTGGCTGAGGAGACGCCGCCCGGCCGGTTGATCCGCATCGCGAATGATGCCTGGTGGCTTAAGCCGACATCCAAGACATTCCACGGCCGCGACATCATGGCCCCTGTGGCAGCCCACCTGAGCCGCGGTCTTGATCCGGCCGAACTTGGTCCGCCCTACGAACTCGTCAGCCCGCAGCCGTGGCCCCGCCCGGTGGTCAAGCCGAGACGGATCGAGGGAGAAGTCCTCGAGATCGATTCGTTCGGCAACCTGATCACCAACATCACCGACGAGTTGCTCATCGGCCGGCCGACGGACAACCGGGTGTGCGTCGTCTGCGGCATCTACGAGACCTACGGCATTCTAGGCACGTACGCGCAGCAGCTTCCGGGGATGTTCATCGCCCTGGTCAGCTCTTCCGGTCGGCTGGAGCTTGCGCTGGTGGGTGACAATGCCGCCGACCGGCTTGGAATTCCCATTGGCGCGCCGGTCGTGGTCGCGTGGGATTAGGGACCGGGATTCGTCCAACCGGCCTTCGATTGGCTCCGAGTGGTTTCTTGGCGGCAAGGTGCGGGTTTCACAGCCGCCCGGCATTGCCTGTGCAGCCAGCCGCAGTGGCGACGGATTCGCTCGATGAGGTCGCGGACGCCGTGCGGCGTGGTGGCCGCAAGAGGGTTGCGGGCGTATACTGATAGGTTCTCCGACCGGCTCGATGCGCCCACGTCGGGCGGCTCTCTTCCGGGCCTCGCCCACCCTGAGAGGAAATCGCTGATGGCAGACGATCCAACTCCCGCCTATGGCCTTGGCACTTTGGCCCTGCACGCCGGGCAGCAGCCCGACCCGGCCACCGGCTCCCGGGCAATGCCCATCCACCAGACGACGAGCTACGTATTTCGCGACACGGAACACGCGGCCAACCTGTTCTCGCTCAAGGAGATGGGTTGGATCTATACGCGGCTGATGAATCCCACCACCGATGTGTTCGAGCAGCGGATGACGGCTCTGGACCGAGGCATCGGCGCGCTGGCCCTGTCCAGCGGCCAGCAGGCGATCGCCGTGGCGTTGTTCAACCTGGTTCATGCCGGGGAACACATCGTCTCGGCCGCCGCCCTCTATGGCGGAACGATTACGCTCTTGGGCCAGACCTTCAAGCGGCTCGGCATCGAAGTCACGTTCGTCGACGCGACCGACCTCAAGCGGATCGCCGCGGCGATCCGCCCCAACACGCGCGCCGTCTACATCGAGTCGCTCGCCAACCCCAAGAACGACGTGCTCGACTACCAGGCGATTGCCGACCTTGCCCACGAGCGCGGGCTGCCGGTGGTGTGCGACAATACGGTGCTCACGCCGGTGCTGTTCCGGCCGTTCGACTATGGCATCGACATCGCCGTCTACAGCGCCACGAAGTTCATCGGCGGTCACGGCACGAGCATCGGCGGCGTGATTGTCGACAGCGGCAAGTTCGACTGGACCCGTGAGCCGAAGAAGTGGGCCCAGTTCACCGAGCCCGATCCTTCGTACCACGGCACGGTGTTCCACGAGGCCGTCGGGCAACTCTGCTACATCATCACCTGCCGCACGCACTGGCTCCGCGACCTGGGCGGGGCGATGAGCCCGTTCAATGCTTTCCTGTTCCTGCAGGGGCTGGAGACGCTCCACCTGCGAATGGCCCGCCACAGCGAGAGCGCCGTGGCGGTAGCCCGTTTCCTCGAGCGGCATCCCATGGTCACATGGGTCAACTACCCGGGGCTGCCCTCGCACCCGCATCATGCACTGGTGAAGAAGTACCTGTCGAAGGGCGTCGGTTCGATCATTGGGTTCGGCATCAAGGGGGGACGCGAGGCGGGACGCAAGTTCATCGAGTCGGTCAAGCTCGCCTCGCACCTGGCCAATATCGGCGATGCGAAGACGCTGGTAATCCATCCGGCGAGCACCACGCACAGCCAGCAGACGAGCTCCGAACTCGAGGCCGCCGGAGTGAGCGACGACTACGTGCGGATCAGCGTCGGGCTGGAGGATCTCGCCGATATCCAGGCCGACCTGGACCAGGCATTGCGGGCGTCGCAATCGTAGATCGAAGTCATGGAAAGCGACGCCTTCCAATCGAGCGACAGCGTCCGTCATGCACGGCCGCTCAAGCATGCACAACGAGCGACCTTCCCCGGACCGGTGACGCTCCAATACGGCGGCCAGTTGCCGGAAGTGACGGTCGTGTTTGAGACCTATGGCCGCCTGAACGCGGCGGGCGACAACGCCGTACTCCTCTGCCATGCGCTGTCGGGCGATTCGCACGTGGCCGCGCACGACGAGACTGACGATCCGGGCTGGTGGGACATCGCGGTCGGGCCCGGCAGGGCGATCGACACCGAGCGGTATTTCGTGGTTTGCCCGAACGTGCTCGGGGGCTGCCGGGGCACGACCGGCCCCGATAGCCTCAATCCGGCGACGGGGCGGCGCTACGGGCGCGACTTCCCGGTGATCACCGTGGGCGACATCGTCGACGTGCAGCGGCGACTCGTCGACCACCTGGGAATCGCCCGGTTGCGGGCGGTGATCGGTGGTTCGCTGGGAGGCCACATGGCGCTCACCTGGGCGACGCGCTATCCCAAGCGCGTGGCCGGCGTGGCGGCCGTGGCCACGAGCCCGCGGTTGACGAGCCAGGCGCTGGCCTTCGACGTGGTGGGTCGCAACGCGATCCTTCGCGATCCGCACTATCACGCCGGGCAGTACTACGATCGCGGCCCGGGACCGGCGGTGGGGTTGGCGCTGGCGCGGATGCTGGGCCACATCACATATCTCTCGCGCGAAGCGATGATGCAGAAGTTCGACGCGCGGCGGCTGGAACCGCGCGAGGTCCAAAGCCAGTTCGAAACGAAGTTCTCAGTTGGTTCCTACCTGGCCTACCAGGGAGACCGTTTCGGCGAGCGGTTCGACGCCAACAGCTATCTGACGCTGACCATGGCCATGGACCTGTTCGATCTGGGAGACACGCCGGAGCGTCTGGCCGAATCGCTCCGGCCGGCCGAGTGCCGGTGGCTGGTGGTGAGCTTCTCGAGCGACTGGCTGTTTCCGCCTTTCCAGTCGCGCGAGATTGTCGACGCCCTCTTGGCCAACCACCAGCCGGTGAGCTACTGCGAGGTGAAGAGCGACTGCGGCCACGACGCCTTCCTGCTGCCGAACGAGCTACCGATTTACGGCGAAATGATCCGCGCGTTCCTGAAGACTACCGGCGGAGAAGTGGCACCCCTCGAACTCAACGGTGCTGCCGAAGGGACCGGCCAGCCGCACCATCCGGCGAGCATCTACCACCACCGGCTGGATTACGACGCGATTGTGGATCTGATTCCGCCCGGTTCGAGCGTACTCGACCTCGGTTGCGGCAGCGGCGGGCTGCTCTGCCGGCTGCGCGAGCGCGGCCACGGGCGGCTGGTGGGAGTGGAACTCGACGAACTGGCGATCCTGGCCAGCGTCCGTCAGGGGCTGGATGTCGTCCAGGAAGACCTCAATGCCGGGCTCTCGGCCTTCGCCGACAACGAGTTCGACCTGGTGGTGCTGTCGCAGACGCTGCAGACGGTGCTCGACGTGCCCCGGGTGATGCGCGACATGCTCCGCGTCGGCCGCCGGGCGATCGTGAGTTTTCCCAACCTTGGCCACTGGCGGTCGCGCGATCAACTGGCCGTCGCGGGACGCGCACCGCGGCCCAGCGGCCCGCCGGGCCAGCACTGGTACGACACGCCCAACGTGCGGTTCCTGACGATCGCCGACTTCGAAGAATTCTGCTGCGACCACGGCATCCACATTCACCAGTTGATCGCCCTGGATACGGAGGCCGATCGGGCCGTCGCCGAGGATCCCAACCGCAATGCCGACGTGGCCGTGGTGGTCGTAAGCCGTTGAGGCTGAATCGCGAAAGACGTTCTTTCGTCGACCTTATTCGAGCTGGCCCGGACCGTTATGGTGCGCCATCTGGCCGGCCGGCGGTTCGATCACGACGCGGAAACCGACGTTGTACACACGCTGCCAGGCCGGATAGCTCAAGCGGAACGAGGAACGGCAACGGGCCGGGCGGTCGTACCACGATCCGCCGCGAACAACCTTCTCGCCCGTTGGAGTTCCGGCTTCAGCCGGCGTGATCCTCGTCGAATCGCGGCCATCCGTCTCATCGTAGGGATACGGACGCCACGTGCTTCGCGTCCATTCCGCCGCGTTGCCGTGCATGTCGTAAAGACCCCACGGGTTGGGCGCGTAACTCGCCACATCGGCAGTGACGAGCGTGCCGTCGTTCGAGCGGGCGTCGCGCGGCACGAGATCCGGCGATTTCGGCCGCCAGCCCTCGTAGGCCAGGTTGCGGATTGTCCAGTCGGCCATGTTGGCGAGGTTGGAGAAATCGCGATCCCCCGTGCCGTACCAGAAGGGCGTGTCGCTTCCCGCGCGGCAAGCGTACTCCCATTGCCCTTCGGTGGGCAATGAGACTCGCAGGCCGGTCTTGCGCGAGAGCCAGTCGCAGAACGCCATCGCCCGCTCCCAGGAGACGCGGACCACCGGTTGCCGCGGCCCGTTCAACGGCCAACCGAGATACTCTTCGCTGAAGATCCACGAGGTGCGGTGTTCAAAGCGGCTGTCGTGGGTCGGATCGAACCGCGCGTACTGCTCGTTGGTGATTTCGCAGCGCGACATCCAGAATGGCTCGCGAATCGTCACCGCCGTGGGCGGCAGCTCGTCGGCGTCTCCCGAAGCGTCACCCATGACGAAGCTCCCCGGCGGGATCCAGGCAAACTCGAGCGTCTTGCCTTCCTCGAGATCAAGGCTCATTGAAGTCCGCCCTCCGGCCGCCTGCCGCCGGGCGGCCTCGGCGGCGTCGAAGGGCCAGCCGCCAGTCGCCACCGGTGCCAAGGGCGGTTTCTGAACCGGCCGAGGTGCGACCGGAGTTGCCGCCGGCCGGGGGAGTTCGACTACATCCTCGCCATCCACCGTGCGGCCGCAGTAGAGCTCCTGGAACAGGCTTCGCCGCTGGCGCTGATCGCCCGAAATCCGTGTAAACTCGCTCCACGTGCCATGGCAGGGGGCGTTGAGGTCGATCCAGGTGACGATCCGGTCCCACGCTTCGGCGTCAAGCTCCACGCCGTGATGCCCTTTGCGGAGCATCTGCACCAGCTCCGAGGTGTCGGCGTGGAACTCTTTGGGCGGAAGGAGGTGGAGATCGCTCTCCAGCCCGCCCACCCGGACCAGCCGACGCAGGGCGATGTAGCTGGGTGGAAAGACGGCGTTGTATTTCTTCATCAGCTCGGCCATCGGCGTGTCGCGGACGATGGTCGCCTCGGGGTCGCCGTCGCGGTAGACGACCGTAGCGTCCTGGTCGCCGCGGAGGTCGACCAGAGCCTGGCCGTCAGGCTGCGGCGAGCCGTCGTGGCACGCTACGCAGTACTTGTCGAGCACGGGTTGCACCTCCCGCAGGAAGCTGAAGCCCCGCTCGGGGCCGTACCACGGCTCGATCTCGGACGGGCGCTTGCGACCGGCGATCGTATTGAGCGGCGAAGGGGCCGAACTGCGGTTCTCGTGACAGCCTACGCAGCTCAACGTTTCGCCCGGCAGAGCGGTCATCCAGCTCCGCATGAGCTGCAGGGCCTTGCCGTCTTCGTCGAGCGGCTGAATGGAGATCGGCGTCTTGGCCGGAATGCGGAACATCGCCGAACCGTCGGCCTCGACGGGGACGGTCCCCAGCACCCGTTTCACTTCCCATGGCCCGTCGGCCCCGACGCGATGGTTGATGCCGGCAATCTGCTGGTAGCCGAAGTGATAGGTGAACAGGCGGAGCTTCTTGACTGTCCCCCGCGGCACGCCGGCCAGGCCCGGGCCGGCGTAGATGTCGGCCAGAAACACGCTGGCGTCGTCGCGGCCCGGATCGACGCGGCTGGGTATTACCGGCGGGCGCGTGGTCTTTCTGAGCGGGATCGGCTCCAGCAGCGCGTGCCCTTCCTCTTCCCGGATGAGTACCATGTTGTCGAACGCGTCGACAAGGTAAATGCCCCACAAGTCGTCCGGCGTCGGCTTGCACGCGGCGAGATAGTAGTTTTCGCTCAACGGGTAAGGATGGAGGAACTTCGGCCAACTGTGCTCGGTGAGCTTGTCTTCGATGAGCGGTTCGACCTTCTGCCCGCGGCCGGGAATCCGCTGCACGACGCCACTCGTTTCGTGCCGTCCAAGTGCCGGATCGAAGATCACCAGCTCACCCACTCGTCCCACGTGGTGCCCGGTGACGATGCCCGCGATTTTCGTCGGATGGTTGGGCACCGGTCGGGCATAGAAGACGGAATTGGGCCAATAAGAATTCGAGCCGTAGAACTCGGCCTGACCGGTCCCGTCGGGGTTCATGCTGAACAGGATTCGGTTCCAGACATGGGGCGTGTCAGTGTAGTCCCAACGCAGATAGAGTAGCCTTCCGTCGTTGAGTACCGTGGGGCAGTAGCTGTGGTCCTGCTCAAAGCAGACCTGACGGATGCCGCCGCCATCGGCGTTCATCATGTACATCATGCCGACGATCACGCCGGCGTTGCACGGTACGCCCTGCAAGGGCGCCGTCGAAACGAATGCAATTCGCCCGTCGGGCAGGTAGCAGGCATCGTAGTTGTGCACGTCCGGGTGCTCACCCGGCGTGACTTGGCGCAACTGCTTGCCGTCGGAGCCGATCTCGAATACCTGCCACTTGTCGTGAGTGCCGGGCATGGAGAAGAGCACCTTGCCGGCATCCCAGTGAAGATCGATGTCGGTAATCAGTCGCCGGCCTTCCGAGCGGTAAAGCGTCTTCAGCCCGCCTTGGGGCCGCACGGGCGAGAGCACGGCGATCTCGTTGTCCCAGGCAAATGGTTCCTCGATGCCCGGATTGCACTTGGAGCTTTGCCGCGGCAGGCCGATGTATTCTCCCAGCCCGTAGCCGGTGCCCTCCTGCCGGCGCGGATCGCCGTGGGGCACTCGCCGGATCAAGAGCAACTCGTCGAAATCCAGGAGCGGATTGGCCAGCAGGGCCTCACGCTGCAAGCGGTCGAAATCAGTCACCAGCTTGTCGACTCGCTCCAGCCCGGCCAGTTCGCGCGTCGTTGCGCCGGCAATCGCCTTGGTGAGAGCCTGTTCGATGGCCGAAAGCCGGGCGAGGTAGTGATCGGCGTCGGCGTAGCGGCGTCCGAACGTGTTGTGGAGGTCTTCGATCGCCAGCTTGAGCGCCTGGAAGTCGAGTTGACCGGCGCGGGCCAACTGTTCGTCAAGCTCGCGGCTGCGGTAATAGAGCGCGCAGACTCTCGCCAGTCCGCGGGCATCGCCCGCCTTATTGGCCTGCGAACGAGCCTGGGCCGCCAGCGAAGGAACACGGTGAGCGGCGGCCGCATAACGCCGCGCAAGCTCGCTCCAGTCACCGGGGGTCCAATCGGCTTCGAGGATGCGGTCCTGACGGGTCCATTTCATCTGCCGGCGCGGCTCGGCCTGCGAGAATTCCTCAGCCAACTGGTTCCAGAGGTCGATCCGCGCTGCGCCGGCCGTATCGGTGACATGGAACCGGACCGCGCCATGCCCCTTGACCCAGTCGTCGATGCCAAGGCTCGCCTCAAAGCGCTCGTAACGGCCGGCGAGCGGCACGCGAATCTTGCTCGGGGCGTATACATGAACACCGCGATCGAACCTTCGGCCGGCGATCACAAGCGGTCCACTGACACCCGACTTCAGATTGCAGTCGATATCGAAGCGTCCTTCGAGAACTTCGATTTCCTTCTGCCCCAGCCGCGTTTCCCGGCCGTCGGCGGCAATGAGTCGGGCTTCGGCCCAAGTGGCCGCCCCCCAGATCACGTCTGGCTCGCCAGTGACGTAGAGATAGACCTCATCCTGGCCAGCCACCGGCACGCTGATCGGGCGGGCCGACTCACCCCCCCGGATGACGTCGCTGCGAAACGTATGGAACCCCGCCCCGAGGGCAGCCAATTCCTGCCGGGCCATCGACTCGCGAGCGGCGAGCATGGTCTCAAGCCATGTCGCCTTCTTCTCATAGGCTGGATTGGCGGCCTCGCCAAGAGCGGCCCCGCAGACGATCACGAGCCATGCCGCGACCTGGCACCATCGCCCGATGCGGTGAGCACGCTTCTGGATGCGACCGGCGGCGGGCGGCGGACATGGCAAGGCGGCCATTTCAGCGTCTCCGGAAAGAGGATCTCTACCAGTTTCGCTTGATCCTAGGAGCCGCGGCAATTCGGGTCAATCAATACGCTGCACTCCGCCTCAGAATAGCCCCCGGCAGCCTTGTATTCCAGTATTCTCCTGGGATAATGGTTGGCGTTGCCCAGTCGCGCTGCCGCCGTTCCCCCCTGCCCGCATCCATGCCTGTTGATCCGGCCAATACGGTCTACTACCGGCGCGCTCGTTTTGCCACCCGACTGCCACTAGATCGGCGGTATTCCTCCGCCCACTACTGGCTCATCGAGGTCGCGCCGGCGCGTTGGCGCGTGGGATTCACGAAGTTTGCCACCCGGATGCTGGGGGACTTGGTGGAGCACGAACTGACCGTTGTCACCGGCGATACGGTGGCTCTCGGACAGTCACTGGGGTGGATCGAGGGATTCAAAGCGGTGAGCGAGCTTTACAGCCCGGCCGCCGGACGGTTCGCTGGCGGCAACCCGTCCCTCGCCGCCGAACTGAGCCTCGTGGATACCGACCCCTACGACCGCGGCTGGCTGTACGAGATCGAAGGCCAAATCGATCCGGCCGTTATCGATGCCGCGGGATATATCACGCATCTGGATACACTTATCGACCGGCTGCTCGCTCACCCAGGAGAGGACGCATGTCCCGTGCCCGGCACAACCTGATCAGCGGTTTTCTCGGCGGACGCCGATTTCCGCGCGGAGGCCGCTCCCGAGCTGCCTCGCGCAATAGCCGCCGCACGGTTGAGCGAGGCCGGGGGCTTAACTACAATTGCGGTTGACAATATTGAAGCCTTCCTACCCTCAAGGCCCACACCCACTCATCGCCTGACCCACGTCTGGCTGAGGAAAAGTCTTGGACCGTTCACCCGTGTCGATCGTCTATTGTCACTGCGCGTATGCGAAGGTCGTTCCGGCCGACGTGAAGCAGGAAGTGCTGCGGCAACTGGTGCGATCTGGGGTGGCGTTCGAGGCGGTGGCCGATCTTTGCGAACTGTCGGCCCGCAAGGACCCCTGCATGGGCCGGCTCGCAGCGAGCGAGGGGCTCCGGATCGCCGCGTGCTACCCCCGGGCCGTCCGCTGCCTGTTCGACGCTGCCGGAGCAAGTCTGCCGGAAGGGGCCGAGGTCGTCAATATGCGTGAATGCTCGGCCGAGGAAGCCTCCCAACGACTGTTGGCCCCATCGCCGCCTGCAGAGGTACCGGCATGACGGCAACCGTCCGACCCACGACGAGAGTGTTCGTTTACGAGGACCCGAAAACCCCGGCGATTGAGCCCGAGTGGTCGTTCGAACTGTACGCCCAGTTGCTCGACCGCGGGTTTGCGGTGAAGCGGATTCAGTCGGTCGAGGAAGTGTCCGCTTCAGATGCCGCTGGGGTCGTTGTGCTCAGCCGGTATGTCGACGGGAAGCCCCCGTGCGACCTCGAGCATGCCAACACGACCTGCATGCTGAACATCGCCGATCTGGCGCCGGTGGCCGTTGCCGATCTGGTTGAAGAGACTGTGGCGGCGGCCGTCGGCACACGGGCGCGCTGGAAGCCGTGGTTCCCGGCCATCGACTACCGTCGCTGTACGAATTGCATGCAGTGCTTGAGCTTCTGCCTGTTCGACGTGTACGGCGTGAGCACCGAGGGACGACTCCAGGTGCAGAATCCGGCCAACTGCAAGACCGACTGCCCCGCCTGCTCCCGGGTGTGTCCCGAGGTGGCGATCGTGTTCCCCAAGTACAAGGCGGGACCGATCAACGGCGAGGAAGTCCGAGCTGACGACGTGCGCCGCGAGGCAATGAAGATTGACATCTCGTCGCTCTTGGGCGGCGACGTCTACTCGGTGCTCCGCGACCGCAGCCAGCGGGCCAAATCGCGTTTCTCGGCCGAGCGCGACGACGACCGCGCGCTCAAGGAAAGGCAACGCTGCCTGGCCAAGTTGCAGGCGGAGATCGACTCGCTCGACATCCCGCCCGAAGTGCTCGCCAGCCTTCCTTCGCCCGAACAGATCCAGCAGAAGGCCGAGGCGGCTCGGCAGCGAGCCGAAGAGGCGCTGCGGCAGGCGGCTTCCAGCGACGACCAGAACTATTGAACTTCAGGTTGATGGTGCAACGAGGGCGACCAACGGGAGCCCGGCTTGACGGGAAAAGGGCTCAAAGCCGTTGCGTAATCAACCTGAACACCAATAAACCTTGAGCGAAGCACGACTGCCATGATGCTTGCCCTCGCCCGGCGAATGCTCACCGAGCCCGACAAGCGCGTGCTGTGGAAGTTCGTGTACAACTTCGGCTTCCAGGGGATGCGGTCGGTCGAGCGGTTCAAGAAGCGGCTCCGCCGCGGCATCCACTTTCCGCCGTTCATTTACATCTCGATCATCAATAGCTGCCAGCTCCGCTGCCAGGGCTGCTGGGTCGACGTAGCCGCCCCGCGGCAGATGATCTCACGCGACGATCTCGACCGCATCATCGGTGAAGCCCGCGAGCATGGTAACCGCTTCTTCGGCATCCTGGGGGGCGAGCCGCTCATGCACCCCAACCTGCTCGATGTGCTCGCCGCCCACCCGGACTGCTACTTCCAGGTGTTCACCAATGGGCACCTGATGACCGACGAGTTGGCCCGCGAGTTCCGGCGGCTGGGAAACGCGACTCCCTTGATCAGCATCGAGGGGAGCGAAGTGGTGAGCGATACGCGTCGCGGCCGACGCGAAGTGCTGAGCAAGACCATGTCGGGGCTCGAGAACTGCGTCCGCAATCGGCTCATCGTGGGCGTGGCCACGAGCGTGTGCCAGACGAATTACGAACTGGTCTCGGAAGCGTGGCTCCGCCGGCTGATCGAGTTGGGAGTACACTACGTCTGGTTTTACACCTACCGTCCCATCGGTCCCAACCCGTGTCCCGAACTGGCGCTCAACCCGGAACAGTTGCTCGCCGTGCGGCGGTTCATCGTCCAGATGCGGGCGCGGATGCCGATCGCGATCGTCGACGCCTACTGGGACGACCAGGGCCAGGCCCTTTGTCCGATGGTGACCGGGGTGAGCCACCACATCGGTCCGTCGGGCGGCATCGAGCCCTGCCCGATCATCCAGTTCGCCAAGGAGTCGATCTACGACGGCCGCCCGCTGTACGACCTGTTGACCCAGTCGGAGTTCCTCCGCGATTTCCGCGAGACGTCGGGCCGGGCGACGCGGGGCTGCGTGGTGCTGGAACGACCCGATCTGGTCAGGCAATTGGTCGAGCGACATGGGGCCGGGGACACGACGCAGCGCGGCACCGCCCTGACGGAACTCGACGCCCTCGAGCCGCGTTCCAGCCAGCACGCGCCGGGAGAGGAGATTCCCGAGGAGCACTGGGCCTATCGTATCGCCAAGCGGTACTGGTTCTTCGGCTTCGGCGCTTATACGTGAGACAAGCCCGTGGGACGGATTTATAATCCGTCTTGGGCCCGATAGGACGGATCTGTAATCCGTCCCACAGAGAGGAATGGCGGATTACAGATCGGTCCTACCGATCGAGCCAATGCAACTTCGATCCTTTCCGCGAGACGACGCATGGAACTGCCGGTGATCCGACTCCCGAGACCCGTGCCCGTGCAGCGCGAGCGCCCGCCGCAGGAGAACATTCCTCCCACGCGGCAGGAACGTGAACGGATCCGCTTGCTGGCCCGCGAGTTCATCGCCGAAAAGCGGCCCGTGCCGCCGCTCGGGTTCGACGAGCTTCGCGCGATGACCGACGAGTTCGTCCGCCGGCACGCGATCGACAGCCGGTTCGTCGACTATACGGGTGTGATCGTCAACAGCGAGATGTGGCGCGACCACCTGGCGTCGGTGCCGTTCGAACGGCGGCTGCTGCTATTGCCCAAATGCCTGCGGATCGAAGACCGCTGCCCGGCGCCGTTCGATGAATTCGGCCTGCTCTGCAAGCAGTGCGGCCTGTGCTCGATTCAAGATCTGCAGGAGGAAGCGGAACGCCTGGGCTACGCGGTGCTGGTGGCCGAGGGCTCGGCAATCGTGATGTCCCTGCTGCAGACCGGCAAGATCGACGCCATCGTCGGCGTCAGTTGCCTCTCGGTGCTCGAGAAAGCATTTCCCTATGTCGAGTCGGCGGCCATTCCGGGCGTGGCCATTCCGCTCTTGCAAGACGACTGCCACGACGTGACAGTCGACCTCGACTGGATCTGGGAAGTGATCCACCTGACGAGCGACGACCGGACCTATCGGCTCAACCTCGACGGGTTGCGCGAAGAGGTATCAAGCTGGTTCGCACCGGAGGAACTCGATCGGCTGCTGGGGCCGGCGCGAAGCGAGACCGAACGAGTCGCGCGGCAGTGGCTCGGCAGGCATGGCAAACGGTGGCGTCCGTTCCTGTCGGTCTGCGTCTGGCGGGCGCTGCAGGACGATCCCGATGCGGAACTCCCCCGCGACCTCCGCAAGCTGGCCGTGGCAGTGGAATGCTTCCACAAGGCTTCTCTGATTCATGATGACATCGAGGACGACGACGCCTGGCGATATGGCGAGCCGGCGCTGCACGCGGAACACGGCCTGCCGATCGCGCTGAACGTGGGCGATTTTCTCCTTGGCGAGGGCTACCGGCTCATCGGCCAGTGCGATGTGCCGGCCGAATCGCGCGTGGCGATGCTCCAGGCCGCCGCCGAAGGGCATCGCGTGCTGTGCCTCGGCCAAGGAGCCGAGCTGAGCTGGATGCGCCGGCCCGAGGCGCTGTTGCCGGCACACGTATTGGACATCTTTCGCCAGAAGACCTCGCCCGCGTTCGAAGTCGCGCTGCGGCTGGGCGCCGCGTATGCCGGTGCGCATGACGAACTGGCCGAGACGTTTGCCCGCTACAGCGAGGCACTGGGGATCGCCTACCAGATCCGCGACGACCTGGACGATACCGAGGGGGAGACCGACGATCTGTCGGCCATGCGGCCCTCGCTCCCACTGGCGCTGGCTTACGAGCGGACGAAGGCCAAACCGGAGGCGCGGGCACTCGTCGAACGAGCCTGGCGGCGGGAGGCGACCGCGGAAGAACGAGAGCGGGTTGCCGCGCTGATGGTCGAGTACGGCATTCGCGACCGCGCGCAAACGCTCCTGGAATCGTACAAGGAAGAATCGGTCCGCTCGCTCGCTGCCCTGGACAATGCCAGTCTCAAGGGGCTATTGCGCCGGGTGATCAGCAAGATCTTCACACCCGAGTTGAAGGGGTGGTGCAGTGAGTTTGCGGCTCGAAATGCTGCAGGTCGCACGACTGGCGCCGCGAGCGCTGGGTGAATCGGCCGCGCTGGTGGCCGGATTCCTCCGCAGTCAAATTGGCGACGATGGCGGCTTCTGCGATCGCGACGGCAAGAGCGACCTCTACTACACCGTGTTCGGCATGGAGGGCTTGCTCGCGCTCCAGGCCGACGTGCCCTACACACGGATCGATCCCTATTTACGGTCGTTCGCCAACGGCGAAGATCTGGACTTGGTGCACCTGTCGTGTCTGGCGCGCGCGTGGGCGGCATTCCCGCGTGGCTGGCCGCGGCCGGTCTGCCCGGAGGCGATCGTCGCGCGCGTGGAGGCTCATCGCGCTGCCGACGGCGGCTACCACGCCCAACCGGACGCCAAGCGGGGCAGCCTGTACGGCGGTTTTCTCGCCATTGGCACCTATCAGGATCTTGGTCTGCGGCTGCCCGCGCCCGATCGGCTGGCCGATTCAATCGAGCGGCTCCGTGCGAGCGACGGAGGGTATGCCAACGACAGTGAGATGCCGATTGGGCTGACGCCGCCAACGGCGGCGGCCGTGGTGCTCCTGCGGCAACTCGATCGGACACCCGATCCGGCAATCGGCCGGTGGCTGCTCGAACGATGCCGTGCAAGCGGCGGTTTCTTTGCCACGCCGCTGGCACCGGTGCCGGATCTGCTCTCCACGGCAACCGCCTTGCATGCGCTAGCGGCGATGCATGTCGATTTCCAGGCATTGGCCGAACCATGCCTTGATTTTGTCGACAGCCTGTGGACCAACCGGGGCGGGTTTTTCGGCACCTGGGAAGACGACGCCTTGGACTGCGAATACACGTACTATGGACTGCTGGCACTCGGCCATTTGGCGCACTTCGCGTAGGCAATTCTGCTCCATGTCGGATTACCTCGACTGCAACTCGACGACGCCGATCGATCCCCGGGTGCGCGAGGTGGTGCTCCATTTCCTCGACGTCGAATACGGCAACCCGGCCAGCCCGCACGACTATGGGCGGCGGGCCAAGGCGGCGGTGCAGTCGGCCCGCGACCAGGTCGCCGCGATCGTCGCCGCGCGGCGGCACGAGGTTTTCTTTACCAGCGGGGCGACCGAGAGCAACAATCTGGCCATCCTGGGCCTCGCCGCGCATGGTGAAGAGCACGGCAAGCGGCACATTGTCAGCACGGCGATCGAGCACAGTTCGGTGCTGGAACCGTTGGGCGAGTTGCGCCGCCGCGGGTTCGAGGTCGCGTATGTCGCTCCGAACCGAGGCGGGCGCGTCGATCCGGCGGCGATTGTCGATGCCGTGAGGCCAGACACGCTGCTGGTTTCGATGATGCACGTGAACAACGAGACCGGCGTCGTGCAGGCGATTAGCGAAGTGGCCGACGCGCTGGCCGATCGGCCGGTGTTCTTTCATGTCGATGCGGCGCAGGGATTTGGCCGCGAGTTCGAACCGCTCAGGCACCCGCGGATCGATCTTATGAGCGTGAGCGCGCACAAGATCCACGGACCGAAGGGAGTGGGAGCGTTGATCGCGCGGCGGCGCGACGGCCAGTTGCCGCCGCTCAGGCCGCTCGTGTTTGGCGGCGGGCAGGAACTTGGCCTGCGGCCCGGGACGTTGCCGGCGGCCCTGATCGCCGGGCTGGGCAAGGCCGCGGAACTGGCTCTGAACGAAGCCGCCGAGCGGGCCGCGGCCTGTCGCAAACTGCGCCAGCGGATTCTGGAGGCGATCGGGCGCCTGCGGCCGACGATCCATGGCGACCCGAAGCACACCTTGCCGCATGTGCTCAATGCTTCTTTTCCCGGGATTTTCTCCGAGGACGCGATCGAAGCGCTGGAGGACATCGCTGCCATCTCCAATGGTTCAGCGTGCACATCGGTCTGCGCCACGCGGAGCCATGTGCTGGCGGCGATGGGAGTATCGGACGCCGAGGCGGATGGCGCGATCCGTCTCTCGTGGTGCCACGCGACGAGGCTAGATCATCTCGACGAGATGGTTGCGGCGCTCGAGCGCCTGCAGGTTCAAAGCAGGAAGGAATGACGAGGCCGGAAGGGGTGCGCTCGAGCCGCATCGGGGTTCGGTTCAGAAGTTTCCCTGGTCATTCGGCTTCGTCAGCCGATTTCTGCTTCTTGATCGTGCCCGTCATGTGGCCGCCTTTTTCGTCGTGTTTCCAGGTGCCGGCGTAGAGGTCGCCGTGGATCATCACGCGGAACGAGAACGTGCCCAGGGCGGGAATCGTGAGGTCGTTCATGCTGATGACCGGCGTATCGCCCGCCCAGAGCACGCGAAGCGGAAGCGGCGGAAGCACCGTGTCGCCATACTTCGCCTGGAAGAGCCAGTAGTCGCCTTGCAACTTGGCAACGCTGGCGATCTCGTAGCGGTCGGGTTTGGCAGCCTCTTCGCCCGTAGTGGTGTAGGTGCCTTCGAGCACGACACTGCGCAGTCGTTCGACGAACTGTTTCTCGAGCGCAGCGCGGTCGGGCGCTTCGCCACTGGGTTGTTCTGCAGCGGTGGCCAGGCCGACGGTCGCCAGCAGCAGGGCCAGGGGGATGACGTTTCGCAGTAAGCTCATGGCGGGGCTCCTATCCGGCGACAGCGCCGCTCGGGTTGACCGACGCTTCGAAGTGCGGGGCTGCGGCGGGGGCGAGTTTTGGTTTAGCAGGGGGGAAGAAACGCTCGACGACTTCGGCCGGCGGCGGACTGGTGAGAAGGGAGACTCCCACGAGCGCCAGCGCCGAGGCAAAGAACGTGGGGACTACCGGCATCATCCAGCCCAGGAACAGGTATTCGCCGTCGCGGCCCCAGCCGGCATGCCAGAAGAGAACAAGCCAGACGGTCGCCGCCGCCAGGACGGAGGCGTACGCGCCGGCCTTCGTCACCCGTCGCCAGTAAAGCGCGGCGAAGACCAGCGGAAACAGGCTGGAGAAGCCGCTGAAGCACCACACACCCAGGTTGAACACCGATCGCGGCGCGCCGAGCGAGAGCGTGTAGGCGACCAGCACGACGCCGACCAC
The DNA here is from genome assembly GCA_040766885.1 of Thermoguttaceae bacterium. Taxonomy (GTDB): domain Bacteria; phylum Planctomycetota; class Planctomycetia; order Pirellulales; family Thermoguttaceae; genus JAXGPP01. The sequence goes on along the minus strand of JAXGPP010000006.1, from coordinate 377,190 downwards.
GAAGATCCGACCGAGCATGATCTGCTGCTGGTCGTTGAAGCGTTTCTTGCCGGTGTAGTGCAGCACGATGTCGTGGACGAACATCGTCGCCAGGCAGAGGAACTGCGAGTCGAGCGACAGCGTGGCGGCAAGGATTCCCACCGCCAGCACGCCGGCCAGCCAGGGATTGGTGAGCTTCACCACCATCATGCCGAGGACCTTGTTCTGGTCCGACTCGGTGAGGTTCGGCGGGAGGACCGATTGCCCGTTGTAGACCGCCGACGAAGCCCAGATACCGAGCATGATGCACGGCGCCCACACGAGCATGATGAACACCGGGTGGAGCATGACCGTGGGCCGGAAAGTCTTCGCGCTCTTGGCAGTCATCCAGTGCTGGAAGAGGTGCGGAAACATGGCCACGGAGAGCGGCACGAAGGCGTAGGTGAGGAAGTGCAGATGGCTGAAGTGGGCCGCGCGGCCGTCGATCGCGCCGCGGACGAGCAGGTCGGGCCGATTCTCGAGCACCCGTTGGGAGGCTGCGGCGGGACCGCCCAGTTTCACGGCAATCACCACCAGGGCGAGCACACCCAGCAGCATGAAGACCGAGGTTTGCGCCACGTTGACCCAGGCCGTGCTCCGCACGCCGCCGCCGAAGACATAGATCAGGACGACGAGGCAGACCACCGCCGCGCCGAGATGGTGGGGAATGCCGCCATTGGTATCTGGAAAGAGCCCCGGCAACGAGCCGCGCGTGAGGCTTTCGATGGTGGCCCCCGCGCCGAGGATGTTGGTCACGATGTACCAGGTGACCAGCGAGACGAGGATCGGGAACAGCAACAGGCCGAAGGTCGGGCTCTGAAAGCGGTCGCGGAAGAACTGGATCTGCGTGTTGTAGCCGTACTTCTTGCCGAGGTGCCAGAGCTTGATGCCGATGAGGAAGAAGCAGGCCGAGTGGATGATGCCCGACCAGGAGGCCATGAGCCCATAGACGCCGATGCCATGCTGCCATGACTCGCCCGTGCTGCCCGTGAGCGCGAAGGCGGTCATCGTGGTGCCGAAGATCGACATGATCAGGAGGAAGGGCCCCATCGACCGCTCGGCGACGTAGTAGTCGGCCGCGGTGTGCCGCGAGGTGGTCACGTGCCCCAGGCGGCCGATCCAGAGGAGCAGCAGGAGGTAGCCGAGAATCATCACCAATGGAATCACGCGACGGGCTCCGAATGATCTGGTGGGCTTTTTTTTTGGGGAAGGCCAAATGCAGGGTATTTTACGGAGCCACCCGGCGAGCCAAGCCGGGACCGCGACCGAACCCTCGCGACGAGGCCGAAACGCCGCGGGGAACCGGCCTGCAAGGCAGGTGCGCATAACGCTGTAAGTTGCTGCCTAATAAGCGGTTGCGGCACGCCGCCGGCCGCGATTCCCGGGCCTGGCGGCGCGCGAGCGGCAGCACAACGGGCCGTCCCGCGGGCGGAAGGCATTTAGCCGACAGGCAGTCTCGACCACGTCAGGTTTGTGCTGCGGCGAATTCTCGATGGATGGCAACATGGGGGTGAAATCGTCGATGGAGGACATGAATCAGCAAAGGACGCTTCCGGGCCGGCGGCTCTTGCCGTCCGGTATATGTGCATTTGTATAGTATCCGTGGCCTAGATCGCAAGAGGAAATTTTGGGGGGGACGGGCAGATTTTTTACGGCGCCCGGCGGATGAGTTGGTCCGAAGCCGTCCTGCGAAAGTCGCCGGGAGCGGTTCGCGCACAACGCAAATCGGTGCGGATAATACGAAAGCCGATCTCGCGCGCCGCGCAGGCGAGGGAGTGATAAGGGGAGTGGAGGAGAGGGCGGTGGCAGGCGCGGTCGCTGAGTTCTTTGCGACTAACTGCTTGACGGGAGCGTCGCCGGCCAAGGTCTCCGCCCGAAGTATCGGGCAGGTGCGCCAGTTCGACCCTCGGAAGGCGCTTGCCGAGGCGTCCATTCAAATCCCTGGAGGAGTACGATAACGCCACTAATGCAAGGCTCGCTGCCATACACGGCCGGCGCGCTCTTAGTGCGCGAATGAGCCAACGTCCCGCGTCGGAAGCTCGCTGACATCCCCAGACGCGCACACCGAACTAAACAGCCAGAAAGCTCATGCGCCTTATGCTCATCTGGTCATGTAACACGAAGACGAGTGTGTCTGGCGCATTGCCAAGCGAGAGCTGTAGTGATAAACAGTAGATGCATCTCGGCGATGCGGTTGCGTGTTCCTTAGAGTTCAAATGGTCTGGGCGGCTGGTTGGTGTGAAAAGCAGAGGCACTTTAGATCAACAGGACTCTGCATACTTCTGGATGTTTTTGCCATTGCTATGCTGCGGTTGGTGTTTCGAACCGCATGGCGTTGGTGCAAACAAGTATTTCTCCTCGCGTTTTAGGCGGACATAGTGCTGGGACAGTAGCTGCACACCGTCCGCGAAAGTTACTGCCAGCATGGGATCTCGAATAAGTTGAGGGAGAGAACGGCGTCAGTCGCGATCAGAAGGTTTGCCGAGAGGTACTATTGCCGGTTTCCATCTCGTCAAAGGGGTATTACTGATGGAGTCATTTGTCATCAACTGCCCTTGGTGCCGGGAAGACTCGACTTTCCCCATTCAACACTTTACTCACCTTCTTGTTCCGCCATTACACGTCAGCGTTGATGCCGACGCGGTCTTCGAAGAGGTAGAGAAGAAGTATCCAGTATTCACGTGCCAGAATCCGAACTGTTGGGCTCCCTTCCAGGCCGCCATTTCCAAGGGGATCGAGGCGACGAAGACCGTCGAGAAGATTGTCTCGAGAGTGGCCTGGTCTACTACACGTGGCTTTCGCTTAAGAAACACCGAGGGCGCGCACTACGAAGATCTATATGGAGTACTGTTCAACCGCCAGCCTGTGCCCCGTCCGAAGGAAATTCGACTCAGCAGCTTGATGGACGTTTCGCTCATCGCCAGGTTTCTCTCGGCTCATGCCTTACGGTTCGGCGGTCCAGTGACACTTTTTGAGGCATGGGAGACAAGCGCGGGGCGCGGGCTGTATTGGATACCACTCCAACCCTTGGCACCGCCCAACATTCGGCCTGCCACAGGAATCGGGACGTCCCCAATGTACCGAAAGGAGTGCAGAGTCTGTCGCCAAGTGTTTGAGGGCCCGGGATTGGAGGCGTTGAAAACGGATAGAAGAATACGAACCGGTTGTGACCATTATGATTGCTGCCCGGCCAATAGAGCCTGCCTTGCTCCTTCGTGGGCTTCGCCGAACATCTCAGACCGATGTCTGCGCTGGCTTGAACTCCGGGAACAAGACAACCCCTGCTGGCAGTCTGACCTCAAGATCATTGACGCTATGGTGACGGGATTCACGAAGGGAGACGTGACTCCGACGAAGCCGCACGAGGCAAACTGCTGGACCGGATACCGGGAACTCGCGTTCCCCCTGATTATCCACGATCATTTGGTGGGAGCCATAATGATCGGCCAGTTTGACACCGATGCGTCGCCGAGAAGGCCGCAGGATTTCGTATGCAACGAGCAGAATTGGAGATTGCGTTCTGGTAAAGAGCCGGGCCATTCACTGTTGGCAGATCACTTGGACGATTTACAGGGAGCGATTGCTGAGTCCTCTGACCGCCCCACAGAAAGGCACGTCCTCACGCGCGAGCGGGATATCGACCTCAGAGAAGACGTGAGGAACCTCGCCTTATTAACGGAAGGCAGATATCTTCGCTATCGCGATCTCTTGGAAAGCACTTTTCGAAGCGAGCTTGCAGGCACATTGACTCTGCGCTTGCTGAAGCGACAGGATTTCAGCGAGTTCTTGCCATATCTGCTGAAACGGATGCGAGATTTCTGGGCATTCGAGCACGTTTGTCTGTGTATGATGGGCAACGATGAAGACAAGCCGACTCTGCACTGCACTGATACATGCTACCTGCCTGATCCAAAGCCGACGCTGGAAGTGGCCAGCCTGATCAAGATGGTTCGCGAATACGGCTCCCACGATGTTCTGTTGGGGACGGCGCTGCTAGATGGCCCCGAAATACAAATGTGGCGAGAGTTCCTCGCCGCGCTGGTTACCCACATTCCTGAGATCGCTGATTTCGCACCGCGGCAAGCCCTGGTCATCAGTACTCACGTCGGTGAGCGCGCTTACGTATTCTGCTTCTTCGGCCGCAACGCAAGCCAAGTCAGCCGACTCCCGCATTTCAGCAACCAGAGCGTCCGTGTATCGCGCGAGTGTCGCGAGCAGGTAATGAGGTCGTGCGAACAGGTAGCTGGCCAGTTACACAACTTCTGGACCAAATACGACCAAGCGATGGCTTACCGCGTGATAAGCCACTCTCTTCGGACTCCAGTGGCCCTGATGAAGAGAGGAGCCGGAAAGCTCCGTCGGCTTCTGGAAATCAACCGTGGGAGCATTCAGCATGGGCATCCCGCCCTCTATCAGGCGGCGCAGGACCTCTGCGAGTCACTCCAACTTGGCTCGCAGCAGGTCGATGATGACCTACGTTGCCTCGGCGCTACGGCCAATCTGGCGTCGTTTCTCGAGAAGGCCAGGATAGGAAAGACGGATCTCGTGGAGTTGCTTCAAGACTTGGAGCGGCAGTGCAAGTGGCGATCCCGCGCGGGGAGTAGGGTTGTCGAGCGACCGATCACATGGGATTTCCAACGTAAGCGTTCCACGAACTACATGCCGATCTTGAGGCCGCGGGGCGGGGGCGCGACATCCGCTGTGCCAGGGCGGGAGGCCGGGGGCCGTGGGTCAGGCGGCTTCGCCGACGATCCGGGTGCGGCGGTTGATTTCCAGAAACGCCTCGGGATGCTCCGATAGCCAGCGATCGGGCAGCAGGGCGTTGAGTTCGGCCACGAGGGCCGGATCGAGCTGCGAGTCGGCGCGCAGCCGTTCGATGAGCGGACGAGGATGGTCCTTGAGGATGCGGAGGTAGTCGAGCGGGCTGTCCAGCCGTTCCAGACGCGGACGGGCGCCGCCTGGCAGTTCGACTTGACCGCAGGCGTCCCGCAGCACCGGCAGCAGGGATTCATGCTGGCGGATCTTCGGCAGACGGCGGTAGATGTCTTCCAGGTAGAAGTACGGGTGTACCCGATTGGCCTTCGCCGAGCAGACGAGCGAATACAAGATGGCTCCCGTCCGCCCGCCGCCGTCGCTTCCGAAGAAGAGCCAGTTGTTCCTGCCCACGGCGATGGGACGCAGCGCCCGCTCGCTGCGGGTGTTGTCGATCAACAGCCAGCCGTGGTCGCAGTAACGGACGAAGGCGTCCCACTGGTTCAATGCGTACCCGACCGCCGTGGCAATCTCGGTCTTGGGAACCACCACGGGCGCCATGTTGTCGAGCCATGCCTTGAACTCGTCGAGGATCGGCATCGCCCGCTCCTGTCGCAGCGCGCGTCTCTCATCATCCGAAACGCCCGCCAGCTCCCGCTCCAGCATGTAGAGCTGCCGGAACGAGACCAGCGCACGGTGAGCCTCCAGCGCCGCCGAGTGACGGGCCTTGTAGAAGTAGCGTCGCATGTGGGCCCCGCAGGCCACTTCGAAGACGGTTCCTCCGCGATAGAGTTGATCGAAGACCGAGGCGGCATCGGCCTGCAGATAACCGGCATACCCGTCAAGGAAGCGCCGCGGCGCCTCGCCGTCGCCGCTGCGGGTGTACTCGTAGACGAGATAGGGGCAGACCTCCCGCTGCCCACAGTAGACCCAGACGGTTCCCTTTTGAGCCTGCCCCGACCCCGGCTCCAGGACCCGGACGCCGGTGGCGTCCGTGCTGAGCAGCTTTCCTCCCAGCACGCGGCTGGCCATCCAACTGTAGAGGATCACGGCCGTCACGGCCGTCTGCCCCAGCCAGCCAACCTGCGTGCTGCGGGGGAGCCACCAGCCATGGCGAAGGCTGATCTCTTCATAGCGGTAGGTGGGCAGGTGGTCGCCCTTATTGGAGGTCGTCAGGTGGGCCAGCAGGCTGGCGTCGGCCGCCCCTTTTTCGATCATCTGCGGCGGCTTGTCGGCCACCACCACGTGCTCGTGGCAGCACTGGCAGAAGCCCTTTTCATGGACGTGCTGGATGCCGTAGATCTTGGCCGGCCGGTGGGCCCATTGCAGCAGACCGTCCACCAACACGATCACCAGCGGAGCGCCGCACTTGGGGCACACCTTCTGCTCGTCGGTCAGCTTGTGGAACAGCTTTTCGCGAGCCGCCTCGGCGTCGAGAATCCGCCGCCCCTTTCCGCCCCGTCTCTTCCTTCTCTTTTTGGCGGACGAATCGTCGTCCTCCTCCTCGCCGGGCGATTCAAGCGGTTCGGCGACCTCGCCCGGTTCGTCGAACAGGAGTTGCTGGTCCGGATCCGTGTAGCGTTCCCGCTTCGGGGCATAACGCTGGCGGATCAACGCCTCCATGGCCGCTTCCAACTGGGCAATCCGGCGGTCCCGCTCCTGGAGCGTCCGAGCAAGACTTTGGAGCATCTCATGACACGACGCCACATCGCCGGGGAGCGAAAGAGCGGTGGTGTCTTGACTGGCCGGCATGCTGGCTTCCTGCGAGCGCCCGTTTCCGTTGGCTGGGGGCAAGATAAACCATCGCGGCCGATCGCGCTACCCCTGTTCGGACCTTTCTTGGAGATTTTCTCAAACGACTCCGCTACGGCCGCAGCAGCGTTTGAACTTCCGCCCGCTGCCGCAGGGACAGGGATCGTTACGCCCCCGGCGAGCTTCGGCCGGCGATATGCCGAGCGGCGCTGGGGAAACGTACTTCACGACCGGGGCCGGAGGTGGTGCCGGCATGCTGCGCCGGCCGATCACCTTGATCTGTTCATAACGCTCCCGGAAGATTTCGAACCGCTCGCCGCAGTGCTCACGCCAGGCCCGGGCGACCGACGCCGCGCCACGCCAGCCCTCCTCGCAGAGCGTGATCTCCTTGAATCGCCCGTCGAGAGCGAACGCCGCCCGGAAGCGTTGCCAGAGGTCGATCTTGTTCTGCGGCGACTCGATCCGCTCCCAGAACCCGAGGTGGACCAGCTGGCAATCGCAGGCCGGGTTCGGGCAGTAGTGATCCTCGATCAGATAGTCGTGCCCCTCGTGGGCGAAGAACAACCCGAACCGGCACGCGCATGCCTCCCGATCCTCGGCCGCGTCGATCACTTCCGCGTAAGCGATCAACTCGCCCCGCCTCGACGGATCGATCGTGTAATGGCTCAACCGCCGCCGAGCGGTGCGTTGTTCCCCACGCCGGTCGGCCATCTCCCCGAAGCGCTCGGCAGGAAAGCCAACCAGGAATTCGCGGACCAACGCCTCGATCTCCGCCGGACGTTCCGGCCGGCGACGCTCGCGTCCGCTGCACAGATTGACCTGGATCTCAAAGGTGAGCGGTTCCTCCAGCGCCTGCCCCCCAAGATCCACCTCGGTGAACGTCAGCCAGGCGTCGGTACAATCGCATTCCAGATCCAGGCAGTGCCGTTCACACACGGCAAACGGTTGCTGGCGGGAAGAGAACCAGACCAGGCTTCCCAACTGCATCGGGCGTCTCCTGAAGGGCTGTCAAGGGCAGTGCTTCAGGCTACCCCAGGGCCGCCAGCCGAAACAGCCCCGCTTGACACACCCCTCAGGCGGACACCGCTGGCCGTTCGTAACGCAGCCGACGCCGGCGGCCCTGGAGTTCGATCCCGTCAAGCAGCATCGAAAGCTCGCTGCCGCGGATCTCGATCGCCGGCGACTGCGGATCCTGCGGCACGGGCAGTTCGAAGGTGCCGCGGGCCAGCCGCTTGTAGAAAAGGGCGTAGCCGTCGCCGTCCCAGAAGAGCAGCTTCACCCGATCGCGGCGGCGATTGCGGAACAGGAACAAATGGCCCGAGAGCGGATCCTGTTCCAGGGTTTCTTGTACCAGGGCCGACAGGCCGTCGAAGCCCCGCCGCATATCGACCGGATCGAGGGCCACGAAGATCTTGACCTGCCGAGGAACATGGAACATGAGCCCCCTCAAGCGATTTCATGCACCAGGTGCAGGACCCGCCGGACGTTCTCCGTCCCCGCATCGTCGTGGACCCGAAGCACCAGTCCGCTCGGCGAAACCACCTCCACGGCAGCCGCCCCCTTGGCTTCCAGCAGCCGCACCGGAACCAGACGTGGCGAATCCTCTGCGTGGTTCTTCTCGAGTGGAGGGTGGCGTTCGGCTGCCGGCGCACCCTGCCGCAGCTTCCGCCGCCAGGCGAAGAAGCTGGCCTGGCTGACCCCTTCCCGCGCGCAGAACTCCCGGATCGGCAGACCGCTCTCCCCCTGCAACTGAATCACCATCCGCCAGAACGCCCGCTTCTCCTCGCTGCTCCGCCGCGCCACGCTCGATCTCCTCGAAAGCCATCCGGATTCACCATTCACCCCCAATCTACCGTGGCATGCAAGATGCTATTGGACGTACGCTTACTTTCCAACTGCCTGGCACCGCTTGGGTTCGGGGAGCCCGAGACGCCATCGGGCTGGCTGTGCGCAACGTCCTGGACAATGCGTTCAAGTACAGCTTTCCAGGCCGGCAGATCTGGGTCGAGGTTGTTGAATTCACAGAAGGCTGCCAACTCATTGTGACGAACTTCGGCGTACCGGTTGAACCCGATGAAGCGCCTATGGTGTGGCAGCGTGACTATAGAGGAAGGCATGCGCGGAAGCGAAAGACGAAAGCTGAGGAGGGGACCGGATATGGATTGTTCATTGTGCGGCAAATCGTGGAGGCAAACGGCGGTCGGGTTTCTCTAGAGAGCAGCATTTGTTCAGCCGAACTATGGAAGACCACCGTGAAGCTCACTTTGGCAGCACCACAGGAGAACTGACTCGTGGCACGCATTCTGTTTCTTGAAGACAATCTGCCACTCATCGATGAGCTGGCCGAGCTACTCCAGGTTGAGCAGTCGGGAATCGAGACAAGGTTTGCGGTGACCATTGACGAAGGTCTGCACCTCATGCGGCAAGAGGAGTTTGACCTGGTGGTCCTCGACGTCATGCTGCCCGCGTACCCCGATGTGCCGGCTCAGGATGAAGGTATCTACCTGGCCGCCTGGGTGCTGGGAAAGACGGACAATCTTCCGTCTGGCTTGAAGTCGGAGCGGAGGTCCAACTGGCTTGATGATCTGGAGCGACGACCAGACGTTATGTTCCTAACTTCCAGAACGCGTGCGCCGGTCTCCGAAACGCTCTGCAAACTCGTCAAAGATGATGCTGTCGTGAAGGGGATTGAAATCGTTGAGCGCCTTGATGGCGACGCATACGATCACTGCAAGAAAGTCCTTGATATCCTGAAACTGCGCGGAGAACGCCATGGCCGAAGCGACATCTGAGAACGAAGGTCACGTCGAAGTGAATTCACGCTCTAAGTCGCGTACGAGACGGCCGGATCTGTCTTTACATCCATTAGGTGCTTCAGAGGCAAGATTACTCTGCCATTTCGCGATTGTTGTAGGATCCGACGTATTGCCGGGCGGATTCGCGGACCAGGATTGGCCGAGTGCACTCGCCTCAACGTATGCGTGGTGCACTAAGAAAGCGGACTTCGCGCAAGACGCGAGAGCATTGTCAAGGGATGAAGTTGCGAAGGCTGAGGTCGAGCGTGTGACCAAGTTCTGGCGGGTCCTTCATGAGAACGAGAAAGCTGGGGTAGCAGCCATGCAAGCTGTAGGTGCTCAAGCCTTGCACCTTGTCGCGAGCGACACACGACGGCTGTTCCATGGCCCGGTTCCGGTGCCGACGGATCGAGACAGAATCCGTACGACTCTGCGTAACAATACCGCAGCCCAACTGCTTCTAAGCGCGCCCACGACGCATAATAGTCTGTGGAACCAGGTATCACCGCTGTTGCTCTTCCTTTCGCGGCACAGGATGCCCAAGGACTCCAGGACGGTTTGGGAGGCCACCGACAAGTTGCCGGAGCTTTTCGTGGCCGGTTCTCTCGGAGGGGGCGATGCGGCACCGGCGAATCCGCCCGACCTGGACATCGCTGGCCTTCTGGATCTCGTCAGCCGTGCAAGACCTCTGGCCCCGGAGAAACTCTTTACATCGAGTGTCCTGCTGGGCATTGCCAGTGCCCTTGCTGCTGCACTGCTGGAAGATGAGCACAAGCACGTGCTTGAATCGGGATTGTATCGCAAGGTCCTTTGGCAGAGCCTGGACGCGGTGGTTTGGCATGAAACGATTCGTGGTCTTTATGCTTGTCTCATGCCCGACTATGCTTTCCTGCCCGTTGACGTTCCGCCCGCGCCGGACAAGTACCTCTGGCTGATTGCGGAATACGGCTACGTAGTCTTGGGGATTGACCGCGGCTTGCGAGTGCATGAGCATTTTCGCCGAGCCGAACAGCACGAAGCTTTGTTGTATCATAGTGCCACGGATTATCGCGATCACTTGTTTCATGCCATCCATACCTTCTTGCTCGGGTTCGGCCTACTCACGGCCAAGGACTGCCCGCCCCCCCTATCCGCTGCATTTGGGCGGATGGCTGACGGCGCGAGGCAGCGAAAGGTCCTTCGCGACTGGTTCCTGGCGGCGCTGTTTCATGATTTCGGGTACTTGGTCGGGATGATTCCCGCGGTACTGGCGATTGCGGAGGATTTCGCAACGGACGGGATCGAACACATCGTCGACACCGTCAATGCTCAATGGAACAAGGCTGTGGCCGAACTGCATACGCAACTCCGGACGGAGTGGCCCCTGCTGTCGCAGTTGAACGACAAACGTCCGGATCACGGGGTGTTCAGCTATCTCCACCTGCGCACCGAATTGCGCCGACTGGATCCGGTCGGCCGCGGCCCCAGCGGGTCGGCCGGGCCCCCAGCCAATAGTGCCTCAGAGCATTGCCGGGAACACGCCGACGCACTGGTCGCTATCCTGAAACACGGTCTTATGGGCGAGCCGATCTCCGTGGAGGAAGCGCCGCTGGCAGCAGTCCTAGTTCTCTGCGACGAGATCCAGGAATGGCAGCGCCCCTGTTACAATATGTGGGAACTTGCACAGAGTTCCTTTGCGTTCATGAGCCATCCCCACAACCGAGAAATCGATGCGAGAGGAGTCTGCGAGGCGGTGCTCGTCGATGGGTGTTCCGTGGGCGACCACCATCTGCGGTTCACGTCTCCGACGCCGAGAATCACTCTTCGTTATGGTGATCAGAACAGAAACCTGTTCGAGCCGCTGACGCGGCTGTTGCACAAAATCTATAACCTGGAACGCCTTCACGGACTCAACCGGGTGCCGCTGGTGGTGGAAATCTGGATCCCGCGACTACCCCGCAAGCTTTCACACTCGCCGGCAGCGGACGGCTGGGTTAGCGAGTTGGGCATTTTGCGCGATTTCTGCCTGCTCAAGGAGTGCGGTGTCAGTTCGGACCTATACTCCGTCGCCGGGACGGGCCCGAATCCCGCGAAGAAATGCTCGTGTTACACGGCAACGCACTTGACGAGCGTGTACGACGTAGTATCCCTGAACTTCCAGATGTTTCCGTCGATCCCACGGTCCGAGCCGCTCGTGACGCGACCGCCGTGGGAGTTCGAAGAGAGACTTTGGACGTTCAAGCGGGAGTACTGTCGACGCAATCACATCGAGTGCATGTTCTTCGACGACGATGAGGAATGGCCGGAAAGACAAATCGTCGATGTCAGCGCACAAGCCAAATGAAGATTCGACGGCGAGATTACCACTTGGCACGGCCGTTCTACACAGCGCGGCGTTCATGCAGAGAGGAACTGTCGAAGCGGGTTCGCCCGAGACCGGATCTCGGCTCCGACAAGCAATAGGCCGGTGTTGAAATAGGATATCGGCGGCGTCCTCAAGAAAGTGTGGGCGTCGACCAAGGATGTTGCCGGGCGGATGCACACAGGACGCCTACGCCCCAACGTGGATAGGCGACCGCACCGCAAATGCCTGGACGAACGAGCGCCGAGCGGCGCGGAAGAAACGCTGGAACTCGGCATTCGTCCGGAGATATGGGTTCCGCGACGAAGGAAGGTCGCACGACAATGGGCGACTCAAGTCGTGGGGAGAGAAGAGCGAACGGGGGTGAAGTGGCCCCCAGGCGGGTCGGTTGACGCGGATCAGCATTCCGTGGAGGTCATCGGCGGTGGAGATTGCGGCGTCCCCCTCGTTCTCCTGGATCTGTTGTTCGACTTCCTCGCGATGGGCGCGAACATACGCCCAGGCGTTCGCCAAATCCTCGGCCCGAAGCGTGGGATAGCTCCGCAGGAGCACGGCCTCGGAGACCCCTTGCCGCCGCAATTGCTCCAGGACCCACACGGGAATCCGGGTACGTACGATGCAAGGCTCGCCGCCACACACGCCCGGCATGCTCTCAATACCCGGAAAGGAGTCGCCGATGTCGCGGGCCACCCATTGCAGAAGCTGAGCCTTCTCGCCACGGGTAAGTGACTGCAGTTGCTTCTGAAGATCATCAAGAGCACTCACGATTCCATCCTCCGATTCGACGGGTTGCTCGTGGCCCGTAGTTGCGTACCGTATGGCTTGATAAAGTCCACCTTATACGTCGGGCGCGAGTGCCTTGACGGCTTGTGCACGAAACTCAGTAACGTACTGGAGTGTGCGAAGCAACGGGAATTGCTCCGGCACAGCCGCCCTGGCGAGGCGACGCTTCTTCAGGGCCAGCAGAATCTCTGCCAGAATCTCTCCCGCGAGAACAATCCTCGCACCTCCGAGCCACTTGACGTTCGCTCCGCTCGCAAACACCAAGACCGCGTACTGCTCGAGCGATTCGGGGAGTTCAAGACCGGCGAACAGTGATGAAATGTACCTGCGTCCGGCCTCGAATTTCCGTGCAAACCGGTGTTCACGCTGATCCCAGCTATCCGCATCCAGCGACGGCTCGAGGTGCACCAGACGTTTCTCGCTGGGATGGAAGGCGACTACGTCGAGTTCGCATTCATATCCGCCCTTAGGACGTGGACCGACGAGCACGTTGCGTCGAACGAAGAAACCCTGGAATTCATACCACTCGGCCAGGAGTTCTTCCAGGTGGTTACCTGTCATGGGTACAGGAACGATACTGAGTTATTGTCTGAGGTTACAGCTATTGGTGGCGTGTGCGTCTTGCCTCGCCTCGTTTGAGTGTCCCCTTACTTGGCGGACAGGTCAATCCCCGTGCACGTCCGGACCGACACGAATCGTCAATTTGGTTCCCAGAGGCTCACACCCTGAGCCATTGGCTCTCGCGGCGTACAGGACTGACAGAAACGCAGGCGGGATGGCGAGGACCACAGGATCTGCAGGCGCGAGGCGGCGGCGGATTCTGCGACGGCAGAGTGTCGCACCGCAAAGTGGGGCACGAGGCGCAGAGAGGGAAGAGGGCCGGGCCTCGGGATCGATAGACGGGAAGCTCAGTTGCGTCCACGTTTCCTGGGCGGCACAAGGGCCGCCGCCTTCTGGGGCCGACCGAGCGCCCGATGGGCCGCTGCGATCACCTGCCGGCGAGCGTCCCAATGCTCCTCCTGATCCGACCGCACGCCGCGCTCGCGGGTCGCGCGCATGAGCCGCAACACGGGCGTAGGTGCGATTGCGGTCAGCCGGGTGAGCGTCTGGAAGTCGGCCTCGTTCAGCCGGTGCCGATATCTCCCCGCGAGCTTGGGAATCAATCGCTGCTCGATCAGCCGCGCGGCCAAGTATCGCTCCCCCGCGCGATCCACCAACTCGATGGCCCGCGCGAGCACCTGCGGTTCGAGGTCGGCCGCCGACTTCTCAATCGTCGGAAGCAGGGGGAGCACGGCCTCCGGACGCTCATCGAATTCGGTCAGGCCCAGCAGCACGGACAGGGTGATGCCATTGAGTCGCAGCGGCTTGATGGCGTCCTCGATCGCCGGCAAGACCGCATCCAGCTCGATTCCGAGTAGAGACCTTCGCAGTCGGGACCGTTCCTCGGCCCAGGGGAAGCTGCCGTTCAGGTCGATCGGGCCATCGTCATACCACACTGGGGCGACGAGATTCTCGACCGTTCCGCGCTTCACCACGGCCGTCTTCATCGCACCTGCCAAACGATTCGCCAGCGCACTGATCATCTCGCCAAATCTGATCGCCGGCTCGTGATTGAACGGATGGAACACCAGAATCCCGCCCTCGGTCGTTACCGCCAGCAGGCACCGGCCCGCCACCTGGCCGCGATCATCCCGTGCGTAGACCACCTGCTTGTTTGCGTCGACGGCATTGCTGACGGCCGAGAAGAAATTGAAAGACCCAACGCTCAGGCAGGTGTGGAAGTAGCTGCCCATCTGGAGGATCTCCAGAGGGTCCCGCTCGAAACCGAGCGTCAGCTTTCGGCCGTCGGCGGTGACCTCGGTCCAGGGAGACGGCGGATGGATCCAGGGCTCGGGATCGATCCCGAGCCCCCTGAGCCGTTCAACGAAGCGCTCGTTCGCCGGCTCGCCGAGCATGTCCCAGGGAGGCGGGCCGCAACGCATCCGCAGCAAACCGAGCCCCAATTCCCGAAAGGGCGCTCGCAGGCGGAGAACGGCCGCCAGCGCCATCTGGTGCCGCGGCTCTTCAAACCAATCGGGCAGTCCGGAGAGCAGCTCGCGGGCCTTCCGGAATGCACGGTCGCGAAGGCTCTGTTGCCAGTCCTCCAGCATCCAGGATCCGACGGCGCGCCGCAGCCTGAGATTCGCGCGCTGCAGTTGCGCGCTTGTCGGCGTCGAAGGTTGGGCCAATCGATTTCGAAGATTCTCCAGCCGCCGCGCGAAGCGAGGATTGTCGCGTTCGGTTTCCAGACGCGATTCCATCCCCCGGATCTCGCTTTCCAGCCTGGTGGAAGAGGGTATGCAACCGGCAACGGCTCGCTCCGCCACCGCTTCGGGATTGTCGACAACGCCCGCCACTAGCGCGAGCGAAGGCTGCAATTCCGGCGGGAAACGGGCCGCCCAGTCCCCCAAGGCGCCGGCCGCCGGGTAGGGAGGCGGGTCGCACTCGACGCGCAATGCACTGGCAAGGCGGTAGATGTCGAGAACCGCGCGGAAGCGGGAGAATCCCCCCTCCACGAGTTCCTCAACGATGATTTCGTTCCAGCCGCTCGCGCACAGCTTCCGCGCGATCTGCGACATGGAAGCGCTCAACGGGCCCTCGTCGACGATTCCGCGCTGGATCGCTTCAATCACGGCTACGAAGTGCTCCGGAGCGGGCCGAAGCTCGATCGCCAGGCGGATCATCGGCGGGAAGACGGAGGCGAGCCTCTGGGAATCGCACGCAGCCACCGCCGCGAGATAGGACCTGGCCCGCGCCATGTCGATCCCGGCCCGGGAGAGGCAGGCCGGCCAGAAGAAACCCGATCGCTCGCGCAAGTCTTTCATCCAGTAACGGAGAAGATGAGCGGTCCGCTCGGTGTCGAGATCCGGCTCATCCAGATCATAGCATTCTCCCATGAGGACCAGGTTGAGGAGTTCCCAGGAGAGATCCGTCGCCGACAGCATCCGAAGCAGCCAGTCAAGGGCGGGTTCGTAGAAGCTGGCGCAGCGCTGCAGGAACTCCACGCGGGGAAGCCGGCCGCCGGTTTCCAGCGGGAAACGCTCGATCATCTGCATCAGCCGATTGAACAACGAGGAGTCGGTTCTTGACAACCGGAGCAGCGTGTCGGCAAACGGTCGACGCTCGGAGGACGGCGTCTCAGGCGGCAGTTCACTTTGCAGTGCCCGAAGGTGGATAATCAACTCGCCGCACCGGGCGCTCGACGCCTTGCTCGCGCCCGGAGGAACTTGCGAGCGGAGGAACTGAATTGCGATTTCAGTGGCGGGCTCGGCGTTTCGCCACCAAGCTGTCCAACGTGCGAGCAGACCGGGCGGGAGGGACTTGCGCCGCAGGTCCAGGGCCCGCTTGCGGACTAGCGGATCCGCAAGGATGATCTGCCGGGAGAATTCCAGTGTGCTTTTCGCCCATTCTGGAAGGATCGGCCGGGGAAACGGTGAAACGCCGCATGACGCTTGGCGGCTCCTTTCTTCCAGCAAGGCGACAAGCTGCTCGAGGTAGGATTTCACCCCTTGCGTCAGGATCGCAAATGGGTTGGCACACTCAAAATCCTCCAGCAGCGGCGAGACCCGCTGGTCACCCTCCGTTTGCGTTGCCAGGAACAGGGCGAGCGCAACGAGCACGCCTTCCCGGCCCGGCAAGTGGTGCATGATGTTGGCCACGGCGTCGGAATGCCGCTGAAGCCACGAGAGGGCCGCTCGCAGATCCTGCGGATCGAGGCACATCGCCCAAGCGCAGGCATGAACGAACGGACGGGTGTCGGCGCGGGCACCCGCGAACTGCACCGCCTGCTTCGCCAGCGTTTCCGAAAGGCCGAACTCCTCGAAGGGAGGCAGCGGCGGAGGCTCGACGCCATCATGGACCCCGCGCGTGAGAACCGACAGGATGACGGGTACCGATCGCTTCCACGCGTGGGCGTCAGCAACGACCTTCGGGAACGCGCGGGGGAAATGACGATCGATCTTGTTCCAACCGCCGGCAGCCTGTCTCAGGCTCTCCCCGTCCAGCCGCATCTCATCGGGCATCGGGGAACCCAGCCTGGGCAGCGGCTGCCAGATCACGGCTTTCTTCTGGAGCCCGACAGGAAAACCAGGGAGGAAACCGAGCGTGTCCTTCAGATGCGTCCGACAATGGGCTCTGGCCGCCTTGGCCAGCTTCGAGCGGTGCTCTTCAGGTCGCATGGAAAGAATCCTGCCGGGCTGAACTTGGCCGGGCGAGTTTCACTTTCTCATCTCCGGGCCGATCTCACGGAACAACTCAACCCAGGAGAGCCAGATGCCCTGCACGAGCGTGATCTTGTCCTGCTTCTTGAGCTCCGCCAGTTCTTTCGGCGACTCGTCGGGCCAATGACCGATCCAACCGTGCGCGAGTCCCCGGCTCTGGAGGAGAAACTCGCGCAGGTCGGCGACGCCGCAGTTCAGGGGGAAGGTCTCGCCGATGACGATAAGTTTGCCGTAGTCGAATTGCTTGAGCAGCGCGATTTCCTTGTCGACCTCATCGGACTTGGGATACAGGTGGGGCGAGACGAAATCGAGTTGCTCTGCGGCGGTCTTGTAGGCGCCGGGAAAGGGGAGCATGCCGAGGGTGATCAATCGCTGCGGATCGTGCTTGCGGATGGCCGCGACCATCCGCCCGGTCCATTCCCGAAAGATGTCGTCGCTCGACCGCTGAGGCTGATCGAGCGCCAGGCGCTGGCAGAACTCGACATCGCCCATCCGGCCGGTATACCAGCCGTCGGCGCGTTTTCCGGATGCGGCGGGCTCGTTGACCAGATCGTAGCAGAAGACGGCGGGGCTTCCCGCGCAGGTCTTGGCGACGCTCGACCAGAAGAATTCGTGGACCTTCCAGCGGCTTTCGTCATCCAGCGCATCGTACCAGGCCATGCGGTCGTTGATCTGGTAGCACGCCAGGCCGGTGATCTGCAGATAGACGCCGGATTTCTCGGCGATGCTCAACAAGCGAGCCAGTCGATCGAAGCCCTCGGGATTCACCTGGTCGGGGCCGCGAAGAAGAGCCGGCATCTCCGGGTGGACGCGGGCGACCGTGGTGCCGGCAGCCTTCATCTCGGCGAATTCGCGCTCTACCCGGCCGGGATCCTTCAACCGTTCCATGATGTCGACGGAGGCGTAGTTGTGCCCCCAGGGAACATACCGATCGCCCGATGGATCGAGGACGAATCCCTTCTTGTCCGGCGAGATCTTTACGAATTCCATCGCGTCGGCCATGCGACCGACGGGCGACAACACCAGCGCGACCAAGAGGCAATGTGAAACCGCCTGGAGTGGAAACGAGAACATCGCGAGCCTCCGACAGAGAGATAGGTTACTTGAAGATCCGTTGCGAGAACAGCCAGAGGTTATTGCGCCAGTGCGCTGGGTCGTGCCCATTGCCGTCGACGTGCCAGACGTGCGGCACCCCGTTCTCCTTCAAATACGCGTGCAGGCCCTGGCCGATGCGGATCAGACCGTCCTTGTTGCCGCAGGAGAGCCAGAGCAGCTTCAATTGCCGCGTCGCCGCCGCCGGGTCGGGAACCAATTCGACCGGGGGCCTGGTATTGGGGGCCGAGGAAAAGCCGCCGATCCAGGCAAAGGTGTCGAGGTGCGACAGGCCGAAGTTCAACGATTGCCCGCCTCCCATCGAGAGTCCGGCCAACGCGCGGTTTTCGCGGTCGGTGTACGTGCTGTAGCGCGACTCGATCGCGGTGATTTGATCGCTCACGCGGAAGAAATCGAAGTCGGCAGAGCCGCCGGGAGTTTCCGCGGCGTAGTTGAACAGTGCGAAGCGGTACCCCATGAAGTGCGGAATCGTGTAGCTCATTTTGAGTTCGCCGCCGATGGACGTCCACGACTGACCATCCAGGCTGTAGAAGAAACGCGCTGTGTCCGCACGGTTGTTGAAATCACATTCGGCCTTGAGGAACACCGCATTTTGGTTCAGCGGAACGCGCTGGGCCTCGACGGGCGAGCCGGACTGGGCGCTCACCATCACCACGAATCGCGTGCCGGCCTCGGCCTTCACGCCGACAAATCCGTAATTCTTCTGCAGTAGCGCGAGGCCTGCGAGGTCGCCATCTTTCAGGTTGCCTGAGTCGACCGCGGTGGCGCCAGAACATTGCGGACCGATCGTCCGCTGCGTGAGCGTATTGCGGGCGGAGAGAAGATCGGCGTCGACGCGGCCGGTGGTGAGCCGCAGGAAACCCGGACGCTCGGTGAGCGACCAGAGCGGGCTCCCCGGATTGTGGTTCCACTGCCAGACCAGCGGCAGCGCAGGCTCGCCGGGACGGCGATCGAACTCGTCGGAGTCCACGATGCCGGGAATAAGTCCCTGGCTGGCGGGCAGGTCCAGGGAGTCGGGTACCTTGCCGTCGACGCCGAGCACCGGCCAGCCCTCTTCCCACGTGACGGGTACGAGATAGGGGATGCGCCCGACCGCGCCGAAATCGCGGAACAGGTAGGCATACCATTGGCCTTGCGGCGTATCGATCAGGCCGCCCTGCGCCACGCCCTTGTCCTGCAACGCGACCCGGCCCTCGTAGGGACCAGTGATCTTGTCGGCACGGTGGATGATCACCGTGCGCATCCCGCCTCGGGGCCAGGAGATATTGAACAGGTAGTATTTGCCGCCGACTTTGAAGAGCTGGGAACCTTCGGCCGACAATCCGATGGTGGCCCCGGCCACGCGGCCGGCATCGGTAATGACCACTTCGTCGAGACCGCCCGGTTTGATGCCCGTCAGGTCGGATGTCAACTCGACCAGGCGGAGGTTGCCGACGCCGTAGAGCATGTAGACGCGGCCGTCGTCGTCAAAGAACAAAGAGTGGTCATGCAGGGAAGGTCTGAAGGAAACGGCCTTCCACGGACCTCTTTCGATGTCTCGGGTCGAATAGACATATGTCTTACCCGTGGTGCCGGAAAAGGTCGTGGCGTAGAAAGTGCCGTCATGATAACGCAGGCTGCTGGCCCAGGAGCCTTTGCCGTAGCTGCTCTTGCCGTGGTTGAGATTGAGATCGTCGACATCGTCGAGGGTGTCGTACGCATAGTTCACCATCCGCCAGTTCACGAGGTCGCTGGACTTCATGATCGGCAAGCCGGGACTCAGATGCATCGTGGTGCTGCTCATGTAGTAATTGTCGCCAACACGAATCATGGCCATATCGGGGACATCGGCCCAGATGACGGGGTTCTGAGCCTGGTTGGCGGGCGCGGCGGCCTCGAGCACGGACTCGCCGCAAAGGCGGAGAGCGGACATCGCCACGAGAAAGAGGAACGATTTGGTCTTCATGCGATCCATGAGCGGCGATCCGGGGGTTGTCGGCAGGTTCTCGACAATATGTCTCGCTTGGGGGCATGACGCTCGGGCTGAACAAGCTGCTGGCGCGGCAGGACGCCGCGTCTACGAGGTCGCGGGGCCCATGCGGCTGGGGTGAGCCCAGAGGCCGAGGGCCGGGTTGCTGATGTAGTAGAAGTGCTCGCCGTCGAGTGTATCGTTCCAGCCGGTGGTGAGGACTGCGGGATCGTAGCGCTTGAGCATCTCGTCGAGATCGGCGTACCGGTAGCCGACGCATTCGATCTCCTCGCGGGTGAGGCCGCCGGGGCAGTAGGTGATGGTGAAGCGGCCCTCCGACGAGCCGTGGATGAGGTGGGCCGCCGCGGAGAGGTTGCCGCAGAGGTCTTCGTTCTCCTCGACGAAGCGCATGATCTCGGGCGTGGTGCGGTAGCCGTACTTGCGGATGAGGCGGTCGATCTCGGGGTCTTCACCGAAGCTCTTCACACCCGGTGCGAGCACGACGAGTTCGCCGCCGTCGGCGATCGCCATCCGTGTGCGATAGACCGACTTGTTGCCGAGCCAGGTGCTGTGGAACTCTTCGGGATCGAGATAGACGACGACCTTGCGGGGCGCTTCGTCGAGCACGCTGAAGTTGACGGCCACCGACAGCTCGCATGCCCGTTCGAAGCAGTCCACATCGTCGCCGATGAACAGGCCGCGGATGGCCAATGTGCCGTCGACCCGGTAGCCGATCACCGTGAGGATGAACAGCAGCGGCAGGTGCTTGCAGAAATGCTCCTGGGCGTAGTTCAAGATCCGTCGCAAGGGCGTGTTGGCGCGGCCCATCATCCGCTCCATGCCGTAGGCGGCGCCGATGAAGTGGCTTTCGTTGATTCCCGCCGCACCGCCAGTCCCCACGAAGAGGTTCTTGTTGTAGTTGGCCATGCCGATGACCTCGTGGGGCACCACCTGGCCGATCGAGAGGATGAGGTCGTGGCGACCTTCCCACACGAGGCGATTGAGCTGTGCGGGCCACAGCTTGCGGTAGATGCCCTCGGTGGCTTCGGCCACGAACGCCGCGGGAACTTCGCCGACCGTGACTACGTCGGTCCGCCAGTTGTGCTTGCGGATCAGCCTGCGCGGGACGGTGGGATACATGCGGTCCAACTGCCAATCGGGCATTGGCACGTGGGTGCCCAGGGCGGGCATCACGTCGGTGAGGCTCTCGCCGAAGTAGCGGCAGACCATGCAGGTGATCGGGCCGGCCATGCTATTGGCCCGGGTGAAGTCGGGAGGCAGCGCCAGCACGCGGCGGCGCGGGCCAAGCCGGTCGAATGTCTCTGCGAGAGCCCGCTGGAGGTCGTCGCTCGTCAGATCAGCGTCGGGTGTGCCGTGGGCGTAGTAGGTTGTCATGCGGGGCCCGTGCAGATGGCGGATGGTGGAGTGCGACGGCCAATCCCTTCAAGATACCGCAGGATGGGCTGGCGGCTCAACCTGCTTCCGAGGGCCGGAGCGACGTGGGGCGGAGTTCGCTCACTGTCCGGTGGGCGGTCGCAATTGCGAATGGGGGGCATACAGGGTACCATGGCGGAGTGAGGCCATCGACGGCCGAATTCCGCTCCCGCCGCAGCCGGGCGCTGGCTGTGCGAGCGCCCCCGCGCTAGTCCGTAGCTACTGCTGATGAAACTCCCGCCGGAAGGTGCCCGCTGGCTGATCTCCCTCCGCTGGCTGGCCTGCCTGCACGTATTCCTGATGATCTGGCTCGCCTCGTCGGTGATGCGGGTCATCGAGAATCCGTTGCCTCTGTACGCGGTGGGGGTGGCGATGCTCGGGTACAACATCCTTTTTGCCTATTACCAGCGGCGACCAGCGGGGATCGGCAACATCGAGCGGAGCATTTTCGGCCAAGTCCTGCTGGATCTTTGCGCGCTGACGCTGCTGCTGTACTTCTCCGACTTCTCGCGGAATCCGTTTTCGATCTACTACCTGTTCCACATGATCATCGGCGGGATGTATCTGCGCGGCTGGGCACCGTACTTCTTTGCGGGCTTTGCCACGGCGATAATCGGCCTGATCATGCTGCTGGAGTATGTCGGATGGATACCGATCCATCCGTTGCAGTTCGACGCGCTGGCGGGGGCGCGAGCGGCGCCCGACGGGCTTTACCTGCTGGGGCTGTTCGTCGCGCTGTCGAGTTCGCTGTGGATCACGGTTTATTTCACCACATCGATCCGCCGATACGTTGACCGGGCGCACGCCGAAATCCGCCAGAAGGAGAAGATGGTCGGCATCGGGCAGTTGGTCGCCGGCATCGCCCATCAGATCGCCAATCCGCTGGACGGCGTGCAGAACTGCCTGCAACGGGTGGGCGAGCGGGTGAAAGGGGACGTCCGGCTCACCGAGTACGTGCAGATGATGGCCGAGGCGCTGAACCGCATCGAGCGGACGGCCAAACGGGTGCAGGCCTTCGCGCAGCCGCGCGGCATAACGCTCCAAGAAACGGACGTGAACAAGGCCGTCGAGGCGACGCTGGCCGTGCTCGGCTCGGGGCATGGGCCGAACATCCGCATCGAGACCGAGTTCAGCGATGTGCCGCCGGTGCAGGGCGATCCGTACACGCTGCAGGAGGTTCTGTTCAACCTGTGCACCAATGCGCTGGCCGCGATGCCGCATGGCGGCCGGTTGACGATCCGCACCCTGGCGCTGGGCAGCAAGGATGAAGACCAGATGGGCTCGGTGGCAATCGAGGTGGCCGACACTGGGGTGGGCATCCCGCGGGTGCACTTGGAGAAGATTTTCGAGCCGTTCTTCACCACGCGGGCCGATTCGGGCGGCACCGGGCTGGGGCTGGGGCTGTGCCGGATGCTGATTTCGGAAATGGGAGGGCGGATCGAGGTCCGCACCGCGCTCGGGCAGGGAAGCACGTTCACCGTGGTGCTCAATCCGGTCACAACTCGGGTGCTCGCTGGCCAAGCATGAGAATCCTGGTCGTTGACGACGAGAAGATCAAACGCATCACCCTGGCCGACGATCTGGCGACGCAGGGGCACGAGGTCGTCACCGCGGCCGACGGCGAAGAAGCGCTGGCGTGCATCGAGGCGGGCCGTTTCGAGGTCGTAGTGACCGACATGAAGATGCCGAAGATGGACGGCCTGGAACTGCTCAAGCGGATCAAGCAGGGCCCGCTGGCCGGAGAAATCCAGGTGATCATGATGACCGCCTACGGGAGCATCCAGGTGGCGGTCGAGGCGGTCAAGCTGGGGGCCTACGATTTCGTCACCAAACCGTTCCGCAATGAGGATGTATTTCCCCTGCTGGCGCGGATCGAGCGGGAACGCTCGCAGACGCCCGCCAGCACCGGCCTGCGGCCGCTGGCGGCCGAGAACGTCGAGCAGGACATCGTCGGCCAGTCGTCGGTGATGAACCGCGTTCGGCGGATGGTGGAGATTTGCTCCCGCACCGAGGCGAACGTGCTGCTGGTGGGCGAAACGGGGGTGGGCAAGGACCTGATTGCCGCAGTGATCCACCGCAACAGCCATCGTGCGGGTTTTCCCTTCGTCAAGGTCGGCTGCACCCTGTTTCCTCCTCAACTGATCGAGAGCGAGCTGTACGGCCATGAGAAGGGCTCGTTCACCGGGGCCGAGCAGCAGCGCAAGGGGCGTTTCGACCTGGCCGAGGGAGGCACGCTGTACCTCGACGACGTGGACGACATTCCGCTGGAGCAGCAGTCCAAGCTGCTGCGGGCGATCGAGGAGAAGGTGTTTGAACGGGTGGGCGGGACGACGCTCATCAAGGCCGACGTGCGGATAATCGCCTCGACGAAGCAGAACCTCTTGCAGAAGAGCTCGCAGGGGACGTTCCGCCAGGACCTCTACTATCGGCTCGACGTGCTGCGGATCAACATTCCGCCCCTGCGCGAGCGTCGCGAGGACATTCCGCTTCTGGCCGACCATCTCTTGAAGCGGATCGCCAGGGACCGGGAGTACCGCATCGAACCGGACGCCGTTCCGCTGCTGCAAACGCACGACTGGCCGGGCAATGTCCGCGAGCTCTATCACACGCTGGAGCGCGCCTACCTGGTCGGCTCGGGGAGGATCACTGCCGAGCTTCTGGCCGCCGAGATGACGGGCATCGCCGCCCAACCGGTGGTCGACGCGGCGCGTTCGACCGGCAGTCTGCCGAGCGGCGGCTTCCAGGCGGCCATGGATCAGGCGGAGCGAGAGCTGCTCGAAAGCGCGCTGCGTTCCTCGGGAGGTAACAAGACGGCGGCGGCTGCGGCACTGGGCATGAAAGCATCCACCTTCCGCGACAAGCTCGCCAAGCATGGCCTGGGATAGCCGGTGGTCGTTCCGGGCGACTTTGGAGAGAGAGCGTAAAGGTGTGCAAGAAAGACGATTGCCCCGGCGCGATCTCGTTCCAGCGCCGGGGCTTGAATCGTAGCGGCCGAGCATCTACTCGGCTCGTGCACAGCAGGTCCGGTTTACAGTTGGCCGGGAGCCGGGGGAGCCGGAGGGGTCTCGGTCTGCGCCGGAGCGGGAGGCTGCGGCGAGGGCGGAGCCTGTGTCTGCGGCTGGGCTTCCGCTGGCGGGGCCGAAGGAGCCGGTGGGGCTTGTTGTGCGCCAGGCGACGACTCATAAGTGGCCGGTGGGGCTTCCTGAATTGGAGTCGGGCCCTGCATCGCGGGGCCTTGGGCGCCATAGCCGGCGCCGTATGCCTCACCGCCACCACAGCAGCTACCGCCGCCGGAGACTACCGCGCCGCCGCAGGCGCTGGGCGTGCAGGAGGACCAGCCGCTATCGCAGCCGGACGACCAACCGCCGCCCCAACCCGTGTCGCAGCAGCCCGACAGCCGGCCACCACGGTGGTGTCCGAACCAGCCGCCGCTGTAACCGCTGCTCCAGCCGCCGCAGGGATCGCAGCAGGTGTCGACGGCTGTGTAACAGTTGTTCCAACCGCCGCCCCGGCGGTTGAAGAGGCCGCCCCGGCGTCCGAAGGCCGAGGCGGAGTCGGCCACCACAAGGGTGACGACCATGGCAACCGCCAGAAGGATTCCCCATCTTTTCATCGCAACTTCCTCCTGTTGTGGGAGAACACGCTATCGGCCCGAAGACCGTTGCCCGGCTACGCTGCCGAGCGTGGCACGTTTCCATCCCGTCTCGCAGGCATGTGACGATGCTGAGAACAGCCTCAGCATCAAGGTCACTCTTCTGGTGAAATAGCGAAAGTCAAGCGGCGGCGGGGCGGCAACGCACAGCGGCCGTGGTACTCCTGGCGACGGGCCGGCGTGACGCGCTGTTGCAACTCGTCTGCAACACGGTGTTTATGAGCAGCGAGACGGGCGGGCTGGGAGTGCTTCACCCCCCCGAATCGATGAAGAGCAATGTCCCGCAACGACCGCGTTGAAGCGGACACTCGGTCGGACACCCTGGCTTTTGCACGGTTTGTCGCGAAAGTTCTGACAGCATTCATCGCTATCAAACGTTGCCGGGGGTTTCGTCATTTACGGCACAGCGGTTGCGGTATGTGCCAATCTGTCGCACGTAGTTCTGCAACATGTTTGCAGGAAAATGTTGCATAGCTGGAACGCGATGCGCAAACGCGCAAAAGACGAGATCTTGCGCCTTGCTCGGAGCTACGGCTGGGTGGCGGCCGGTTTGGCGGGTGCTGGTGGCTCGGGTGGCGCGACCGCTGGGGGCGGTTCGGTCTCGGGCGTCTCGATCTCGAGCACAAGCGGCAGGCCAAGATCGTCGCGCGGCACGTCTTCCATCCCCTTCGGGACGTATTCCGCCACCGGCGGCAGATCATCGGGCGCCCGGGGAAGCCAGTCGAAAGCGCTCGACTCACGCTCGCCGCCGTCGGCTTGGCGAGCAGGCTGCGGCCGAGCGGCATCGACAGCCGGCTCTTCCTCACACCCGGCGAGGAGCAGCACAAAGAGGATCGGCAATCGGGCAAATCGCGGCACCGCAGGGCCTCGTGGTGAAGGAAACCTGTGTCCATTATTATCAACGGGTGTTGCCGTCAGGCCAGCCGCTCGGAGGGCAAGTCGCCCAGAGGGCGCAGTCGGGGCGCCGGATGCTCAGCAGTCCGACGGACACAATTGGTTGTTTTCGAATCCGAATCGGGAAACCGGAGAACGCCATGCGTGCGATCTTGATGGCGATATTGGTCCTCGTCTGCAGCAGGGTCACCCTTGGCGGGACCGGCGACGTTCAGACGAAGACGGATCACCCGTGGTATCCGGGGGAATTGTCGTGCTCCACATTCGCCCGGCTGTTCCACGCGCAGGCCGAGGCATACCGGCGCGCGACCGGCCGCGATGTCCAGAGCGATGAGGACCGGGCGATTGCATCGTGGTTTTGGCGCAATATCCATTACTTCCACTGCACCGAGGGAGCCCGCGACCTGTGGGGCAAAGGGCCCGGCCAGGGCATTGACGACGTGAGCCGCGAGTACTGGAACGGCCTGTTTGCCGACGGCTTCAGCTTGTGCTATGCCACGCACGCGCAGTGGCAGGGAGAAATGCAGGCCCTGTTCGGCCCCGGGCGGGCGCGTTGTTGCGGCGTGCCGGGACACACCACGTTCGAGGTCTATCTCACCGGCGGGGCGTACGGCACAGGTCGGTGGGCCCTGCTGGATCACGATGTCTCGACGGTCTATTTCACTCCCGACGGCGCGCGGTTGATGAGTCTTGTCGAGGTGTGCGAGAGCATCGAGCAGTTATTGGGCCGGAAGGCGGAGCAGAATCGCGGCTGGCTTCCCGGCGGCCTGCATCCCACCGATCCGCAGGCTTACAAGAGTTTTCACACCGCGATGTACGCCTACGGATATGCCGGCGCGCCGCCGATGGTGCATCTGCGCGCCGGCGAATCGATCCGCCGGTACTCTGCTCCGGGTTTGGAGGACGGCAAGACGTTCGTCTACTGGGGGATAAACTACGGCGCGGGCGGAATCCCGGGCCCGCACCGCGACCGCACCTGGGTCAACCAGCCGGAGAAGATGTACCGCGCCGCGCGCGACGCCGGCAGCCGCCTGGGTCAATGGTACGGCAACGCCGTCTACACTTATCGGCCCGATTTCTCGGGCGGTTCGTACCGCGAGGCGGTCGTCGATGAATCGGCCGACCACGTGACGCTGGAGTTCGACACGCCCTATACCATCGGCTGTACTCCGGCGAATCTGGCGCCGGAGAAGCAGGTGCAGGCGATCTATGAACCGGGCGCGAAGAATGGCCTGGTGATTCTGGGCCGCGTGACCTGCCCGGTGCGGATCTCGGTGGATCGCGGCAGGACGTGGAACTCTGCCGAGCGCGAGGCGGATCGCGTCGATCTGACCGACTTCGTGAAAGGGCGGCAGCATTACTGGCTGCGGTTCGACGCGCCGGCGAGGGACCTCGCGCGGAGCGGCGTCACGATCCGCACGGTGTGCCAGGCGAGCCTGTCGGTCATTCCGCGGCTTCAGGCCGGGGTAAACCGGATCACGTATTCTGCGGGCGGGTCGGCGTGCCTCTCGGCCGGTCCCGAAATGGGCCTTGCGGAAGCCTGCGTTGTCGACGGGAAGATCGGCGGCGCCGGCGTGGTGACGCTCGAACTCAAGACGCCGCGGGGTGAACGGGCGGTTCATCTCTATGCCGCCCAGCGGCAGGCGTCGGGCAATCCTCCTCGTGAAGTGAGCTACAACATCGACTGCTCTCCGGATGGCGGCCGTACCTGGCAAGCGGTGGTCGACGAAATGCCGGTCATTCGCCACGAGCCCGAACCGGACGACTGCTGGAGCCAGAGCCACGTGTGGGGAGATGCGACGCTCGCCGGAAGCACCGACCGGGTCCTCGTTCGCTTCGATCCGGCCGGGCGGACGCTTCAGCGATGCGAGGCGCACCTGGTGTATCGGGTCGAGAATGCGAGCCCCGTAACCGTGACCTACGCCTGGAAGGATGCCGACGGATCGCTGCAAACGGCCAGCCATACGTATGCGGCCGGCGTGGCGGAAGACTCGACATGGACGATCGACGCGGAGGCGAACCCGGAGATGCAATGGGTGGAATACGCTGCCGGACCTTCCAAGTAGCCGGCTGGCCGCTGCGGATCGCCTCCGCCCGACAGCGCTTACTGAACCGCCTGAACGGTTCCGATCTCGATGAAGGCAATTCGCGAGGTGACGCGGTCGACGGGCAGGCGTAGGCTGGCCGCCGCCGCGCGGCGGTAGGCTTCAAGTTGGGGACGGTAAAGGTCGACTCGGGCCGCCACGGCCCGGGGATCGTCGGCCGGAAGGCGATCGCTCTTGAAGTCGATGACTTCGGCCGCCAGGGCACGGCTGCCGTCGAGAGCCACCACCAGCCGGTCGATCTGGCCGTTCAGGATCGTATCGCCATCGCGGACGACAAACGGCCATTCGCGGCGGACTTCGTACCGTACCGGGCCGTGTTTTGCCTTCAGCTTCCGCCACTGCTCGGCGCACGCCGACCGCTCGAGCAAGTTCCGGATGGCTGGTTGTGTCAGCGCTGACCGGAAACAGCCGATCGTGGCGGCAATGTCCAGATCGGCCGTGGCCAGCCGGGCAGCAATCTCGCGGAGGACGCGGTCTTCGGGCACGCCGTCGTCCAGCCACTCGATCTCCTCGAACCAGGCGTGCAACAGGGTGCCGCGGTCGAGCGACTGCGACGGTTCGAGCCGCAGCCGGGAGCCCAAGTGGACTCGCGGACCGCCCTCAAGACGTGAAGGTGTGGCGGTTTCGAGGTTCCGCATCGCTCGCCGCGGTGGCGGGGCGAGCTTGATTTCCAGGGGCACCGCGGCCGGCACGGGTTCGGCGGACGCCGCGGCCGCGGCCGACCGGCACCAGTCGCTGCGACCGTGTTCGTACGCCGTTTCCTCCGGCTCGAGCAGCCTGCCCCCGGCAAGCGCGACGCGGAGGACACCCGCGGCAGTGCCGGGCAGGGTCTTTTCGTTCGGCTTCGACGGCGACACGATCATGTGCAGCGAGTGGATGGCCCGGGTGAGCGCGACATACAGCACGCACAGCGACTCCTCGACGACCTGCCGCTCGTAGGACGAAAACATCGCCTCGAATTCCCTGGGCAGCGCGACGAGATCGTCTTTCGATACATAGCGGCAGACGTGTGTGATGGGGGCTGCCGGGTTGGGACGCGAGACGACCATCTGCGGCGGCTGTCCGACGAGCCGATAATCCAATTCTGGCAGGACGACGATGTCGAATTGGAGACCCTTCGACTGATGGAACGTCATCACGCGGACGTCGGCCGACGACGGGTCCTCGACGCGCTTCTGCATCACCAACCGCACGAAATCGTCGGCCCGGGTCGTGGCGGCGGTCTCGTACCCGTAGGCCAGTTCCACCAGTTGCAGAAGGCGGCTCAGCTCGCGGGCGTCGCAACTGGGACACAGCGCCTCGGTCCAGGCGTAGAGCGTCGGGCCGTAGCCGTCGTCCATCAGCCGGCGCCGGACCTCGGCGGCCACGCGGAACGCTGCCGCGCCGTCGGTATGGTCGCCGAGGCCGACCGCTTCTCCCAGCGGCGTGTGCGCAACATGGAATCGGGCCGTCTCGTCGCCAGGATGATCGGCCAACCGCAACAGCGAAAGCACGACCTGGACGGCCGGAGAGTCGGCCAACGGGTTGCCCCCTTCCTCGCTCGCGGCGACCTGCTGCTTGCGGAGCCAGTAGATGAGCCGCGCGACAGTCTCGTTGCGGCGGACGAGCACGCCGATTGTGCGGCCGGGCGCTTCGCGGTGCAGGCGGGCGATCTCGCGGGCGGCGAACTCCTGGGTAACGATCCCCTGCGACTGGTCTACGTTGGCTGCGGGGGCCGCCAGCAGCCGGCAATGCCCGGGCATGTTCACGTGAGTCGTCGTGTGCGTCTCGAAACGGGCCGCCCAGCGCCTGACCGCCTCCGGGTAGCGTTGCAGGGCAGTGTTGGTCGAAAGGTTCTCGAAGACGCGGTTCACCGTGTCGATCACGGTCTGCGACGATCGGTAGCTTTTGTTGAGCGGCTGGCGCTCGAGCGTGGGGAAATCGGTCTCCAGCGTATCGAATATTTCGGCGACTCCGCCGCGCCAACCGAAGATCGCCTGCTTTACGTCCCCCACGCAGAAGAACGAGCCGCGGCTGTCGGCACAGAAGATCCGCTCGGCGAACAGCCGCAGCACGCGCCACTGCACCGGGTTGGTGTCCTGGAATTCGTCGAGCAACAGGTGCGACACGCAACCGTCGAGCCGGTATTCGATCTCGTTCATGCGGTCGGCAAGCGCCGCGGCGCCCAGCAAACGGGTGACATCGGCAAACCGCATCGCGTGCGCGTCGAGCTTGAGCCGGCGGTAGGCGGCATCGAAACGCTCGAGCAGGTGGTGCGTCGCCTCGGTCTGGTTGGCGATCTGGTCGACGATCACCGCCTTGGCGTGCCGGACGATCGGCTGATACGCCTCCACTACCTCCGGCGAAATGGTCTTCCTGTAATAGGTGCTGTCACCTTGTGCGACCGCCTTGCCGATGCCCTTGGAGAGGATCGAGTTCCACTTGGCGGCCCGCGCGTTGGCAACCGCGTCCTCGCGGCTCTTGGCGAAGTTCTTGTCTCCGGGCAGCGCGACCTGTTCCAGGGCGACGATGGCGGCTTCCAATGCCTGCGGCTCGAGCTTCTTGTGCCGCGAGAGCGATCGCCAGGCCGGTGCGGGGGCCTCCAGGTAGATGTCGTACAGCGTTTCGACGAGCGATGCCAGTTGTCGGCATACCGAAGTGGTCGCCTCTCCCTTGGTGAGCAGGTTCATCAGCCGTACCGCGTCGGCTGTCGACTGCTCGCTCAACAGGATGCGGATCGCCTCCGCCCGCAATCCCTCGTCGATCAGCTCGTCGACGATCTGCCAACCGGGCGGCTGTCCGAGCTCGAGGCTGTAGCTGCGGGCGATCTGGATGAAGAAGCTGTCGAGCGTGCCGGTCCGCAGCCGATGCAGGCCGCGAAGCATCTCGGTGAGCAATTCGACGCACAGGCGGTGGTCGAAAGGCACGCCGCCGAGCTGCTCGGCCAGCGCGGATCGATGCTTGCCATCGCAGGCCGCCTCGGCAAGCCGCGCGAGCACGCGGTCGAGAATCTCGCCGGCGCCCTTCCGCGTGAATGTCGTGGCGAGGATCGCGTCGAGCGGTTCGCCGGCGGCCGCGAGGCGCAGGAAGCGGTTGCTCAGTTGGAATGTCTTCCCGGTTCCGGCCGAAGCGCGGATGACGAGATTTGCAGGCCGGGCGTCAGGCATCGTCGCCACCCCCGTCGAGGAACGCGCCCGCGTCGAGGCGGCCGTCCTGGCAGATGGCGGCGAATTCCTCGAAGAACTCCGGCGCCGGCGTGGTGATCGGCAGGAACTTGCCGGCGAGGATCTCCCGCACGATCCGCTCCGCCTCGCCATCGGCCGCTTCGAGGTCGTCTTTGTTCCACTCGGCCATCCGGTGGCCGACGCCACCGGGGTCCTTCGGCAGGACGATATATCCCAGGTCGAACGGTCCCTCGATCTCCATGCCGCGGGCCAGGTGCCGGTAGAGCGGCAGTTGCAGATCGATCCACTGGCCGCCGCGGCGGTGTGTCTGGTCGGGTGACTTGCCGGTGGACGACGACTTGTAGTCGAAGATCGCCCGCCGCTTGCTTTCCTCGTGAATGTCGATGCGGTCGATCCGCCCGTGGAGCACCATCGATTCCCCGTCCACCTCAAGCACCGCCTTGCCGTCGGCGGGTTGGCATTCGCAGTGTTCAATCCGCCAGCCCTGGGAGGCCCAGTCGGCCTGCCAGCGGGCGAAACCGGCGAGCCTCGCCCGCAGTTGCTCGACCTGCACGCGGATCACCGGCAAGGGGATCTCGCCGTAGAGTTGTGCCACGATCGCGTCGAGGGCCTCGTTGAGCGCGGCGGCGATCTTGTCCACGTTGACCGAGTCGGCGACGGGGCTGGTGCCGAAACGGCTGAGGACCTCGTGCAGGAGCGAGCCGAACGCCGACTGGTCAAGCTCTTCGGCCGCGTCGTCAATCGATTTCAGGTGGAGCCGGTGCCGCAAGTAGTAGCGATAGGGACAGGCGATGTAATCGCGGAACTCGGTAACGCGCATCCACCGCACCGGCTCGTCGAGCGGTTGCGGGGGAGGAGGCTCAAACCGGGCGCGGTCGGCCGGCCGCAGGCCGCCGGGGACCGAGGGGCCGCAGACGCGGGGAGGCTTGGAGAAATACTGCACCGCCCGCCGCGACATGATCTGCTCCTCGCAGGCGAACAGCAGGCGGCTGGGAATCAAAG
This sequence comes from Thermoguttaceae bacterium, assembly GCA_040766885.1. Lineage (GTDB taxonomy): Bacteria > Planctomycetota > Planctomycetia > Pirellulales > Thermoguttaceae > JAXGPP01. Next base: position 345,178 of record JAXGPP010000006.1, on the reverse strand, counting down.
GCTCGCCGTCGGCCGAACGCCGTCCCGCGATCAGCTTGAGCGACTCGCGCGACGCCGCCAGCACACTGAGCGCGTAACAGTCGCGGGCGTAGCGGCGGTGGTTGTCTTCCAGGTCGAGCGCCCGGCGAAGCTGGTTCGGCAGGAACATGTCGCCGTTGAGCGACGAGGGGACGACTCCCTCGTTCACGCCCGACACGATCAGCGCCGGTGCATCGTCCAAGGGAAGTTCAAGCCAACCGAGAAGTTCAATGGACTTGCGGTCCGCCGGCGGTGCGATCCGTTCACCGGCCGCCTGGCGGAGCACCAGGCGAATCGCTTCGGGTGCCGTCACCCTGGGCATCAACTCAGCGGGGATCGCCGCGTGGCGGCGGAGCACGTCACCAATGGTCTCGCAAGCGGCCAGCACGCGGCGGTCATCGCGACTGGTCGTATCCAAGGGGGTGCGACCGAACAGTTCCAGGAGCAGTTGCCTTATCGGCTCGCACCACTCGTCCAGTGGCCGCTTGTCGCCCTGCAATCCCGATAGCAGCCTGGTCATCGCCGCGCAGAGCCGCTTGAGCAACTCGCAGTCGCTCTCCTTCTCCAGCCAGCAGTCGCCCAACCGCTGCGGGAAATGCTGGCTGTAATAGGCGTCCAGCGCGGAGATCCAGTCGCCGGCAAGATCGTTGGCGGCAAGCCACTCGTCGACGTCCGGATGGCGGACCAGCGCTGCCAGGGCCGAAAATCGTCGGTCGTCGAGGTAGTCGGCCGCCGCCGAGAGCAGGCGATACGGTGCCGATTGTGCCAGGGGCAGGCCGGGGCCGAACCTCGCCGCGATGCCGCACTGGCCGAGTTGCTGTTCCAGGTAGGGGACGATCTGTTCGTCGGGCACGCCAATGGCGATCTGCTCGGCGCAATACCGGCCGCCCAGGGCGGCGATCGAGCGCAGCACCGCCGCCTGATCGCTCGGGCTGCCGACGATCTCGATCTGCTCGTCGGCGACGCAGATCTTCACGTCGTGCCAGGCCTCGGGCCGCAGACAGCCGTGCTCGTCGAACGCTGGAGACAGCGCCTCTGGTGCGAACACCAGCGCCGTCACATGCTCGGCCACCTGGTCGAGCATCAGTTTCTGCGAGCGGTTCATGTCGGCGGTGCCGACGAGCACGATCTGGGCATCGGTCCGGCATTCGCGCTGCCGGATGGCCACGAGCCGGGCGGTTTGCACGTCCCACAGTCCGACGCCGTCGAGGATCTCGAGATACTTGCGCTGGATTTGCGCAAGCATCCGCCAACGTCGTTCTTCACAGAAGCTGGCGGCCTTCGAGCCGCGCTCGGCGACCGCATCGAAATCGAGACCGTCGGCGGCCAGTTCGCGATGCAGCCGGGCGAGCACGCCGCCGAGGCCCAGCCAGCCGACGAGGTCGTCGCCTGCCGGGGCGGCGGGAGTGAACAACCGGAGTTCCTCGGGGCTGAACTGCCGCATCGCGCGAATCCAGGCCAACTGCTGCACGAAGCTGTCGGCGAAGGGCCGCTTGCGCTCGTAGAGCCGCTCGGGTAATTCGCCGAGGGTGAGGATTTGCGGCGGGCGCAGCAGCAGATCGTCGCGCTCGGCCCGCTCGACAAGCAGTTCGATGAGCCGGCGTCCCGCCCGCTGGCCGGGCAGGGCCACGATCACCCCCTCGAGGTCCAGCGACGACGGCGCGCCGAACGTAGCGGCCAGGTAGTCGACCGCCGCCAGCAGCCCCGGACGTTTCCAGTCGCAAAACACCCGTCGGATCGGCATCGCCGCGCACCCCCTGAACGCCGCCTGCCGCCCTCCGTGACTGGCGGCTCGTGTGAGAGCGCTCTGTTACAACAGGTTTGCCGGAGTTTGTCAACCGCGGCAGGATCCTGATCAGAAAAGCCCGACCAGCTTAAGCGAGGCGACGCCTGCCAGGAGGAGTACGAGGGGATTGAAGAGCCGCTGCGGGATGAGTTTCAGGATCCAGCGTCCCGACACGGCCCCCGCCACCATGGCCGGGACGATCCACAGATCGAACCACAACGTATGACGGGTGATCATGTCGAGACGCCAGTAGATCGGCAGCTTGCTCAGGTTCACCAGGAAGAAGAACCATGCCCAGGTGCCCATGAACTGCTCTTTGTTCAGCCCGCGGCTGATGAAGAACACGCTCATCACCGGTCCGGCCGCGTTGCCCACCATGGTGCCGAACCCGGCCACCAGTCCCATCGCCGCCGAGAACCACCAGCGGCCAGGCATTCGGGTCCAGCCCAACGCCTGGCGCGAGATCTCCAGCGCGATCAGGCCCAGCACGAGCCAACCGAGGATCATGGCGAAATGGCGGTTCGAGGCGTACTTCAGCACGAAGATCGCCGGCACCATCCCGATGATCACATAGGGGCAGAGCCGCAAGAGGCGATCCCACTGAGTGTGCCGCCCGTAGTAGGCCACCGCAATCACGTCGCCCACCAGAAGGATGGGCAACGTCGCGCCGACCGACAGTTTCTCATCGCCGGCAAAGGCCCGCGTCATGAGCAGAACGGCCAGAATCGCCGCGCCGGGCACGCCCGTCTTCGAGATGCCCATCGACAGCGCGGCGGCCGAGCCGAGCGCAATGGTGGTCCACGTGTAGTCCATGGGCTCGCTCGGGTGTGCCGCCGCATTGATGAACGCAGCAGACGCATTCCGCGTGTCGCGTCGGACTGCCGGCGGAATGCGCTCGCTACGCTTTACTGGACCAATCAGGCCTTGCCGGCCATGGCTTCACTGAGGATGGCGGCGGTGCTCTCGCGCATGATGCGAGGGTCGACCGGCTTGCCTTCCAGGAGACATTGACGGACCTGTTTGCCGGAGATGAACACCGGCTTTTCGTCCTGATGATTCTCCATCAAGTCGACCCGGCCGGCCGATTCATAGTAGGCCGCGAAGCCAACCTTGAGCGGGCAGATCTTCAGATCGCCCTTGAGGTTGTCGAAGATCTCCTGGGCATCGAAGTCGCCCCAGATCGGCGTGCCGTCGTGATATGGGGCATCGGCGTGCTTGCGGCCGATGATGATGTCGGTGAAGCCGAAATTCTGGCGGTAGATGGCATGCATCACCGCTTCCTTGGGGCCGCCGTAGAACATCTTGATGTCCAGCCCGAGGAGGATCACGCGGTCGGGCACCGACTCGCCCAATCGCTGCCACAGCGCGCGGTCGCTGTCGCCTTCACCCAGGGCGCGGCTCTCGATGAGCGCCTCGTAGGTCCGCATCCGCACTTCGGCGTTGACATCGTCCCCTTTCGTTTCGCCGACCAGCGGATTGAGGCATGCGCCGGCGTTGTGCCCGGCCCGGAGCAACGTCTCGAGGCCGTACACCAGCGCATACTCGTGGGCGCGGTGCAACGGATTGCGGGTCTGGAAGGCAACCACGCGGCTCCATCCTTTCTCGGCCAGCAGCCGGCGGACTTGCCGCGGAGTGAGCACGTGATCGCCGAATGACGGGTTCTTGGGCTGGGGAAGGACGTGGATCGTTCCGCCCAGGAGATGCGTCTTGTCGGCGTCTGCCTTGAGCACCATGTCGGCGCCCGGATGGTCGGTGCGATCGGTGAGATAAACCCGGGAAAGGTACTTCGTCTTGTCCCATGCGAAGACGTCGCTCACGTCGAGCGTGCCGATGAGCGTCCCCTTCAAATTGACCAGCGCCACGGTCTGGCCGGGCGAAATCTGCCGCGCCAGTTCCTCGGTTACCGGGAGCGAAAGGGGAATCGTCCAGGCATAAAGTTTTCCCTCGTGCTCGATGACCGACTCGTCGAGCACGCGCTCGTACGTCGCACGGTCCATCGGGCCCGCCATCGGGCTCAGCGCTCCGTCGCCCCACCGATAGACGGTGGAAAGATCGGCGTCCGATACCGGCACCGGAGTGAGGAGTTGCCCTCGGGCGAGGACCTCGGCGATCTGGTCGTCGGGAATGGTGCGGGTTACCGGTTCTTTGAGCCCGCCATGGGGAGGCACGAGATCAGCCATCGACTCGGTTTCCTTCTCTACTATGATGAGTGGGTTGCTGGCTGAAGTTAAGCCAGGCAGTATACACGGAGTTTGAGACAGCTACAACGGCGGCAGCGATTGCGGGCGCGTCCAGGCCAGGATGCGGCGCGGCTCAGATGTAATACATCTGCTCGTCCTGCTCGCGGGCCTTTTCCAGCAGTTCGGCGAAGCTGATGTTGTGCAGCATTTGCCGCTGGACATTGTGGACATCGTGCCACGCCCGCATCAGCACCTTGACGGCGGGAGAATCGGGCGAAGCGCTGCTGGTATGGTCTTCGCCATTCGTGGCACCTTCAATGACATCCATCACCTCTCCCAGAGTGACGGATTCGGGCGGGCGCAGCAGGTGATATCCTCCGGCAGCGCCTCGCGTGCTCGCAACCAGCCTGGCTCCTTTGAGCTGCAACAGGATCTGCACCAGGAACCGCGGCGGCACATCGTGTCGCTCAGCGATCTTGCGGATTCGCACGGGTTCACCAGACCCATAGCGGTTGGCCAGCTCGAGCATGGCGATGCAGGCGTATTCCGTTTTTGCAGATATCTTCATGGATCGTTTATGCGAAAAAATCGGGCTGACAGACGGGGACCGGTGGCGACTCGCATAAACATTATTCGTTCGATAGACATAATCGTCTACGTTATTCCGCCGTGTGAAGACCACACTCCGTCTTTCCGGTGCCGCTCCAGCGGCCGGCCCGTTCATCTTCCCCGAACATCACAGCTCGCGTGCACGGCCAGCAGCCAATGCTGGTGTAACCCTGGTCATGGAGCGGGTTGTACGGCACCCCCTCATCGGTGATGCGTTTCCACACGTCTTTCTTGGTCCAGTTCGCCAACGGGCTGATCTTCACCAAGCCGAACTTTTTGTCCCAGCCGACAATCGGGGCACCCGCACGGTGTGGGCTCTGATCGCGTCGGATGCCGCTCATCCAGGCTGCGAAATCCCGCGACACCCGATTGAGCACGGCGATCTTCCGGTCACGGCAGCAGCGATCGGGCTCAGTGCGGTATACCGGACCGCCATGGGCCGCCTCATACTCGCTCACCGACTGCTCGGGATGCTCGAGCACGACCTCGATTCCGTACTTCTCTTGAATGCGATCGCGGAGTTCCAGCGTTTCTTTGAACTGGTAACCCGTATCGAGATTGAAGACGTGAACGCGGGGTTCCACTTTGGCAAGGATCGAGAGGATCACGCACCCCTCGGGCCCGAACGCCGTCGCCATGGTCAGCCTGGGAAAGTAGTTTTCGACCGCCCAGGCGACGACTTCTTCCGGGCTGGCCGTCTCCAACTGCCGGCTGGCTTCGGCAAGGTGTGCCAGTTCTTCGGCACTCGGGACGCGCACGACCGGTTCCGGCGCGGGGCGTGGTTCGGTGGCGGGTGGCGACAGCCGACCGCCCGAAAGGTTCAACCGGGCGGGGCTGGTCTCAAAGGATTGGCTCATCTCGGCCAGGTCTATCTCGGCTGAGGCTCGGATCATGGGTCTCGAAATCTGTGGAAAGCGACCGGCATGGCCGCGATGTCGGCACCATCATACGTATGTTTGTCAACAAAGTCAACTCTCTGTCATACCTGTATCGTCATAGTGAATTGGACCGCTTCAGAACTTACCGCCCGCACGCCCAAATGCGGTCGGCGTAAGAGAGGGGGCGCAGCCCCCTCCCGCACTAGCCTCATCCCGGGTACTTGACGTCTCCGCCGGCGACCGCCACGATTTGCCTCTAATGGAGCTAGCGATCGTTTGGCTGGACACTTCGCACGTACCACTTGCAGGCAGGCCATGGCGGAAAAGGCATACTTGGCGGTCGATATGGGGGCCTCGAGCGGCCGACACGTGGTCGGCTTGTTCGACGGCCAGCGAATCCGGCTGGAGGAGGCCTATCGGTTCGAAAACGGGCCGGTGGAGATGGCGGGAAGCCTGTACTGGGACCTGCCAGCGCAATGGAGCCACGTTGTCCAGGGACTTCGCGCGGCGGCCAGCCGTGCGGGGACTCCGGTGACCAGCATCGGGGTCGATACGTGGGGAGTGGATTTCGGCCTGCTGGCGCGCGGCGACGTCTTGCTGGGCAACCCGTACCATTATCGCGACAGCCGCACCGACGGGATGATGGAGAAGGCCTTCGCGATCGTAAGCCGCGAAGAGATCTTCCGCCAAAGCGGACTGCAGTTCATGCAGTTCAACACGCTCTATCAGCTTTTGGCGATGAAGCTGGCGGGCTCGCCGCTGTTGGATGTGGCCGAGACGCTGCTGATGATCCCCGACATCTTCCACTGGCTGCTGACCGGCGAGAAGTGCAACGAGTTCACCGAGGCCACCACCAGCCAGTTCTACAATCCGGTCAAAGGCGGCTGGGCCACGGATCTGCTGGAGAAATTCTCGTTGCCCACGAACATTCTTGGACGGATCGCGCAGCCGGGCACGAGCTTGGGCCCGCTGCGCGCGAACCTGGCCGCCGAGATCGGCCTGACCGAGGCTCGGGTGGTGCTGCCCGGTTCGCACGACACGGCCAGTGCGGTGATGGCCGTACCCGCCGCCAGCCGCGCCGGCGCGCGTCCCGACTGGTGCTACATCAGCCTCGGCACCTGGGCGCTGATGGGAGTGGAATCACCCGAGCCGGTGGTTACGGACCGGGTGCTTGCGCTCAATTTCACCAACGAAGGCGGGGTCGGCGGCACGTTTCGGCTGCTCAAGAACATCACCGGGCTATGGCTGGTGCAGGAATGCCGCCGGGCCTGGAACCAGGCGGGACGCAACTGGGGTTGGGAAGATCTCAATCAGTTGTCGGCGGCGGCGAAGCCGCTCGAGACATTCATCAATCCCGACGCGCGCGAGTTCCTTGCCCCCCAGGACATGCCGCAGGCGATACGCGATTTCGCTGCGCGGACCGGCCAGGCCGTGCCCGCCGACGAAGGGGCCGTGCTGCGGACCGCACTGGACAGCATTGCCATGAAGTTCCGCCACGTACTCGGCATGTGCGAGCAGTTGGCCGGCGGGCCGATCGAGACGATCCACATCGTCGGCGGCGGCACCAAGAACCGCCAACTCTGCCAGGCTGCGGCCGACGCCTGCGGGCGCCGGGTGGTCGCCGGGCCGGTCGAAGCGACTGCCACCGGCAACCTCATGATGCAGGCCGTGGCGGCGGGCGACGTGGGGAGCATCGCCCAGGCCCGCGAGGTGATTCGCCGCAGCTTCGACGTGGAGATCTATGAGCCGCGAAACACATCGGCCTGGGACGACGCTTTCGGCCGATTCCTGAAACTCGTATCGTGAAATCTCGGCCGGAGCTCGCGCTCCACCGCCGGCATCAGAACACCGCTTTCTTCCGGAGTGAATCAGCATGGTCAACGTCGGCATCGCCGGTCTGGGCTTCATGGGCATGACGCACTACAACGCCTACCAGAAGGTCCGCGGGGCCAAGGTCCGCGCCATCGCCGAGACCGATCCCAAGCGACTGGCCGGCGACTGGCGCTCGATCAAGGGGAACTTCGGCCCGCCAGGCGAAATGGTCGACCTCACGGGAATCGCCAAGTATGCCCAGATCGGCGAGATGCTGGCCGATCCGACGCTCGACATGATCGACGTCTGCCTGCCGCCGGGCCTGCACGCCCAGATCGTCATCGACGCCCTGAACGCCGGCAAGCACGTGTTGTGTGAAAAGCCGATTGCGCTGAAGACGGCCGACGCCGAGCGAATGGTGCAAACCGCTCAGAAGACCGGCAAGCTGCTAATGATCGCCCACGTGCTGCCCTTCTTTCCCGAATACCGCTTCGCGTACCGGGCGATTACCAGCGGCAAGTACGGCGCCTTCCTCGGCGGCCACTTCAAGCGGATCATCTCCGATCCGCTCTGGCTCCCTGATTTCTACGATCCCGACCGGACCGGCGGGCCGATGATCGACCTGCACATTCACGACGCCCACTTCATCCGCCTGCTTTGCGGCATGCCGGAAGCGGTGCAGAGCGTGGGCAAGATGCGCGGCGAGGTGGTCGAGCGGTTTCAGACGCAATTCCTGTTCGAAAACCACGACCTCGTCGTCACCGCGGCCAGCGGTGTGATCAATCAACAGGGAAGATCGTTCACCCACGGCTACGAGATCTATTTGGAACAGGCCACGATCACCTTCGAGTCGGCGGTAATCGAGGACCAGGGACAGAATATCATGCCGCTCACCGTGTTTCTCGACAAGAAGAACAAGGTGCTCCGGCCGGCGCTGGAAGGCGGCGACGCGTTCGTCGGCGAGCTTACCGAAGCGGTCCGGGCGGTACGTTCCGGCGAAGCATCGCCGCTCTTGGCCGGCGAACTGGCCCGCGACGCCCTGGTGCTCGGCAATCGCCAGACGCAATCGGTCTTGCGCCGCAAGGCGGTCAAGGTGTAGCGCCGCCGGGCGGGTCGCGAGCACTGCACTGCCCCCACTCCGCGCCGCGAACCGCGGCCGCCGATCCGGCGTACATGAATTGGTTGACAATCGCGTAGTCGGCGCGACCCACTCGATCGGCGCGGCGGGCGTTTTCGTTACCGGGAGCCTTATTCGCTGCTAACTGATGGGGTGGGGTGCGGTTTTGCCGACGGTAGGGGTTGGTAGGCAAGAAAAATGTCGCGAGTTTTTGACTTGCGCATACTCATCATCTATATTCGAGAGCGGCCGGGAGTGACCCTCTCCCGGTTCCTGCCTCACTGACACACCACCCCGACTCTCCAGGCGCGACGACGCGCTGGTGGCGGCTTGCTGGTTGGACCCCCTTGACGGGGTCCCATGCGGGCTGACGGGGACGAAAGCCCGACCACGCTTCCTGCCATCACGGACGCGCACGATGCGACGAATGACGCAGTTTCTCGCTGCCACCCGGCTCTCTCTTGTGGCGCTCGCCCTGTTTCTGCTGGCAATCCCTGCGGCAGCGCAGTCGCCCAACGGCCCCAGCGACGAGACGGCGGCGCTGCAGGATCTGCTTCGCCAGGGGTACCAACTCGAGAACGAGCAGCGGTGGGGCGATGCCCTTACCCTATACGAAGACGCCGTACGGAGATTCCCTGCGCAGGCGGATCTGAAGCAGCGGTTTGAATTCACTCGGATGCACTATGACCTGGGGCGGCGGTATCGCGACCCCAGCTTCCTGAAACTGATTTCGAGCCTGCCCCTGGACGAGGCGCTGGACGTTTACGTCGACGTGCTTGGCAAGGTGCAGACATACTATGTCGAGGCGCCGAACTGGAAGCAGCTTGTGGAATGCGGCTGCAACGGCTTCGACGTGGCCCTGGGCGGGACCGACTTCCAAAATCGACACAATCTGAGTTCCTCCGCGCCGGCGATCCAGTCGCTGCGGGCCGAGTTGCGGCAGGCCCTGGCGCCGCTGCCGATTGAGAATCGCGAGGCGGCACGGCAGGCGGTTGAAATGGCCGCCCGGCTGGCCAACCGCCGTCTGGCGATCAATCCCAGCGCCGTCGTGCTTGAGTTCACCTGCGGAGCCACCAACGCGCTGGACACCTATTCGACCTACCTCACCCCGGCTCAACTCACCGAGCTGTACTCGCAAATCGAGGGCAACTTCGTGGGACTGGGGGTGGAACTTAAGGCCGATCAGGGAACGCTGCTGATCGTCCGGGTGATCCGCTCCAGCCCGGCCGACGTGGCCGGGATCAAGGCCGGCGATCGCATTGTTGCCGTCGATGGTCAGGTCACCCGTGAAGTCTCCACCGATCAGGCGGCCAACCTTCTGCAAGGTCCGGAAGGGAGCACGGTCCGGCTGGTCCTGCAGGGGCCGGATGGTCAATCGCGGCAAGTCAGCTCGCGGCGGACCCGCGTCGACGTGCCGAGCATTGAAGACGTGAAGATCGTCGATTCCAGCCAGGGAGTCGGGTACCTGAAACTCACCTGCTTCCAGAAGACCACCACCCGGGACCTCGACGAAGCGCTGTGGAGCCTGCACCGGGCCGGGATGCGGAGCCTGATCATCGATCTCCGCGGCAATCCGGGCGGGCTGCTGGTAACAGCGGTCGAAGTGGCCGACAAGTTCCTCGAACAAGGGGTGATCGTCTCGACCCACGGCCGCGTGGCCCAGGAGGATTTCACCTATCGCGCCAATCACGCGGGCACCTGGCGGGTGCCGCTGGTCGTGCTCATCGACAAGGACAGCGCCAGTGCCGCGGAGATTTTCGCCGGCGCGATCCGCGATCACCGCCGCGGCACAGTCGTGGGCCAGCGGAGCTACGGCAAAGGTTCGGTGCAGGGGATCTTCCCGCTCAGCACAGGCACGGCCGGCGTGCGGCTCACCACGGCCAAGTTCTACTCGCCCACCGGCTCTGAGTACGCCGGGAAAGGCGTGATACCCGACCTGGAGGTCCGCCAGGCGGCCCGCCCGGTGGAAAGTTCCGTCAGCACGCTTAAGACGAACGAAGATCCCTGGATGGCCGCGGCCATCCAGGCGGTCCGCCAGGGACAGATGGCGAAGCGATAGCCCACGAGACGCCAGACGGGGATGCTTGATGCCCCCTTTCGTCTTCTGTCACGCCCCCTTCGCCGCGCCGTACTTCCGCACCAGCGCCGCGTTCTCGCCGAGTTGATCGCTGTACCGATCGTAGATGCCGACGATCACGGCATCGCCGGTCTTGATTCCCGCGAACGTCTCGCGAAACGCCTGGTCGACCCATTCCTTGCGGTCCGACAGCCGTCCGGCGGCGAGGATCTTGAAGGCCAGGCAGGTTCGCTTTGTGGCCTGGATCGCCTGGAACATCCGTGGCGGATCCTCGCGGAGGTAGACCTCGCGCGGCGGCAGGGGAACGCAGCCCAGAAGCTGCTTGAGCTCCTCGTCGGTGCGGTGCCGCTCATAGATGCACGTCATGTAGTAGTCGATGTCCCACCCCTTCGACTCGACCGCATCCACGACCGCCGGCATATGAGTCGAGACTCCCACCATCATGCCCGAGTCGCGGACCGCCTTGAGGAAGTCGTGCATCTCGTCGAGCTTGCCGGATTTCAGGAGCTGGTCGCTCACCTCGCCGTGGTGCGCCACTCCGAGGCAACCCGCCTTGGCCAAGAGCGGCAATTCCTTGGGATCGCGCCCCAGCGAGATGATCTGCATCTGCCCTCCCTCGTCCAGATACCGGCGATAGAGGTCGAGGTTCTGTACGCCCGAAATCTGCCAGCAGTTGCCGCCCAGTTCCTCGAACCGCCGCAGCGTCCTCATGATCTGCTCGGGCTGGTAGTAGGTCCTCATCTCTTCGTTGACGAACACCGAGAGGTGCGACCCGGCGTTGAAGGTGTTGGAGCCGCAAACCAGCCGTGAGATGCGGTGCTTGCCGAAGGGCACCTGCGGCAGCTTCGCCGGCCCCCCTTGCGCCGCCACTACGGTGGCGCCGGCCGAAGCCGATAGTCCCAGCGATACGGCCCCCACTGTTTTCATGAAATCTCGCCGGGCGGGCTGCGTCGGTGCCGGGTGCGCGTCGGGGGGGAGAATCGATTCGTTCGTTTCCTGGCGGTTCATGACCGGTCCTTTCGGCGAGGAATAAGCGCGGCAGCCGGGTCCGGGCTGCCTCAGGCAACGATCATGATAGTCTAAGTTGGCAAAAAAACGCCAGCCCGATGCGGAAACTCGCCTTTCGCCCGCGGGCCTGCATGGTCCACGCACCGTGTCTACCGTTGCCCGCCGGGCACCATCTCGACGACGATGCCCTTCAGCACCTCGCCCGGCTTCAAGTTGATCGGGCGGTCCGATTCCAAGCGAAACCTGCCGCTCCAGTCGTGCGCGCCGAGGTATTGGGGTTGACCGGGGTAGATGTAGATTTCCGCACGGCCCTCGGCGTCCGAGGCGGTTCCTTCCGTGAACACGCCGCTATGGTCCCGGGTCCACCAGGCGGCGGCCGCGATCCCTTCGATGCCATTGCCGGCCGCATCGACAATCTTCATCTCGACTTTAGCGAGCGTCTCCAGCGGCAGTTCGACGTCGGCCAGATCGGCGTCCTTCACCATGATTTCGATATGGCCCACGCCGCGGTCGGTCCGCAGGTTGTAAGGCAAATACGCGGTGAGCTGGTGCTTTCCTTTGGGCACCTTCAGTGCGAATCGGCCTTCTGCGTCGGTAGGCGCCATCGGTTCCCACTCCGTCAGGTCAACCCGGATCTTCAAACCTTCGACTTTCGACAGCGTTGATGACGGAATCAGTCGCCCTGCCACGCGTTGGAAGCGGAGCGGCCGAACCACAATCTCCCCAACCGACGTCGTCTCGCCCGGCTTGATCTCGACCGGCTGCGAGATCTCGCCGGCCAACTCGGCCGGCCGGGTTTCCAGTTTCAACACGATCACGCCCGGAGCCAGCCGCTTGATGGTAAAGCTCCCGTCGGCCTCGGGCCGCACCGCGTGGAGTTCCTCGCGACCGTCGGCGTAGGCAATTCGCGCGATCATATCGCTGGGTCGCGCCGCGTCCGCCTTCTTCAAGACGGCGCGCCCCTGAATGGTCGCCGGCCGGACCATGCACAGCCGCACGCCGTCGATCACCTGGTTCGGCTTGGGCGTGATCGCCTCACAGGTCTCGGCCACCAGGGTCCGCTCGCTGTGGTCAAAACCGCGGACATACTGCACCTGGCCGGGGTACAGGTAGAGGATCGCACGGCCGTCGTCGTCCGACACTGTTCCTTCGGTCCAGAATCCATCCCCGCTTTTGCTCCAGGTAGCTCCGGCGGTGATGCCGGCGACCGGCTTGCCCTCGAGATCAACGAACTGCAGACGGAGCTCGGCCAGCGGCTCCAGGCGGATCTCGACATCGGTTGCGGGCTTGCCGGTCTCCACCTCAATCTCGGTCCGGCCGATCCCGCGATCGCCGCGCAGATTGTGCGGCAGATAAGCGGTCAGCCGATGCTTCCCCGGGCTCACGAAAGGAATCTCGAAACGGCCCTCGGCATCGGTCTCGATCATGTGATTCCAACTGCCGTCGACGCGAACCATTAGCCCCTGAAGCGGATAGCTGCTCCCGGCCGCGATGAGCCTTCCGCTCACACCCGCTTCGGCCGCAACAACCAGGTCCGGTGCGGTGCTCTCCGGCTTTTCGACGAGGACCTGTGCCTGCGGCACGCCGCGCAGAGGTTGCTCCGGATTCATCCGCGCATAGACAGTGACCCGCTGCAACTCCTCCGGCGGCTCGTGTCCGTTCTTTCGCCGGAAGAAGTCAACAACCGCCGCCTTGTCGGGCAGTCCGTCCAGGCGATAGTGTCCGTCGGCGCCCGTTACCGCCATGCCCAGTTGGTTCGGCCAGGTGTCGTAGGCAAGCACTTCGCAGTCGGAGACAGCGTTTCCTTCGGCGTCGACCACGCGCCCGACGATCGCCCCCCCGCGCGGCACGGTGACGATCCCGACGTCTCCCTTTTCCAGCAACTCCCAGACGAAGCCCGTCCCGTAATCCGGGCCGGCGATTCGAAGCCAAGGTCTGGCCGTGATGATCTCGCGATCGGTGCTGCACCAGATCTCGAAATGCCCCTTGCTGTCGGTGCGGGTCTCGCCCAGCGCGCCGAAGAAGTTCCAGTCGCCGTTCAGGCCGTTCTGCACGCGTACGTGCGCGCCGGCCAGCGGCTTGCCGTCCTCATCGACGACGGCGCCCTGCACCAGCTTGCCGCGACGGAGGGCAAAATCGAAATCGGAGAAAGCTGTCTTCTCTGCGTTGACATGGGAGGTCGCGTAGATCGGCCGCGTTTCATAATCTGCCGCTGAGGCATAAACGCAGAGAGCGTCTTTTCCTTTGAACGGCCCCGAAGTCGTCAGCGAGCCGGTGAACTCCAGCCGGTAATTCCCCGCACCATCGGTTTGCGTTTCGTCGCGCGGCGAGCGCGCGAAGGTCTCCGGGTCTTGCGCTTGCCAGAGCAGCAGGTGGCCTCGCACCTTCGCCCCGGAGATCGGCTGGCCCGACTCCGCATCGACGACTTTGCCTGCCACCGTTACCGTAACCGGCTGGCTCCCCAACGAAAAACGCACATGCACACCCGGCTGCTCGGCGGCATTCAGGATTCGGCCAAGCACGAGCACGACCGCCAATCCTCCGAAAACGGTTTTCGCGCATAGCATGATCGCACCTCCAGACAAGGCAGTGGCACACCGCGTGTGCCGACGGGTCAGTCAAACAGCCCTTGCAGTCGCGAACGCGCGGCCACGGTGATTGCCAGCCGGTCGAGCGTACGGTGGATCTCGATCGGTGCCGGCGTCGCGGTTTCGAACCGGGCGGTGCCCGGCAGCCATAGCTCAAGCAGCGAGATCGCTCCCGCGCCATCATCGGGTACGTGGAGATCGAACGACTGCCCGTTGACTTTGGCAAACAGTCCTTCGACTCCCGCGAGCTTAACGACCACTCGTTGCTCCGCTTCATCCTTTTTCGCAGCCGGCAGTTCGACCCACCAGCCGTCGTCACGGCGCTGGACGGTCAGCGAGGTTCCGTCGAGTGTATAGGCCGCGACATCTGCGGCGGAATCCGCCACCGGCAACCGACGGACGCTCGCTTGCGAGCCGGCAGGCCGCCCGACATGAACGACCTGCCAAACGGTGGAAGATGTCTCGGAACCGAACTGCACGATCGCCGGTTGCCCCGCCGCCAATCCCTGCTCGGTTGCCAGGCGCTGGTTTCGTTCCCACATACGGGCGAGCACATCGAGTTCGGCAAGCGTTGACCGGACGACGGGCGGCTCGCCTTCGATCACCGCCGCCTCCATATTCGGCAGCACGAGTGCGCGGCTGCCGGCCGACTTGATCTCCACCTTCCCGGAGGCGACATTCACTCGTGTTTCGGACTTTCCGTCCGACCGCTTCACGACGCGCACTTCCAGATGCGTCCCGAGCACGGTGATCGCTGCGCCCGGCGTCTTCAGCACGATCGACTGGCCGGGCGGCTGGCGAACGGCCGCGACACGAACCGCTCCCTGCCGCACGATCACGGTGCGGGCGCTGGCGCCCGGAATCTCCACACGAGTTCTCGGCCGCAACGCGATCTCCGACCCCTCGCCGAGCAGGATCGCCGCTTCGCTTCCCCAGTGCGTCTGGATCCATTGTCCGGCGCGGACGTTCTGCGCTGCGTCGAGCATCCAGGAATCACTCTGGCTGCCGGCCGAGACCAATCCGAACCGCGGCGTCACGCGGCCGTCTGTCGCCAGATTGGCATTCTGCGGAGATTCGGGGCCGGATGGCGATGGTTCCGGCGGCACCGGCCGCAAGGCAACCACTGCCACACACGCCGCGGCCACGGCAGCCACGGCACCCGCGCCCCAAAGCCGCCGCTGCCGACGGCGCTTTCGGCCTTCGGTCCGGACCTCGGCGAGCACTGCATCGCCGAGCCGCCGTTCGAAGCCGGGGCGGCTGCCGGCGGTGGCCTTCAACAGCCGCTGCAGATTCTCGTCGAGCACATCACGCGGCGCAGGATCGCCCATCACTGCACACCTCCCGTCGAGCTGCACTGGCCGGAGGCTCTCTCGGCAAACAACCGTTTGAACGCCTCGCGCGACCGCGACAGCAGCGACTCCACTGCCTTCGGCGACGTTTCGAGCCTCGCGGCGATCGCAGCGACGCTCAGGCCTTCAATGTATTTGGCCACCAGCGCCTCGGCCTGCCGACCGCTCAACCCGGCGAGGCACTCGCGTACCAGCCGCCGGGTGTCTTCCAGGGCAAGCAGTTCATCGGGCAGGGGCTGCCGGTCGAGGCACGCGGCCGCGCCGGCCAGTGTCTCCAACGATGCGGGACCCGCGCGGAGCGAGTCGGCGTCGCGCCGGAGGTACGTGCAGGCCTCGTTTCGGGCCACGGCCTTAAGCCATGCCGAGAGCCTGCCGCGAGCCGGGTCGTAGCTGCCGATCGAACGCACGCATCGCACCATCATCCGCTGGACGATCTCCTCGCCCGCATCCCTTCCGCAATGGAACGACGCGAGGACGAAGTCGACGAGCGGCTCACCCCATTCGCGGCAGAGCTCGATCCATGCCTGCTCGTCTGCTTGACGAAGCCGCCGCACGAGGGCTTGCTCGTCCAGTGCGTCCATCCGCTCTCCCCAGCAGCCGTGTCTTGGAACCGACTCGCCGGCCCCCCGCCATCGCTTATACACTGCGACGAGCAAGAATCCTTCGCTCGCCCCGGCGAATACCCGAGACACCTGGATCCTGCGTGTAGAATAGCTGGACCGTCCCGGCTGAGCGAGAGCCCCGGCAGGGTAAGACAGCCTCTGCAACGCCAGGCATCCCTATGGATTTCTCCGCCGATTGGGAACAAGCTCGATTCGACGAAGTGTACCGCCAGGTCCGTCAGCACGTGCGGATGCGGCGGCTCGGCGACCGGAAGTTCAAGATCGAGGATCTCGCCCGATTGCTGGATTCGGAGTACGTGAGCCAGGGGACGTCCTGCCTGGAGAAGAGCGCCGTTCAGCACATCGCACAGGCGGCCACCATCGCCGCCTACGAATCGCTCCTGGCCGAGTGGCAGGCGGAGCTGGACCGCGGAAGCGGCGTGTGATGGAAGCGGAGCGACGAGAGCCGAGGACCAAAGGCTCCAGCGCTCGAAGCACGCTTGTCTTGATTTGGAGCTTCGCCGCTGCTTCGACCTCGGTCATGCGGCTTCCGGCATTTCCCGCGTCACGCCAACGGTCCCAGCAAGTGGCAATCCGGCTCCAACGCGGGGGCCAATTTGGGGACGCACCGGCGGATGAGGTCGATGTGCCGGGCTCCGGCCTGCTGAAAAGCAGCCAACTTGCGGACGAAATCCGAATCACTGGCCGTCACGATGCCGCGAAACACGCGATTGATTTCCGAGCTCTCGATCGCCAGCACGAGCCGCAACGCTTCCTCCACACCCTCGACCAAATTGGCGGCGGCCTGCGCCTCGTCCATCTGCCGCTCCAGTCCGGCAGCCCGGCGGGCGAGGAGATCCCAGCACGCCTCGTCGGTCGGTGCGCCGTCAATCGCCCGCTGGCAGATCGCCAGCAGTTCCGCGTGCTGCTGCTCCTGGTGGGCGAGCGACGTCAGGAACTGCGCGATCGGCTTGTTGGCGGCGAACCGTGCGGCCAGCTTTTCATAGATCCGCTGCGCGCGGCGTTCCAACTCAATCGCCCGGCCGACGAGTTCCGGCCCTTCGAGCCGGCGCGGCACAAGCACTTCGGTCTCAACCAGCAGCGACAGAAATGTCGTTCCCCGCTGGGCCATCACTGCCCGCAAGAACACCCGCCAGCCGAAGCACTGGATAGTCACCACCGGGTGGGCAAGAATGTCGCGTTTGCAGATCGCTCCCAGCACGTGTCACCTCGGCTGGCTGGATGCGGCGTGGATTTGACGCCCAAGCTACGAAAGCCGCAGTCACAAGTCAACTGCAGTGACTACGTATAACGGGCGGAATGACCATCCTACCGAAGATGAGCGGCCGAACGGCACGCCCTTTGTAGCGCCAAGCAGGGTTTGGTAGAATTGCCGGTTTTACCCTGAGTCCATGGGCCCACGCTCCGCGAGCGCCGAGAATCTTATGAGTAGCGACGCGAACGACCGCTCCCTTCCTTCCCAGAACTCCGCTTCCGACCCCGCTCCCGGCGCGACGGAAAACACGCCCGATGAAAGCTCCCCGGCCAATCCTTCGACGGAAGCCAACCGGCGAAAGATCCTGATCGGTTCACAGCGTGATCCCGGCGCCTATCGGCCAAAACCGCGTCACGACTGGAAGCCGGTGGAGGAGCCAACGCCCCCCCAAACTCCCGCCGCGGCCCCGCCTCAAGCGGCGGCGCCTGCCGCGCCCGAGACGCCGGCTCCTCCAGCCCCCCAACCGGAAGCCGTCCAAACCACGCCGCTCGGCGTTGAGCCGCTGGAGAGCCGTCTGGCTGAGGTTCCCGCCGCACCACCGGTCGCTGAGCCGCCCCGTGCGGAGGCAGCCCCCCAGGCGATCCCGGAGTTGGACCTCGACGACGAGGAGGAAGACCGACTCGCGCCTCTAGACCCGGCCCTCGATATCACTCCAACCGTGGGGGGCAAGAAATTCCCGCCGCCCAACATCCGCAGCCGTCTCTCGCCGGAACTCGAAGAGGAACTGGAAGCAGCGCTGGCCGGGACGTCGCTGGAGGACCTTATGTCCGGCGGGGAAGCGCTCTCGAAGCAGGTGATGCTGGAGGCCGACTCGAAACACACCCGCCGCGTCGTCGCCGTGCAGCGCGACGATGTATTCGTCGAGTTGGGCGGCCGCGAGCAGGGTGTTGTGCCGTTGGGGCAGTTTCCCGACCGGCAGCCGCCCGAACCGGGAACGATGCTCGACGTCCGCGTGGTCCGCTTCAATCGCGAGGAAGGGCTCTATGACTTGGCCCTGCCTCACGCCGCGGCCGACGTCGGCGACTGGTCGGACATCGAGGAAGGGATGATCGTCGAAGCCCGCATCACCGGCCACAACACGGGCGGCCTGGAGTGCGAGGTGAACCGGATCCGCGGTTTCATTCCGATCAGCCAGATCGCGCTCTATCGCGTCGAGAACATCGAACAATTCGTGGGCGAGAAGTTCGCCTGCCTGGTGACCGAGGCCAATCCCGAGCGCCGCAACCTGGTCCTCAGCCGCCGCGCCCTGCTGGAGCGCGAGAAGGAGCAGGCCCGCAAGGAGATCCTCGAATCGCTCGCGCCCGGACAGATCCGCGAGGGCGTGGTTCGCAAGCTGATGGATTTCGGCGCATTCATCGATCTGGGTGGCGTCGACGGCCTGCTGCACATCAGCCAGCTCGCCTGGGAACGCGTCAAGCATCCCAGTGACGTGCTGGAAGAAGGGCAGCGAATTCGCGTCCGCGTCGAGAAGATCGACCCGGCGACAAACAAGATCAGCCTGTCGTACCGCGACCTGCTGCAAAACCCGTGGACCGACGTGGAACGCAAGTACGCGGTCCAGTCGGTCGTCCGCGGCAAGGTGACGAAGATCATGGAGTTCGGGGCGTTCGTGCAGCTTGAGCCGGGCATCGAAGGGCTCGTGCACATCTCCGAATTGGCGCACAAACGGGTGTGGCGCGTCAGCGACGTCGTGAAGGAAGGCGAGGAAGTCGATGTGGTCGTCCTCTCCATCGACACGCAGGCGCAGCGGATCAGCCTGTCGATGAAAGCAGCCACCGCCGCTCCCGAGCCGGTTGCCGTGAAGGACAAGGACGAAGAAGAAGCGGCGCCGGCCGAACCGATCAAGCCGAAGAAGCCTGTCGGCCCGCTCAAAGGCGGCCTGGGTCGCGGCACGGGGGGCGAGCAGTTCGGCCTCAAGTGGTAAGCCGCACCGGCCCACTGCGGGCCGAACGTTCTGCGTCAAAAACAGGAGGGCCGCATCGATTGCGGCCCTCCGCCGTTTTCGGAACTTGAGGCTGCTGAAGCGGCAGGGGTGATAAGTACCGTCCTCAGCAGTTGGTACTCACTGCTTGTCGTGCCTCCCCCCACCGCGCGCAAAGGTCCGTCGCGGCCGCATCCCAGGTGGGAAACTGAAATTTGAATCCCGATTCCACCAGGCGGCCGGGAACGACGCGACGGCTCTTGAGCACCAGTTCGCTTTCCGAGCGCATGAGGAACGTGCCGATTTCCAGCATCCACCGCGCGGCGGGCAGGCCGAAACGGATACCCCACGCCTGTCGCAGGGTTCGCATGAACTCGGCGTTCGGCACCGGGTTGGGCGACGCCAGGTTCACCGCGCCTTCCAGATCATGGTCGATCAACCAGTAAACGGCGCGGATCAGGTCCTCGACGTGAATCCACGAGACGTATTGCCGGCCGTCGCCCGTGCGGCCGCCGAGGCCGCGGCGAACGAGGCCCAACAGGATGTCGAGCGGTCCGCCGCGAACCGGGCTCATGACGATTGCCATTCGCATCAGGACTTTCCGTGTTCCAGGCGTGACCGCAGCGTCGGTCGCCTGCTCCCAAGCCTTTGCCACATCGATGCTGAACCGCCACGTGTCCGGCGCGGCTTCTTCATTGCCGCCGATGATGCCGGTCGCCTCGTCGTTGGCGGCGTCGTAGCGGTGGGCGTAGATGGTAGCCGTGCTCGCCTGGAGCCACGCGCGGGGCGGGCGATTTGCACGGCCGATGGCCTCTCCGACCACCGCCGCCGACTTCACCCGTGACTCCATGATCGCGCGGCGATTCGCCTGATGGTAACGGCAGTTCACGCTGCGGCCGGCAAGATTGATGACCACGTCGGCGCCGTCGATCTCGGCGGCCCAGTCGCCCAGCGTCTGGCCATCCCAGGCGATGGTTCGCCAAGGCGCCTCGGCCGGCGTGCGACTGAGTACCGTTACGTTGTGCCCGTCGGCATGAAGTCGCCGCGCGAGTATGGTTCCGATCCGTCCCGTGCCTCCCGGGATGACCACTTTCACCGCAGCTTCCTCCAGTGCTGAAGTACTGTCTGCCAGCGGTTCAGCCCTCCACAGCTCTCTGCGCTCACCGCCCGACCGCGTGGCTGGCAAGGGTCTCCCATCGCGCTACGCAGGCGGCGAGGGCGAGGTCGCCGGCGACGTTGAGCACGGTGCGGCACATGTCGAGGATGCGATCGATGCCGAGGATGATGGCGATCGACTCGCCTGGCACGCCCACTGTTTGCAGCACGAGCACGATCATCGGGATCGAGCCGCCCGGCACCCCTGCCGTGCCGACGCCGCCGAGCACGGCCAGCAGCACGACCGCGATCTGCTGCAAGACGGTCAGTTCGACGTTGAATACTTGGGCGAGGAAGAGCACAACCACGCCTTCGTAGAGCCCAGTGCCGTTCTGGTTGCCAGTCGCGCCGACGGTGAGCACGAACCGGCCGATGGCCGGTGGCAATCGCAGGCGTTCCTCGGCCACGCGGAGCGACGTGGGCAGTGTGGCATTGGAGCTCGAAGTGGCAAACGCCATCAAGAGCGCTTCGGATGAATCGCGGAAGAAGACCCACGGATTCCGCCTCGCGACGACGAGGAGGAAGATCGGGTAGACCACGCCCAGGTGGATGGCAAATCCGGCGAGGGTGACGGCCAGGAACCAGATGAGCGTCGTCAGGAGTTCGCCACCCAGCCGAGCCGTCATCACGAAGATCAGGCACGCCACGCCGAAGGGGGCCAGCCGCATGGCGAAATCAATGATCGCCATGGTCACGGCGAACAGTCCTTCGAGCACACCCGCGAGCGTCTCCCCTTTCGGCCCGACCACGGCCAGCGCCACACCGAAAGCCAGGGCGAAGAACATCACCGCCAGCAGTCCATTTCCCTTGGAACTGCCGTCGAGCGCCCCGGCCATTTCCTGGATCGGGTTTTCGGGAATGATGTCCAACAGCGTGTCTTTGAGCGGCTTGGCCTGCCGCGCTTTCGCCACGGTCTCTTCTGCCCCACGGGCGTACTGCTCGGCCAGCGCCTCGCGCTTCTCGGCCGACAACCGTTCCCCCGGCCGGAACGTGTTGACGAGCGTCACGCCGATGATCACCGCCACGAGCGACATGATTGCGGTAAGCGCGAGCGTCCGTCCGCCCACGCGCCCCAGGTGACGCAGGTCGCCCAGGTCGCGGACCGCCAAGGCTAACGCCGAGAAGACCAGCGGCAGCACGACCATCAGGATCAGGCGCAGGAAGATCCGGCCCAGGGGATCGATTACGTTGAGCGCGATCCAGTCCAACCGGTCGTCTACGCGGTTGGCGTCCTGGTCGTAGACCTCGGCCAGTTCGCTTCCCGCGGGCACGGCGAAATAGACGTGACAGCCGATTCCCAGCACCGCCCCGATCACGAGCCCGAGCAGGATCTTGGTGTGCAGCGGCACTTTTCGCCGCTCGGGTGGGCCGGGCATGCTTTGATCCGAAGCGGTGTCAGCGGAGGTCATGCGGTGCTCTCAGGGGCAAGGGTATATCCTGGCCCTGCATTATGGCGCGTCCCCCCGGCATGATTCAAGGAACTTGAGAATCGCTCCCGCCGCTGAATTCGACGCCATTGTCGAACCACAGCGAATCAAAGCATAGCCAGCGTCCGCTCCGGCGGTGCAGCCAGATATACAGATGCCCGCCACGCTGGCGGTAGTACAGCGTTTTGTATGGCCCGGCGGGTTTGGCTGCGGGCTCCGACCCGACCTGGACATACCCGGCTGTGGTTGTCGTGGCCGGCCCGAGTTCCGCCGTCAGCCGCTTTTCGTCCCACCCGATCCAACGTCCTTCTTCGATCGGCAATCGTTGTGGGGCGAAGAACAGCCACGCGGCCGCGACGGCAATCACGGTCACTGCAGCGAAACCGAGTACGCCGCGGTGAACACGGCGGCCTTCGGCACGATCCGCGAGCGAACCGGTGTCGTTCATGGTTGCAGCGATTCAGGCCCAATGCGGGCCACATCTTCTCTGGCGGGGAAGTCTCAGCTTTCGGCGACTAATATGGATTCGGCTCGGATCGCACCGCTACTCCGTCGGCCGCAACAGGAACGCTCGCGACTGTCCATCGGGGGCCTTCCCCGAACCGACGATCCAGCCACTGTCGTTGATCGCCGCCGCGCTCGTCAACACCCAGCCGCCGACCGGGTCGACAAGCGTGTTGAGATCGATCATGGTTCCGTCATGGAACAGAAACGCGTGCAGCGAGCCGTCCGCGGTATCCGAGTTGCCCACGATCTGCCCGCTCGTGTTGATGTCCTGCGCACTGCTCGCCCGGCCGCCGAGCGTTCCAAGGTCCGTCATGGTTCCTTCCGCGTATAGGAAACCGTGAGTCTCGCCGCCGGCCGTATCTCCGCCGCCGGCCACCTGACCGCGGTCGTTGATGGCCTGGGCGATCGACCAGGTGCCGCTGGGCAGTGTGCCGAGGTCGACGAGTTTCCTCTTGCTGTAGAGAAACGCCCGGAAGCCGCGGATCGGAGGGCCAATATCGGTGGCGGCATATCCCACGACGTCTCCCTGATCATTGATGGCCTTTGCCTCACTCGTGATCCAGCCTGCGGTGGATTCGTCGTCGAGCGGAACAAGGTCCAGCTTCGCGCCGAGCGGGATGCGGCGATCGAGGCTGCGCATCTTCCCGTCGCGATACAGGAACGCCCGGCCGGCTGAAGCGCCGACGACATCACCGTGAGTGTTGATTGCATACGCGTGACTGCTGGACCCCGGACTTAACAGGCCGCCAAGATCGGCCATCTTGCCACGCCGGTTGAGGATCTTCCCTTTGGCATGCAGGAAGGCGTGACGAGTGCCACCAGCCCGTTCAGAGTATCCAACGACCTGGCTGGCGGCGTTAATGTCAAACGCATCGCTGAATCTGCCTTCCGGCCCGTCGAGCGTGCCGAGGTCGCTCAGTCTCCCTTCACTGTACAAGAACGCGTGCTGCTGGCCGTCGGCCGTTTCGGCGAAGCCCACAACCTGCCCGCTCGCGTTGATACCGCGTGCCGTGCTGGTCGAACCGCCAAGCGTGCCGAGATCGAGGATCTTATAGGGCGGAGTCGCCCAGCCCGATCCTCCTTGGACAAGGATCCATGCCACCACCGCACAACCCAGGATCCGAGAAACCATGCCGCGCCTCCTTTCGCAAGCCGTTCGTTGTCCGGTTCAAGAATCCACCGGCACACACCTTCTCAGAACTCCAGCAGTTTCAGCACCTCATCGACCGTCCCTTCCTTCGTCACCAGTTCCGGTTCGAGCCCTTCACCCCGGTCGCGGAGAAATTGCTTCTTGACGGTGATCGGCGTCTCGAGCCGGTAGGGCTTGCACTTTGGAATCGCCGCCATGGCGCGTTTCGCACCTTCGTAGAGCGAGGCCCGCGTCTCCTCGAACGGGTAGAGCACGGCCGCCTCGCGGTTCAGGCCGCGCTTCACGGCCACGGTAACACACTCGGTGCCGAAGAACTGCTGCGACTCGCGGCAGGTGGCCTCGTCGCCGGTGACGAGGATCGGCGGCACGCCGTAGTGCCCGGCCAGGGCCGCCACCTGGGCCAGTTCGCCCGACTCGACGCCGTTGTACCAGTAGCGATTCTCTGTTCTCGACGACTGGGTGTGGCAGAGCACACCGTCGGGCGTCCCGTTCATCGCATGGTGGGCCAGAAGCACCAGCCCGGCGAACGAATCGTCGAGCCCCCACACGGGACCCGGCCGCGGCTTGCCGGTTACGTACTTCGCCCCCGGCGTCATGAGATGCGGCACGAAGGCCTGCGAACCGTGGCCGTCGATGATCAGGATCTCCGTCGCGCCGCCGTCGCGGAGGCCCCTGACCACCGCGGCGATATCGCCCATGAGGTATTCCTTGGCCATCTCGCCCAGCGGATCGTCCGGCTCCCGAGTTTGCGCGAACTTGTAGACGCCGCTCGCTCCTTCGAGGTCGGTCATGATGTAGATCTTCCGATCGGCCGCCGCGGCATCGATGGCGCCGAGCATCAGAATCAACCCCGCAACCTGCCACAACGTCGACGCGCGATTCAACATGGCAGCACTCCTCAAGTGAAGCATCGTGGCGAAAGACGGTCTTGCGCCGCTCATTCTAACCGGGTGGATCGAAGCGGAACAAGCGTGTTGCCACACCTATCGAGCAGCTTGTTCGAGATCCTGCCGCGAAGAAAGAACAAGAATGGCGGAACCGGATCGACGCCTGGATTGCCGGGTAGCGGAAGTCTTTCTCCCATGTCTTGGCGGCCATGTGTCCGGCCCTCAAATGCTATCCGCGTCCAAACCAGCCTTTCTTTTTCGGCGTTGCCGATTCGTAGTCGAGTCGCATCACCGTACCCTCGTGACCGAACTTCGACGGCGAATAGACCACTTTGATCCGTTCGTTGGCATCTTCACCGATCGTGTCGCCGTCGCGAATCACCGGGCCGTTCTCCAGCAGGTAGTGCACGAGTCCCTCGAACCTTTCTCGCAGTTCACTCACGGGTTCCGGCGAGTTGTCGGTCTCGATTTCCATGTGTCCGAGTGCCTTGAGTCCGGTAGTAAAGCCGGCCGACTTGCCTTGTTGATTCCTCCCGATGCGGAAATCGATCCAGATGTGGATGGGCGGACCCTCCGGCAGGATCTTCACAGCGAACTCCCGGAACAACGCCTGCTGCACGACCAGCGTCGCATTGCACCAATAGACTCCCAGCGCCGCATCACACGTATGCAGAACAGCCGCGGTCACCTGCGTCAGTAGCTTCGATTTCTCCAGCGGCGAGCGATTGTCCTCGAACATGACGGTGATCAGCACATGGGCCTTATGCGGCTTGAGCACTTCGGCCGCATTCTTCCAGAGCACGCTGGTGGCACAAGGCCCTTCAAGATCGGACCACGGGATCGGACCAGGCATCAAGGTCAAGATCACATGCGCCCCGGCGCCGACATCGAACGACACCATGTGCTTCTCATTCTTCTCTGTGGGCCCGAGGGGCGGCATGTCGGGCCACGTCGTGGACAGATCCGTCTTGATCGCCGTGGGAGAGATCCTCGGATTGGCTCCGAGCGGGATCATCGAGATGGCAAACTTGTCGGCGGCTGGCGGCATGGTCATTCCTTTCCGGCAACTGAGTTCTTCACTGCCTCACCGGTTGCTTCACTTTCCGGGCTTTTGCTTTCCGGGCTTTTGCTTTCCGGGCTTTTGCGCCGGCAATTTCCTTTGCGGCTTCTTCGCACCGCCGATCCGCGGTTCCTGGACCGGGCCTTCGGGGAGCGACTTGTGCCAGGCGACGGCCATGCTCTTCATCCGCTCGACGATGTCGGGGTGCTTGTCGGCCAGGTTCGAGCGTTCCTCGGGGTCGGCCGGGATGTCATAGAGTTGGACATTGCCGCCGTCGAAATCGCAGAACAGCTTCCACTGGCCGTCGCGGACCGCCAGACGCGGCGGACAATACTCCGGGTAGCCGGCCACGCCGCCGCGCCACTCCCAGTGGATCGGCTTCGTCCGCGGACGCGATTTACCCAGCAGGATGTCGCTCATGTCTTCACCGTCGGGCGCGATGTCGGGCATCTTCGCTCCGGCCAGCGCAGCGACCGTGGGCAGGAAATCGACCGCGGTGAGGACCGACGTCTCATCAAACCGTCCAGCCTCGACCTTGCCCGGCCAGCGGACGACCAGCGGAGTGCGGACGCCCCCGTCGTACAGGCTTCTTTTGCGCCCCCGAAGCGGTCCCGGCGAGCCGACGCCCGCGTTGGCCGCGTTGCCGATGCGGTAGTCTTCGGGTCCATTGTCGCTGGAGAAGAAGATGATCGTCTCGTCGGCCAGGCCCTCGGCGTCGAGGAAGTCCAAGAGCCGCCCCAAGGCGCGGTCCAGTCCGGTCATCGAAGCGCAGAACACGCGCATCTGCTCGTGCGGGTCTTTGGCATCCCGGACATACTGGCGCATGTAGCTGGGGAAATCGTCGGGATCGACCTGGAGGTCCTTGTAGACCGCCAGTTCCTCCGGGGTCGGGTTGAGCAGGGCATGGGGCACGAGCGTCCACAGGTTGGTGTAGAACGGCTTCTGCTTATTGGCTGTGATGAAGCGGATCGCCTCGTCGACGATAAGGTCGGTCGAGTGGGCGCGGAAGAAAGCGTCGGTCCGCTCGGCTTCCCAGTTCGGTCCATTGGCGTTTACCGTGCGAAAGTCGTCCACGCCATAAGCGCTCGGCTCAGGCGCGCCGGGTCCGCTTCCGAGGTGCCACTTGCCGAAGTGGGCCGTGGCGTAGCCGGCGTCGCGAAGCACGTCGCACACGGTGGTCGCGTCGGCATCGAGCCAATCGGGCATGCCGCGAGCCACGTTCTGCTCGTGGGTGGCCAGGTGCTGGTGGATCGCATGACGTGCGGGGAAGTGTCCCGTCATGAAGGCGGTGCGGCTGGGCGAGCACACCGGATTGTTGACATAGAACTGGCCGAATCGCGTCCCTTCGCGAACGAGCCGGTCAATGTTGGGCGTCTTCATGTACGGGTGGCTGAAGGCTTGCGCGTCGCCCCACCCCTGGTCGTCGAGGAGGATGAAGACCACGTTTGGCCGGCTGGCCGCGCCGGCGTCGTTCGCCGCAAACGCCGTCAGGCCCAACTCGACCAACCAAAGAAGCGCCCAGACAGTTCGGCTCATCGCATGTTCTCCGCTGCGCAATTACTCGGCGGGATACCCACTGGTACGAGTCTCAGGGGATTGATAGTAGCTCGCCGGCCACCCGATTGTCCACAGCCACCCCACCATCTCGACGGGGCGGAAGCTTGTGGTTTCCTTGACACATCAGTAGAATGCCCGCGGTAGTGGCACCTTTCGCTTGCCGGCCGGGCTGGTGTCAGCCAGTGTGGTAAAACATGCGGCAGGCGCGGCATTATGTCCCAGACCAGGAGACCTGAATATGTATGCACCGAGGGTCGTTGGACTTCTCACCGTTCTGATGGCCGTATCATGTCTGGTCTTCGCTGGATGTGAACAGCCCCAGTCAGCCCCAGTAGTCTCCGATGCCGGCTCGCCGTCGACGAGCATCGACGAGGCGGTCGAGGAAGCGACGACTACTGCGGTTGCCGAGGACATGGAAGAGGGGGCACCTGTTGTGGAAGAGGAGGCACCCGTTGCGGAGGAAGCCCCGGCCGCCGATCAGCCCGCTGTGGAACCCATGGCTGCCGAGGAAGAGGCTCCTGCGGCTGAGGAAGCTCCTGCGGCCGAGCAGGCCGCTGCGGCCGGGACTGAGGAAGCTCCTGCGGCCGAACCGGCGCCGGCCGTGACCGAGTCGGCTGCCGCCGATGCGCCGGCGGCCGAAGATTTGGTGAAGGCGCCGTTGGGTCTGCCTCCGGTCCCGATTCCGGCAGACAACCCGATGACGGCCGAGAAGATCGAATTGGGCAAGCTGCTGTACTTCGACAAGCGAGTGAGCAAGGACGGCACGCTGTCATGCGCCACCTGCCACGACCCGCAGATGGCATGGGCCGAGCACAAGCCGACGAGCGAAGGCATCGGCCATCAGTTTGGCGCGCGGAATTCACCCACGGTGATCAACGCCGCCTATGCGCCGGTCCAGTTCTGGGACGGCCGCGCCGACAGCCTCGAAGCGCAGGCGGTCGGGCCGGTGGCCAATCCGATCGAGATGGGCCATTCGATGACTGCCGTGGTCGAGCAGTTCGATCAGATTGCCGGCTACCGTGAGCGTTTTGAGAAAGTGTTCGGCACCGGGGTGACCGAAGAGGGTTTCGCCAAGGCGGTGGCCGCCTTCGAGCGGACGGTGCTCAGCGGGAATTCGCCCTACGATCGCTTCATGGCGGGGGATGAATCGGCGATGACCGACGCGCAGAAGGAGGGCATGGAGTTGTTCGAGGAGACTGGCTGCTCAACATGCCATGCGCCCCCCTTGTTCAGCAACTTCCGCTATTACAACGCGGGGGTGGGCATCGACAAGGAGAAGCCCGACGAAGGGCGCAAGGACGTGACGGGCCGCGACAGCGACCTGGGCAAGTTCCGCGTCCCGCCGCTCCGCGAGATCGCCAACACCCATCCCTATTTCCACGACGGCAGCGTGGAGACGCTGGAAGAGGCTGTGGCGTTGATGGCTTCCGGCGGCAACGACAATCCGAACCTGGCGGCGCAGCTCAAGGCGATGCGCGAGGCCGAATTGACGAAGGAAGACGAGGCGAAGATCGTCGCGTTCCTCAAGGCACTTTCGGGCGAGTACCCGATCATCGAGCCGCCCGCGGAATTCCCGCAGTAAGCAGACCAGCGAACTACGAAGGGCGGGAGCGCGTTCTGAGCCGCGCTGTCGCCCTTCCGCCTTTCTTGTTCCTGCCCAGTGGTCCGCGGCCTCCACCGCTTCAGTAGTTTGGCGTGGGTGGACGGTAGGCGGTGATGTCGATGGAGCGGAACCATTCGATCGTCCTGGCGAGACCCTCTTCCAGCGGCACCTTTGGCTCCCAGCCGAGCTTTGAGTGGGCCAGGGTGATGTCGGGCTGGCGCTGGGTCGGATCGTCGGCCGGCAGAGGCTGGAAGACGAGCTTCGACCGCGAGCCGATCAACCGCAGCACCAGTTCCGCCAGTTGCTTGATGGTGAATTCGCCCGGATTGCCGATATTCACCGGACCGATGAGGCCCACGCTGTTCTCCATCATGCGGATCATGCCTTCGATGAGGTCGTCGCGGTAGCAGAACGATCGCGTCTGCGAGCCATCGCCGAAGATCGTGATCTCCTCCCCCTGAAGCGCCTGGCGGATGAAATTCGAGATCACGCGTCCGTCGTAGGGGTGCATTCGCGGGCCGTAGGTGTTGAAGATCCGCACCACGCGGACCTCGACACCATTCATGCGGTGATAATCCATGAACAGTGTTTCGGCCGCCCGCTTACCTTCGTCATAGCATGCCCGCGGCCCGATGGGGTTGACCGCGCCGCGGTAATCTTCCGTTTGCGGGTGGACCTCGGGATCGCCGTACACCTCGCTGGTGCTCGCTTGCAGCACCTTCGCCCGGCAACGCTTGGCGAGCCCCAGCACGTTGATGGCCCCCATCACCGAAGTCTTCATGGTCTTGATGGGGTTGTACTGGTAATGACCGGGGGCCGCGGGACAGGCAAGGTTGTAAACCTCATCGACTTCGAGGTAGACCGGTAGTGTGACGTCGTGACGAATCAGCTCGAAGTTCGGCCGGTCAAGCAGATGGGTCACGTTTGTCTTCTGGCTGGTGAAAAAGTTGTCGAGGCAGATCACGTCGTGCCCCTGATCCACCAGCCGCTCGCAGAGATGCGAACCGAGAAAACCGGCTCCGCCGGTGACGAGAATGCGCTTAATCGAAGCCACGAGGCTGGACTCCTGGATACCCTGGGCGAGATGGCGGGGGCCCTGCGGCGAAGCAATCGCTGGCCGGCGACCGCGGTAACGCCGCATTATAACGCTACCCGCCGCCAGCGGCAGGGCGTGTGCCGAGCCGCCTTAAGAGGCTATTGGCCGACGGCCCGCTGGAAGCAGAAATCGAAGAGCAACTCCCACTCCCGCTGCTGGATGCGGCGGCAGAGCGCTCCGGCCTGGGAGCCTCCGCTGGCGACCTCCTGGCACAAGTCGACGAAGCCGAACGCGTCCCACGACGCCTGGGCCTGTAGCGCCGCCGCGGCATCGCCCGGCATGTGGCCGGCCAGTTCGCGTGCCGCACGGTGCAGTTCTGCATGGATCGGATGCCCACCGACGCGGCGGAACCAGTACTTCGCGTTGCCGTAGTCCGGTTCACGGCGGTGCATGATGCCGTGCCAGTAGCTGCCGGTGGGCGTCTCCACGCCCTGGCTGATGTGATGCGACTGGTCGAGAAAGTCGTGCAGCAGCCATACGGCGCCCAGGCACAGTTCGGCCATCGAGCGATCGGCCACCCGCCGGGCTGCAAAGGCCGTCTCGATCGACATCGCCTCGAGCGCTGCGCGGGCAGCCTCAACGGCATGCCCCGGTCCCAGTTCCCGGCATCGGTCGATTTCCAGCAGCGGCCGGAATGCGTTACCATATTGGGCTGGGTCAAATTCCATTGCGGTCTTCCAATAACTCGTGCAAGTGTGGAGACGAAAAAAGCACGAGGTCCGCTTTCGCAGGCCTCGCGCTCCTTCGTTCATGCCTCAGCATTTGTACTTCATCATCCCCGTCTACCGCTTCCCGGCCGTCACCATCGGGAATGTGTCGGTGCGGAAGGGGGAGGCCGGCAGGCCGGCGTCATTGAACAGGTTCGGCTCGGCGACATCGTCCCACGCGAACCGCACGGCGGCCGGCTTCTCGACTTGATCCGAAGAGACGACGATCGTCTCGCCCTCGATGGTCGCCTTGGCGGGGACAAACTCGCCGTCGTCGCCGGCGATCTGGAAGTGGGTCAGTTCGCCATCTTTAGCGACCAGTCCGCCGTCGGCATGCTTGAAGCTCAAGCGGACCCTTTTGTCTTCGACCTGCATCGACTTGTAAAGCGGGCCGCTATACACCACATCCTGCCCGTACACGGCCGCGCGGGCCCACAACGCCAGCCGCCGTGAGACCTCCTGCTTGTTCTTGGGATGGATGTCTTTCACGTTGCCGATGTCGGTCGTGACGGCCATACCCGTATTGATCACCGACAGCGTCTTGAGCTGGGCCTCCCACAACTCGGCCAGCGAGCGCGGGTCCTGGCCCTGGTAGCGGAAAGGGGCCAGTTGCACGAAAAGGAACGGAAACTCGCCCTGTGCCCAGTTCTTGCGCCAGTCGGCGATGAAGGCCGGGAACAGTTCGGCGTACTGCTCCGCGCGGCCGACGTTGGATTCGCCCTGATACCAGATGGCGCCGCGAATACCGAACGGGATCAGGCCCTTGATCATGCCGTTGTAGAGCACCGAGGCCTGGTTGGGGTTGTTTTCCTGGAAGTTCTTCGAGCGCTCAAGAATCGCCTGGAAGTCCGGGTCCGATTGGAGCGTCTCATGGCTGGTCCACGCTTCGACGATCGTTCCGCCCCACGATGTATTGATCATGCCGACGGGCACATCGAGCTCCTTGTGGAGTTCGCGGCCGAAGAAGTAGGCCACCGCGGAGAAGTTCTTTACTGTCTCGGGCGTGGCCGTTGTCCAGACGCCTTCCACGTCTTCCTGCGGTTCGGCGGCTGCCTTGCGAGCCACGGTGAACAGGCGGATGCGGGGGAAGTCGGCCGCCGCGATCTCCTGCTCCGCGTTGTCCGAGGCCGCCACGGTCCATTGCATGTTCGACTGGCCGGAGCCGATCCATACCTCGCCGACGAGCACGTCGGTCAGGGTGATCGAGTTCTTCCCGGCGACGGTCATTTCAACGGGCCCGCCCGCTTCCAGAGCATCGAGGGTGACCCTCCACTTTCCGTCCGCTGCGGCGGTGGCGGTGGCCTTCTTTTCGCCGATCGTCACGGTTACTTCTTCGCCATTGTCGGCCCAACCCCACACCTGGATCGGCAGCTTTTGCTGGAGCACCATGTGGTCGCCGAAGACTTTCGGCAACCGAACGTCGGCCTGGACCGAAGCGGCGGCAAGGAGCACCGCGGTCGACAAAAGCGCGGGGACACGGCGTAACAGATTCATCATTGCAGGATCTCCTGAGGGTTCGATGATTCCGACAGCCCACCAGGATACCCCGCGACCCGCGGGGCTGCAAACCATGCCCGCCGCGGCAATCTAGCGATTTGACCGCTCGCGCTGGCTGTCTTTGCCACTCGGACGATCGATCTTCTCCAGCAGATCGTCCAAGCGGCGCTCGATGTGGTCCAACCGCTCCTCCACCGAGGGAGCGGGCTTCGCTTCCGTCTTGGGACGCGTTTTGGGCGCCGGCTTCACCGGCGACTCGGGAGAGACCTTCGGAACCACGAGTCGGAAATCCTGCTCGCCGAACGCCCACGGGTTGCGGCCGAGCATTCTCGCCACGTGCGAGCGGACCGACTCCGGAAGCTTGTCGAGTTCGTCCTCACGCACTTCCCACCGCTCGTTCGCCTGCTCGACAACAACCGTAGCCGGATCCTTGCCGTGCTTCGTGATCACGACAGTCATGTCGTCCGGTAGCGGCAGACCCGCCGCGCCGGGCGGCAGGACCGCGCCGGGATGGAGAAAGCGGAAGCGAAGTCGCGGCGGCACGTCGCCAGGCTCCATCTGCCGGAGCCAGCGATCGAGCTTCTCCCATTCCGCGGCGCCGACGCCAGGGGGAGCCATCCACGGCTGGGCGTCAGCCGGCCGCCTCGCTGGGCGGACCGTGAACGTGAGCTCCTCATCGCCTCGGACGACCTTCAACTCCAGATCTCCGTCGCGGGCCGCCTCCACCGCCTCGATCAAGTCGGTGACTTCGACGAGTCGCTTGTCACCCGCCGCCGTGAGGACGTCGTTTTCTTTCACGCCCGCTTTCTGGGCAGGACCGTCGGGCACCACATGCAGGACAACGATGCCTTCGACGCCATCTTTCATGCCCATTTCCTGCCGCTGCGGGTCGACCAGCTTCGTGCAGGCCAGGCCGATCCAGAATTCGCTCGGCGGGGTGGGCGCCGATTCTTCTGCGGCCTTGTCCGCCACTGGTTGCAGCGCCGCATCGACCTCGCCGGCCGAAGCCGCTGACAGTGCCATCACGATCAAGCCGCCTGACAGTGCGGCCATCCAGCGGGAGTACAGACCGTTCATCACAATCTCCTCTGCGCACCAAAGCCGGGAAGGGGACTATTGATAGGCTGAGTTGCCCACGTAGCGAATCTCCACCTGATCTACCGGAACGACCAACTGCCGACCGTCTTCCAGCGGCACCGGCAGGAGTTGACGCTGCCGCTCCACGCGATGTCCCGTCCGCTCGAGCGCCCGGAGAATATCGGCCGGAATGGCCTCGGGCAGTGTTTCGAGCCAGTCTTCATCGATGGCCGCCCGCTCGGTGACCGGAAGGTGCACAAGCTGCTCGGCGTCCGCATCGGGCGCCAGCGTGACGGTCTGCCAGCCTCCGGACGGCGATCTGCCGACTTGCGATGCGGCTGCCGCCGCGCCCGTGCTGCCCTGGGCGTCCGTGTTGCCGGTCGCTGCCACCTCGCCGGGCGCGGGCGCCGGGGGCCCGCTGTACTCGCGTACGAGAAAGACCAATGTAATCGCGACAAGAAAGCCGGCGGCCAGATTGGCCACCGCGGCTGTCCTCTGCCGCCAACCGCGAGAGCGGACGGCGGGCCGAGCAGCGACCGCCGCGGGAGTGGGCCTCTGGCTGGCCGCCAGCGCGCGCAACTCTTGCTGCAGGCTCTGCCCCTCGAGAAAGGCCAGCGCGCAGCGACGCCAGCCGTCCGGCTTGGCGTCGAGTTGCGCGAGCAGTTCGCGGCGGTCGCTCTCCCCCAACTCGCCATCGACAAG
Source organism: Thermoguttaceae bacterium (assembly GCA_040766885.1). Taxonomy (GTDB): domain Bacteria; phylum Planctomycetota; class Planctomycetia; order Pirellulales; family Thermoguttaceae; genus JAXGPP01. The sequence continues at coordinate 311,532 of JAXGPP010000006.1, read as the reverse complement.
CTGGTCGAAGATCCAGTCGTCGAGTGGCGTCTTATCTTCGTCGAGTGGACTCATGCTTCACTTTCGATCACTTGCAGGGCCGCCAATTCTTCCCGCATCCGAGCCCGCGCCCGGTGCAGCCGCGCCTGGACCGCGCTTTGGCTGACTCCCAGGTGCTTGGCCAAATCCTGATAACTCCAGTCTTCCGTGTATTTCAGCAGCAGGATTTCCGAATCCCGCCGCGGCAGGCGTTCCAATGCGGTCCGAACCAACTGCCGTCGCTCGTCGGCCAACAGCCACCCCAAGGGGTCGGGCTGCCGGGTGTCGTGCTCGCTCGGACGGTTTCGCTGGGCAAAGCTCTCTGTCAGCTTGCGCCGCCGCCCCTGCTTGCGCCGGTAGAGCAGCGACTGGGTCACTGCCAAGCGGTACAGCCAGGGAGCAACCTTTGCCGGGTCCTGGATTGGCGCCCGCTGCCGGACTGCCGCCAGCGACACCTCCTGCATGACCTCGTCGACGGCTTGCGGCTCGCCCAAACGAGCGTAAACCACCGTACGAAGCCACCGCTCATGCGCGCCCAAAGCGGCCTGCCAGTCGATCTTCGCGCCCGGTGGGGTCGTTGTGGCCGACGCTTTGGAGAACGCCATGGCTGTTAGATAGTTGCCTTTCCCGACCTGTTCTTGCACCAGCCAGACAAGACCGGCAGGCCGTGAGTGTAACTGTTTGCCCCGGGCCGGCTTGTGCAGCGGCCGCTGACGGGCCAAGATTGTTTTCTACCACCAGAGAACCGCCAAGCCACGACTATGGGTTATACGGAATCGCCGCTTGACTGGATCGCTCGGGAGCTCGAATCCCTCCGGCGGGTGAGTCTACGGAGGGCCCTGGCCGCTCGTAGCAGCTTCCAGGGCCCCATCATAGTCCTTGATGGTCGCGAGCTGGTGAATTTCGGCTCCAACGACTATCTCGGGCTGGCTGCCGACAGACGGCTGGTGATCGCTGCCCGTGACGCTCTCCAGGAAATCGGCTGGGGGGGTGGCGCGAGCCCGCTGGTTACGGGTTACAGCGAGTTTCACCACCGGCTGGAAGTCCGACTCGCTGAATTCGAGGGGACCGAGGCGGCGCTGGTCTTTGGTTCCGGCTATGCCGCCAACACCGGTACGATTGGCGCGCTGATCGGTCCTGGCGATGTGGTGTTCGCTGACCGGAAGAACCATGCCAGCATTTTGGACGGCTGCCGGCTTTCACGCGCCGATGTGCGTCCCTATCCTCATGGCGACTGGCAGGAGCTTGGCCGGCTGCTTGGTCGGACAGCCGCTGCCCGGCGGCGGCTGATAGTCACCGATAGCGTATTCAGCATGGATGGCGATCTGGCGCCGCTCAAAGAACTGGCCGAACTCGCCGACCGGCACGGCGCAATGCTGATGGTCGATGAAGCCCACGCCACCGGCGTATTCGGAGACCGCGGCCGTGGCGTTGCCGAGTGGCTCGCACTCGAGGATCGCGTGCACGTCCGAATGGGTACGCTAAGCAAAGCCCTGGGCTCCATCGGCGGTTTCGTGGCGGGGAGCCGGCCGCTCATCGACTGGCTGGCAAACCGCGCTCGATCGTTCGTCTTCTCCACGGCGAGCCCGGCGGCGGCGGCGGCCGTGGGGCTCGCCGCTCTGAAAATTGTACTCGATGAGCCCGAACGGCGGCGGACACTTCTGGAGCGAGCGTCGGCGGTGCGTCAGGCACTAGTTGTTCAGGGTTGGAACACCGGCCAGTCGGCCAGCCAGATCATCCCGCTCGTGGTCGGGACGCCAGAGGCTGCGATCCACCTGTCGGGGGCGCTGGGCGACCGCGGCCTGTTCGTGCCTGCCATTCGGCCGCCCACCGTGCCTGAAGGCGAAGCATGCCTCCGCATCAGTCTTACCTGGGCGCACAGCCCGGAGATGATCGACCGCCTGCTCGACGGCACGGCCGAACTGGCCAAGTAACGGGAGCGGCGGATCTCCAATGGCGAAGAACGGACTCTGAAGCTCTGGCCGCTGGCTTCTCTTCCCGGCGTCAAAGCTTGGGATACTCGCGGTTCTTTTCGCCAGCGGCTTTCGGCCTTAGACGCTCGCGCCGCCTTTTTTCTTGCCTGCCTTGCCCTGTCTGTCAGGCCATCCACCACACCGGCCGGTTTTGCACGGCATTTTCGGCAGAGCTTGCCGTTCTTGTTCAACTGCTTCCAGTGGCATGACCGATACTATCGTCACGACCATATCGCACCGACTCTTCGTCTGAAGGGCGGGCACAGGACATTCACGCAGCGCAACCGAGGTGGATGGGAACCATGTCGCTCCAATTCAGATCTTCATGGCTTGTGGCGTGGGTGCTGGTATTGCTGCCAGCATCCGCCGCCTTGGCTGGGGAAGACTATATCCCCGCTCCTGACGGCAGCCTGGACGACTTTCAGTGGTTCGCGCCCGCCGAGCCTTGCCCCTACGGTGGCGAACAGGCGCCGAACGAGGGCCTGTTCGTAAGCCTGGATGCTCTGCGGTGGTCGATCTCGGCACCAGAGCGGACCTTCCTCGGGTTGACCAACCCCGATGGCAGTTCCGCCTTCCGCCGCGTATACATCGATCCGGTGAACTCATTCCTCCAGTTCAACACGGCCGACACCCGGTTCCTGGAGGCCGACTTCACCGACGGCGGCCGAATCGAATTCGGCTATGTCTGCGACCAGCACGGCTGGTTCATCAGCACGTTCAACCTTGCTGAACAGCATCAGCGCGAGCATCTGACCGACATCCACATGGTGCTCGCCGACCAACCGCAACTGGTCAACCCGGGACAGGACGTGGGCCCCGCGCCGGCCCCGCAACCCGACGGCTTCCTTTGGGGTCTCATCGCCATCAACCTTGACCTGACACTCGAATTCGCCCCGCTGCCGGTGGTTTTCGACTATGTCGAGGTCAAGAACGAGGTTGATACCTGGAGCGTCGAGGCGATGTATATGTACCGCACGGAACCGACGCATCACTGGGGCTACTGGGAGATCTTCGGCGGCCCGCGGTACATGCAGTTCGACGAGCGGTTTATCGTCAACGCCGAAAACCAGGATCTCCTGATCGACGACGACACCATACTCGTGGCCCCGCCGCTTCACGGCATCCTCTCCGACTTCTGGTTCTACAACGAGACGGAAAATCACCTTGTGGGCCCGCAGATCGGCACCCGGTGGTTCAACAAGAAGGGGCGCTGGACATGGTCGGCCGAGGGCCGGTTCTTCGCCGCCTTCAACTATCAGAATGTCGATCAGCAGGGAGAAATGGCAACCGATATGGCCGCCACGGGTTCGTTCCTCACCGACGACGATCCGAACTACTGGGGACCGCTCGGACCGGGTGCTCCCTTCCTCGGTCAGCTCTACACGATGGGTCCCACCGGCTACCACAACAGCGACCACTTCAAGGAATTCTCGCCCACCGTCGAACTGCGGGTGAATGCGAGCCTGCAGTTGACTCGCGGCCTGTCGCTGAAAGCCGGCTGGACGGGCACCTATATCGGCAACGTCGCTCGGGCTTCGAATATGGTCTACTACAACGTTCCTAACATGGGCATTCTCGACGAGAACAACCAGCAGGATGTATTCATCCACGGCCCGAACTTCGGCCTGGAGTTGTATCGCTGAACCACGTAGAGGAACGGAAAGAAGGCATTCGGCCCGCAGCCAGTCGGCTGCGGGCTTTTTTTGTCGACCGCCTGCAACGTTCTTGGGCATGCCGCCCAACAAGTGGGATCCGGGAGCGGGCGAGACAATCTATAAAAAACCCCCGAGAACACCGGGGGCGCGTTCAGACTCGCGACAGGCAGCCTGCAATGCATTTCCGGCCTTGGCCGGAAGGAGTCGGAGACTCCGACCGCTGCAAAGGCTAGCTCTGCTGCTGCAGCCAGCGATCTCGCAACTCATCCAGTTCAACCGACAACCGGTGCCGCAAAGGGCTTTCCGGGCGTAGCTCGTCGAGCAATGCTTCCGCCTTCTCGAACGTCTGCTCGTCGACGTTGCCCTTGCGGAATAAAGCGCGGAAACTGCGATTGATCTGTTGTTCGGTAAGCAAATTCGAACCTCATAGCGGGGAAAAACAGAGGGGGGCCGCTCTTCCCGTACGCTCGCGCGCCAGGGACATTCCTTACCGGTATGATAACGTGGTGACGTACACGCGGCTACTCCGCCATCGGGAAATCTCCGGCCAAGCCGTCAGGGGAAGCCCCGGGCTTGGCTGTGTCCGAGACAGTCTCAACGCAGTTCGCCGAGTTGTGGCAGCCATAGCGCGCGATGTGGAAGGCGATCATCCGGACCCGCTGCCCCGTTCGGTCCACTTCACCGCCCGGTCTCAGGCTGCTCGCGCCGGTTGGCTAACACGAACCGGAGGCCCCGGGTTGACCTGTTTGAGGTAGCGCGGATCGATCTGGGCAACCTCTTCCGCCACAATCTCGATCGTCCTCTCGACCTGCTCTTCCGTGTGCAGCGATGTGAGGAAGAACCGCAGGCGGGCCGCATTTTCCTCCACCGCCGGATGAAGGATCGGCTGCACGTTTATGCCGCGGGCGAACAGCGCGCGGGAGAGCGACAGGCAGTCAAGCGAATTGCCGATAATCACCGGAACTACCGGTGAATCCTGGCTCAAACCCGTATTCAAGCCGTGTCGCCGGGCCAAGGTCAGGAATTGTCGCGATCGCTCCTGGAGCCGCCATACCCGATGCGGTTCGACCTCCAGAATCCGCAGCGATGCCAGCGCCGCTGCGGCATTGGGAGGAGAAATCCCCACGCTGTAGACGAAACCGGGTGCGGTATAGCGAAGATACTCAACCAACGCCTGGCAACCGGCAATGTATCCTCCGCAACTGCCAAACGACTTGCTCAGCGTGCCCATCCACACGTCCACGTCGTCGCGGGGTACACCGAAGTGTTCGCCAATACCTCGGCCGGTGGTGCCGAGCGTCCCCATCGAGTGCGCCTCGTCGACCATGAGCAGGGCTTTGTGACGAGCCTTCACCTCGACAAAATGCGGCAGGTCCGCGATGTCGCCGTCCATGCTGTAGACACCCTCAATCGCGATCAGCACCCGGCGATATTCGTGCCGATACCGCTCCAACAGCCGGTCCAGCGATTGCCAGTCATTGTGCGGAAAGGCCCGGCGGCAGGCCCCGGAGAGGACCGCCCCCTGCACAATGCTGTTGTGGGCCAGAGCGTCGTGGAGAATGAGGTCGCCCGGCGAAAGAAGGTGCCCGATAACCGATTCGTTGGTCGAATGGCCGCCCACGAGAACAATGGCATCCTCGGTACCGAGCAACCCGGCGATCGAGTGCTCCAAATCCACGTGCAGCGGCTTCTGCCCGGAAACCAGCCGGCTGGCCGAGACACTCGTGCCGTAACAGGCCGCCGCCTCTTGGGCCGCGCCAACCACCATCGGGTCTCCCGACATGCCCAGATAGTTGTAGCTGGAGTAGTTCAGCATCTCCCGGCCGTCAATCCGCGTCCGATCATTGGTCACCGCTTCGTGCACGGTGAAGTACGGATTGCCCAACCCGCTCGATTCAAGCTGGGCGAGGTTCTGCTTCAGCGCCGCGTATTCGGGGAAATGTTCGAACCGGTAGTGCTCCAGTGGGACTCGCCGGGTAGCGGCGTCGCCCGCTTTCGGGCCCGAACCGCGCACCAGGTGGCGTTCGACGGCTTCCACCACCTGGCGACAGGTCTCCAATTCGGGGAGGATCTCCGGCGGGAAATGCCCACCGCACTGCCGCTCCAGGGTGGCGAGAATCTCCATCCGTTCCAACGAATCGAGTCCGATTTCGCCGATGGTCGTGTCAAGGCACAAGCCACGCGCCCGCTCCCTCGCGACGCGGCGAACGTGCTCGAGCACCAGTTCAGCGGTGCTTCGCTCGTGCCGCTCCCGTGTCGGCTCGGAACCGTGGTTTGGTTCCACCGAAAATGCAGAGCCTACTGCTGTATGGTCGCTCGCACGCCAGCGTCCGACGGCGTTTAACGCTCCCGCCAAGTACGCCTCGCGGCAGGCGTGTCTCTGTATCTTTCCGCTCGATGTCTTCGGGACGCCCCCCGCGCGGACCAGTACGATCTCTTCGACCGCCAAATCGTGTTCCGCCGACACCGCGCGCCGCACGGCATCGAGGACTTTGTCGAGCGGGCCGCGGAATTGCCGTTCTATCTCCTGAACGACGACCAATCGCTCCTCTCCCCCGAACTCGATGGCAAAGGCCGCTCCGCTATCGGCCCTCAGGCTGGCATGGCAGCCCTGCACCGTCTGCTCAATGTCTTGGGGATAGAAGTTAGCCCCACGGATGATAATCAGATCCTTGATCCGGCCGGTAACGAACAGTTCACCCTGATCGAGAAAACCGAGATCGCCGGTCCTAAGGTAAGGCCCCTCGCCCGAACCGCCAATGTGTGCCCGGAATGTGACTGCCGTGGATTCCGGATTGTTCCAATAGCCTTGGGCTACACTCGGCCCTCGCAGCCAGATCTCGCCCACTTGGCCCTCGCCGCATGCGATCATCGTATCGGGGTCGACGATGGCAAGTTCCTGCTGCGGCATGCATTGGCCGCAACCGACCACGGCGCGAGTTGCCTCCTCGCCCTCCCGGTCGCGAATTTCGCCCGCCGCCAGGGCCGTTGCTGAGAAGAAACGACGCACCGCATTCGTGGTAACCTGCCCGCTGGCCACCAGAAGCGTCCCTTCCGCCAGTCCGTAACACGGCAAGAACGATTCCTGGCGGAAACCGCAGGGCGCAAACGCTTCGCAAAACCGCTCGATGGTTTCGGCTCGCACCGGCTCGGCGCCGTTGAAGGCCACTCGCCATCGGCTCAGATCGAGTGTGCGACGCTCTTCGGGCGAAATCGATCGCGCGCACAACTCGTAAGCGAAGTTTGGACCGCCGCTGGTCGTACCGCCGAATCGACTGATCGCCGAAAGCCAGCGGTAAGGCCTTTGCAGGAAGGCCATCGGCGACATCAGCACGTTGGGCCGCCCGATGAAAAGCGGCTGGACGATGCCGCCGATCAAACCCATGTCATGGTAGCTCGGCAGCCAGAACACGCCCACCGACGACCGCGTGTGCTCAAACGCGTGGGCAATCAGCGCCGAATTGTGCAGCAGGTTGGCGTGGCTGAGCATCACCCCTTTCGGGGCCCCCGTTGAACCGGATGTGTACTGCAGAAAAGCCAGCGTTTCGCCGTCGATTCGCGGTTCCTCCCAGCATTCTTCCAGCGCGTCGGGCAGACCACAGGTCGTCAGCCACGTGAGCCGGTTGAGATCGGGCGAGGCCGATACCAGCGGACCGACCCGCTCGAGCACACCCTGCGTGGTCAGCACCACCCGGGCACCGGCGTCATCAGCCACCGAACGGATGCGGGCCGCCGCGCGGTTGCGCCGCGGGGGATAGATCGGGCAAGCCACGACTCCGGCGTACAAGCAGCCGAAGAAGGCGGCGATGAAATCCAGCCCGGCAGGATACATCAGCAGTGCCCGCTCACCCGCCAGCCGCATCAACTGGAGCCGCGCGGCGATCGCCCGCGCGCGGCGGTCCAATTCGGCGTTGGTGAGGTGGACCCGCTCGTTCTCACCATCGACCAGATAAGTGAAAGCCACGTCATCGCCCTGGCAACGGGCGCGGTGGCGAACCAGGTCAACCAGATTGGCGGGATGGAATGAGATTCCCGGTAGATGGTCCCGTAGCACGTCCTGTGCATCTCCCCTTTCGAGCGGTTTCAATACCGCGCGTACAACCAGCGAAGCCGGGAAGCACAGCGAGTATCAAACAGCATCTCAGATTCGCGGCCTGAGAATCTGCACGCTCGCGGCCTCCTTCCGCGGCGGCTCGGCCGGTCTACTACAGCAAGCGGCCAACAGTAGTACCGCAAATCCCCCTCTGTGTCGAGGGCTATCTCCGCGCAAACCTGGGCAGTTCCCGCAGAAACCACGCCGACGAAGTGCCCGCGAGTTCGGGTGGTGATTGACATTCGTCGCCCGCCGGGAGTATGGTCAGTTGTGGCGGGCCGTCCGATTCGCAAACGGCGGGAAGCATCACCACACCACCAGCTAGGGGGCAATGCCCATGATCCGCGTCACCTGCCCCAATTGCCAGACGAAATTCAATGCCAAGGACAAGCTGGCAGGTCAGTCGCGCGATTGTCCTCGTTGCGGCCAGACCCTTCATATTCCCGCGTCGCCCACGCCCGTGGCCAATTCGGCCGAGGAGACGGTCACCGTCGACGAGGCTGTTGCCGGGCAGGACGTGCACGACGTCACACAGCCACTACCACCCATCAAGGCGCCCGATCGGCTCTCACGCCAGAACCGCTACCTGATCTGCAGCGGCACATCGCTCGTCGCCGTCTGGGAGAATGAGACCGCCGGCTGGCAGCTCAAGACCAATGCCGGGTACATACCGGTCATTCGTAATGCCGACAAGCTCCCCGCGCAAGGCAACTTCATGCTCGTCGAACTGAAGATGCACAGCGAGGGTCCGGCCACCCGTCTCGCCGGGATCGCCGCCTACACACTCGCTGAGCGCTGGGCATTGACGGTTCTTGAGGAGGGACACGACCGCATTCTCGGCAAGGTGGTGGCAGCCGGATCGCTGAACCGCGACCAGAAAGGGCTGGTGCGACAGTACCTCCGCGACCGGTTCATGCACCAGGTCTGGGGCGAATCGCACGACGTGCTCGAATACCTCGGCAACGCCGATTTCCACTCCTCCGGCGTCGGTTAGCGATTCTCCATCGCCATCACAACCAGCCGGTGCCGGTCGGCAAAATCGATCAGTTCGGGCTCGTCCAGCAGGATTGTCTTGCCGGCCTCGATGGCCAGCACCCGGCCGCCCGACTCGACGAGCGTCTGGAGCGTTCGCAGGCCGACGGTGGGGACGTCGAAACGCATGTCCTGCTGTGGCTTGGCCACCTTGACCACCGTGAACTCGCCGGCGCGGCAGAGTCCGCCGGCGCGGCGGATGCATTCGTCCGTCCCTTCGACGGCCTCCAGGGCCAGCACGGCCCGGTTCTTCACCGCGACACTCTGACCGATGTCGAGCCGGCCGAGTTCCTTTGCCACCCGCCAGCCGAACTCGATGTCCAGAAGCTGGGCGGGAGTGGGGCCGCGGCGCGTGATCTGTCCGCGCGTCGCCAGCAGTCCCGGGGCGTAATCGGTGGCCGGGCCGAGGCGAATCCCGGCCGATCGAAACAGGTCAACCACTGCGGCGAGCAACGTGTCGTCCTTACAGTCCTTGCGTTTGGTGAGAAAGTGGGGGAGAAAGGCGCGGATCGTGGTCAGGTCGGGCACTTGACGCAGGATGAACCACGGCTGGAAGAGCACCACCTTGTGGATCTTTCCGGCCATCGTCGCTTCGGTCACGCCGTGACGCTGAAAGAACCGCACCGCGCTGCCGAAGCGGCCCAGGCCGCTCCAGCGGAAGGCGTCGCAGACCTCCGCCAGCGCCGGATCGGCATGGCCGACCACTCCGAGGCAATACGTCTGGCATCCCTGACGGCGCAACGCTTCAGCCACCACGACCGGGTAGCGGCCCCAACCGGCAATCAGTCCGATGCGGCGCGGGATCGCTGTGGGGACTTCCATCGGATGGTCAACCGCTACTTCTTTCCGTTCGAATGCACCGGTTGTGAGCGCTCCAGCAGGTGATTGACCTCCGCCTGCAGTTGCTTTAGCTGACGCCGCATCTCCGGCAGCTTGGCCAGCGCCGCTTGCTTGACCATTTGTTCCCGTTCCGGCGTGGCGGGAATGCCGACCATCCGCGCGTCGGCCGGAACATCGTTGATCACTCCCGCCATGGCGCCCAGTATCGCCCGATCGCCGATCCGAACGTGGTCGCGCACGCCGACTTGCCCTGCCATGACGACATAGTCGCCCGTCGTGGTGCTGCCAGCGATCCCCACCTGGGCGCAAAGCATATTGTGTTTGCCGATGGTGCAGTTGTGGGCGACCATCACCTGGTTGTCGATCTTGGTGCCGGCGCCGATGGTCGTCGGGCCATAGGTGCCGCGGTCGATCGTCGAACCGGCGCCGACCTCCACGTCCGACTCGACCACCACGTTGCCCAATTGAGCCGAGAGCCGATGCCCGGTCTGGTCGCTCGAGTAGCCAAAACCGTAGGCCCCCAGAACGGCCCCGGCATGGATTACCGACCGGGCTCCGATCACGGTGTTTTCATAGAGCACCACGTTTGGGAATATGGTCACGTCGTCGCCGATCTTGCAGCCGGCCAGGATGTGGACTCCCGGGTAGATCGTTGCCCGATCGCCAATTTCCACGTCATCCCCCACGGAGGCAAGGGGGTGGATATCGACATCGCGTCCTAATCGTGCGGTTGGGCTGACTGCAGCTTGCGGGCTGATGCCGATCCGCCTTGCCCGTCGCGGCGGGTGAAAATGGGCGACGATCGTGGCGAACGCCCGGTGCACGTCGTCGACTCGGACCATCGGCAGGCGGCCTGGCTCCGATCCACGCGGCGCCACAACGGCGGTCGCCTGGCTGTCGGCCAGCAGGTGCTGCTTGTCGGCCCGATCGATGAGCGTAATGTCGCCCGAGTGGGCCTTGGTGAGCGTCGCTGCGCCGAGGATCGCCAGCCCGCCGTCGCCGACCACCTCACCCCCGACCAGCGCCGCCAACTCGTGAAGGGTGGCCTGCATCCCTGGGCGTCCTTTCCGCAAAGAATCCATCTCACGCCGCCGTCCGAAAAGCGCATATCCCGCGGCAGCCAAAGGACCGCATGGTACCCCAGATTGCCGCCGAGTGGCAAGAGCATTGGCGCCCCCGACGGCAACCCGGCTACCCCCGACCGCCTCGGTTTCGCAAACTGCCATTGTCTCCGCGACGTCCCGCGCGGTATAGGTTCTCGGTTGAGGCCCAGGACCCCGCTGGCGCGGGTAGCTTTCCGGATGAGCATTTCCGTCGTCATCCCCGTCTGCAACGAGCGGGACAACATCCTGCCGCTCTACCAGGCCATCGTGCGGTCGCTGGAACCGCTCGGCGAGGCGTGGGAGATCGTCTTCGTCGACGATGGTTCCGTCGATGGCAGTCAAGCGCAGTTGGAGAACATCGCCGCGGTCGATCGCCGCGTCCGCATCATCGAGCTCCGCCGCAACTACGGGCAGACGGCCGCCATCCAGGCCGGGCTCGGCGAGGCGACGGGCGATGTCGTCGTGATGCTCGACGGCGACCTGCAGAACGACCCGGCCGACATCCCCATGATGCTCGCCAAGCTCGCGGAAGGGTATGACGTCGTTCACGGCTGGCGCAAGGACCGCCAGGACGCCTGGCTCAATCGCCGGTTGCCCTCGCTGATCGCCAACCGCATCATCTCCCGCGCCACCGGCTTTCCCGTGCACGATCTTGGCTGCACGCTCAAGGCGATCCGGCGCGAGATCGCCCAGGAGCTGGAACTGTACGGCGAGATGCACCGCTTCATCCCGATCCTCGCCCACTGGCACGGTGCCCGCTGTGTCGAAGTCGTTACTCAGCACCACCCGCGACGCTTCGGCGAGACCAAGTACGGCATCGGCCGTACGCCGCGGGTTCTCCTGGACCTGATTACCGTCAAGTTCATGCTCGACTATCTCACCAGCCCGATGAAGCTTTTCGGGATGATGGGGCTGACCTGCGGCGCGGCGGGGTTGCTGTCGGGGCTGGCTACGCTGTTGATGAAGATCGTGGGGGGCGTCGACATGACCGGCAATCCGCTGCTGCTGCTCACGGCGCTGTGCGCGATGATCGGCATGCAGTTTCTCAGCCTGGGCCTGATTGGCGAGGTTTGCGTGCGGATTTACTACAGTCGCGACCGCCACAAGAACTACGCGGTCCGCCGCCGGGTGAATTTCGATGAGGAGACCATCCGATTTCGCCGCGTCGGGTAAGACTCTCGTTCCCGCGCCAACCGATGTGAGCGCCTTATGGATGAGCCCGAAGCACGCTGGTATCGGGAGTGGGAACTTTGGCTGACCATCGCCGTGGTGGCGGTGCTCTACTTCTGCCGCCTCGACGCGATCACCATCCGCGGCGAGGAGTCGCGCCGTGCCCGAGTGGCGGTCGAAATGATCGACTCGGGCAACTGGATCGTCCCCATGCAGCAAGGAGAGCTTTACTTCAGCCGGCCGCCGCTGCAGAACTGGGCGATCGGACTGGCCGGCCTGGTGCGGGGAGAAGTCGACGCGCTGGCCATCCGCCTGCCGAGCGTCCTGGCCACGCTCTTGACCACGATCATCATCTACGGGTACGCGCGAAGCTGGCTGTCGCGGCTCGGCGCGCTTACGGCGGCGATGGCGTTCGCCAGCATGGTGGAGGTTATCAAGCTCGGCCGCCTTGGCGAGACGGAGGCGGTCTTTACCGCCACGCTGGGGGGCGCGCTGATGGTGTGGCACTGGGGCTACGCGAAAGGCTGGCGGCCGGTGTGGACCTGGAGCCTGGCGTATCTGCTGGCGGCGTGGGCCACGCTGGCCAAGGGCCCGCAGGCGCCGGTTTACTTCGGCGGCTCGATTCTCGTTTTTCTTGCCCTCGCGCGCGACTGGCGGTACTTGTTCAGTTGGTCGCATTTTGCCGGTCTCGGCGTATTTCTCATCGTGTGGGGCGCGTGGCATGTGCCGTATCAACTTGCGGTCGGCTGGGACAACGTGCTGGCCATGTACACGACGACCACCGGCCAGCGGTTCATCGATCGGCGGCTCAGCCGGCTTGTCGAGCATCTATTGGTCTTTCCGGTCGAATTGGCCGGCTGCCTCCTTCCCTGGTCGTTTTTGTTCCTGGCATACCTGCGGCGCGATTTCCGCGAGGCGATCGGCGCGGCGCGGCCGCATGTGGTATTCCTGATGGGCTGTTTCGCGGTTGCCTTTCCGACCTGCTGGTTTGTGGCGATGGCCAATACGCGATACCTGATGCCGCTCAGTCCGTGCCTGGCGTGCCTGGCCGGGCTGGTGGCCGACCGCTGCTGGCATGCGGGGCGAGATGCGCGCTGGCGGGTGATCTGGCCGTGGTTCGTCTCCATCCATGCGCTGGTGGCAGCCGGCACGGCGGTGACGATCGTGGTGGCAAGCCTCGTCGGGCCGCCTTCGTTCCCCCTCGGCCAGCCGTTGTGGTTCGCCTTTCCGCTGGCCACCGTGATGCTGGCGACGGCCGCGGCTCTGTTCTGGGCCCGCACGGCAAGCGACGCCGGGCGGCGGCTGGCGGGGGTACTGGGTGTCGTCGTGTTGATCGGCGGCACCTATGTGACCGTGGGGCTGAATGTGCAGATCCGGCTGAGTGAGTTTTCGGCGCCGCGGGCGGTCGCGGCGATCAAACGGAGCTTGCCGCCCGGCACTCGATTGGTGAGCGTGGGTCGAGTGGACCACCTGTTCGCGTACTACTACCGCGACCTCATCCCGGTCGCCGACCGCTCGGCGGCCACGGTGGAAAACGGGCCGCCGAACGATTACTTTTGCTATGATAGGCGTACGGTGTCTCCCGAGCTGATCCGCTTTCCGCACCAGATCGTCGCCACGGTGAACTGCGAACGCAACTTCAACGACAAAGTGAAGCGCTTGATGGTGATCGCGCGGCGGCTGCCGGCGACCGCCGTTCACCCGGGCCGGCTGGCGGACGTTCCCAAGAGGCGATGAACCGATCATGACTTCACCCGGCCCCTTTCCGCAGATCTTCCGCGTGCGGCAGCGTTTCGAGGGGCCGACCCTGGAGGACGTGCCGGGCGAAGTCGGGCGGCAGCTTGCACGGCTCGACTTGTCGTCCGCCGTCCGTCCGGGGCAGAGCGTGGCCATTACGGCGGGCAGCCGGGGGATCGCCCACCTCGCCGAAATCCTCCGCGCGGTGGTCGGGCATCTGCGATCGCTGGGGCTTAAGCCGTTCATCGTGCCGGCGATGGGGAGCCATGGGGGCGGCACGGCCGACGGGCAGCGGGAGGTGGTCGAGTCGTACGGCGTGACCGAGTCGTTTGTCGGCTGCCCGATCCGCTCGAGCATGGAGACGGTTGTCGTCTGCCAGACGGCTGAGGGTTTTCCGGTGCACTTCGACCGGTTGGCGTACGAGGCCGACCATGTGGTGGTGGTGAACCGCGTGAAGCCCCACACCCGGTTCGTCGGCCCGATCGAGAGCGGGCTGATGAAGATGCTGCTCATCGGGCTGGGCAAGCGGAACGGGGCCGAGGTTTACCACCGCGCGATCGACGACTACAGCTTTGCCCAGATCATCCGGAGCGTGGTGGGCGAGGTGTTTGCCAAGTGCCACATCCTGGCCGGGCTGGCGATCGTGGAGAACGCGCGGGATGAAACGGTGCGAATCGAGGCGGTGCGGCCGGGGGATTTCGAGCGCCGCGAGGCGGAATTGCTCGTGCTGGCCAAGCGATGGATGGCGCGGCTGCCGTTTGATGAAGTCGACGTGCTCGTGATCGACCGCATCGGCAAGAACATCAGCGGCACCGGGCTGGACACGAACGTGGTCGGCCGCAAGTTCAACGATCATCGGGCCGTCGAGGGGGAGCGCCCGCGCGTGCGCTCGATTGCCATCCGCGGCCTCACGGCCGAGACGCACGGCAACGCGGTGGGGCTGGGAATTGCCGAGTTCTGCCGCTCGCAACTGCTGCGCGAGATGGACGTGGCGGCCACTCGGCTCAATGCGATCACGGCGGCCCATGTCTCGGCCGCCATGCCGCCGCTGGATTACGAGACCGACGGCGAGATGCTCGACGTCGCGCTGGCGGGGCGCGGCCTGGCCGATCGTTCGGCGGCGAGGCTGTTGTGGATTGCGGACACGCTGGCTCTGGCCGAGATCGAATGCTCGGCCGCCTATCTTGCCGAAGCCCGGCAGCGTGAGGATCTGGAGATCCTCACCCCCACCCGTGACATGCCGTTTGACGGGGAGGGGAATCTGCCGGAAGTCAGGGATTGGTCTGCCTGAAGGCAGGCTGGTTTGATTCCGGCCGGGACTCATGACGCGTTGCGGTTTCTCGACGCGTACACATGCTGGGACTGAGGGGCACGCGCACCCGGCGGCGCATTCAAAGGAACCAGCGATGGAGTGCTGAAGGGTGGGCACCCCCCGTTGATGCGCAACAATAAACGCAGTGTTGCGATTCGTGCGTCGCGGGGCGTGGCGGGAAGTGCAAGTGGGGAAGGGGTTTCGCACTTGGCGCGTGGGCGCAGTTCGTACGTAGTGTGAGGTACGTGTTGAAGTTGGCACTGGCGTTCGCCACCCGGGGGCCGCGCCGATGGGGTGGGCATCGCGCGGGCTTGCGCGGCGCGAATGGTACATTGTTGCATTGAAGCGAAACGCCCTTTGGGGTGTTTCGTTTGGATACGTCGCGGAGCATGGTTCTAAGTACAAGCGGCAAAGGGGTTTCGCACCTGGGTTGCGGACGTAAGTTTTCTGCTACTTTTGGGTCGAGTGTTGAAGTTCCCAGAGGGGTTTCTGCACTTGGCCGCTGCTGCCGCGCGCGGTGTTGAAAGGGGAGGCCGCGGCCCGCGAAATGATACGCGCGCAGGGGGAGCGTGGCGGCAGCGCATGGCTTGCGCCGGAAGAGCAGGTTCAAGTTGTCAGACATTGGATTCGAGCGCCGCCTGGGGCGGCGGGCATAGGGTTGTATCTCGATCTGGTTTCCTGGAACACCCGGCGTGGGGTACGGAGTGATGGTGTGATCAGGCCGCGTCAACGGGCGCGGGCCAATATATGAACTACTGTATAGATAGCGTGGCCTAGATC
Organism: Thermoguttaceae bacterium; assembly: GCA_040766885.1. GTDB lineage: Bacteria > Planctomycetota > Planctomycetia > Pirellulales > Thermoguttaceae > JAXGPP01. Next base: position 295,819 of record JAXGPP010000006.1, on the reverse strand, counting down.
GCAAGAGGAAATCTTGGGGGGAGCGGAGAGATTTTTTGGCGGGAGGCCGGGCGGTTCTTGCGCGGGTGGGAGATCGGGAAGAAGGGGGAAGAAGAAGGGGGAGGTGAACCACAGAGAGCACCGAGTTCACAGAGGGAGAGGGGAAAGAGGAACGGAGCAATGAGAGAGGGGGGCACGCGGAGACGCGGAGGGGCGGAGAGGGCGATGAAGATGCGGGCCGATTGGGATGGCGGGGTGACTGTCGGAAGGGACGCGGAAAGAACGAAAGAAGGAAAGGGCGAAAAAGAGGGCGATGGGGAGGCGCGGAAGAAGAAGGGGGAGGTGAACCACAGAGAGCACAGAGAGCACAGAGGAAAGATGAAAGAGAAATGGAGCAATGGGGGAGGAAGGTTCAGGCGGAGGCGCGGAGAGGGCGGTGAAGATGCGGGCCGATTGGGATGGCGGGGTGGCTGGCGGAAGGGACGCGGAAAGCACGAAAAAGAGGACGGCGGGCAGGCGAGACGGGTGGCTGGACGTGGTGCTCTGCGGTTACGCGGTTGCGTCGTTATTGGTTTTGGAACAGGAGGGATCAGAGGAAACAGAGGGAGTGGAAGCCGCTGAAAGGCGGCGGTGGGGAGGCCTCGCTTGCGCGTCGGGTTACAAAGGGGGCGGCGGCGGGGGAGACGTACTTTCGCGGGAGCGAAGGGCGACGGAGGGGAGGAGCATGCCTACGACCTCGGCGGAGCCGAGGGCGAAAGCATGGCACCCGGCGTGGTTGATTGGTCTTGGAACAGGAGGGATCAGAGGAAACAGAGGGAGTGGAAGCGGTTGAAAGGCGGCGGTGGGGAGGCCTCGCTGGCGCGTCGGGTTACAGAGGGGGCGGCGGCGGGGGAGCATGCTTACGCTCTCGGCGGAGCCGAGGGCGAAAGCATGGCACCGCGGCGGCGCGGGTGGGAGATCGGGAAGAAGGGAAGTTGAACCACAGAGAGCACCGAGATCACCGAGGGAGAGGGGAACGAGAAACGGAGCAATGGCACACCGCCGACCAGCGTCCAACCTTGACCCGCCTCGCGAGATTCCAAGATAATCAACGGCAGATGTGCGGAAAGGACGTTAGAGGCATGCACACCCGTCGGAACGGAGGGATCCGGATGAAGCAGAACCGCGCAAGCGATTGGGACGAGTTTCCCTACAAGGCCGACTACGGGCCTTCTGCCTACGACGGCAAGGATCGCGTGGGGCATCCGTCGGTGCCGGAGCCGTTCCGTTCGATCGGTCCGGTGGACGGTTCATTCGCACCGCTCGAGGATGTCCCCTTCGGCGGCAAGGACGGCAAGGGGTGGATCTATGGCGCGTGGTCGAAGACGGTGCAGCACCTCCGCTACGTGAGCGACGGCGATCGCGACCCGACGCCGGACGAGTGCAACGCGAAGTGGGCGGCCGACCGCATCGGCCAGTTCGCACGCGAGAAGGACGGCACGCCGTTCTTCCTCGCCGTCGGCTTCATCCGCCCCCACACGCCGATGTACGCGCCGAAAAGAAAGGAGCACGAACCATGAGACTCATCCTCGCACTTCTCACGATCCTGCTCCTCGCCTTGCCGGTCACGTTGCGAGCAGCCTCAGCCCCCGCTGGAGCAAAGGAATCGCAATCCTTGGACGGCCCGTGGCAGATCGTCTTTGACCGGACTGATGAAGGTTGCGCGAAGCAATGGGTTCACGAGGAGAATTTCCCGCGAGAGCATGGGAGGGAGATCGCTGTGCCGAGTTGCTGGGAACTCCTCGAAAAGGACTACGAAGGGGTTGCCTTTTATCGTCGCACGTTCACGGTGCCCAAAAGCTGGCAAGGGAAGGTCGTCCGCCTGCAGTTTGACGCGGTGAACTTCCGGGCGGAAGTCTGGTTGAACGACACCGCAGTCGGGTTTCATGAGGGCGGGTTCACGCCGTTTGAGTTCCGGGTGGACGATCTGCTGAAATTCGACGGGGAGAACACGCTCATCGTCCGCGTGGTCGGCCCGATTCTGCTCGAGGACAAGCGGGTGGACGGCATAGGGCCGATGGAGACGCCGCAGTGGCGAGGCGCGATCACGGGCGGCATCTGGCAACCGGTCAGGCTGATCGCCACCGGCGATGTCTATGTGAGGGACGTTTTCATCGAGACCAGACTCTCCAACAACACCGCGACGTTCCACGCGGAGTTAGAGCACGGCGGAGCGAGGGCTGCCCCGGCGACCATTGAGATCACCCTTCGCTCCGCTGATCAGACGGTTGCCCGCACGAGCCACTCGCTATTGCTGAAGCCGGGCCCGAACAGGCAAGACGTGACGCTGACGATTCCGCAAGCGGTCTATTGGTCGCCCGACCATCCGCACCTGTACCGCGCCCAGGTGAGCGTGACGTGCGGCAGTTCGCTCTCGGACCGGTGGAACACCCGGTTCGGGATGCGAGAGTTCACGGTTCGCGACAAGAAGTTCTATCTGAATGGCAAGCCCCTCTATCTGAAAGCCACCTTCTTCGAGGGGCTATACCCGGTGAAGCTGGCTTATCCCGATAGCCGCGAGATGGCGGTTCGCGAAATTCAGTTGGCCAAGGACGCCGGATTCAACATGATCCGCCCGTGGCGCAAGCCGCCGCCGCCGATGTGGCTTGATCTGGCCGACGAGATGGGCGTGATGACGGTGGGCACTTTGGCGATCGAATGCATGGATTTGCCGTCAGAGTCGGCGAGACTGCCTGGCTGGGTTGAGAACGAGGTTCGCGAAAGCATCCGGCGAGACCGGAGCCGCACCTGTGTCGTGCAGTGGGAGCTGTTCAACGAGTTGAAACGTCCCGTATTGAAGCGGTTGCTGCACCCGATGTCCGTGCTTGCCCGCCGGCTTGATCCGACGCGCTTGATCCTCGACGAGTCGGGCGGCTGGGCGCAAGGTGCAAACCTTTATCTGCCCTACGAGTCGGAGCCCGCCAAGTTCAACGACATTCATGACTACCCGGGCCCACAGGTCAACGACGAGGTTTATACCAAGCTCCTGCTGACCGGCACCAAGACCCATGAAGAGATGCGGGAGATGGGATTGGGCGGCAGATTGCCGGGCAGGAACGTGGTACCAGGGCTGATGACGTTCTTCTCCGAATTGGGTTACGGCAGTCTGCCGGACCTGGTGGATAATAATCGGCGTTTCGCCGAGGCCGGCAATCCCCTCGCGCCGCCCACTGTTTACCATCAACGGCTCGCCGATGAACACCGCGAGGCATTGAAGGAGAGCGGCTTCGACAGGATCTATCCCGACCTCAAGAGGTTCTGCCTCGAACAGCAGCAAATCCACGGCGCCGCGAACAAGCGCATGATCGAGGCCGTACGGTGCAACCCCAATGTGGCCGGCTACTGTATTCACGCACTGACCGCGGGCGACTGGATCATCGGCGCGGGGCTGCTCGACCTGTGGCGGAATCCGAAAACCTGCGCGTATGAAGCCACGAAAGCCGCCAGTCAACCGCGCATTCTTTCGATTCGCATGCAACCGCGCAATGTTTATGCCAATCGCGGCACGAAGATCGAAATCGCCGGCGTGAACGAGACGGAAGCGGTCCCAGGCAACTTGAAGGTGCAGATCAGCGACGCTGACGGCAAGATTGTTTTTACGAAGACCGCCGAAGCTGATCTGGGTTCGGGCATCACACACCTTTTCAGCGAGCAACTCGATACCAAGGCGCTCCAAGGGGCCTATACGATCAAAGCCGAGGTTACCGCTGACGACGGCTTGCCGATTGCCGTGAACACCTACAGCTTCGACGTCTTCACCGCCGGGCAGTTGGTCGCTCCGAAGAGGCGCATCGCGGTGCTCGATCCGAGCAATTCGCTCAAGCCGTTCCTGACACAGGCTGGGGTCGATTTCGCGGAGTTCGCTCCCGAGATTGACCGCGGCCTGCCCGTCTTCGTGTCGCGCACAGAAGCGAAGACGCCGCAACTGAGGAACCTTTTCAGCGAGCTCGCGACATTCATCAAGGCCGGGGGAACAGCGGTCTATCTGCAAGGAGGTGGGACTAAAGCCCCGTGGGGCATCGGGGGACCGGCATCGCCGCTCGTGCCCATCCACGCGCGCCTGAAGCAGGCCATCGGCTTGTGGACGTGCATTCCGCACCTCGTAAGAGAGCATCCGGTGTTCGATGGCCTGCCGGTGAACGGAATGATGGAGGCGGTCTACGAAAATGTCTGGGCGGAGAGCACGCTGGTCGGCATCGGCGGCGAAACGATTGTTGCCGCTATCAGTTACGACTGCTATCCGGATTACGACTTGAGCAAACGCCACTACTACGGCCCGGGCGACACGTGGTGGGGCGCCGACATGGCGATCGTTCCGTTCGGTAAGGGGCGCTCTATCGTCTCGCAGCTCCGCCTGGTCGAGAACCTCGGCAAGGATCCGGTAGCCGACAAGATCCTGTATAATCTGTTGGACTGGACGACCAGCAGGCTCGGCGAGGGTGAAATGGCATCGCCGGCCGGGCATGACGGCGATGACGGCGATGACGGCGAAGCGATTCCAGGGCAGTGATACGGCCGGACTGTCGCGGTTTCGCTCCAACCCGGCCGCTATGGAGGCCGCATGGCGGACGGCGACGCGCGGGGCGGAACTGCAATCGGTGCGGTTCTGGTGGGCGGCGCGGGTGGAGGCGTATGTTAGTGGGAGCGAAAGGCGACGGAGGGGAAGCATGCTTACGCTCTCGGCGGAGCCGAGGGCGAAAGCATGGCACCCGGCATGGCACCCGGCTATGGGCAAAGGCGGCGAGTTGACCTATGATTGACTGCCGCAATGAAGAGACCTGAAAACGGTGCGGGGCGCGGCGGAGCCCGTGCCATTCTCCGAGGGAGTCCCAAGGTGGTCGGTCGCTGAACGGGCGTGGGAGTGGCGAATGTGTGGGCGAGAGGGGGGCGCGGTCTCGGCTGACGTAAAGGGGCGCGAAAGGACTTCATCCGGCATTCGCCGGGAGTTGTGCTGAGTCGCGGGCGGCAAGAACCGGCGAAAAAGAGTACGGCAGACGCGTGACACGCGGGGAGAGGAGTACCCATGGCGAGTTCCCATCCGGTGGTGATCCGAGAAAACTGGGAAACCTACTCGTATGTCTCTGATGGCGGTCCGGTGTTTGCAACTTTCTACGCCGGCGCGAAGAGTATCGCCAGAGAGGACTTTCCGTATTGCGCGCGTGTGATTATCCGCATCCGGCAGCCGAACGAGAATGGGGGCCCTACAAGCGAAGAGGCTGAGACCCTGTGGGGTCTTGAAGACAACCTGACCGATGCTCTGAGCCGCTCTGGTGGTGAGTGTATTCTGGTTGGGCGGTTGACCCATGCAGGGGACCGAGAACTGGTCTTCCAGCTTGCGGACTGGGACAGATTTCGCCCGCCGGTTGGACGCTGGATACAGCAGAACCCAACGTACGAGATTGATGTTTCAGAGCATGACGGCTGGGAATTTTTTGACGAGTATGTTTGGCCGACGGACGAAGACTGGATGTTCATCCACGACAGGCAGGTGATAAACGGACTGATCGAATCCGGAAGCGATCCGGAAAAAGAGCACTGCCTCGAATACGTATTCGCTGGCGATCAATCCAACCTGCAGAGGCTTAGAGACAAGTTAACCCTGCGCGGCTATGCGGACTATGGGTCGCCCGTGCCAGCGGACCAATTGGTGATGGTGAAGAAGCTTCCGTTGGACTTGCGGCAGATCTACGCCGAGTCGCTGGAAAACCGGCGGCTGTGTAACGAAATAGGAGTTGCTTTCGACGGCTGGGGCGCGGCCGTCGTGAAGTAATCCTGCCGCACCGCAGGATGAAGCCGAGCGGAAACGGCGGTCGGCCACAAATCGAACCCGGCGTGTCTGGCGCCATTTGGCTGGATTATCCCCGTCGTTGGGGCTTGTGAGGCTTCCCCGCCCATGATCCCGCTGGTCTACCACCCGGCCTATGACTTCACGGCGTTCGGGCTGGAACGATTGCATCCGTTCGACGGCCGCAAGTACCGGCGGATCCGCGATGCGCTCGTGGCCCGGGGATTGCGGCGGCGGAGCGATTTCGCGCGGCCGCGTCCTGCCGGCCGGGCGGAGCTCTTGCGGATCCACTCGGACGAATATCTCCGATCGCTCCGCCTGGCCAAGGTGCTGGCGCGGATCCTGGAGATCCCGATCGTCGGCCGATTGCCGGCCTGGGTGATTGAGGGGCTGGTCGACAAGACGCTGGGCGAAGCTCTCGACGCAGTGCGGCCCGATCTGGTCGTTTACAATGCCGGGTCTGACCCGTTCGTCGATGATCCGCTGGCCGGATACCGGCTGAGCGGGGCGGAACTGGCTGAGCGAGACCTGATGGTGGTGAGCGCCGCAAGGGAACGGCGGATCGCCGTGGCGATGGTGCTGTCGGGAGGGTACTCGAACGAATCGTGGAAGATCCACACCGATGCGATCGAAGATATCGTGGTGCGCTTCGACCGGGACACATGAGGGGGCCTCACTACGTTACATCGCGCGATGCGATTGCGAACCCGTATTCTCAACCTGGCGGGTCGCGGCGGACTACTCGACCACCTTTCCTTCCAGCCGCGCGATGATCTCCTGCTCCGTCTCCGGGTAGCGCTCGTCGAAAACACTGTAACCGGGTGTGCTCCAGGCGGCAATTCTGCACCTTTCCCGGCTACTGAGGCTGCGGGTCGGTCGCCACCATTCGAAAGCGGAACTTCCTGCGGCCTGGCAGCTTCGGGTCTTGCCCTTCAGAGCGTCGACTTCGGTCTGCGTGATGCCGAAGGCCTGGACGAACTCGACGCGGCCGTGCGGCGAATCGACGGGGGCGAGTGTCGGGTCGTTGAGAAACGCCAGGCCGACGATGTCGGTCTGGTAGTCGGCTCGGATCGGGCCATTAGCTGGGATCCAGTGGTAGTTGGCGAACCACTTGCCGGTTTCAAACACGTATCGCGCCAGGTTCTGCAGGAGATTGTACGGCAGCGGTGCTCGTGCTGCTACCCGAGCGCGATGTGAAAGCCGACGGCCACGCCGATGTGGACGAGCATGAAGAGCCCGCCGACGAGAAACGCGCGCTTGATCTCCATGCCGAACATGGCCGATACCGCGGCGCCAAGGATGGCGGCGGCGATGACGGCCGCGATGACGATGCCGGCCACGCCGATCATTGCAGCCAGCGCGATCGCCAGGACGGCAGTGCCGATCGACGCGGCCAGGGCCACGAGAAAGGAGGTGCCGAAGCCAACGTCCTCGTCGTTGACCGCCTTGAGCAAAACCATGAGGACGACTGCATCAATGGCGATTCCAAGCATCGACGTGCTCCTTGGATAGGTGGTGCGAAACGCGACTGGTCAAGCCCGCGCGGTCATCCTAATCGTCGCTCGAGGAGAGATAAAGACCCCCTATAGGGTGTTCGTCTGCGAGCGAGGTGGTGCGCCGGGTAGTGTGAGCCGACGTTGTGGGCGCGGCCGAGGGCCAGAAGACGTCAGGGCAAGCCCCGACCTGCGGCTACTAGCTTTGCTCCTCGCGAATGCGCTTGATCGCCAGCAACTGCCGGAGCGACTCGCGGTCTTTCGGTCGCTGGATGTGCTGCTTGATCGCGATCAGGTCGTCCAGATTGATCACCCGGAGATCGCAATGGCCCACCCGAACTACGTCGGCTTTCTGGACCAGGACTTCATACTCTCCAAGCGGCTCGACCCAGCCGAGCAGGTCAAGCGGCCCCATCGACGTGGTAAAGGTAAAGTTCGATCCGAGCGCTAGGGACTGGGCGTCGATGACGAACGGCAGATCAGGCGGCGCGCCGCGGAGGGTCGGCTTGATTTCCCGGAGGGCTTCCGCAAGGTATTCGAGGTTCTCCCGCGTGCGGCGGTAACAGAGGTCAACGTCGTACGTGACACGCGGACTGCCCAGCAGAGACTCGGCCTGACCACCGATGACGATGAACTCGACACCGTGTGCGAGGAGCACCTCAGCGATCCGTTCGAGCGGACTCTTCTCGGTGTCGTCGGCCATAGTCCATCAACCTGAGCGCGGCGCGGCGCGCCTGGTCTGCGCGTCGGATTCGTTCGGTGGGCGAAAGTCTGAGCAGTTCGCGGATGAGCGAGAGATCGACCCCTTGTTCATCCTGCTCCCCGTACCAAAGGGGATCTCGAAGTCTCGCCATGTATTCGTCGTGGCTCATCGGTGAGAAAAAAACGCCGAAGTGCTCAGAACGGGTTGGCAAGGAATCCCGGTCGCGTGTCCGCACGGACACACACAAAGTGTACCTCTCATTGTGGGCATGAAGGCGCGGAGCCGTCAACCGGCGGACCTTGCTGAAGCGCGCCATCGTGGCCGGCAGGGAGGCCAAACGTTGGCTGTCCTCACTCACTCTTCGGGTTACGACAAGCTCACGAGCAATCCGCGTCAGCAGGCCCGTCTAGATGCGTTTGAACTGCTTGTCGAGTTCTTCGCGGCTGAAGATGAGGGCGGTGGGGCGGCCGTGGGGGCAGTGATGGGGGTCGTCGACGAGGTGGCGGCGGGCCAGGAGGGTCTCGATCTCTTCGGGCGAGAGGCGGTCGCCGGCCTTGATGGCGGCCTTGCAGGCGATGGAGTGCAGGAGCTCGTCGAGGATGTGGCGGCGGTCGGGGGCTTTACCCGTGGCCAGCAGGTGCTCGAGCATCGTGTGCAGGACCTCGGCCGGGTTCAAGTTGGCCAGCATCGCCGGGTAGCTGGAGATGAGTACCGTATCGCCGCCGAAGGGCTCGACCTTCAGGCCCAGTTGCGCCAGGAGATCGCGGTTCTCCAGCGCCGCGGCGGCCTCGGCCGGGCTGAGATCGACCGGTTCGGGAACCAACAGGGTCTGCGCCTCGATCGGACCGGAGTCGGTCCGCGCCCGCAGCTCTTCATAGAGAATCCGCTCGTGCAGGGCGTGCTGGTCGATCACCATCACCCCCTCGGCGCTCTCGGTCACCAGGTAGCGGTTGTGGATCTGGAGGGCCTTGGGCGCGGGCACCGCGCCCGACGGAACCGCCGGCGCATGCTCGGCCGGCGGGACGGACGCCGCCGAGGAGTCGTCTTCCTCGGGCCCGCCCGCAGGCGACCAGCTTCGATCGAGCCGCTCGATTCCGAGGGATCGCCCGGTGGAAGGAAACGGCCGGAATGGCGGCACCGAGGAGTCGATCCGCACCTGCGACGCGTCGGGCCTGGCGGACCATGACTGGACCTCGCCCTTGGCCCAGTCGACCACCTGCTGACGCACCCGGGCGACTTGTTCCTGGTCGACGGCGCTCTCGGGGTCCTCGGAGGGCGTCTCCACCCGGGCGGTGAGATCGGTGCTCAGGAACTTGGTCCGCAGGGTCGAGAGCAACTGGCTGTAGAGGCGGTGGGAGTCCTGGAAGCGGACCTCGAGCTTGGTGGGATGGACGTTGACGTCGACCATGTCGGCGGGCATTTCGAGCGCCAGGAAGGCCACGGGGTAGCGGCCGGTCATGAGCAGGCCGCGGTAGGCCTCCTGGAGCGCGTGCTGCAACGAGCGGTCGCGGATGTGCCGCCGGTTGAGGAACAGGTACTGCATGCGATTGTTGCTGCGGCTGTGGCTGGGGTGGGCCGCATAGCCGGAGAGCCGCACGCCGCCGTCGGTGCTCTCGACCCAAATGAGGTTCTCGGCGAGCGGGCGGCCCGCGACAGACGCGATGCGATCGAGCCAAGCGTGTCCGGCCGGGAGGTCGAACACCGGCCGGTCGTTATGTTTCAGAGTGAAGTGGACTTCGGGCCAGGCCAGGGCGATGCGCGAGAAGGCTTCGCTGACGTGCCCCAGTTCGGTCTGGGTGGAGCGCAGAAATTTGCGCCGCACGGGCGTGTTGAAGAAGAGGCCGCGGACCTCGACGGCCGTTCCGACCGGGCCGCCACAGGGATTCACTCCTTCGACGTTGCCGCCCACGATCTCGATCGCCGCCCCGCCGGGCAGTTCGGGGGTGCGGCTGCGGACGGTCATGCGGCTGACTTCGGCGATGGAGGCGAGGGCCTCGCCGCGGAAGCCGAGCGTGGCAACGCGGAAGAGGTCGTCGGCGGCAACGATCTTGCTGGTGGCGTGCGGGGCGACGGCGAGCCGCAGGTCGTCTTCGTCCATGCCGGAACCGTTGTCGACAACGCGGACCAGTTCCAGCCCGCCCGCCTCGACCGAGACGTCTACCCTGGTGGCGCCGGCGTCGAGCGCGTTCTCCATCAACTCTTTGACGACGCTCGCCGGGCGTTCGATGACCTCGCCGGCGGCGATTTTGTTGATCAGGCTTTGGGAAAGCTGGCGAATCTTCGGCATGGTGAACTGTGAGGATCCTTCCGCGGTTGAGATGGTGTGGGTATTGTAACGGCGCGAGGCGGGTTCCGCCGAGGCAGCGGCGGTGAAATCCGGGTACGCTGGGGGGCGTGCGGTTTGTCGTGGGCCGATGCGCCGGGCCATTTGACGGTCATGCCGAGCGGACTCTTTGTCCCGGGCCAATTGGTTGCGGCGGGAGCCGATTACGGGTAATCTGCAGGATCTGCGGCAAGTCCCGCATCCTGTCGGGCAATGGAGAGAGCCCGGCAGAAATGCCTGGCCTGCGTGTGCCTGCCGCCCCACCCTCATTCTGGAGAGACTGCCGTGCCGGCGAACCCGAGGACTCCGTCTGAAGCCCCGTCCCCCGTTGTGAGAGAGTCTATCGCGCCGGACGGCGCCAAGCCGGTGTCCAAAGGTTTGCCGATGACCAGCAAGTGGGACCCGGAGCGTCTGGCCCGCGAGGTGGCGGAGCTCAAGGCCTTGGAGAGCAAGCCGTTTCTGGCCCGCGCCGGGGGCTATATCAAGCGGACCGGGCCGGGGCTGCTACAGAGCGCGATGACGCTGGGGGCCGGCAGCGCGGCCGCGTCGGTGATGGCGGGGGCCTCGTTCGGCTACAAGCTGCTGTGGGTTCAGCCGGTGGGGATGTTTCTCGGCGTCTGCATGCTGGCGGCACTGGGGAACGTGGTGCTGACGACGGGCGAGCGGCCGTATCGCGCGTTTGGGCGGGAGCTGAGCCGGGTGCTCGTCTTCTTCTGGGCGTTGGGAACGGTAATCGCCTCGGTGATCTGGCATTTCCCGCAGTACACGCTCGCCGCGGGGGCGGCTCGCGACCTGGTGGGCACGGTGGGCGGGCTGACCCTGCAGACCGGCTCGGGGGCCGAGATGTCGCTGACGACGGCCGGGCTGGCGGTGAGCATCGGCACGGGCCTGTTGATTCTGAGCCTGAACATGTTCACCACCTGGAACTACGGCAGCGGGTCGCGCGGTATCAAGCTCTACGAGTGGTTCCTCCGAGGCGTGATCGCGCTGGTGATTCTCTCGTTCGGCATCGTCGTGGTGGCGAACTTCGCGAGCATCCAGTGGGCGGAAGTGGGAAAGGGTTTCATCGGCTGGTACGGTATTCCGGAAGTCGAGCCGCGCGCGGGGCTGACGGCCGCCAACATGGACACGGTGACGCTGGTGCTCGGCATGCTGGGGGCGGCGGTGGGAATCAACATGACGTTCCTCTATCCCTATTCGCTGCTGGCCAAGGGTTGGGGCGAAAACCATAAGACGCTCTCGCGGTGGGACCTGGGGATGTCGATGTTTCTGCCGTTCCTGCTGGCCACGTCGCTGGTCGTGTTGGCGATGACGGTGGGCGGCGTGTACGATCCCAACAACGAGATGATCCGCACGGAGATTTCGCCGCTCAAGGCGGCGGGATCGCTGACGAGCGTGATGGGCGAGAATCTGGGCCGGATCATTTTCAATCTGGGGTTGATCGGGATGACCTGCGGAGCCGTCTCGGCGCACATGGTGGTCTGCGGCTTCACGCTGTGCGAGATGTTCGGCCTGGAGTACACCACGACCCGCTATCGGATGTTCACGCTGGTACCGGCGGTGGGCATCCTGGGCGTGGTCTTCAACATCAACAAGGTGATCTGGTTCCCGGTGGTTGCCTCGGCGATCTGCTTCACGATGCTGCCGATCGCGTACCTCATCTTCCTGGTGATGAACAACAAGCGGAGCTACATCGGCGACGCGGTGGGGCGCGGGCTGGGGCGGGCGGTGTTCAACATCCTGCTCGTGCTCGCGCTCGGGCTGGCGACCGTGGGGGCGATCATCAAGATCCAGGGGGGCGTGGTCAAGCCGGTGCGTCAGTGGCTCGAAGAGCGGCAGGCACAGGCTGGGCCGGAGGCGGCGCCTGAGCCCGTGAAAGTAGCCCGCGGGGCCGAGTGATCGCTCGTCGTGCCGGACTTGGAGTTCCAGGGCGACCGTAGCGCTGGAGTGCCGGTTTCGGACTGCGATTCCCGGGCCGGGTGAAGCCGGGACTCCAACGCCGGGTGAAGCGGAGCGCCAGCGTCGCGGCGGTCGGGTCGTGGTATAATGGCGCAGCGTAGCGCGCTGGCATTTGCAGGGGCGAATGAGTCTTCGCTACGAGGACCCGTCGATGGCGACCACCACTTCGCTTCAGAATCCGGTGAGCTTCTCGCCGCCAACGGGCTGGCGCGACGAGACGCTCGCCGATCTTGTCGCCCGTCTGGGAGACATCCCGCTGGATCGGATCCGGACCGTACCCCCTCCTGGCATGGCTGTCGAAAAGGACGCGCTGGAGGCGAAGCAGCGGATTGGTCGGATCTGTGAACTCGTGGACGGCGTTCTGGTAGAGAAGACCATGGGGACATACGAGTCGGTGCTGGCGGGGGTCATTATCCGGATGCTTGGCAGTTTCGTCGATGAGCGGAACCTCGGCCTGGTCACGGCGCCGGACGGCATGCTGAAGATCCTGCCGCAGTTGGTGAGGATACCGGACGTCGCCTTCCTGTCGTGGAATCGCTTGCCGCCGGAGGGGCGGCCGCAGGACGCGATCTGGAGCCTGGCTCCCGACCTGGCGGTGGAGGTGCTTTCGGAGGGGAATACGCCGGGTGAGATGCGGCGGAAGCTTGACGAGTATTTCCAGTCGGGCGCGCGGCTGGTGTGGTATATCGACCCCAAGACTCGGACAGCTCGGGTATTCACATCGCCGGAGTCGGCGACCGAAATCGACTCCCAGGGCGTGCTCGACGGCGGCGAGGTGCTCCCCGGGTTCAGGCTGCCGCTGGCGGAAGTCTTCGCCCGCGCCGACCGCAAGCCGCCGGAGCCGGGGCAGCCGTCATAGCTGATATTCCTTGATCTTGCGGTACAGCGTCCGCTCGCCGATGCCGAGCATGTTGGCCGCCTCTTCGCGGTTGCCGGCGGTGACGCGGAGCGTCTCGGCGATGAACAGCCGCTCGAGTTCTTCCAGGGGCTTGCCGACCAGACCGGCGAGCGACGCGGTGGCCGGTTCACCGTGGGGTTCGGCCGAATCGGCGAGTTGCTCGGGCAGATCGTCGAGATCGAGAAGCCCGTCGTAATCGACCACCACCATGCTTTCGACCGCATTCTTGAGTTCGCGGACGTTGCCCGGCCACTGGTAAGCCAGCAGCCGGCGGCGGCAAGGGGGAGAAACGCCGCGGATCTGCTTGCCGTGCGTCTTGGCAAACACCTTGATGAAGTGGTCGATGAGGACGGGGATATCGGCGCTGCGCTCCCGCAAGGTCGGCAGGCGCACGGTGACCACCTTGAGGCGGTGGTAGAGGTCGCTGCGGAACGTTCCGGCCTGGATGGCGTCTTCAAGATGGCGGTTGGTGGCCGAGAGGATCCGCACGTTGACCTTGATCGGATCGTTGGAGCCCACCCGGGTGATCTCGCCGTTTTCGAGCACGCGGAGGAGCTTGATTTGAGTGGCCATCGGCATGTCGCCGACTTCATCGAGGAACAGCGTGCCGCCGTGGGCGTACTCGAACTTGCCGACCCGGTCGGTCGAGGCATCGGTGAACGCGCCTTTGACATGGCCGAAGAGCTCGCTCTCGAGGATGTTCTCGCTCAAGGCGGCGCAGTTGAGGGCGACGAAGGGCTTGTTCTTGCGCGGGCTGTTCTGGTGGATCGCCTGGGCGACGAGTTCCTTGCCGGTGCCCGTTTCTCCCTGGATAAGCACGCTGGCGTTGGTAGGGGCGATCCGCTTGAGCCGTTCGATGACGTCGCGCATCTGCGGGCTGTCGCCGATCACTCCCTCGAAGCCGAACTTCTCGTCGAGCCGCCGCTTGAGCTCGACGTTGGCCTGCCGCAGGCGCGCCGCCTCGGCGGCCCGCTGCGCGACAGCGCGGAGCTGATTGAGATCCAGCGGCTTGAGCAGGTAGTTGAAGGCCCCGCGTTTCATCGCCTCGACGGCCGAAGGGACCGAGCCGTGGCCGGTGATGAGGATAACCTCCGAGTCGGGAAGTTCCTCCTTGGCCCGGGCGAGAATGCCCAGGCCGTCGACGTCGTGCATCACCAGGTCGGTGATGATGACGTCGAAGTGGCGACCGGAGATCAGTTCGGCCCCCTGGGCGCCGGAGGTGGCGATGTGGCAGGAGAAGCCCACGCGGTCGAGAGCCTCGGCGACGACCTCGGCATGAGCCGCTTCGTTGTCGATGATCAGGACATCCGCAGCGGGTTGGGGGAGCGCATCGGCAGTATTTTCTTCGGAGGCAGCCATGGGGTGAAACCCGTCAATGCTCGATGATCGGATGGAGTTCGTTGGAAGAAAGCATTCCGACGCGATGCCGCGAGGCTCCGGCGCCGCTCTGTTCCGCCCGGCCGATGGCTGCGGCGAACGTCAACCGGCGCTGCCGTTGGCGGCCAGTCGCGGAAGCACCGGAAGCTTGATGGTAAACTGCGTGCCGCGGCCGACCTCGCTCTGCAGCATCATCTGGCCGCCGTGGGCCTCGATGATCTTCCTGGCGGTGGGCAATCCCAGGCCGCTGCCGCCGCGCTTGGTGGAGTAGAACACGTCGAACACCTTTTCCTGCGTGGCGCGGTCCATGCCCGAACCGGTGTCGATGAGGTCGAGCACGACCCAATCGCCGGCGGCCCGGGTGCGAACCACGAGCTGGCCGCCGTCGGGCATGGCCTGCTCGGCGTTGAGGATCAGGTTCAACAGCGCCCGGTGCATTGCCTCGCGGTCGAGGAGGACGGAGGGCAGGTCGCTGGCGAGGTAGTCGATAACCTCGATGCCGGCTTCCTTGGCCTTGGGGGCGAAAAAGTCGAGCAGGTCGCCGATCAGGCCATTGAGGTTGCTCGGCTGGAAGCTGAGCGGGCGGACGCGGGCGAAATTGAGAAAATCGTCCAACAGCGACTGCAGCCGCTGGCACTCGCGCTGCACGACCTGCACCTTGGCCAGCGTGCGGCGGTCGCGCGGCGTCTGCGGGTCGGCGAAGTCCTCGGCCAGCAGCTCCATGTTGAGGCAGATGGTCGACAGCGGATTCTTGATCTCGTGCGCCAGACCGCCCGCCAGCCGCGCGATCTCGGTGTACTGGTCGACGAGCCGGCGATTGATGTCGCTTTCAGACAAGTTGGGTGGTGCGATCATCGGCTGTACTGCTCACGCTCGACGCGAGGCAGTCCGTCATGTGGAGCACAAGTTGTGAAGAACATGCCCACACGCCGCATGTCGACGTGTGGGCATGCCGCCCGAATACGGACATTGTCCTCCAGCCGCAACTAGCGGCCGCCGTTGCCGCGGCGTCCACCGTCGCGTCCGCGATCGCCGCGTCCACGGTCTCCCCGTCCGCGATCGCCGCGATCCCGGTCGCCACGCTCCCGGTCACCGCGATCCCGATCGCGTTCGCCGCGTTCGCTTCGCTCGCCCTCGGGGCGTCCGCCTTCGCTACGAGGGGCGTCGGGCTCCTCGCCCTTCTGCTCGCGCAGCAGGACCTTGCGGCTGAGCTTGACGCGGTCCTGATCGTCGATCGAGATCACCTTGACCTGCATCACATCGCCGACTTTGCAGACGTCGGAGACGCTGGAGACGTACTGGTCGGACAGCTCGCTGATGTGGCACAGGCCGTCCTTGCCGGGGAGGATTTCGATGAAGGCGCCGAAATCCTTGATGCTGGTCACGCGTCCTTCGTAGACGCGGCCGACCTCGACGCTGGCGGTGAGGGCCTCGACCTGGCGCATCGCCTGCTCGGCGCCTTCCGCGGAGGTGGAGGCGATCATCACCGTGCCGTCGTCGTCGACGTCGATCGATGCGCCGGTCGTCTCCTGGATGGCGCGGATCGTTTTGCCGCCGGGGCCGATCAGCAGACCGATCTTCTCGGGATCGATCTTGGTCCGCAGAAGCCGCGGGGCCCACGTCGATATGTCGCCGCGCGGCCGCGGGATGGTGGTGAGCATCTTGCGGAGGATCTCAATACGGGCCTCGCGCGACTGGACGAGCGTGGCGCGGATGATCTCCTCGCTGATGCCGAGGGTCTTCAGGTCGAGCTGGATTCCGGTGATCCCGTTCTGGGTGCCGGAAATCTTGAAGTCCATGTCGCCGTGGTGGTCTTCATCGCCGATGATGTCGGTCAGCAGCACCCAGCGGTCGGCCTCCTGGACGAGCCCCACCGAGATGCCGGCCACCGGATTGCTGATCGGCACGCCGGCGGCCATCAGGCCCAGGGTAGCGCCGCAGACGCT
This sequence comes from Thermoguttaceae bacterium, assembly GCA_040766885.1. Lineage (GTDB taxonomy): Bacteria > Planctomycetota > Planctomycetia > Pirellulales > Thermoguttaceae > JAXGPP01. The sequence goes on along the minus strand of JAXGPP010000006.1, from coordinate 279,317 downwards.
GGCCATCGAGCTGGAGCCGTTCGACTCGAGGATGTCGGAAATGATGCGGATCGTGTAGGGGAACCGATCCGGTTCCGGCAACACGGGCTTGACGCTCCGCTCGGCGAGCATCCCGTGGCCGATCTCCCGGCGGCCGGGTCCGCGGATCGGCCGGACCTCGCCCACGGAGAAGGGCGGGAAGTAGTAGTCGAGCATGAACTTCTTGCTGTATTCTTCGAGCAAGCCGTCGACGCGCTGCTCGTCGCGCGAGGTGCCCAAGGTCACGGTGATCATGGCCTGGGTCTCGCCGCGTTGGAACAAGGCGGAGCCGTGCACGCGGGGGAGGACATCGACCTTGCACGTGATCTGCCGCAGTTCCCTGAAGCCGCGGCCATCGGGGCGCGTGCCGTCGAGGATCACGTCGCGCAGGACGCGGTGCTCCAGGTCGTGCCACGATTTGTCGAGGGCGTCGGGTGCGATGGCGCCCTCGGCGGCCGGATCGGGGATCAGTTCGGCGATCGCGCGTTCCTTGAGGGCCTGGACGGCGGCCGCGCGGGCCTGCTTGCCCTCGGTCCGCTTCGCCTGGCGGAAATCTTCGTAGTAGCGCGCCTTGAGCTGCTCGTAGAGCTCGTCGGGCGGCAGCGGCGGCACGACGATCTTCTCGGGCCGCACCTTGTCGATCAGTTCCTGCTGCAGGTCGCAGATCTGCCGGATGTACTCGTGGGCTTTGACGATCGCCTCGGCCATCTGGTCTTCGGGCATTTCGCGCGCGAAGCCCTCGATCATCAGGACGGCGTCGCGGGAACCGGAAACGATCAGGTCGAGGTCGCTCTCCTCGAGTTCGTCCTGGGTGGGGAACGGCACGTACTCGCCGTCGATGAAGCCCAGGCGGACTGAGGCGAGCGGTCCCTGGAACGGCAGGGCGGAGACTCCCAGGGCCGTGGCGGCCCCGTTCATGGCGAGCACGTCCGGATCGTTCTGGCGGTCGGCCGCCATAACGAAGGCCTGAACCTGGACCTCGTCGCGGAAGCCGTCGGGGAAGAGGGGCCGGATGGGCCGGTCCATGAGCCGCGCGGTGAGCGTCTCCTTGATGGTGGGGCGCCCTTCACGCTTGAGGAATCCGCCGGGGAACTTGCCGGCCGCGGCGACTCGTTCGCGATAGTCGCAGGTGAGGGGGAAGAAATCGATGCCCGGTCGGCCCGGGCCGGTGGCGGTGGCACAGAGGACCACCGTTTCGCCAAAACCGATAAGGCAGCTTCCGGCCGCCTGCTTTGCCAGTTCTCCGGTCTCAAGCCAGAGAGTACCCCGTCCAATGGTCGTTTCTACTCGTTCTTTCAATGCTGTGAATCCTTCGCCAACGCGGGAAGTTCTCGCACCAGCGGCGGAGGAGCGCGCCGAAAACGGCCGGAGGAATGCCCCGGCTCGAAACCGGGGCACGAAACCACCCGACAGCAGAATGATCCGTGGCCAGCGCGTGCCACCCGGGCCTATGTGCCGGGACTACGGCTGACCAAGCGCCAGAAGGAGCGGCTACTTACGAATGTCGAGACGACGAATAGCATCCAGATAGCGCTGCGGCTCAACCCGTTTGAGGTAGTCGAGCAAGCGACGGCGGCGTCCCACCATCATCAGCAGCCCGCGGCGCCCGGCGAAGTCCTTCTTGTGGGACCGCAGGTGCTCGGTGAGACTGTTGATACGGCTGGTGAGAATGGCGACCTGCACTTCGGCAGAGCCGGTGTCGTTGTCGGCCCGCTTGTACTGCCCAATCAGCTCCTGCTTCTGCTCTCTGGTGATGGTCATCTGCTACCGCGATTCCTCTAGCCGGCCGGCCTGGGGGGCTTCCCCTCGAAGCGCCCTCCTCGCACCGTGTAACTGAGAACGTACCCTGAAACCAGTGACACTTTTACCAAAACCGTAAGTGTATCAGTTGCCAGCCGGATTGCAACCGTGGTTGACCCCTCCGGCAGGCGATGGCACAAGCGGGTCTGGGTGCGGTACTTGGAGCGTCGAGATTGTTGAGGACGGGCGGCCATCGGCGGGCACTTCATCGCGCGAAGCGCAACAATCCGCGTTGTTTTGAACTTGACTTACGGATGGAGGCTTGGCGCAAGATGCGTGGAAGGAACAGCTTACAGCGATCCACATGACGTAAGTGCTGTACATATAATGGGTGGTGCGTGTTTACCATGAGCTTGTTTGCGCCTGCTCGCGGTGGAAATAAGTGATAGTAGAAACGCTTGATCGACGGGGGCGGCATGCCAGGAAGGGGATGTCTTCGTGGGGTAATGCCGTCAGGTCTTGGAGGGGGGCGGCTCGGCCGCCGGGTTTCAACGCCCTGGAATCCGCCAGTGAGCGAAGCCGGGAAGGCTACGGGCCGAATATCAGGATTAAACCTCACTCTACCCCCCAAGTGGATGGACGCCGCGCGGGCTGAACGATTCGGGGAGTGAACCTCGATGAGCTTCGGCCCGTCCTGAATGTGCGGTGCGGTGACGATCTCCGACGACTCCCGTGAACTGGAAGGACTTCGGCCAGACTTCCGAGTTCGAGCCACTCTGGCACTTTCGCTGACCAGGAGGCCCATCATGCAGCCCATGAATAGCTTGACTGCGTTGTTGAGCCTGCGCCTGGGGTTGGGATAGGTCTTTACCGGCCCGATCGGGCCAGGCTCCCACGATTCGCCCATGTCGATTCAACCCGGTGGTCGGCGCACTTTGTGTGTTGGCCCCTTTCTTTCGTGAGAGCGAACATGAAATCGGATAGACCATTGCGTGAGATACTGCGCCAGTATTGCGCGGAGGCTGGCGAGGATGACGGCCGGAACCCGCGCGACGACCGCCCGGATGGCGGCGATGGCCGCAAGGAGAGCCGAAAGTGCCGGCAGCTATGCAGGCAGGTCGCCGAGGCACTCGATTGGGTGCTATCGGGCGACACCCCTGATGATCTTCTGCGCAGCCTGAGGGTGGCGGCCGTCGAGCCAGCCCCATATTCGTCCAGATTGCTCGTGACCGTGGTTACCGATCTGGCACCCGAGGAGGCTCAACCACAATTGATTCTCCAACGGTTGCAGCGTTATGCCGGACGGCTTCGCTGTGAGGTGGCCGCCTCGATCAACCGGCGGAAGGTGCCGACCCTGGCCTTTCAAGTTGTCAATCGAGTCGTGCCCGACCGGCAAGCGAGCGGCCGATAATCACCCGTAGCGTTGAAACGAGGACGCCCCTGGAGCTTGAAGAGAACCAGGGGCGTTTCTATTTGGGGATCGGCTGGGAGGAAGACTGCCAAGGGGAGAGGAGCGGGGTCAACTTTTTAAGCCTTGACAGATCAGGCAGCCAGCGGCGCGAAGCGCGAGTCTCCGGGCCGAATAGTCCACCACAGCAAGGACCATCCTCATTCGCCGGCAGGCAATGCGTACCAGGCGCATTCGGCGAGAAAGAACTCCGCCATGTTGAGTTTCGAGTAATCGTAATGGTGGATCGCGTGCTGGACGGTTTCGCGGTGTGCGGCCTCGGCGGCCAGGGCGACGATTGCCGCAGCAGCGAGAGGGTTTCTCATGTACCGGACCTCGTAGTCCTTCCGTTCACCTCGCCTGGCCTTGTCGGAAATGCTGGACAGCCGTTCGGCGTCGGCCTGCGTCGCCTGAGGGAACCAGGTCGTATAGACGGCTCGCCAATCGGCGCTTCCAAAGTTCTTGGCGTCGTTGTTGTCGAACGACGCGCAGGCTTCGATCGCCGGCAGGGCGCTAACGGCGTTGGCGGCAAGTCCGGCGCGATACCGTGCCCGGAGGGCCTCGTCCGTCTCCATCGCGACGAGTTGCGCGAGCGACCCCTGGGAGCCGACATAGATCCAGAGCTGGTGGGTGTCCAGGTTCCGGATGGCCTCGCGGTCGCGCGGATAGCCTTCGGCGCAGATTTCCAACCGTGACTTGTCGCTGCCGGAGGGGCGCTCGGCCAGGGCTTTACGATACCGATCGAGCCAGATGTGGTTCCCCGTCACGTCGTACATCGCCCGAAGCAGGAACAGATATCGCGCGGCATCGCGGAACAGGTGGCCTTGAAAGCCGCCGCGGAACTGGCCTTTGAACGCCCCGTCGCACGGGCAGTTCCAGCCCGTGGACTGGAGTACGCCGGCAACCTCCCGCATCTTGGCCGCTATTTCTTGACGTTCCTCAGGGGTGGGTATTTCACTCTTCATATACGCATGGAGGCCGTAGAACCAGGGATGAGTCTGGTCGTCGGAGCCGAGAGGATAATGGCATACCCCATCCGCGCCCACGCCCCGTGCAATGAAGCCGGGCACGTCGGAGACCGAGGCGCACTTCAAGAGTCCGTGTGCCAACTGCCTTGCCTGGGCCGCGTCGGACGGATTGCCGCTGCGGCAAGCGCGCCGGCAGGCCGCCGGAAGATACAAGCCGGTGAACATCGGCCCGTTTTCAATGGGGCTCCACCAGCCGATGGCATTCGGCTTTCCCAGCTTGCAGTCTTCCGGCGTGGGCAGTTCACCGACGTAATCGTGGATGATGCCGTATTGATCGACCAGCCTGCGCCACAGTTCCGCGTGCGCCTGCTCTACCGCGATGACGTGCGGCGCGGCACCCCTTCCGATTTCCTCCTCCGAGAACAGCCGGGAAGGGCAGATGGCGGCTGTCAACAGGATCACGGCAACCGGCGACACCGGAACCCATGTGTTCAAGCGACGAAGAACGATTCGATCCCGTCTCATACAAGTGGCCATGTCGGTTCACCGTAAATACAGAGGCCGGCGATCGCGGACTGGTGCAGAGTCTCGGCGACCAACCCACTCACACCGCCTGCGGTTGATTGATGCGCAAAGTGAGGCCGGACACCCTGCCTGGGATTTGCGCCGTGACTCCGGACTGCCTGAAACAGGATGATGACACGGGGGCACTTCCCAAGCTTTCGGGAAGTGCCCCCGTGGACGCTGGCGATGCCAGCGCTCCGACTCGACGTACGGTTCAGTTGGTCACCAAGACGCGCTCGCGTTCGCCGCTAGGGCGCGACGGCCTTCAGGGCCTTGGCGGCTTCCTCGCGAATGGCGTCATCGTTGCTCTCGGCGAGTTTCCGGAGCGCCGGAACGGCTTCCCGCGCGGCAGGCCCCATCTGGGCCAGGGCATAGCAGGCCGCGATCACGACCTTCTCGTCGGGGTCGCCCAAAGCGGCGGTGGCCACCGACGCGCCTGCCTCGGCCTGGCCGATGCTGCCCAGCGCCATAAATGCCTCGCGCTTCGCGGCGGGGTTCTTGTCGGTTTTCGCGATGTCGATCAGCGCCGGCACGGCAGCCTTGGCCGGCGGCCCGATGTAGGCGAGGATCGACGCCGCCAACACCCGGCCCTCCGGATTCTTCAGGGCTTCAACGAGCGCTGGCACCGCCGGTTCGCCCATTTCGGCCAGCATGTGGAGCGCTTCAGCGACCGCCGCTTTGTCCTTGCTTGCCAACTGCCGCTTGAGGATCGGCAAGACCTTGGCCGGGCCGGGGCGGAGGTCGGCCAACCCGCGAAACGCCGCAGCCCGTGCCAGCGGACTGTCGCTTGTGAGCGATTCGGCCAGCACGGTAACGGCCTGATCCCTGGCCGCCGCGTCGTCGGGCTTGATCTTCGCCAGGGCCCACGCGCTGACGACTTTGAGCACCGGATCGGGCGACTCGAGCGATTTGGTCAGCGCCGCACTGCCCGCGGCCGCGGGCGGTCCGATGCGGCCGAGGCCAAACGCCGCCGCCACGCGAGTGGCTTCGTCGGCATCACTCAGTTCCTCGACCAGCGCAGGCACCGCCGCCGCCGAGCCCACGGCGCCGAGGGCCATCACGATCTGCTGTCGCACCTCAGGCCGTTGTTCCGCCTTCAGTCGCTCGGCGAGTGCCGGCGCGGCATCGGCCGCATCAGGACCGATGGAGCCGAGCACGACAATGGCGTATGGAGCTGCCTCGTCCTCTTTGAGGGCGTCGACCAGATTCGGCACCGCGGCCTTGCCCAGATCGGCGATCGCGTTCAGGATCCGGTTGCGCGTCCCCGGATCGGCCTCCGCCAACATCTTCCTCATCAAGGGACGTACAACCTCTCGATCGGGCCGGATCTTCAGGAGTGCCTGGGCTGCTTCGCGCCGTACCAGCGGATCCGGATCCGCGGCCAAAGGCACCAGCTCGCGAGCCACCGGCCGAGCCGCCTCACCTGAATCGCCCAGGGCCCGCGCTGCATAGGCGCGCACCAGTGGCGACGGGTTCTTCAATTTCTCCGCCAACAGGCCCAAGTCCTCCGTCGACGCCGGGCCTTTGCCCAGCACCGCCCGGATGGCTTGAAGATGCGTCTTATCTTCGGCAGACGGCGTCTGCAGCGCCGGCGCGCCGGCCTGGCTCTCGGCGGCGCGCGCCAGCCCGCTCATCGCGAGCAGGGCTAAGAGTGCAATGGTGTTTCGTGTCATGATTTATTCTCGCGTCATCAGCAGACTGGTTTCGTTGTTGGGAATACTCGCAGCCACGCCCATCGGTCACACGGGCCTCCGGGCGGCGTAAGCCAGGCTCTCAATGAAGTTTTTCGCCTGCGAGTACGCCATCGGGTCGACATCCCTCACTTTGCCCTTCAACTGGCTCAGCATGGAATTGGCGATCGACTCCACTTTCGCCAACTGCTCGTAGTTGAACGCGCCGTAATGGGCCCGCCACGCGAACGCTTTCTGCATTTCCGCGCACTGCGAAGAGAACTCGCTTGACTTGAGCAACTCCGGCCAGGAAATCGCACCGGTGACGAGGTCCAGTTGCTGCGACTCAAGCGGCTTCGGGCTTCCCTTCTGCGCCAGGCGGTTGAGTTGCTCCGCGGTGGGCGGTGGGCCGCGTTGCGCCTTCTGGTACGCCTGGTTCATCTCGCGCGTCTGGTAGTAGGTCGTGACGGCGGAATTGTAGTTCTCGATTCCCTGCTTCCGGGCTTGCGTCATGTTGACCGCGGCGGCCGAAGTGGCGAGGTTGTAGTTCCCCGCTGCGTTGACCACGCTGGCCATGCCCTGCATCGCCGAGCCGGCGGCCGTCGTACCGCCGCCGTCGTAGTAGCCGCCGTAACCGCCGTAAACCTCCGACGTACTGGGCACCGCCGGCTGGTACGGCGCAGTGCCGCCCCCGGGGGTGTACTGGGAAAAGGCCTCCTGTGCCAGCATCAGCAGCGGGCACATCAACACGGCAGACAATAGCCACGTGCGTTTCATGAGCGACGCTCCCATAGCGATAATGCAGGGCCGAATACGCTGACCAGGACTCTGATCAAAGCCTCTCGCGATCCCGTTCCGCCAGACTCGCGGTCCGCCATCGGATACTCGCCGGGCGGCCTCCAACCATCCACATTGCCTACCATCGTATCCGGTTATGCAATCTCAGCAAGTGGTGCCGAGACGTGGGTTGGGGCCTGCTCGGAACAGTTCCTCGCCGGAGACAAGCTGGAATGGGGCGAGACGGCCTTGCCACAAGCCGTCAGCAGTGGTTTGGTCAACGACCGGGTTGGGAGGCAGGCACCAGCCAGTCTGGTCCGCCCAGGGCCGGGTAGTTCAGGCGGAAATGGTCGGGATATGCGGAGCGGCTTTGGCGAAGAGGAAGAAATCGGGAGCGATTTCTTCAAGATCCGCGATTTGACAAGCGTCGAATTTGACCTAGGTTTCACTCCAGAGGTGAGACACACGTACGTCGAACCTCGCGGCGCGGTCGCTAGATCGCGGCGCAACGGGAGTCTTATCCGCCGGACTGCATGTCACATCCCGCCCGGCTGCTCCCGCGAACAACCGAGGCCTGCCGCCTCCCTCGACAAAGGCAAACCGGACGCGAGTCCGGGACGCAAAGCCATAGGGCCGATCGGCGTCGCCGATGGGCAGCCTGGCTGCCGAAAGGGTGCGCAAAGCGTATTCGGCGCGAGACGAGGGCGAGGCACCAGTAAACGAACTTGGGATTGCCGAGACAGCTCCGCAGGCCAACGGCGACACGCTCGCCGGTCCCGGGGATCCCAGTCCAGTTTGTTCCGGCCGCACTCCGGCCGCGGGCCAGAAGAGCCCGGCGGGGTGGGCCGCGAAATGGAGGATTCTGTATGCTGTCGTTCGCGAACAAGGTGCGTCGTTTCATCGTCTCGGAAGACGGCCCGACCGCGGTCGAGTATGCCGTGATGCTGGCCCTGATCGTGATCGTCTGCCTGGCTGCGATCAGCAACCTGGGCACCGCGGCGAACAGTACGTTCGACCGCGTGCAGCAGGAAGTGACCGCTGCTGCTGCCACACCCTAAAATCGCTTGTTTGCAGAAGGGAGCGGCGCAATCAGCCCCGCCGCCCACGACGAACAACGCCCCCTCGCGGCCGCCGGGCTTCGAGGGGGTGTTTCCATTTCAGCCGCCCGCGAGAAGGTCAACTGTGGAAGCCGCCATGCGTTCGTCTGCCGAAACCGAGCGGTCGGCAATCGGTTGCCGCAGTGCGGCAGGCAGAAAAGGCTTTTCGGCGCCGGCCAAGCGGTTCTTGACCTAGAGTTGAATAGCCCCGCGGGCCCCGAGTTGCTGATGATCGAGGAGAAGCATCATGGTTCCAGTGATCCCAACCGAATTGGCCACGAGCGCCGCCCAGATCCTGGTGTACTTCGTCACGCTGGTGGCAAGCGTCGTGAGTTTCCTGCTTACCCTGCGCGCGTGAGCGCTTGTTTGCCTCGCGCCGCGATGGGCGGCGGCCGGCGGCGAAGAAGCGCCCCGGGCGGCCGGCAGCGAGACGCCGGTTGTTCATGACTCAATCGCCAGACTGTCGAGGAGAAAGATCGACCCATGTTAAGCGTGTTCAACAACATCGCCGCCGCCGTCTCCGAGCACTGGATCGCCTGGCTGGTGATGTGGGGAGTGACCCTGACTCTGATCGTGGCCGCGGTGATCGACGGCTGGAAACTCAAGGTTCCCAACTGGATCACGCTGCCGATGATCCTCGCGGCGTGGGTCACGAGCCTGTGCCTGTACGGCTGGGCCGGCCTGGGCTACAGCCTGCTGGGAACGGCGGTTGGATTGGGGCTGCTCATGCCGGCGTACGCCATCGGCGGCATGGGCGCCGGCGACGTGAAACTGCTGGCCGGAGTCGGCGCCTGGGTCGGAGTTTCGACGACGATGTGGGCTTTTGCCATATCGACGATCGCCGGCGCGGTGATCGCCGTGGGAATGGTCGTTTTTCGCCGTCGGTGGCGCCATCATCAGGGCCAGTTCATGGCCATTCTCAGCGAGATCATGGTCATTCGCAATCCCGAGGTGCTGGCCGCCAACGCCGCGGAGCGGAAGCCGCGGATGATGCTCCTGCCCTACGGGATTCCGATTGCCATCGGTTCCATCGGATACTTCGTCTACATGGGGATGCTGATATGAGACCTCCGTTGATCACCAGACCGGCCGACGACCCACCGCTCGTGTTCGACGAAGCGTACGACGCGGGAGGAGTGGCGCTGGCCAGCGGCCCCGCCGGCGGCGAAGTCCTTGACCCGGTCGGCGAACCGCGCCGCTTGCGGTCCCACACGGAGGGCGTTCAGGAGATTGGCGCCTGCGGGCGAACGGCGGAGACCTGCCTGCAGCCGGGCGCCGATTCGGAAGTCCCCCGCGAAGGCATGGCGGGGCCGGGGAGGCTTTGCCGGATTTGCCGAAGAAACCGGGCCGGGGCGGCGGCGGTTGAGTTCGCGATTGTCGCGCCGTTGTTCTTCCTGTTCGTGTTTGGCATCATCGAGTTCGGTCGCATGGTCATGGTCCAGCAAGTGATTACGAACGCCTCGCGCGAGGCCGCTCGGGTGGCCGTGCTGGACGGGGCCACGGAATCCCAGGTAGGCACCGTCGTCAACGACTATCTGGACGGGGCCGGGATCGACACTGCCGTGTCGGACGTCAGCATCACCGCCATCCGGCAGGATGGGACGACCACCAGCCTGGCCGATTCCGGTTTTGGCGATGCGATCAATGTTACGGTCGGCGTGCCTTTCGATGAAGTCAGTTGGCTTCCCACGCCAATCTTTATACGCGGAGTGGTACTGCGCGCCGCGACGATCATGCGCCGCGAGACTGTGCAGTGACCACGGCCAGCTTCGCCCCGAAGCAGGCGATGCAACCTGACGGCACGTCGCGATTCGGAGTCCGTTTCGGAGCCCGTCCGGATCAGCGGGCCGAACCGCTGACAGGAGCCGGGCTTGCGAAACAGCGCTTTTACGGAAGTTGAGAGTCAATCATGCGCGCAAAATCCTTGATCCTGCTCATGTTGGCCCTGGGCTGCGGCCTGGTGGCCGCCATCGGCATCACGCAAGTCATGGCCAAGCGGACAAACCAGCAAACCGCTCTGAAGATCGAGATGCAGCCGGTCCTTGTGGCCGCCCTCGATCTTCCCATGGGCGATCTCATCAAGGCGGAGGCCCTGAAGATCGAGGAGTGGCCTAAAGACAAGGTGCCGGCCGGAGCGCTGAGCCAGTTCACCGACGTCGAAGATCGCCGTCCCAAGAGCCGCATCTACGCCGGCTCGCCGATCCTCGACAATCAGTTGCTCGGCAAGGGACAGACCGAGGCCAGCGTCACCAACCAGATCCCGCGGGGCTTTCGTGTCGCGGCCGTCAAGGTTGACGACGTCAGCGGAACGGCCAGCCTCGTGCGGCCCGGCGATCGCGTCGATGTGCTTGTCCACCTGGCGAGGAATCCGAGCAAGGGGATCGATGTCACCAGCACACGAACGCTGCTGCAGGACATCAAGGTCTTTGCCGTCGACCAGACGGTCGAACTGGAGCCAGACGAAGATTCCGGCACGCGTTCGGCGAAGACCGTGTCGCTGCTCGTCACACCCGATCAGGCCGAAGTAGTCATGCTCGCCAGCGAACTGGGCAAAGTCCGCCTGGTGATGCGCGGTTTGGCCGACGACACGGTGGCCAGCGTGGACGGGAAGACGCCGATGCAACTGTTTGGCCGCACCGAAGGATCGGTCGACCGGGTAGTAGCCCCCTCTCTCGAGGAGACAAACCCCAGTGAAGACCTGCTCGGATTTCTCCGGACGCAGGGCGGTCCCGTGAACGAACCGGCACCCGTTGTGGCGCCGACTGCGCCGCTGGGCGAGACATGGACCGTCCGTGTCCTGCAGGCCAGCCAGGTCCACGAGGTGGTGATGGCCCCCACCGGAACCACCGGAAAAGAGGAGGAGAAAGCCCAGGCGGACTTCTCGCTTTGGAAAACGATCTCGTCGACAAGTGCCGACGGCTCACCGTCGGCCGGACACGGCTTGAGTGCTGATTTGCCGCCATTGCCAGAATCCCCGTTATCCCCCCCGACAGAAATCCCTCCAGAGGCTGGTGAATCCAGCGGCAATGCCGGTTCTGCCGACCTTGCTGAAGATAAGCAAGGGGAAGGCGACTCGTCTGCCGATAACTGATGAGGCGATGTTCCCGGGCGCGGTGGAAATGCCGTCGGGCCTGGGGGGCGAGCCGGAGGCTCGCCTTGAGGAATGCGTGTTGTCATGGAGGATACTGGCACGGGTCCCCCCGATGCCGTGCTCGGGAGAACGTGAGGAAGTCAAGGATGGCCCAGCGACCAGCTCGGGGACTTTTCCCCTTCGTCCCGCTTTTCGGCACTCTTTTTCTGCTGGCGACTGCGACGGCGCACGCCCAGAGGGAAATGCTGCCGGCAGCGCCCATCGTCCACAAGATCACGTCGATCAATGAGCGCGAGTCGCTGACGGTCAACAGTGGCCGGATACTTACGCTCGACAAGAAGATTCCGCAGGCTCAGGTCAACAATCCGGAAATTCTGGACCTGACCCCGCTGTCGCCTACCCAGATCCAGATCTTCGCCAAGAAGACGGGGGTGACGCAGGTCAACTTGTGGGACGAGAACGGCCAGATCTATACGATCGACGTCATCGTCTACGGCGATGCCCGCGAGCTGGAGTTACTGCTCCGGGACGAGTTTCCCAACGCCGCGTTGACGTTGCGTCCGGTGGCCAACGGCGTGCTGGTCTCGGGATACGTGGACCGGCCGGACCACGTGGTGAGCATCCGCCAGATCGCCGAGGAGTTTTATCCAAAGGTGCTGACCAACATTCAGGTGGGAGGTGTCCACCAGGTGTTGCTGCACGTCAAGGCGATGGAGGTCTCGCGAACCAAGCTTCGGCAACTGGGCATGGACTGGGCGCAGATTTCGGACGGCAGCCTGGTAGTATCGAATGTCAACGGCCTGATCGACGCAATCACGCCGGGGAGCGTGGGCGTGAACAATGGTCTGGCGACGATCACATCGCCGTCCGCAACCCTCGGCGGTGCACCGACCTTCTTCTTCAACGTCGTCGACGGCACGAACGCCTTCTTCGGGGTGCTCGACGCCCTGGAGCAGAACCAACTGGCGAAGACGCTCTCCGAGCCGACGCTGGTGACCGTGAGCGGCCGGCCGGCGTACTTCCGGGTGGGCGGCGAGATTCCGTTGATCCAGCCGGGCACCGCCGAGCAGCCGCCCACATTCCAGTTTGTCGAGTATGGCACGCGGGTCGATTTCGTCCCCATCGTGCTCGGCAACGGCCGCATCCGTCTGGAAGTGCGGCCTTCAGTCAAGGACATCGATCCGGCACGAGGCGCCGTGGCCGACGGATTCTCGATGCCCGGCCTGCTCGTCCGGGAGACCGACACCGGAGTGGAAATGATGGCTGGCCAGACGCTCGCCATCGCCGGTCTGGTGCAGGAACGGGTGGAGGCGGAACGCCAGGGTCTTCCCTGGGTCAGCGAGGTGCCCTATCTCGGCGTGATGTTTCGCCGCGTGAGGCATGTGAAAAACGAGATCGAACTGCTGATCCTCGTCACGCCGGAACTCGTCGAAGCCATCGATCGCGACCAGATGTCGCCTTGCGGTCCGGGTTCGGAAAGCGGCGATCCGGGTGACTGGGACCTGTTCATGCGAGGCTATCTCGAAGTGCCGCCGACGTGCGCCCCCAACCCGTGCTCGGCGACCTCCTGCCACATGCCGGCGATGGCCGGAGGCGGCCAGGTGGTCGTGCCGTCGCACGCGGAAGGCCCCGCGGTGATGGGCGCGCCGAGTCCGGCGCCGGAAGTGATTCCGCCTCCGGCGGCCGGCGAAGAGCCCGGCACCGCCGAGATCCAGGGGGATGCGCCGCCGGCCGGGCCGCCGCCCTCGGCACAACCGTCGCCGTCGGATTCTTCCGCGCGGCCCGCCCCGCTGCCGCCGCCGTCGCGAACGGCGGGCGCGCCGGTGCGTCTCAACTCCTCCAGGCCGCATACCCGGCAAGGCCAGCCCGTGGGCAGCCAGCCAATGCCCGGCTTCATCGGTCCGGTGGGATACGAGTCGCTGAAGTGATGCCCGCCGCGCGGCTCCCGTTCACCTCCACGTTGCCGGATCGCGCGGGCGAACGGCAGTCGCGTCTCCGAGAATGCGCACGCCGGCAGTGGATTTCTCCGCGCCGGCGAATGGAATAAGCAATACTTGGAGCGTAGCCGTTCGATTGAGGCTCGCGTTGGAACGGGCCGGGTGTTGTGCGAACGGAACCGGCCGCTCACGGCCGGATCCGTTGGGCCCGGCTCACGACCAGCGCAGGCGCGCCTGCTCCCGCCGAACCGGCCCGCGGCGGAAAGAAACCTTTGGCCTTGCTGCATCGGTCCGCTATGAGCAACGTCCTCCGATTGGCGATCGTCGATCCCCACGACACTTCACGCGAAGCGTTGAAGAGCATGTTGCTGGGCATGGAAATGATCTGGCTGGAAGCCGAATGCTCGCGCTACGAATTCTTCGCCGACGTTGTCGGCCAGACGAATCCTGACATCGGCCTGGTGGCCCTCGACAAGGACCCCGAGAAGGCGCTTGACCTGATTTCGCGGCTCAGCGAGTCGTCGCCCGAGTGCGCCGTGCTGGTGGTCAGCAATTCGCACGACGGCAATCTGATTCTCAGGGCGATGCGCGCCGGAGCGAAGGAGTTTCTGCCCCAGCCGGTGCGGCTTGAGGACCTGTTGGCCGCCATCGGCCGCATCAGCGAGCGGCGGTTCGGGCGCGGTGACAGCAAACCGCGCGGCTGCCTGGCGCTTGCCGTGGCCGGGGCGACAGGGGGAGTGGGAACGACCAGCGTGGCGGTCAACCTGGGCTGCGCGCTGGCGCGGAACGAAAAGAACTCGGTGGTGCTCGTCGACTTGGATATGTGCCTTGGCGACGCCGATGTGTTTCTGGACACGATACCCGACTACACACTAGTCGACGTCGCACGGAACGTCACGCGGCTCGACTTCGCGCTGCTGAGGCGGTCGCTTACCAAGCATGCGTCGGGGCTGTTTCTGCTGCCGCGGCCCGTGCACCTGGAAGACGTCTCGGCGGTCTCGCCCGACGATTTGCAGCGCGTCATCGGGCTCCTTAAAGCCACGTTCACGCATCTGGTGATCGATCTCTCGAAGAGCTACAGCCGGATGGATATGGTCGCTCTGGAGATGGCCAACGAGGTGCTGCTCGTGACCCAGTTGGACCTGCCTTGCCTGCGGAACGTTGTGCGTCTGGTCACCTCGTTCAACGAGACGGAAGGGCTGGCCGACAAGGTCAAGATCGTGGTCAACAGGACGGGGCTGGACGGCGGGCAGATCACGCTGAAGAAGGCCCAGGAAACGTTCGGCCGCGAGATCTACTGGCAGCTTCCCAACGATTATCGCACGATGATCGACGCCCGCAACAACGGCGTTCCGCTCATCGAGCACGCCCCCAAGGCGTCGATTACCCACGCGATCATCAACCTGGCCGATGCGCTTGCCGGCGTTCACAAGTCGGACGCCGGCGATCAGGCGGGCAGGAAGTCGGGTCTGACTCGCCTCCTGCCGTTCATGTCCGGGCGGGGGAAGTAGCCGTACTGCCCTTCTGTGGGAGGCCCCGCCTTCGCCGCACAGCCGCGCCGCGGCGATTGCGCGCGGCCATTCCGGCGGCTGGGCAATTCGCCCGCGGCGCCGGGCCCATTTCCTGAGCTATGCTTCTTGGGGTGGATTTGTCCGCCATCGCCGCGCGCGGCGGGCAGCCCCGTTTCGGAAGGAAACCCCGGCCCCTTGCGCCGGCGGAACCCCGCGGCGAAAGGACATCGTCTTCGACCATGAATCCCCGCATTCCCAATACGGCCGCCCGGCCCGAGAAGTCCAAAGAGGCCGGGTTTGAGGAACTCAAGCAGCGCATCCACAGCAAGCTCGTCGACAAGCTCGACCTGAGCCGGATCGGCGAACTGGAGGGAGACGTCCTGCGCCGCGAGATCCGGCTGGTCGTCGAACATCTGTGCGACACGGAAGACACGCTGCTCAATCGCAACGAGCGCGATCGCCTGATCGATGAAGTGCTCGACGAAACGTTCGGCCTGGGCCCCCTGGAGGTCCTGCTCAAGGACCACACGATCAACGACATTCTCATCAACGGCCCGAAGAACATCTACGTCGAGCGCCGCGGGCGGATGGAAAAGACCAACGTCTCGTTCCGCGACAACGACCACCTGCTGCAGATCATCGACCGCATCGTTTCCAAGGTTGGCCGGCGCGTCGACGAAACCTGCCCGATGGTCGACAGCCGCATGCAGGACGGCTCGCGTTTCAACGCCATCATCCCGCCTTTGGCGCTGGACGGCGCCTGCGTCTCGATTCGCCGCTTCGGTTCCAATCCGCTGAAGCTCGAAGACCTGCTGAATTACAAAGCGTTCACTCCCGAAATGGTGATGCTGCTGGAAGCCGCAATCAAGGCCCGGCTGAACATCGTCATTTCCGGCGGAACCGGCTCCGGCAAAACGACGCTCTTGAACACGCTGTCGAGTTTCATCCCCAACACCGACCGCATCGTGACCATCGAGGACGCCGCTGAATTGCAGCTTCAGCAGGACCACGTGGTGCGGCTGGAGACTCGCCCATCCAATATCGAGGGCAAAGGCGCCGTCACGGCCACCGATCTGGTGAAGAACGCCCTGCGTATGCGGCCGGAACGGATCATCATCGGCGAATGCCGCGGGGCCGAGGCCCTCGACATGCTCCAGGCCATGAACACCGGTCACGAAGGTTCGATGACCACGCTTCACGCCAACACGCCGCGCGACGCTTTGGCCCGTCTGGAGACGATGATCATGATGGCCGGGTTCGAGCTGCCGCTGAAGGCGATGCGGACCCAGATCTCCAGCGCCATCGACCTGATCGTGCAGGCCAGCCGCCTCCAGGGCGGTGTCCGCCGCATCACCTATATCACCGAGGTGGTCGGCATGGAGCAGGACACAATCGTTACCCAGGACATCTACCAGTTCCAGAAGGAAGGCGTCGACGAGAACAGCCGGACGTACGGCAAGTTCGTCGCCACGGGCATCCGCCCGACGTTCATGCAGCGCCTGGAGGCCGCCGGGGTGCGGCTGCCGGCGAGCGCCTTCCGCCAGCGCGTGATGATGGAGGCGTAAAGCGACCATGAGTGTGACGCTGATTGCCGTCGCGGCCTTTGTTGCCGTAGCCGCCCTGGTCGGCGGCGTGGCGCTGGCCTTCCGCCCCGATCCATCCAGCAAGGTGGAGGACCGCCTTCAGGTGCTGACCGCCGCCAATGCACCCGGCGGCAAGGCTGTGCTGAAGCAGCGCAGCCTGCTCACCGAGAGCATCGAGAACGGTCCCGGCGCCTTTGAACTGCTGTTCAATCGCATTGCCCGGGTCAACCTCGACATGCTGTTCGAGCAGGCCGACACGAGCATGACCGTCACACAACTGGTGGTCATCTCGCTGGGACTGGGTGCGGGCGGAGCGTGCGTGCCGCTGTTCTTCGGGCTGCACCCCGCTTTCGTCCCGATCTCCGGATTGTGCATGGCGATGCTGCCCCTGGGCTGGCTCACGTTCCGGCGCAAGCGGCGGCTCAAGGCCTTCAGCGTTCAACTGCCGGACGCCCTCGAGATGCTCAGCCGGGCGTTGCGGGCCGGACAGAGCCTCCAGGCCGGCTTCAATCTCGTGGGCCATGAAGTGATTCCGCCGCTGGGCAAGGAATTCGGCCGGGTGTTCGAGGAGCAGAATCTCGGCGTCACGCTCGAAGAGGCGCTCGACAACCTCACCGAGCGCGTGCCGAATCTCGATCTGAAGTTCTTCGCCACCGCCGTGGTGCTCCAGCGTCAAACCGGCGGCGACCTGGCCGAAATCCTCGACAAGATCGGTTCGCTGATCCGCCAGCGATTCCAGATCTGGGGCCAGGTGCAGGCTCTCACCGGCGAAGGCCGGCTGTCGGGCATCGTCCTCATGGCCCTGCCCGTACTGTTGTTTCTCACCGTCTACTGGCTCAATCCCGATTACATCATGCTCCTGTTCACGGAGCCGATGGGCAAGAAGATGCTGATCGGGGCCATCGTGCTCCAGGTGCTCGGAGCAATCTGCATCCGCAAAATCGTCAACATCAAGGTGTGATCGAGCCGTGTTAGTCGCCTCACTTATTGACTTCGAAGACGTCCTGCCCTTCGCCCTGTTCGGGCTGTTTGCGGCCCTGTCGTGGCTGGTCCTGGAGATGTTCGCCGGGAGCAAATCGCGAACCGAAGAGCGGCTGGAGGAATTGCGCAATCCCCGGGCCGCCCGTGGTGCGAAAGACGCATCGGCGATGAAGAAGCCCGACACCATGACCAAGGTGCTGGAGAAAGCCAGTCCGCTGGCCAAGCCGCTGGAGCCCAAGACGGAACTGGAACTAAGCCGGCTCAAGACCCGGCTGGCGGAAGCAGGCTTCCGCGGCGAGGCCGCCAAAGGCATCTTCCTGGCGATGAAATTCGCCGGGCTGATGGCCGGCTTGTTCCTCGGCGGGTCGGCGCTGCTGGCCCTCAAGGGGGCAACCCAGAACTCCATGCTGTCCACGATCGCCGTGGCCGGCCTGCTGTTCTACCTCCCCGACATCGTGGTATGGTTCATGGGTCGCAAGCGCAAGGAGGCCATCTTCCTTGGCCTGCCCGACGCGCTCGACCTGATGGTCGTCTGCGTCGAGGCCGGACTGGGCCTCGACCAGGCGATGCGCAAGGTCTCTGAGGAAATGAAGAAGACCTACGCCATCATCGCCGAGGAATTCAGCCTGGCGAACTTCCAGCTTCAGGTCGGACGCCCGCGCAACGAGGTGCTCCACGAACTGGGCGCCCGCACCGGCGTAGCGGATCTCCGCAGCCTGGCCGCGGTGCTGATCCAGGCCGACAAGTTCGGCTCGAGCATCGCCCAGGCGCTCCGCGTGCAGAGCGATTCGATGCGGACACGGCGACGTCAGCTTGCCGAAGAGCAAGCCGCCAAGACGGCGGTGAAACTGATCTTCCCACTCGTGTTGTTCATTTTCCCTGGCATCTTTGTGGTTCTCGTCGGCCCGGCCGCGGTAACGATGGTGAAGGAACTCTTCCCGATGATGGCGGGGGGGTAGTCGCCGGCCGCGGCCGTCCCCTCCCAGCGACGGGCCTGGCGCGCGACGCGACAGGATTGCGCGAAGCTCTCCGCCCCGGCTGGCCGATAAAGATCGGGGATGGACTATCGCTTGCGCATGTCTTTGCCGCCGGCAAGGGATGCATGGCAAACGCCGCCTATCGGGGCGTTGCGCATTCAAATGGATTTCGGGGGGAATGGCCGATGCTTCGTTGGACCGCCGCTGTCGTAACCGTCTGGGCCGGGCTGGCATGGACCGCCACCGCTGATGCCCAGGGCGCGCCCGACCTGATACACCACATCTACAACGATTTTCGCCGCCACAACGAGTGGCCGCACCCGTATGTGTGCCCCGCTCGGCAGTCGGTGCGGGCGCCGTTCGAGCAGATGATCGTCGCCGGCTGGCAGCGGCAGAATTTGCTGGGCGATCACCACTTCAACGAGCTCAACCAGTTGAGCGAAGCCGGCCGCCTGAAAGTGCAATGGATCCTCTACGAAGTTCCATCGCAGCATCGCTCGATCTTCGTACACCAGGGCCAGTCCGCCGATGTGACGGCGGCTCGGTTGCTGGCGGTGAACGAGTACGTGGGCGAACTGGCCGGAGAAAGTCCGCCCCCGAGCGTGACCGCAACCAACGTCTCTCCGGTCGGCTGGCCCGCCGCGCGGATCGACGCGATCAGCGAGAAGTTCGAATCAGGAGCTCCCAGTCCGCGCCTGCCGCAAGTGAGCAGCAACAGTTCGAAGTAACCGCTGCCGGGCACATCTCGGGCGCCGATCGCCACGCGCGGATCGCAGGGATTCAGCCGTCGCCGGAGCGCGGCTCCTGTCCGGCAATCTGCTCCAAACGCTCGGTGTACAGCGCCGCGTCCTCGGCCATGTAGCAGCAGAAGACCACCTCGCGCGGCCATGAGTGGTTCTCCAGCCACTCGCATACCGCCGCGACGGCGATGTGGCATGCCTCGCGTTGCGGATAACCGTACACGCCTGTGGAGATGCACGGGAAAGCAATCGAGCCAAGCCGGCCCGCCTCGGCCAGCCGCAGTGACTCGACGTAGGCGCTCCGCAACAGGGCCTCCTCCCCGAAGCGGCCCCCGTGCCACACCGGGCCCACCGCGTGGATCACGTGCCTTGCGACGAGGCGGTAACCTGCGGTGATGCGGGCTTCGCCGGTGGGGCAACCGCCAATCGTGCGGCATTCCGCCAGCAGTTTCGGTCCGGCGGCGGCGTGGACCGCCCCGTCCACTCCTCCCCCGCCGCGCAGCCCGCTGTTGGCCGCCGTCACCACCGCGTCGACGTCCAGCCGGGTAATGTCGCCGGTTGCCAGGCGGATCCGTTCACGGATGGGCCGAGACATGGGACCGTCCTTCGAGAAGTTACATCGTCATACCGTACCGACGCTGCGGTCGAACGAGTCCAACTCGCGCTGATAAAGCGCCAGCGTGGCTTCGAAGGTCTCGCCCGACACGCGGTACGAAGGGCGTTCCTCGGTGTGGGCATTGGCGTGGGCCACGATCAGGCGGTAGAGGAACTTGAACATGTGGCGGGGCACGCGGAACGATCGGAGCGCGTCGAGAATCCGCTGATCGCTGATGGAATCGTCCAGTAGCGCGCGGAGCGTGGGATTGCGCCCCGGCACCGAACTGGCCTTGAGCCGTGCGTCGGCCACGTCGGCCAATGACTGGCCGGTCCAGTCGAGCGACCGCACGACATTCTGCTTGTCCAGCCGCGCCCGCTGGTGGAACTCGCGCCCCTCGCGCTCGACGTAGTAGTTCAATTCGGCCGGCACGAGCAGCTTGAAGCCCAGGCCGGGGTGCTTGAGCAGCTTGTTGTCCAGCATCGGCCACAGCAACATCCGCATCAGTTCCGCCGAGCCGTTGATCAGATACGGCTCGTCAACGCGGTCCACAAGGACTACGACACCGTTGAATCCCAGCGCGCGAAGCACATCCTGAAACTTGACCAGGAGCTCATAACGATCGTCGGTCCGGTCGTAGGCCGGCAGAGGCTGCCCGATGAGCTGGCGTTCGGGGAGCTTCATGAAGCATCGCCGCAGCATGCTCGTGTTCTGGTTCAACACCCGCGTGCTGCGCTTGATCGACCACGCCCGCCAATGCCACTTGAACAGCCGGGTCAATCGCGGCAGCCAGCCGGCCAGGATTGCCGCGCCGGCGAGGATCAGGGCCCATTTCCAGCTCAGCCGTTCGTCGAACGCCAGCCAGCCGAACAGGGCAGTAGCAATCACGGTGATCGCCGCTCCAACCCCCAGGTCCCACATCGATTTCCAGCAATTCAGCCGCAGCTTCCTGCGCAGCTGCCTCCAGCGGTCGAGGGAGGCCTCGGCGGTCGACTGGTCATAGCAGGCGGCCAGGAGGAGCACGTCGCGAGCCTGGGAGCGGTCGAGCGACTCGGAATTCAAGGGACCGCTGTCGACGGCCGCCGGATGGTTCGCCTTCTTGACCCCCAGGACACGGTCCACCAGTTGCGTCACCCCCAGGGCAAGAATCGCGTCCATGTGGTCCCACAGCTTCCACTGCGCGAGCACCTTGTCCACGCGGCGACGGCGGCCCGAGAACCGCTCGCGGTAGCGATCCAGGTAGGGATTGAAGTCGTCATAGCGGATGACGAACACCTTGCCCGCCGGGTGGCTGGCGTTGTAATCGGTGAGATGGCGGACGATCTGCAGTCCGATCGCCGTCTTGCCCGAACCTTTCTCGCCAAACACCACTGCCGTGGCAGGCTCGGCCGGATTGCCGTAGATCTTGTCCCATGTCGGATGGTAGGTGCTGGTGATGCAGAATCCCTTGAAGATGACGTCGGTCTGGGCGTCCTCGTCGGCGAATGGATTGTCGGCAATACCATGATAGTCGAGGAACTGTCGGATCTTCATACTGCACTCAGGCTGGTTGTCGATGAGAGTTGATTTGGACAAACGCGCCGCGCGCCACGCGAAGCCATTCCACGCCGCGATCAAAGGAGGCGCTCACGGCGGTGAATCCGAGTTGTCCGGCGACGGGGCCTCGGCGGCCGGAATCGACGCCGGTTCCGCGCCGGCTTGGCCATCGCCCCCGGCACGCTGCCACAGGATCCACACAAGCACGGCGATAAGTATGAGCAGCAGCACGGCGAGCGTGGCGATGAGCGGCAACGCCCAGCCGCGCGAACGTCGCGTCACGGGGGGAGCGACCGCTGCCGGAGCGGGCGTCGTCGGCTGTCGAACGACCACCAGCGGGTCGCCGGCGTGAAGTTGCGTAAACACCTCTTGCGCGTGCCGCCAGTCCTTCCACCCTTCGCGCCACACCAGGGCCTCGGGGCCTACCCGGCCTTCTTCCAGCCAGTTGCGCATCACGCTGCCGACCGCGGGACCGTACTGCCCGCCGCTCGGCGGTCGAACGTACCAGATGGCGTCAGGACTCTCGGCGATCGGATCGACTGACGGATGGGCCGAGCCGGATAACGGCGGTGCAGCGTGGCTTGCTGCTCCGTGAACGGCCTGTGGCTGGGCCCCGCCAAATGGATCAGAAACCACCGGTGCCGGGCCCAAGGGGTGATTTGCCACCCGAGGCGTCTCATCCGGAAACAGGGTCGTTACCGGCTCGCTCGAGCCGCCGGGAGACGCGAGATTAGACTGCCCGGATGATTTGGAACTGGGCCGGGTGCTCTCCAGCGGGATGAGGACGCTAGCACCGCAGTGGGGGCATATGCCGCGTTTGCCCGCCAGGAACGCCTTGACGTTCAGTTTGTGCCCGTTGGGACAGTAGAAACGGATGCCCATTCTCGCCACCCGGTAAGGCTCGGAACCCCTATCCGGTATTATACGTCGGGCTTCGCCCCTGCGAAACACGCCCTGCTGATCACAGAAATCGCGCGGCCGACGCATGGAAAGGATGGATGTGTAGCACGGATGGCGGGCACAATGGACTCCCTGTCCGCGCCAGCGACGATGGCCGGCCCCGGCCTGCTCGGCCGGGAATTGCTCGACAAGATGCCGTGCACCTTCGAATACGCCTAAATGAAAGTGATTCGTGCCGTGATCCTGCGAAGTGCGTGTTGCCTGATGAGCGTGATTTCGCTTGCGTCGATGTCGTCCGTCAACGCCGGCGGAACCTCGTTGGACGTCGACCTGACTGCCAGCCGGGTCGCGCCCGGCGGAGACGTCCGGTGGTCGGATGTGGAAGACTACTTGCGGTGCGACGTCCAGTCCGAATCGCCGGGTGCGCAAATCTCGATCATCTTCCGCCACCCGTTGCCGTTGGGCGGCAAAGACCGGTTGGTGCTGGAAGGGCGCGGCGAAGAATCAACCGGACTGGCCCTCCACGTGTCGCGCGTCGCACTACTGGGAGCGGATGGGCGGACGGCCGCGATCTACGAAGAAGACATGATATTTCCGCCCGAATGGAACCGCCGCACGCTTCTGCTCGACGACTTCGACTGCCCGCCCCCCGAGGCGGTTCGAGGGGTGGTGCTCTCGCTCTGGGAACCGGGCGAGATCGGCAGGCGTTACACGCTGCGGTTGCGGCGCTGCGAGTTTCTCTCGTCCCAGCAGGTGGCAGACGAGTTGCGGCCGTCGCCTGAGAACGTTCGGCCCGCTCTTGAGCCGCGGGCATCCACGGTGGAGGCCAAAGATCGCCGCTGGACGAACCTCGGTCCTGGCGGCGGCGGATGGTATCGCACGGTGGCCATCTCTCAGCACGACGGCGTCTGTCTGGTGGGCGGCGACGTGGGCGGCGTGTATCGAAGCGATGATCAGTGCCAGAGTTGGACCATCGTCAATTCCGGCATCCCCAATACGTACATCAACGCGTTCGCCTTCCATCCGCGCGACCCGCGCGTCGTATATGCCGGCTCGAACGGCGGCGTGCTCAAAAGCAACGACGGCGGCGTAACATGGCAGATCCGTCGCGACGGCTTTGAGCCGCTGGAGACTTTCGGGCTCAGCGCGCCGATCTCGGCCATCGCCGTCGATCCTAACCGCCCAAATATCGTTTACGCGGGCGTGGGGCATGAACGGGAGTACGGCCTGCTCCAAGCCGGTACCCGTGGCGGCCGCATCTACAAAAGCGGCGACGGAGGCGAGACCTGGAAGCCGATCGATCTGCCTGGAGGCGAATCGGCTCGGCGTCTATCCGTCTTCAACATCTGCTTCGATCCGCGCGACACGAGGCACTTGTATGCGTCCACTCCCGGCGGTGTCTTCCAGAGTCGCGATGCGGGTGAGATGTGGCAGGGATTGGGCGAGAACCTGGAGGGCTACCTGACGACATTCTTGACGCTCAAGGCGGACCGGCCCGAGACGATGCTGCTGGCCTACTGCCGCGGCCCGGACGGGCGGGGCGGCGTGCTCAAGAGCACCGACGGCGGCCAGTCGTGGCAGACGTCCAACGCCGGGCTTCCTGAGACAGCCGAAGCCTGGCGAATCATCGCCCATCCGCAAGACGCAGACACGTACTATCTCGGGTGGCATCGGCAGTCGGGCCTGTTCGTGACCCATGACTGCGGCGCGACGTGGCAGCCGGTCAACCAGTCGGGCAACATCGCTTCAGCGTGGTTCTTTGTGGGGGAAACCGTCACCGGCATCGACATCGACCCCAGAAACCCCTCGCGGCTGGTCTACTGCAACGACATGGACCTCTATCAGACGGTTGACGGCGGGGCAACCTGGAACCAGGTGGCCACCGATCTCGTCCGTCCGGCTACCGCCGACCATCCGGCGGTGTGGCGGGGGCGGGGTTGCGAAATCCTCTGCATGAACGGCCCGCAAGCCTTGGCCGTTGATCCGACCAGACCGCAGACGCTCTACTTCGGCTACATGGATGCCCATTGCTGGAAGAGCGACGATGGCGGCCAGACCTGCTACCGGCTCACCAACGGCCTCGACAGCGGCTATGGGCGGATGGGCTGCGTCGTGCTCGATCCGGCCAATCCGGAGATCGTCTATCTCTCCAAGGGCCGCAACTACGATCAGCACCGGATCTACAAGAGCGTCGACGGCGGCCGGTCGTTTCACCTGGTGGGCCACTCGGGCAGCGGGCTGCCTCCCGGAGCCGTGTTCAGCATGGCCATCGTTCCGCGGCATCCGCTGCCGGCCAGCACGATCTATGCGGCGGTCGGTGGTTACGGCATCTATCGGAGCGACGACGGCGGACTCACCTGGCAAGAGCGATCTGCCGGCCTCCCAGCGGACCGCCGGCTGCTGAAGCACTTGGTGCTCGATCCGACGGATCCGCGGCGGTTGTTCCTGGCCGCGGTGGTGCGATCGCGCGATGCCGACCAAAGCCAGATCCGCGGTTACATCGCCCGGTCGACCGACGGCGGCGACGAGTGGGAGCTGGTCAAAACGGGCGTCGAGCCGCAATGTATCCTGATCGATCCGCTCGACCCGAAGACGATCTACGTGGGGAACCGGAACTTCTCCGGCATCGACTATCCCAACGCCTTCTATCGATCGACCAACGGCGGCTCCACCTGGACGAGTCGGGAACAGTCGGCGTTCCTCGAGAGTCCGGGTTCCCGAGACGGCGATCGGGGCGTGCGCGTTTATGTAACCAGCTTGGCGGCCGACCCGAGCCGGCCGGGGACGCTCTATGCGGCCTTGCAGGAGGAGGGGTACGACGTGAGCAACGGCCGGGGCGTGCTGGTCTCTCGCGACCGGGGCGACACCTGGGAGCCGTTTGTCCTCGACGGGTTGACGTGCTACCGCGTCGGGACGCTGATCGTCGATCCTGTTGACCCGTCGCGGCTGTACGCCGGGACGGGCGGCAACGGCCTCTTTCGCTTTGGTCCGCCGCCGCAATAGGCGGGCGGCTTCCGGCAGCGGCGGCCGGTGAACTGAAAGGAGGGCTTCTCTGCCCGGCTACAATTGCTGTGCAATACCCCGCCTCAGGAGGCCCGCCATGAAACGCCGCGATTTCCTCGCCACCGTCGCCGCGACGGGAGCCTTGTCGGCACTCGATCCCGGCTATCTCGCCGCCAAGGAAAAGCTGGCGGCCGGGCAAGCGCCCACGCAGCCCGTCCCGCGTCGCCCCTACGGGCGCGCGAAAGACGAACTCTCGATCATCGGCTTCGGCGGCATTACAGTGAAGGATGTGACTCGGGAAGAGGCCGCCCGGTTCGTGGCCGAGGCCGTCGATCAGGGGATCAACTACTTTGACGTCGCCCCCACCTACGGCAATGCCCAGGAACGGCTGGGGCCAGCGCTGAAGCCCCATCGCGAGAAATGCTTCCTGGCCTGCAAGACCACCGAGCGAGACGCAGCCGGTTCGGCCAGAGAGCTAGAGGAGTCGCTCAGGCTCCTCCAGACCGAACATGTCGATCTCTACCAGTTGCACGCGATCACCACGCTCGAAGATGTTGAACGAGCCTTCGCCAAGGGCGGGGCGATGGAGACGTTTGAGAAGGCCAAGCGAGACGGCAAGGCGCGTTACCTTGGCTTCTCGGCCCACAGCGAGGAAGCCGCTCATGCGGCCCTGGATCGGTTTGATTTTGACTCGGTCCTTTTTCCCTTCGGCTTCCCCACCTGGATCAAGGCGGAGTTCGGTCCTTCGGTCCACCAGCGAGCCAAGGAAGCTGGCAAGGGCATTCTGGCGCTCAAGGCGATGGCGCACCAGAAATGGCCCGCCAGCACGGATCGGAAGTCGCGCCGCTGGAACAAGGCTTGGTACGAGCCCTTCGACGATGTCGACAAGGTTGCCTTGGGGCTGCGATTCACGCTGCACCTGCCCGTGACGGCGATGATCCCGCCCGGCCACTGGGAGCTGTTCCAGATGGCCGTTCGACTCGCTCAGGCCGGAGCGCTGACTCCGCTGAACGAAAACGAACGAATCACCATTGAGCAGATCGCTCGCCAGTCCGAGCCGATCTTCACCCGACACGCATAGCCGCACTATCACCCCCGTCCCGATAATCTCCGTGGAGACTTGCTTTATGATCCGAACATCCGTCACCGCAGCGACTGTCATCCTGGCCGGCCTGTCCGCCTCACTCCAGGCTGCCGAAACGGCTGCCGACAAGACGCCTGCCGCACTCGATTTCACGATGAAGTCGCTGGATGGCAAGGAGGTCGATCTCAGCAAGTACCAGGGGCAGGTCGTCATGGTGGTCAACGTCGCCAGCAAGTGCGGCCTGACTCGCCAGTACGAGCAACTGCAGGCATTGCACGAGAAATACGGATCCCAAGGTCTGGCGATCCTCGGATTTCCCTGCAATCAATTCTTAGCGCAGGAGCCGGGCACGGCAGAAGAGATCCAGCAGTTCTGCCGGGTGAACTACGGGGTGACATTCCCGCTGTTTGCCAAGATCGAAGTCAATGGCGAAGACGCCGCGCCGCTCTACAAACACCTGACGGCCCTCGACACCGAACCCAAGGGGCCGGGTAAGATCGACTGGAACTTCGAAAAGTTCATCATCGGCCGCAACGGTGAAGTCGTTGCCCGCTTTGCGCCACGCACGAAACCCGACGCCCCCGAGGTGATCAAGGTGATCGAGGCCGAA
The DNA here is from genome assembly GCA_040766885.1 of Thermoguttaceae bacterium. GTDB lineage: Bacteria > Planctomycetota > Planctomycetia > Pirellulales > Thermoguttaceae > JAXGPP01. Next base: position 252,488 of record JAXGPP010000006.1, on the reverse strand, counting down.
CTGGCCAAGAAGTAGCCCGACAATGAGCCCGGCGAAGCAGACTTTTGGGCTGGTAGTCCTACTGGTCGTATGCCTCGGAGCGGCGGCGCTGGGCAGCGCCGCGACCGTTCCACGCATCGATGACTGGTACGCCGCGCTGAACAAGCCGTCGTGGACGCCGCCGAGTTGGGTCTTCGGCCCCGTTTGGACCGTGCTCTATATCGCCATGGCGGTGGCCGCCTGGCTGGTCTGGCGGCAACGCGAATCGGGCGGCGTTGGGGTGCCGCTGCTGTTGTTTGCGGTGCAACTGGCCCTTAACATGGCGTGGTCGTGGCTGTTTTTCGGGCTCACGAGTCCAGCATTGGGGTTTGCCGACATCGTCCTGCTTTGGATCGCCATTGCAGCCACACTCGTAGCGTTCTGGAGACGCTCGAGGGTGGCCGGTCTTCTGTTGGTGCCCTATCTGGCGTGGGTCACATTTGCGGCCGCGCTCAATTACTCGATCTGGCAGTTGAATGCCTGACTGCCGATTGCGTCTTTGACATGTGCCGCGATCGGACCAGCGCACGGCATTACCGGTGCATCGCAGCCACCTGCTTTGCTTCGGCACGAAACTTCAGCAACTTTGAAAGCCATCGATGGGCGACCCCGACTACTGCGAAAGCAAGTGCCCGATCTGCACCCGAGCCCGACAAGGGAACCGCCTGGCCCGGTTCTTTCAACGGCTGGAGATGCTCGTAACCCTGGGAGGCTGTCCCCACGGGCGAGCCAGGCAGCAGAAATACGGGGTCCGGCCCAACGAGCCGATTCCGCCGCAATCGCCAGACGTCCGTTGACCTGCCTAAGCTGCAAGTACGCCTCGAGGGACTCGAATGACTCGAAGAGACCTCGGGAAAACCTCTTGAGTCGGCAGCGGCAATGATCTTGACGGATCGGCGCGTCCCCCCTAGTCTACGCCGCCTTGGTCAAGATCGAACTGCGGCTGGAAAGGGCGACGGGATGAAGTGCCCCCGTTGTTGGGCAGAAAAAGCGTATTTGCGGCAGGTCACTGGTTGGCAGAGAGTCTTGTGTGCGTGCCTGCTATTGGCGCCGCTGAAGTGCCACCACTGTTACCACAAGTTCACCGTGCCACGGTTGTTCTGCCTCGGCAAGCGCCTAGCGCCGCCGCCGGTGCGGGCCAGTTCGGCCGAACCGCCAAAGCCATCGTATGCGTCACGCCGCCCTGCGGCGGTGCACGGCGGACGTCGCGCTGCCTAGCCGGTAGCGAAGGCCAGCGGGTTTTGTGGTGCGCGCCGTCCCGCCTGCCTTCAGCGCGGCCGAGACATCTGCACCAAAAGGAAGGCTGCCGATGATCGACATCCACTGCCATCTGCTACCCGCGATAGACGACGGAGCAACTTCCTGGGACGACTCGCTCGCGATGGCCGAAATGGCCGTTCGCGACGGCATCAAGACGATCATCACCACGCCGCACCAACTGGGAAACTTCAGCGGCAACCGCGGCGATACAATCCGCGCCCTGTCGAGTGAATTCCAGGACCGCCTCGACCAGCACGAGATCCCCCTCACCGTGCTTCCCGGCGCCGATGTCCGCATCGAACCGGAAATGATCGCCGGCATCCGCGCCGGAGACGTGCTCACGCTGGCCGATCGGCGCCGGCACGTGCTCCTCGAACTTCCCCACGAGGTCTACCTTCCCCTCGACCGACTGCTGGACGACCTCCATGCTGCTCGCCTGGTCGGCATCCTCTCCCATCCCGAACGGAACCGGGGAATCCTCACCCGGCCCGACGTCCTCGGCCCCCTGGTCGATGCCGGTTGCCTGATGCAGGTCACCGCGGGTAGCGTCGCAGGAACATTCGGCCCCCAGATTCAGCAGTTTGCCCAGCGCCTGGTGTCCGACGGGTTGGTGCACTTCCTCGCCACCGACGCCCACAGCCCCCGTTCCCGCCGCCCGCTCATGCGCCGCGCACTCGAACAGGTCGCCGGACTCGTCGGCCGCGAAGCCGCCTACGAACTCTGCTGCCGCAATCCGGGTTTGGTGGCCGCCGGACGCGACGTCCCCCCGGGCCGCGCCCGCTGGGCACGGCGGGGATTGCGTCGCTGGTTCTGCTGGAGCAAAGCCGGGTGAAAAGCGCGCTCCAGGTCACGCTTCTCCTCGCCACCCTGGGCTGCCCTGCACCCTGCCCGGCCCGCGACTGGACCGAAATCCGGCAATTCGGGCCGTTTGCGTGCCACGCGGACTTTCCGCTCCGCGAGGTTGAAAGCGTCCTGAACGGCCTTGCCCTGCTGCAGCAAGACCTCGTCGACTATCTTGATGTGCCGCCGGCCGCCGAACCCATTCAGCTCTATCTGCTGCGTGACGAGCCGACCTATCGCGTGTACATGTCGCATTATTTTCCCGAACTGCCGTACCGTCGCGCGCTTTACATCAAACGGGGCGGGCCAGGCATGGTGTTCGCCTATCGCAGCGGCGATCTCGAGATCGACTTGCGGCACGAGAGCACCCATGCGTTGCTGCACGCGTCGCTGCCGATGGTACCGCTGTGGCTCGACGAGGGGCTGGCCGAATACTTCGAGCTCCCCTCCGAGCGGCAACCCTTCGACAATCCGCACCTGAGAAGCGTGATCTGGTCGCTGCGATTCAGGCGATTCACCAGCATCGAAAGCCTGGAGAGCCGTGGCGACATGGGCGAAATGGGCGGTGCCCAGTATCGCGACGCCTGGGCCTGGACTCACTTCATGCTCCATGGGCCGCCAGAGGCGCGTGCCGAGCTGGTGGAGTATCTTGCCGCCATCCGCCGCAGTACGCCCCCGGGACTGCTGAGCCAGCGGCTGGCCAGCCGGTTTCCCGACCTGCGCCGACGATACACCGACCACTTTGCCAATTGGAAGCGCAAGTAGGCGCACCATGTGACGCAGACGGTCTTGCCGCTGGGCGAAAGCGTGCGATACGTGCCAAGCTGGGAAGCTTGCGAAGCGCAGCGAGATTCTTTGCCTGTCACGATCGGAAAAATCCGCGCATCTTTCCATCATCTGGCGGCAGAATCTGTCCGATAGGAAAAGAGCAAACAATCGCTACATCTGCGCTGCGATAGGCTGAAGCTTGCGGGCGGGCCTCGATGCGGTGCGGGCGAGTGGTTGTGGTGTCGTGGATCGATGAAGTTGGAACTGGCGTGCTGGCTGCGGTTTCGCCGGGCAAACGTCAGAAAGAAACAATCGCGGGAGGAAGACGCACCATGAGATCGTTTATTAAAGGACTGGCTGTCGGCCTGGCCGTACTGGGGTGCTGTTTACCCGGCAGCGCTTTCGCGGCCGCTCCCGCCGCAGTGGGAATCCAACTGTACGATGTCGTCCTGACGGCCGACGGAGTACTGTTGGGTCAGGTTCTCGATCCGCAGGGCCGAGCGAAATCGCAGGTGCCGGTGTCGGTGTATGCTTCGGGCCGCGAGATCGGCCGCGGAGTAACTGACATCAGCGGCTATTTCGCCTTCCGTGGATTGCAGGGCGGCACGTATCAGTTGTCTTCAGCCGGTGGTGTGGGCATGTATCGCGTCTGGAGCCGCGGCACCGCGCCGCCGACAGCACAGCCGGGCGCGCTGGTCGTTGCCGGCGAGGATCTCAATCGTGGTCAACTGGGCTGGGCCCGCTTCTGGCTGTCGCATCCGTACGTGCTCGGTGGTCTCGCCGGAGCGGCCATCGGCGGCGGCATCGCCCTTGCCATTGAGGCCGGCGACGACGACGAACCGGCGACGCCCTAGCCGCCATGCCCCCGCCGGCCGGGCGTCCTTGCCCGGCATGGGGGCCGGTCGGCTCGACGCTGCCTCCCGTTGAATCATTCCTCCGCCGCCGAAACCGGGGGCCGAGGGGCGCTGAATGCCCTTCGACCCCCGGTTTCTTCATCGGCGACCCCTCACAACCGGCATGCTGCGACCGCCCGGCACAACGCGAGAATTCCGCGCAGCCCGCAAGCGCGGAAAAACCAGCACACTTGGCTGGAGTGGTGCGGCACAACCGTCCGATGAGGAATAACGCCTACGATCCCTACGTCCGCACTTCTTCTCGTTTCGGTCAGGGGCGACCGCAACGCATGGAATGTGGGGATTGATCGATTCTCGTCGGAAGTATGGGCCAGCGAGCCACGGCTCGGCAGCCGGCTCCGCTTTGCCAGGGTTATCCCCGGAGTAAAGCTGAGTTCAGCCTCAGCCTCCAACCTTGTTGTGGAGATACACGAAAAATGAAACGCACGCTCGCTAGTCTCGCGTGTCTGGCAGTCGTTGGCTGCTTGCTTCCTGGTATGGCCCTGGCCACAGCCCCGGTGCAGGGGGCAGTCGATGTCGCCCTGACCACCAGCGGCGTGCTCCTCGGCCAGGTGGTTGATTCCCAGGGGCAACCGTTAGCGGGAGTGCCGGTGACGATTGAACAAGCCGGCCGGCAACTGGCCGTCGCACCGACCGATGGCGAAGGGTATTTCGCCTTCCGCGGCGTGCAAGGAGGCGTATACCAGTTGTGCGCTGCCGAGGGCGCGGGCTCCTATCGGACCTGGGTGCCGGGGACGGCCCCGCCGCAGGCCCAGCAAGGCGCGCTCGTCGTCGCCGGACATGATCTGGTCCGCGGCCAGTGCCAGCAGTGCGGCCCATGCGGCACCGCGTGCGCGCCGTGCAACCCCTGCGGTCCCACTTGGGGCCCGCCGGGTGGTCCGCTGATGCGGGCGGCGATCTTCGGCGGCATCGCGGCGGGCATCGCCGTGCCGGTGGGCATCGCCATTTCCGAAGCCAACGAAGACGACGAACCGGCTACTCCGTAGGCCAGACGCCTATCCTCTCGCGGCGGATTGGGCAGCAATTGCTTCCCCCCGATCAAGGAGCCAGACTCATTGCACAGCCCAATTAAAGCTCGGTAGATTCTCGCTCGGATCAGCGCAGCCCCGCGCGTTTGCCCTTCGTCGGTTCCTCCGGCCGACGGATGACAAGCTCGCGGGGCCAGTCGTTTCTTGGTATTCCCCTTGGTGTGGGTTTCGTGTAGCATCCCGCCGCTTGTCTCCGGAACACCGGCGGGATCGCTCCGTTTTTCCACGGAGTCACCGGCCAAGGAGGGAACCGACTCATGCGCGTGCCGCGGGCCTTGGAAGGGATCGTCGTCGTCACAACCTATCTCTGGCTGGCATTGCCGTTGTGCACTGCCGAAACGCCACAAACCGCGGCGCCCTCAACGGAGCTTGTCTCCGGACCCTTGGCGGTTCCCGACGTGGAGTTGGATGAGACGGGAAGCCTCCACGGCCTGGTCGTAAACGCCGATGGAATGCCGGTTTCGCTCGCCGCGGTGAGCATCACGCCCCGCGACGGGCAGCCGCTATTGACGCACACCGACGCGCTGGGCCAATTCCGCGCCGCCGGGCTCCGCGGCGGCTTGTACCAGGTTGCGGTCGGGCAGCATACCAGAGCGGTTCGCGCGTGGGCCTGCCGCACGGCCCCGCCCCATGCCCGCGGCACGATGCTCCTGGTCGTGGTGGGCGATGTGGCGCGCGGCCAGATGCCGGCTCGATGCCTGGTGCAATCCGACACCTTGATGATCGGCGGCCTGGTGGCGGCGATGTCGTCGATCCCGATCGCGTTGTTCGATTCCGACGACGAGTTTCCGGTCACACCCTAGCAGAACGAGGAAATATCGGCCGAACGCTTCATCTCTTCTCCTCGTTATCTCGTCTGGTCTTTATTGTCCTTCTCATCAAAGCGAACGGGTCGTCGAATGGCGATGCTGCCGGTCAGAACCGGAAGGCAGGGAGTGGTCCTGTGGGCCGCTGCGGCGCTGGGATGCAGCCTGGCGATTGCCGGCTGCCGCCAGGAACAGGTGTATCGCGCCGCGCAACTTCCTGCCGAGTTGGTTGCTGCCCCCACCGACTCGATCGAAACGCTGAGCCTCTCCGGACTGGCCGATGCCACGTCGAGCAGCGAGTTGATCGACTGCGGCGACGTCCTCGAGGTGTCGATCGTCACCAGCCAGGGCGAAGTTGAGTTGCGTCCGACGCCGGTTCGCGTAGGGGAGGACGGCGCGCTCAACGTGCCCCTGGTGGGCGCCGTTTCCGTGGCCGGACTCAAGATCCAGGAAGCCGAGCAAGCCATCGCGTCGATGGCAGGCCAACGCAATATCCTTCTCCATCCCACCGTCACGCTCATCATGGAGCATCAGCGGGTCAACCGCGTCACGGTGATTGGCGCGGTGAAGGAACCGCAGGTGTACGAGTTGCCGCGGAGCAACAGCACGCTGCTGGCGGCCATCGTCGCTGCCGGCGGACTGGCCGAGAACGCCGGCCCCGATGTGATCATTCGCCGCCCTCCGCAGCGCCACGGCGGTCCGCATCTGCTTCAGCCCGATGGGATGAAGGTGGCCTCCGGAGCGCCGGGTGAACTGACGAGCTACAGCGAGACATCCGGCGGTCCTCAGATCGTTCAGGTGAATCTGGTCGAGGCCGCCCGCGAGGGCAATGGCGGACGTTATGTCGACGACGGCGACGTGGTCGAAGTGCCCGCCCGTTCCGAGCGTCTGATCCGTGTCATGGGGCTGGTAAACAAAGACGGCGAATACGAGATCCCCGTGGGGCAGGATTGGTACCTGCTCGACGCGCTGGCCGCTGCCGGCGGATTGGAGATGCAGGTGGCCGACAAAGTCTGGATCATCCGCCGCGATCCCCGCGACGGGCAGATGGTGCGGATCCAGGCCAGCATCCGCGAGGCCAAGACCGTCGCGGAGGCCAACGTCCGCCTCCAGGCCGGCGATCTGGTGTCGATCGAGGAGACGCCGGCCACGATGCTGGTCGACGCACTCACCCGGTTCATGCGGTTCGGCTTCAGCACTTCGGTGCCCATGTTCTGAAGGCGCAGCGCCGTGACTCGGGCCATCAGCGGAGATCGGTAAAGGACAACGCCCATGCAGGAACCTGCGGTCGCCCCGGCCTCGCCGGAGAGCCAGTCCACGACGCACATGGTCTACGCCCTGATGCAGTTCGCGCTGGCGGTGCGGCAACGCAAGCATGTGGTGATCGCTGCCCTGCTGCTCGCCGGGCTGCTGGGCGGACTGTACTTCGCCACCGCGACCCGGCTCTACTCGGCCAAGGCGCAGTTGCTGGTGATGCAGACGGGTGCGGACGTGATGAATCCCACCCTCGACAACAGCAAGCAGACGATGATGCCCACCTACGTGGGAGTGATCTCCACCGCCAAGGTGCTCCAGGGCGCCCTGGCCAGGCTGCGCCCCGAAGAGTGCATCGACCTGGAGGAGAGCCCCAAGGAGCGGTGGCCGGATGCCCTGCGGCGCGGCCTGAGCGCCAAGTCGGCCTACAACACCAACATCATCGAAATCGAGTACCGGTCGCGCGATCCGAACGTAGCCGTGGCCGTCGTCAACTCCGTGGTAGATTCCTACCTCAATTACATGGATACCACGCACAAAGGAACGGCGCTGGCCATCCTGCAGATCCTGACCAACGAGAAACTGCAGCTCGAACAGCAGATCAACACCACCAATCAAGAGCTGCAGCAGGCCTACCGGGAAGTCGGGCACCTGGCCAGCAGCCCTGACGACCGGTTGACCCACCCGGTCGTCCAACGGGCGATCGCCATCAACGAGTCGCTCATCGACGCGACCAAGAAGCGGATCGAGCTGCAGGCGCTGATGGCCGCTGTCGAGGAGTCGATCGCCCGCGGCGAGGATCTCCAGCAGCACATCATGACCGTGGCCGACGTGGCCGGGCGCGACCTCTTCTTGAGCAGCCTGGGCTTCAACACTACGTCGGGGCAGACCCAGATGTACCTCGAACGGGCGATGCTTGAAGATCAGGCGGAACTCGAACGGCTGCGAAAAGACCGGCTGTCGAACCATCCCGCAATCCTCGCGCTGGAGCAGAAGGTCCGGCTCACCGAGCAATACCTGCTCAGCTACCAGGATCGGCTGCGCGACCGGATCGCCGAACTGCGGGCCACCGAGCTGGGCCCGATGATCGTCAACATGCTGCGGCAGAAGATCAGCGAGGCCCAGCAGCGCGAGGCGATGTACTACCAGCAGTACGACGACCTGAGCCGCGAGGCATCGCAGCTCAACAGCCGCCTGGCGCAGATCAAGCTCCTCGAGGCCGCCGAGAAGCGTTACCGCGACATGTACGAGCGCTTCATCAACAAGGTCTCCGACATCCAGGTGAAGCAGGAGGGGCCCGACATCCGCACCGATGTCGTGAGCAAACCCGAAGTGAACAACGTGCCGATCTCGCCGAACCTGAAGCGGGTGCTGCTGATGGTCCTGGTGGGCGGGCTGGGCGCCGGGCTGATGGCGGTCTACGTGCTCGACACGCTCGACGACCGTTTCCGCTCGATTGAGGAGATGGAACAACAACTGGGGGCCCCGGTGCTGGCGATGGTCCGCCCGCTCAAGGCGGTCGACCAATCGGGGCTCGACGCCCTGCAGATCCACGTGCAGCCAGACTCCGCCGAGAGCGAGGCCTTCCGCACGATGCGGACCGCGTTGTCGCTGACCGAGCACCCCTCGATGCGGCTGGTGGTCACCAGCTCCGAACCCGGCGACGGCAAGACCACCGTGCTGGCGAACCTCGCCGTGGCCTATGCCCAGTCGGGCAAGCGGACGCTCCTGATCGACGCCGACCTGCGCCGGCCCGGTTTGACCGCTTTGCTGGCCTGCCGCGGCGCCGAGGGTCTGTCGACGATCATCGGCGGCGAGGAGGAGGTGGCCGGCGCCGCGCTCCGGTGCATTCGTGCCTCGGGAGTCGACGGCCTCGATGTGCTCCCCTCCGGCCCGCGCCCGAGCAATCCGGCCGAGCTGCTCGGCACGCCGGCGTTCGCACACCTGCTGGCCTGGGCGGAATCGGTCTACGACCAGATCCTGATCGACAGCCCGCCCACGCTGGCGGCCAGCGACACGGCGATCGTCGGCCGGCTGGTCGACGGAGTGGTGCTGGTCGTGCAGCCGGAAAAGAATCGCCGCCGCCTGGTCACGCGGGCCGCCGCCAGCCTGAGCGCGCTGAAGATCATGCTCCTGGGCGTGGTAATCAACCGCGTCGGAGCCGACGGCGACAACGGCTATTACGGCGGTTATGCCTACGACTATGACTATAGCGGCGAAAACCACACCGTGGACGAAACCCCGAAATACCGGCTGGTGGGAGCTGAAGATGAGGAGCTGGAAGGCGACCCGTCGAACGCCGGGCAAAAGCCGTCGGATTCGGTCGCCGTCCGCCGGCGCGCCGTCTAGCGCCGGCAGTCTACCGTGAGAAAAACCGGGATTTGCCTGACCATGTCGCACGCTTACGCCACGCTTGACGCCGGGGCCGCGCTGCAGTCGGGGCATGGCACGGGTTCCACCAGCGCGCTGTTGTTGAAGGTCGTGGATGCGTCGCTCGCTGGCTGCGTGCTTGTCGTCCCGTTCCTGCTGGGCGGGCGGCAGGCGCTGGGCCAATGGGCGCTGGCCACGCTGGCGGCCGTTGCCGCGGTGGCCTGGCTGCTGCGGCAGTCGCGCGCGCCGCGCGCGATCTGGCGGCGATCGGCCGGCACGAGCATCCTGCTGGCCGGTCTGGCGATCGTCCTGCTGCAGCTCGCTCCGCTGCCCGCGAACGTTCTGGCCGCACTTTCGCCGCACACCGGCGAGATCCTGCCCCTCTGGCAATCCGACAGCGAAGGACTGGGGTCCTGGCCGCAGGCGACGCTCGTTCCGGCGGCCACGCGAGGCGCCTTGTGCATCTTCCTGGCCTACTCGATGCTGTTCGTGGTCACCGTGCAGCGGGTCGGCAGTCTGGAGGATGTGGAGCGGATCCTGCGGTGGTGCGCCTACGCCGCGATCACGATGGCCGCATTCGGGCTGATTCAGTACGTCACCGCCAACGGCAAGTTCTTCTGGATCTACGAGCATCCCTACAGCCGCACCACCGATGTGGCCAAGGGGCCGTTCACCTGCCGCAATCATTTCGCCCATTTCCTGGCCCTGGGCGTCGGACCGATGGTGTGGTGGATTTACCAAGCGTTGCGGCAGAGGAGCCGCCGGCGCAGCCACCGTTTCGGCCGCACGGCGACGGAGCCGTCGCTGGCCGCTCCGGCCCGCGTGATGGCGCTGGGCGTAGTGCTCCTGGCCGTGCTGCTGTCGCTTTCCCGCGGCGGTGCGATTTCCACGCTGTCGGCCGCACTCGTTGCGCTGGCGGTGGCGGCGTGGTTCGGCGCGATCAACGCCCGTTTCGCGGGGGGACTGGTGGCGGCGGTGCTGCTCGTGGCCGGCGCGCTGACAATCGTCGGGCACGACAGTGTGACCGAACGGCTGGACACGCTCACCGCGGGCACGGTCGAGGCCGTTGACCGGCTCGAAGGCCGCCGCACCATCTGGCGGGCCGCGGCGGCCGCCATCCCCGACTTCCTGCCGCTTGGCTCGGGGGTGGGCAGCCTGCGGCACGTCTATCCGATGTACCTTGAAGAGCAGAACAACCCGGTCTACTACACGCACGCCGAGAACGGTTACTTGCAGACGCTTCTGGAGACGGGCGTGGCGGGACTGGCGCTGGTGGTGGCGGGAATCGGCCTCTGCGGCTACTGGTGCCTGTCGGCATTGCGGCGGGCCGACTCGCCACGGACGGCGGTGTGCGTGGGCGCGATCGCCGCGGCGCTGGTCGCCAGCGCGGTGCAGAGCACAGTGGATTTCGTGTGGTACGTACCCGGCTGCATGGCGGTGGTGGCGATCCTGGCGGGCTGCGCGTGCCGGTTGTCGCAGATCACGGCCGGCAAATCGTCGCGGGCGGCGCGGCGGAGCGAGTATCCGGCCGCGGCGGCACTGGCCGCGGCGTTGGGAGTGGCCGTGGTCGGCGTCTGGATGACGGTGAGTCGATTCGGACCGGTGGTGGCCGAACCGCACTGGATGGGTTACCTGGTCCTCGACCGCGCCACCGGGGGACGTTCGGCCGGCGAAGAGCCGGCGGCCGAAGCGGCCGATACGGAAGTGGCCGATGCGGAAGCCGCCTACCAGGCGACGGTGACCGCGCAGCGGACCGCAATTTCGCGGCTGGAAGAGGTGCTCCGGTGGCACCCCGATCACGACGAGGCCCACCTGCGGCTGGCCAAAGCCTACTTGCGGCTGTTCGGCCTGCTGCAGCAGAAGTCGGTCAACGTGATGACGCTGGGCGATCTCCGCGAGGCGGCGATCCGCTCGCGATTCGCGTCGCGTGAGGAGTTCAACCGCTGGCTGGCCGCGGCGGTCGGCGAGCACTGGACGATGCTCGTCGAAGCGCGGCGCCACGCGCGGCAGGCGGTGAGCCTTTGCCCGCTGGAGGGAATTGGCTACCTGCTGCTCGCCGACCTGGAGTTCCTCGACGGATCGGAATCCGACCGCGGGCGGAACTGCGTCGCGCAGGCGCTCAAAGTGCGACCGCACGACGGGCTCGTGCTGATGCAGTCGGGGATCGAGGCGCAGCGCGCGGGAGACCTGGAGGGGTGCCTGGCGTACTGGAAGCAGGCGTTCCAGTGCGGCAAGGCGCAGCGGCGCCGGCTGATGAACTTGTTGGGACACTGCGATCCCGCGCTTTACGACGAGCAGATCGAGCTCTATCTGGCGGTGTTCGAGCCCGATCTGGACGGCTTGCGCCTATTCCACGAACGCTACAAGGACCGCGCGCTGCCCGAGCAGATTGCGCCGCTGCGCGAGCGGTACCGGCAGGCGCTCGAGCACGAACTGGCCGGCGCGGGCGGGCCGAAAGCGGCCGGGCTGTGGCGCGAGCTGGGACTGCTCTCGTCGGCGCTGGGCGACACGGCCGCGGCGGTGCGGGCCACTGAAAGGGCGCTGGAATACGATCCGAACGACTACACCACTCGCTATGCGCTGGCCCGGCGGCTGATGGAGAGCGGCGAATTCGCGGCGGCCCACGAGCAATTGCTGTGGTGCCTGCGGCGGCGGCCGAATACGCCGCTGGTGGAGAAACAATTGCGGGAGGTGAAGGTCGAGATCGACCGCCAGAGACAGATGGCCGCGGCGCCAAGCGGGTTCGAGCGGCGCTATTGAACTTCAGGTTGATCGTCGAGCGAGGGCGACCAACGGGAGCCCAGCTCGAGGGAAAAATGGGTTGAAGGTGTTGCGTCATCAATCTGAGCACCAATAAACGGGGCAAGGAGGAAAGGGGAAACGATTTTGGATTGGTTCTTGCCTGGAGCATGCTTCCTCGAGCGACAACTTCCGCCGTCGGCACCGGCTCCGCGATGTTCTGCCTGAGTCACATTCGATGCGCATCCTGACAAGTACTGAAACGGCCGAATCGCCGGCAACCAGCGCGCCCGTCTCGGCGCGCCTCGCTGCTTGGCGCGCCGCGCGCCGGAGCCTGGTCGGGCTGCTGTTGGTGCTGATCTTCGTTGCCAGCTATTACTTCAGCTACTGGCTGCGCTACGAAGGCCAGCTTACGGCGCGGCCGCTCAGCAGCTTTGCCGGCACCGTGGCGCTGGCCGTGGCCATCAAGTTGATGGTCTTCCTCTGGTTCCACATCCACCGCGGCTGGGCGCGATTCCTGACGTTCTACGACCTGGTGGCGCTCGTCCAGGCCGCGTCGAGCAGCCTGCTGGTGTTCGTGCTCATCGACCGGCTGTTCATCACCGAGCACGTGATTCCGCGGAGCGTGTTCCTGCTCGACTGGGGAACGACCATCGTGATGGTCGGCGGACTGCGCGCGGCGCTGCGGGTATTCCAGGAGCGGAGCTGGATGTTCTTCCGCTCGGCCGACCGGGTGCCGGCGTTTATCGTGGGGGCCAACGAGGCGGGCGAACTGCTCCTGCGGGCGATCATCCGCAACGGCAAACTGACGTATCGCGTGGTCGGATTCCTCGACAACGACCCGCAGGCGCTCGGCACCCGGATCGGCGGCGTGCCGGTGATCGGCAACGTGGGCGAAGCCTGCCGGCTGGCGGAGCGGCACGCCGTGCGCGAAGTGCTGCTCACGGCGGGGAGCCTGCCGGGCAAGGAGCTGCGCGGGCTGATGGAAGAGGCCCGGCGGCACGCGATCCACGTGACCGTGCTGCCGAGCTACGAGCAGCTTATCGTCGGCAGCGTCGCCATCCGCCCCCGCCCGGTGGACATCAACGACCTGCTCCGCCGCGAACCCGTCGAACTGGAGATGGACCACATCCGGCAGTGGCTCGACGGCCGGGTGCTGCTGGTGACGGGCAGCGCCGGGAGCATCGGCTCGGAGATCGCCAGGCAGTTGCTTCATTTCGCGCCGGAGAAGATCGTGCTGGTGGACCGCAGCGAGACGGGGCAGTTTTTCCTCGAGCGCGAGCTCAGGGCGCTGGCGCCGCACGCGCGGCTGGAGGTGTGCATTGCCGACCTCCTCGATGCGAATCGAATTCGCTCGCTGCTCCGCCAGCACCAGCCGCACATCATCTTCCACGCCGCGGCCTACAAGCACGTGCCGCTCATGGAGGCCCATCCGGGCGAGGCGGTGAAAAACATCGTCGCCGCCACGCGGATCCTTGCCGACCTGGCAATGAGCTGCCGGGTGGAGTCGCTGGTGATGATCTCGACCGACAAGGCGGTGAATCCCACCAGCGTCATGGGGGCCTGCAAGCGGGCGGCCGAGATGTACGTGCAGTCGCTCACCGAGCTGTCGGCCTGCCGGTTTGTGACGGTGCGGTTCGGCAACGTGCTCGACTCGGCGGGGAGCGTGGTACAGGTGTTCCGCCAGCAGATCGCCGCGGGCGGCCCGGTGACGATCACCGACCCGCGGATGCAGCGCTACTTCATGACGATCCCCGAGGCCGCGCGGCTGGTGATCCAGGCCGGCGTGATCGGAGGCGGGGGGGAGATCCTGCTGTTGGACATGGGAGATCCGGTTCGCATCGTCGACCTGGCGCAGGACATGATCCGCCTGTCGGGTCTGAGCGTGGGGGACGACGTGGAGATCAAGGTGACCGGCCTGCGGCCGGGCGAGAAGCTGTTCGAGGAATTGCACATCGACGGCGAGAAGCATCTGCCGACGCGGCACCCGAAGATCGTCATTGCCGACCGGGAGGTGCGCGATCCGCACACTATCCTGATGGCGGTCCAGCGGCTGGAAGAGCTGGCCGAAGACGATCCGCATGCAATCGTGCCGCATCTCCGCGCGCTGATACCCGAATATCAGACGCCATCGCCGACCGCCGCGCCGCGGATCGCGCCTGCGCAGCGCCGCGCGGCGTAGCCGCTCCCGAGGCGGGGAGCGGGCGCAGCGATCATGGAGGACCCCGGCCGCGTTGGTACATTGTTGCATCGATGCGCAACAATAGACGCGTTGTTGCGGATCGCGCGTCGCGAGGCGCGGCGGCAAGTGCAAGGGATCAAGGGATTTCGCACCGAGCGAGTCGACGCAACTTCGTACGTACTGTGAGGTACGTGTTGAAGTTGGCGCCAACCGCCACGCTACGCGGGGGCTCGGCGGATGGGCGTCGCGAGTCTGCACTGCCGAACGGTACATTGTTGCATCGAAGCGAAACGCCCTTTGATGGTGTTTCGGTTGACTTGGTCGAGGGGCGTTGCGGTAAGTGGTTGGGGTGAAGGGGTTTCGCACCTGAGTCATGGACATAAGTTTTCTACTACCTTTGGCTTCAGTGTTGAAGTTCGTAGAGGGGTATTTGGACGGGGGATGCTGTAAAGGGTTGGGGCGAGGGGAGTTGCGGTCGGAGCGGGGCTGGGCGCGAGTGATGGAGCCTGGCAAGCGGTGCATGGAACAGGATCTTTTGTATGGGGGTGATTATGGGCCCGTCGCGCGGGCGCGCGGACTAGGCGCGGGGCCCGGCGAGGGGCTTTTGTGGGGGCCGGCGCGGACGCGCCGACTGATTGATCTGCGTCAGTGTACGTATATATATTAAGTGTGGCCTAGATCGCTAGAGGAAATCTTGGGGGGAGCGGAGAGATTCTTTGAAGAGGCGGGAGTGGGTGATGGGACGGCGCGGAAGAAGGAAGTCGGAAGTTGAACCACAGAGATCACCGAGAGCACCGAGGAAAAGCGAAGGGAAACGGAGCGGCGGGGGAAGGAAGGTTCACGCGGAGGCGCGCGGAGGGGGGAGAGATTTGGGGGCGTGTGAACGCGGGATATTGATGAGCGGGGGGAGAGACGCGGGTTTATCGGATGCCGAGGGGTGGGTGAGAGCACTGCGGGCCTCGCCGGCGCTTCGGGCCTTATGTGAGGGCGGGGAGAGAGGGAAAAGAAGAGGGAGGAAAAGAAGATAGAAGAAGGATCGGGGGTTATCCAGCCAGTGAATCGCGAGAGATCCCCGTCGTTTCTCGGCCACAAGACCAGATGTCAGTGGTTGGAGAGAAGACAATAGGCCAGGATGCGCATTTCATGGCGGTCGCGGCCTTCGCCGAGGATCTGCTCATAGGCGGCGAAGTCGTCGTCGGTCTCGAAGATCGCCATCCGCCCGTTGGCGCGGTTGAGCACGTGATAGACGTATCCACCGTCCGCCGCGCGGGACGCCCGTCCCAAGGTTGTCGCACCTTTTCTGTCAAGAAACCGCTCGACCGGCCGTGATCCGAGCAGGTGGAATACGCCATGTCGCTAGGACAAAGGTTCCCGACGCCTTTTGACGGTCTTTTGACAGGCCGGTGCCTGATGCCGAGCTGGCCGAGGTGGTCGCGGCTTGGCCCCTCCTGCCCGCAGCGGTGCGGCAGCAGGTAATCCGTCTCGTGCGGCAGGGGTGAGGCTGAAACCAAGTTCGTCCGGCGGCACCGCGCGCCAGGATGCTCCAGACGATCGCCATCTTGTCCCCGGTGGCCAGGCCGAAGTATGATTCGGCTCGAGGCCAAACCCACGATCAGAGGCCGTTTGGCCGAATTCGCCCGGCCAGGACGAAGAGAACCGGCCCGGCCCTTTGTGCCATCTCTCGCGGTCGCCACGGGAAGTTGGTATCTTGATTTCGCGGATGGCAGAATGGCAGTTGGATTCCGAAGTTGTTGACGCGATTGGAAATTCGACGGGCTTGGGGCGAGAAGCAAAGGTTTGACAGGACTCGGCGCAGGTCGTCAAATGGGTTGACGTGACTATCAGGGTCGATAGTCTAAGTGCCATCGGGTCGCGCTGTCCTGTCAAAAGGTAACCGGGGTAAACGCCTCTGCCCAGGAGACGTGGTTCGTTTGTGAGGCAGAATCCTAGGGGGAAGTGTTTGAACGGATAAGCAAGTACTATGAAGTGGAAACTGTTGCTTGGGATATCCGCATTCGTACTGCTGGTGATTGCATGGGGTTGCGGAGGGGAGAGCGAGCAGCCCGTAGACCTGGATGTGAAACCAGAGCAAGCTGATGCGGCCACGGGAGAAACGATTGCACGTCGAGATATGCCGATTGGCGATGTTCCTGCAATTGTCGCCGAGATTCAGCGCCTTGGTGGCAACATCGAGCGAGCCGGAAAGCATCCGGGCGATCCTGTGATTGGTATCGACTTTAGCGAACCCGAATTGTCCGATGCGGACCTGGTTCTCTTGAAAGGTCTTCCGCAGACTCGATCCTTGATCCTTGCCTTCACCGATGTGTCCGACACGGGCCTCGAGAACCTGAGAGGCCTGGTGAAACTCGAGATTCTGAACCTCGCTCACACAAGCGTAACAGATGCCGGTCTGGAACACATCAAAGGGCTGACTCAACTCCGAGAGTTGTGGCTCGGTGGGACCGAAATAACCGACGCAGGCCTGAAGCACCTCGAGGGATTGGCAGAACTCGAGACGCTAGGATTTCCCGAAAATGCAACAGATACCAGCATGAAGATCCTCGATAGCTTTCCCAATCTTCTCTCGCTCGACCTTTCCTATTCCGGGGTGACCGACGCGGGCCTCGAGAACCTGAGAGGCCTGGTGAAACTCGAGGTTCTGGATCTCACTGGCACGGACGTAACGGATGCCGGTCTGGAAAACCTCAAGGGGCTGACGCAGCTCCGGGAGTTATCGACCGGCGGAAGCGAAGTAACCGGTGCAGGGCTGGAACGACTGACGGACTTGCAGCACTTGAAGGCCCTCAACCTCGGCTATCCCCCCGTGAGCGATGACGGATTGCGCCACCTCAAGCACTTCCCAGAGCTTCGCGCGCTCGACCTTTCCTTTTCGAGTGTGACCGACGCGGGCCTTGAGCACGTTCGAGGCCTGGTGAAACTTGAGGTTCTGGATCTCACTGGCACGGACGTAACGGATGCCGGTCTGGAAAATCTGAGAGGATTGTCGCAACTTCGAGAGCTATTGCTCGGCGGGCTCGAAGTAACCGACGCGGGCCTCGAAAACCTTCGCAATATGGGGAAACTCGAAACTCTGGACCTTGCCCAAACGAGCATAACGGATACGGGCCTCGAAGCTCTCAGGGGGTTGACGCAGCTTCGCGCGTTGACTCTCGGTGACACCGAAGTGACCGACGCAGGCCTGAAACACCTCGAAGGACTTGCGATGCTCGAGGAGCTGGAACTGCCCGAAAGTGTGACGAATGCTGGAGCAAGCAGGATTCAGCGAGCCTTGCCGGGGTGTCACATCGATAGGTAAGCCATGTACAGATCGAGTACGCAGTTCGGGCGCTGCGATCTCATGCGAGACTGTACTTGCGAAGCGATGGCGAATCACCAGGACTCGAAACGGGGACGCAGCTAGTATTGGGACTCGAAACGGGGACGCAGCTAGTATTGAGTTACGCGCGCGGGGGCTTTCCTCGGCCGACCATGATTCGCTGGAAGCCCTCCTAGTCGGCCGGTTTGCGAAACAAGGGGAGCCCGGCGACGGCGCGGTTCAGCACGTGGTACACCAGCCCTCCCGGCGCTACCCGAGCGTGTCTTGGCATGCCGCCAGCGTGGCACAGGCCGGCACCCGCTGTCAAGCCGTACGGTCGCCCCGCAGCCAGATACAGGCGATTGCCGAGGCACGAAAACTAGCTGCGTCCCCGTTTCAATCTCCCGCCGTAACGGAAGCGCAAGCCGCCAACGGAAGGCACGGCCGGCACCGCCGCTGCCGAAGGTTTGCGGTGTAACAGCCGTTCATTGTAACAATGCCACCGCCGGTTGCACTACGCCGAAGGTGACTCCGCGCAGCGGCCGTGCCGTGTTGGTCGGCACCTCCGCATATAGGCTTCTGACGCAACTCCAGCTAAGACCATAATATTGACAGCGACAAGCACGTCAAACGCGAGCCGAACATAGTCCATCTCGGGCATGAACTCACCCATACCGAATGGGCCGTCGATATAGAGCGCTGCGTTATGCGCCGCGAACGATCGCGTCGCTCGCGAATGCCATACCGGCCATCCTCGGTCCATGTGGACGTCGATCGCCATCTCTTTGGGCTCATACGGCGGCAGATGTAGTACAGCGCCAACCAAGGGAGCGTAGTGCGGCTCCGATATCACTCTGCGCTCCCGCTTGTTGAGCCAAGCGAGTAGACTGGCGAGAGTCACGACAACCAGCAGCGTTACGAGGCTGGAATAGCGCAATCGGTTCAATACTTTCACTCTTGCTCGCCCAACGGTTCTTTGGTCCAAGCTTTGACCGCAAGTGCGGTCCACGGCGCAGACTCCGTTCGCGTCGGTTGCGCGGACCCTTTCTGCGACCACTTCCATGCTATACCACAAGCGGGGTTTTTCCAAGAGCAGCAGTGCCGTCGGAAGACGGCGGCCGTCGAGTCGGCCGTTCCTCTGCTCTCTCGGCGCAGTCCCTCACCCGGCAGGATTCGCAAACTGTGCCGAATTCCGCCGCCCCCTTCACCCGGCCGGACGCTTCAGGGCCAGGTAGCGCCGCGTGATTTCCCGCTGCAAGAGCTGGTAAAAATCCGTACTGGCGATCCGCTCCCGCTGCTCCGGCCTGAGCCAGGAAAGTGGCTTCTGCCAGGCTTCCAGGGGCGGAATCTCCAGCGTCACCCAGCGCGGCCGCGGCTCACGCCGCGGCGGATGCGGCTTTCCCGTAAGCATGTCCAACGGGCTTTGCACCTGCTGCTGGCGGATCACGGCCACCTTGGTGTAGATCGTCGTGGTCTCCAAGCGTGCATGCTCTCAATGAGCGGAGATTCGTACGGCGATTCAGGGCAGCAAGAACCGGAAATTGAAGAGCACGGGCAAGCCCGTGGCACCAGACGATCGCGGAGTGTGAGGATGCCGGGGAACGTTTGCGATCGCGGAGGTTTGTGTGGCGGTTCGGGGCAACAAGAACCGGATATTGAAGAGCACGGGCGAGCGCGTGGCACCAGACGATCGCGTAGCTTGAGGCTGCCGGGGAACGTTTGTGATCGCGGAGGTTCGTGCGGCGGTTCGGGGCAGCAAGAACCGGGCATTGAAGAGCACGGGCAGGCCCGTGGCACCAGACGGGACTGCGGGCCTACTTTGCGTGGAGATAGGGGGCCTTGGCGGCGGGGAGGGTGGTTTTACTATAAAGCAGCGGGCCGAGGAGGGTGGGAATGTCGGTCTCGATCAGGTCGGCGCCGCGCTGGAGGAAGGCGCGATAGTCGGCTTCGAGGGCGCCGATGTCGGCGACCTGGCCGGTGAGGACCTTGCGGTCCAGGTTGCGCGAGGTGCCGATGAGGCAGCTCGCACCCTTGCGGTGAATGTACTCGTAGAGCGCAGGATCATCGGGCGGCGTGTGCCCCACGAAAGGCACCACGTTGGCCCACGGCACGCCCAGGGCGTCGAACTCCTCGGCCTTCGCCCGGCTGGGGATCATCACCTCCATCATCACGTTCGGATTGAGCCGGTAGACCGCCCGGGCGTCGCTAAAGCTGTAGACGATGAGGATGGTGTACGATTCGGCCTGGTGCTGGGCGATCTTCTTCACCCGTTCGGCGGCCGGCACGTCTTTCTGGTCGAGCACGAGGACCGTTTTGCCGCGGGCCCACTCGAGGGCCTCGTCGAGCGTGGGGATTTGATACTCGGTGACGTTGCCGGCCGGATCCTTGAGGCGAAGCTCCTTAAGCTCGGCGAGCGTGAAGTCGGAGACCTTGCCGCGGCCGGTCGTGGTGCGGCCGAGCGTGTCGTCGTGATGGAGCACGATCTGGCCGTCCCTGGTATAGCGCGGATCGACTTCCATGATGGCAAACGTGTGGCGGAGCGTGTTCTCGAAGGTGGCGAGGCAATTCTCCGGGTAGCCCTGCTCGGGGCCGCCGCGGTGGGCGCTCACCAAGGGCAGCGGCTGGTCCGTGTGGCGGAAGAGGTCGCGGAGTCCCTGCGGCGAGGCGGCGTCGATGCGGTGCATCGGCGCCGCGTCGGGCGGCGTCTCGGTGGTTCCTTGTGCGCGGACTGCGGTCGGGATGGCAAGCAGAAGGGCGACGAGCATCAGGAACGGTTTCACGCTGCTCGACATCGGATGTTTCCCAGGGGGCGTGTAAACGGGTGCGGGGGCATGAACGGTCAGCCCAATCATAATCGTGCGCGCGAGGTCCGCAAGTGCGGGCATCTTCCGGGCGGACGCTTGTTTCGCGGAGCGGAAAGGCAACTGTGGGCTACTGCCTCTCCGTGAGGGTGATCAACTGGTCGGCCGCGATGTCTCCCCAGACGTCGGTCCGGCCGCCGATCCAGCGGACCTCGATGCGATCGATGCGGTCGCGAGAGCCGAGGCCGAAGTGGAGGCGGGTGCCGAAATGGCCCTGATAGCCGCGGCCGGAGTGGACCTCGTCCACTAGCGTCAGGTCGCCGGCCACCACCGTGACGCGGGCCCCGACACCGTCGCGATTGGTGCGGACCGCGCGCAGGCGGACCTGGAGCCAATGATTACCGCTGGGGCTCTCATTGCGAATGACGGTGGATTCACGGCGCGAGTTGAGCACGACGATGTCGAGATCGCCGTCGTTGTCGAGGTCGTCGATCGCCGCGCCGCGGCTGGAGAGCTTCGGCAGCAGTCCATCGCCGCACTGGCCGGAGACGTCGACGAACTTCCCCCGGCCGGTATTGCGCAGCACCTGGTTGCGGACCTCGTAGGCCGTGGTGCCGTCGTAGAGATGGACGTTGTCCTGCAAGTGCCCGTTGGCGATGAAGAGGTCGCGATAGCCGTCGGAGTCGAAATCGGCAAATCCGGTGCCCCAGTTCACGTAAGGAAAAGCCCCCACGCCGGCGCCCGACGACCGGGTGACATCGTCGAATGCGCCGTCACCCGTATTGCGGAACAGGGCGGGAAGCTCGCCGGAGTAGGCGGTCTGGAAGAGATCGAGCCAGCCGTCATTGTCGTAGTCGCCGCAGTCGACCCCCATGCTCCCCATTTCGTTGCCGTCGAGGTTGTAGGCGAAGCCGGTGAGCAGGCCGACTTCGTCGAAGCGGCCGCGGCCGTCATTCGCAAAGAGGTAATTGCCCGCCACGTCGTTGAGCACGGCGATGTCGGTGTCGGCGTCGTTGTCGAAGTCGAGGGCCACGATCCCCATGCCGGTGCCGGGGTGGTCGGCGATGCCTGATGCGCGGCTGGCATCGGTGAAGGTGCCGTCGCCGTTGTTGCGGAAATAGGTGCTTTGCTCCGGTTCATACTCCTTCGGACCGGCATACTGCGGATGGCCGTCGACGACCACTTCGGCATGGTTGGCGAAAGTGAACTGGACGTAGTTGGCCACGAACAGGTCCAGGTCGCCGTCGGCGTCGCCATCGAGGAAGCACGCCCCCGCACCGACCTTCTCACCGTCGGCAACACCCGCGTGCCGGGTGACGTCGGTGAACGTGCCGTCGCCGTTGTTGCGATAGAGGACCTTAGGCCCGAAGTTGCTGACGTAGAGGTCCTGGTCGCCGTCCTCGTCGTAATCGGCGGCGGCCACTCCGAGGCCGAACCCCATCTCACCCACGCCCGCCTGCTCGGTCACATCGGTGAAGGTCCAGTCGCCGTTGTTGCGGTAGAGGGCGTCCTTGGCTGGCGGATCGGCCTTGGCGCCGGGAAGCGGCGCGCCGTTGACGAAGTAGATGTCGATCAGGCCATCGCCGTCGTAGTCGAAGGTAGCCAGGCCGGCGGTGACGGTCTCGACGATGTAGCGCCGGCCGCTGCTGCCGTCGGTGTGGCGAAAGGTGATCCGCGTCTGGGGCGTGACGTTGCGGAGTTGGATTGGGCAGGGCGCCGGCGCGGCGGCAAGGAGGGCGACCGGCGCCGTGGTCATCGCAACAGCCGTCGCGGCGACCGTAGCGAGCACGAGGCGGGCCCACGGCGCGGTTCTCCGGCGATCACTGGTTCGCTTTGAGTTCGGCATAGGCTCGCTGCACCTGAGGGTTACCCGGATCGAGTCGCATCGCCTGTTCGACGGCGGCCAGCGCGCCGCGGCGGTCTCCGCGTTCGTTCCGCACGGCGGCGGCCAGGAGGCATGTTCGCACCGATGGGGCCAGGGCGGCTGCCTTCTCGGCCCAGGGGGCGTACTCGGCCGCGTCGCGACCGGCGGAGATGAGCACTTCGGCCAGGCCGAAACAGGCTTCGGCGGCCTGGGGGTCTTCTTCGATCGCCTGGTGAAAGGCTTGCTCGGCCGGCTCGAAGCGTCCGAGCCGGGCGTAGAGCTGGCCGGCCCGCGTCCAGAGATCGGCGTCGGCATGGGGTCCGGTCAGGAGCGGTTCGACTATCCGAAGCGCAGCCTGCGGCCGGTCCTGCCGCTCGTAGAGCGCCAGCAGGGCCGCGCGGCAGGCGGTCTCCTGCGGTGCGACCGCGGCCCCCCGCAGCCAGTGCGCTTCGGCAAGGCGGAGGTTGCCGGCGTCGGCATAGACATCGCCCGCCGAGCGGTAGACGGTGGCGGCGATTTCCTGCTGGGCGGGCAGGTCGCGGTACTGGCGGTTGCGGCCTCGGTCGCGGGCAAGATCGTTCTGTTTCAACTCGGCGAACTTCTTGCGATAGGCGGCCGCCTGCCCGCGCTGGCCGCGCCGCGCCGCGGCGATCCCCAGCGAATGGTAGGCGGAAGTGAATTCAGGGCGGAGTTCGACCGCCCGCTTGTGGCTCCGCTGCGACTCGTCGTATCGCTGCATCTCAAGCCACACCTGCCCCAGCCAGAAATGGGCCTCGGCCGAATCGGGTGCCCGGGCGACATGCGTCCGGGCGATCCGAAGGGCTTCGTCGGTCTTGCCCTGCTGGAGCAGGATCTCAGTAAGCAGGCTGTAGGCCGAAGTGGGATCGGCGGCCCGCTCGACCGATTTCCACACGTAGTCGGCCGCTTCATCGTACTCAGCCCGGTCGGCGGCGATCTTCCCCAGACCGAGCAGCGCGGGAGCGAAATCGCGGTCCAGCTTCAGGCACTCCCGCCAGGCTTCAACCGCCGGGTCGGTCTGCCCAAGCCGCATCAAGGTGATCGCCATCACCGCATGGGCCTGCGGTCGCTCGGGCAGATCACTTACCAGCCGGCGGCAGGCGGCCAGGGCCTCGTCCTTGAGCGCTTCGACCGTCTGCGGCGGGTCGGGAGCCACTCCCAGCACGGCGGCCGGATCGACGGGAGGCGGTTCTTCAGGCGCCCTTGCGGTCCGGTCGTCGCGCGATGGGACCGGTTCCTGTCGACCGGCGGTCCGCAGCCAGACGGCGGCCGCCACTGCGGCCAGCACGACGAGGGCGGCGAGCAGCACGCCCCGCCATCGGGTCGTGCCGGGCGTGCCTTTTCGTGACGATGCCAAACGGCGGGTGTCACGGTTTCGTCGGCCCCGCTGCCGCATGGGGGAGTGTCTCGCGTTGGAACTTTGCCGGCTGGGCCCGATGGTTCGATTCTGGCACGATAACACTTGCCGCGGATCACTGCAAACACGCCGGGGCGGCTTACTGAGTCTGTCTCGGGCGGACGCCCGGGCAAGCGGGCCACGTGCCAGCGACGCCGCTGCCCGACAGTTCCGGCAGCGATTCTAAACGGTGCCAATTTTGGAAGGGTCACAACCTGGTCGGCTTACAAATACCCCTATCCAGGGCGACGTTGCAAAACACTTGCCGGCTCCGCAGGTCCCGTCGCCGGAAGCACGACTACTTCGCTGGTGGACAAGGATCCCGTGCTCGTGCGACGCGCAACCCCCGCCGTTGACTGCATCACCTCATCCACCAGAAGTATTCGGGATAAATACTTGCATTATGCCGGTTTTCCGGGGTATACTGAATAGTGGCGTTACAGCCCAATCGAATCCGCCGCCGCTAATGTGCAGGCAGCGGAATCTGACAGGCCCGTATCTGCCTTAGCCGGGGCGGCTAAGCGGGATTGAGAGAAGAGGCCAGGGGACCGGCTGCGGCCGGCCCTCTTCGCGAGGCGGAGAAATCGCCGCGGAACTGCGGTTTCGCCACCGTCTTCTTTCTCGTTCTCATGTTTCCATCATGGTGGAGGTACGCAATGCAGAAAAGTAGAGGTTTTACACTAGTTGAGCTGCTGGTGGTTATCGCCATCATCGGCATCTTGATCGCGCTATTGCTGCCGGCCGTTCAGGCGGCGCGCGAGGCGGCGCGGCGGTCGCAGTGCACGAACAACCTGAAGCAGTTGGCGCTGGCGGCCCACAATTTTCACGACGTGAACAAGAAGTTCCCGCCGGCGTCGCACAGCCGGGCGTTCTTCGAACTGTTCAAGAATCCGACCGGCGCTGGGACCTGGCCCGACACGACGGGGGGCCGGTTCGGCTGGGACCGCATGGGCTTCATGGCCCATCTCTTGCCGTTCATCGAGCAGCAAGCGCTCTACGATTCGGTGATCGAGTACACCCGTGAGGACCGGCGCCCCTGGAGCCGCGACAACTTCGCCGACGGCCGACCCGGCGCTTACCGGGCCGAAGTGCCCGCCATGCTTTGCCCGTCGGACCCGACCAAGAAGAGCGGCAACGACACCGCCTACCTCAGTTACCACGCCAACCGCGGCGACATCTGGATGAACTGGGACTGGCACGAGTGGCGTGGGGCCTTCGGCCGCGGCGACAAGGGAGAGGTGGGCTTCGCCAATCTGAAGGACGGCTCGTCGAACACGATCCTGTTCGGTGAAGTGGCGATCGGCAAGACACCGGGTACCTTCGCTCCGGTCAAGGGGGGCATTCCTACCGGTCTGGCCACCCAGCCCGGAGATCCGCCGGCTCCGTGCCTGGCGCGGAAAGGACCCAACGGAATGCTCACCGGCACCTGCCAGGAGAGCATGGGCGAGGGCGGCTGGGGACTTGGTCGACGGTGGGGCGATGCCCACAGCATCTACACCACCTTCTTCACCGTGCTGCCCCCCAACGCGCCCACCTGCGCCGCCGGCAGCGGAGAAAGCTGGGCCATGCCCACCGCCAGCAGTTACCATCCGGGTGGCGCGAATGTGGCCATGGGCGACGGTTCGGTGCGATTCATCTCGGAGACCATCGACGCAGGCGACCCGACTCGATCGATCAACGCGCTCGGCCTGGGCGGCAACCCGCAGAACTACTCCGGGCCGTCGCTGTGGGGCGTCTGGGGCGCGCTGGGAACCACCGGTGCAGGCGAGACTGTGACGCTCGACTGAGCGCGGCAGCCTCTGGCCAGCCTGACCAGAACGCAAGCGTATTCAAGCCGAATCCGGCGGCCTCGGGCCGCTGGATTCGGCTTCTTTCTTGTGGCTCTGAGCCGTCTTTGCGACTGATATGAAGAGGCCTTTGCCAACCACCGAACCCCCTCCACAGCGCTAGCGACAGGCCATCCGCAGCCCTACTTCCACAAGCGGCTTGCAGCCCCCACCCCTCGGTGCCTATACTAACGGCGCCGCAACAAGCTGCGACTGCCTTCTGAAACCCAGCACTGGGCGATTGTCCGGCAGCATGGGGTTGGTCAAGCAGGTCATTCCTGCAGCTCTGGGGCGGCCGGCCGGTATTTGAGAAGAGGAATGAGGACTGGCGGCTGCCGGTTCTCATCGCGGGTGGTGGAATCGCTTCGGAACAGCGATTGCGTCGTCTTCTTTCTGATCCTCATGTCCCGGTGTGAAGTGGAGGTACCTCATGCGAGGTGTAAAGGTTTTACACTTGTCGAACTGCTGGTGGTTATCGCCATCATCGGCATCTTGATCGCGCTGTTGCTGCCGGCAGTTCAGGCGGCCCGCGAAGCGGCCCGGCGGTCGCAGTGCACCAACAACCTGAAGCAGTTGGCATTGGCGGTGCACAATTTCCACGACGTGAACAAGAAGTTCCCGCCATCGTCCCACAGCCGCTATTTCTGGGAAGTCCTCAAGGATCCGGCGGCCGGAAACACATGGCCGGACAATCCAGGTAACCCGTTCGATTGGGCGCGCATGGGCTATGCGACTCATCTGCTGCCCTTTGCCGAGCAGCAGGCGTTGTACGACCAGGTGATCGCCTTCACCAAGGAGGATCGCCGTCCGTGGAGCACCAACAACTTCAATGACGGCCGTCCCGGTCCCTACAAGGCCGACGTCAGCACGTTCCTCTGCCCGTCGGACGGAACGAAGCGGACTGGCACTGACGTGGGCTATCTCAGTTACCACTGCAACCATGGCGACATCTGGATGAACTGGGACTGGTGGGAGTGGCGAGGCCCGTTCGGCAACGGCCAGCGGAACGAGTGCAGCTTTGCCGCCCTTAAGGATGGCTCGACGAACACGATCATGCTGGCCGAGTGCGTGATCGGCAAGACAAACGGCAACAATGCTCCGGTGAAGGGAGGCATCGCCACCGGCGTCTCCGCCGGTCCGGGTGTCTCGCCGGCGCCGTGCCTGGCGCGCCGCGGCGCCAACGGGATGCTCACCGGCACCTGCCAGGAGAGCATGGGCGAGACGGGCTGGGGGATCGGCCGGCGCTGGGGCGACGCCCACAGCATCTACACGATCTTCTTCACCATCCTGCCGCCCAACGCACCGACCTGTGCCGCGGCCCACGGCGAAGACTGGGGATTGGTCACGGCCAGCAGTTACCATCCCGGCGGCGCCAACGTGGCCATGTGCGATGGCTCCGTGCGGTTCATCTCCGAGACCATCAACGCCGGCGATCCCAGCGCCTCGATCGATGCCCTGGGGACGATGGGCGGCAATCCGCAGGGCTACGCCGGGCCATCATTATGGGGCGTCTGGGGCGCGCTGGGAACGGTCAAAGGGGGTGAAACGGTTACTCTCGACTAGTCTGCCGGCCGCCCGGCAAGGAGTCGCGGTAAACGCAACAACGGTCGAATCAAGAGGCGAAAGCCTCTTGATTCGGCTCCGCTGTTTTACGACATTTGACTATGGCTCCGCCTGAGGGCGGTCAATACTTAACAACTGGGAGGATTTCATGTTTCAACTGATGGCTCGTTGTTCCTTGCTGCTGGCTGCCACGGTCGTGCTTGTCGGATGCGCCCAGGAGGGGCCCGATGTGAATTACGTGGAAGGCGTCGTCACGCTGGACGGCTCGCCGGTCGAGGGCGTCACCGTTGGTTTTTCGCCAGTCGACCCGGCAGGCATGGCGGCGGTGGGCACGACCGACGCCAACGGGGTGTTCAAACTCACGTCGACCGGGGGCGGCGCCGCCGAAGGTGGCGCGATGCCGGGCGAATACAACGTGACCTTCATGAAGAGCGCCGTCGAGGTTCTCTCGGCGGAAGAAGCCCAGGCAATGCAGAACGATCCCAACTACGGCCAGGGCGGATCGGGGCGATCGGCGCCGCCGACGACGAAGGTGGTGGTCCCGACGCCGTACAACAGCCCGGCCACATCGGGCGTCAAGGCCACGGTCAACGAAGGGAAGAATGAGTTCAAGTTCGACCTGAAGAGCGACTTCAAAGGCGGCTGAACCGAACGACGCCTGAGCGTCTGAAAACCCGGCGCCGGACCGGCGCGACCGCAGGTCCGGCGTTTGTTTTGCGCGCCACCGGGGAGAGGCGGGACGCTCGCTGCACCCGGTCACTCCTTCGGCCGCACCAAAGGCCGGAAGCGGACGGTGGTCTGCGAGGCGGCGCGGACGGCCTCCATGGCCTCGCGGAAGAACTTCTCCTGCGCGCGGACCTTCGGCCCCTTCCTGGCCACCAGTTCGTAGCTGCCGTCGGCGCGGAGCACCCGGGCCTTCACGTTGTCGGCGAAGTAGGTCTTGAGGATGCCGATGAGCCGGCGGCGGCAGGCGGCGTCGGCCACCGGGAAGATGATCTCCAGCCGCTTCTCGAGATTGCGCCGCATCCAGTCGGCGCTCGACATGTAGACCTCTTCGTGCCCGCCGTTGCGGAAGTAGAAGATCCGGGCGTGCTCCAGGTAGCGGTCGATGATCGATCGCACCTCGATATTCTCGGAGACCCCCGCGACACCGGGCCGCAGGCAGCAGATGCCGCGGATATTGAGCATCACCTTGACGCCCCCCTGGCTGGCGCGGTAGAGCGCCTCGCAGATGTCGCGGTCCTGGAGCGAATTGACCTTGGCCATGATGAGGCCCGGCCGGTCGGCCGACGAGACGCGGGCCTCGCGGTCGATCAAGTCGATGAACCGCTGCTTGAGGCTCGATGGTTCGACGGTGAGCTTCGACCAGCCGACGGCCTCGGAGTAGCCGGTGAGCAGGTTAAAGAAGGCGGCGACGTCGGCCACGATATCGCGGTCGGTGGTCATCATGCCGATATCGGAGTACATCCGCGCGGTGCGGTCGTTGTAGTTGCCGGTCGAGAGGTGAACGTAGCGGCGGATGATGGGCGGCTCGCGGCGGACGATCAACAGGGCCTTAGCGTGCGTCTTGTAGCCGGCGATGCCGTAGACGACGTGGCAGCCGGCGTCTTCCAGCCGCCGGGCCCAGCCCACGTTGCGGGCCTCGTCGAAGCGGGCCTTGAGTTCCACCAGCGCGGTCACCTCCTTGCCGTTCTCCGCCGCCCGTTCCAGGGCGCGCACGATGGGCGAGTCGCCGCTGGTGCGGTAGAGCGTCTGCTTGATCGCCAGCACCTGGGGGTCTTCGGCCGCCTGCTGCACGAGTTGCACCACCGGGTCGAAGCTCTCGTAGGGATGGAACAGGAGCACGTCGCGGCCCTGGAGCGTCTCCCACAGGTCCTCGCTCTCGACCAGGTCGGCCGGGGGTTGCGCCGGCCAATCGGGGCTCTTCAGGCTCTCGTAGCCCGGCAGCCGGGCGATCTCCCACAGCGCGGTGGCGTCGAGCATCCCGTCGATCTCGTAAACGTCGTCCGGGCGGACGGCGAGCCATTCGGTAAGCCACTTCTTGAGCCGGCGGTCGGCCCCCGCCGAAATCGCCAGCCGCACGGCCGCGCGGCGGCGGCGCTCGAGCACGGCCTGTTCGACGTTGTGCAAAAGATCGCTGGCATCGTCGTCCTGGATCGCCACATCGGCGTCGCGCGTGATGCGGAACGCGGCCGCCGCCAGCACCTCGTGCCCGGGGAAAACCTCGCCGGCATTGGCCGCGATCACGTCCTCCAGGCGGGTG
Source organism: Thermoguttaceae bacterium (assembly GCA_040766885.1). Classification (GTDB taxonomy): domain Bacteria; phylum Planctomycetota; class Planctomycetia; order Pirellulales; family Thermoguttaceae; genus JAXGPP01. The sequence goes on along the minus strand of JAXGPP010000006.1, from coordinate 223,262 downwards.
AAATAGAGCTCGCTCTCAGCCGGCACGGTGACGAACCGCGAAAACACCGTCGGCACCGGCAATACGGCAATCGCCTCGCGCTCTTCCTCCCCCTTCTTCGCCTTGAGCACCAGCCCCACGTGCAATTGGAGCCCGGGGAGCACCGGACAGGGATCGAGCTGCTCGACCGCCAGCGGCGTGAGCACCGGAAGAACTTCCTTGGCGAAGAACGACTTCAGCCACTTCTGCTGATCCTCCGTCCAGTCCTTCGCTTCGAGCACGTGTATGCCGTGGCCGGCGAGCTGCTCGACCGCCCGGCGGATCCCGATGGCCTGCTCGGCCATCATGCGGTGCGTCCGCAGGCAGATGGCCTCGAGCTGCTGGGCCGGCGTCAGGCCGGCGACGTCGCGGCGGCGGACGCCGGCCTCGCGGGCCTGCATCAGCCCGGCCACGCGGATCATGAAGAACTCGTCGAGGTTCGAGCTGACGATCGCCAGGAACTTCAGCCGCTCCAGCAGCGGCAGCTCCTCGTTGAGCCCTTCCCGAAGCACCCGGTCGTTGAACTCCAGCCAGCTCAGCTCGCGGTTGATGTACAGCTCCGGGTTTCTAAGTTCGGATTTCGGCATGGCCTTGTGCGGAGGGCAGCGGGTGGGTCGGAGACGCGAGTCAGGCACTGCCTGACGGAATCCTCTTTATCCTTCTCGACTCATCAGCCTCGTTACGCTTCTTCCAGGCGGATTCGTAATCCGTAGATGTCTTCGAACATGTCTCGCTTGATGTCCAGCGCGCGCTCTTCGAGGATCAGCGGCCGTTGCGAGGGAAGGTAGATCGTCAGGTCGTCGTCCTGTCTTTCGAGCCGGATGGCCTTGATCGGCTTGATTTGGCTTCGCGACAGGGCGTCGGCGACGCGGAGGATCGCGGCCAGCTTGCTGATCACCACCCGCGATTCGCGCGCAAGCGACATGAATTCCACGTGCGACAACTTGGGACCGCTGCGGCGGTGGTAGCGGGCGATGTGCGCGACAATCTCCACTTCCTGGCGCGTAAGCCCGAAGATCTCGGAATTGCGAATCAGGTAGAAGCTGTGCTTGTGGTGCGCCTGGGGGCTGATGTAGCCTCCCAGCTCGTGCAGCAGCGCCGCCACCTGCAACAGCAGCCGGTGCCGCGGGCGCAGGCCGTGGTCGGCTTGCAGTTCGTCGAAGAGCAAGAGTGAGATCTCGACCACCTGCTGGGCGTGGCCGAGGTCGGCGCGGTACTTCTCTCCCAGGGCGATCGCCGAATGGATGATCCCTTCCACCAGCGCCGCGTCTTCTTCGCCGGTCGCATGTCGGGCCAGCTCGAGCACCAGCCCGTCGCGCATCGAAACCCGCGAGATGATCATCTGCTCGACCGCGGTGCGGTGCAGCAGCGTCTGGTAAACCAAGAGCGCCGGCGTGAGCGTCTCGGCTTCGGCAAAAGGCAGCCCGTGGAGCTTGGCCAGCTCTTCGGCCGTCTTTCGGGCGCAGCGGCGGACCAGCCGGTCGAGATCGGCCCGCGCGACGGTATAGAGATCAGCCGAAGTGGTCGGTTTGCCCGCCTCGCGGGCGGCGAACCGGACGTCGCCGCCGGCGGCGATGAACGACTTCACCTGCGCAAGGTTGAGCGATCGCTCGGCCGAGGAAACCACCCCGGCAATGTGATGCCGCAGCAGTTCCGCTGACCGCTCGGGCGGTTCCTGGCTGGTAAACAGCATTTCCTGCAGCCGGATCGAGCCCAGCCGCAGGCTCATCCAGTTGTCGATCTCGCCATTCTCGAGCAGCGTCAACAGCGTGCTGCCGCCGCCCACGTCGGCGATCAGCGACTGGCCCTCATCGACCCCCAGCGCGTGTCCCACCGCCTGGCGGACGGCCGACACGGTCAGCCGGCTCTCCTCCGAGGTGGCGATTACCTCGACAGTGAGCCCGGTGGCCATGAAGACGCGGTCGAGGAAGTTGTCGGCGTTGGCCGCCTCGCGGACCGCGCTGGTGGTCACCGCCCGCACCCGTTCAACCTTGTATAGTTCGAGCACCTGCTTGAAGTCGCGGAGCACTTCCACGGCGGCCCGCATGCTCTGCGCGCCGAGCCGTCCACGGCGGAACGTATCTTGTCCCAGCCGTACGGCCCGCTGCAATCGCTCGATGATCTCGATCCGCCCTTCGGGCAGCAACTGGGCCACCGACAGACGGATCGAATTCGATCCGATGTCGATCGCGGCGACAGTTCGCGTGGCGCTCGAGCTGTCCGGCGGTGGGCTAGTTGGCTCCATAGTAGAGCATTCGGGCGACCTCCCTGGGCTCGCCGGTCGGGGCGCGTCCGTGCTGGTCGTCGTCTTCCTGTGGCTGTTTCTGTTCAGGCTCGAAGTACTCGGCACTCAGGTCGAGCACGCCCGGTTCGCTCGCTGCGTCCGCAGGGCGCGCGTCGCGGATCGTCAGCAGCAGTTCATCCCAGTAGTTCTGCCGGGCGAGTTCCTGCCACAAGCCGACCAATTCGGCGAACAGCCGCTCGCGCCGGCAGCGGCAGTCCTGGCGGAGCCAGGCGATCCCGGCCTCGATCCGGGCCAGCGGCCCGTCGCTGCCATAGCGGCGGACGATCCGCCGCCGCTCTTTGTCGCCTACTTTGCCGAGGTAGTCAACCCATACGTCGGCATCGTGGATCTCTCCCAACAGCGTTTGCAGCCCCTTCATCGTGGCGATCGGCTCGTCCAGACCGCCGCTATATGCCGCCCGGCAGATCTCCATCGTGTAACGCAGATGCTTCGACGCGATCCGCATCGCGTGGTGTCGCTGGTGGTCGCTCGGATCGTCCAGACAGGTCTGAAACCGGAGGAATTCGTCCAGTCTTTCCTGGAGGTGCCACTCGGCATGCCGGCAGACGGCGACGCTGGCGATCGGCACCTGCCGGCGACGCGTGGCGGTCAGAATTCGCCGGGTGGCGTCGCGCATTTCCGCCAGCGTGCCGCTCTGCTGGAAACGGTCGAGAGCCCTGTGCACGTCCACCTGCCCTCGCTCCCGCTTCCGCTCCAGCCGCACGAGCACCCGCGCCAACCCCGGGAGGTACGCCGGCTCGGTCAGCTCACCGAGCACGCCTCCGAGCCAGCCGATCTGCACGTCGCGATCGCGGGCCTTTCCCAGCCCCCGGGTGACGCGACGAATTTCCTTGGTCCAGCGATTGACAGCCTCCGGCGGAAAGCACTCGCCAAACACCCGAAGACCCGCGCGGAGCCGCCGCGATGCGACGCGAGCCTGATGAACCGGCTCAACCTCAGCGGCGCGGCGGATGCCGTCGAATTGCCGCCGCAACTGGCGAAGCTGCTTGCGAAAGTAGCTCGCAGCCATCATCCGCAAGCTGTCGTCGATCGTCTGGTGCATAAATTGCGGTTGTAGAACCCGGTTCTTGGCCCGATCGGGCCAGGCGTGCCGGCCGGTTCTGAGACAGTCTCCGAAGAACTCGGAATGCCCGCGGTCGGCTTCTGACCGCAAGCGGGAACCGCCCGACACGACTCTTCCAGCAACCATTCATGCTACCGCCCCGCCCATGCCGCCACAAGCTGCTGGCACACTAAATGGTTACATGTCATCCACCTATAAAGGTGGTTTCAAAAGCCCGTTGCTCCGCCCTGATCCGCCCATCTTGCCCCACAGGCACGGCGGTGCGACACTCATCCTCGGTTCGCCACGCTGGCTTAATGGTGCAGACCGGAGAAATGCCACTTTCTGGGGGGTGCAAAATGCTGCGCACGACCGCAACTCTTGCAGTTCTTCATCTGGCGGCGGCGCTGGCTGCGGCCGTCGAACCCGTTCAGCTTGAACCGCTGTTGGCCGAGACTATCGTCGGCACGACGCTTCCGCTGGCCGAAGTCCAGCGCTACTGCGAGGCCCGTGTTCCGACTATGCCTGCGTCCCAGACGGCCGAGGAGTGGCATCGCGAGGCGGACCGGTTGCGTCAGGCGATCCTGGAACGGGTTGTCTACGCCGGCCAGGCAGCCGCCTGGCGCGACCTGACGACCGCGGTCGAGTGGCTCGATGATATCGAGGGCGGCCCGGGCTATCGCATCCGCAGGCTTCGCTTCGAAGTCGTACCCGGCATGTGGACGGCCGGACTGCTCTACGAGCCGCTCGAACTGTCGGGCAAGGTGCCAGCGATTCTCAACGTCAACGGCCACACCTCGCTCGGCAAGCAGTATCCGCCCAAGCAGATTCGATGCATCAACCAGGCCAAGCGGGGCATGCTGGCCCTGAATGTGGAATGGGTTGGCATGGGTCAGCTCGGCGGCGACGATTTCAACCACGCGCGGATGAATCAGCTCGACCTCTGCGGCACGAGCGGCCTGGCGCCGTTCTATCTGCTCTTGAAGCGGAGCCTCGACATACTACTCGAACTCGAGCATGCCGATCCCGAGCGCGTGGCGGTGACCGGGCTCTCCGGGGGCGGCTGGCAGACGATCACGATCAGCGCGCTCGACACCCGGGTGAAGCTTTCCAACCCGGTGGCCGGTTACTCCAGCTTCCTCACCCGGTCGCAGCATTTGAAGGACCTGGGCGACTCGGAGCAGACGCCTTGCGACTTGGCGACGCTCGTCGATTACACCCACCTGACGGCCATGCTCGCGCCGCGGCCAGCGCTATTGACCTATAACTCCAAAGACGACTGCTGCTTCGAATCGGGCTATGCGCTTCCTCCCTTGATCGAGGCGGCAACGCCCATCTACCGCCTCTTTGGCCATGAGGATCGGCTCCGCAGCCACGTGAACGACGACCCGGGCACGCACAATTTCGAGCGCGAGAACCGGGAGGCACTCTACAAGATGCTGGGCGACTTCTTCTATCCGGGCCAGCCGTTCGACCCGCAAGAGATCGCCTCCGACAGCGAAGTCAAGACGGCCGAACAGCTTGCGGTGCCGTTGCCCGAACCTAATGCCGGCTTCAACAGCCTGGCCCGCTCGCTGTGCCAGCCGCTTCCGCGCGGCCCGGCGCTGCCTGGGGAAGCCGAAGCGGCGCGGCAATGGCAGCAGGATCGCCGGCAGCGCCTGCTCGAGATCACCCGATTCAAGCCCTACCAGGCGACGGCTGTCGAGCACGGTTCCCGCGCGGCGGCCGATCTGGACGTGACGTTCTGGAAGCTGCTCATGGGCGGCTCGTGGACCATTCCCGCCGTGGAAATCGCCAGCGGTTCGCCGCAGCGGACTGCCTTGCTCGTGGCCGACGGCGGGCGGAAGACGGCCGCCGCCGATGCCGCCCGCCTCCTCGCCCAGGGCTACCGCGTGATTGCCATCGATCCCACGAGTATCGGCGAGTCGAATCCGGGCAACGACCTTTACGCGCTCCTAGTGTCGGCCGTGGGCGATCGGCCGCTGGCGATCGAGGCGGCCCAACTGGCTGCCGCCGCCCGATGGTCGCGCCAGGCGCGCCCGTCGCACCCGGTCACGCTTGTCGCCCGCGGACCGCGATCGAGCGGCGTGGCCCTCGTCACCGCGGCGCTCGAGCCCGAAGCGATCGACCGGGTGGAGTTGTTCGACTCACTTGGCAGTCTCAAGGAGATGGTCGAGAACAACTGGCCGGTGAGTCGGGCCCCGGAATTGTTCTGCTTCGGACTGCTGGAGCAGTTCGACCTCCGGCATCTCGTCGCTTTGGTCGCTCCCCGGCCCGTCGTCTTCCACGAGCCCGGCGATCGAGCAAGAGCCGAGCTTGGCGACGCGCCGGCCTGGTATCGCCTCCTGGGCAGCGAGCACGACCCGCTCGCCGCCCCGTAGCCCTCCTTGCCGGTTCCATCTTGCCCGCAAGGACCCGGCAACCATAATGGGACGATTCGCTGCGTCTGAGTCCCGATCGTAATCGAGCGATCAGCCGGATCACCGAACCGGTTTACCAGTTAACCTCTTGCTTGGGCCTGGGAGCTCTGTGCGTTGTTGGGCGGCATCAGAAAGTTGATGGCGATCGCAGTTGCCGGAGTGGCCTGCCTTCACGGGGCACAGCCGCGCGTCGGCGTGTGCGACGCACCGCCTTTGACCTGGGCCGCGGATGCCGAAGGGGGCGCGCCCTATATCTTTCAGGATCCCGAGCATCCCGAGCGATACCTGGGCTACGAAGTCGATCTGGCCGCGGCGCTTCAGAAAGAACTCGGCCGCAAGATCGAGTTCCGGCAGTACGCCTTTGCCAATCTCGTCACCGGCTTGCGGCGCGGCGACTTCGACTTCGCCATGAACGGTCTGGAGGTCACCCCGGACCGCGTCCGGGTGATCCGGTTCAGCCGGCCGTATTACGTCTACACGCTGCAGCTTGTGGCCCGCGCAGACGAGCATCGGTTCTCCTCGCTCGACGAGTGCCGCTCCGCCGGCGTCGTCGTGGGAACACTGGAGGACACGGCGGCCGAGCGGCTGTTGGACAAACTGGGCATCGAGAAGCGGATCTACGACGGGCAGGTGGAGCCGTACGGCGATCTGGCACTGGGGCGGATCGATGCAGTGCTTCTCGATCTGCCGATCGCCGCGTACTACGCCCGTCCGAATCCCAAGCTGAAGTATGTCGGCCAGCCGATCGGCGCCGGCCACTACGCGATCGCGCTGCGCAAGGAGGATGAAGCGCTTGCCCGGCAGTTCGACGCGGCGATCGAGCGGCTCGCCGAGGGCGGCGAACTCCGCCGCATCTACGAGAAGTGGAACATCTGGAACGAGGACCAGCAATCGCTCGCGGCCGGCGGCGAACCGGGCGATCTGATGCGATCGGTCCACCGTGCATGGACGCCCGCCCGGTACTTCCCGCTGTTGCTCCGCGGCGCGTGGATGACGATCCAGGTGACCGTGCTCAGCATGCTGCTCGCGGTGGCGATCGGACTGCCCGTCGCGCTGGCCCGCCGCTCGCCGTTCTGGCCGCTCCGCGCGGCGGGCACGGTGTACGTGGAGTTCTTCCGCGGCATTCCGGTGCTCTTGCTGCTGTACTTCCTCTACTACGGACTGCCGGGTATGGCCGAATACTACTCGCTGCCGATCGACCTGCGGTTATCGGCGTTCGGCGCCGCAGTGCTCGGGTTCGGATTGAACTACGGCGCCTACGAGGCGGAGATCTACCGCGCCGGGATCGGCTCGATTCCCAAGGGGCAGTGGGAGGCGGCTGCGTCGCTGGGCATGTCGCCGCGCCTGACGTTCCGCCGCATCGTGCTGCCGCAGGCGATCCGCGTCATCCTGCCGCCAATGACCAACGACTTCATAGCCTTGTTCAAGGACACGAGCCTGGTGAGCGTGATCGCCGTCGTCGAACTGACCAAGCAGTATCAGATCCTCGCCAAGTCGAGCCTCCGCTACCTGGAAATCGGCATGGCGACCGCGGCCTTGTACCTGGCGATGTCGGTGCCGCTGGGCTACCTGTCGCGCTACCTGGAACGCCGCTGGGGAAAGGGGCATGATGCAGGCCATTGAACCGCTCGACATCGTGGTCAGCGGCATCGTCAAACGCTTCGGCGAGCGCCTGGTGCTCGACGGCCTGAGCCTCACGATCCCCGCCGGCCAGACGGTGGCGATCATCGGCCCCAGCGGCGGCGGCAAGTCGACGCTCCTGCGGTGCATCAATGGCCTCAATGCATTCGACGCCGGCGAGATCCGCATCGGGCCGCACGTCTTGCGTCCCGGCGAAGAGCGGGGCCGTGGCGAGACGGCCCGCCAGGTGCGGCGGCTGTTCGGTATGATTTTCCAGGACTTCCAGCTTTTCCCTCATCTCACCGCGCTGGGCAACGTGATCGAAGCGCCTCGCCATGTGCTCGGCCAGAGCCGGGCGGAGTGCCATCGCCGCGGCATGGAACTGCTGGAGAGAGTGGGCCTGGCCGACCGCGCCGGGGCCTACCCCCGCGAGCTGTCGGGCGGCCAGAAGCAGCGCGTGGCGATCGCCCGGGCGATGGCCATGTCACCCCGCGGCCTGTTGTGCGACGAGATCACCAGCGCGCTCGACCCGGAGCTCAAGGGCGAGGTGCTCGCCGTGCTCGAAGACCTCAAGCGCGACGGCCTGACGCTCGTCGTGGTGACCCACGAGATGGGCTTCGCCCGGCGAACCGCCGACCGCGTCGTCGTGCTCGACGCCGGCACACTCCTCGAAGACGGCCCGCCGCAGCAGGTTCTCGACCAGCCCCGCACGCCGCGTACGCAGCGATTCCTGAGGCAGGTGCTGGCGTAGCGATCAGTTCTCCGCTGGACCTGTTGCGGCGCGTAACACCCGATCGATGAGCCCGCCGGGGGCGCAGGCCGCGCGGATGTCGTGGCCGGCGAAGGCCAGGGGATAGCTCCAGACGACCATGTGATCGTAGTAGTCGTGGCCGTGGCAGGTGCCGCCGGTTACCGAACTGAGCCCGCAGGGCTGCGACCAGGGCATGGCGTGCGGGCCGCGGAAGATCGTGTCGAGCATCGTCCGTGCGGCACGCTCTCCCTCCTCGCGGCGTCCCTGATAGAGATAGACCATCGCCGCCGTGGCGTTGCACTGGATGAAGATGTCGCGCGACCAGATGCGTTCGGCGTCCGGACCGCCCTCGATGCAGGGCGTGCCGTCGGCGAAGACCGCATCCATCATGCCATAGGGCGAAGCGGGAAGGTTGAGCCGCGCGATCGAGTCGAGCGCGGCCGTGATCCGCTCCGCGGGCAGCGGATCCTCCAGGCCCAGCACCCGGGTGCACCACACGCTGCTGAGCTGGGCGGAAAAACAGGCGTCGTTGCGGCGGCCGGTGTTCGTGTCGTGATAGGTGCGATAGTACGAGCCGGTCCAGAGCTTCCTCTCGTAGCTCTCCTGGCCGCGGCGGAGCATGGCCCGCCAGGCCTCGGCCTGGGCCGTGTCGCCGGCCCGTTCGGCCATCTTGATGCCGCAGACCAGCGCGGCGAGCCCCTTGCCGGCCGTGTAGCTGCTCGCGCCGTGCCAGGGCCAGCAGTCCAGCGGATTGTTGGCGGGGAAGTATTCGCCTTCGGCCGTGTGCGGATGGTCTTCTACCAGCCCATCGCCGTCACGGTCCAGCCAGAGCATGAAATTGAGTGAGTCGCGGGCCGCGGGCCAGAAGTCCTTGAGGAACGCTTCGTCGCCCGTTCGCAGGTAGTAGCGGTAGATAAGCTGCGGATACTCGCCCGCCCCGCAGGTGTGCTGGCAGTGGTAACGAGGATCGCGAATCGCGAAACCCAGCCCCAGGCAAAACGGCGGTTCGCCGCCGCGAAGCTGGAAATAGCGGATCGTCTCCAGGGCGATTCGCTCCAGTTCCGGAAAGAAGAACAGGCTCACCCAGTGGCCGAAGAACCGGCAGGGCATCGTCTCACTGACTGCGCAGGTGGCGAAGCTCTCATTCACCAGGAAAAGCCCCTCGTCGCCCCACCAGTCGTCCGGCCGCGTCCGCGCAAGCCATACGGAGTTCTTCGCGAGCGTCGAGGGCACGTTGACCAGCTCCTCCTGCAGCCAGTCGGGCAGGTCGCTCTGGTAGATTACTTGCTGCCATGCCATGGCGCGTCGAAGCCACAAATCGTGCCGCTCGATGGCCCTTTCGACCACGGCGCGGGCATTGGCGAAACGCGTCGCATACCGATGTTTCTCGACGCGGCCCGAGCCTTCGCGGAGCCTGGGCTGGTACCACGCCATGACGAACCGCGCGACGCCGCGCTCGCCCGGCTGAAGCACCCGCACCGCAGAGAACTCGATTCTCTGCGAGCCGTTTCCCGCCTGGCCCGATTCCACGGCCAGCGCCAGCGTGTGGTCGCCCGTATCGGGCACGCGGTCCAGCGGCGCATGCGCGATCTGGACACCGCTCCAGCCGCTGGCCGAGAAAGCCTCCGTCTTGCCATCAGGAAGGCTGCCGGGCGCGAAGCCGATGATCACTTCCTGCGGCGTGTCGGCCGCATTCCTCACACGGACTTCAAACACGGCGGCGGGCGTGTTGCACTCCGCGGCGTCGCCGGGCAGGAACGGGCTGTACGCCCGCAGCTCAACCGCCAGCGGCACATCAAGCTCGTACCGCAGGTCGGCCACGGGAAAATGGCCGAAGTAGTGAATCGCCTTGGCGTCGCCAATACCCTCCTTGGGCGTCGCCAACACAAGCCGCCGTCCGCCCACGGTGAGGAACAAGAACGGCTGGCCATTTACCATCGGAGCCGGCAAGCGGTTGAAAATCGAACACTTGCCCAGGCGCCCGTCGGTATCAAGACACAAGTAACCGGTCCCCAGCCCGCCCAGCGGCATGCCGCCCTGTTCCAGGCTGCCTGCCGGATACACCGTGCCGCTCACCATGCCACTGTACCCGTCGACCGCGAAGCGCTGGAGAGTCTTCGGGTCCGCGTCTGCCGAGAATAAGGGCTTCTCAACATCGGCCGCAGCGGAGCACGTAGCCAGCATCAGCAGGATGTGGATCATTGAAACCTCCCCGCCCGTGCGTTCGACAATCGTCCTTCTACAGGTCTTCATTCGCAAGTCGTGCCACATTCCGGCCGCCGAGTTCCCATTCTCTTCGACCGGGCCCGCCAGATGCAAGCAGCGGTTTGCTCAATCAAGCTCCGATACTCGCCATGCACGGGTATTGCCACGTTCTTTCCGCACAACTGCATCCCATATTCTCCGAATATCGCAGGGTGGGGAAGTTCAGCGGTAGAGCGTGACGGGTAGGGAGAGGAGGCGGAGGAGTTGACGGTGGAGCGGGGAGAGTTTGGTGGTGAATTGGATCGGTTCGCTGCCGGGACGGGTGAAGACGTGACGCTGGGTGGGGTCGAAGAGGTCGAACAGGCGACGCGCCGTGGGGCGCCGGCAGTCGCGGTCCTCGGGGTACATCGGCAGGGCCGCCAGGCCGTGGTCGCGCATCGCCTGCCGCAGCGCACGCTCGATGAGCGACTCCGCCAATAGCGCGAAGAAGTAGACGCAGAGGAAGCCCTCGATGCGGGCCACGTCCTTGAGGAACACCGGGGCCACGCGGTAATCGGTCTTGAGCTGCTCGAAGCGGCGTTCGATCGGCGGCTGCCGTTTGTAGGCCTCAAGCACCTCCCGGGCGTCGAGTTGCGTGTCGTTGGTCACGAGGGGAAAGAGGCCGTCGGTAAGCCGCTCCCGGGCCAGCTCGGCTTCGTCGATCGTGTACTCCAGATCGAAGCGCACCGACTCCTCGCGGACGTAGGTGGTGTCCTTGCCGGGACGTCCGCGGCGGCTCTGGCGGAAGGTCTCTTCCACACGCTGGTCGATCTGCACCCGGAGCCAGGTCGCGGCCTGATGGCGGTCGAGGATCTCCGCCACGGCGGCGAGTACTTTCGCCTCCTCCCGCAGCCGCGACCGTGGCGACCGCAGCCGCTGTTGCAGGTCACGCAGTTCCTGCTGGGCCTGAGCCAGCCGCCGGCCGCGGGCGGCCAGGTCCAGCTCAGCCTTGCGGGTGCTCGAGTACCACCACAGCCGATAGCCTTCGGGAAGCGCTTCCGGCGGCGAAACGACGGCATAATGATCGACCACCTCCCCCTCATCGTCGGCCTTGTCCCCGAGCGGCTCCCAGGCGACCTGGCCGGCGCGGAGCCGCTGGCGGAAGTCGCCGTCCTCGCGACGGGTGCGCGGCAGCACGCTCACGAAGCGGCCGCCGCGCTGGGCGATGTAGTTCATGTTCTCTACCGTGGCCAGCTTGCAGTCGGCCACGTAGAGGAAGTCGCGCCGGCCGGCCAACTGGCAGAGCAAGTCCCAGCTCTCGACGTGGGTGCGGTCGTCGGTCACGTTGCCGCTGGCCACGCGGAAGGCCACCGGGACCCCGCCGTCGCGGGTGACGGTGAGGATATACAGCAGTTGCTTGAGGTCGGGGCGATGGTCCTTGTTGTGGCCCCAGGTGATGGCCACCGTCGGCTTGCCGTGACGGGCGGCCCCTTGGCTGGCGCTGGCGTACAGGCCGCAGAAGGAGACGGTGGTCGAGTCGTTGTGCAGCTCGTCGAGATGGAGGTCGAACTGGCGCACGATGTGGCGCATGAGGGCCAGCACGAGCGACGGCCGGTCGGCGCGGAAGAGGGCCGTCAGGGCCCGGCCGCCGCGGTCGTCGTTCCAGGCGGCCACTTGTTCCGGCTTCAGTCCGAGGCCGGCCGGATCGTGTCCCGCGATCCACTCGCCCACGGCATACAGCGGCGTGCGGGAGAGCAGGATCTGCTTGACGAGGATCACCACCGCGCGGGCGGTGGGGATCTTGGTGCGGCGATCGTCGCCAGGGAGGAACTCGGCGAGCAGCGCTTCGAGCTTCATCCGCTGGAGGAAGTCCTCGACGATCGGCAGCGCGCCGGTGGTCCAGGACCGCAGCGCGGCCGGGCCGCGGCGGGCGACGTGTCCGGAGGATCGGCTGCGCGGGCGACGGGAGGTGGTGGAGCGTCGAGTCGAACGGGAAGCTTTCTTCATCGTGAAAACCCTTTCCGGCGGAGTGTGGCCGCGCGGGGCGGCCAGTGTCGGCCGCCCCGCGACGGGCAAAGTGCCGCAGGAAGGAAATGTCGCGTTCGACACAACGTCAAGGCGCGCCGCCGAGGGTGTGAACACTTACGACACGGACCATCGACGTAAGTCCAGTCCGACTCGACTTACGTCGAGAGCCTTCGCCCTAAGTATCGCGAACTCGAATGCGGACCGCGCGCCGGACATTGCCGCGTCGCACGACCGGATGAAGAATGCCCCCAACGCGCGGCGCCGCTGCCGAACCTGGCCGGCGGTTGCCCTGCCTCCGCCCTTGCCCGGCGCTACGCCCCGCGCCCCGCATCGTCCCACTCACACACACCGCCGGCCACCGTCCCGCCTGGACCCGCCCCATGAAATTCCAAGATAATCAACGGCAGTTGTGCGGAAAGAACGTTGCCGCTATTCTGGATGGAGGTCAGGAAGGAGGATTTTTATGTCCCGCCGCTGGCGGCTCCAGTTCAGTCTGCGGCTGGTAATCGGGGCGATAACCGTCTCCGCGGTGCTGCTGGGGGTGCGGATGTACGACGCCGCGCGCGAGAAGCAGGCCACGGCGAGAGTTCGCGCGCTGGGAGGAATCACCGTGCTGGGGGCTGAGACACCGTGCCTGAGGGTGCTCAAACCATTGTTCTTCTCGCGGGTCTTTGCTGCCGACCTCACCGGAACCAAGGCGACGAACGAGGACCTTCTGCCGCTCGTCGGGCTTAAGCGGCTGGAGACATTGAAGCTGGGGCGCACGCGGATCACGTCCGGCGCGATCGAGCCGCTGACCGGTCTTTCGCGACTGGAGCGGTTGTGTGTGGAAGACACCCAGATCGGCGACGAGGATCTGGACACACTCGATCCCTTGGACAATCTGATCTCCCTGCAACTCCACGGCACCCGGATAAGCGATCGCGGCCTGGTCCACCTTCGCGGATTGCCGAACCTGGAGGCTGTCTCGCTCCATCGTACTTCGGTCACGGCGGCCGGGCTTGCGAACCTCGCGGCGCTTCCGCGACTCAAGACCCTGTGGATCTCCGCCGCGCAGGTCGACCACCGTACGCTGCGCCATCTGCAGAGGCTTCCTGCACTCGCGAACGTGTGGGTCCACGCTCCGGATGGCGGCGGACGCGCGGCCTGTGCCGCCCTCGCCCCGCTCACTTGCCGCGTGGCGGGATTCTGCCGGACCGAGGGCACGCCGATCTGGACCACCTCGATCCCCTGGAGCAATAGCCCGGCGGGCGTTGTCGAGAAGATGCGAAAGCACGTCGAGCTGAGCGATGACGACGCCATCTTTCTTCTCGAACTGCTCGCTATGTCGCGTGGACGCTACGGCCCAATGGGATCGGGAGACGTTGACAGTGAAGCCCGTGCGACGCAATATGCCGGCCCGGACAGAATCTGGGCCACGCCGATTCGCACCGAGACAGCCGGACTTGCCGCGCAGGAGTTCCTTCAGGTGCTGCGAGAACCGTCGTCCGAGTTCTACAAAGCACGACTCGACACCCGTTGCGGAGTGAGTGAGGAGTTGACCGCCGAACTGGTGGCGCTCGTGGACCATCCGGATCGGGCGATCTGGGAACGGGCGGCGTACACGCTGGTACGACTGGGTGGATACGATGAGGAAGCGGTTGCGGCATTGGGCCGGTACCTGAAGGCGGAAGATCCCCAGCAACGGGAAGTCGCCTGCTCCGCGGTCGCTGAAATCGCACCTCGGTTGAACGATGCGGCGGCCGCGGCGGCAGCGGAGCTGGTTATCGGCACCCTGGCAGGAGTCCAGAACGGCGAATGGCTCGTGTCCGACGCTGCCGCCAACGCCCTCGGCAAGCTGGCCCTGTTTCATCCCTCCCTGGCGCCTGCGGCTATCAAGGCATTGCTCGATGCGCGGCCCAAGTGGGATTATCGAGGCAACCCCGCTTATATGAGCCTCATCGCCCGGGCCAGCCTGGCTGATCCTCGGGCAGCGGCGGCCGCACTGCCCGACTTCTTTCAGGCGCTTGCCGAACACACGGCGAACTACCGAACGCTCAACCACAACGCCGCCTGGATCCTCGGAGCCGTTGGTTACATCGTGCAACACGCGCCGGATGCGGCCCCTACCGTTACACCCGTGTTGCTCGAGAATCTGGAACACCTCCGACAGGAGAACGCACCAGCGGGCCAATTGTGGCGTGTGGAGACCTGGACGCTGCAATCGATTACTCGGGTCGTCAGCGTGCGGCCCGACCAGATCAAGCCGATTTTGGACAGCCTGTTTCCGAGGCTGCGTCAGAGTCCGCGTGACCGGCTTGCCTTGGCGGCCCTCTTGGCGATCGCCGAAGGGGTCGCCGGCCCGGAAAGCCCCGCGTGGCCGGAGACCGAACGACGATTCACGCCACGCCGTTGAGTCTCGCATGCTGGAGAACAAGGCCGCCGCGCGCAAACCGGCCGGCGAAGCCTGCTTCACGCGACCAGTCTCATTCCTCAACGCTCCACTCAGCCCCACTTCGCCGCACGGGGCGATAGAGCGAATCGCGTTCGACCGGCTCGCGTCCCACGCTGCGGATCAGTCCGCACAGCTCATCGGCCGAGAGCGATTCCGGCGACTTTGAGCCGGCCTCGTGATGGATCTTCTCCTGGCGGACCGTGCCGTCGAGATCGTCGGCGCCGTAACACAAGGCCGTCTGCGCCGTTCCCAGCCCGAGCGAGATCCAGTAGGCCTTGATGTGGTCGAAATTGTCGAGCACCAGCTGGCTCACCGCCACCACGCGAAGATCGTCCAGCCCGGTCGGTCCTTCCAGGTGGGCCAGCCCCGTGCGGGCCGGATGAAAGGCCAGCGGCACGAAGGCCTGGAAGCCCCCCGTCTCGTCCTGCAACTGGCGGAGCCGCAGCAGATGATCGACGCGATGTCGCGTTGATTCCAGGTGCCCGTAGAGCATCGTGGCCGTCGAACGCAGCCCCAACCGGTGCGCCGCGCGGTGCACCGCCAGCCAGGTCTCGGCGTCGCACTTCCGCGGCGCGATCTGGCGGCGGATCTCGGCGTCGAAAATCTCTGCTCCGCCGCCCGGCAGGCTCCCCAGGCCGGCCTCGATCATCGCCTCGAGCACCGCGTGAACCGATCTGCCTTCGAGCTGGGCGAACCGCGCCACTTCGGCCGCCGTCCAGGCCTTGAGGTGCAGCTTCGGGTAGGCCTCGTGCAGCAGGCCGATGATCTCCAGGTACCAGTCGAACCGCTTCTCCGGATGCACTCCGCCGACAATGTGCAACTCGGTCGCCCCGCCGCGGACCGCCTCCGCCCCGATCGCCAGCATCTCGTCGGCCGACATCAGGTACGCGCCCGGCTCGCCCGCATCGCGGCTGTAGGCGCACAGCGGACAGCGAAACAGGCAGATGTTCGTTGGGTTCAGGTGCGCGTTGAGGTTGTAGTACACCGTGGCCCCGTTCCGCCGCTGGCGCACCCGGTCAGCCATCGCGCCGACCGCATGCACGCCGACCTCCGGCCGGAACAGGAACTCCCCGTCCTCGACCGCAAGCCGTTTGCCCGATTCCACCTTCGCACGAATGTCGTCAAGCATCTGTAAGCTCTCAGCGGTCAGCAGTCGGGTTTGCGGATCTTGCGCAATAGCGATGCCAGCATTTGCTTCACTTCCTGAACGGCTGTGGTTAGATCTTCGTACGGTCCAGCGCGGAGCAATTCCAGGTCATGGGCGAGCACCAGATGGTATTCAAGTTCGCTTGCTGAACCGGACGCGATATCGAGAAACCGCGCCAGTTCGCGCTCGCCGAACCGTCCACATCCCTCCGCGATGTTCGCCGGAATAGACCCGCCCGCGCGCCTCAATTGACTCGTGAGTCCACACAGTTCCTCTTTGGGGAAACTCCGCGTCTCCAAGTACACTCGCAACGCAAGCCGATGCGCCTTCTGCCACACCTGCAGATTCCTGAAATCTCTCATCACCAGCCCCTTTTTTGCTGATAGCTGACTGCTGAAAGCTACACAAAAATATCCACCACTCCCACCGCCAGCAGTCCGATACTCACCACGGCGTTGACGTGGAAGAACGCCTCGTTCACCCGGGTGAGATCGTCCGGGCGGACGATCGAGTGCTCGTAAATGAGCAGTCCGGCGATGGCGACAATACCCGCGTAGTAGATGCCGCCGAACCAGGGATAGACCAGCGGTAGCGCGGCCAGCACGGCGATCATCGCCGCATGACACAGCGCTGCCAGCCGCAGCGCTCCAGGAATTCCCAGCCGTGCGGGGACGCTGTGCAGCCGCGCCGTGCGGTCGAACTCGAAATCCTGGCAGGCGTAGATCATGTCGAAGCCAGCCACCCACAGCACGACCGCGGCCCCGATCAGCACTGGCGGCCATGCGATCTCCGCCCGGAGCGCTACCCACGCCGCCAGCGGAGCTAGCCCGAGCGCCGTGCCGAGCCAGAAATGCGCCAGCGACGTGAAACGCTTGGCATAGCTGTAACCCAGCAGGAATGCCAGCACCGGCAGCGCGGCGCACAGCGGCCACGGATTCCACGGTAGAAACAGCAGCGTTCCCGCCAAAAATCCCAGTGAGGAAACGATCGTGAACAGCGCCACGCTCGCCACGCTCAGTGCGCCGGTGGGCAGGTGCCGCCCGGCCGTCCGCGGATTCCGCGCGTCCAGTTGCCGGTCGGCCAGCCGGTTGAAGGCCATCGCCGCGCTGCGGGCGAACACCATGCAGACAAGAATGCCCGCCAATTCGCGCCAGCCGGGCCGGTGCGGTGAACCGGTCTTGATGCTCGCCGCCCAGGCCATCGCCGTCGCCAGCAGCGCAAACGGCAACGCAAACAGCGTGTGACTGAAGCGGATCATCTCCAGCATCAGCCGCAACCGGTGAAACATCCGCGCGATGAAGGACGTCATTCCGCGCTGCCCCAGCGGCGGATCAGGTCGTTTTCCACGCCCAACTGATCGCAGATCCGCGCGACGACGAAATCAACCAGGTCCTGCACCGTGGTCGCACCGTGATAGAAGCCGGGCATGGCCGGCAGGATGACGGCCCCCGCTTCGGCCGCGCGGCGGAGATTGTCCAACTGCACGATCGAAAGCGGCGTCTCGCGGGGCACCAGGATCAGCTTGCGGCGCTCCTTCAGATGCACCTCCGCCGCGCGGTGGATGAGATTCGTGCCACTGCCGTGCACGATCGCGCTCAGCGTGCCGCTCGAACACGGGCAGATCACCATCCCGTCGGTCGGAAACGAGCCGCTGGCGATCGCCGCGAGATATCGGCGGTAGTGGTGGTAGGAAAGCCGCCCCAGCCGGCCCGGCAGAATCATCTCCTGCTGGAAATCGTCGAGGTCCACGTCGAGATTGAGCTCGTGCTTGAGCACGTCGCGGGCCGCCGCGCTGATTGTCAAATGCACGTTGCAGCCGGCTCCGAGCAGCACATCCAGGAGCCGCACGGCGTAGGCCGCTCCGCTGGCGCCGGTGATGGCAAGCACGAAGGTGCGTTTCATTTCTCACCTACGTAGAGCGTGGCGATGCCGAACGTGAACCGGTGCATTCGCGTCCCGCGAAGCCCCGCTCGCTCCATCCGCCCGAGCAACTCCTCGCCCTGTGCGAATTCCCCCACGCTTTCCGGGAGGTAATTGTAGGCCGACTGCCGATTGCGTGCCAAGGCCTGGCCGATCCGCGGCAACACATGGCGGAAATACGCCCGGTACGCCTTGCCGAACCAGCCGCGCGGCATCGAGAACTCGAGCACTGCCACGCGGCCCCCCGCACGGCACACGCGGGCCATCTCCCGCAGCGCCAGATCGGTGTCCCCCACGTTCCGCAACCCGAACGCCACGCAGACGATCTCAAAAGTGTCGCCCGCCACCGGCAGTTGCTGGGCGTCGGCCTCCAGCATCACGATATCGCGATCCGCCTCGGCGCGGCGGATCTTCTCCTCGCCGATCCGCAGCATCGGGCGGCAGAAATCGGCGCCCACCACCGCCAGACGCCGCCCCGCGCGCCGCCAGTATTCGAGCGCCAAGTCCCCCGTCCCCGTGCATACGTCGAGCACGGGCCCGCCCTCGCGCGGCGGCACCAACCGGACCGTTCGCCGCCGCCACGAGCGGTCGATCCCCGCCGAGAGCAAGTGGTTCAAAAAGTCATACCGGCCCGCAATCTCGCCAAACATCTGGCGGACTCGCGAACCGGACTTGTCGACGGGCATGGAGCCGGATGAAAATGCGGATGGATGATTGACCGAATGCAGGACGACGGGACAGGCGTCGGCTGCCCGCGGCCCCCTCTACCGAAGTGCGCCGGACTCCACAATGTGGCCGACACTGCCGGCAGGTGCACGCGGGCCCTATATTGTAAACTGACTTCGGCCGGCAATGTATCGCATTCTCTGTCCATTTTGATCCTTGCCTCCTCCGCCTCCCATGCCCATCCTCAACGTCTATGCCCTGCCTGCCTATGCCACACCCGAGGAACTGGCCGGCGGAACCGTGGTCGTGATCGACGTCCTCCGTGCGTCGACCACCATCATCCACGCCCTCGAGGCCGGCGCAAAAGAGGTCGTCCCCTGCCTCGAGCCCGACGAGGCGCACCGCCTGGCCGGCGAAATCGGCCGCCACGACGTGGTCCTCGGCGGCGAGCGGCGCGGTCTGCGGATCGAGGGCTTCGACCTGGGCAACTCTCCCAGCGAATACACCCCCGAAAGCGTCGGCGGCAAGACGCTCGTCTTCACCACCACCAACGGCACTCGGGCCATGCATCACAGCCGCACGGCTCGCCGGGTGTTGATCGGCGCGTTCGTCAACGCCTCCGCCGTCTTTGAGCAACTCGTCGGACAGGAACAGGTCCACCTGCTCTGCGCCGGCACGCGGGGCGAGTTCAGCCGCGACGACATCCTCTTCGCCGGCCTGCTCGTCGAATGGCTCCAGCGCCGCGGCGGCATGAACTACCAGACCAACGTCCAGGCGCTCACCGCGCGTGAGAATTGGGTCTCGTCGTTCGCCGTTCCCTACACGCTCGGCGCAGAACCGCTCGACCCGGAACTGCTCGCCGTACAGCTCCGCAAGTCGGCCGGCGGCCGCAACCTCACCGCCATCGGCCTCGACGCCGACATCCTCGACGCCGCCCGCATCGACCGCTTCCAGACCGTCCCGGAACTCGACCTCGAAACCTTCCGCATCGGCCTGCCGCGATAACCATCTCGCGCGGCCGCTAATCCCGTGCCCACAGCGACGGCGGCAGGTGGGCCTTGGCCAGTATGCTGTCGAGCTTGGCGATCTCGTCATCCGTAAACGTCGTATTCTTCGCCGCCTCGACATTGTCGAGAATCTGCTCTGGCCGGCTCGCGCCGATCAGGGCGCTGGTCACCCGGCGATCCCGCAGCACCCAGGCCAGCGCCATCTGCGCCAGCGTCTGGCCGCGCTGGCGGGCATGGTCGTTGAGCTCGCGGATTACACCGATTGTCTCCGGCGCCAACTCCTGGTCGCGCAGCAGGCCCGAGGTCGCCGCGGCCCGCGAACCGGCGGGAATGCCTCCGAGGTACTTGTCGGTGAGCAGCCCCTGGTAAAGCGGGCAGAAAGCGATCACCCCCAGACCCAGATCGCCGGCGGTGTCGAGCAACCCGTGCTCGATCCAGCGGTTGAACATCGAGTAGTTCGGCTGGTGGATGACCAGCGGCGCCAAGCTGTTCTCGCGGCAGATCCGCACCGCCTCGCGCGTTTGCTCGGTGGTGTAGCTGCTGATCCCGGTATAGAGCGCCTTGCCCCGCCGCACCGCCGTATCCAATGCCCCCAGCGTCTCGTCCAGCGGCGTATCCGGGTCGAAGCGATGGCTGTAGAAAAGGTCGACGTAATCCAGCCTTAGCCGCCTGAGCGACTGGTCGAGGCTCGCCAGCAGGTACTTGCGGCTGCCCCATTCGCCATACGGTCCGGGCCACATGTCGTAGCCCGCCTTGGTCGAGACCAAAATCTCGTCGCGCGGCAGGTCCTCCAGGATCCGCCCCACGTTGATTTCGGCCGAACCGTACGGCGGCCCGTAGTTGTTGGCCAGGTCGAAATGGGTGATCCCCGCGTCGAACGCCGTGTAGATCATCCGCCGCTGGTTCTCCGTCACGGCCACGCCGCCGAAGTTGTGCCAGCAGCCCAGCGTGATCGCCGGCAGCTTCAACCCCCAGCGCCCGCACTGCCGGTACGGCATCCGCCCGTCGTAACGATTCGCGTCGGGTGTGTAGCTCTTCATGGCAACTCGATCCTCGGGTCGTCGCTTGTGAAATTCTCGGCCAAGTTTAGCACGTCGTCCCCACACCCGTCACGCTTCGTCGCGGCGTTCATCACCGCGTCCAGTGCAATGAGCACGATCCGCCGTCCCGCGCAGCACCGCCAGCAGTGCTCGCCGGAATCCCCAGTACCCGATCACCACGGTGACCACAATATAGAGCAGGATCGACGCAGGCCATGCCCCGGCGGCCAATAGCTGCGGAGTATCCAGAAAACGGTCGCCCGAGATCCAGGCGGCGGCCAGGTAGCTGCCGTTGGCCAGCAGGCAGAAGTACGCGATGAACCACGCCCAGTTGCGGCGGATGGCTGCCGCGGCCGCCAGCGGCACGATCGCCCCCAGGATCGGCCCCGACCAGAGCGTCAACAGCGGTCGGGGGTCGGGCTCGTGGATGCTGTAAGGCAGGCGCCACGGCCCCAGTTCCGCATCGCGAAGCGTCGCGCCCCCCAGCCAACCGCCAACGATGTGCCCCCCTTCGTGCGTGAACGTCATCACACACCACGCCGCGGCGAGCAAGCCGATCGACCGAAGCCAGCGGATCTGCATCGGCGGTAGATTCCAGGCGCTTTCACGGTGACTGTACGCCGCCAGCCTCTTCCTGGGGCCGTTGACGGCCCCGCACTGGCGCAATAGCCTGACGATTGTCGGCCGGCTTCCCATTCTACCCGGCCGATTGCCGATCGTGGAGCCTCGTCCGTCACGGCGACCTGATCGCGTAGACGGATCGACCGCCGCGATGCCTCAACCGACAGCCAGCGGAGAAATTGCCGTGGCCATCAACCGTCCGGGTGAAGAGTTCATCATCAAGGACACCCACCGCGGCCTGTGGTACGAAGACGGCAAACTCATCCGGGTGCTGGAGGCCGGCCGCTACGAGATTCCGCCCCGCCAGCGGTGGTTCCAGCGACTACCCACCGTCGAGTGCGTGCTCGTCGACATCCGCGAGCGCGATCTGACGATCAAAGGGCAGGAGATCCTCACCGCCGACAAGGTGGCGATCCGCGTGAGCATCCTCGTGCAGTTCCGCGTGATCGATCCCAAGGCGGCCGTGCAGAATGTCGAGAACTACGAGGAGCGTCTCTACAGCGACGTGCAGCTTGCCGCCCGGCGATCGCTGGCCTCGATGGCCCTGGAGGAGATTCTCACCAACCGCAACCGGCTGAGCGAAGACATCCTCGCCGAGGTCAAAGAGGCCGCCGCCAGCTATGGCGTGATGATCCGCCGCGCCGACGTGAAGGACCTCGTCTTTCCCGGCAACCTGCAGGAGATCATGAACCGCGTGCTGGCCGCCGAGCGCAACAGCCAGGCCCAACTGGTCGAGGCCCGCACCAAGGCCGAGGTCGAGGAGATCCAGGCCAAGACCCGCACCGAGGCCCGCCGCCGCGACGCCGAGGCCGAAGCCCTGGCTCGCCGCCTGCAGATGGAGGCCGACGCCGAAGCCGCGCGGCTCAAGGCCGAGAACGAAACCCGCGCCCTCGTAGAACGCCAGAAGGCGGCCGAGGCCCTCGAGCAGCACCCCGGCCTGTTGCGCCTCGCCGAGATCGAAGCCCTTCGCGAACTCGCCCGCAACGCCCACGCCCGCGTCTACCTCGGCCTCGGCGACTGCCTGCTGAAATTCGGCCGCGACGAAGATCGCGCCGACTGACCCGGCCGCATCGCGGGAGTCCAATGAACTTCAATCCAGTTGACGAAGCGGGTCGGATGGCCACTGGCGATGCCGGACGGCAGAGGCATTCATGGATTGTCGGCCCCGAACGTTTCCCGGATCGCTTCCAGCTTCATGTACTGCTCGCCTTGCGTCGGGGCGACCATGCCTCCTTCGCCGAACTCGTTCCAGGCGTAGATGGTAAAGGCCGGCTGGACGCTGCCGTCGGGCAGGGGCAGCCCGAACCGGTGTTGTGACAGGTGCGCTTTCATCTCGACGAGCGAATCGGTCCACTCCTCGCGCGTGGGGAGCGTGAATCGCGGCCGGGGATCGCCCCAGGGACGCGGGTTCCAGCCGGCGGCGGCGAACGGCAGGTAGGGCACGGCATCGGCGGCGTGCTTGAGGCGGCCCTCGGCGATGTACGCCCGGAGATCAGCGAACGGGTAGTCCTCTTCCCGCTGCGGAATCTGCGGGATGCCCATATAGCTGGCGGTGAAATCGAACAGTCGCTCCGCCCAATGCCCGGCCGGGATCGGCTCGGCATCGCCCACGCCGACGCCGATCACGAGTTCACCCACTCCCGCGTCGCGGGCCGCCTGGCGCAGGGCGTCGAGCCGCGCCTTGCTGCGGGCCATGTCGCGGTCGTTCTCGAGGAGGAAGTAATGGCCGCCGTGGACCTTGAACACGCACCGGCCGCCGACGCGGAGATAGCTGGGGTGCTTCATCGCCGCAATCCACGTCTGGACGCACTCGTTCCACCGCGCCTCGGACTTGATGCCGAACGGCGGATGGTTGCAGTACTCGATCATGAACTTGAGCCGTCCGGCGTGCGGCGAGGCCATGAAGTGCTCCACGCCGCGATTCAGCAGCGCGCCGTGCGGGTGGGGGCTTTCGCGCGACTCGGCGCCGTACCAGAGAATGGCGAAGAAATCGACGCCGTGATCCGCCGCGGCGACGATCTCCCCGTCCATCGTCGCCTGGTCGTTGTATTGGCCCAGGAGCGGCACGCGCTGGGGGTAGTCCTCGCGCCAGTCGCGGCCGTCGCGAGTGTGCCATTTGTTCGGCTCCGGCTCCCACCAGCCGGCGAAGTAGTTCACGCCGACGAGAATCTCTCTTTCGGGCGACGCCGCGCCCGCCGGCACTGCGATCGACAGGCACGCGGCGAGGATCATCGCCAGGCAGGCAGGTTTCTTCATGCGGTAGTCCTCAAGTGCGATCAGCGATTGCGTCCAGCCGCGGCCCACTCGCAGGCATTGAGCCAGAAGCGAGCGTAGTGTTCCCAATAGACGAAGTTGCAGCCCCAGTGCGGGGCCGGATCAGACGTGTACGCCACGACGCGGCCGCGGCCGAATTGGCCTGCGGCGAGCAGCGGATCGCCGTATCCGCTCCACCGAGCGACGACCTCGCAGCCGTTGCGGGGCCGCACGATGTTGTAGCCCAGGATCGGCGGCAGCGTGGAAAGGTCGATCCCGGCCAGCAATGGATGACTCGGCAGAACGGCCTCAGCCGTGTAACCCTCGGTGTTCTCGCGGAGGTCTTCGTACGGGAGACACTCCACCGGCAAGATTTCGGCCAGGCCGGTCCGGCCCCAGCCACCTTTGCCCAGCGCGCCCGTGAAGCTCAGCCACCCGCCCAGGAACATCGCCCCCAGCCCGTCGCGGATCGCCTCGACCGTGAGCCGCACGCGGTCGGGGAAAGTGAGCACTTGCCGGCCGAACTTGCTGCGGTCGAAGAACGCCGGATCGAGCTGGAAGAGTTTTCCTTCCACGTCGGAGAACACGATCACGTCGTGCTCGCGGAGGATCTCTTCGTACCGGCCGGGTGGCAGGCGGTAGAACTCCCATGAAGGCACGCTCTCCACCTGGTGCTCGCCGGTCGCTTCCAGGGCCTCCTTGAGCCAACGGCCGTAGTTGAAGATGTCGGTCCCCTTGAACTCGTAGTTGAACGGGCTCTCGGCGAACACAGGGCCGAGCAGAACAGCCCAGTCGCCGACATAGTAGATCTTTGCCACGATCGTGCTCCCCAACGACCTACTGACCGGCCTTGAGCCGCAGATCGACGATGCCGAAGCCGTTCTCGCCGAAACGGGCGGTGAACGACAGCACGCCTTGCTCGCGCCACCGCGCCCGATCGTGCTTCGATGCATCGAGCCCGGTAATACCCGATTCGGTAAGCGAGTAGCTCTGCCAAGCCTTCCAGCCGTCGGCCGCTCGCGACTCAAGACAGCGGAACCCTTCCGCCGTGTTGCGCGGATGGTAGAAGAAGTACAGGTTATCGCTTTCGTCGAAAACGATGTCGCCGCGCCTGACGACGCCTTCCGCGCCCTCGTCAGCGATTGGTTCGCCGCCATGCCATGTGCCGTCGTCGGCCCGCCAGTAGTGGACGAAGCGGAGTTGGTCCATGACTTCCGCCGGCGGGTCGTGGGCGAGTTTCGCCGGTTGGTGCACGCCCGGGAGCTTGAAGGTCACCACGTGCGGCCGGTTCTTCGAATCAATCGCCATGCACCCGGCGTTCATCATCCACGAATACACGGGTATCTCGCGAACGACGACACCCGGATCGGCCAGTTCGATCGGGTCGTCCCTCTCCAGATCGCCGACGACCTCACCGTCGCTATTGCGCCAGGTGCGTCCGCCGTCGTCGCTTGCCGCGTAGTGGAGGTCGTGGTTGCTGGCCCAGGTGGCCCCGGCCTCGCGGTAGACCCAGCTTGCGTGGAGTCGTCCGGCGGCGTCGAATACCAGGTCGTGCAGATAGGCGTTCCGGGTCGTGCTGTTGTTCCACGGCGGATAGACGCCGCGCAAGCTGAACAACCGCCCGATGCGGCTCCAGGTTCCTTTCTCCGCGTCGTAGCGGTGGAGGTAGTTCTCGCCATTGCCCGATCCGCCGAGCCGGTAGCAGAGAAAGAGGTTTCCGGCCGGGTCGTTGAAGAACCGCGGGTAGGTCACCCGGGCCTCCATTTCAGGCTCGCTGCCGATCGGCTGGGGCGGTTCAATATCGGCAGCGCTGAGGACTGCGGGAGGCTCTGTCAACAGGCCTGCGCGGCTCCGCGCGTAGCGTAGCGGATTGTTGTGGTGGTCCCACGAGAGGTGCAGGCGGCCGTCGGATCGGCTCACGCCCAGGCACGTGTTGCGGTGCGCGTCGTCGGCCGAGAGCGTGAAGCCTTCCAGCCGAAGCCGTTCGACGCGGTCATTGTGCAGGTCGCGGCGGACGAGCACCATCACCCGATCCGCGTCCCAATACACCGTGTATTGAAAGTCGCCCACCGAGATGACCTTGTCCTGATCCCACGATGCCCAGTTCCAGTGCCACACGCTATCGTCGATCGCGATCCGGTCGACCGTTTGCCACCGACCGGCCGCAGCGTCGCCGGCCGTCGCCGGGACGGTGATACTTGCGAGCCAGAGTGCGGCGAACCCTCCGACGAGCGTCATGCGACGGGTACAAGCCATGGGAAGATCTCCTGTGGAACGGATTCGCCGCGTGGCGGGTTCTTGGTGCGCCCGTATTCGGGACTATTTCTTCAATGCGCGGGCATCATTATGTCTTTGAGCCATCGCAGTTTCCAGGCACGAGCCCACTTGGCGTGGTTGCCGCCCCACCTGTTGCGGGAGTGCGCCTTGGGGCCAGCATCGCGGTAGAATGGACGAACCGTCGGCCGCAATACCCTGTCTCCAGCAGCAACAGATATCCACCGTGCTTCTATCCTCTCGCGGAGACTGATGTTGGCGACCGAATACAGTAGCGATTACAACACCCGAACCTGGAGAGCCGATCACGCGGTCCCGGTGACCGGCGAACTGACGGTCCAGTACGATTCGATCCTCGAGCGGCCGAGCGTCGCGTGGATCGCCCAGCACACTCTCCTCCGCCGTCTCGGCTCGGGCAGCCAGGGAATTGTGTTCCTCAGTCTGCGGCAGGGGGGCGACGCTTTCAGTCTGCCGGTTGCGCTCAAGGCCTATTCGCCGGCGCGGTATCTTGATGAAGAGGCCTACGAGGAGGCGATGGTCTCGATGGGCCGCGTGGCGGCGCACGTTGCGCGGATCCAGCAGGACAACCTGCTCGACGTGCAGGACTGGGTCATGCAGGGCCGAGTCCGCGTCATGGTCATGGAGTGGGTCGACGGCTGCGACATCCGCTCGCTGTTGACGTCGTCGACGCTCGAGCGGCTCCGCAGCCGGGTGGACGACGAACGCTGGAGTTACCTGAACAAGGTTGTGATCACCGGCGGCAAGAGCCAGCCGCGGATCAAGGCCGGCGTCGCCCTGGCGGTGATCCGCGATTGCCTGGCCGCGCTGGCGGCACTGCACCAGGCAGGGATCGTCCATGGCGACCTCAAGCCGGCCAACATCATGCTCAAACGGACCGGCAACGCCAAGATCGTCGACGTCGGGTCGGCCTTTCTCATCCACGAGAACCCGCCCTACCGGAGCTGGACGCCGGCCTACGCCGCGCCGGAACTGCACCGCGGGGAACTCGCCTCACCGCGGTCCGATCTGGCGAGCCTGGGTTACGTGCTTCTCGAACTGCTCGCCGGCGCACCGCTTTTCGCCGGGATCGAAACCAGGGGGGAGTTGATCGCGGCGAAGGAATCGCTCCCCGCGGAACTTGAGAAGATCCTGCCGGCGGAAGTCGTGCGCAACGATCAGTTGATCAGGTTCTGCGAGCGGCTCATTGCGATCGATCCGGAGGAGCGGTTCTCCAGCGCCGAAGAAGCCGAATTCGATCCCTGCGGGCCGGCCAGCATCCAGCGGCAACTCGTCAAGGGGAATCTGTCGAGCGAATACGACAACGAAATCCGCCTCTGGCTCCGCGACCTGAGCGAGCCGGCCGACGGCGCGCCCTGAGGAATGCCTCCATGTCGCTCGTGAACCTCTCCATCAGGCACGGCCGGACGCTCGACGATGCCCGCCAGCGTCTCGAACAGGTGGTTGTCGAGGTGCAGAAGAACCTCGGCGCGGTAGTGCATCAAACCGAGTGGTCAGCCGACCGGTCCTCCGTCCGCCTGGCGGGGATCGGCTTCGAAGCGCGGCTGTCGGTCGACGTGCAGGAAGTCCACGTCGCGATCGACGTTCCGCTCTTGGGCAACATCCTCGCTTCGCCCGTGGTCGCGCGGCTGAAAGAAGTCGTGCAGGACAAGTTCCAGAAGCGGCTGGAGTAAGGCGTGCCGGCAGGGCCTGCGACTCGATCGCCTTTACCAGTCGGCGAATCGGGCCCGATGACCGGCACACTCGCTGCACGTTCAGGCTGAAGATCGATAATCAGCTTGACATTCAAGCCACGCACACCCCATGATCTACCGTGGCAGCGTGATACCTGAACGAACTGCGCCGGCAAGTCGGAAACGGATCGGCCGAAAGCGCCCCTCGATGTGGTAATCGCCATGCAGAGAATGATCAAGCTGATCCTGGCTGCGGCAGTATTCGCAGGCGGCGCCCCGCGCGGCGCCGCTGGGGCCGAACTGGCCGATCATTTCGCGGATCACGCGATCACAAACCTTGTCCGCCGGCATGAACCGCAGGCGGGGAAGAATGCAGGGACGACGTTGCGCCCGGTCGACGGACTGGCCGACACGCTCCTGGTCGAAGGCTCGCCGGTTGGCAGCGAAGACGCGGCCGCCGCTTGGGCATTCCGCGTGCAGGGCGTTCATGACGCCGGATACGCCCGGCTCGAGCATCGCGACGATATGTGGTACGAATCCGCCTACTGGCAGGGAGGCGAGACGTGGCTCCGCGTGGGCCGCAATTGGCAGCATCCCGGCGACCGCGGACCTGCCATCCGGCGGTTCACCGCGCCCCGCGACGGTACGATCCGCATCGGCGGCCGCGTCTGCAAGGCGCATCTGGATGGCGACGGCGTCCGAGTTGAGATCCGCCATAACGAGCAAACCGTATGGCAGCATGCGCTCGAAGGGAAGGATGGCCAGGGAGTGGAGCCGGAGGTGACGTTCGCGGTCCGCTCGGGCGACGCGATTCGGTTCGTGGTCGATAAGGGGGGCGCCATCGCCTGCGATACAACGTACTGGGACCCGGTCATTACCTATGAGGACGGCGCCCGGTTCCAGGCGTCGGAAGCCTTTGCCGACGGGCGGCAAGACGCAGCCGGGTGGTCGTACGAGATGCAAGCCGGCGCGGGACTGCATGGCGGGCCGCGATTGTGGTGGTTCGACCGCCACGGCTTGCTGAGCGACAAAGCGATCGTCGCCGGGGAGCCGGTCGTGATTTCGGCCGAGGATGCCTGGCCGTGCGTGGTACTGGCCGATGGCGAGGATCGCTCCGGCCTGGCGATCGTGCCGGGTGAGCTCTCCGGCTGGCGGCTGGAATGCAGCCTGGCGGCCGACGGCTTGTTCAGCCTGCGGTTGCACGCCGCAATAGAGCAGGAGTCGCTGCGGGCGGTGATCGGCGCTTACCAGGGCAAATCGGCCTGCGGATGGCGGCTCATCCAGTCGTGGCTCGCGGCGCCGGCAGAGAAACAACTGCCACTTGCGGGGCTTCGACAATCGCTCGCTTCTACCGATCTTGTTGAGCTCGACTACTGGGCGATGATCCAGGAAGACTGGCGGCGGCAGGACCAGACCGAGGCGGCGCTACCCGAGGCGTTCGCCGCCGCCGCGGCTCGCCACGTGGAGAAGGCCGAGGCGCTCGTTGCACGTTTGCAGCAGGTGCATGGCGGCGGTGCTTTCCGCGAGCAGGCCGAAGAACTCGAAAGACTCCGCGCGGCCGCCTCCAAGTCCGATCCGAAGGCGTTCTACGCCGCCGCGCGCCTGCTCAAACGCCGCATCGCGCTGGCCAATCCGCTATTGGACTTCAAAGAGCTGCTGTTCTGCAAGCGCGTGCCCACTTCGTACAGCCACCTGGTGATGCAATACTACGGATGGCGGGCGCGGCCGGGCGGCGGGCTGTTCGTCCTTGAACAGCCCGGCAAATCGCTCCGCGCCCGCGACATCCTCGCGGGCAAGCTCTCGACCGGCAACGTGCTCGAACCGCGGCTATCGTACGACGGCCGCCGCATCGTCTTCTCCTACGTCGAGTGCCCCAACGGGCCGCTCAACCCGGCGCAGGTTGCCAACGTCGATCCGGCCGATCGGCAGTTCTATCACATCTGGGAAGTCAACAGCGACGGCACCGGTTTGCGGCAACTGACCGACGGGCCGTACGACGACGTCATGCCCTGCCCGCTGCCCGACGGCGGGTTCGCCTTCATGTCTACCCGGCGGCGCGGCTACGCCCGCTGTTTCGGCCCGCAGTTCAGCCCGCGGTGGGACGTCTACACGCTGCACCGCATGGATGGCGATGGGCGCAACGTGCGTACGCTCTCGTTCCACGATACGAACGAATGGTTTCCAACCGTATCCAATACCGGGCATATTCTCTACGCGCGGTGGGACTACATCGACCGCGACGCGGTGACCCACCAGACCCTGTGGGCCTCGCGCCCCGATGGCACGTCGCCCATGGCGGTGTGGGGCAACGCGACTGCCAAGCCGCACTGCACATTTCAGCCCCAGCCGATTCCCCAGAGCAACAAGATCATCTTCACCGCCTCGGCCCATCATTCGATCACCGGCGGCCCCGTGGCGATTCTCGACCCCAGCGTGGCCGCCGACGGCGAAACGGCCCTGCAGCGGATCACGCCCGAAATCCCCTTTCCCGAGGCCGAGAGCCGCGATATCCGTGAGTACTACGATTCCCCCTGGCCGCTCTCCGAAGACTTCTACCTCGTTGGCTACAGTCCTTATCTGCTGGAGTGGGAACCCGCGGCGAATCGCCCCGACGCGCTCGGCCTCTACCTGCTCGACCGCTGGGGCAATCGCGAGCTTATCTATCGCGATGCGGCGATCGGCAGCAGCAATCCGTGCCCGCTGCGCTCGCGTCCTGCGCCGCCGGTGCTGGCCAGCCACCTGGCAGACGACGCCGAACCCACGGGCGAGGTCGTGCTCAGCGACGTGTATCGCGGCCTGGGCAACATCCCTCGCGGCCGGATCAAGGAACTGCGGATCGTGCAGATCTTCCCCAAGACGACGCCACTGGCCGACTCGCCCCCGGTGGGCATGGCTCGCGAAGAGAACGGCCGCGCCGTGCTGGGCACGGTGCCGGTGGAAGCCGATGGATCGGCACGGTTCCTCGTTCCGGCCCGGAAGCCGCTCCTCTTCCAGGCCCTCGACGCCGACGGCTTCGCCTGGCAGACGATGCGCTCGGTGACTTACGTGCAGCCGGGCGAACGCGTCTCCTGCGTCGGCTGCCATGAACCGAAGATGACCGCGCCCCCGCCGACCGCCAGCGAACCGCTGGCGCTCGGCCGTGCTCCCTCCACGATCGATCCGGGCCGCTGGGGCGGCCGGCCCTTCAGCTTCCCCGAAATCGTGCAACCGCTGCTCGACCGACACTGCATTCGTTGTCACGGACCGGAGAAGGCGGAAGGCAACATCGTGCTGACGGCCGAGCCCGCGGGCACGTTTACCCGATCCTACGTCGCCTTGATGCAGGACGCCAACGCCTTCTGGGGCGACGGCACCAACGCAGCCAACGCCGAAAAGTACCTCGTGCCGCGATTCGGCGGCCGTAACCAGATCCAAGTCACGCCGCCGGGCGGCATGTACGGCGCGCTGGGCAGCCAGCTTGTCAAGCTGCTTCGCGCGGGCCACGAGGACGTCGAACTGGCCGACGACGACTGGCGGCGGCTGGCGATGTGGATCGATCTGAACGCCATCTTCTACGGCGTGAACCTGCCCGACGACCAGGCCCGGATTCTCCGCGGCGAGCCGGTCGGAATGCCGGACGTCCAGTAGCGCCGGATTACTCGTGATCTGCTCGCCACCCAAAGCGTAGGCGATTCCACGCACGACCTCCGCACAACACGGCATGCCGCGCGGCTTGCGCCGGCTTCACGGCAACTGCGACATGTCGGCGCCCAGCAGGCCCACTCGGATGCCGTTCTGCCGCAAGACGTTCGTGGCCTGCCCGTTAACAACCAGGAGCGTGATCAGCCCGATGCAGGGGAGCAAGGTCAAGAGCCCAAGTAGAATGCCCACGCCCACGCTGTGCATCGCGATCGCCAGCATGAACACGAATACCGTGCCGGCGACGACAACTCCCAGCGCTACAAAAGCCAACACCGGTCTCAAGCTCTCCGGTATGAAGAACTGGGACACGATCAGCAGGATGTAGACCAGAATGCACACCAGCACGCCCTTCTGGTAACGGGCGACATTTCTCAAGTCTGCCGGATTGCCGCTGCGAATGCCCACGGCCCGCGATTCGGTGAGCGGCGACTGATAGGGGTTGTCACTCATGGGTGATTCTCCTTTGTGCCGATAGCATAGCACTCAACCCGGCGGCCAGTCGATAGCCAGGGGCAGATTTCGGGCAGCAGAAGGCGGCAGAACGGGTCTGATTGACTGCGGGCGATCCAACCGGCATAGTGAATGCCCGGCGACTGGACCGGAAAACGGCCCTGTGACGCCGTCCGGAGCGTCGATTGCATACTCCCCATTCAGGAGATTCCACGATGAATGTCAGACGTTTTCATCGAGCGGTGGCCGTGCTGGTCTGTCTCGCCGTGGTTCTGTGCGGTCCGGCCTGGCTGGCGGCCGCGGAAAAGCCGGCCGCCGGCCCCCTCAAGGTGCACCCAGAAAACCCGCGCTATTTCACCGACGGCAGCGGCCGGGCCGTGTACCTCACCGGAGCGCATACCTGGCCCAATATCGTCGACATGGGACCGAGCGACCCACCGCCGCGGTTCGATTTCGACGCCTACCTGGCCTTCCTCCAGCGTCACGGGCACAACTACACCCGGCTGTGGACCTGGGAACCGGTCCGCTGGAACACCAAGGGCAACCGGCAGGGAAAAAACCACTTCGCGGCGCCTCAGCCGTTTGCCCGGACCGGGCCTGGTATGGCCCTGGACGGCAAGCCCCGCTTCGATCTCAAGAAGTACAACCCGGAATACTTCCAGCGCCTGCGCGACCGGGCCTCGGCGGCCGGCCGGCAGGGGATCTACGTCTCGGTGATGCTCTTTGAGGGCTGGGCGATGCAGTTCTCGCCCGGGGCGTGGGAGTCCCATCCGTTTCACCCCAAGAACAACGTCAACGGCGTCGATGGCGATACCGACGGCGACGGCAACGGGCTGGAGATCTACACGCTGGCCGACCGCACCGTTACCGGGTTGCAAAGCGACTACGTCCGCCACGTGATCGATACGGTGAACGATCTGGACAACGTGCTCTACGAGATCTCCAACGAGAACCACCCGCCTTCGACCGAGTGGCAGTACCACATGATCGAGCTCATCCACGACTACGAGCGATCGAAGCCCAAGCAGCATCCGGTGGGCATGACGTTCCAGTACAAGGGCGGACAGAACGAAACGCTCTTCAAGAGCCCCGCCGAATGGGTCTCGCCCAACCCGGAGGGCGGCTATCGCGACGATCCGCCGGCGGCCGACGGCAGCAAGGTGGTGCTCACCGACACCGATCACCTGTGGGGCATTGGCGGCAACCAGGCATGGGTTTGGAAGAGCTTTCTGCGGGGCCTGAATCCGATTTTCATGGATCCCTACGACGGCGAGGTGCTCGAGCCCAAGGACGAGTCGCGGTGGGGACCGATCCGCCGCAGCCTGGGCTACACGCGGCGCTACGCCGAACGGATGAACCTCGCCGCGATGACGCCGCAGAACAACCTGTCGTCGAGCGGCTACTGCCTGGCCCACGCGGGCAAAGACCGCAGCGAGTACCTCGTATACCTGCCCGAAGGCGGCAAGGTGACGGTCGATCTCGCCGGCTCGTCGGGCACACTGGCCGCCGAGTGGTTCAATCCGACGACCGGTGAGACGGTCGCCGGCAAGCCGGCCGAGGCCGGTGACAAGCGCGACTTCACTGCGCCGTTTTCAGGCGACGCGGTGCTGTACCTGGCCCGGCGACCGTAGCGTCGCCGTCACAATACAATAGCCGCCCTTTCGTTCCGCGAAAGCACGCTCGCCTTCTGCTTTGCCGGAGCACACAGGCTCTGCCGGACCTGAACGCACATGGAATACGGCTCAGACCAGTCGCCGCCGGCTCCGCACAAGGCCGGCAACCTCGCCGAACGGCCCGCCCGACCGGCGCTGGGGTGCCTTTCCGCGCTCCTCGCAGCATTCATCCTCTTCTTCGGATGCGGCGGACTCATCGCACGCATCGATCCGGGCGAGTTCGCCGGAACTGCCGTCGTCGATATTCTCGTGGGCCTGGCCGTATTCGGGTTTCTTTCCATCCGCGCCACGCTGAACGCCGACGGTCGCACATCCACCGGAGCGACGCAGCGATACCTGCTCCCCGCAATCGCAGCAGTCGCCAGCGCGGCCGTGCTCATCGGCTGGCACTGGTTCATCGTTTGGGCCCGAGAGTCTGCAAGCAGATGAAACGCCGGCGCCGCCTGCTCGCTTGGGGCCGCAGAGTTTGCGAGCCTGCTCGGAAAACGCCCGCAGCCGTTCACCGCCGCCCGGCCGTCCGGTAGACTGGTTCCGGCCCCCACAACCTGTAACCCGAAGCGCCAGCGAGGCCCCAGCCTCCGACGCTCCCTGCCCAGACGCTTGAACCACGCCACTGTGGAGATCTCCCATGACACGCGTGACATCTGATCGCCCCCTTCTCACCCTCCTGGCCGCGGCCTGCTTGGCCCTGGCTTGTGCCGGCCCCGCCGCGGCGGCCGATCCGCCTTCCCGCCCCAACGTCCTGTGGATCGTCAGCGAAGACAACTTCCCCTTCCTCGGCTGCTACGGCGACCGCTTCGCCCAGACGCCCAATCTCGATCGCCTTGCCGCCGACGGAATCCTCTACGAAAACTGCTTCGCCGCCGCCCCGGTCTGCGCGCCGTCGCGGTCGACCATCATCACCGGCGTCAACGCCACGGCGATGGGCACGCACCACATGCGAAGCACGAACCGGATCCCCGACCAGATCCGCCTCTTCCCGCAGTACCTTCGCGAGGCCGGCTATTTCACCTCGAACAACAGCAAGACCGACTACAACTTCCAGCCTTTCCCCGAGGGCGGCTGGAACCAGATTACCAAGGGACACTGGCGCAACCGCGAACCGGGTCAGCCGTTCTTCAGCGTCTTCAACATCGGCACCTCGCACGAAAGCTCGCTGCACGGCAGCAAGGTTGTGCCCGAATACCTTGAGGAGACCTTCACGCTGCCCCCGTACCATCCCGATGTGCCGGCGATCCGCAGCAACTGGGTCCAATACTACCGCATCATCACCAAGATGGACGCCCAGGTCGGCCAGATCCTCGCCGACCTCGCCGCTGACGGCCTGGCCGACGACACGATCGTCTTCTACTACGGCGACAACGGCGGCATCCTGCCGCGCAGCAAACGCTACGTCTACGACACGGGTGTCCACGTGCCGCTCATCGTCCGCTTTCCGGAGAAGTACCGGCATCTCGCGCCCGGCGAACCGGGAACCCGTATCAAGCCGCCCGTCATCTTCGTCGACTTCGCCCCGACGGTGCTGAGCCTCGCCGGCTTGGAGATTCCGTCCTACATGCAGGGCCGGGCGTTCCTCGGAGCCCGGAAGGCCGAACCGCGCCAGTATGTCTACCCGTTCCGCGGGCGCATGGACGAGCGCTACGACATGATGCGCACCGTCCGCGACGATCGCTACAAGTACATCCGCAACTACATGCCGCACCGGATCTACCTGCAACACCTCGACTATCTCTGGAAGATGCCCGCCACCCAGGCCTGGGAGCGCGCGTTCCGCGACGGGAAGACCAACGAGGTCCAGAGCCGCTACTGGCAGCCGAAGCCGGCCGAGGAACTGTACGACGTGGCCGAAGACCCGTGGGAGGTGAACAACCTGGTCGGCAAGCCCGAACACCGCGCGCGGCTTGATGCGATGCGCGCGGCGAACCGCCAGAATCTGCTCGCCATCCGCGATGCCGGATTCTTGCCGGAGTCGGAGATGATGGACCGCGCCGCCCGCCACGGCCTGACGATCTACGAGATGGCCCGCGACGACTCGGTCTATCCGCTCGAGAAGCTGATCGACGCGGCCGAACTGGCCGGCGATCGCGATCCGCAGAACCTGCCCAAGCTGGTCGCCATGCTCAACGACGACGACGCCGGCATCCGCTACTGGGGCGCCTCCGGCTGCCTGATGCTCGGCGAAAAGGCCGCCGACGCCCAGTCGGCGCTCCTTGCCGCCCTCGAAGATCCCGCCCCCTGCGTCCGCATCGTTGCCGCGGAAGCCGTCGCCGCCATGGGACACCAGCGCGAGGCAGTCCGGGTGCTCACCGCCGCCCTGGAGGCGGAGAACCCCCGCGCCGTGCTCGAAGCGATCAACTCACTCGACGCCCTCGGCGAAGCCGCCCGTCCCGCCCTGCCGGCCCTCAAGCAGGCCACGAAGCACAAAGACGACTACGTCCGCCGCGCTTCCTCCTGGGTCGTCGAACAACTCGCCTCGACACCCTGACCGTCGCCTTTCGCTCAGCCAAAGAACGCGAACGCCACTGTCGCCTTCCGCTCCGCGCAAGAACGCGAACGCCACAGTCGCCTTTCGCTCAGCGAAAGAACGCGGACGCCACTGTTGCCTTTCGCTCCGCGCAAGAACGCGAACGCCACAGTCGCCTTCCGCTCCGCGAAAGAGTTCTAACTCAACTGTCGCCTTTCGCTCAGCGAAAGCCGCGCCCCTCTCCCGCATGCGGGAGAGGGGCCAAGCCTGAACGAACCGCCTTCCTACTCGAGCGCCGCCAGCACGCCGTTCACATAGCCCACCGATTCCGCCAGCCCCGGCAGCGGATCCTTCTCGTCCTTCTCGTACTCGTACGAGACGACCTTCGAGTAGCC
Source organism: Thermoguttaceae bacterium (assembly GCA_040766885.1). Taxonomy (GTDB): domain Bacteria; phylum Planctomycetota; class Planctomycetia; order Pirellulales; family Thermoguttaceae; genus JAXGPP01. Next base: position 187,178 of record JAXGPP010000006.1, on the reverse strand, counting down.
CGTTTTGAGCAGCACGCTCAGGAAGGCCGGGATGTCGATCACGCCGCGGCCGATCTCCAGCGTGTTGCCCGCCGGCGCGGCCGCCGAAACGTCCTTGATGTGCACGTCGTGCAGGCGGTCGGCATACCGCTCGGCGTCGCGGATCGGATCGGCGCCGATCCGCACCGTGTGCCCGATATCGATGCACAGGCCGATCCGCCCGTCAAGCTTCGCGATCTTCTCGATGATGCTCTCCGGCGTCGGGTAGACCTTGTCGCCAGGACCGTGGTTGTGGATCGCCACGAACAGGTCGTACTCGCGGACCTTCTTGTCCACCAGCGGCAGCACTTCGGGCATCGGCGCGGCGATGATCGTCGTCATGCCGGCCGTCTTGGCATACTCGAACGCCCGGTTCACGTCGGCCTCGTTCCGCATCGTCACCACGCCGCAGCCGTACAGGATCAACCCCGCCTCTTTCACCTTCTCGGCCGCCGCGCGAATCTCGTCGGCGCTCGCCGTGAGCGGCAGGTGGAAGTCCTTGAGGCACAGATACTCCAGCCCTACCCGTTTCGCCATCGCGATCGTCTCGTCGAGGCTGAACTTCCGGGTGGTGTACGAAGCCAGCCCGAACTTGAGCGGCTTCTTCTTTGCCTCGCCCGCCGCCGCCGGTTCGGCCGCACGGGCCAGCCCCGCCGGGGCCAGCACCGCCGCCGTCCCCACGGCCGCGGCCTGGAGAAACGTTCGCCGGGTAGAAAAAACGCCATGTTGCGCCATAGTGTGAGTCCCTTGCTGCTTGGCCAATAAAACCGATCAAGCCGCCATTGTAGTTGCCCCGCCAGGTGACGGCAAAGAGCCAGGGCGGCCAAAGCGCAATCCGGGAAGGAGCGGAAAAACCGGCAAGATGGCGGGCACTGCAAGCCCATTTCGCCATCGACAAGACCGGCTCTTCCGGGTAAATAGTCCGCCGATTCCTCGCGTGCAGGCCCCCCGCCCCATTGTGGTACAGTTGTCCCGACTCATTGTGGTGCAGGCGTCCCGCCTGCCCAAACAAGAACTCAGAACGACCCTGCAGGCGTCCCGACTCATTGTGGTGCAGGCGTCCCGCCTGCTGCCCAAACACAAACTCGGAACAACCCTGCAGGCGTCCCGCCTGCCCCTTTCAGCCCCCCGGCGAGGCCTCTCGGAGAGCTTATCGATGACATTCGGTGTCCGGTGGCGATGGACCGTACTCCTCCTCCTGCTGGCGTTGCCGGCCGGATCGGGCTGCACGGTCCTGCTCGCCGGCGCCGCGGCCGGCATCGGCGGGGCTGCCTACGCCAAGGGCGACGTCGAACGCACTTATCCCTACCCGGTCGACATTGTCTGGAATGCCACGATGGCCGCCCTGGCCGAGGCCGGGGTCGTGGTGAGCGACCAGGCGGTGGACCAGTTCGGCGGCCGCATCGAGGCCTGGTCCGCCAACCACGACCGCATCCGCATCACGCTCGCCGCCCGTGGCGCCGCCACCGACCTGAAACTCCGCGTCAACTGCTTCGGCAAGAAGCAGATCACCGCCCCCCTCATCCAAAGCATCGAAGCCCGCCTCGCCCCGCCCGGCGGCCCGTAGCACCCCCGTACTCATCACACCGTACTCATCACGCTCCGCGTGATGCCATTGCCCCCTCCCCGTACTCATCACGCTCCGCGTGATGTAACTGCTTTACAGACGGTGTGAGCAGTACGATAGCAGGATAGCCCCGCGCCGCTCGCTCGCCCTCGCCTCGCATCGCGACCGCGCGAGCCCTCGCCGCACTTGCTCCCCGCTCTCACAGCACCTCGACGTGGCCGCCCATTCGCGACGCCCAGTGCGCCATGATCCGCGCCTTCTTGCGCATCAGCGCCACGGTCGCCGGCACAGCCGGCTGGTGGCCGTTGAGAAACCGGGCGCAGAACTCGTACCCCGCACGGTCGCTCGGGATGCGATCGATCTGGACCCAAACGATCTCGAACTCTTCGCTCCGCCGCAGCCTGGCGTAAAGGTCGGCCAGATACTCCGCCGGGGCCTCGGCCACAACGTCGTCGGCGATGATCGCTGAAACGGCGTCGCAACAGATCAGTTCAAACTGCCCGATCTGGGCATCGGCGTAGACGAGTCCCTTCCCGACGGCTGTCGGCAGCGGACGGCCAAGAATGCGATCGGCCTCCTCCGCCGGAACTCCGGCCGCCCGTTGCACGGCCGCGGCCAGCGCCACGCGGTCATCCCCGCCCGCGGCGAGCAGCACGAGCGTAAACCCCGCCGTGTCCGGCGGCGCCAGCTTCCAGGGTGGAATCCGCTCCAGCGCCGCTTTCGTTTCCGTATCCAGCCATTCCGTCATCGCAACCTCCCCTGCACGCGAATGCCCACGAAGGTATCTCGTCCGGCTCGCATGTCCCCGCCGGGCGTTCACGTATCGGCCGGAACCTGGGAGTAAACCGGCCCTTCCTCGCCGACCAGCCAGACGATCGCGCGGTGTCGTTCGCAGATCGCCCATTCGCACTGCCGGACCTTATCCTCATCGGCCTGGCCAATCTCGACGTCGCCAATACGCAGGTCCTGCTGCGGACCGAGCGGAGACTCGATCCCCACAAGACGCAGCCAATCAGGCTCGATCCAATGGGATATACTCCTCGCCGCTCCCTCTCGGAGGAATTCCCTGAGACGGCAGTGAATCGCGTACAGCAGTTCCCGGCAGGCGTCGAGTTCATTCGCGGAACGCAACTCGGGCGACTGGAGGATGTCAAGCGCATCGTCGCTGAGCAGCGCCAGGCTATCGGTCAGTTCATACGCGTCGATCTGCTCGTCATGCGGGGGGAAAGGGAAACGGCCAAGTGCCCAGGCCAGGATGGCGAGCCCTTCGACGTCCCAGGTCGCCCGGATTCGACGCTTCTGGTCCAGGCTTCCCAGGGGAGCGTACAGCATGTCTCTCTCGGCTGGCTCCATTTCCCCGTCCAGCCCCAGCCGTTCCACCCACCGCTTCAGACGCTCCCACAGATCGATGGCATCCGGATTTGCCGGATCATGGTCCGAGTTGCTGCGGCACACGACAGCCGACAGAACCATGGCACGCCGGGCAACCCGCTCGGCGTCAGGAGGCGTCCGCTTCTCGCGAGGATCCATCGCCACGCTATTACTCCCCAATCCTCCACCGTTTATAAGACGATTGGCCTCGTCGATCCACACCTCGGCCACCCAATCCAAGTCGCCGTAGGGCGACACGCGGGCACACCGCCAACCCGCACTCTCAAGAGCCAGCACCATGCCTGGAGCGGCAAGGGCATTAGTGGTATGGATCAGAACCGGACATGCCGGTGCTCTCTCGGCCAGCCAATCAGCAACATCGCGGCCCGTGCCGGGGTCGAAGCTCGCGTCGTCGCGCCTCCGGGTTGGCCCGAGATCATGGTCAAGGCCGATGAGCTGCACACTCTCCAGGCGGTCGGCCAGCCACGCAACCATGTCCGGAGCGTTATCAAACGCGATGACTTCGCAGCCCGAGGCGCATCGTGCCAGGCACCGGGCCATTTCGGCGATGCGCTCCGGTTCGTCGTCGAGGATCGCGATCTTGACACCCATGCTTGCGTCCTCGCAGCCGGACTTTCTCGGCAGGTTGACCTGCGACTCGATCATCCCGTCTCCCACCGTCGGCAGTGCCCGGCGGTGACTCGTTCACCAACCGGGCCCTGTCTGGCATCCGCCGGCGACCTCACTCAGCCTAGAACGAACGTACTGGCGAGAAACACCATGACGACGCTCGCGGCGATCAACGAGCATCCCCACCGCACAAAGAGCAAATCGCCCTTTGACGGCGACGTCGGCCGGCGCAGCACAATGACCACCACGCCACACCAGTAGCCGATCATGATCGCAGCCATTCCACGCGCCGTTTGGCCCATGTCCAAGACAAGGGTAGCCAATACGGCGAGCAACACCTGCTGCTTGACAGAAAACCAGATCTGCTGATCGTAAGCCGGGGCAATTGCCACACCTTTCGCCGTGCTCCCTGCGACGATAGCCGGATCCGGCTCGCGCGACTCAGCCCTCGGTGATTCGTATGGGTTCGGCTCGTTCATGCATTCCCGCCCAATGGCTCGCGTGGCCGACGCCAATGGCGGCCAGCTCGTTCGGGTTCAACTCCGGTTCAGTCTACAACCCCGACGCCGTCGGCACCACGCGCAAGGCGTCCCGGCGTGGATGCCGGGCTCTGCGGCCAGGCGGTGTTGGCTGTAACCAGAGCAGTATCGCCCTCGCCGAACGGACGCAAAGGTCAGCGACGGGAGCCAGCCGCCGATGACGTTCGTATTTCACTCTGAGCGAAACGGCTGGCTCCCGTTCGCTGGACTGTCTTGTTCGCCTTTTGTCTTCCGTACGCCGCAAGAAGCCGATGAGTGCATCTCGTAGTGCGTCTCGTAATGTCTCAGTCGTGCATCCAGCTCGGAAGCCGATGAGAGTTGTGACTGGCCCTTTAAGGCAAGGACAAGGGCATCGTAGAGATCGTAAACCGCGAGCTGGGACAGAACCTCGGAGCAACACACTGCTGGAAACCGATGCTCACGCATTCCTGTCTCGATGAACAAGCACCCATCTTCAGTGACAAACAGCCATGTGATACACCGGAGATTCCCTCGCTGGTCAGCGCCAATCCAATGGCTGGGAGACATCTGGGCCACAGTGCCGCGCTCATACGACTTTTCAATCTTCGCCTGTAGGTCCAATGACAACCAGTATGGCCAAGTTCGCCTTCCTGGAGTTCCGCCCGAGATGATGAACGTAGGGTCGAAGGGCTCATCCAAAGGAATGTGGCCAGCCGCCTGAGCCTCGTCGAAGGCAATAGAAAGAAACCAGACATCGACAAAGTAAGTCAGAAGATCAAGCCCGCGGTATCGGTCTTCCAAGTATCTTGCGTTGATTCGCATGTACGGCATGTCGAAGCGGGCAAGCAGGTCATTCTTGATTTCATCACGCTTGAACTGCTCCTCATCACGATGTCTTGGGCCGTCGAACTCAACGCAAAACTGCGGTTCTTGTTGCGAGTCGGTGACTAAGAAATCGACATGAGATTTGAGCGCAAAGGTGAACTCGGCATCCGAGATCCCACTGTTGTTTACAGGTATCACGTCAGCCAGCCTGACTTTCGAGAAAACGTGCGCTCCTACCCTGTCGGCGACCGCCCTCAGTTTGTCGTAGGTGACTCTCTCGTAATTGTTGAGGAACTGGCCCATGATGCTACGGCGAACTTGTTAATAGAATGGTCAGTGTATTGCCTGTAGGCGGCACCTTTGCAGCCTGATGTGCCACCGCGAACCGGTCGCAGGTCACTCTTCCGCCGCTCATTTGCTCGCCCCTCGCTCTTCTTACCGCGTGATAGGATTTTTCTGTCTGGCGCTCATGCGACCGACACCCAAACCCGCCGGGCGACGCCGACGCTGCGTCCTCCTCGCTCAGCCCAAGGGTTCTTTGGTCCACGTTCCAACCCGCAAGTCCGGTCCACCGCCAAGACTCCGTCCCCGTCGGTTGCGCGGGACCCTCTCCACGCCCACTTCCATGCTATACCGCCAGCGGGGTCTTTCAAACAGCACCGCCGGCCTCGGACGTCTCTGCCGCCCAGCTTGCCCATGCCTCTCCGCCGCGCCGCGACCACTCCTCGCTTCTAACTCCTCACTTCCAACTCCTGTGATCGGGGCCGAATTTGCGAAAAGATTTCCTGTTGACATTTAGGCCACGCGTTATGTATAGATGTACACTGACGACGATCGCTGTCGCGGCACGTGCGCGCCGGCATCCGTAAGCGCCTGTCGCCGGGCCCCGCGTTCAACCTGCGCGCCCGCGCAACCGACTCCCAACTTTGACCTGCCAACAAAAACATCCATGGCATTCACGGAGCTGATCAACCATGTCTACCTCGCCTCTTGCCTGCACTCGGCCCGCGTCTCCCGGCCCCGCCGCCCATACCGATCGCAGTTCCATAACCCTCAACAGCGGCCCCCGATCGCATACCCCTCTACGAACTTCAACACTCGACCCACAAGTGGTAGAAAACTTACGTCCACGCCCCAGGTGCGAAACCCCTTTGTGCCTTGCACTTACCGCCACGCCCATCGCCCAACTCAACCGAAACACCCACGCATATTGTTTCGCATCAGCGGGGGGTACCACTGCCACCTGCCATTTGGCACCTGTCACCTGTCATCTGAAACCTGACCGCTGATTGCTGATAGCTGATAGCCGAAAGCTAATAGCTGACTGCTTCCTGCCACCTTGACAGGGGAGTTGCCAGTCGTTATCCGTGGCGCATCAACAAAGGGTGCTGTAAAAAGTCTGGAGGGAGACACCGTGCGACGACGTGAAATGCTCAAAGCCACGCTGGCCGGATTTTCGGCCTTTCCGCTCGCCTGGACGGCGGCCGCCGAACCGGCGCGGCAACGCATCCTCTTCTACACCGCCAGCGCCGGATTCCAGCATTCTGTCGTCAAACGCCACGATGGACGCTTGAGCCACGCCGAACAGGTGCTCACCGAGATGGGCCGCCGGGCGGGCTTCGAGGTCGAGTGTACCCGTGATGGCACCGTCTTCGACGGCGATCTGGCCGCCTACGATGCCTTCGCCTTCTATGCCTCCGGCGATCTGACGCAACCCAACGTCGACCAGGCGCCCCCCATGACCGCGGCCGGCAAGCAGCGGTTCCTCGACGCCGTGTCGGCCGGCAAGGGTTTCGTCGGCTTCCACGCCGCCACCGACGCCTTCCACACCACCCCGCCCGCGCCCGTCGATCCCTATATCGCCCTGGTGGGAGGCGAGGCGATCGGCCACGGACCGCAGCAGGAAGCCTCGCTTCTGATGATCCCCCGCTTCCCCGGCGTCCGTGACATCGGCTGCGCCGAGGGGTTGTCGTTCTTCGAAGAGTGGTACGCCATGAAGAACTTCGCCCCCGACCTGTCGGTGATCCTCATCCAGGAAACCGACAAGATGGTGGGCGACTGCTACCGCCGCCCCTCCTACCCGTCGACCTGGGCGCGGCGGCACGGGCAGGGACGCGTGTTCTACTCGTCGCTTGGGCATCGCGAGGATATCTGGACCAACCCGTTCTTCCAGGCGATCGCCCTCGGCGGAATCGCCTGGGCACTGGGCAACGCGGCCTTCGATCCCAAACCCAATATCCAGCAAGTCACACCGCACGCAGATCAACTGCCCGGCTGACGATCAGCCGCCGAACAGGCTCAAGGAGCATTGCCATGACCCAACCCCGAGTGACTCGTCGCGAATTCGTCCAGGACACGGCCACCGCCGCGGCGGCCCTCGGCGCCGGCCTGCTTGTCGCCACCGAGAAAACTGCGGCTGCGGCCCCCGATCCGGCGAAGACCCGCAGCTACAACGAGAATATGGAATATCGTCCCCTCGGGCGGACCGGGATGATGCTCTCGGTGGTCAGCATGGGCGGGCACTGGAAACAGATCCCCTACCCGCACGGAAGCGAGGAATTCAAGAACAACCGCCGCGAAGTGATGGCCGCCTGCCTCGACCACGGCATCAACTATATCGACGCCTGCTGGTCGGGCGAGGTCCTGGTCTATGCCGAGGCCCTCAAAGGGCGCCGCGACGAGATCTATTTCGGCTTCGACTGGTCGCTAGGGCGCGATCCGGAACTGGCCGGTTCGCTCGAGAAGATGAAGAATCAGCTCGACGAAGGGCTCCGCCAGTCCGGCCTCGACTACGTCGACATCTGGCGGGTGACGCTCCGCGAGCAGGCCACCAGGAATACCGAGCGTGAGATCGAAACCATCGTCGCCGCCTTGGAGTGGGGCAAGAAGACGGGTAAGGCCCGCGCCACCGGCGTCTCTACGCACCATCGCCCGTGGATCGCCGAAGCCGTGGCAAAGTACCCGGCCTTGGAGGTGATCATCACGCCCTATAGCGCCGGCACGAAAGAGCGGCCCCAGGGCAGCATGTTCGAAGCGCTGCGCAAACATGATGTCGGCCTGATCGGCATCAAACCGTTCGCCGGCGGAACCGCCTTCCAGTCGCGCGGCGTTCCCGATTCGGCCACCAGGCACGAGGACGACCAGCGCGCCCGCTTGTGCCTGCGTTACGCGATCGCCTGCGACACGCTCACCGCCACGATTCCCGGCCTGATCACCATCGATCAGGTGAAGAACGCCGCCGCGGCCGTCCGCGAGCGCCGCAGCTTCGATCTCGCCGAGACCGAACGCTTCGAAGCGTTGGCCCGGCAGACGTGGGCCGATCTGCCGGACGACTATCGCTGGCTCCGCAACTGGCAATGGGTGTAGTCCCTTTCCCCATCCACATGAAACGCCTTCTGCTATCGCCGACCATCGTGGCAATCCTCCTCGCCGGTTGCGAGGAGCGTCCGGTAGCGCTGCCCAACGGCGCAACAGCACCGAAAGGCGGTCCCAGTGTGCAACAGGAGTTGACTGCCCGAGCGCCGGAAAGCGAGGCGCCCCCGCCGGATGCCTCGCTCACTGAAGAGTCGCTCAAGGCAGCCGACGAGATCGCGCGGAATGTGCAGCAGTCGGGCGGCGAGATCGAGCGCGACGCCGCGGGGCGGATCGTCGCCGTCGACCTGGCGAGCGATCGCGTGTCAGCCGGTGATGCCGAGGTCGAACTCCTCTCCGCCGCCGCGCCGACACTCAAAACGCTCCGCCTGGCCGGAGCAGGTGTCACGGGGTCGAGCGCCCGCCCGATCAGCCAGATGGCGAACCTGGCCACGTTGGCCCTCCGCGACACGCAGATCGACGACGGCTCCCTGGCGGAGCTTGCGCGACTGGAACAACTTTCAAGCCTCACGCTCCAGCGCAATGCCCGGCTCACCGACGCCGGCCTGACGCACCTGAAGCGCTTTTCAGCCCTCGAACACCTCGCGCTTCTCGACAGCAATTTCAGCGGCGAAGGGCTTGCCGCGCTGGCGGGCCTCGCTCGCCTCAAGTCACTCGACCTCCGCGGCTCGGGCCAGATCGACGCCGCGGCGCTCGCCCGGTTGCCGGCGCTGCCCAGCCTCCGGGTGTTGAAGCTCGGCGGCTACGCGATCAACGACGAGGCCCTCGCCGTGGTCCGCCAGCACACCGGGCTGGTCAGCCTGGCGATCGAAGACTGTGCCGTGAGCGACGCCGGCCTGGCCCACCTCGAGACGCTCAAGCTGGAAGATCTGACGATCTTCCGCTGCTACGGACTGAGTGACGAGGGGCTCGCGCATCTGGCCGGCTTCAACCGGCTCACGCAGCTCTCGCTTCGCGACACGCCCATCAGTTCAGCCGGACTGGCGCGCCTCGGCGACAAGCCGCGCCTGCGAACGCTCAACCTCAGCGAGACGATGATCGGCGACGAAGCCCTCCAGCAGCTCCCGTCGTTTCCACAACTCGCGCGGCTGGAACTCCGGCAGACGCAAGTCAGCGATACCGGCCTCAAGAAGATCGGCCGCCTGGGGGGAATAGAGTATCTCAACCTGGACGACAACGGCCTCACCGACGCTGGCGTCGCGGACCTCGGCGGCCTCAAGAAACTGAGGACGCTCGACCTGTCGCGCAACGGCGGGATCACCGACCGCGCGCTCGATGGTCTGGCGAAGTTGCCGGAGCTCGCGAGCCTTCGCTTGACGCAGACTTCCGTCACCGCCGCCGGTGCCGAACGGTTGCAGCAAGCCCGGCCGGGCTTGCGGGTCGAACTCTGACCCGCGCTACGGCTTCTGGCCGCCCAAGACCGACCGCTTCAGAGCCCCGCCGACCGCCCGAAGCACGCCATTTCCCTCGCCGGAAGCCCCCGCAGCCTGCTCCTCGCCCGAACCCGAAACCGCGCCCGAGTCCATCGGCGGCTCCGCGTTCGACACCTCCGGCGCGGCCGGCGCCGCATTATTCGATGCCGCCGGAGCGGCCGGAGCGGGCGGCGGAACGCTCGCGCTCGGCGCCGCGGGCGGCGCCCCCCCAGTCGGCTGCGCGTCTGGGGAATCCGAGCCCGAACAGCCGAGGACCGACAGCCCCAGCACGACAGCCCCAACCCAGGCGATCCCTCTCATGAACGTCCTCCCTTGCAGTGTATTGTGTTGCCCGGATCTGGGGTCGAGACTCGCCCCTCGCTGTTCTCTTCCTGGGCTCACCCGTAATCCTCCGCACCGGCAAGACATCTGTCAACGGCGACGACCCGGCACGACAGGGCCTCCGGGCGCATAAAACGCTATACCCAGCCGTGACGGGCGTGCGCAACCAATCCCGTGTTCTCCCCTCGTTCGCCGGCCCACCGGGCAATCAATCGGTGGAGGTCCAGACGGAATAATCGCCGTGTTCTGGTCGGTACCATTCGGATAATCGTTGCCTCGTGAGCATTTTTCTCGCGCGATTGGTGCCAATCGCTGCCTTCGAGCGTCTCCATCGGCCGATACATTCGCTATCGGTTCCGCGGTTGAGTCCACAGCGAGATTGCCGGACTTTCCGGCCCCGCGGACCGGCGGCGGTCGCCAGGCCAAGGTATGCTTCCATCGGGGAAACTCGATCGACTTTCCGACATCCGCCCGCACCGGGGAGGAACGCGAAACGTGCGCGTGCTCATTGCCGATGACGATAGCCTGATGCGGACGCTGCTGGTGGTCTCACTCGGCGCGATGGGAGTCGCCGAGACCGTGGAAGCCTGCGACGGCGACGAAGCCTGGCAGATGCTTCAGGACCGGCCCTTCGATCTGGCGATTATCGACTGGCACATGCCCGGCAAGACCGGATTGGAACTCGTTCGCGACGTTCGCACTCGAGGGTCGAAAATCCCGATCCTGATGGTGACAGCAGAAGCGGCGCGTGCCCACGTAATCGAAGCTCTCCAGGCCGGGGCCACCGACTATCTCATCAAGCCGTTCGAGAACGAAGCCCTCTGGACCAAACTGAATAACCTCTATGCCAGGGTGAATCGGCGGTGAGGATCGGCTCCTGAACCGATCGGATATCAAGAAATCGGGCCGCGCCTGGCGCCGCCATCAAGTCATACCGTTGTTTGGAGTCGACGAGCAAGTCTCCCCTGTTGTCCCCGCGGGCAACAGGGGTGCTTGCTTCTTTGACTCGCCAGTCGCCCCCATTTCAAATCGCTACCCCCACATGGGCCTGCTTGACCGGCCTTTGCCGTGCGTTAGAATGAGCGGCACGGCAACCAAACTCTAGTGGGGGGAGTAAGGGTATGGCTGCTTCACGAGTGTCGTTGTGTAAGGACTTGGCAACGGTCTCCGCCATTCCTTTGATTCTCATCGCCGTAGGAATCGGGCATCTGCATCTGAAGGTGCAGGGAGTCCGGGAGCTCTACGAAGTGGAGCGCCTCGCTCAGCTTCGTCTCAAAGAGTTGACGCAGGAGTTCAACCTCCTCAAAGCCCGTCGCGATGCACTCCGCGATACCGCGCCGGTTGCCGCCGAGAGTCTGAAGTGCTGTCAGACCGAGTTGCTGGCCGTTTCGCAGCAGATCTTGCAGCTCAAGCGGCAGATCGAAGGCTCGAGCGGCGAACTGGTGCTGGCCAATTCTAATCAGTACCGCCGGCGCTGATGCCGCCGACCAACGCCGGCCCGTGGCCGTTCGGCGGCTAACGGGTCCTGCGCCGATGAGATTCCTCGCCGGCTGGGGAAATCTGCAGCAACACACTCTCCGCTTCCGTTCCCGCCAGGGGGTAGCTCGTGAGCTTGCGGAGCGCCAGACCTTTGAGCAGGCCCAGGTGCCGGGCTTCTCCTCGCTCTTCGATCCACGCCGGCCCTTTGAGCACCAGCAGGCGCTGGAAATGGCTCCAGTGCGGGCGAAACCATCGTAACAGCTTTGGCAGCGGTGCCACCGCCCGAACGAGCAGACTGTCGAATTTCACCTTGCCGAGCAGTTCCTCGGCCCGAACCGCGTGAACTGCGACCTCCAGGCCAAGCTGCTCGACGATCTCCGCCACGACCCGGGCCCGCTTTCCCACCGATTCGGAGAGCGACACCTTGAGGTCGGGCCGAACGATGGCCACCACGATCCCCGGCACGCCGCCTCCCGTGCCGACGTCGAGAATCCGCTCGCCCTCGGCCAGAAATTGGGTGAAAGCCAGACTGTCCACCAAATCGCGCGCGACAAACTTGTCATAGTCGGTGTGCCGCGTGAGATTGAGCCTGGTGTTCCAGTCCCAAAGCAGCCGGCAATAGCGATCGAGTTGTTCGACATACGCAGGGGCCAGTTCGATGCCGTGAGCGTGCATCGCTGCCGCCAGGCTGGCCGGTTCTTTCGTCGGGCTCGTCACGCCGTTTCTCCCTGCGGCTCACATCCGCTCGACGACCTCGATCCCCAGTAGCTCCAGCCCCCGGGCGATAGTCCGCGCCGTAATGTCGCAGAGCATCAGCCGGCTTTGCCGCAACTCGGCAGTCTCCGCGCGGAGCACCGGGCAGGCTTCAAAGAAGGTCGAGTAGTGGTTGGCCAGCTCAAACAGGTAGCTGGTAAGCTGACTGGGGCGATAGTCTTCCACCATCAAATCCAGAGCTTCGCCAAAGCGGAGCAACTCCACTGCCAGACGTCGCTCGGCGGGCGTCGAGAGCAGAAGCGGCGGCATGGCCGCGCGCAGCGATTCGACATCGACATTACCCCGGCGAAAGATGCTCCGCACGCGGGCGTAGGCGTACTGCATGTACGTCGCCGTATTGCCGTTCATCGCCAGCATCTTGTCGTAGCTGAAGACGTAGTCGCTCGTGCGGTTCTGCGAAAGGTCGGCGTACTTCAGCGCGCCGATCCCGACAATTTCGGCGATGCGGGCCCGCTCTTCGGGCACAAGCTCCGGCCCGTCCGGCTTGGCATCGTCGTTGGCGGCGACCACTTCACCGGCGCGCCGCACTGCCTCGTCGAGCAGGCCCTCCAGCCCGACGGTGTCGCCCGATCGAGTCTTGAACGGTCGCCCGTCTTCGCCCATCACCGTGCCAAAGCTGACATGGACGAGTTCCACGCTGGCATACCCCATCCGCCGCGCGGCGTCGAAAAGCTGGTCGAAGTGCAGACTCTGGCGGTGGTCGACCACGTAGAGCATGGCGTCTGGCGACCACGTTTCCATGCGGTATCGCAGGGTAGCCAGATCAGTCGTCCCGTAGAGGAAAGCGCCGTCCTTCTTGCGGATGATCATGGGCACATCGTGCCCCTCGCGGAAGACGCAAACTGCGCCGTCACTCACCCGCGCCGCGCCGGTCTTCACCAGGTCGTCGACCAGCGGGGCAAGGCGATCGTGATAAAAGCTCTCCCCCAGCGTGTGGTCGAAGCGGACGCCCAGCCGGCGGTAGATCTTCTCGATCTCCTCGAGGCAGGGAGGAAGGAACTCTCGCCACAGGCGCACGTTTTCCTCGTCACCCGCATGCAGCGCGGCCGTCTCGGCAAGCACGGCCTGGCCGATGCTCGGGTGCTCGGCGGCGAGCCGTGACAATATGAGGCTGTTCTCAACCGCGGCAATCTTCTTCTCCAGCTCGGCCATTGCGTCCCGGCTGTCCTGAAGCTGTGTTTCCTCCCGACGCAGCTCTTTAGCCGCTTTCTTGTCGGCGTGGGAGGCGAGCCAGCGGCGTTTCTCCTCCAATTCCTCTCCCCGCCGCGCGAGCCTCTGCCGCTCCGGCTCGAGTTGCTCGATCGCCTCGCGATAGTCCATCAACTGGCGTACGAGGCGGTACAGCCGGGCGAGCTCTTCGACCGGGTTGCTCCGGTAGGCGCCGTCGTCGCGGAGGTGCTTGTACCCGTAGATGATCATCCCGAACTGGGTGCCCCAGTCGCCGATGTGATTGTCGCTAATCACCCGGTGGCCGAGATATCCCAGCACGCGGTACAGGCTGTCGCCGATAACCGTGCTGCGGATATGGCCGACGTGCATCGGCTTGGCCACATTGGGAGCGGAGTAGTCGATGATAAAGCTCCGCGGCCGCTCTGCCGCCGGGACGGCAAGCCGCGGGTCACCGCCGGCGCGGGCGAGCTGCCGGGTGAGCCAGTCGTCGCGAAGCCGGAGATTAATGAATCCGGGGCCGGCCACTTCGGGCGTGTCGCACAGACCGGCCAGGTCGAGCCTCGACACGACCTCCGCTGCAACCTCGCGTGCGGGCTTGCCGAGCTTCTTGGAGAGCGACATGGCGAAGTTGGCCTGGTAGTCGCCAAACCTCGCATCCTGGCTGCGGCGAATCATGTCGAGGCACTGGTCGACGTCGTCAGTCAGATTCTCCAGCGCGCGGCGGAAACGGGCTTTGAGTTCCGGCAGGATGCTCATCAGAGTGAGTGGGAGGCAATCGGCAGGCGTGGTGCGTTGATCAACTCGGGTCGGCGGCGGCTGGTCCGCGGTTCTCCGGATCGAAGGCGATCCGCTTCGCCTGGCCCCACAGATCTTCCAGGGCGTAGTAGGCACGGGTTTCCGCCTCGAAGAGGTGGATCACCACGTCGCCGTAATCCAGCAGAATCCAGCTGCTCTGCTCGTAGCCCTCGATTCCCTGCCGCCGGTCGCCCATGCCCTGCTCCAGGGCGTGGTCGATTTCTTCGCTCATCGCGTGGAGCTGCCGGCGACTGGTGCCGGTGGCAATCACGAAGTAGTCGAAGATGGTTGTCAACTCGCGGAGGTCGAGAATCACGATGTCACGGCCGCGATTATCGGCAGCGGTCCGGGCAGCGACCAGGGCTCGCTCGAGGGCCCGTGATGAGCCGCGGCGATCGCCCGGCGTAGTCCCGACGGCGGAATGCTCCACAATGGTCCTCACTGGCGAAAAAGGTTGTCAGCTACCTGAATTGTAAACCTCCTGGCGGCTACCGGGAATGGCTTGCCTCCACCGCCACCCGCGGGGAGCCCGCTGCCGTCAAGCCGGTGCGGGTTCACCAACAAACCTGACGCCGGCGCAAATCGCGGGGTTCACCTCAATCTGGGCAGCACCGGCGCACGAGTGCCTATAATTTGGCGTCCTTTCTGTCAAAACCCGCACGATGGAGGCGCGCACGATGTCCGAATGGGTTGAAGAGGGCCAGAAAGCCCCTGATTTCACACTCGCCGCCGACGATGACACGAAGATCAAGCTGAGCCACTTCCGCGGCTCGCCGGTGGTGCTCTATTTCTACCCCCGTGACGACACGCCCGGCTGCACGGTCGAGGCCTGTGCGTTTCGCGATCGGAAGGATCGCCTCGCCGAACTGGGGGCCAAGGTGCTCGGGGTCAGCCCCGACGACGTCGCCAGCCACGAAAAATTCCGCGACAAGTTCTCGCTCAACTTCCCGCTACTTGCCGACACCGACCACAAAGTGGCCGAGAAGTACGGCGCGTGGCGCGAGAAAGTCCGTTTCGGCAAAACCTCGATGGGCGTTCAGCGGTCGACGTTTCTTATCGACTCCCAGGGCGTCGTCCGCAAGGTCTGGAAGAGCGTCAAGCCCGAGGGGCACGATGATCAGGTGATCAAGGCCCTCGAGAAGATGAAGTCTTCTTCGGACTGAAACGGCCCTCGAGGCGGAAGTTGCGATCAAGAAACGAACGCGAGCCCACGGGCGACCAACCACCCGTGGGCTCGCATGGTTCTCACGCGACGGTCAATCCGCCGCCATCGATCAGGCGCCCTCATCGAGCGAGCCGACGATCTCACGCATCTCCGCGGTCTCGTGCTTGCTCCGCCACACGGCCCACAAGATGAGCAGCAGCGCGACGAAGGCGACCAGGAGGCCAACCGACCACGCGGTGGGTGCGCCGCTGGGATTGATGCCGACTACGTTGTAGTTGAGCACCAGGCCCAGGCCCAGCAGGCTCACCATGTTCATCACCTTGACCAGTGGGTTGACGGCCGGGCCGGCGGTGTCCTTCAAGGGATCGCCAACCGTATCGCCGGTGACGCTCGCCTTGTGGGCCTCCGAACCCTTGCCGCCGTAAATGCCGTCCTCGATAGTCTTCTTGGCATTGTCCCAAGCGCCGCCCGCGTTGGCCATGAAGACTGCCAGGAGCTGGCCCACGAGGATCATGCCAGCGAGGAACCCACCCAAAGCGTAGGGCCCCAGCAGGAAGCCGACGAACGCCGGCGCGAGAATGGCCAGCATTCCGGGGCCGATCAGCTCTTTCTGTGCGGTCGTGGTGCAGATATCGACCACGCGGCCGTAATTCGGCTTCTTGGTACCGGCCATGATCGCCGGATCCTTGAACTGCACCCGGCATTCCTTGACGATGAAGAACGCCGCGCGACCCACGGCACGGATCAGCATGGAGCTGAACAGGAAGGGCACGGCACCGCCGATAAGGAAGCCGATGAGCACCATCGGGTCGGATACGCTGAGCTTGCCGGCGATTTCCCGGTACTGCTCTTGGGTCATGTACATCAGCCGGTCTTCGCTCCCCACGGCGATGACGGCGATGAAGCTGGAAAACAGCGACACGGCGGCAATCACGGCCGAGCCGATGGCGATGCCCTTGGTTTCAGCCTTGGTGGTGTTGCCCACCGCGTCGAGGTCGGCCAGGATCTGGCGGGCCCGCTTGTAGTTCTCTTCACCCATCGCCTCGCGGTCATAGCCCATTTCGCCGATGCCGTTGGCGTTGTCGGCTACTGGACCGAACACGTCCATCGAAATCGTGTTGCCGGTGAGGGTCAGCATGCCGATACCGGTCATCGCCACGCCGAAGGCGACGAACACCGGCGGCGTGCCCGCGTAGATCAAAACCGAGAGGACAATCGACCCCGCAATGACCAGGATCGCCGCCACAGTGCTCTCGTAACCCACGGCGAACCCTTCGATGATGTTCGTCGCATGGCCGGTCTGGCAGGCTCGGGCCAGACCCTTGACCGGGGCGTGCGAAGTGTGGGTGTAGTAGCTTGTGACCTTGTTCAGGGCAATCGCCAGGAACACGCCCACGAGGCAGGTCCATGCCGGCCGCAGGTCAAGCGTGCTCATGCCCAGGTTGTTCCACCAGGCCAGTTCGGCCGGATTGCCGCCCGGGAAACCCGCCGCCGCCATCTGGTAGCGGTTCAGGTATTCGGCATCGAAGTGCAGGTAGAAAAGGCCCACGAAAAAGAACCCGGCGATCGAGATCATCGAACCGATCCAGAAGCCGCGGTGGACGCTGTGCAGGGCCGTGTCCGAGGTATCGTTCGGGCCGGCCTTCACGGTGTAAGTGCTGATGATCGAGCCCAGCACGCCGATGCCGCGGACCAGCAGCGGGAAGATCACGCCCTTGTGGCCGAAGCTGGCCAGACCGAGGATCATGGCGGCCACGATGGTTACTTCATAGCTCTCGAAAATGTCGGCCGCCATACCGGCGCAGTCACCGACGTTGTCGCCGACATTGTCGGCGATCGTCGCCGCGTTGCGGGGATCGTCCTCGGGGATGCCCGCCTCAACCTTGCCCACCAGATCGGCGCCGACGTCGGCTGCCTTGGTGTAGATACCGCCGCCGACTCGCATGAACAATGCCAGCAGCGTGCCACCGAAACCGAAGCCCAGCAACGCTTCGTACGCCTGTTCGCCGTAGATCAAGAAGATGGACGTGCCGCCCAGCAGGCCGAGGCCGTCGGTGAGCATGCCGGTGATCGTACCCGTGCGGTAACCCAGTTGCATCGACTCGCCGTAGCTTCGCATCGCGGCGGCCGCCACGCGCAGGTTGCCGGCAGTTGCCAGACGCATGCCGACGAAACCAACGCACCAGCTAAACAGCGCACCGGCGAGGAACGCGCCGGCGCGGCCGTAGGCGAAGGCCGGATCGTTCGATTTGGTCCACCACAGGAAGACGGTGATGACAGCGATCAGCGGCAGGATCTTCTTGAACTGAGCATTGAGATAGGCATTGGCTCCCTCGCGGACCGCTGCGGCGATCTCCTGCATTCGCGGCGTTCCCTGGTCGGCCTCGCGGACCTGCTTGACGAGCATGAGCGCGTACGCCAAGCCGGCGATGGCGGTGAGCAGAACGAGGATCAGCGCCCCGCGCTCGAAGTAGTCGTAATCGTCCGAGGTCATCGGCGCGAACCACTCGAAGTGGTGCTCCGGCGCTTCACCCGCGGATGTCTCGGCCACCGGCGCATCAGCGGCTTGTCCAAAGGCCGGTAACACCAGCGCGGCGCTGGCGAAAAATGCCGCCAGCATTACAAGGTAGAGCGCCTGAACTCTACCATTTCTCCATCTCTTTCTCAGTGTCTGGATCATGGAATCTCCTGCATCATACAAGTGTCTTAGACGTTGTCTCAGAACCCTGTTCCTACCCCGGATCGGTCTGGGGCGCTTCCGGGATGCGAACCGGTCTTCTGGAAACCCGCCCGGCCAACGGCGACTTCGCGAGGGCGGCTGGGGGAAGCAATCGGCGCCCGGCGACACACGCGGGCGCACCATCCTGATCGAGCCGACGGAACGATTGGCATCTGCATGATCAATGCGTCAGGCGAAAGCAAGCACAGCCGCAGAACTCGGGGAATCGCCCGCCCTTCTACGCATTTGCCCATGCAAAACCCAATAAAAGCCGGCATTGTATTGCATGGAACGCAAACCTGTCAATCGGCACGAGTTTTTCTATGAACGGGCGTCGGCTTCTCGCAACTCGTCGGTTCCCCGTGCCCTCACACCCCTCTATAGCAGAGGTGTCTTCGCCTCCGCTTTTTCCCTAGGATTTTTCTGCTTGGCTTTTGTTCTCGCGGGGATTAGCTTAAAGGAGGGTGGCGTTTCTGCTTTGCGCGCCTGCTCGGTCCGATGCGGACTGGGGAGCAAGGGCCCATGAGACGAGCCCGGTTTCCGGGTCGTGAGCGTTGGAAGAGTTCCACCATCAACCAGGGAACCAGAAATGTCTGGAACGGAGGATAAATTCATGTTGTCTGGCGTGCGGACCTGGGGACTAGGCGGTCTGGTGCTGGCCGCAGTCGCCGCGATCGTCCCCGCAGCTATGTTGGCGGCGGATCGCACCCCGAAAGGGACCCCGGCGGAGCCTGCCGAGGTCGTCGAGATGTTCTCCGCCATTGAAGACGGTCGCATCGACGTCAGGTTGATTCCCAAGGATTCAACGCGGGCCCGAGTGTTTATCGAAAACAAGACCGACAAGCCGCTCAGCGTGCAGTTGCCCGCGGCGTTTGCCGGCGTGCCGGTGCTGGCCCAGCTTGAAGGCGGCATGGGTGGCATGGGCGGCATGGGAATGGGCGGCATGGGTGGCGGTGGCGACAGCGGCGGTGGTGGCGGCGGTAACCAGGCCTTCGGTGGCGGCATGGGTGGCATGGGTGGCGGCATGGGTGGCATGGGTGGCGGCATGTGGAGCGTTCCGCCCGAGAAGATCGCCCAGCTCAGCGTTCCCACCGTCTGCCTCGAGCATGGCAAGCCCGATCCGAGACCGGCCGTGCCCTATAAGATCGTGCCGATCGACCAGGTGGCCGAGAAGCCGGAAGTCGCAGAAGTGTGCGCGATGCTTGCCACCGGCCAACTCCCCCAGCGCGTAGCCCAGGTCGCCGCCTGGCATCTCAACAATGACATGAGCTGGCAAGAGTTGGCCTCGAAGCAACTCCGCTTCGCCAACGGCCGCCGGCAGCCGTATTTCAGCCAGCAAGAGATCTTCCTGGCGATGCAGCTTGTGGAGCGGGCCTCGAAGAACGTCCGCGAGCGCCAGCAGCAGTACCAGACGCCCAGTCAGAGCACGGCCTTGAGCCAGAACTGACCGCTCCCGGCGGAATCATACGACCAGGCCCACGGGTATACCGTGGGCCTATTATTTGCGCAGCGGTGTTTGCTTGCATGTGCCGGGCCGATGCGCTATCCTGTCAAGCGGCGGGCACAAGTTCTTGATCGCCTGCGAGATGATTCCCTGACTTCGGAGGCCGCGGTGAGCGTACGACGAACCTTCTTCTTGCTGCCGATAGTCCTGCTGGCCGCTTCGGCTGTATCGCAGGGCATCGCCGCGGAACCCGTTGCCCAACGGAGTCAAGTCGATCCGCGGGTGCGCGAGTACATCGCGCCGGCGCGAATCGTTTGGCAGTCGCCCAATGACCAGGCGATAGTGGCCGGCGCCGAGACTCTTCTCCAGGCCCGCGACGGGCAGGTAACGCTCGGCGGAGGCCCGGCTTGCCGCATGGAGAATCGCGGCAAAGCGCCGGGCGTTCTCCTCGATTTCGGACGCGAGTTGCACGGTGGCGTGCAGATCGCGGTCTCTGCTTCGTCGAAGAACCAGCCGGTGCGCCTGCGCGTCCGCTTTGGTGAATCAGCCAGCGAGGCGATGAGCGAGTTGGGCGGCGAGAACAACGCCACCAACGATCACGCGGTTCGCGATCAGACCTGCCTTGTCCCCTGGCTCGGCAGCCACGAGATCGGCAATACCGGATTTCGTTTCGTGCGGCTCGACCTGACCGAACCGGACAGCATGGTACAGCTCAAGGCCGTCCGCGCGGTGTACATCTACCGCGACCTGCCGTATCTCGGCTCGTTCCGCTCCAGCGACGAGCGGCTCAATCGCATCTGGCAAACCGGCGCCTACACCGTCCATCTCAATATGCAGGACTATCTCTGGGACGGCATCAAGCGCGACCGCCTGGTGTGGATCGGCGATATGCACCCGGAGACAATGACCATCGGTGCGGTATTTGGAAACGAGCCGGTTGTGCCGACGAGTCTCGATCTCATCCGCGACGAGACCCCGCTGCCGCAGTGGATGAACGGCATCAGCTCCTATTCGATGTGGTGGATTCTTATCCACGAAAGCTGGTACCGGCAGCACGGCGACCGCGACTACCTGGCCAGACAGGAGCCATATTTGGTCGGATTGCTCGAGCAGCTCATTGCCCAGATCGGGCCCGACAACCGGGAGCGGCTAACCGGCATGCGGTTCCTCGACTGGCCTTCGAGCGGCAATGAGAAAGCGATCCACGCCGGCTTGCAGTCGCTCATGGTCCTGAGCCTTGAGGCGGGCGCTGAGTTGTGTGGTATCCTGGAGCAGTCTGCCGTGGCGGAGCAGTGCCGCTCGGCGGTGGTCCGCCTCCGCAAGCACGTGCCCGATCATAATGGGAGCAAGCAGGCCGCCGCACTGATGGTGCTGGCCGGACTGGGCGGTGCCGAGTCGCTCAACAACGAAGTGATGGCCGTGGGCGGCGCCAAGGGGATGTCGACCTTCTACGGCTACTATGTCCTCCAGGCCCGTGCCCGCGCCGGCGATTACCAAGGCTGCCTGGACTGCATTCGTCAGTATTGGGGGGCGATGCTCGATCTGGGGGCGACGTCGTTCTGGGAGGATTTCGATCTCGCTTGGACGGAAAACGCCGCCCCCATCGACGAGCTCGTTCCGCCCGGCAAGAAGGACATCCACGGCGACTTCGGCAACTACTGCTACAAGGGCTTCCGCCACAGCCTGTGCCACGGCTGGGCTTCCGGCCCCACCGCCTGGTTGAGCGAACACGTGCTGGGCGTCAGCGTCGTTGAGCCGGGCTGCAAGGCGGTGAAGATCGAGCCCCACCTGGGCGATCTGCAGTGGGCCGAGGGTACGTATCCCACGCCGCACGGCGTGATCAAGATCCGCCACGAAAGGCAGCCCGACGGCACGGTTCGGTCCAGCGTCGAGGCGCCGCCGGGTGTGAAGATCGTCGACGACTGATGCCGCTCCACCGCGGCAATGAGTCTATTCAACGCAACCTGATCTCAAGGAGCGGAGGGCGAGGTCATGGATTTGCCGGGTAAGGTGGCGCTGGTGACCGGAGGAACTCGCGGGATCGGCGCGGCTACGGCCGTGGCGCTGGCCCGCTCGGGGGCCGACGTGGCGATCGTCGCCCGCAATGCCGATGAAGAAGCCCAGCGGACCAAGTCCGTCGTCGAGGAGCAAGGCCGCCAATGCTTGCTGATCACCGCCGACGTCGGCCAGGCCGAGGAGGCCGCGCGCTGCGTCGCGGAGACGATTGAGGCGCTCGGTTCGGTCGATGTGCTCGTGCACGCTGCGGGCGGCGCGATCGTCGGCGGGCTATTGGAAGTCAGCCCCGAAGACTGGCACGAGGGATTCAACGTCCACGTTCATGCCGTCTATCACCTCTGCCGCGCCGCGGTGCCGCGAATGAAAGAGAAGCGGGAAGGGGCCATCATCCTGATTTCCTCGGTGGCCGGCATCCGCGGCCTCCATTTCAACTTCGCCTACCAGGTGGTGAAGGGCGCTCTGCCGCAGTTCGCCCGGGCACTGGCCCGCGAACTGGCGGGCGACAACATCCGCGCCAGTTGCGTGGCGCCGGGCATCATCCGCACCCGATTCCACGATCGGATGACTCCCGAGCAGAAGAAGCACAACCTGGAACACCGCATCCCGCTCCATCGCGAGGGGATGCCAGACCATGTCGCCAGTCTGATCGTGGAACTGGCCACGAACGACTACATCACCGGCGAGACGTTCGTCATCGATGGCGGCCTGACCATGCGGATCGCCTGACGCCCTCGGCCGCTCAGCCAGCCTGGCCCGGTTCATGCTTGGGAAATGCGGTCCCGGCCGGACGCGTCAGGATCCACGCCCAGAGGGCAATCGCCGCCGCGAGCACCAGCACGCTCACGTTCTGAGAAATGCTCAAACCGGTGCCGAACACGGCCGGTTCGTCCGTGCGGATGATCTCCAGCATGAATCGGGTGATGGGCAACAGTGTCAGCGCCATCGCAGTCACCTCGCCATCCCGGCGGCGAAACGGCGCATAGGCCAGGAGAAACAGGCACAGCACCAGTCCGTCGATCACGCTATAGAGCTGTGTCGGGTGCACCGCCATGCTGCCGCGCGGAGGCTGTTCGACCGTCCACTCGGCCGGCGCGGCGTTCCCCCCGGTCTCGACGATCAGCCAGGGGGCGGCCTCGTGGCGTTCCAAGAGTTCGCGAGCCTGGTCGAGCGATTGCACCGGCTGGCCGCTGATGGTCAGCAGTTGCTGCTGCGGGGCCACCCCTTCGCGCGCCGCTGCCGAACCGGACCGCACCGCGGCGACCATCGGAAACGCCCCCTCTCCCGCGACAAGCGTCACGCCGAAGATCGTCAGCCGATCGCCCGGCGCCGCATCGTGCAGGTGCGGATGCCGCTCCAGCGTCCACCGGACATAGGGGAGGTCGCTGCTTGTGCCCCGGAAGACCAACTCCGGCCGCCCGGCCTGAATCAGTTGCCATTGGGCCTGTTTGGTCGAATCGATGGGCCGGCCATTGATCGCCTTGATGACATCTCCCGGTTTCAGCCCGGCGCGCTCGGCGGGCGAGTCTGGTTCGACCGCCGCAATCCGCGCCGGCGCGCCTTCGCCGCCGTACTTCGCCCCCGGAAGGCTCGGCACCTTGAGGCCATGAATGTAGCTGAGACCATATTCAGTCTGGTGCACCTGGGCCGGGCTGCCGGCGGGAAATCGCACCGCCCAGGGCAATTCGCTCAGGCCGCCGAAACAGCAGCCGTTGAGAAAACAGCCCAGCCGGCCGATCGCGATTCCCAGCATCAGGCTGGGCGCCAGCAGATCGAGCGTTGCCAACGCCGGCAGCCGGTAGCGCACAATACAGGCCAGTATCCCCGCCATGCCGCCAAATATCGAGCCGTAGACCACCAGGCCGCCTTGCGCGACGTTGACAATACGTCCAAGCGTCTCGCGAATATCACCCGGCACGTAGTAGCTGGGCCAGTACTCGATGACGTAGAACAGCCGTGCGCCGATGATGCCAGGAATGAACGCCCAAAACGCTAGCGAAAACACCATTTCCGGGTCGAATGCCACTCGCCGCCCGCGCCAGGCGGCCAAGGCGACCGCAGAGACGACCGCCAGCAAAAGCATCACCCCGTAGCCGCGAATCGGCAGCCCCACATCATCGGTGAGCCGAGGCAGAACCCAGGCGATCACCGCCGCCACCAGCACGAGCACCGGCAGGTAGGACTGCGTCTCACGATCCAGTCCGTGACGGCGCACCATTATCGTCATGAGAACAATGCTGAGGACCGCCCACACCGCCAGCAGGATCCCCACACCGAAGACGGGGATTCCAGCGATTTCGTTGGGAATTCGAAACAGCGTCTGTGCCATGAAAAGGATGGGCTGAAGGCAGTGAAGATGGTGGATGAACACACGCGGCGCGACCGGATCGCGCCTCAACGACTCATTCCCGCGCAGCCGGATCGAGCAGGCAGTTGTCGATCAGTCGCGTGGCGCCGACGCGGACTGCCAATGCTGCCAGCGTGCGGCCGCGAACCGCCTCGACCTCCTCGAGCGAAACCGGGTCGACAAGGGCCACGTAATCGATTTCCAGGGGCCCCGCCGCAAGGATCGTCTCGCGCATCCGGCGTGTGATCGTCTCCGCGTCGCATCGCCCTTGGGCAACCAATTGTTGGGCCAGGCGAAGACTCTCGGAAAGCGACAACGCCTGCCGCCGGGCCTCGGGGCTCAGGTAGACATTGCGAGAGCTCATCGCCAGCCCGTCCGCCTCGCGGACGATCGGGCACATGCGGATCTCGATCGGCACATTGAGATCGGCGACCATCTGCTCGATTACGCGGACCTGTTGAAAATCCTTCTGCCCGAAGTAAGCGCAATCCGCGCCCGCCATGTTGAACAGCTTGAGCACTACGGTGGCAACGCCGCGAAAGTGCCCCGGGCGGCGAACTCCCTCCAGCGGCTGGGCCACCCCTTCCACCTCGACCGCCGTGGCGTGTCCTGGCGGGTAGACTTCGTCGGCTGGCGGGGCAAAGACCACCATCGATACTTCACAGCCTGCCAGTGCGTCGAGATCCGATTCCAGCGTGCGCGGATATCGCGCAAAGTCTTCGCTCGGACCGAACTGCGTTGGATTAACGAAGATCGTCACCACGGTGAAATCGCACTCCGACGCTGAGGTCCGGACCAAGCTCAGATGTCCGGCATGCAGGGCCCCCATCGTCGGTACCAGACCGATTCGCTTTCCTCGCTCGCGCTCGGCGGCGACGATTTGACGGAGTTCGCGGACCGTGGTGACGACTGGAGGACGATTCATTCAAAGACTATCGGTTTGGAGACAGCAAGGCGGATTTACATCGAGGCGATGGCCGCCAGCACTTCCTCAAGCGTACGGTCCGGATCAGAGTTTGTCAGGCGGAGGACCAGACTTCCGCCATGAGACTCCGCCTGTCCGTGGCTCACGCGCCGGCGCCGTTCCTCGCCCACCCCGTCAGTCTCCGTCGCATCTTCAGACTGTCCGGACTCGGCAGAATCGCTCGCGCGCGGTTTGGCCGAACGTTCGAGAAGCACGATCAATCTTGGCTGGACGACGACGGCTGCCGCCTCATGCCAGCATTCGCGGAAACCCTCGCGCCGGTCGGTCGGCAAGCGACTCTCTGCACGGCGAACCGTTTCATCCAGCCAGAAATCGCTCACAGCGACCTGTGCGTGCCAATCGCGAGCTTCGCTGGCCAGGAGCCGAACCCTGCGCCGGAGGCATTCTAGCTCCACCTGCAAAATGTCGCCACCCGAGTTTGCTGACCCCCGTTCCATCGCTGCGGCCGGATCGCCCAGCAGGAGGGCCGGGAGTCGCTCGGCCAGCCGCTCGGCCAGTTGGGTCGCAGCGAGCCCGATCGGCCCGGCGACCGCGTAGTATGGCGACGAGAGATTTAGATGCTCCAGCAATTCCCGAATCGTCCGGCCCGTGGTCGGATGCACCATTTCGGGTGCGACTTCCGTCGCCGGTTCCAAAACAAAACGTCGCCAGGCCATCCGCGGATGGGGAATCTCGAGCTCGGGCGAACACATGACCAGTTCGTCGTACAGCAGGAGATCGAGATCCAGTGTTCGCGGGCCCCACCGCTCTTCGCGTCGCCGTCCCGACTCGGCCTCAATCTCGCGAAGGACCGTCAAGACGGCGTTCGGCGCGAGCGATGTCTCCAGCAGGACGCAGCCGTTGAGGAATTCCCCTTGCCCCGCCGGGCCCCCGACGGGCACGGTTCGGTGCCAGCGACTCGACCGCAGCACGCGGACTCCAGCCCACGCGCGCAGGCTGCCAACTGCCTTGTCAAGGCTCGCCCGCCGATCGCCGAGATTCGCACCGAGGGCGATGAGACAATGGGACATGATCGAATAAACCTAGACGATCCGCTGACCGGTCTCGATGTCGAAGTACACCATCCGCCCGGTTCTGACGGCTGGTTCGGCAGTATCTCCCGGTGCGAGCGACGCCGGCCCGGCCGAACGGACGACAAATCGGTCGTCGCCTGAGCGAAGGTGCACGAAAGACTCCCCTCCCAGCGGTTCCACCAGTTCCACTTGGGCTGCCAAAGTCACGAGCGATCCGTTGCGATCGGCACCCAGGGACATATCCTCCGGACGGATGCCCACGATCACCTCGCGGCCACAGTACGGCGTCAAAGCGACGTGGCTGTTGGAGGGCACTCGGATCTCAACTCCCGAGCGCAACCGCAAGGCGATTCCTCCCGCGGAAGAGTCAATTCGGCCGTTGAAGAAGTTCATTGCGGGGGTGCCGAGAAAGCCAGCGACGAACCGGTCGGCCGGTCGCTCGTACACTGTGGCGGGCTCGGCCACCTGGTGCAGCCTCCCCTTATTCATCACTGCGACTCGGCGGCCGAGCATCATCGCTTCGGCCTGGTCGTGGGTCACGTAGAGCATCGTGGCGCCCAGACGTTGCTGCAGTGCCTTGATCTCCGCGCGGAGATCGGCTTTCAGCCGAGCATCGAGCTGCGAGAGTGGTTCGTCGAGCAGAAACAGCGCCGGCCGGCGCACAATCGCCCGGCCCAGGGCCACCCGTTGCCGCTGTCCGCCCGAGAGTTCGGCCGGCCGCCTCGCCAGGACATCTCCAAGTCCGAGCATTTCGGCCGCCTCGCGCACCCGCACATCGATCTCGCGCTGCGGCGTGCGCCGCAGTCGAAGTGCGAAGGCGATGTTTTCGTAGACGCTCAGATGCGGGTAGAGGGCGCCAGACTGAAAGACCATTGCCACGTCGCGGTCGCGAGCCGGCGTGCCGTTGACCACCCGGCCGCCCAGGGTGATCGTGCCGCTATCGGGTTGCTCCAGTCCGGCGATCATCCGCAGCATGGTCGTCTTGCCGCATCCCGAAGGGCCTACCACGACCATCAACTCGCCCGGGTCAACTTCGAGATTCAAGCCGCTCACCGCGCGGACGCGGCCGGGATAGGTCTTCTCAAGATCGCATAGCGTGAGGGCCGGCATAGAGCAATGCCATAACAGAACAAGTGCGCGACAACCGGCGGACGCTCGGGCGGTTGCCTCGCCGCTATGTCTCCAATTCCGAAGGATGGTACTGGAACCGGCTTGCCTCGGCGTGACTCCAGATCTCGGCCGGCCGTCCTGTGATCGCCTTGATGATTCGTTCGACGTGGATATGGCTCGTCTCGATGAACGACTGGAATCGCTCCTGCGTGCCGCCGGTAGCCGTGCCCGCCACATACAGACCTGGCACGTTGGTTTCCATCGTCTCTTCGTCGTAAACGGGAACCTTGGCGGTTCCTTGAAGCTCGACCCCCGCCTCCTCGAACAGCCGCATGTCGGCCACAAAACCGCAGCACAATAGCACGAAGTCGGCTCCCACCCCACGGCGAGGCCCCTCTAGCGGCTTACCATCGCGGACCGGGGCCAGCAGCACGCAGTCGGGGCGAATCTCAACCGGCACAGTCTCCGGGTAGAAGTCGATCTTGCCGGTTTGAATCAGGCTGTTGACTTCGGCGAACAGGTGCCGCTTGACGATTTGGCAGTCGAATTCCGCCCGGCGATAACTGATGGCCACCTTGGCGCCGGCCCGCCAGTTGCGAAGCGCCGCTTCCACGGCCGAGTTCCGTCCGCCCACAATCAACAATCGCGTGCGAAAGTACTTGTGCGGATCGGCCGGCGTGCAATCCACGTGTGGCAGGTCTTCGCCGGCGATGCCCAGATGCCGCGGCCCCGCCATGCCGCCGGTCGACAGAATGACCTGCCGCGCCCGGTAAACCCGCTCCCCCGAGGCCCGCCGGGTGCGAACCAGAAAACCATCCCCGGCGGACTCGATACTCAACGTCCGCTCGTAAGTACGGATATCGAGGTCGAAATACTCGACCACGGTCCGTAGATAGGCAAGATACTGTTCGCCGGTGATCTTCTGCTGATCCACGCTGTGGATCGGGAAGCCAGCGATCGCAATCCGTTCGGGCGAACTGAAGAACTGTGTCCGGGGTGGCCAGTTGAGGATCGTCTGCCCGACCTGGCCGGCGTCGAAATGCAGGTATTCCGTGCCAGCTTGGCGCAGTGCGACGGCAAGCTCCAGCCCAACGGGGCCGGCCCCGATCAGGGCCACGTCCGTGCAGGTGATTGGGGGCAATTGAGGCACAGCCATCCTTTCCGCCCGACAATAGGCATTATTCGTGTTTGCATCGAGAGCGAACACTCAAGCGGCGGCTCATCCATGAATTCCTGCTCCTTCGTGCCTCGTTCATCTCAACGCAATCCTCGACAGGTCACTCATGGGCGGAGATCCAGCCATGCTCCCGCCGAATCACAGCAACTGCCGCGCCAAAGGACCGCCTGGCCAGCCAAGCCGGCCCATTGTTTGGGGTGCGGTATAAAGGGGTGCAAGCTGAAGGCCGAGCGCTGTTCCGGTTCCTTCACTCAGCAGACACCGTCCTATCCCCGTCGCCTGCCATCTCCGGCCGGAGTCCGTGCGGCAGAATGGCCTTCAACCCCGTCCCGCGTCAAGTTCCAGTATCTCCGTAGGGAAACCTCGGGTCAACGTGCAGAAAGCCGAGCGTCCGGCTGTCGCCATCTGTCGCCCGGTCGCCGCTCGACTCCCCGGGCCGTGCCAACTGGCGATTGACCGGACACTGGTGCCTCTCGGGTCTCCATTCCTTCGCTGCTTGTTCCGCCGCCCACCAATCCCCCGCAGCGGAACTGCTGAAGGTCGACAGAGCGCGTCGACATCGGCTGGACGGTTGCTTATACTAGAGCCGTTCCGTCCCGCCCCCTCGACGGAGGTGGTCGCAGATCGGGGCGGCCTCAACAGAGCGTTTTACCCTATCGGTGACTGCGCCCCTTCGCGAAACACGAGCGGCATTCTCGGCGTTATTGAACTTCAGATTGATAGTGCAACGAGGGCGACGGGCACCGAGCGAAGCTTGGTCCGGAGCCCGGCTTCAGGGGGAAAGGGCTTGAAGGAGTTGCGTTATCAACCTGAACACCAATAAAGGCTCTCAGGCAATCATCATCCGCTCGCCCCGCAAGACCGCACAGAACTCCGACCGAGCACTACCAGGAGGAACGAGTCGATGAAACCGTGTCTTCACTACGGCAAGTTCTTGGCGACGATGCTCGTCGCATGCGCGATCCTCGCTGGAGTATCGGCGGCCG
Organism: Thermoguttaceae bacterium; assembly: GCA_040766885.1. Classification (GTDB taxonomy): domain Bacteria; phylum Planctomycetota; class Planctomycetia; order Pirellulales; family Thermoguttaceae; genus JAXGPP01. Next base: position 157,964 of record JAXGPP010000006.1, on the reverse strand, counting down.
CGGCCGCCGAGTACCTCGGGCCGACCGATGTGGTAGCTTCGCCCGATGGCAAGCTGCTCTATGTCGTGAACAGCGACGCCCGGCAGATTGCCGTATTCGACCCGGCGACCGGACAGGTGGCGCGATCCATCGCCTGTCCGGCGAAGCCGACCGGACTGGCATTGAGCCCGGACGGCTCGAAGCTCTATGTTTCCTGCGCCGCTCCGCAAGGCTCAGTGGTGGTGATCGATGCGGCTTCGGGCCAGACCGCGGCGACGATACAGGTCGGGTACGGGGCGGCAGCCCCCTGCGTGACTCCAGACGGCAAGCGGCTGTACGTCTGCAACCGGTTCAACGACGACGTCTCAGTGATCGACCTCGAGACAAACAAGGAGCTGGCCCGTGTGCCGATGGTCCGCGAGCCGATGGGTTCGGCGATCACGCCCGACGGCAAGACCGTGTTCATCACGAATCTGCTGCCGAACGATGCGTCGTCGAGCTACGACGTGGCGGCCCACGTGACGGCGATCGACACGGCGACCAATGAGACCACGCAGATCCGCCTTCCCAACGGGTCGTCGAGCCTGCGGGAGATTTGCGTCTCGCCCGACGGCAAGTATGCCTACACGGTCCACGTATTGTCACGCTACCAGATGCCCACCACGCAACTGGAACGCGGCTGGATGAATACTAACGCCCTGAGCATCATCGACGCCGCGGGTAAGAAGCTCATCAATACCGTGTTGCTCGACGACATCGATCTTGGCGGCGCCAACCCGTGGGGCGTAGCGATCACGGCCGACGGCAAGACGCTCTGCATCACGCACGCCGGAACGCACGAGATGAGCGTGGTGGACACGACGGCGATGCTGGAGAAGCTGGCCGCGGTGCCGGCCAACGAGGAGGAGGCCCGCAAGGCGGGGCGCTACGATAATCCCAGCGCCTATTCATCGGTCACTGTGAACGACGTTCCCAACGACCTGGCATTCCTGGTGAACGTGCGGCGGCGGATCCGCCTGCAGAACGTTGATCCCTGGGGGATTGCGGCTGATCAGGCCGACATCAACGGTCCGCGCGGCTTGGACGTGGTCGGCAACAAAGCCTACGCGGCGATCTACTTCAGCGATGCCCTGGTCGCTGTCGACCTCGAACCGCGACCGGGCAAGGTGACCACGAAACTTCCCCTGGGGCCGAAGCCTGAGCTCACCATCCAGCGCCGCGGAGAGATCAACTTCCACGACGCGGCCCTCTGCTTTCAGAAATGGCAGAGCTGCGCGAGCTGCCATCCGGATATCCGCGTGGACGGCTTCAACTGGGACCTGATGAACGACGGCATGGGGAATCCGAAGAACACCAAGAGCATGCTGCTGACGCATAAGACGCCGCCGGCGATGTCGGCTGCGGTCCGCGAGACGGGCGAGACGGCGGTTCGCGCCGGAATCACTCATATCCAGTTCGCCGTGCGTCCCGAGGAAGACGCCGTGGCGATCGACGAGTTCCTCAAGGCGCTTGAGCCGGTTCCCAGCCCGCACCTGGTCAACGGGCAGCTCAGCGAAGCGGCGCAGCGCGGCAAGGCGCTGTTTTTCAGTGAACGGCTAGGCTGCTTCAAGTGTCATCCGGAGCCGCTCTATACCGATCTCCAGATGCACGCGGTGAACTCCCGAGGCCAGTACGACCGCCGCGACGATTTCGACACGCCCACGCTCATCGAGTGCTGGCGAACGGCCCCTTACCTGCATGACGGCCGCTACACGTCGATGAAGCAGCTCATCGCGGAAGGGAAGCACGGCGACGTGAGCGGCCAGGTCGAGAGCCTGAACGAGCAGGAGGTCAACGACCTCGTGGAGTTCGTGCTCTCGCTGTAGCTTCAAGTGTACCGGGAGATCGTTATGAGCCATCGAGGCCTCTCGATCGTGCTCGCGGTGGCTGCTGCGCTGGTCTCTTGCGCCGCCCGCGCCGTCGACGAACCGCTGGACTACTTCACCAACTCGTGGAACGTGATCGGGCTCCGCGACTACCAGGACGGGGCCCGGCTCACGCCCGACAACCGCCTGCTCGTGGCCGACGGCGAAGTGCGGTTCTTCTACGGCGGAAACCTGACGCCGCTCAGCCGCAAGCAGGTCAAGACACTGCTGGAGGGCTGGCTGCCGGTCGTTCTTGTCACGGCCGCAGACGGAGCGATCCGCTACGAGTTCACCTTCTGGGCGACACCGCTGCCGAAGCTTGAAGAGCGGCAGATCGGGGTCAGAGGCGCGACTTCATCTGCGGCGGGCATCGGCCGCGCCGCGGTCGACGACGAGAACTGGCGAGCGGCCTTCGACGGGCCGATCGGCGGCGAGAACTTCCTCTGCTGGGTCGCAGTCAAGGCCACGAACACCGGCGCGGAGCAGGCGGAGGCCAAGATCGAAGCCCGGCAGGTCCGCGACCAAGGCCAACGGCTCGATGAGTCGGCTTGGTCGCTCGGAGCGGGGCGGTCGGCCGAGGCGGTGCTGCGGATTCCTTTCGCAGCGCTGGAGAACTCACACCTCCTCGAATCGCTTGACGCCAAGACCTGGCTTGAGCGAACGGTGGAGTACTGGAAGGGGCTCATGGCCGGCGGGGCCACGATCGAGGTTCCCTGCCGCAAGGCGACCGAGGCCCTCCGGGCGGCGCACGTCTGCCAGCTCATCGCCGCCGATCATGGCGAGCTTCACGGCGGCGAGGGCTTTTACGACGAGTTCTATATCCGCGACGGCGGCTACCAGATCATGGAACTCGAGGAAGCGGGCCTGTGGGACGCCGCCGCCAGGGCGATCCGTTTCTACCGCCGCGCGCAGCGAGCGGATGGGCGGTTTGAAAGCCAGTCCAACCAGTACGACGCCAACGGCCAGGCCCTGTGGACGCTCTGGCAGTACTACAAGATCACCGGCGATCGCGACTGGCTCGCCGAGGTCTACCCGCAGATGCTGGCCAGCGTCGAGTGGATCAAGAAGGCCCGCCGCGAGGCCCCGGCCGATTCTCCGTTTGCCGGGGTGCTGCCGGCCGCGCCGGCCGACGGCGAGTTTCTGTGGGACGGCAAGCACCACATCGTGGGCTACGACCTGTGGAACCTCCGCGGTGTGCTCTGCGCGGCGGATGCCGCTGCGATCCTTGGAAAAGACGACGAGTCAGCGGCCTTGCGGCAGGAGGCGGACGAGTACCGCGCGGCGATCGATGCGGCCTGGAAACGGACCGGCGCGGCCCACTTTCCGCCGAGCTGGGAAAAGGATGGCACGCATTGGGGCAATACCGAGACTTTGTGGCCCACGGAGATCTTTCCCGTGGATGAACCGCGTGTGTCCGCTCTGATCGACCACGCCCGGCATGTGCACGGCGGCGGTTTTGTCGAGGGGACGATCCAGTGGCTCGGCGGCTCAGCGGCGATTCACCCCTACATGTCGGCCTACACGACGATGGCTTCGCTGCGGCGCGGGGAGCACGAGCAGGTGGTCGAGGATTTTTACTGGTACCTGCTCCACTCGTCCGCCGCCCACGCCTTCCCCGAAGGCGTCTTTCCAAAGCGACGTTTTGCCTGGAGCCACACCATCCCGCACGTCACCGGGGCCTCGAACTACGCGTTGATGTTGCGGCACATGCTCATCGACGAGCGCGGGGACGAACTGCACCTGCTTTCGGCCGTACCCGACGGCTGGCTCGCCCGGGGTGAAGAGATCCGCGTCGAAAACGCGCCGACGCACTTCGGCCCGCTGAGCCTCGTCGTTCGCGGCACCGCGGAGGGCGTCGAAATCCGCTACGACCCGCCCGCCCGCCAGCCGCCCAAGAGAACCGTCCTCTACCTGCCCGGAAGCCGGCCACCGGTTACAAAGCTGGAGGGCGTCGAAATCGCGGCCCGATCGGAACAGACGGTGCGATGGGACTTCGCCACGGTTGTCGAGCGCTACAAGGCGGAAGCCGGGGCGGCGATGAAGCCGATTCCGGACCTCGTCGCGCTGCCTGCGGAAGGGGCGATCGCAGCGGGCAACGGCCGGATGCTTGATCTGTCGGCGGTAGCCAATACCGATCCATTCACCGCGCCGTTTGGCGTTCCGCATCCGGGCAAGCTGCTGTTCACCGGCATGCCCGTGGGCGAGCAGACGATCGGCGGCGTGCCGTTCCGCATCCTCGATCCGGCCCGGAACGACGGCCGAGCCTTCGTGGTGCTCCACTCGCCCCGCGCGCCGAAAGATCGCACCTGGCCGAGCGAAGTCGAGATACCGGTTGGGGCAAGCGGCAAGCGGTTGTACTTCCTCGGCAATATCCACGGCTGGGGTCCGGCGGACGAAGGGACCGGAGAGTGGGGCGCGGTGGCCGAATATGTGATCCACTACGCCGACGGCCAGACGCAGACCGTGCCGCTGGTGACCGGCCGCACGATCGACGAGTGGACCGCGTCGCCGGAGGCCGAGGAAGTGTTCGTCGGCCTGCAGGGCGATCCCTGGCATCTCAACGTACTCGGCGTGGCTGTCCGCGACGCCGTGATCAAGAGCATCACCTTCCGCGACCTTGGCACGCCTGCCGCGCCGGTGCTCGTGGCGGTGACGCTTGAAGAATGAGCGTACACGTGGCATCTCGTGCGGATGCGGTTAAGTAATGCGACGAGACGTCGCGCGTGCGGCGCACTCCGCACGACACGCGGACCATGCCTGCGACATTCGCTCACGCGGAGCGTGAGGAGTACGAGCAGCGGGAAGCTACTCCTCCCATTCGTCCGTCCGGAACGGCGAGGCTGGCAGGCCGGCCCGGTTGACCAGGTTGGCTTTCGGGTTCGTCGCCCACGCATAGCGGACTGCCTGAGGAGCTTTCACCTCGGGGCTCGAGACGACAACCGTTTCGCCCTCGATCTTTGCGTCGGCCCAGACGAACTGGCGGTCGTCGCCGGCAATGGCAAAACCTTCCAGCCTGCCGTCACCTTGGGCCACCAGGCCGCCGTCGGCATAGTCGAAGCGGATCACGATTTTGCCATCGCGTTTCTCCATCGACTTGTAGAGTGGTCCTGATGGAGCAACGTCCTTGCCGTAGGTCTGCGCACGCGCCCATCGAGCCAGTCGACGTCCGACGTCCTGCTTGTTCTTGGGATGGATGTCTTCCGCCTCGCCGATATCGACCGTGACCGCCATACCCGTGTTGGCCACGCTCCGCAGCGTCTGGAGCATCTCTTCGCGCACAAGCACCCAGCCGGCGGTTTCCGACGGCTGCTGTTGCGGCTTGAGGTAGTTGGGTAATTGCACGAAGAGCATTGGCAGCTCGTTGTCTTTCCACTGGCCTCGCCAGTTGGCAATTAGCGTCTTGAGCTGCAGACCGTAAAGTTCCGCGGTTCCGCGGTTGGCGTTGGCCTCCCCCTGGTACCAGGTGAAGCCGCGGAGCGTGTAGGGCACCAGCGGTGCGATCATGCCGTTGTAGAGGACGCCCGGCCGCCGCGGCGCGAGCTTGGGATCGACCGGCGGCTGCGGTCGCCGCGGCGCGGTTTCCCCGCCAGTCCGCGCCCGCTGCGCCGCCTGCTTCCACCGCTGGAGGCTCTTCTCGTACGCGGCCTGGGCTTTCTCGGGATCATACGCGGCAATCGACTCGTCGTACCGCTTAAGCATTGGTTCCAGTTCGGGCAGTGTCTGCTGCATGCTGACGTCGATCCAGGCCTCAATCGGCGTGCCGCCCCACGACGAATTGATCAGCCCGACCGGTGTCTTCAGTTCCTCGTGGAGCGTGCGGCCGAAGAAGTACAGCGTTGCGGAAAAATTCCCCACCGTCTCCGGAGTGGCGATCACCCACTGCCCCTGGCAATCCTCCTGGGGCTCGTCGGCGACCTTGCGCTCGACGGTAAACATGCGGATCTGCGGCAGGTTGGCAGCGGCTTTTTCCTGGTCGAAGTCGGCCGCGCGAGAGACAGTCATCGCCATGTTCGACTGCCCCGAGCCCAGCCACACCTCGCCCACGAGCACGTCTTCCACCTGGATCGTGTTTTCGCCCTGCACGGAGAGCACGTGCGGCCCGCCGGCGGGGAGCGGATCGAGCGTCACCTGCCAGCGGCCGTTGTCGCCGGCCGTGGCCTCTCGAGTCTGCCCGGCCAGCGAAACGGTGACTTTCTCACCGGCATTGGCCCAGCCCCATACGTTGGCCTCCGCCTCCGCCTGCAGCACCATATGATTAGAGAATAGTGTCGGCAGCCGCACCTCGGCCCGCGCCGTTGCGGCCATCGCCAAGACCAGCGCCAGTCCGTAAACGCAACGAAACACCCGGTTCATCGTGTCGGCTCCTATGGAAGTTTGGTGCATCGGCAGCCCATCATAGAGCCGCCCGCACGGCGGGGCAACGATCGCCACGCCTCAGAGACTGTCAGCCTGACCGCCGGCCAGGCCGCGTGCTTGAGGTACACCTCTACTCCGTCGCCGGCAGGCTCAGCCGCGGTTCGGCAAGGTCCAACCGGTACATGACCTGGTTGTATTCGTACCGGGGCGTGGGGTGCGGGTTGCCCGAGAACGTATTGGTGTAGCAGCCTTCCAGGTAGATCAGCCGTCCGCCCTCCCGGTCGAGGAACGGATGGTGCATCGGGTTGTAGAAGTCGTGCGCGTCGCCCGCCTTGTTGGCGTGCGTAATGATCTTCCGCGCATGCACCCAAGGCCCTTCCACTCGATCGGCCTCGCTGTACCACACCTCGCCAAGTGGCGTCGCCCCGTGCGCCTCCGAGGCGATCATGACGAACCGTTTGCGGTAGTCGTTCCAGAAGCAGGAGCAGTTGTTCACAAGGACTGAATTGCCGCTGTCAGCATCCTGGAGTCGAAACGGCGATTCCTCGCGATTCAACGCGCCGGCGGCGATCAGTTCCTCTTGCTCCTGCGGTTTCAAAGGAGGTGTATCCCGCTTCCAGCCCCACGCGAGCTTGCCCGCGGCGTCGCGGTCGAGTTGCGCCTGATGCTTGCTGCCGTAGCGCGTACCGGGTTTGAGGCACGTGTAGCCCTCGTAGCTCGACAGGTCCAGGTAGGAATCCCAATCGGCCTTCACGCGCACCGACGGGTAGGGCGCGCTGAAGTACAGATACTCCGTCCCGCCGTCCCTGATTCGCGAGGAGCAAAGCTGCGGGGTCAGAGGCGGCTCGAGCGGCACGCTCTTCAACTTCTCGAACATTTCCCTCTCGTCGTTGTAGACCATGAAGCCGTTGTCGAGCACGGCGTCCAGCCCGCGCCGCTGCTGGAAGTAGGCGAGCATCCGCTGCCGGCCCGTCTCATCCGGCAAGACCACTAGCGCCGTTAGCCACACCACGCCCTCGCCTTCCAAGGGAGACATCGGCCGGGCGAATCCGTCTTTGCCAACGAAGTAGCTCAGGCTGAAACCGGCGTCCGGGTTGAGCCGGTCTGGCAAGTCGGTGGTGCCTCCCGTCATGGCGAAGCCCCCCAGGGCATACGACAGCCGCGCCGTGTCGCCATAGAACCAGTAGAGCTTGCCCCGGTAGACGGCGTTCAGCACGCCGTCCTGACCGGTCACCTCCGCGTTGAGGAGCGGTTCGGGCACGGGCGGCTTGCGGCCCAGCAGCACGGTGTCGCGATAGATTCCCTGCCCGGTGATGCGGTAGATACGCTCGGCGATATTGATCCGCTTGATTCTGAGCTTGACGCTGCCTCCCGGCTTCGCCTCCAGCGCCACACCGCGCATCCCGAATCCATCCGCCGCGAACTCATACCCGTGCGCGGAGACGGCAAACCACACCCGCTTGCCCATCAGCCCGGGTTCATCGAAGGCGGCGAGCCCGTTGGAATCGGTGTAGTAGCGGACGCTGCTGGTCGTCTGCAATTCCACCATCGGCACGCCCCGCCCGGTCTGGTCGTCGACCACTTCAATGGCGAAGTAGCGGCTGGGCGGTGCTGAGGAGGCCGCGGCCCGGCAGGTTGCCGCAGCCATCGATAGCATAACGAAGCACAGTCCGGCAATGGTGAGTCGTTTCAAGGTCTTTCCTGCCGCGCGGTGTGAACGGAGTCCGGGTGAGCTACCTGCCATCCATCATAGAATTGCCCCTACCGTCGGGCAACGAATCGCCGTCCGACGGGCTTCCAGCGTGCCGTGCGCGGTCGGCAGGATGGCCGGCCAACGCGGTATCGCGGCCTCGGCTGGAAAGGGATTCACTCCCCCATCACCGTCACGACCACGGTGCGGTCGCGGGGGCGGATGTCGCATTCGAGATGGAAGATCTGTTGCCAGGTGCCCAGGACAAGCCGGCCGTCGCAGATCGGCACGGCCAGTGCGGGGCCGAGGAGTGTGGCCTGAAGGTGCGAGTGGCCGTTGCCGTCGTGCCATGTCTGCTCGTGCCCGTACTCGCGGTTCGGAGGCATGAGACGGTCGAGCGTTTCGGGCAGGTCGCGCTCCAGCCCCGCCTCGAATTCAATCGTCCCCAGCGCCGCCGTGCTCCCCACAGCGAACACCTGTGCCACACCGGTGCGAACCTGCGACCGTTCGACAACAGTCGCCACCTCGCCGGTCACGTCGTGCATGTGGCGGTGTCCCCGGGTGCGAAACGAGAACTGCTCTTGATGGCAAGGCATGAGAACGCTCCCCATTCGGCATTCGGGCGCAGTCCGCCCCGCCCGGCGCGATTATTCGGCTTCGCCGCCGACGCGATTGAGCACTTCCACCTGGACCCGCTCGATGCGGCGCGGCGTGGCTTCCAGCACGGTGATGCGGACGTTCTTCCAGTCGACGACTTCGCCCGCCACCGGCACGTGGCCCAGTTCGCTGAACACGAAGCCGCCGATGGTGTCGTAGTCGGCATCTTCGGGCAGGTCCAATGCCAGTCGCTCGTTCACCTCGTCGATGTGGGCCCGGCCGAGGGCCTCGATCCGGGATGCATCGATCTCGCGGATGTCGTCGACTTCCTCGCGGTCGTACTCATCGACAATCTCGCCCACAATTTCCTCCAGCGCGTCTTCCAGCGTCACCAGCCCGGAAACACCGCCGTACTCGTCGAGCACCACCGCAATGTGGCTGCGTGTCTGCTGAAAATCCTGCAACAACACGTCCACAGGCTTGGTCTCCGGCACAAAATAGGGAGGCCGCAGGAGGACCGTCCATGAAGGCTTGGGCTCGCTGCGCGACTTGATCAACTGCGCGATCAGGTCGCGCACGTGCAAAATACCGATGATCTCGTCGCGGGACTTGCCGTGGCAGGGAATTCGGGTGTGGCTCGAATCCCTTACGAACTCGAGCACCTCCTCCCAGGTCATCTCCGCCGCGATGGTCGCCATGTCGGTCCGTGGGGTCATGATCGACGCCACGTCGACGTCGCCCAATTCAATGATCCCCTCGATCATGTCGCGTGCCTCTTCCTCGAGCAATCCTTCGCGGTGCCCCTCGGTGACCACCGTGAGTATCTCTTCCTCGAAGGAGTCCTCGTTGGTTTGCGCCTTGCGCCCAATAAGTCGGTGAAGCGCCGCGTCGATCGCTCGCGTGATTGCCACCAGCGGCGTGAACACCAGGTCCACGCTCCGCCACAAGGGCCAGCCGTGGTAGAGAATCCGTTCGGCCCACAGCCGGGCGAAGGCGTACGGCAGCAACACCCGGACGACCAGCAGCGCGGCCGCGCCGCCCCCGACGCTGGCGGCCACCACGAGCCACGGAGCGACGGTCTCCGGCCGGTAGGCGAGCCAGACCCAGCAGGTGCCGGCGCCGATCGCGGCGGCGACCGCGATCACCTGCAGCATCTCCGCGGCCAGGGCGGCTTCGTCGTGGCGCACCAGGATTTGTCCCAGCCGGTCGGGCTTCCGGTGGCGGCAGATCTCCTCCAGATCGTGGCGCGAGAAATCGGTCAGGGAGCGGGCGCCGACGGCTGCCACGAAGACCGCCGCCAGCCCGACGATCGCCAGCCAGAATACGATGTCGGGGCTCACGTTGAGTGCTTCCTTCGACGCGGCCCGTCCGGCGCCGCGGGCCGAAAGGCGCCTTCTGTCGGCGCGTCCCCCGCGTCGTAGCATGCCTTCAATCCAAAGTGCGCCAGGCAGGCCTCCTCGCGGAGCCGCATCCGCGCCCGTTCACCTGGCGTGCCATCCCGGTATCCCACCAGGTGCAGCGTTCCGTGAATCACATACAGAAGCAGCTCGCTCTCCGCCGGCCAGCCGTACTGCGGCGCGCGGTCCCGTGCCGTGTCGGCCGAGACCACCACTTCCCCTTCCACCGCATCGGCCGACTGCTCCAGCGTGAAACTGAGCACGTCGGTCGGATAATCGTGAGCGAGATACTGGCGATTCAACTGGTGAATCGTCGGGTCGTCGACCACGGCCACGCTCACGCAGGCCCGCACCACCGCGGCCTCGTCGAGCACCAGCTCCACCGCGGCGCGGAGCTGCCGCTCGTCGATCGTCAGGCGGTTCTGCTCGTTGATGATGCTGATCTGGATCACGCCGTTTTCTGGTCGGGATACTTCACGCGGCCGTGATAATTGGCGATGAGCGACTTGGTCAGGGTCGACTGGACCGTTCGCAACTCGTGCAGCGTGAGGCTGCTGTCGTCGAACTGCCCGTCGTCGAGCTTCCGCTTGGTGATCTCCCGCACCAGGCCCTCGATCCGCGAGGGAGCCGGATCAACCAGTGACCGGCAGGCGCTCTCGCAGGAGTCGGCTAGCATGAGCACGCATGCCTCCTTCGTCAGCGGGCGCGGCCCGGGATAGCGGAAGCTGTTTTCGTCGACCTCGCCGCCATTGGGGTCGGCGCGGCTCTGCTCGCTGGCCCGTCCGTAAAAGAACTCCACCAGCGTTGTGCCGTGGTGCTGCTCGATGAAATCGATAATCGCCTCGGGCAGCTTGTGGGCCCGCGCCAGGTCGGCCCCATCCTTAATGTGGGCGATGATCACCAGCGTGCTCATCGCCGGAATGAGCGATTCGTGCCGGTTGGTGTCCGGCGGTTGGTTCTCGATGAAGTACTCGGGCTTGAGCATCTTGCCGATGTCGTGGAAATACGCTCCCACGCGGACCAGCAGCCCGCGGGCGCGAATCGCATCGGCCGCGGCCTCGGCCAGCGATGCGACGGTGATCGAGTGGTTGTAAGTGCTCGGAGCGCGGCGGACCAGCTCCTGCAGCAGCGGATGCGAGACGTCGCACAGTTCCAGAAGCTTGATGTCGGTCAGCACATGGAAGTAGCGTTCGATGAACGGCAGCAGGCCGGTCATGACAAACCCCGCTGCAAACGTCCATAGCGCGTTGAGCGCCGCGGCGTGCAGCGCGAACCAGCTCACCGGCTGTCCTTCGAGCACCACGACCACCATTGTCAGGATGAAGGCCGCGATGCTGGCAAAGAAACCGGTGTAGATCAGCTTGGCCCGGTTGCGGATGCGGTTCAACTGCAGGATAGCGACCGCCGTGACCCCCATCAGGATCACGAACGATCCCAGGCCGAACCCCAATCCGAGCACGACCACCAGGGCCGTCACGCCGGTGAGCAACAGCGCCAGTTCCTGGCGGTAAGCGATGGCGATCGTCTGGCCAAAGATCAACAACGGAATGATCTCGGCCCGCCATGGATCCTGCGACGTCCAGCGGGCCATGATCACCGTGACCACGATGCAGGCCAGCACCGCCGCGACGCTTTGCAGCCGGACGGGTATGCGCCGGTCGCGATAATGCAGATACGCGCCGCACAGCGAAAACAGGCCGAGGATCATCGCGGTTGCGGCCGCCGCCCGGAACAGCCGCTGCGAAACCGATCGCTGGGCCATCGCCGCTTCATGCTCGAGCCGCAGCACGTCGGTCTGGTCCCGCGTGAGCGGCTGTCCGGCGCGGGCAAGGGTCTGGCCCGGTTTGAACTCGCGAATGACTTCGGTCACGCCGGCCGCGGCGGCTTCGCGGGCCCGCTGGGTCGCCGTTTCGTCCAGCGCCAGGGTGTTGACGTCGGCCAGTCGCGGCCGCAGCCAGTTGAAGACCAGGTCCGCTACGTCCGGCGACGGAAAGTGGGCGCGCAGGCTTTCCTGCACCGCCGTGCCGTTGCCGATCAACACGTCGGTGACTTTCACGACCTTGGCCTCTTCCGACCCGTCGGCCGGAAAGACGACGATCTCGTCCTGGTTGCCCTCGCCCGACTTCTGCGGCAGTTCGTCGAGTACGCCGCGGCTTTCGAAAGGCGCCAGGGCCGCCGCCAGATCGGCCTCGAATCGGGAGAGGTTCTCGTCGCCGTCCAGTGCTTCGTGCAACCGCTCAAACCGGCGGCGCAACTCGGCCTCGGAGGCCGGCGGCGAAAGTTCGGCCGGAGGCTGAAACTCCGCCCATACCCCCCGGTCCAGTTGGTCGTATTTTGCCGCGGTGAGCAGCTTCTGAAGGCGGTTTCGGACCGCCCCCCGCAGGTCACTCAGCGCCTTGGGGTCGTGGACGTAGACGTAGCGGACCTCACGCTCCGCCCGCCTTAACGCCGCTTCCGTCTCCGCCGGATCAGTGGCATAGAACGCAACCCGGGCGCTGATATCCAACGGCGGCACGTCCCCCAACCGATAGGAAAACGGAGGTCGCCAGCCGCGAATCACCCCGCACAGCACCAGCGAGGCGATGATCGCCAGCCCGATCCGAACCAGCACGTCCCGCTGGTGAAGGCTGACCCAGGCACGCTCCCATCGGCCGGGCGGCATCTCAATCGCCGCGACGCGCTCGGAACGTGTTCGTTTCTGACCACCGCTGGCCATCATGAAGCCTTCTCAGTCCAGTTCTATTGCCGGGCCTCGTGCCGCGACCCGGAGTCCTGCCGGGCTGATTCCGTGCGATGGGGCCCTTTGGCGGGACGCTCATAGGCGTCGACAATCGCTTGAACCAAGGGGTGCCGAACGATGTCGCTGGTGGTCAGGGCCACGGCGGCCACGCCCCGCAGCCCGCGCAGGCGGTGCATCGCATCGATCAGTCCGCTCCGCGTGTGGGCCGGAAGATCGATTTGCGTCGGATCGCCGGTGACCACGATCTTCGAGCCGTTGCCCATCCGCGTCAGGAACATCTTCATCTGGGCGACGGTCGTATTCTGCGCTTCGTCGAGAATGATGAACGCCTCGTTGAGCGTCCGGCCTCGCATGTACGCCAGCGGGATGACCTCGATCATGTCCTCCTCGGTGTTGCGGCGGATCATGTCGTGTTCCATCATCTCCCGCAACGAATCCAGCAAGGGTCTCAGGTAGGGATTGATCTTAGCCTGTAGATCGCCCGGCAAATAGCCCAGACTCTCTCCCGCCTCAACCGCCGGCCGGACAAGCACGATCTTGCGGATCTTGCCGGCCTTGAGAGCCGCCACCGCCATGGCTACGGCCAGGTACGTTTTGCCCGTTCCGGCCGGCCCGGTACACAACACCAAGTCGTTTTTTGCCACGGCATCGAGAAACCTCGCCTGGCCGGGGGTCCGCGGCCGAATCTGCCGGCCGCGGTAGACGTCGAGCGCCGCCGTTTCCACGGCCGCTCCCCCCTGGAGAGTATATCCCAACGCGCGCTCTACGTCTTCTTCTGCCAGAAAGCCTTGACGCATCGCCTGAGATTGAAGGCGCTCGAGGATGGACACCGCTGTCGCGACCGCTGGTTCATCCCCCCGGACGTGGAGCCGCCCGTCGTGAGCCGAGATACTGACCCCGAGTGCGTCGCGGATCTTCCGCAGATGCTGGTCGCGCGGCCCGAACAGCGCCACCAGCGCCTTCGAATCGACGACCGCGATATTAGTTTCACTCATCAAGGGCACGTCGGCTTGATCGCCAATCGCTGGCGGCCCTCTTCACAGAAAACGGGCCGAGCCAAACGACGCCGCAGACGAACCGGCTAGACGCCTGTTCCTTTAGCAAAGTTGGCAAATGCTCAGCGTGGGCTTACAGAAGTAATTGTACAACGCCCTGGGTCCGGCGGCAAATCGAGGGCTGCTCGGACGCGCGATCACAAGTCTTTGATGGAAAAGGGCTTACAATCATAGGCCGCCTCGGCCCGCAGCTCGGTGATCGCCTATCTTGCCCCTACAGCCGGCCTGCCATGCACCCACGTCGTCAGGTGGCGAAATCCTTGAGTTCGGCAATGTAGTAGTGGCAATAGGGGCAGATGTGAGTCTCTGCCAGGATCTCGCGATAGCACTTGGCGCAAATCTTCTTAGGGGGACCCGACGCTACAGCCGGCGCAGGGGTATCAGTGACGGCTTGGGCGGGGTCAAACGGGCCGATAATGCCTAAAATGGCATCCTCGTTCAGTTCACTCTCCGGCGAGGTCGGCTGGGGAACCTGAACTCGAGCCTTGCAGGTGGGACAAAGCCCCGTCTTTCCAGCCAATGAGTCCTTGACGTTAAGGACATGCCCATTAGGACATACGACACGGATCGACATCGTCCGGCCCTCCACCAAAACTGCCCCTGGGACAATTCCGCAGAAACCAGCTACGCTTGGATGCCCTTCCCCTGCCTCCGTCCTCCCGCTCCGAGAATCCTCTTGCCCTTTGCCGTATCCCATTCAGATATAAACACGGCAAACCCATAATAGTGTCCCCGACCTCGACTGGAAAGTCAGAGACATCCGTTTTGTGCGACTTTTCGGAGGGGGTGCGCATGCTCAGAAGAGGGGCGGCGGGGATGAATCAGCGGCCGACCAAACCAAATCGCCAGCACGCATAGGCGACTGGGGCCGCCAGAAGGACCGAATCAACCATGTCAAGAACCCCGCCGAAGCCGGGCAGCCAAGCGCTCGAATCCTTACGCCCCACATCCCGCTTGAGGAGCGACTCCGCCAAATCGCCCACCATTCCAGCCGCGGCGATCAGTGCACCATAGACGATCCATCCGATCGCACCGCCCGGAGCGCCCCCCTCGCCAGCCATGACGAGCGACGTCAGCCACGAGGCCAAGCAGGCAAATACAATCGCTCCGGCAGCCCCTTCCAGCGTTTTGCCCGGGCTGATGATCGGCGACATCTTGTGCCGCCCGATCAAGCGCCCCACGGTATAGGCGCCTATGTCACTCACTTTGACCACGATTAGCATCGAGGCCAAAGCCGCCAGACCCCAGTGCATGCGGAGCTGAACGGCCAGCGCCATCAGCACGCCGACATAGACGACGGCGAATACCGACGTTGCCACCGCAGCCGTTGCGCCCCCCGGCGCGCGGTAGCGGGCCATTTCGGCAACCAGCACCAGGATCACTGCCAGCCCGGTGGCCAGCAAGGTCCACTCGCTTCCCGCCGAGGCGCCTCCGCCATCGGCCGCGCCAACCGTGGCCGACAGTCGTGCCAGCCCGTCGCCAAGCGGCGCCGCCCAACTGCTGAGCGCGATGAGCAAAGCACCGGCCTGGGCTGCCCACGTAGCCGGATAGACGCCGGCCGCCGCGGCCAGCCCCAGCACCTCGCTGGTGGCAAGTGCCACAAAAACCACCAGCACCGGCAGCAGTCCAAGTCCGGGCACGCCTGTGGTCGCCTCCAGTCGGAAGTCGGCCCAGCAGCATCCGGCGATCGCCGCGATGAACAACGTTCCCAGCAGTAATCGCCAGCGGAGCATAGCGCGTCTTGGACTGGTGCAATGGTTGGGCGGTCAGACTCGATTCTTAAAGTCAGGGCGCTCGCCGCCGACCGACGCCTAACGGCCTACCCGTTCAATCCGCCGAATCGCCGGTCGCGGCGGACAAAGTCGCGAATCGCCTGGTGAAGCTGCTGCTCGTCGAACTCGGGCCAGCAACGGTCGGTCACCCAGATCTCGGTGTAGCTGCTTTGCCAGAGGAGAAAATTGCTCAAGCGCATCTCGCCGGCGGTTCGGATGAGCAGATCAGGGTCGGGCATGCCGGCCGTGTCGAGCTCCCCGGCGACGGTCGCTTCGCCGATCTCCTCCGGCGCAAGCTGTCCGGAGCGGACCTGCTCGGCGATGCGGCGGACAGCGTCGACCAGTTCGGCCCGGCCCCCATAGTTGATTGCCAGGCAAAGCCGCAATCCCCTGTTGTCCCGGCTCATGGCGATAGTCTTGTCCATCTCGCGCTGCACGCTGTCCGGGATGCCTTCTCGGCGGCCGATGACGCTCAGTCGGATGTTCTGCTCGAGGATCGTCGACCGCTCCTCGATCATGTACTGCTCCAGCAGGTGCATGAGGAAGTCGAGTTCCACGCGGGGCCGCTTCCAGTTCTCGCTCGACAGGCAGTACAGGCTGAGCTGGCCGATGCCCAGCCGCGAGCACTCCTCGGTTGTGCGGCGGACGCTCGCCACGCCGTGGCGGTGTCCCTCGATTCGCGGCAGCCCGCGCCGCTGCGCCCAGCGGCCGTTGCCGTCCATGATTACAGCGATGTGACGCGGCC
Organism: Thermoguttaceae bacterium; assembly: GCA_040766885.1. Classification (GTDB taxonomy): domain Bacteria; phylum Planctomycetota; class Planctomycetia; order Pirellulales; family Thermoguttaceae; genus JAXGPP01. Next base: position 141,729 of record JAXGPP010000006.1, on the reverse strand, counting down.
GCCGGTCTGCCGGGATCTCGGCCAGCGGATCGACAGTGGCCAGCGACAGGTCCGACATGTCGCGCCTCAATGCTTTCCGGCCAGGATCGTCTGCTCGCGGTCCGGGCCCACCGATACGATTTCGACCGGCCGGCCCACCAGCTCGCTCAGCCGGTCGAGATAACGCCGAGCGTCCGCCGGAAGGTCGCCCATCCGGCGCACTTCGCTGATCTCCTGTTGCCAGCCGGGCAGCGTCTCATACACCGGCGCCACGCGACGCAGGTCGTCGACGTGGGACGGGAAATGGGTGATCCGCTGTCCGTCGAGTTCATAAGCCACGCAGATCTTCAACTCCGGCAGCTCACAGAGGACGTCGAGCAGCATCACCGCCAGCACGTCGACTCCCCCCAGCCGTGCTGTGTAGCGCGCCGCCACCGCGTCGAACCAGCCGCAACGCCGCGGACGCTTCGTGACGGTGCCGTACTCGTTCCCGCGCTCGCGGATATGCTGGCCGGTCTCGTTGTCCTGTTCCGTCGGAAACGGACCGCCGCCGACCCGAGTGGTATACGCCTTGATGATCCCGATCACCTTCTTGATGAACCGCCCTGGAACCCCCGAACCGCTCGACACGCCGACGCCGGAGCTGTTGCTGCTGGTAACGAAGGGGAACGTGCCGTGGTCGATATCGAGCAGCGAACCCTGAGCCCCCTCGAACAGTACGCGCTTGTCGGCATCGACGGCGTCGAGCAGATAGGCGGTGGTGTCGGTCACGTGGGGCTTGAGCCGTTCGGCGTAGCCGCGGTACTGCTCGTAGATTTTCGCGGCATCGAGCTCGCTCTCTCTCGGGCCCTCCAGTCCGGCGAGCATCTGCTTCTTGAGGGCCGCGATCGTCTCCACCTGCTGCCGGAATCCCTCGCGGTACATGTCGCCCATGCGAATGGCGCACGAGCGGCCCACCTTGTCGCGATAGCAGGGGCCGATGCCGCGCAGAGTGGTGCCGATCGACTCGCCGCCGGTGCAGTCGTTGAAGATGCGGTCTTCCTCAAAATGCCAGGGGAAGATCACGTGCGCGCGGTCGCTCACCGCCAGGTTCTGCCCTACCTGGATCCCGCGGCCGGCCAATGTGTCGATCTCGCCCAGCAGCGACGGCGGATTGATCACCACGCCGCAGGCGATAACGCATTGCACCTGTGGCCGGAAAATGCCGCTGGGCACCAGCGACAGCTTGTACGTCTGGCCGCCGGCGACGACGGTGTGACCGGCGTTAGCCCCGCCCTGATAGCGGACGACGATCTCGTGCTGTTCGGTAAGCAGGTCGACGATTTTTCCCTTGGCCTCGTCACCCCATTGCAGGCCGATCACGCAAGTCGCAGGCACCGTTGTCACCCCGTGCGGAGTTCAATTCGTCTCCCCCGGCCGGTTGGTCCGGGGCGTTCCCAAACACCCCAATCTAGCACCAGCCGGGAGGTACCGTCAAGGAATTGCAGGCTCTGCCACAGTAAGGCGGTCGGCGGCCATCGTCCTTGATAAGTCTCCGCTCTGCTACTCGAGCCTGACCGGGTCGCCGCGGCGGATCGTGCCGCCCTGCACCACGGCGGCATAGACGCCGACATGAGCCTGGTTGTGCTGGACCGCCGTGCGCAGCACGCCGAGGTCTCTGGGGAGGTCGCTCTGAGCGAGGGTCGTCATCACGCACCGCGGGCAGCCACCGGTAATGCGGAAGCGAACCTCGTCGCCGACGGCGAGCGTGTGGCCGATCCATTTGTTCTCCACGAAACCCTCTTCCCCCGAGGAGGGCTGCACCACAACGTTCGGGCGAAAGCGGCGGACTTCGAAACGTCCCTGCGGGTAGAGTTCGCGGAGGTGGTCGATCGTCGCGGTCGTGAGCAAATGCGCGACGGCAAAGTCAAAGAACGTACCGGCGGGCAAGGCTTCGTCGGTGACGGCTTCCCGGTGAGTGAGGCCCTCGACATCCGGCCAATATTCCTCGAGAGAGGCCGTCTGGGGCGCTGCCGCTGAAAGGGTCACTTGCCGGCCGAGGATGCCGCTGAGGATCTGGTCGAGATCCTTCTGCTCGCTGCCGACGATGGTGCCGTCGGGGAGCGTGATCCGCACGGGAGGCAGTTGCCCGCCATCGCGCGGCGGTTCGGCCAGCACGGCGCGGAAGTCGAACAGCGACGGCCACTTACGCGGGTTCTTGGCGCTGGCCACCTTGCCGTCCGCTGCGTCCACCAGCGCGTAGGCTCGGTCCCCGGCAACGCCGCGCTGGCCGACCGCGGCGGCGTTCAGTTCCTCCCCCTGCATCGACTTGACCGGGTAGCGCCACAGGGCAACCACGGAACCAACTTGTCTCTCCGCACTATCCACCATGATCGGCCCTCCCATTGGTCGTGGACTTCTCTACTTCGCAGCCTGACTCGCACGCGGCCAATCGCAATCATGCGAATTGTAGTGGTCGTGCCCTCGCCTGTCACGCCGGTGACACACGCTGAAATGCCTCCGCTGGACGTGCACGTTCACTTTCTGGAGCGAATGCACTAAATGCCTTGCGGACCTGCCCTCCGCGAAAGAAGCACTGCTTCCGAAAGCACCCAACAGAGCCTGCCACCACGGCATGCGCTTGCGTGCCTCGGCAGACGGGGCCTCTTGGGTTCTGCTGGCGATTGTGCGACACTTGCGGTGTCTTTCGCCGAGAAGCGGGCCGCGCTCGAGCGGCGTGTGGTCGCACAATCGGTCACAAACAGGCTGTCGAATTCAGGAGCGATCATGTCCGGTCTCAGTTTTGTCGCCGCGCTTGTGCTGTGCGCTGCTGATCCCGCCAGCGAGACCATCAACCCGGTCCCACTGCCGGCGCGCCGGCAAATGCTCGTCGAGTGGGGTTTCGATCAGGACGCCGAGGGCTGGACCGCCCAGAACAACTGCCGGCTGTCCGGCGGCGGTGGATCGCTCAAGGTCGACGTCACCGGCGAGGATCCCTACTTTCACCGTCCGGTCGGATTGCCCGGAGGCAACCTGCTGCTGGAAATCCGCGCGCGGAGCAGCAATTCCGGTTCTGGATCGATCTTCTGGACCACCCGGCAATCGCCGCGCCGCGGACCCGACAAGGAGAAGGGGTTCGCGCTGAAGCACGACGGCCAGTGGCACGAATACACGGTCCAGTTCACCGCGCCGGGCGATCTCACCGATATTCGGCTCGATCCGGGCTTCACGCCGGGCGAGTTCGAGATCGACTACGTGCGGCTGGTCAGCCTCGAGTACTTTCCTCTCGAAGTCACGCCGGTCCAGTCGGCCGACGGCCGGGTGCAGTTCCGCCTCGTCAATCGCAGTGCGAAGGTGGTGGCTTTTTCGGCGGTCGGCCGCGAGCAAAATCTCGAGCCGGCAGCGGAAGCTGTCCTGGATCACCCGGCCACGACCGCTGCGCCGGTTGAGGCGGCTACGCTCGCGGTGACCGTCGCCGGCTTCCCGCCGGTCGAGCGGACCGTCTTCGCCGCCCGCCCCGAGGCCGATGTCGCCTGGCTCGAGCAACCCCTGGGCGAATTCTCGCTGAGAATCGCTCCCGACGGCTCGGCCGCTCGGATCGACCGCCAAGGTCAACCCGTCGCGATGCTCGCCCCGCTGGTGCATATCAAGGACCGAGTGCCGCGACTCAAGCCGGCCGCGGCGAGCGGCTCAACGTCGCTTAAGTTCGAGGGAGAGGGCGTCTCGCTGGAATTGGCTGTGTCGGGCGAAGAGCTTTCGGTGTCGATCACGAGCCGGGAGCCGTGCGAAGGGCCGGTGGTCCGCGCGCTGGGCGGACTTGAAGGAGGCCTCTTCGCCGGCATCGAGTATCTGGAACGCGGCGAGCGGAGTTCGAGCAAGCTCGACGTCGAAACCGAGGAGCACCTGCGGTTCGCCCCCGACCCGCTCAAGGTGACCATGCCGCTGATGGTCTTCGCGACCGAACGGGCTACCGTGGCCATGATGTGGAACGACACGCAGTTGCAGCCGGTCTACGCCACCCCCAACTTCTTCGACGGCGGCGACGACCACCGCATGAGCCTCAAAGGAGAGCGAATTGAAGCCACCCTGCGATTCGACCATTCCCCCGTGGAGGAAACGATCGCCTGGGCGGTTGGCCGGCATGGACTGCCGCCGCTTCCCGCTCCGCCCCGCTCGCCCGAAGAGCAGCGGAAACTCAACCTGGCCGGGCTCAACGGCCCGCTTCGGACGGAGGAGGGATGGGGCCACTGTGTCGAGGATCGCTGGCCGCGGAGGCCCTTCGCCGACATGGCCTCAACCCTCTGGCGGCTTACCGGCGAGATTCCCGAGCTTCCCGAACTGGCCAGCGGCGGAGCGCATATTCCCAACAGCAGCCTGTACTTCGTCACCGGCCGGGCGTTGGAATGGAAGAAGCAGCAGGCGCGGCAGGTCGAGAGTTTCATCCGGCAGCAAGGGCCCGATGGTGCGTACCGCTACCGCGGTGAATACGCCCGCGGGCATTTCGAGGATACGGCCAACGGCATCTGCGCGCGTCCCGCGGCCACGATGCTTCAGTACGCCTACGTGACCGGCGACCGCCGCGCACTGGAGGCGGGACTCAAGACGCTCGACTACATGAAGCGGTTTCGCGTGCCGCGCGGAGCGCAGGTCTGGGAAGTGCCCCTGCACACGCCCGACGTCCTCGCTTCGGCCTACGCCGTGTGGGCCTATGTCCGCGGCTACGAACTGACCGGCAAGGATGAGTACCTGCGCGAAGCCCGCCGCTGGGCGCTCACCGGCGTGCCGTTCGTCTACCTGTGGGGGAGCGAACCGGTGATGGTCTACGGCACGCCGCCGGTGCTGGGGGCGACGAACTGGCGGGCGCCCCTGTGGATCGGCCTGCCGGTGCAATGGTGTGGGCTGAACTATGCCTACGGCCTGACGATGCTGGCCCCCTACGACAAGACGATCGACTGGAACCATCTGGCCCGCGGCATCCTCATTGCCGGCGAGCAGATGCAGATCCCCGACGGGCCGCAGGCCGGGCTCCTGCCCGATTCCTTCGATCTCCGCACCCAGGAGCGGAGGCCCTGGATGATCAACCCGTGCGCGCTGGTGAGCGTTCGCCGGGTGCTCGACGGCGAGGTCGATTTCCTCTCCGTCGCCGCCGACAAGGACCACCGCGTCGCCGCGCCGTTTCCGGTCTCGCTTCGCGACGGCAAGGCGCACGTCAAGGGTCAACCGGGCGTGAAGTACCAGGTGCTCGTCGATGGCCAGCGCGCGATCGACGTCGTCTCGCAAGGCGACGACGTGGTGGCGATCGTACAGTGACGGCTCACTGCTCTGAATCGTGCACCCAGCGGAAGCCGATCGAGCGAAACCGTTCGGCGGTCGCGTCGGCGGTCAGCGCCGCGTAGAGCCGCTGCATCAGATACTTGTGCTCGCTCTCGGAGGCGATCGCAAACGGCTGCCGCGCGACGGCGTCGCCGGCCTGGATCTCGATAAGGTCGATGTATTTCTCCAGATTCTCCGGCGTCGATTCGGCGTTGCTGCGGTAAACGATTGCGACATCGATCGCCCCGGCGCGGAGCTTGTTCACCAGGTCGTGCCCGGCGTCGGTGTGCACAATGTGATCCTGCCAGCCTTCGGCATACACGCGATCGTGAAGGCCAGCCCGCTTGAGGAGGCCATCGGTCAGCGCGCCCAGGGCCGAGTTCTCGGGGTGCCCAAGCCCCGCCTTGAGCTCAGGCCTGGCGAGGTCCTCGAGAGAGGCGATCTCGCGGGGGTTCCTTTTCTTCACGATCAGCACCATGTCATTCTCAGATATCGTTTTCGACGGATCGAACCAGTGCTGGACCTTGGACATGAAGGACACATCACAGGAGAAATAGGCGTCGGGGAAGCGGTCGCTCGAGCCCCCGGCCCGCATGCTCTGCATCTGTGCGACGAGAATGCCGCAGCCGTTGTAGCTGGTGTTGATCGTCACCCCTTCCCGGGCCTGGAACTCCTTGAGCGTCTCGTCGATTCCCGGCTTGAGCATCGCACCGCTCATGAACATGATTTGCGGATGTTCCGCCCACACGTCGGCGTCAGGAATCGGTTCGAATGTGAATTCGGCGAACCGCTGCTGCCCTTTGTCGCGGGCCGTGAGGTAGCGGGCAAACTGCAGCGCGGCGGTCGCGCGCTTGCCGCGCGCTGAAGCGAGAACGCCCACCGTGGCTTCCTGCACCGCCTCGTCGAAGGCCTCGACGTGCACCACTTCGACGCCCGTCAGTTGCGCCGCCGTGGCGTCCCAGACAATGCCGACGTGATCCGGCCGCAGCTTGACCACCTGCGCCACCTCGTTCACCGTGCCGACCGTGGAGACTTTGGCCTGGCGGTGCTCGCGCATCCGCCGGTCCAGGTCGTCCCAGTGGCCGCTCGTGCGGAGCAGCTCGCGGCCAAGCTGGCCGATGGAGGCGCCTTCCGGGTTGGCGAGCGCCACGCTCAGATCCTCCCGCAGCAGGTCATCGAGGCCACGGACCGGTCGTCCTTCCTCGCGGAGCCGCGCTTGCGTCGCCTCGTGCACGATCAGCACCGGCCGGATGCGGGCGACGGGAATCGTCTCGGCCACGAGGTTCCATTTGCGGGCCTCGACCATGTACGAGGGATCGCCAGCCAGGAACAACTCCCCGCGGCCGCCCGCGGCGCGGATCTTCGCCAGCAGCTTGCCCGAAGCGTCGTACTCGACCCGTACTCTGACGCCGTACTGCCGCTGGTAATCGGCCACCACCGCATCGACCGGCTGGCTGATCCCGGCCGCGCAGTACAGCAGGAGCTCTTCCTCGCTATGAACGCCCCGCCTGCTCCACGGGGCCCAGAGGATGAACACCAGGAATACCGCCACCGCCAGCGAACCTACCGCCAGCGCCTTGATGTTGCCCGATGGGTAAGAACCGAATCGCATGAACTCTCTACTCCCCTTCCGCGGCGAAAATGCGGTCGAAGCACTGCCGCGTTCCCTGGGTATAGCGGTCGAAATCGGCCAGAAATGCCTCGACGCTTGGCGCGCGGAGCAGGTGGGCGAGCTTCGCCAGCTCCGTGGCGTCCTGCGGCAGGCTGTCCTTGGCGGTGAAGTTCATCAGCCGCAGCTTGCCCTCCAGCGTGCGCAGGAAGCGATAGCTCGCGGCGAGCAGTTCATAGTCGCCAGCGGCGAGGCAGCCGGCGTCATGAAGTGCAGCCAGCGCCCCCAGCGTGCTCGGGCATCTCAGCTTGGTCAAGCGGCGGCCGTGCTTGAGCTGCAGCATCTGCACCAGGAACTCGATGTCGACGATACCCCCCGAACCGCGCTTGAAGTTGCCCCCGGTGACGGTCTGCTCAAGCCGATCGCGCATGCGGCGGATCTCGTCGGCGTCCTGCTTCCGCCACGGATGCTCGAACGCCGCGCGGGCGACGGCCGCCATCGCGGCCCGCGTTACCCGGGGCTCGCCCACCGCCACGTGGGCCTTGCACAAAGCCTGCCGTTCCCAGAGCCGCCCCTGACCCTCGGCGAAGTAGCGGCTGAACTCCTCCAGTGATGTGGCCAGGGCGCCGCTCTTGCCCGTCGGCCGCAGCCGGGCGTCGACTTCGTACAGCCGGCCGAACTGGCTCAGCCGGCTGGCCGTCTTGATGATCCGTTGCCCCAACTCGCTGAAGAAATGCTGATTGGTCGTTGATTCGCGCCGTCGCAACTGGTGGGCATGGGCCGTGTGGCCGTCTGCTTCATAGAGAAACACGATGTCCAGGTCGCTGTGGTAGTTCATCTCCCGCCCGCCGAACTTGCCCATCGCCAGGATCGCGACCTGGCACGGCTCGCCGGCCAGGTCGCCCCCTTCGATCGTCGGCTGGCCGAACTTGGCCGCCAGTCGTTCGTACTCGCGGATGGCGATCTCCGTGAGGCACGCCTGGGCGATGTCCGAGAGCGCGCCGGTCGTCGAAGCAATGTCTTCCTTGCCCAGCAGGTCGCGGACGCCGACGCACAGTTGCTGATCCTTCTTGAAGCTGTGCAGGATCGGATCGATGTCTTCGGCGGCGCGGCACAGTTCGGAGAGCGTCTGTTGCAGCGTCTCCAGCGTCGGCAGCTTGTCCAGCACCAGGCTGTCCATCAGGCTGTCGAGCATGCCCGGATTGCTCGTCAGCAATCCCGACAAGTACGGGCTGTAGGCGCACAGCTCGACATACAGCCGCAAGCTAGGCGCGTTGAAGCTGAACAGCTCCCACAGCACCCCTTTGCCCCCCAGCGAATCGCTCACCTTGTCGAGGTTCACCAGCGTCGAATCGGGATCGGGCGTCGCGGCGATCGCCTCCAGCAGCGTTGGGGCGATCGACGCCAGGAAGTGGCGGCAGCGGCGCGTGGAAAGAAAACGGATCTTCTCCTCCGACAGCGCCATGAGGTTGCGATACGCCAGCTTCACGTCGCGAAACCGGTATTTCCCCAGCACCGCGGCGATCTCTTCTTCCGGCGGGTGCGGGTCGAGCACCAGGTCGATTTCCGGCTGGGCTTCCGAGTCGCCGCCAAACGCATCGTGCAGCAGGTGCTTCAAAATCCGCCGGTTCTCGTCGGTGCTGCGGTGGAAATCGTCGCGGAAGGCATCCAGCGCCGTCTGTTCCGCAGCGTCGGTGCACCCCATGCGGAGCGCGAGCTTCCGCAGTTCCACCGGATCGTCGGGCATGAGGTGGGTTTGCAGATCGAACATGATCTGCAGCCGGTGCTCGATCTTCCGCAAGAATCCGTAGTTCTGCTCCAGCAGCGAGCGCTCCAGGTTGTTGAGGCACCCGACCTGTTCCAGGCGGCGGATCGCTTCCAGCGTGTTGCCGGTCCGCAGGTGCGGCTGATCGCCCCCGTTGAGCAACTGCAGGAACTGGATCACAAACTCGATGTCGCGGATGCCGCCGTGGCCGGTCTTCACGTTGCGGATGTCGCCTTCCTCGCGCTCGGCACGCTGCTCAATGCGCCGTTTGAGCGCTTTGATCCCCGCAATGTCGGCGCGGCTCAGATAGCGGCCGTAGATCCACGGCTGAAGCTGGTCGAGAAACTCGCTCCCCAGATCCAGGTCGCCCGCCACAGGCCGGGCCTTGATATAGGCCTGGCGTTCCCAGGTGCGCCCGCGGAGGTCGTAGTACTGCAACGCCGACGTCACGCTCGTGACCATCGGGCCGCGCTCGCCGTCCGGCCGCAGCCTCAGGTCGACGCGGTACGGTGAGCCCAGTTCCGTAGCCTCGGTCAAGAAGCGGACCAGCTCCTTCGCCAGCCGGTCGAAGAATTCGCGATTCGTCAGCTTGCGCCGCGAATCGGTATGCCCGTCGGCCTCGTAGAGCAGGATCAGGTCGATGTCGCTCGAGTAATTCAGCTCGGTGCCGCCGAGCTTGCCCATGCCGAGGACGACGAACTTCGCCCGCTCGCCCCCCGGCCCCAGAGGGACTCCGCGCTGCGACATGGTCTTCCGCCACGCGGCGCGGAGCGCCGCTTCGAGCACGGCCTCGGCGAGAAACGAAATCTGCGCCGTCACCGCCTGAATGCTCTGCTCGCGAACGATGTCGCCGTACGAGATCCGCAGCGTCTCGCGCCGCTTGAACCGCCTGAGCGCCCGCATCACCGCCAGGTCGTGCTCCAGCGCCTCCACCTCAGCCGTCAGTTCATCCACCAGCGACTGCCGCGAGAAAGGATGTCCCTCGGTCAGCCGCAGCAGGTCGAAACTCTCCGGGTCGGCGACCAGCAGGTCGCTCAGATGCTGGCTCGTCGAGAAGATCTGCACCAGTGTCGGCAACGCGTCGGGGTCGCGTTCGAAAAGCGTACCGGCGGAGAGTGGATTGCGGGCGGCGAGGATGAACCGCGTCAGGTTGTGCAACGCCATGTCGGGATCGGCGCTGCGCGGCAGGTGCTCGGCCAACTGATCGGCGATGATCGCCAGCAGGTCGAGCGTCATCCCGCCGCGGGCGATCTCCACCAGATTGGCATGCGCCCGGCGGGCGTCGGTCAGCCCCAAACCGGCCAGAAAGCCGGCGGCGGCCGATGGATCGTCAAGATAACCGCGGAGCTGTCTTTCGTTCATGCGTGCGGAGGCGATACCTCCCCGAACAGCGTAAAGGCGTTGGTCTCGACGATCTTTACCGGCACGATCCGGCCGATCAGCTCCGCTTGCCCGGCGAAGACCACGATCTGGTCGCGAACCGTTCGGCCCGTGAGCTGCCCAACCGCGCCCGCGGCGGCCTGTTTCCGGCTGGCCTTGCTCGGCCCCTCGACGAGCACCTCAACGATCTGCCCCGCGAGCAGCCGGCTGTCTTCCAGGCTGATCGCATTCTGCACCGCCAGAAGCTCGTTGTTGCGCCGCCGTTTTACTTCCTCCGGCACATCGTCCGGGTAGAGCTCGGCGCTCTTGGTCTGCGGCCGCGGGCTGTACTTGAAGATGAAACTGTTCTTGAACCGTGACTGGCGCACCAGCTCCACGGTCTGTTGGAAGTCGTCCTCGGTCTCGCCGCAGAAGCCGACGATGAAATCGCTCGTCACCGCCGCGTCGGGAAGGATCTCGCGCGTCGCCGCCAGCATTTCGCGGTACTCCTCCACGGTGTAGCCCCGCTTCATCCGCTTGAGTACGGCGTTCGAGCCGCTCTGGGCCGGCACATGCAGGAAAGGCGAGACCTTCGGCAGGTCGCGCACCGCCTCGAGCAGATCGTGCGTCATGTGGCGCGGATAGTTCGTCACGAACTTGAACCGCCGAATGCCCTCGATATCGTGCAAGCGGTAGAGCAGGTCCGAGAGCCGCGTGGTCTTCCCGTCTGCGCTGTGGCGGTAGCTGTTCACCGTCTGGCCGATGAGCGTCACTTCCACGCAGCCCTGGGCGGCCAGCGCCCGTACCTCGGCCTCGATTTCCGCCGCCGGCCGGCTCTGCTCCGGCCCCCGAACGCTCGGCACGATGCAGTAGCTGCAGAACTTGTCGCAGCCGAACATGATCCGCAGCATCGCCTGGTAGCGGCTCGGCCGGGCTTGCGCCGAGCGCAGCGGATCGTAGCGCTCGAAGGTCTCCGCGATGTCGCGCCGTCGCCCGGCAGTCCGCTCCAGGCTGACGCCCATCTGCGGTCCCTGGCCCGACTCGATCCGCTCGAGCATCGCCGGCAACTGCGCCAGTTGCCCTGGCCCCACCACCAGGTCGACGTGCGGCGCCCGCTGAAAGATCAGCTCCTGGTCTTTCTGGGCCATGCAGCCGATCACGCCGATGATCTTCCGCGGCTGCCGCTCCTTGGCGTGCTTGAGCCGGCCCAAGGCGCTGTAGATCTTGTCCTCGGCGTGCTGGCGGACGCTGCAGGTGTTGAACAGCACCGCGTCGGCCTGCCGCGCCGAACCGACAAGCTCGTAACCGGCGCCGAGCAGTGCCGCGGCCACAAGCTCGCTGTCGAGCACGTTCATCTGGCAACCGACCGTCTCGATATACAACTTCTTGGACGCCATGCCGACCCGTTAATGACCTTTGGCGAATGTGGAACACGCCCCGGCTTCCCGCCGAGTGTGTCTCCCAGTCCTTTCCGCGCCGCGCTGGCGACGTTCTTCCCCACCTACGCGGCTCTGTGCCGCTCGCTGCCCGATTCGGTCGCTCTGCGTTGCCGTCCGGCGTCGAACTGCGACCGCAATTCGGCAATCAGTCGTCGGCGGTAACCGATCATCAGGCGAACCAGGCTGATCACGGCCACGTAAGCGGCCAGCGCCACCAGCGCAATGCTCCATCCGTCCATGGATTCTCCTCGCCTCGTGAGGGGGTACAGGCGTTCCGTCGCCAAGTTCTCCATTTTATCGTCTCAGGGCCGCCCCTGGCGAGGGCAGTTGCCGTGGCGGCGGCCGAGCCCCTCGGCGACGGCAGATTTTGGGATCGAGAAGGGCCCTGGCGCCCGGTCGCACCAGGATCAAGACGCCCGCCCTCAATGCGCAGCTCCTCCAGAACCCCGCGCTCAGCGGCGCATGGGACCGCCATTGCCCTGGGCGAGGATCATCGAGCGGCGCTTGAGGGATTCGGCATCGGCTGCCACACGAAAGCCGACCGTGAAACCGCCGAGATCGGGCGGCCTGGCAGCGCGGATGGCCGAACGGGCGCTGAGGCCAAAATAGAAGTACGATCCGCCGCGGACTACGCGTTTGCTGCCCGTCGCGGGGCCTCGCGGATCGTCGCGCTCAGAGTGCGCATAGTATTCGGAATCGTACCAGTCCGCACACCACTCCTCCACGTTGCCATGCGTGTCGTGGAGGCCAAAGGCGTTGGCGGCGAAACTGCCTGCGGGCGAAGTGTATTCAAAGCCGTCGTACTCGGGAATGTTCCCCTTAACGAACTCCGGCATGTTGGGTTGCCTCACGTTGGACTCGCCGGGCCAACGGCGCGCCCGGCTGCGGCTCCAGAAGGGGCCCATCGTTCCGGCGCGACAGGCGTACTCCCACTCGGCCTCGGTCGGCAGACGGTAACGCGCCCCCTCGCGCCGGCTCAACCATCGGCAAAATGCCAGCGCATCGTCATAACTCACGTTCACCACCGGGTGGTCGTCGCCTTGCGGCAGGCCGCAGTTCCGCCAGGAGAATTCCGGGTGACACCGCCACGCGAGGTCAGGGAGGTTCACTCCAAAGCCTCCCCGACCGTTCGTCTCACAGACCGTCTGGTAACCGGTCTCCTCGACGAACTGGCGGAACTGGCTCACGGTCACCTCGTGAACACCCAAATAGAACGGCCGTGTGATCCGCACCGAGTGCGGCCGCTCCTCGGCTTGCCGCGTCCATTCGCTCGACGGCGAGCCCATAATGAACTCGCCGGGCGGGATGATCGTCAGTTGCATGCCGATGCTGTTCAATACCTTGCGCTCGCTGGTCGGCACGTCGGCAAGATCGGCTGCGGCGAAGTGCACCGCATGCTGGTAGATGTAGTCGCCGGCGGGGTCCTGGCCAAGGCAATTCGTGGCGCCCATGAACCAGACCCAACCCGCGCGCAACACGAGTATCGCCACGCCGGCCGCTATAGCCCCACCGATCACGCGACTGGTCCCGGCAATCGCGCCGAAGAGCCTGCACGCCAAGCATTCGATGGACATCCCCGTGGGCTCCGTTCTGCGTAGCTGGCGGCGAGGATCCGCCGCAAGTTTCCTGTGCTACGGGAATTGATGTCACGCACGTCAGTTGCCCCTACTGGCATCCTTCGCAGAACGCTACCCCTGAAAAGTCGGGCAATTCCTGAGATCCTGCACGGGGAGTTTTGCAGAGACCTGCACGATAACCCCTCTTTATCGAGGTCCAGAAGCAGGAATCCGCGTTGAAATGGTGGCCTTTGGACCGCCGCCAGCGCTGCCTCACAAGGGGTTGATGTTGCCCACCAGCCATGCGCCCTGCAGCGGCAATTCGCCCGCCCCGATGCCGGCCGGGATCCACGACGTGAGCCGAATTCGCAGCTTCGTGACAGTGTAATCACCCCTTGCCGCAACCAGCGTGGGCGGATTCCACGCGAATTGATACGTTTTATGCAACTCGATCGGGTGGAACGAGAATGGACCGTTCGGGCCTTCGGCTTCCGCCAGGTGTTTGACCGCGCCGTCAGCCTTGTTCTTGAGGTAGATCTGAAGCAGGCACCAGAACTGCGGCGGCTTTGGTTCCCCCATCACGCAGGTGATCTCGCGCTGCAGGTCGATGGAATAGCCCGAGATCTTTTGCCAGTCCGCGTTCGTCGACAGGTCGGGCGAATTCAGATAAATGTTGCACTGCGTAACCTTCGCGTCGGGCGTGGCCAGAAAGGGTGTCCAGGCCGTGAGCGCGAGATTCTGGGAGTTGCAGAGATAAAACGGTCCGCCAGGAGGACACCCCGGCGGTATCACAGGCGGCATCGACTTCTCTTCCTGATCGTAGAGCTGGTCGAGCGTCCAGCCCTGCTCCGTTCCGTCATGGAAGTCAAACCCGCCTGGCTTTGGCGGGAGCGTCGGCTGCCTGTCCGGCACGATGAGCTCGTGAATCGAGTGCCATCGTTTCTTGTTGAGGCTGTCCCAGTCGACCCAGTGCTCAATGTCCATTGCTGCACCTCTCGAGCCCGGTCGCGCGCTTGTGTGGTGCATGCGCTCGGCCGCGGCAACATGGGGATCGAAGAACCTTGGCTCCGCCAGCCGAAGACGGTCCGTCAGCTCCCGCCAAGGTATCACACCCCAGCCATCCGTCAAGGCTTTTGTCCCAGTGCGACCACACCGAAGTGAGCTGGTCTCTTCGGCAATGCTCTTGTATCCTGGACAATCCAGGAGGAATGGGCGGGAAGACGCCAAGAACAAGGCCGGGTGACCAGGCCGATCCGCGACCTCACTCCGGGCCGAAGCGGTCGCCGGGCCGGACGCGGTAACCGCGCAGGAATTCGTCCACCGAAAGCCTCCGCTTGCCCGCCGGCTGGATCTCTCCGAGCGCCGCGCCTCCCCGGCCCGTCGCGATCAGAATCCGGTTGTCGCCGGCCTCAAGCACGGTGCCGGGTGGAGATTCCCGAGCTTCGGCCACCTCGACCGGCCCGAGGATCAGCCGCATCGGAGGCTCCCCTTCGCGATGCCAGAACGTATACGTCTTCGGCCACGGCTCCAGCGCACGCACCTGGTTGCGGATCGCCTCCGCCGGGCGGTTCCAGTCCACGGCGCCGTCGGTCTTCTTCAGACGCGGCGCCCGTGAGGCGAGTGCCGGATCCTGCGGTAGGGCCTCCAAACGCCCGGACTCGATGTTGTCGATCGACCGCCGCATGAGCCACTCGCCGATCTCGGCCAGTCGCATCTCCAATTCGACCGCCGTCTCGTTCGGCTCAATCGGCGTACGCGCCTGGGCTATGACCGGCCCGGCGTCGATCCGCGGCGTCATGTGGATGACGCTCACCCCTGTCTCGGTCTCGCCGTGATAGATGGCCCAGTTAATTGGAGCGGCGCCGCGATACTTCGGCAACAGCGACGCATGCAGGTTGATGCCCCCGAACCGGGCGGTGGCCAGTGTTTCCGCCGACAGGATCTGCCCATAATCGCACACCACCAACAGATCCGCTTCATAGCGGGCAAGCGAAACTTGCGAGGGCGGAGCGTTGATGTCTGCCGGATCGTAGACCGGCAGCGAATGCTCTTCGGCCACCTGCCGCATCGGATTCGGGGGCAACGGACGGCCGCCGCTGTCCTTGGGCGGTCGCGTCACCAGCGCCACGATCTCATGATGCGTGTGAACGAGCCCGCGGAATGTCGGCACCGCGAAAGGGCCGGTGCCCATCATCACCAGTCGCATGAAGCCGAGCCTGCCAGTGGATTACAGAAACGACGCCGCGGCCAGTATATCAGCCCCCCGGATAGGCGATAGCCCCCCGGAGCACAAACGCCTGCCCGCTCCGGCTTGCAGGCCCGCAACGTGCCGGGCAACGCTCCGGAACCTAAACCTGGGCAGATGGTGAAGGCACGTAGCTCCGCGCTGCTTCCAGTTCCTGCAGTCGAGTGGCGATCGCCTCGTCGTCGGGGATGAGCCTCCGCTGCCGGTCCCCCTCAAACGCCAGTTCCAGCGCCTCCAGGTCCTCGCGGATCGACAACCGGCTGCTCGGGCTGAGCCGATCGATGAACAGCACGCCGTCCAGATGATCGAGCTCGTGCTGGACGGCGCGGGCAAACAGGCCGCTCATTTCATACGAGACCTCTTCGCCCTTGAGATTGAACGCATTCAGCACAACCTTCTCCGGCCGCCGCACCGGGGCGAAGATCTCCGGAAAACTCAGGCAGCCCTCCTGGTCCTCAGCCATCCCTTTCCGCGCGGTGATCACCGGGTTGATGAACACCATCTCCCCCTCGGGATTCGCCTTATCGGCCTCGAGGTTGATCACGAAGAACCGGTACGGCAGGTCCACCTGGTTCGCCGCCAATCCGATCCCCCGATTCTCATACATCATCTCGAACATCCCGCGGATGATCTTCTTCAGCTCGGCGTCGACGCGACGCAGCGGCTTCGACTTGTGACGCAATGTAGGGTGCGGATAGCGGATAATGTGCACGCGGCGACTCCAGAACCTGATTGGCGTTTGCCTTGAAGAGGAACACCCCTGCGGCTTCCTCCGCCAGCGTTCACCACCCAATGCAAACTGCCTGTGGGGCCACTATTATAGGCTAATACCAAATGGGGGCGAAGTTCGACTGACAGACATCGTATCTTCAGGCCGCAGCCCCTGTCTCAATTTTAGACAGCCGTCTCTGACAATACGCTGTTGCCGCCCAATTTGCTCAACTCGCGGCATCCAATTGACGCGTTGAACCAGCGAACCTAGAATCGATTGTCGTCGTAAAGCTTTACACAGATTGAGTTTTCCTGGTTGCCATGGAACGGCCGGAGCAGCACGAGCCACGATCTACCCGGCGGTTCCGTTACCGGCCAGCCGTGCCGTCGTGGCTCGCATCGGCCATCCTGCATGGCTTGGCATTCACCCTTCTGGCCCTCTTGCTCCCCGAGCGTGCCCGCCACGGTGCGGCCACTGAGCGAACCGCTGACGTGGGGATTGTGCTCCGCCAGACGGGTGAGGATGGTGGTGAGTACTTCGTAGGGGATCCCAGCGACAAGGAGGCCGCTTCCTCGGCCGAACAAGAGGCTGTGCCTGCGGCCCAGACGGTCCTCGACGAACTGATCGACCGGCCGCCCGTCGATCCCGACTCGCTCTTGCCAGCCCCGCTGGGCATCATCGGTCCGCAGGCCGAAGGCGGCGAGAGAGTCGCCAGCGCCTCAGGCGCGTTGCGGGGGACGGGTGGATCGGGCGCCGGCGCCGGAGGCGCGGGCGGCCTCGGCAGCGGCAAGGGCAAGACTCGGTTCTTCGGCGTCGAGGGAGAAGGCTTCAAGTTCGTTTACGTCCTCGACCGCTCGGGAAGCATGGGCGGCAGCGGCCGAAGTCCCCTCGAAGCCGCGAAGGCCGAACTGATCACCAGCCTCGAAAGCCTCGAACGGGTGCACCAGTTCCAGATCATCTTCTATAACGAGAATCCGGTGCGCTTCGATCCGGCGGGCACGCCGGGGGCCTTGGCTTTTGCCGACGACCGCACGCGATCGCGGGCGCGGCAGTTCATCGGCTCCATCATGGCCGATGGCGGGACGCGGCACGAAGCCGCCTTGATGATGGCCATCAACCTGCAGCCCGACGTCATCTTCTTTCTCACCGACGCCGACGATCCCAAGCTCAGTGCGGCGCAACTGGAGCGAATCCGGCGGCGTGCGGCGGGCATCACCATCAACGCCGTCGAGTTTGGTCTCGGGCCCAAACGCGGCGATACGACGTTTCTCGAAAAACTCGCGCGGCAGAACGGAGGCAACTATGGCTACATCGACATCGCCAGCTTCCGCCGCCCGTAACGCCGCGACTCCAGCCGCGCTGGCCGCCGTGCTCCTTGCTGCCTCCATCGTGCCGTCGCTCGCCGAAGATACTGTCGAACTCGCGGCCACGGGCGGCTCCTCCGGCAAGCAGACCGTCAGCGGACGCATCGTCGACTACACGCGGCAGGAGATCGTCGTCGAGGCCTCCGGCGGACGGCAGCTTCGCTTGCCCGGGGATCGCGTGCGGCGCGTCCAGACGCAAACCACGCAAGAGGAGAGCGACGGCGACGGCGCTTTCGCCAAAGCCGACTTTGCCCTCGCCATCGAGCGCTATCGCGCCGCCCAGGCCCGCGAGACTCGCCCCTGGGTAGCGCAGCGGATCGCCTCCCAGATCATCCGTTGCCGCCAGTCGCTGGGCCAGATCCGCGAAGCGGGTGACGAGTTTGCCGCGCTGATCGAGCGGTTCCCGCAGACCCCCTGGTTCGACTGCATACCCCTGTCCTGGATTGCGGCCGAGCCGGCTCCAGCCCTCGAGCAGGCCGCGCAAGGCTGGATGGCGCGGAAAGAGTCCCCGGCCGTCGTGCTCATGGGGGCCAGTCACCTGCTCTCCACGCGCCACCGGGCGACCGCGCTTAGCGCCTTGAAGTCGCTCGCGCTGGGCGAAGATCCGTGGGTCGCTTCCCTCGCGGTGGCCCAGTCCTGGCGCGCCCAGGGAGTCACGGCCACGGCCGAGCAGATCGAGGCCTGGAGCACAACTATCGACAAGATGCCCGAGCGACTCCGCCCCGGACCGCTCTACACGCAGGGTGCGGCGTGGGCGCAGCAGCGCCAGTGGGAACGTTCATCTCTGGCCATGCTGCGCGTCGCCCTTCTCCACCCCGAGCACCGCCTGCTGGCTGCCCACTCGTTGCTGAGCGCCGGGCAGTCGCTCGAGCAGCTTGGCCGGCCGGAGCAGGCGGCCCGCCTCTATCACGAACTGCTCGACGCCTACGCCGAGACCGCTCCGGTTCGCGAGGCTCGCCAGCGGCTGGAGGAACTCAGCGCGGTCGCGCCCGCCGCCAATCGCTGACCGCCCGGCCGTCCAATCCGGCTCGCTTGCCTCTCCAGCGCCGCCTTGCTCCCGGTCGCGGCCGGGCGGTACGATTGACCATTGATGTTCTCTGTGCCTTTGGGAAGGAACGCCATGCCGCGGCGCAACGTCTACGCCCTGCTCGTCGTTACCCTGGTCGGGCTGGTCTGTGCGGCCAAGGTGTCGCGGTATGGCCGGCAGATGAGCTACGCCATGGAGCAGATCCGTCTGCTCTCTCTGGAGCCGCTGACCGAAGAGGAGGTCTTCGAGGGAGCCCTGCAGGGCATGATGAGCCGACTGGACGACTACTCGGTCTACATCAGCCCGCAGGAGCTGAGTGCATTCCAGGAGGAGCTAGAAGGCGAATTCGGCGGCGTGGGGATCGAAATGCTCCTCGACCAGGAGACGAAGGACCTGGTGGTCGTCAGCCCCCTGCAGAATTCCCCCGCGCTCAAAGCCGGGATCCGCACCGGCGACAAGATCGTGCGGATCGACGGCAAGAGCACCCAGGGGCTGTCGCTCGAAGACGCCCGCGAGCGGATGCGCGGCCAGCCCGGAGAGCCCGTCAAGCTGGGCGTCCTTCATCTCGGTGAAACCGAACCGGTCGACGTGGAGATCATCCGCGCCGTGATCCAGGTCGATACGGTCGTCGGCGACACCCGGAATCCCGACGGCAGTTGGAACTTCTTCCTCGAGGGGGTCGACCGCATCGGTTACGTGCGGATCGAATCGTTTGCCTACCGCACCGACGAGGAACTCGAGCGGGCCCTGAAGTGGCTCGTCGAGCACAAGCTCCGCGGCCTGATCCTCGACATGCGCAACAACCCCGGCGGGCGGCTCGACTCGGCGATCAACATCTGCGACCTGTTTATCGAACCGGCCGGCGCCGACCGCGGCGAAATCGTCAGCACCCGCGGACGCGATGGCCAGACGCTCGGCGTCGAGTACGCTACGCCCGGTGCCTACCGCGGCTTCCCCATGGCCGTGCTCGTCAACCAGCTCAGCGCCAGTGCCAGCGAGATCGTCGCCGCCTGCCTCCAGGACCACGGCCGCGCGGTGGTCGCCGGGCAGCGATCTTACGGTAAAGGAACCATCCAGCAGATTCTCGACCTCGAGCCGGGCATGGGGCAACTCAAGCTCACCACTGCCAGCTACTGGCGTCCCAGCGGCCAGAACATTCACCGCACCCGTGATGCGAAGGAATCGGACCCGTGGGGTGTATCGCCCGATAAGGGGCTCGAGGTCAAGCTCGACGACAAGCAACTGGCCGAGCTGGCCCAGTGGCGCCTCGACCGCTACGGCCTTCTCCGCAACAACGGTGCGAATGGCCCCAACGACTATCACCGCGACCCGCAACTCACCCGCGCCGTCGAATACCTCGACAAAGCCGCCTCGAAGCCGACTCCCAAGAAGCCCTGACCCCGCGCCTCTCCCCTCTCCCCGCAGGATGGACTTTAAGTCCTTCCCAGGCGCGAGCAGTCCGTCCCGCATTTAGGTCCCACGCTGGGTGCCATGCTTTCGACCTCGGCTCCGCCGAGAGCGTAAGCATGCTCCTTCTCCCTTCGCGGCCACTCCCTCGTAACCCGAAGCGTCAGCGAGGCCTCCCCACCGTCTCCTTTCGCTAGGCCACACATTCTATACATTAGTTCACATACTGGCCCGTACCAGTTGACGCGCACTATCATGAACGCCCAGAACGCAATGAAAGGAAATTTCCATGCGGTGTGGTCAGCTTCTATCGGCGATATTCGTACTTGCCGCCAACTTGGCTTACGGCGAACTTCCGAAGGAATTGGACCGCAGCGACCGGCTATTCCAGTTCGGCCTGCTCGACGTCACCACGACCCCCTACTCGGCCGATCCAACCGGCCAGCTTGACTCGACCGCGGCTATCCAGCGAGCCGTCAACGACGCGCGTGATCATGGTCTGGTCTGTTTCTTCCCGGAGGGGATCTATCTCATCTCCGACACGCTTTCCTGTGAGCAGCAGGTGCGGAAGCTGGATCGTCCCCGGCAGACCGATGGGCGAACCCAGCACTATTGGGACGAACCACACAAGATCGTCATGTTCGGCTCGACGAAGGGAAAACGCCCGGTCCTCAAATTGTCCAAGGATGCCAAGGGCTTTGCCGATCCTGCCAAACCGAAGATCGCGGTGTGGATCTGGGCGCAGACACGCGACGACGCGCCGGGCAAGCAGGAGCCGGAATGGGGAAAGGAGCAGCCCAACATCTCCTTCGGCCACTACTTCAAAGGCATCGACATCGATATTCGTGGACACGCCGGTGCAATCGGGATTCGGCACGCCGGGTCGCAAGGCTCGGCCATGCTCGATTGCACCATCCAGGCGGAAGGCGCGTACGCGGGCATGAACAACTGCTGCGGCCAGGGGGGCGGAACCTACAACATGGAAATCTTGGGCGGACGGTACGGGATTGTGATTGAACCGGGCAGCCGTTTTCCGCTGCTCACCGCCTGCACGTTCCGGGGGCAAACGGAAGCGGCAATCCGGTATGCCAGGGGCGGATCGCAAGTCCCGACACTCCTGGTCGGCTGCCGCATCGAGCCGGCCGGGCCCACGGCGGTCGACTTCACGACCGAGCGTTCCTACGCGGGTATCAGCCTGGTGGATTGCGTAGTCGCGTTGAACCCCGGTGGCATTCTCGCGAATACCCGCAAGAGAGAAAACCTTTACATCGAGAACACGTATGTCAAAGGTGCGGGATCGATCTGCACGCAAGGGGCCAGGCTACCCGATGCCGGCGTCTGGACTCACATCGAACGATACTCTTCGCACACTGACCAAGGTGTGAATCTTCTGAACGGCATGGAGTCCTCGGGTGAGATCGCCGAATTCAAACCCGCCCCGGAAGGCCCCGATTGGGAGGCCATTCGCAATCGCCATTACCGCGGACTCCCCTCCTTCGAGGATGAAGACGTGGTGAATGTCAAGGCATTCGGCGCCCAGGGCGACGGTACGACCGATGATACCCAAGCCTTCGCGAAGGCCATCCAGTCGCATGACAAGATCTTCGTCCCAAAAGGGAACTATCGCCTCTCCGGAACGCTCACCCTGGGCCACAACACCAACCTGTTCGGACTCACCCCCGGTCGCAGCGTCATCGGCGGCGGTGCCTCTGAGGGAAGACGCGGGCGCGGCCCGGACGCGGGCGATTCATTCGTACTCGCCACGATCGATGATGCGGAAGCTGCCCCGACCCTGTCCCTGCTTCGGGTGCAAGGCCGTGTCGATTGGAGATCCGGGCAGGGAACGATCTTCCTCGCCCCGGCCCCCGTTGCCTTCTCCGGCCACGCCGGCGGGAGAATCTACGGGATGATGGCGCAGGGGGGACCGTTGGTTCTCAAGGGGATCCAGCAACCGCTGGCGTTCTACGCCCTGAACGTGGAGCGAAAGGGAACCAACCCCCAGTCCGAGATCACGGACAGCGCCCATGTCCGCGTCTACTACTTCAAGGTCGAGGCCGGAACGATCAGCCGCGCGGATGCGACCGACGGCAACACGCCCTGCCGCATTTCCGACTCGACCGACGTCCGGGTGTACTGCATGTACGGAGTCGTGAGAAAGCTGGGCGAACGGCCCATGTTGGAAGTGGTCAACTCGCGGAACGTGGCGGTCTCGCAACTGAAGACCCTCAGTCCAGGCAGTTATCCGCACCTGATCGAGACCTTCGGCCAGGACAAGATCGCGATTCCATCATCCAAGATCCTCGGGCTGTTTGTGCGCGACGCCGGACGAGAGTGAGCGATCCGCACAACGAGATGCAAGGCTGACGAGAGCGAAACCAACATCTTGAAAGGCCTCGCACCGCGCATGGCAATCGCGGTGCAGCAATCCAACAGTCGGAGGCAAAGCTCATCAACTTCCTTCACTTTCTCCCCCCAGTCTCCCGCCCGCGCAAGAGCCGCCACTTCATCCTTCAAGCCACCGAAACCGCGTCGCCCCCCCTCTATTTGCCCCCGCGACGCTCCCTCCGCGCCCCCGCGTGAAACATCCCCACCGCTTTCCCGACCCCCTCCAGAAACCCCGGAAAAACTGCCCAGCGCCGGCCGGTTTTACTGTTGACAAAAATACATGAACAGTGGTATACTATCACCCGGCGGCGACGAAAATCCGTCCGCCAGCGCGGCCCGCCCGGCAAATCGGGCCCCGCCCGCGTTCGTTCTTTCTCAATTCGTCACACTACTGCCCACCTCTCGGTTGGCCCGCGCCCATTCCCTGCCCTGAAGGCACCAGACAATCAACCATCAATCCTCTCTGCTTCTAACTCCCAACTTCTAACTCCTCACTCCAGGCCTTTGTACTAGCATCGATTCATGACGTATTGGTGCGGCTTTGCGCCAGCACACGGGCCGTCGAGACATGGCTTCGGCGTCGTTTGTCCATTTTGGGTGGGGGCCGCTTGGGACCGCGTTGATGCTTGCGATAGCGGGCAAGATCCACCTGTCGCGCCAGGCGGATCAGTGCACGGGCCATACGGGCGGGCGTCAAGCGTGCGTACTTACGCCGCCAGTATTCGTCGGGCAGGGCGATATCCAGGCCGCGATGCGTGTGGCCACTTCGTCGCAGAGATAGTAGAAGGAAAGCTGCGTCTGCGCCGTTTCGTGGCCATGCACCGCCCGCAGTGCCGCCAGGACCACGCTCAGCAGGTTGTAGCAGACCAAGGCCATCGAGAAGGCGAACAGCGCGGCACGCGGGTAGCCCAGCGTCTCGATCTCTCCTCCAGGTTCTGCGCCAGCTCGCAAAAGGCGGTTTCGATGGTCCAGCCGCCGGCGATACAAATCGGCCACGCGCTCGGCCGATACTTTCCGCGGGAGGTTGGTCAGCAGATGGATCTCGGTGTCTCCGTCCCGGGTGGGTTGATGGAGTACGACCGTCACGCGGCGGATCTTGATGCGCGGCCTTCCTTGTCGAAAATCCGCATGCTCTGCTCGTAGACCACTCCGGTTTCGTCTCGCCGACGCGATTGCGTCGGCCGATCAGTTCATGTGCCGCAATGCCTGGGCGTGCTGACGGATAAGGAAGTAACCCCGCTGTGCTTGGATGCCGAACAGGAAGTCCGTCGTGCAGAAATTCCGGTCGCCGATCCACAGGTCGCGCGGCGCCACGGTCTCCAGCACTTCAGGCAACAGACTGCGTTCCTGCGCGTGCCCGTCCTCGCAAGGGATCACGTCGATCGCCAGCTTCAGCCGCGGATCCAGGACCACCACGCAATGCCCCGGCAGCGGGGCCGCGTTGAGCTTCCGCAATGCTCCCAGCCGGCGCTGCGTGCGACGCAAGTGGTTGCCATCGAGGATCTTCACGCGGTAACCGGGCACCAACTCCGGCAGCGTGCCTCCACTGTTGGTAATGATCGCTTCCATGCGCGGCCGTCTCGGCCACCAGCTGCCGAGAGACGTTACTCTCCATCCGCTGCAGCTTGTCGTAGACGGCCTTGACCGTCACGCCGACTGCCTTGGCCTTAGCCTGATACGCCGCATGCACCGAGGGATGGATCTTGCAGGCCACCAGCCCCATCATCTCGGCCACGGTCGAGAACATGAGCTGCCGATTGGCCTGCCGCTCGGCGGCTTCCTCGAACAATCCGTCGAGACGCTCGGCCGAAAGCACGTTCTCCATGGCCGCACGCACCATCACGCACACCGGCGCTTTCTGCTCGAAACGATCAATCACTTCCTGAAGAATCATTGGAATGCCTCCTGGAGAAATCGCGGTTCTTCTCCAAGTATAGGCACCGGTCATCGACGCAACTCATTGCCGCAAGCCGCCTTGGTAACCGGCTCCGCATGCTAGTACAAAGGCCTGCTCCTCACTCCTAACTCCTCACTCCTAACTTCTCCTCCAGCCCCCTCTACAGACTTCAACACTGAAGCCAAAATGGTGGTTTCACTTGCGCCGAGCCGCCTGGACAGAAAACCCTATCTCCCTTGTACTTGCTGCCGCGCCTCGCGACGTATCCAAACGAAACACCCCAAAGGGCGTTTCGCTTCAATGCAACAATGTTCCATCCGCGGCCCCCCCCGGGTAGATCGCACTGGGCGCCAACTTCAACACGTACCTCACAGTACGTACAAAGTTGCGCTCACTCGCTCGGCGCGAAACCCCTTATCCCCTTGCACTTGCCGCCACGCCTCACGGCGCACGATCCGCAACACTGCGTTTATTGTTGCGCATCAACGGGGGGTGGCATCATCGGACAGCGTTGGCGCCGGCCGTTCGGGCTTACCTCCCCGCCAGGAGCTTATCGAACTCCTCGACAGTTACCGCCGGCGCGGTCGTGAAACCGATCCCCGTCATCCTCCCCAGCGCCACCGAGACTTTCATCGCTTCCGCCGCACCGGGCAGCGAAACCACCAGCACCAGGTCGTGCTCCCCCAGCGTCGCGTACATCGCCTGCACCTCGCCCCCGTGCTTCTTGATCGCGTCGACCGCCTGCTGCGTCCGCGCGGCGCTCATGTCCTGTAGGGCCTGCGCACTGTACTTGCCGAACATGAGAAACGTAGCCATGGCCTTCCCTCCTTCGCAGAACAGGATGCAACGGTCAATCCCGTGTCATTATTTCGTCGCGCAAGGGGGTGTCAACCAACCCCACAGATAGACAGCAGAAGGGAAGATTCCTACGGCATCTCCAGCCGCACCACGGTCATAGTCGCGTCGCGAAAGGAGGGGGCGTGCTCGATCGGAATCCGCTCCTCGTCGCTCATCCCGATGGTCTCGCCCGGCTTGAGCACAAGCCCCTTGTCGAGCACATAGTGCGCAATATTGAACAGCCGGTCCAGAAGCCGCCGCGGATGGTCGCGGCTGGCGGCGATCTCGATTTCCATCTGCCCGAGCGCCTCCATCCCGCTGGTCGCCAGCGAGTACGAACCGTCGGCATCGCGCCCCACCCCAAAGTCGATCCACAGGTAGAGCGGCAAGTGCTCGCGGGTCATCTGGCGCGCGTAATCGAGGAATGCCCCGGGTGAGTGTACCAGCCGGCCGGGCGTCCAGTAGATCGCCGCCGCGCCGGCAGCCCTCGCCACTGCAGCCACCACTCGCGTCAAGAGCATGGCAATCTCGATCCGATCCAGCGGCCGAACCGGCAACACGCCCACCACCAGGTGCGCCTGGTGACCCTGCACCGCGGCCGCAGCCTCCGGCCAGTACCACGCCGCCGCGCACGGCCCCTCGAGGTCGCCGCGCGGAATCGGCTCCGGCTGGAGCGAAATGGCAGCCGTGTGACCGTCCAGCCGGAACGTAATCACATCGTCCGTCACTTTGACGTCGGTCGCCCGCGGGGCAGCAGGCCAGATCTCGTCGAGCACCCGAAGGGTCTCGTCAGTGTCGGGCAGACCGGCGCGATCGAGCGCCACAAGTGCCAGGAGGGGTCGGGCCATCGGCAGTACCTCGCGGATGTGCAAAACCCAATTCTACCAACCCTGAAGCGGCCAGTCGGGCAACTGGGCCAGGTAGTCAGGATGGGCCCCCTTGAGCCACACATATCCGCGGCTCGTTCGCCGCTGGGTGAGAACAATGCTTCGCACCACCGCCCACAGAATTACAGCCAGCAAGACTGCCAAGGCTGCGATGACTGCGGCCCACGGAGCGCCGTTCCCCTGGGCTTGCCCCCACCAGATCAGGATCGCGATCAGGGCGAACGCCGCCGCCAGGCCCGCGCTGTACGCCACTCTCCGCCGCGACCGCCATGCCCGGCCCAATGGCAGTCGTACCGAAAACGTCCACTTGCAGACCACGGCAATCAAGACATAAACCAAGATGATCGGAGGAAACAGGCACATCATCGGCAACAGCACGAGCACCAGCACCGGAGGCGTCCGGTCGCACGACATCCTGATCGGCTTCCCGACGGCCGGTTCGTTGCTCTTCACGCACCGGCGCGGCAACACGGTCGTCGGGCAAACCACCAGCAGCGTCCCATCCCGCCAGCAGTCGCGAAAATCGCCCCCCCACTCGCCCTTCGGCAAGTCCAGCGGCTCCGTCTGCGGCGAGGCGTATGGGTTGTCGTCCCACATCTCAATTATGGAACAAAACCGCGTTGAGATTGCCTGGCCTGTGCTGCCCCGGGCCACGGTGGAAGCATCGCGAGAAAGTCGGGGTGGCAGCCCGAAAGCCAGACAAACCCCGACCCGTAGCGCACGCGTTTGAGTGACTGTCGAGAGGCGTAAATTGTGCCGACGATAGTCAACACTACTCCGATCAGAAGTGCGACGCCGCCCGCGAGGGAGGGCAGCAAGGTGAACGAAATCCCGATTGCAGCAAGTCCCGGCAGGAGGATCAGGCATGCGTTCCGGTTCTTGCGCCGGTATCCGTGGTAATGATCGTGGCTTAGCGGTACGGCCGTCGGAATGCTCCGCCACAGCAAGAGAAACCCCGCGACCAACCAGAGCGGTCCCCAAAGAAACAGTAGGAAGCACCAATAAGACAGAGCCAACCAACTCTGCCCGACGCGGCGGACAACAGAGCCACCCGTCTTCACGCAACGATTGGGCAGGACCGTCCCGTAGCAGATCACCAGCAAGTCACCATCCCGCCAGCAACGGTAGCCTTCGTCTTCAGCACTCGACAGTGGCTGACCAGCCGGTGGGGCGAAGTCTTCTACCTGCGGCGAGGCGTAAGGGTTGTCGTCCGACATCAGGTTTGCTTCGGAACCGGGTGCGATGCAGGCTGCTCTGCCTGCGGCCATCCCCACTCTGGCAATCGAGCCAGGAAGTCAGGGTGAGCGCCGGCGAGCCAGACGAACCCATATCTCCAGCGTACGCGCTTGAGCACGGTGACATGAGCCGAGTGGTAGGCGGAAGCGGCAATGAGCAGCATCGTCCCAATGATAAGAGCTATGGCGCCGGCCGGTCGGTTCAACGCCATGAACGGAAATTTCGATTCCACACTACTGGCCAGGAACACGAAAATCACTGCGCAGGCCGCGGAAAAAGCCATGATCGCAACCTTCCACCGCACCAGCTCCCTCGCCCCGTAGTGCTCCTCGATCAGCGGCAGACTCAGATCAACGCATCGCCACCATATCATGAATAAGACTACGAACGTAAACGGAGGCCACGGCAGCAGTATGAGGTACCAGTACGAGAAGGCAAAGTACGCATGATGCGCATGACGGTCCGGGGTGCGATCCGTCTTCACGCACCGGTCCGGCAGCACCGCGCCGCGGAAGACGACCAGCAGATCGCCGTCGCGCCAGCAGCGATAGCCCTCGTCCTGCTCGGAGGTCGGTGCGGAGAATTCATCGACTTGCGGCGATGCGTAAGGGTTGTCGTCCGACAAGGTCAGTCAGCCTCCTCAAACGCTTGCCGCTCAAACGGATTGTCGAGGTACGGATGGCGGCCGCGAAGCCAGAGAATCAATCCATAAAGCAAGTAAGCCGGAACCATGAGC
The DNA here is from genome assembly GCA_040766885.1 of Thermoguttaceae bacterium. GTDB lineage: Bacteria > Planctomycetota > Planctomycetia > Pirellulales > Thermoguttaceae > JAXGPP01. The sequence goes on along the minus strand of JAXGPP010000006.1, from coordinate 113,997 downwards.
GGGCCCCAGCGCTCGTACTGGCGAACGTGTACCAGTTCGTGCTCGTGGGTCGTGTCGAGGTCGGCCACCGTCCGGGCCAGCACCGTGTGGCCGAACGTGATCGCCCGCGCCCGGAAGACATACCGCAAAAGCCATCCACCCAACCCACCCCAGAATTCGACCACTCGGCCTGTCCGCCGAACTCCCCCACGGAGGATAAGTGACGGCGCACCCAGCAACAGACCCAACAGCGTCCAGGGCGACGCCCAGGCAATTCCCAGCAGGAGGCACAATGTCGTATAGCGGTCGCAAAAGGAGCCGTTCATCACACTATAGTAGGCCGCCGCTCCGTCGGCGGCTAAGGTCATGCGGCAAGCATGGCCGATTCCTGCCCGCAGAGACTGCGGGCCTACGGTGGCGTCAGTTCGATCACGGCGACGGACTCAGAGCCCAGGTCGAGCGTCGTCTTGCCGCCCGCGAACTTCAAGTCCCGGCCCGAGACAAGTTCCTTTCCCGCCGTCGCTCGCAGGCCGTCCAGTCGGAGGGGCACGGCCTTCGCCTCGTCGCTGTCGTTGAACACGGTCAGGTAGCGGTCGCCGAAGCGTTCGACATACACGCGATCGTCATCGCACCGGGCCAGCGTGATCGGCTCCCAGCCCGCTTCGGCCACGCGCTTACAGAGCGGCACGTACTTCTTAAACAGCGGCCGGTCGCGGTCGTACAACTCCGGCCGGGTGAAGTAGTGCCCCTGCGACGCGTTGTGGCTGAAGAAACCCGGAAACATGCCGAAGGCCAGCGACCGCTGCATGTACTTCTCCACGCGCTCGTGGCTGAAGTTCTCGAACTCGGTGTTCATCAGGAAGCAGTACGGTTTGCCCTTGCACAGCGCGCGGCGGTAGAGCAGATCGGCATCCGACATCGGCCGCCAGCGGCCGCCCGGGTTCCAGTCGGTTTCGGTCCCCGCCACCTCCAGCAGCGGCATGAGCCAGCAAAGCCGGGTGGGCGCGCCGTTGGCCATCATCAGCTTGCCCATCGCGTGCACATCGTCGGCGATCCCGCGGACGTATTCAAACGCCACCAGGCCGCGGAAGATCGCCGGCTGATACCCCATGGGCGAAAATGTAAGCGCCGTGCCGGCGGCCGCGAAATGGTCGCGGCGGAAGTCGAGTTCATCGGTGACGTACCCTTCGCTCGAATCGATGTACTCACCGTCGAGATCGCCCTTCCGCGATTCGCCATACAGCCGTTCGCGGAGCGCCGGATTCCACTTGTTCTTGAAGTCCGTCACCTCGCCCGCGATCCCCGGCATCGAGTTCATGCTCCACACGGCGCCGTTGCACCACGGCGTGTCGAGCAGCCGCGCGACGTACTGTCCCGACTCGCTGTGGTAGCCGCTGGTCAACAGCGCCTTGGCGGCCGACTGCCCCTTCTCCGCCAGTCGCTTCGCCTCGGCCAGTGCGGCGTCGATCGTCCGCGGCATCTCCTTGGGCATCGACATCCACCACGTCATCGGCTCCGTGTAGCGGAACGTGATGATGCCGTGCTCGTCGTCCCACTCCGTCTCGTTATTCCCCTCCTTAAACTTGAAGCCGAAGTCCTCCCAGCCCTTCACCTCGCTGATCTTGGCAAATGGCATCCACAGCCCCTGTTCGGGCGTGCGGCACACAAAACCCTCGGGAAAGACCTTGTAGTACTGGTCCAGCGCCCCGCGGAACTCCCATGCCGGGTCGAAGCGGAAGCGGCAGAATCTCAGCCGGGCACTCGGCTTCTCCGGCGCCAGACCGATGTCGTAAGCGAGGAACAATTCTCCCGCGCCCGCGTTGTAGCCGATGCGGAAGAAAGCCGGCCTCGCCATGTCGATTCCCAATCCAAGCCCGCCGCGGGGCGCCGCGATCGCGCCCAGCGGATAGAGACTCAGCCGTCCGCTGCCCGCACGGAACGGACTGGTACTGGTGTACTCGCGCACCGGTTCCACCGCCTGGCTGCGGCGAGGACTGTCAAGCCAGCGGAGGCTGTCCGGCGGGACCGGCACCGCGTAAACGAGCGTCACCGCCCGATCTTTGCCCGTCGTGTCGGAAAGCTCGACATCAAAGAGCGTCGCCCCGGCGCGCTGGCTTTCGGTCACGCTCAGCTTCAGCCCCAGGGCCTCGCGTTCGATGGAGACAAAATCCGATCCGGCCGCCACGTCGCGAACCTGAAATCCGGCCCGGCTGGCTGCCGCGCGTCGCACGGGCACACCGTCGAACAGGCTCGCCCCTTGCGGCGCGCGAACCACGCGGAGTTCCGGCTGGCGGAAGAACGCTTTGCCCGCATGTCCGCGGAGCAACATGTAGAACGACACCGACCGGACTGGTTCTTCCGGCACGACGACCACCTGCCGCCGCTGCCAATCGTGCGTCCCCACGTCGAATGGCGCGGTTTGACCATAGAGGGGTGTGCCGTCAGCGAAGGTCAGGTCGAGATAGAGCGCGTAATCGCTGCCCACCGACCCGGTCACTCCCTCTGCTTTGCTCCAGGCCACAGCCACGATCGGCTCGGGCTGCGTCTGGTTGAGCACGACCGTTTGGCTCACGCCGCGCCGCGCTGCCGAGTCGCCGGCATTGTCGCAAACGAAAACCTCCCCTTGGCGATCGAATCCGGCCTCGTATGCCCGCCAGGCATCGGCCTTGAGCAGGTTCTCGCCACTCTGGCCGGCGTCGAGAACGCTCTTCACCACCTCTCCATCGGCAGCCCAAGCTGCCGGAGAGAAGCACAAAACGCCGAGCACAAAACCGATTCGCACCTCGGGCCGAATACTGATCATGAGCACACCTCCGGGAGATGGATTCGTTCAGGCGCGCGTCATTGTAGCGCGCCGCGGGACGCGTCGCCATTCGCGAGCACGCCAGCCGGCTATGCACCGGCGGGCTGTGCCAGCGCGATTCCGGCCAGGGTGAGATGGGGGACGTGCCGGGCACCGGGGCCGAGGAGTGCTGCCACCACGGGACCAGCGCCGCCGGTGAGGAACACGGCCGGTTCGCCGGCCACCTCGGCCGAAAGCCGCGCGATGAGTTCGCGGATTGATCCCACCGCGCCCCAGAACAGGCCCGATTTCATCGCCGGCACGGTCGCCGTCCCCAGTGCCGGTGGAGGCTCGAGCAATTCCGACATCTCCACTAGCGGCAGGAGATCGGTGAATGTATGCAGCGCGCGGGCCGACATGGCGATGCCGGGCAGGATCGCGCCGCCGAGAAACGCCCCTTCGGCGGAGACGAGATCGACGGTGATCGCCGAACCGACATCGATGACCACCGCCGGACGGCCGGCGGGGCGCAGTCGATTGGCAGCTACGGCGTCAAGGAGTCGATCGATACCTACCATGTCCGGACGCTCGAGCTCGACTTTGAGCGGCAAGTCCCGCGCCGCCAGGAGCGTCACGCCGTCGTCAGCGCGCTCGCGGCCGAGCCAGTCCAAGAGCCGCGTGGTCGACGGCCGGTTAACGCTGCCGATTCGCCAGGCAAGCATTCCGGCCGGCATGGCGGCCAAGGCGCTCAGGATCGGCTCCAGCGAGTCGCCTGCCGTATGCCATACTGCGGTTGGTTCAGGCAGTGCGGCGGTCGGAGTGGGATCAAAGCGGCCGAACTTGAGCCGGTTGTTGCCGATGTCGACCGCGATCAAGGCGGGCTGGTCGGGCATGTTATCGGTTCCGTGGCGGGTCACGCGATGCTTCGCTGCCTCTTCCACCGGGAAGCCGGCTCATAGCACTCGCCCTTGTTGCACAGTTCACCTGAGGATCAATCGTCTTTCGGGCCCCACAACTCCCGTCCCACCGCGGCCATCAGGTCGTTAAGCGCCTGGCCGGTCACCGCCGAAATCAGGAGCACTTCACGACCTGTCTCGGCAGTGAGTTGATCGCGAACCGCCGCCGCAACGGGCAGATCGGCCTTGGTCACCGCCAGGATCTCGGGCCGCTGGCCGAGCGCCGCATCGTAGCGCTCCAACTCCTCGCGGATCGAGCGGTAGTTGGCCAGCGGGTCGGTGCCGTCGCCCGGTTCAGGTTCGACGAGGTGAACGAGGATCCCGGCACGTTGGATATGGCGGAGGAATTCGTGCCCCAGGCCGGCGCCGGCGTGAGCCCCTTCGATGAGCCCCGGGATGTCGGCCATGATGAACGAGCGGTCGAAGTCGATCTGCACGCGCCCGAGGTGCGGATGCTTGGTGGTGAAGGGATAGGCCGCGATCTGCGGGCGGGCCCGCGACAGCCGGCTCAAGAGCGTGCTCTTGCCGGCGTTCGGCTTCCCCACCAGCCCCACGTCGGCGATCACCTTCAGTTCCAGCCGCAAGTGGCGCCGTTCGCCTTCCCCCCCCGGCGTCGCCTCGCGCGGGGCGCGGTTGGTCGATGACTTGAAGCGCAGATTCCCCTTGCCCCCCTTGCCCCCGCGCGCGATCACCACCTCGTCGCCCGAACGCGTGAGATCCTTGATGACGAAGCCGCGATCAGCGTCGCTGATAATAGTGCCCGGCGGGACGCGTATGACCAGGTCGTCAGCCGAAGCGCCGTGCTTCTGCGCCCCGAGGCCGCGCTCGCCGCTGGCGGCTTTCCAGTGTTTGCGGTGGGCGAGGGCATCAAGGCTGTCGACCCCCTGCTCGGCGCGAATGATGATACTGCCGCCGTCGCCGCCGTCGCCGCCGTCGGGGCCGCCTCGCGGCACGAATTTCTCGCGCCGGAAGCTGACGCAGCCGTCGCCTCCGCGGCCGGCCTCGACATGGATCTCGACTTCGTCAACGAACATTGGCGTTTGCCTTGAAAATGAGCTGCGCCGGAGCCGCGATTATCTCCGCTGCAATGGTCGACCGGACAGCCCAAAAAGAAAGGGACGACCCGCAGGCCATCCCCGGTTCCCAAATGCCTCGCGCCGCTGCGCGAGACTGCCATTATCGGCAGCGCGCTAGTTGCGGCTTTCGAGCACGCTGACGCGGCGACCGCCGCGCTCGAAAGAGACGTATCCGTCGATCAGGGCGAACAGTGTGTAGTCGCTTCCCTGGCCGACGTTGCGGCCGGGATGGAACTTGGTGCCCACCTGCCGCACGAGGATGTTGCCTGCCTTGACGTGCTGGCCGCCAAATCGCTTGACTCCGCGGCGCTGACCGGCCGAATCGCGGCCGTTGCGGCTGGAGCCCTGTCCTTTTTTATGTGCCATGACGATCCCCTGTTATGGGTATTTGCTGCGTGTGGGAATCTTATCTTTTACCGAAATACCCACGCGTAGTCAACGTCCCCGGGGATTCCCAGTCGAATCTCCTTCTCGTGAGGGAAGTACTCGTCACCCGGCCGCCAGAAGTTGAGCTTCAGCGCTTTGCGACTCAAGCGGCGTCCCTTGCCGATCGGGTCGCCGGGTTTGTACTCGCCGGGCTTATCGGCGAAGCGATAGGCGTTCGTCAGCCCGTAGACGAAGATGGAGAAGCGGTCGATGCGGGGATCGATATCCTCCCAAGTAGCAACGCCCCAGAGAGTTTCGCCGACTTGGATCTCGCGGGCGATCTCCACGGACGACAGGAGGGCCGGCGTCCGCTCGCGGGAGCGGATCGGCCCAATCGCCACCGGAATCACCCGATCCCGATAGGTACGGTCGAATTCTGGGGCGTAGAGCACGAACTCAGGGACAAAACGGATCGGCTTATCGACCGTTTCCAGCTTGTATGTGCCGTCTTCGACGGTTACCGGATGGAGTGCCTTACCAGGATTGGTGACACTGTAGACCAGATACCAGATCTGTTTCCGGGCTAACCGCCCGTCGGCCTGCGGCACGTCGACGTCAATCATCCGCAGCGGCTTGAAACTGAACACGAGCCCCCAAATGTCGCGGCGAAAATCGACATCTTTCGCCCAGTCGAACTTGGCATCGACCGCCAGCAGTTCGGTGAGGTCGTGACGACTTACCGTATCCTGAGCCTCCTGCAGCGGATCGACCGTCTTGAGCACGCCCGGAGCCAACTGCCGCGTTAGAGCGGTGTCGCCTGGTGCGGCCGGAGCCGGAGTTTGGGCAAATGCCGGCAGTGAGACCGCCACGAGAGAGGCCGCTGCGACACACCACGTCCACAGGCGCAGAAGACGATTCATAACGACTCGATTCGTCGGCTCAAGGAAAGCTGGCAATCTAGGCAGCGGCGGCGGATAAGTTGTCCTTGGAAGTTTAGTATAGCTACGCCGTTGCGACACAGTCAAGGCAAACAATCCCCCCATTGGTATACAGGATCCGGATTGCAGGCAGTGACCGCGTAGCCTGCCGGGATTGTCGCAGCTACCATAATCGAAACTCGTTTCGGATCGAGACCGAGCACTTACTCTGTCAGGGGGTGAACGTGAGAACGAGAGCGGTTGTACTGCTTATGGCGGCCGTCGGGGCAATCGCGTCGACCAACCGATGGGCGTGCGGCGAGGAATGGCCCGCCTGGCGGGGACCTCGCGGTGACGGCAGCAGCCGCGAATCGGGCATTCCGACCGATTGGGATGGGCCGACCGGCCGGAATATCCAGTGGAAGACTGAGATCCCCGGAACCGGTCATGCTTCGCCGATCGTGTGGGGCGACCGGATCTTCACGGTGAGTTGCCGCGAGGACCGCGAGGAGCGAATTCTGCTGGCGCTGGACCGCCGCTCGGGCGAGATCCTCTGGGAACGGATGGTGGTCAAGGCGCCGTTGGAGCGGAAGCACCGGCTCAACAGCCATGCTTCCAGCACTCCCGCCACCGACGGCGAGTTGGTCTACGTGAGCTTCCTGGACCGGGACCAGATGCTCGTCGCCGCCTATGACTTCGAGGGTCGCCAACGGTGGCTTGTGAGGCCGGGCGTCTTCTCCAGCGTGCACGGATATTGCAGTCCGCCAACACTTTTTGAAGATCTTGTGATCGTCAACGGCGACCACGACGGCGACGCTTATCTTGTGGCGCTCGATCGAGCCGACGGCCACACGGTATGGAAGACACCGCGGGAGAACAAAACCCGGAGTTATTGCGCGCCGATCATCCGGCAGTTCGACGGGCGCACGCAGATGATTCTGTCGGGCAGCCAGTGCGTGGCCAGCTACGACCCGCGCGACGGCTCGCGGCATTGGATCATCGATGGGCCGACGGAGCAGTACGTGGCGTCGCTGGTCGACAATGGAAAGCTGCTGTTCATGACTGCCGGCTTCCCTGAGTATCACATCCTGGCCATCCGGCCCGACGGCCGCGGGAATGTGACCGACACGCACGTCGTGTGGCGAACGACGAAGGGCTGCGCCTACGTGCCGTCGCCCATCGTCTCACCAGACGGCAAGTACTTCCTCGTCGTGTCGGACGAGGGGGTGGCCAGCCTGTTCGACGCGGAGACGGGCGAGCGCCACTGGATGAAACGGATCGGGAAGCACTATAGCGCGTCGGCGGTGTCGGCCGACGGGCTAGTGCACTTTCTGTCGGATGACGGGGTGACCACGATCATCCGGCCGGGCGTGGAGTTCGACGTGGTGGCCGAGAACGAACTGGGGGAGGAATGTTACGCGTCGCCAGCGATCAGCCGGGGGCAGATCTTCCTGCGCGGCGAGAAGCACCTCTATGCCATCGGCAAGGCGACGGAGTAGCTAGTCGGCCACGCCGGCGTCGAGTTCGTCGCTCGGCTGCTGCCGTTCCGCGTCGCCTCCGCGCGGGCCTTCGCCGGCCTCGCGGCGGCGGAGGTAGAGCTTGATCGGCACCTCTCCGAACGGCAGGTGGTCGCGGAAAACTCCGAGCAGGAACCGCTGATAGTGTGGCGCGACGGCCTGGGGATCGTTGCAGAACAGCACGACGGTTGGGGGCTGGACGCCGGCCTGGGTGGCGTAGTAAATCCTCGCCGTACGGTTGTGGTGCGTGGGGGGCGGATTCTGCTCCAGGGCCGCCCGGAGGAGCTTGTTCATCTGCGCGGTCGGCACGCGCTCGCGCGACTGCTTGAAAAGCATCTGGGAGTGGTTCAGCAGCGCCTTGACGTTTTTGCCGGTCTGTCCGGTGATGAACGCGATAGGGGCGTACATCATCGTGCGAAAGGTGTCGCGGAGGTAGGTGACCCACTTCTCCATCGGCATGGTGTCGGCCAGCAGGTCCCACTTGTTGACGACGAAGATGCACGGCTTGTATTGCTGGGCGATGTAATCGCAGAGCTGCTTGTCGACCTTCGAAACGCGCTGGGTGGCGTCGAAGAAGAGGAGTACGACGTCGGCCCGGCGGATGCTCCGCTGGGCGCGGTGGGTGCCGTAGAAGTCGAGGTCGCTGGCGATGCTCTGCCGGCGGCGGAAGCCGGGGGTATCAATGGCGATGAACGCCCTGCCGTCGAGTTCGAAGCGGACGTCGACGCTGTCGCGGGTGGTACCCGGCACTTCGCTGACGATCATCCGCTCGGCCTGGACGAGCGTGTTGGTGAAGGTGCTCTTGCCCACGTTGCGGCGTCCGACGACGGCCAGTTTCATCACCGGTTCTTCGGGCGACGGTTCTTCGTGCTCCGGCGGCGGCAGGCGCTCGGCGATGGCGGCCAGCAAGTCATCCTTGCCGCGGAACTGTTCGGCGCTGACGGCGATGACTTTTCGGCCGTAGCGATAGAACTCTTCGGCCAGCGGGTCCAGCGAGGGTGCGTCGGTCTTGTTGGCCACGCAGAGAACCGGCACGTTGACATAGCGCAGGCGCCGGGAGACCTCCTCGTCCAAGGGAACGGGGCCGGTTCGGGTGTCGGTGACAAAGAGAATGACCGCCGCCGTTTCGATGGCGATTTCGATCTGGCGCTCGATGTCCTCGGTGAGATTGTCGACATCGCGGATGCCCATCCCGCCCGTATCGACCAGTTCGACGAACCGGCCATCGATGTCGAGCAGATGGGTCATGCGGTCGCGAGTGACGCCCGCGGTGGGATCGACGATCGCCAGCCGCCGCCCGGCCAGCCAGTTGAAGAGGCTGGACTTTCCGACGTTCGGACGTCCGACAATGACAACCTGGGGAATAGCCATGCAGCCGCTCTTAAGTAAGTCACGCCCACCATCGCCAGCCGCCAAGCGATCCCTTGGTCGATCGGGGAGCACTTGCGGCGATCTTCCCCTACCGCTTAATCATAGACTGTGCGATCGGGGGGGAGCAAGACTACCGCGGAATGCCTACAAGGCGAGAGGACCGGGTGTGCGTGACCGGTTCTTCGAATGATCCTGGCGGAGGCTATACTAAACGGCTGTTTCAGGCTGGGCAGCCCTGCCCGGCTTGGCTGGGCGTGTCGGCCGGGGCCGCCGGAGGTTTTGGGCCGGTTGCCGGGAAACTCTGTGGGAGCGACCATCGAGCCGAAATCTATTGGTGTTCAGATTGATAACGCAACACCTTCAAACCCTTTTTCCCTTAAGCCGGGCTCCGGACCAGGCTTCGCTCGGTGCCCGTCGCCCTCGTTACACAATCAACCTGAAGTTCAATAGACATGAGCCAAAGGAATGACTCGACGGACCGCCGGGTGCGGCGGGCGGTGGTGCAAAAGCTGGAAAGCCTGGGCCGCGCCGGCGTGACCCATGTTGGCAAACGCCGGCCGAAGACGGCGTCGACGGCTCAAATTGCGGCCGAGGGGCCGGTCGAGGCCCGGGTGGCGCCGCCCGCGAAGAAGGCCGCTTCGAAGCCGGTTGTCGCAGAACCGGTCGCCAGCAGGCCCGCCGGGGGCGGGGCCTTCTTCGCCGCTCCGGAAGCCGGCCTGTCGCCGGGGGCGGCGCTGGCGGCCCAGGCGCTTGAGGCGCAGGGGCAAGACCGGCAACAGGCGCTGGCGGTTGTGGCCGCCAGAGTGGCCGGGTGCACCCGGTGCCAGGAACTGGCGCGCACACGGACGCAGACGGTTTTCGGCACGGGCAATCCGGCGGCGCGGTTGGTGTTTCTGGGCGAAGCGCCGGGGGCGGATGAAGACCGGCAGGGCATTCCGTTTGTGGGCCGGGCCGGGATGCTGCTGACCGACATGATCGAGAAGGGAATGCGGCTGAAGCGCGCGGATGTGTACATCTGCAACATTCTCCGCTGCCGTCCGCCGGAGAATCGCAATCCACACCCTGACGAGGCGGCCAACTGCCGCGAGTACCTGGATGCGCAACTGGCGATCGTGCGGCCGGAGTTCATCTGCTGCCTGGGTTCGGTGGCGGCGCAGAACCTGCTGGGCACGGCGGAGTCGATCGGCCGGTTGCGGGGCCGCTGGCACGACTACCAGGGGATCAAGGTACTCTGCACGTACCATCCGGCTTATCTTCTGCGGACTCCGTCGGCGAAGCGGCAGACCTGGGAAGACCTTCAACTGCTGATGAAGGCGATGGGGCTGCCGGTGGAGAAGAGTTGAGCGCGCCGGCGGTAACTGTCGAGGAGTTCGATAAGCTCCTGGCGGGGAGGTAAGCCCGAAAGGCCGGCGCTGAGGCGCCAGATGGCGTCACCCCCCGTTGATGCGTAACAATAAACACAGTGTTGCGGATCGTGCGCCGTGAGGCGTGGCGGCAAGTGCAAGGGGATAAGGGGTTTCGCGCCGAGCGAGTGAGCGCAACTTTGTACGTACTGTGAGGTACGTGTTGAAGTTGGCGCCCAGTGCGATCTACCCGGGGGGGCCGCGGATGGAACATTGTTGCATTGAAGCGAAACGCCCTTGAGGGTGTTTCGTTTGGATACGTCGCGAGGCGCGGCGGCAAGTGCAAGGGATATAGGGTTTTCTGTCCAGGCGGCTCGGCGCAAGTGAAACCACCATTTTGGCTTCAGTGTTGAAGTCTGTAGAGGGGGCTGGAGGAGAAGTTAGGAGTGAGGAGTTAGAAGTTGGGAGTTAGAAGCAGAGAGGATTGATGGTTGATTGTCTGGTGCCTTCAGGGCAGGGAATGGGCGCGGGCCAACCGAGAGGTGGGCAGTAGTGTGACGAATTGAGAAAGAACGAACGCGGGCGGGGCCCGACTTGCCGGGCGGGCGCGCGCTGGCGGACGGAGTTTCGTTGCCGCCGGGCTATAGTATACCAGTGTTCATGTATTTTTGTCAACAGCAAAACCGGCCGTGGTTGGCGAGTTTTTCTGGGGTTTCTGGAGGGGGTCGGGAAAGCGGTGGGGATGTTTCACGCGGGGGCGCGGAGGGAGCGTCGCGGGGGCAAATAGAGGGGGGGCGACGCGGTTTCGGTGGCTAGAAAGCTGAAGTGGCGGCTCTTGCGCGGGCGGGAGACTGGGGGAGAAAGCGAAGGAAGGTGAACCACAGAGGTCACAGAGTTCACCGAGGGAGGAAGGGGGTGAGCAGAGACGCGGAGGGTGTGATGAAGATGCGAGCCGGAAAGGGATGGCGGGCTGGCTGGCAAAAGGAAACGGGAAAACACGAGAAATAGGCAATTCGTCAACGTCTATGGGGAGGAGTCTCCGCCTATCGAGAATAGCGCGAATTCTCTTGTTGATTCGAAGCCAAGTGCGGCGCGGCGGAGGAGAAGGGCATGCTTACGCCCTCGGCGGAGCCGAGGGCGAAAGCATGGCACCCTGCGAGGTGAGTCGCGTCGTACGGAGGGGGCGGAGGGTCGGGGAGGGTCAGTGGGATGGGGTCGGCGCGGCGGCGGGGGGCGGGACGTCCCAAAGCCGCACCGTCCCGTCGTCGGAGGCGGTGATGACGGTGCGGCTGTCGGGAGAGAAGACTACCCGGTTGATGTCGCAGGTGTGGCCGGCGTGGGCCGCCGTCTGGCGTGCGGAGGCGATGTCCCAAAGAAGCAACCGGAACGATACGATGCGGGCGGCGCCTAGGGCGCGGTTTTGTTCGTTTACCGCCAGGGTGCGGCCATCGGGCGAGAGGTAGACGGTATGGTCGCCGGAGGGCAAATCAAAGAGTTCCCTGGTCTTGCCGCTGCCGAGTTCGCACTCGACGACGGTGCGGCCGTTTGCGGCCAGGGCGACGACGGTACCGTCGGGGCGGAAGCCGGCGATCTGGGTAATGCCTGCGGGAAGTTCGGCCGGCTCGCCCGTCGCGGTGTTCCAGGCCCGAAGACCGCCGCCGAGGGCGGCGAGCAGCTTGCCGTCGGGCGAGAAATCGAGCTTCGCGGCGTTGGTGATCGCGGGGTCGCGAAACGCGAACCGTTCGGTCTCGGCGGCGACGTCCCAGATGCGGACCACGTCGTCCTGGCCGCTGGAGGCGAGAAGCCTGCTGTCGGGAGAGAACGCCAAGCCGTCGAGCATCTGGTTGTGGCTGGCGAGCATGGCCAAGGGCTCGCGCGTCTGGGAGTCGATGAGATAGATCGGGCCCTGGACGGTGCCTATGGCCAGCCGCTTGCCGTCGGGGCTAAACGCGGCCGCCGAGATGGCGGTTGCGAGCGAGGGCAATGCGTCGAGCAGTTCGCCGCTGGCGGCATCCCAGAACTTGACGCAACGGCTTCCCGACCAGCCCGTTGACACGAGCAGCTTGCCGTCGGGCGACAAAGCCAGCCCGTTGGCGAAGCCGTCACGCGAGTGCCAGAGGAGCCGCCGCTCCAGTCCACGCGGCCATTCGGGCCGGGCCCACCGGCGATAGGCGTCGAACACCTTGGGACGCGACCAGATCAGGGGATCGGGCGGCTGATGGATCCCGCGGAAAAGCTGCTCGGCCGCCTCCCGCTCGTCCGCCATGCAAGCGGCTTTGGCGGCGAACTGAAGGTGCCGCGGCGAGGCCGGGTAGAGCTCGTGCATCAGGCGGGCCGCTTTCCAGACCTGATCCAAGGGAAAGAGTTCGGTCGCATCGCGCTCGAAATGGCACATGCGGAACACGAGCCGGCCGAGGAGCTCGAGCCCCTGGTCGCCGCCAAGCTGCTCGGCCGATGCGGTAGCGAAACGCTCGGAGTCGCCCGGCTCACCATGCCAGCGCGGCAAGAGATATGTCAGCATCTCCTGGTACGGGGGAAAGTAGGCCGGGGCAATGGCCTTCGCCCGGTTCAGGTAGCCCTCCGTTTCGTCGCGCGAGGCGCCCTCGGTTGTCGCGACCGCGATCAGCTTCGCGTAGATTTGCGGGTCGTCCTTAAGACGCGAGGCCGCCCGTTCGAGGCTCTCGCGGGCGCGGGGAGTGTCCTCGGCGAGCTGTCTCCAGCCCTGCGCGGTCACCGTCGATGCAAGGCCGGAACCGCGGGCGCGGACGCCGCGAGTGAAGTACGCGTGTCCCAGCACCGCGTCGGCCGAACCGCTGTCGGGGTGGAGCGTGCGCCAGCGCTGGAGCTTCTCTAAATGCTTCTCCCATTGCGCCGCGGTGGGTTCCGGCGTCACGGGATGGCTCAACTCCTCACAGGCAAATTCCAGGAGGATGATCCCTTCTGGCGTCGGTTTCAGCTCGCGGCGGAACCGCGCGAGCCACTTCTCCAGCACGGCGAACGTCTCGTCGGCGGGATCGTCGCTGTAGAAGTCGGCAAGGGCCTCGACCAACTCGCGGCGCTCGGGAGTGATGGCAAACGGCACCTTGAGATCTTCAACCGTGACGCGCAATGCCGCGGCGGCTGGGGGAGCGGCGGGACGGGGCGCATCGGCTGGAGGTGCGCCGCGACGAACGGGCGGAGTGTCGGCAGCCGTGCGCTGGGCGAGGTACAGCCGGTCGGACTTATTGAGGACATCGGCGGAACGCACGTGAGACTCCGGGACAGCGGCCGGGTCGGCGGTGGAGCCGGCCGCGCCGACCGAACGGGCCAGCAACGCCATGACGGCGATGACAATGATGAGCAGTAGAGATGCAGGTTTGGTGGAGGATGGCATTCGTCTGTCCCGTTATGTTTGAGGTTCCACGGCGGCGGCCGGCGTTTATCGACTGTGACCCGATGCGAACTCTTATTGGTGTTCGGGTTGATGACGGTCCGGCCGTGGCGCGCCGCGGCGACTCGTGGCACCCCGGCGGCCGCCGGCTGACGAAGTCGAGCAGCGCGACACCCAGCCACCGGGAATGCGGACTACCAGCAAGTATGAGTATGTCTGCCCATTGCGCCGCCGAAGAAGTCCTTCCTGCGCTCACGGAGTTCGATGGAAACCGGGGCGTCAATTGCGGTTTGCGCTTCGGCGCCCGCCGCCAGGGCGCACGCCATCGCGGTGAGAATCGGTGCCATCAACATGACCTGCCCGGCCCACTACCCTTAACGACAAGAAGCCCCCGGCGTCCCGTTTGCCGGGCACCGTGAAACCTCCATGCTAACAGCGCGCCTGCCGGAGCTCAAGGGCGGGGGCGGGCGGCGGAGCGCGGCGCTGGCCGGACTGGAGTTCTACCAGAAAGTCGTCGAGTTGCAGGCGCGCTACGCCGGGGCGAAGCGAGTCAGGAACGATTTTCAGACCGATGGGCTCCTCTTGGATGAGGCGTGGTGGGAGTTTTTTCAGGAGGCACGGCCTGAGCATCGACGGAAGCAAATGGGAATTGAAGAGTGCAGATCGGGGCGGCCGAACCCGGCATGAATGCCGAGCCGAAGAGCCGCTGGCGCGGCGGAAGTCCCGTGAACGGGACTCCAAGATCTCGCGAGCTGTTTTGCCCTCGGACTGCAATTGTCTCTCAAGCCGTGTATCATAGAATCCGCGCCAATCGTCACGTGGGCACTTTGAACGAGCGAGTGATACCATGAAGCAGTCGGCAGGCTGTACTGCAACAGACAGGTCGCGAGCAACCGGTCAATCCTCCATCCGGCGAGATGCCGATCGGCAGCTGCGCAGAGAAGTTCCTGCTCGCAGACGTCCGAACTGGAGTTCTGACTGCGCGGCGCGAACTGGCCTCGTTGCCGCCTTTCTCCTTCTGGCAACAGGCGTTGCCAGCGGGCAGATTCCCGACTTCTACAAGAACATGGACACGGACGGCAACGGGAAGATATCGCGGGCGGAATTCCCCGCCGGCGATGCACTGTTCCGTTCTTTCCGCACAACTGCATCCCATATTCTCCGAATATCGCAGGGTGGGGAAGTTCAGCGGTAGAGCGTGACGGGTAGGGAGAGGAGGCGGAGGAGTTGACGGTGGAGCGGGGAGAGTTTGGTGGTGAATTGGATCGGTTCGCTGCCGGGACGGGTGAAGACGTGACGCTGGGTGGGGTCGAAGAGGTCGAACAGGCGACGCGCCGTGGGGCGCCGGCAGTCGCGGTCCTCGGGGTACATCGGCAGGGCCGCCAGGCCGTGGTCGCGCATCGCCTGCCGCAGCGCACGCTCGATGAGCGACTCCGCCAATAGCGCGAAGAAGTAGACGCAGAGGAAGCCCTCGATGCGGGCCACGTCCTTGAGGAACACCGGGGCCACGCGGTAATCGGTCTTGAGCTGCTCGAAGCGGCGTTCGATCGGCGGCTGCCGTTTGTAGGCCTCAAGCACCTCCCGGGCGTCGAGTTGCGTGTCGTTGGTCACGAGGGGAAAGAGGCCGTCGGTAAGCCGCTCCCGGGCCAGCTCGGCTTCGTCGATCGTGTACTCCAGATCGAAGCGCACCGACTCCTCGCGGACGTAGGTGGTGTCCTTGCCGGGACGTCCGCGGCGGCTCTGGCGGAAGGTCTCTTCCACACGCTGGTCGATCTGCACCCGGAGCCAGGTCGCGGCCTGATGGCGGTCGAGGATCTCCGCCACGGCGGCGAGTACTTTCGCCTCCTCCCGCAGCCGCGACCGTGGCGACCGCAGCCGCTGTTGCAGGTCACGCAGTTCCTGCTGGGCCTGAGCCAGCCGCCGGCCGCGGGCGGCCAGGTCCAGCTCAGCCTTGCGGGTGCTCGAGTACCACCACAGCCGATAGCCTTCGGGAAGCGCTTCCGGCGGCGAAACGACGGCATAATGATCGACCACCTCCCCCTCATCGTCGGCCTTGTCCCCGAGCGGCTCCCAGGCGACCTGGCCGGCGCGGAGCCGCTGGCGGAAGTCGCCGTCCTCGCGACGGGTGCGCGGCAGCACGCTCACGAAGCGGCCGCCGCGCTGGGCGATGTAGTTCATGTTCTCTACCGTGGCCAGCTTGCAGTCGGCCACGTAGAGGAAGTCGCGCCGGCCGGCCAACTGGCAGAGCAAGTCCCAGCTCTCGACGTGGGTGCGGTCGTCGGTCACGTTGCCGCTGGCCACGCGGAAGGCCACCGGGACCCCGCCGTCGCGGGTGACGGTGAGGATATACAGCAGTTGCTTGAGGTCGGGGCGATGGTCCTTGTTGTGGCCCCAGGTGATGGCCACCGTCGGCTTGCCGTGACGGGCGGCCCCTTGGCTGGCGCTGGCGTACAGGCCGCAGAAGGAGACGGTGGTCGAGTCGTTGTGCAGCTCGTCGAGATGGAGGTCGAACTGGCGCACGATGTGGCGCATGAGGGCCAGCACGAGCGACGGCCGGTCGGCGCGGAAGAGGGCCGTCAGGGCCCGGCCGCCGCGGTCGTCGTTCCAGGCGGCCACTTGTTCCGGCTTCAGTCCGAGGCCGGCCGGATCGTGTCCCGCGATCCACTCGCCCACGGCATACAGCGGCGTGCGGGAGAGCAGGATCTGCTTGACGAGGATCACCACCGCGCGGGCGGTGGGGATCTTGGTGCGGCGATCGTCGCCAGGGAGGAACTCGGCGAGCAGCGCTTCGAGCTTCATCCGCTGGAGGAAGTCCTCGACGATCGGCAGCGCGCCGGTGGTCCAGGACCGCAGCGCGGCCGGGCCGCGGCGGGCGACGTGTCCGGAGGATCGGCTGCGCGGGCGACGGGAGGTGGTGGAGCGTCGAGTCGAACGGGAAGCTTTCTTCATCGTGAAAACCCTTTCCGGCGGAGTGTGGCCGCGCGGGGCGGCCAGTGTCGGCCGCCCCGCGACGGGCAAAGTGCCGCAGGAAGGAAATGTCGCGTTCGACACAACGTCAAGGCGCGCCGCCGAGGGTGTGAACACTTACGACACGGACCATCGACGTAAGTCCAGTCCGACTCGACTTACGTCGAGAGCCTTCGCCCTAAGTATCGCGAACTCGAATGCGGACCGCGCGCCGGACATTGCCGCGTCGCACGACCGGATGAAGAATGCCCCCAACGCGCGGCGCCGCTGCCGAACCTGGCCGGCGGTTGCCCTGCCTCCGCCCTTGCCCGGCGCTACGCCCCGCGCCCCGCATCGTCCCACTCACACACACCGCCGGCCACCGTCCCGCCTGGACCCGCCCCATGAAATTCCAAGATAATCAACGGCAGTTGTGCGGAAAGAACGCTGTTCACAGCCATCGACGCCAATAGAGACGGCTTGATCGAGGCGGCGGAAGGCAATGCCTTCTGGAGAGCGCTTCGGGGCCAGAAGGGCGTTCAGGTAAAGTCGCCGGCCAAAGGCAACGTCACGGGGGCTGTCGCGGCGATTCCCGACGATATCAAAATGCAGAGCGACATCGTGTACAAGACGGTGGAGGGGCAAGCCGTCAAGCTGGACCTGTATGGGCTGAAAGGACATCGCTACACGCACGCCCCCCTGGTCGTGTTCTTTCACGGCGGCGGATACGTCGGCGGCGACAAACAGGGCGCCTTGAACCACGGTGCAGACATCTTCTTCCCCCTGCTCCGCGAGCACGGCTACCGCATGGCTTCGGTCAATTATCGGCTGTGCGCCGTCGCGGGCGCGAAGCTCGTCGACTGTTCTACCGACTGCAAGGACGCCTTGCGGTTTCTCGTGAAGAACCGCGAGGCGTACGGCATCGATCCGGACCGCATTGCGGCGATGGGCACGTCGGCCGGGGGCAGCCTTGCACTGCTGCAATCGCTGACGAACAAGGACGACCTGCCGGGTGACCCGCAGTTGGCGGGCTATGAAGCGCGCGCTCGGTGCGCCGTTGCCTGGTTCGGACCGACGGACTTCACAGCGCCCGAACTGTGGGGGGAAGTCAGCCCTTTGAAGATCGCGATCCAGATGCCGATCCTCTTCAAGGTCGGGCCGGAAGTCAATCTCCGGGAATACGAGATCGCAAGTCCGGTCTGGTACATGAAGCGAAATGGCTTGAAACCGCCGATGCTGCTGGTGCATGGCGAGCGCGACAGCACTACACCGATGCAGCACTCGGCATGGATGGACGAACAAGCCCGGAAGCTGGGAGTTCCGCTCACGTTCGTTCGAGTGAGAAATGCTGAGCACGGCTTCAGGGAAGCAGGCGGCCCGACTTCGCCAAGCCGGAAGGAGATCAACCGGCTCACGCTGAACTTCCTTCTGGAAAACAACCAGTGACCGGCCGCCTTTCACACCCGGTCTGTGTCCGGGCAGAACCGGGGGATGGGGTGCTGAAGGGGGCAGGTTCACGTCTCGTGGGAATCGAGGTACGCCCCCAGATTGAACCCAACCGCCACGATGAAGAGGAGGACCGCCGCGAACATGACCCAGGAACGTTCGCGCTTCATCAAGATGGCGAACAGACTGGTAACGCCAGCGAAGGCAACGCACAGGAATACGCTGAGGTTAAAGGCCTTCTGCGCCAGTTCAAGGCTCGGTCGCTGCTCCGTCTCCGGCATCACCACGAGGTTGTTGAGCAGGATCAGCACCAGGGATACCACGAGCAGCCACGCTGACCACTTGCCGACGCCCGTCGAGGGAAGCGACAGAAAACCCGACGCGCGCTTCGGTGTGACTCTCTCCGGTTCGTTCATGGCGCATCACTTCTGGTGTCCGTGTTTCCGGGTCGTAGAAGAACGTGTCCACGCCGTAGTTGCGATTCAGTGCCATTGCTATCGGCCAGGAGTCGGCGCTGATCCCTCGCAACGATTCGGTCGCGCGGTTGTTGACCACGCCGGTGGACTGAAACGGCTGCATCCATCCGCGGAGTCTTGTCGCGACGCGAGCCTGGCCAGCGGTCAGCATTTTGACGCCGCCGGCGGCGAAGCGAAAACGGCGGCTACGGCGGTGATGCGGATTGAATCCGAGGGTCCTGCTGTGGACGCTGATTGTACCCGTCGCGGTTCACCGCGAACAATGGTGAGCACCGCACCCGGTGCACCGCATGGGCAGTCGGCCTGTAGGACGATTGCCGATCGTCGCGGCCTTCGACTGGACCACGGGCGTGATATTGACAAATACGATCTGCCGGTTTTAGATATCGAAATTGTGGATCTTCGGGAAAGTCGTTCGGCGTTGCCGGAAGGAGAACCGCGGGGAAAGGCATGGACTGGATCAACTACCATCACCTGCTGTACTTTTGGGTCGTGGCGCGAGAGGGGAGCGTGGTGCGGGCCTGCGAGGAATTGCAGTTGTCGCAGCCGACGATCAGCGGACAACTGGCGAAGTTCGAAAAGTCATTGCGCCGCAAATTGTTTCGCCGCGCCGGTCGGGGGCTGGAACTGACGGAGGAGGGGCGAATTCTGTATCGCTACGCGGACGAGATCTTCACGATCGGCCGCGAGATGACCGAGGCAATGAAAGGGCGGGTGACCGGCCGACCGTTGCGTTTCACGGTGGGGGTGGCGGATGTGCTTCCCAAGCTGGTGGTGTACCGGTTGCTGGAGCCCGCCTGCCGGTTGGACGAACCGATCGAATTGGTTTGCCAGGAAGGGAAGCTGGATTCGCTGCTGGCGGACCTGGCGGTGTTTCACCTGGATGTCGTTCTCTCCGAGGCGCCAGCCAGCGCGCACGCACGGGTGCGGGCGTTCAACCACCTGCTGGGATCGTGCGACGTGTCGGTCTACGGCACGGAAGAACTGGCCGAGCGCTATCGGCGCGGATTTCCGAAGTCGCTGGCCGAGGCGCCGTGGTTGTTGCCCACGCCCGGCACGGCCTTGCGCCGGGACCTGGAAAGGTGGTTTGATTCGCTGGACATGCGCCCGAAGATCGCCGGCGAATTCTCGGACAGCGGGCTGCTGAAAGCATTTGGCCAGGCGGGGATGGGCCTGTTCGCCGGCCCGACGGCGATCGATGCCGAAATCCGCCGCCAGTATCAAGTGGAACCCGTAGGCCGCATCGAGGACATCCGCTTCCAGTGCTACGCGATCACCGTGCAACGTCGACTCAAGCACCCGGCGGTGGTGGCCATCTCGAAGGCCGCCCGCGGGGCGCTGTTCTCCGCTGACTGACGATCGACGGAGGGGCAACTTCCGTATTGTCGCCCGCCGTTGCGCGGAAGGACGCTGCTTTCGCAAGAGCGAAAGGCGACAGTTATTGATTACCCGATGGCCAGCGGGATGCACCGAAAAACGGACCAGTCCCGGCTGGCGAACGCTTGCATTCCTGGATGCTACGCGCCGCCGTGATCGGTCGGCCGGACCGGAGGGCGAGCATCGACAATGCGGTCGGACACGGACAGCTTCCGCAGCATGGCACGTTTCTTGTTCTGGTGGGTTTGCATGCGGGTCATCACGTTGTCCAAGAACCGCACGGCGTTCAGCACGTGCGGGCCCTTGTTGAGCATGACGCACTCAGCGCGGCCGCTCATGGCCGCGTCGGTAACCTCGGCCCGCGAGGGGAGGCCCTTCTTGGCCAGAGACTCCAGCACCTGGGTGGCCCAGATCACCGGCACGTGCGCCGCTTCGCACAGCCAAAGGATCTGCTCCTGCACTTCGGCCAGGCGCTCGAAACCCATCTCCACCGCCAGATCGCCGCGGGCCACCATCACGCCGACCGGCGGTGACCGCAGGGCCGTCAGCAGCAGGTTCGGCAATTGTTCGAAAGCCGCTTTCGTCTCGACCTTGAGGACGATCCCCAAATGTGATCCCTTGCGGCTGTCCAGTTCGCGTTCCAGGTTGAGCACATCTTCGGGCGACCGCACGAACGACAAGCCGACCATGTCGGCACAGGCGACGGCGAATTCCAGTTGGTCCAGGTCCTGCTCGCTGAGCGACGCCACGTGCAGACTGCTGTCGGGGAGGTTGATGCCCTTGTCGGCCCGGAGTTTGGCGCCGCCGGCGCGGGCTTTGGTGATCCGCACCCGCAGACAGTCCTCCGCAACTTCCTCGATCAGACCCCCGATCTTGCCATCGTCGAAGAGGATGCGCTGGCCGGCGGTTACGTCGGCGAAGACCTGCGGCAGTGTACAAGGGATGCACGCCGGTTCCAGGACCGAACCGTCGGCGGCCGAGACCGCGGGACGGCCCGGCCGTCCCGCGCCGGTCAGTATCAGGATGTCGCCCTGCCGCAGGAGCAAGGGCTGATCGCAAGGCGGCAGGGAACCGACCCGTCCAGTGACGATGGGGTTGCCGGCGGAGTCCCGGGAGGGGCGGTCCGGCTGCCAGCGGACCGCCGCGCCGGATTCAACGTAGGCCGTCGAACGACTCGCGGTCAGCACCCCTCGAGCATCGACCGACACCACCCGTAAACGACGATCCATGCCGCGACAGTCGGCGATCCAAAGGCTGTCGCCGGGTTGCACCTGTTCCAGCCAGGGGGCGTCGACCGGCAGCAGGACGTCCTGCTCGAGCAGCGGTGGGCCGGAGTAGGCGGGAGGGACCAGTCGCACATGGACGGGACGAAGCAACTGCCCACGCAGGCCCCGCCGCGGGCTCCAACGGACCACCGCGGGCCCGGGTTCCACCGGTCCGGTCCGCAACTTGGGGCCTTGCAGGTCGAACAGGACGCGGCAGGGGCGGTTCACTTCGGCGATCGCCCGTCGCAGGTGCTCGGTCATCTTCCGCCAGTCTGCCGGCTCATCGTGGGCGCTGTTGATGCGCATGATATCCATGCCTGCCTGCAGGAGGTCGCGGACCAGGTCGTAGGAACTCGCCGCCTCCGCCGGCATGGTGACCATGATGCGGACCTCGCGGCCAGAGGGGGCCGGGCCGAGGAGGAACTCGGTATGCTGCGCTAGCGCCAGGGGACCGGTGAAGAAGTCTACCGGCAACTCGAAGCCTTCCGGCCGTTCCATGGTCCGAGCGGTGAGCTTGTGCAGGGCGGCCAGCACGGCATCGACGCCCGCCAGTGCGTGGGCCTCGGTGCGGCCCAGCGACGAGAGCCCGAGAGCGGACAGATCCCGCTGCAGCGGCCACAGGTCATGCTGCCGCAACACCAGGTAGTGCAGCAGGTTGAGGGCGCTCGGCCGGTAGTCGGGCGGGACCAGTTCGAGTTCCTGGGCCCAGGACCGGGCCAACGTGACCTGCTGGTCGCGGAGTTGGCTCAAGGCTTCGATGGCAGCGGCCGTCTTCTCCGCAGTGAACCGGGCAGGCATGGTACTTGTCCGCAAACAGGTTGAAGGTGACAGAAGTCGTCTCCGCCCCTTCGGTCTGCGATCGTTGCGCGCCGGGGCCGTCGAGTGTACGCCAGGGCGCGGCCAAGGTACAGGCCGAATCGCTACCGCGGAGACCTGTGGTGGGGAGCCTGATGGCGGGGGTCGGCCGCGAGCGCAGCGAGAATACGGGGCGAGGCGGGAAACATTCTGTTTAACGATATGAAGCAGCGAAAGATTCTATTTGTCGATCGGTTGCCATCAGCTTAAAAAGGGGGTGAGAGAAGCAGGCTTATGACCGCGTATCACAAGGAGAACAGCAATGCGAGTTCAATTCAACGTCTCGGGTCATGATGTGGCACCGTCGCTGCGGTCGTTGATCGAGCAGCACTTCCGGTTTGCGGCGAGTCCGTTCAGGTCGTCACTGCAGTCGATCCAGGTGAGACTGTCCGATGTGGAGGGGGCTGGCGCCGGCGCGGCTAAGCGCTGCGAAGCGGAACTCCAACTGCGAGATGGCGGGTCGATGAAGATCCGACGGCAGGACACTCGCGCGGAGTACGCGGTCCAGCGGGTTGCCGACCGGGTTTTTCGCGTCCTGCGGAGCCAGCGAGTGGGACGCCGGGGCAAGTCGGCGGTATGATGTGCGGCATCGAGCGACTTGGCCGCGTTGCCGCCGCAGGGGCAGTATGCTCGAAACGGCTGCTGTGTCAGGGGCGTCCACGACCGCTTGGCACAATTCGGGGCGCTGGCGAACCGGCTGGCATGCATTCGCAAAGCGAGTGACCACGTCTTCGGCCAGCGCAGCCTGTCGAACGTAGACACCTCGAGAACCGGCTGAAGCCGGAACTCGAGGCGGCTCCGCGAGTGCTGCCGTCTGCCTTCGCGACGATTCGTCGCCATCCATGTGCGGCGCGCAGACGGCCCTATCAGTGACGCCGCGTCTTCCGCTCTTCCGGAGCCTCGTCGCCACGAGACGCCGCCGATTACCCTCGCGTTCCGGCAAGTTGGATCGTGTCGGCCGCGGTACTCGGTGAGAATTATCGGCATTCGCCTGCAATTCCCGCTTGACCTGTCTACAGCTTCACAGTGTAAGCTTCCTCCGTGCATGAGCGAGAGGACCTTATGAGCGGGAATCTGACGATCGGAGAACTGGGGCGGCAGAACCGTTTGAGCCGGGCCACGCTGTTGTATTACGACCGGCTCGGGCTGCTGCGACCCAGGAACCGCACCGGGGCCAACTACCGGCTCTACGGGCCGGATGACGTCGCGCGACTGCAGCGGATCTGCTTCTATCGTGCGATGGGCATTCCGCTCAAGGACATCGCGCGGCTGCTGGATTGCGCCGCGGATGCGGGGCCGGCGGCGGCGATTCTCCAGCGTCGACTGGAATCGCTGGAAGAGGAGATCGCCGCGCGGCAGGAGCAACAACGGCAGATCGTGCGCCTGATGGAACAACTCGCCCTGCACAAGGCACCTTCACGAGGCGGCCCACGGGCCTCGCGGCCCGGCGACGCGGCCCACTCTTTCACCTCCCAGGAGAATGCGATGGTCAGCAAACAGCGGTGGATCGAGATCATGCAGGCGGCCGGCTTCAGCGAACAGGCCATGCTCCAGTGGCACAGAAGCTTTGAGGCCATGGAACCTCAGGCCCATCAGGAGTTTCTCGAATCGCTGGACATTCCCGCGACCGAGATCGCCCGCATCCGCGAGGCCTCCCGGACGTAGAACGCGAAGACGGAGCCGATGACGCGGGGGCACTCTCTTGGTCCATGAAACGTCCGCGGTCCGCGACCCCGGCGTTTCGCCACGATCAGGGGTGTGCCCCCGCCGTTTTCGAGATGAACGGCATCCGGCGTGAATTCGGAATGGATCGCTCGCAGGGCGGATTCCGGCGATGCGCGACGGCAAGGAACGACGGGCGCAAGCACCGGCAATGCGCACGGCCAGCGTTCTTCCCCTCCGTTGCTTACAGCACGGAATTGCCGTAAACCGCCTCCGCCTACCCGTGGCATGGGCTTCCAGCCCGTGTTCTTTCTTCCCGCCCGGCCTTCCCAACCACATTTCTCCCGCTTGGCGCCACTGGTCAGCCAGTGTTCTTCAAACGTCTCTCTTCGATCCCTGGTGCAATCCCCAGTCTGGGGCATTGCCCCTTGCTTGCGACCGCTGGCCGAGTGGCGGCAAGCCGCGCCAACCGAAACGCCCTTTGACCTGTTTCGTTTTCTTGCGTCGCGAGCCGCGGCTGTAAGTGGAAGGCATCAAAGGCTTTCGCGCCGGGTGTCAAAACACAACTCATTTACCGCCTCTGGGCCTCGTGTTGAAGTCTCCAGAGGGGTACTCGGACCTGGTGCTACTGAAGGCTGGATTGGCGCCCCGGTCCGCGCGCAGCCCGATCGGCATCGGGAGCAGGGCATCTGCTCACGGTGTGTGTATCGAGAGAACCGAATTGTCATCCCTGAAAGAGCCACTGGAGTCAAGGGTCTCCTGGCGGATTTTGGGCGCACCTCCACGGCGAAGCGGAGCGGGGCTTCCTTTTGATGGTTGTTCGCGTTCGATCGAGGACTGGGTTGTGGGGTTTGGTTGTCACGGTCATGTTTGTCGAGGTTGCTCGCGCTGTTCTTTTCGGTGTGCGGCGGCACCCCCATCCATCCCTCGTGAATCCGCCCGCCTCGCGGCGGTCGTTCAGGCCCCGGGAGGGCCTGGCACCGAGGATTCTGCTGCGACCGTCTCGCCCACGCCAGGCCGTCTCAATCAAAGAAACGCTCGGCAAGCGCGGCCGAGTCCATTGACAATTTCAGACTGGCCTTGGCGGGCGAGGGCCTTCTTCCAGGGAAGAAGGCCGATGCAACCGTCTCGTCTCCTAGGCTCCCATTGCCTGGCTTTCCTATCGTTCCTCTTCTTCGTTCGCGCCGAGGACCTTCCGCGGCGCGTCTACCGTGCTCGAGCCAGGGCACATCGACGCCGGCCTCACGACACAAGTCCACCGCCGCGTCGTAGACCGTTATTCCCTTCGCTGCCGCCCACAAGTGGATCTGGTTCCCGGCAAAGCCGCACGTAAAGCAGCGGCACACTCGTCGCGTCCGATGGACCGAAAACGACCGGCTCCGCGGAGATGGCGAGCCGTGCACCGGACAGGGCCCCGGAGTTGCTCGCCCGCGGCGCTCCGCGCCACGAATCGCAGCAACTCCAAGACCTGGCCATCGGCACGCGCGATTGCACCGCGTCGTAATCGACACCAGGCATACCGTTTCTCTCCTTTTCTCCTTCGCACCAGGACGGGACAGAGAAGAGGAATCATACTTCCGCGTGCTCCTGTCGGGCCTCGTCTCCAACGCCCTCGCGCCTTGCGGCAGTGGCGACTGCAGCTTCCGCCGCGGCGGACCGCCGACGACATAGGGCTCATTGTTCTTCACCATGTGCCAGAGGATCGTCGCCAACCGACGCATCACCGCGACGCGCGCGATCTTCGACCCCGACGCCGCTTGATCCTCCTATACCAGGCCTTCATCAGCGGGTCCGGCGCAGTACGTGCAGCACCAGTTGCCCGAGGATGAAGCGGGCCATGGCACTGCCTTGCTTGGTGATCGAGCCCAAGCGGTCTGTGGCCTCGCCCGAGTTCCGGCAGCCCGGCGTCAGCCCCCAGTAGCTGGCCAGGCTGCCCGGCCGCGGAAAACGCTCGATCGAGCCGATCCGCGAGGCCAACGCCAGGCTGCTGTAGGCCTGCAGCCGGGCATCGTCGCCACCACGGCCGCCGTCTTGCTCCGCGTCTGACGCTGGCGGATCTCGCCCTCCACCCTCTCCATCTGCTCCTCCCACAGCTTCCACTGCGCCAGGAGCTGATCCATCTCCAGCCGGTCGATCTTCTCGAGCGCCGCGCCGCCCCCAGCCACTTCTTTGCCTTGATCGTGTCGAGGCCCTTGGTCGGGCACTCCTGCTCGAGGTTGTGCTTGCGGAGAATGTGCTTGATCTTGTTGATCGTCCGCGTGCGGAGCTGCCCCGGGCGCTTCCGCAACTCGGTTCGCCTGCCGGTCTTCGGCCTCCTCCGCGCTTGGGCAACTCCACGCGCCGATCCTTGCACGGCTTGCCCGCCAGCAGCCGCTCGCGGTTGACCCACAACAGGTCGGCCAGGGCGCTGGCGTCACGGCGGTCGGTCTTCCGCGACCGCTTCTCGGGCTGAATCAGGACCACCTGGCGGCAGCCGTGCTCCGCCAGCAGCTTCACCAGCCAATCGTTGAAGCCACAGACCTCGAGGATCGCGACGAAGCCCCTTCCTGCTCGGCGCTGGCGATACTCGACGAGAAACGCACGCACGCGGTCCCACTTCGTGCTCACCTGACGCTTCACGGTCGGGTCTCCGGCCTCGTTGCGATCGGTCACGGTCAACTGCTTGCTGTGCTGGTCGATAGCAAGGTACAACATCGGAGGTTCTCCTCGGTGTTTGGGAAAGGAAAAACACTACATCCTCTCTTATAGCACCAGGAGAACCGCTCTTTCATAGAATCAAAGACCGACCGCCGGCGCCATTCGCGCCGGGGCGCGAGGCGTCCGCGCCGCCAGAAACCGGCCGGTATGGTCTCCTTGCCACCTATAGTATACAAATAGTCAGTATGCCTGTCAATAGGCCAGTCGGCCGCTTTTTTGCGGATCTTCTTCGGAGCACCCGGCCGGCTCTTCACCGCCGCGCAAGGGCTGAACGGTCGTGCGTTGGCAGCCATGCCGAGCAGGCGACTCGTGTCTGTCGACGAGGACCATGCGAAATATGCGTGTACTCCGCTTCGCTGCGGAGAAGTAAGCGTACACCAGCACCAAGTCACGCGGGGCGGCGGGGGCGTCAGGGGTGGGGGCGGGCGGCGAGTCGGCGACGGGCGGCTTTTCGTTGCTTGCGCTGGGCCTTGTCCCGACGCTCCTCCACGCGATACTCGCGAACCGCCTCCGAATGGCTCTGCTTCCACACGTCCGGCAGCAAGCGGTCGTAATCCGTGCATCCGGCCAGTAACTGGTCCAGCACATCCTTGAGATAGACCCCGAGGTCCAGATCGTGCCGCCGCGCACTGCTCACCAGCGTCATCATCCGGGCGCTTTGCTCGCCCCCGGCCACGCTACAGACGAAGAGCCACGCCTTCCGGCCCATCGCCACCTGCTTCATCAACTGCTCCACCGAATTGTTGTCGATCGGAATCCGTCCGTTGTGGACGTAGACGTTGAGCGCTTCCCAGTGGTTGCGAATATACCGCAACGCCTCGGCGAAGTCGCTCTTCGGCAACACCTGCTCCAGCGACAGCGTGTCCAGCCAGCGCCGCATCGACTCCAGCACCACCGTCGACTCCCGCTCGCGTAGCGCCTGGCGGTCCTGCCATGAAAGATCCTTGCCGCGGGTCTCGATGTCATACAGCGCCTGGATCATGCCCAACAGCAGTTCGCCTTCCTTGGGATACGTCGTGGCCTCCACCACCTTGCGGCGGGCATGACCCCAGCAGGCGGCGAACGTCAAGCGATCGTCGCTGTGGATCGCCACGCTCAAGTTGCCCGAGAAGCAATCGCCTTGCACGATGCAGCGGCTGTCGCGGAAGAAGTCGTCGGGCCCGTCGCGATGCCGCGACACGCGGAAGTCGAAGATGTTGTACGGCGCCCGGTGGAGTCCCATGTAGGCCCACATCTTCGCCAGCAGGCTCGAATCGCCCCGGGCCCGCGCCTCGGCCACCTTCTCCGCCAACCGCCGGCTCTTGGCGTCGCCGGGAATCGCCAGGGACGGATCCCGCGGCAGGAGCATGCGGCAGCTCGTGTCGTCGATCCCCACGCCGATGTCCTGCTGCACAAGGCGGGTCATGTAGGCGACGAAAGGCTCGGTGACGAAATCGACCTGCTGGACCAGGTTCACCAGCGTCGAACGGCTGGGAGTCCAGCCGCTGCCGGCGAAGATGTCCTGGTGCCGGTAGATCGGCAGGTGGAGGAACCACTTGGCCTCGACCACCGCCGCCCCCACGCTCGTGTCGTAGCGATCGCCCTCGACCAGCGACGTGGGCCGCTCCGGCGACTTGATGCCGCACTCCGGATTGCCCGCACAGGCGTACTTGAGGTACTTCTTCACCAGCACGTACAGTTCCGGCCGCTTGTAGACCAGCGTCTCGGTCGTGTCGTAGCCGATCGGCTTCCGCTCGCCGTGCGTGGGGCAGTACTTCTGGGCATCATTGCCCTCAATGATCTTTTCCACCCGCGGCAGGTGCGACGGCAGCGATTCGTCCCGCTTCTTCTTGGTGATTGTCCGTGTGACCGTGTAGGTCTGCACGATCACCTCGGCCTGGGCCTCGGCTTCGGCCTTCGCCGCCTGGAACTCCGCGCTGCTTTCGAACGGCAGCAAGGCTTGGTTCTCGGCCGGAAGGATCCGTTTCTCGCTGCGATGGCCGTTGACGAAATGGCTCAGCAGCTTCCGCATCTTCTCCATCTCGATCGCGAGTTCTTCAAGCTTCTGCGACTGCGAAGCGATCGTCGTCTCGTGCGAAGTGATCGTCGTCGCTTGCGTTTGCAGCAACGCGTGGCAACTCTCGACGTCGTGGGGAAGCTCGCTGAAACCGATCATGGACTCGATGATACCACGATCTTCCAAAAGCGCAAGAGCACATTCGCTCCGCGCGAAGAATTCTCACCGCATTTTTCCGGCAAGCGCGATCGACGCGGCCACGCTCACAAAGCGACGGGCGCGACGGCCCTGCGACTGGCCGCATCGAGCGCATAGCGCGTCCGACGTTTCACGCTCGAAAGCTCGATCCCCGAGAGCAACAGCGACAAGTCCGTGGCGTCTAGCTCCACCTCCGCGGCGCCCGGCGGACACCGCGGTCTCTGAAAGGTGCCGCGTTCCAGCCGCTTCATCCAGATCGCCAGGCCGTCCCGATCCCAATGGATCAGCTTGATGCGGTCCAGCCGGCGGTTGAGAAACACGAACACGTCGCCGGTGCGGATGTCGCGGCCGAACTCCGACCGGACGATCGCATGCAGGCCGTTGAAACTCTTGCGCATGTCGGCCGACTTGGAATACAGGTAGATCTTCGTCGCTCCCAAGGGCGACAACAACGCGGCGGAGAGCATCGCGACGCCCCACGGGTTATACCTTCACGACGACTTTCTGGAACGCCTCGCCGGGGTGGTCACCCTTGCGTGCAAGACACTCGGCCAGACAACGGATCGCATCCAGACAATCTGCCGGCACCCGCACCTCCGTGCCGGTCTTCCAGCGAAAACGCACCACGGGCTCACGTGTGGTGCCGCCTGCCGGGGTAGTTACCGAAGCCTGCCGAGGCGGAATCTTCCGATCGGTCCGCAACGACGCCATGGCCGAGGCCGTTCTCAGTCGTTTCGCCCAATAGTAGAACATGTTCACCGACACCCGCTCTTGCCCGCAAAATCTCGCCACGGAAAGTCCGCTCGCACGATACCTCGCGAACCTTGCCTCCCATGCCCGCCGCTTCTGTTCATCTCCTGAACTCACCATGAATCTCGACTCCCAGGTCTGACTGATACGGGGCCGCAAATCGATCCCCATCAACACTACACCCGGAAATGCCGCCGCAACGGGCAGCGCGGGGATGGTGGTCACGTACGCTCACGCGGAGAAGGGTAGCGTCCGGGGCGGCGCACGCGTGGCACGCGGTTCGCATAACAACTCGGCAACCCGGGCGCTCTGTAGTACTGCCGTAGAGCTCTCGTCCGGAGGAGAAGCGCGAAGAAGAACGCCCTATTCTCTGAATCAGCGGCGAAATTTGTTCACCGCTTGGTTGGTCGATTAGGTGGCCTGCGACAAGCAGCGAGTGCAACGATGGCTGCTGAAAAGAAGAAGAAAAGACAGCTCGAAGGTTCCGGTACAGCGGCAAGCACTACATTGTCCAAGCCTGGGTACGCCGTAGAGGATCCACTTGCATACGGTCGAAATATGAGCCATGGCAAGAGACTCGCATTCGCGGGTGCCGTGAAAATGGCATTCCGGTATTCCCATGAATCAGAACCGGTTGTCGGATCCCAAGTTGCAGCCAAGACAGCACCACTAAACGAATTTGAACTGTTTAGTAGGATTTCATACGCTCCGGTATGATTAAGATCAAAACGTTCAGCCTGCATAAGGTATGCACTAATTGAGTACTCGACACCCGGCGTTAGTGGTGCACCCAGTTCCTGAGCAAATGTCTCTGATATCCCCGACGCGCCTGCCACCCAGCCGAGTCCGTTCTGGGCAGCAACGCCGGGGAAATTTCCAGCATAGCCCGGAGCAAGGCCAAACGATCCGTCGGTGCTATAAAGGTCTGGAGTCAAGTTAGTAGCGACCCAGCCAGGGGGCATGACGCCTTGCGCTCCAAGAGCGAACCCCGGCGGGGCTTCAAAACTCCCATTTGTTACAAGATTGGCTGAAGCATGGGAAGAAATAATCAAACTGACGAATAGGACGGCAGAGTTGAATTTCGGTAACATTTTCTCTAGGCCTTTCAAATTGAGTGAATCTTCGACGAACGAGGGTACAACTGGCGCGGACTGCTACGCCAGAAATAGGTTCTGCCAAGCTTGCCTGCGAGCATCCCGAACGCACCAAAGGTCAACAAGATGAGCGGGCCGCTGGCACTGCCGAGTAGCAATATCACAAGACATCCGCCGACGATCACGGTGTTGATAACAAGCACCGTCGCGTCGATCCGGCTGAACTGGAACTTGGATTCCATGGCTCGTGCGAAATCGGCCTAACTTGCCCTATCTGGCTAATTTCACATTGCCGAGTATAGACAGCGATCCTCGCTGCCGCAAGCAGCGGAGTAGTCCTTGATCGGACGATAGGGCAATCAGAGGCCAAAGGCAGCGCAACCGATTGGGGCACAACGAGTTCAGATTGTTCTTTCGTGGACCTTCGCCCAACCCGTCCGCGCGGATTGGCCTGGGGCGAGTCCGCTCCAGTGGGAGAGAAGTGAGGGGAAGGGTCGGGGTACCCATGCCGACGGCCAAGGGTCGGCTAGTGGCCTCAAGAGGCGTTGTGTATGGAGGGAGTCGGCGTCCCCAGCGTTACGCGGCGCTCGTCGGAGAGATTCCAAGGTAGGAACGGCTGGATATCGTCCGGTGCTTTTCGGCCAGCCGCAGCGCAGCTTTCCAGATACCACGTCAGCCGCCGTCGCGGATTGAGTCTCCAATGGGGCAGCGTGGCGAAAAGTGAGAACATCGTCGCTGCCAACCGACCGCTCCACAATGAGCCGGAGCCGTAAAGGTTCTTCCGCGCCACGGCCGAACCGCGGCCCGCTCGTTCCGAAGCGTTGTTGTCCATTGGAATGCGCGGATCATCGACGAAGCGAACGAGTCCCGCCCGGTGCTCCTCGAGACTTCCCAGAACCTATTTCCCGCTGGCGGTGCTCGGTCAGCGTTTCGTCTTCCGCCACTTCGTCGCGACAGTGCAGGGTTTGATCCACCAGCTCCAGCACGTCGCCCGTGTCGGCTGCGACGGCCAGTACCCGGCCAGCCCCGCTTGGCGTTGCTGCGAACCGACTTCGCTTCGCTATCACCTGCGTCAGCGGCAACGAACTGTTGTAAGAATCGCCTGCCGAATTGTGGTAGAACCAAAGGGCTCAGGGCCAGCGGCACCGGGCGATTACTTATCCTTCCCCGCCACCGTCATGCCGGGACGCAGATTCCGCAATGAGCGCGCGCCGGCGGTTGTGACTGCGGTGCCGGCGAGATGGACGATTTCCAGTGCGGGCAGGGCAGCGAGCGCCGGGATCGCCGCGTCGCTGACGCGCGTGTCTTCGAGTACCAGTCCCCTCAGCGCCTTCAGCCGGCCGACGGTCTCCATCGCCGCGTCGGTAATCCGTTTCCCGCGCACGGTCAGCCGCGCGAGTTTCGAGAGGCGCGCGAGATGTGACAAGCCGTCGTCGTCGACGGGCGTGTGGTCGAGTTCCAGGATCTCGAGATCCGTCAGCCCAGCGAGGGCTCGCAGACCCGCCCCGGTGATCTTCGTGTAACGCAGATCGAGTTGGGCGAGCCGTTTCATGGAGGCAAGGTGCTGCAGGCCGCCATCGGTCACCGTCGTCTTGAAGAGATTGAGGTTCTTCAGGCCGGTCAGGCCGGCGAGGTGAGCCAGGCCTGCATCGGTGACGGCCGTCGAGCCGAGTGAGAGCGACTGGAGTGAGGTCAATCCGCGAAGGTGGTGCAACCCGGCGTCGGTGACGCGCGTGCCCGTCAGCTTCAACTCGCGGAGTTTCGTCAGTCCCGCCAACCGCGCCAGCGTGGCGTCGGTGACTTGCGTCTGGTCCAAGTGCAGTTCCTGGAGGGCTTTGAACTGGCTGAGCGACTCGAACGCCGCATCGCTCGTTTCCAGGGCTTGGGGCGGCCCGGCCATGCCGGCCCAACCCACCCGGAGCACTTTCGTCTTTGAAAGCAACGGCAGGCATTCGGCGAGCGTGCGGTCGTCGGCGGGCGGCTTGAGATGCACGTATTTCGCGTGTCCCGCGGGAGTGATCTGGATGTAGGCGCCGAGGTCCTTGAGCCGCTTGATCGCTTTCTTGGCGTCGGCCGGGGCAGCCTGTTTGGGCTTTTTCGGTGCCGGTCGTTCCTGGGCGGCCCGCTGCAAGCGCTGGAGCAGGTCATCCAGCCCGGCGCGCCATTGCTTTTCTTGCTTCGGATTTTCCTTCCACAACTCGGCAAGCTCCGAATCCTCCTGCACCCTCTGGACTGCTTGGATCGCCAGCGACTTCGTCGGTTCAGTCGGCCGGAAGTCGGACTCGATGATCCACTGCTTCAAGTCCTTGGGGAATCCACGCACCGGCCACCCGCGTGCCGCGGCAACGACTTCGGCCGCCGCCAGTGCCGCCGAACAATCATCCGCCTCGGTGGAACCTTTCTCGACGGCGCGAAGGGCCTGGTCGATCAACTGGGAGCGGCCTTCTTCAAGAAGTTCTCCCATCCAGTCTTCGGCGGCGTCGTTCTCGAAAACCGAGCTACCCCAGGTGCCCATCTCGTTTCCCCGTCGAGTGCATAGGTCAAGGTATCGGGAACCGGCTGAAGCCGGGACTCCAGCGCGCTGGGACGGAGCGGAAATCGTAATCGCAAGTCGTACGCGCCAAGTCTACCGCGGTGTTTATTCTAGCCGGTAGACGGCGATGTCGTCGTACCAGATGGTGTCCTGGTCCGAGGGCTGGCCGGAGATGCCGAGGAGGAGGACGAGGCGGCCGACGCCGTCGGGGACTTCGGCGACGCCGAAAAGTTCGCCCCACTGGTCGCGAGGATCGCCGGTGAAGATGAGCACGTCGCGGCCTTCTTGGGTCCACTTGCCTTCAGACGTTTGCCAACGGATCCGCAGGCTGGCATCGCCGCGGCCGGCGATCTTTCGCAGGGCGCGGACAGCGAACCGTTGGCCGGGTTCGGCAGGGTAGGACTGGATCAAGCATCCACCGGTCACTCCGGCCGCCTGGGCCGAACCGGTGGCCGCGGCGCCTTCCTGCCGATTCCAGGTGAACGCGCCATGGGACGATTCTTCCTGCCAGGCCGACCAGCCAGCGGGCGGGCCGCCGTCGCGATAGGATTGCTCGCGCCCGTCGGCGTCGGCGGTCTTCCCGGCAGCAAAGTCGCCGTTGCGGGCCAGGTTTGCGAGCGTGCCGGCCGCCTGGCCACGGGCGATTGCCATGCGGGCGTAGTCCAAGGGATCGCGGGCGAAGCGGAGGGCGTCTTCGCTGCCGCTCAAGGCCTCGGGCCAGGTCTCGGGTTTGACGCGGCCGTTGGGAGTGGGCCACCAGCGGAACTTCTCGCCATAGACCCAGACGTACTCGTCGGCCACCCGGAGCGCGGTGGCCGTGTTGGTCCGCAAGCGGTCGACGCGCGGGGCTCCCAGGCCGTCGATGTACCAGGGCGAATCGGGCGGATTCCAGTAGGCATCGAGATAGATGCCGAAGCTCACCTGGACCTGGGCGCGGTACTTCGCGCGATTGTCGGGTGAGACGAGTTCCTGGCCCGCGCCGCGGATCCGCACGGCCGCCTCGAGATACTCCTGGGCGCTGTTGTAGCGGTAGGCCGACTCGCAGCCGTCGACGAGCGTGACCTCCGGGGGGAGCACGTCGAGCCAGCCGTCGATGAAGGCCGGATAGAGGCCGTAGCCGAGCGAGGCCAGCGCCGGCCGCGGGTTGGCCCGGCCGGCCGCGGCGGCATTGATGCTGTTCATGAAGTAGCAGAAGAGGGTGAGATTGGGATACTCGGCGACGACCGCCGACATCACCTCGCGGCCGCGGCGACGGGCCTGGGCATAGTAGTCGTCGAACGTGTGCCGGTCCTTCTCGGGCTGGGCGGCGTAGCGGAACTGGGCGTAGGGGTCGGAGTAGGGCTCGGGATCGAAGAGGATGCCGCGGAGGCCCGACTGCTTTGCCACGCGGGCGACGATCCGCCAATGCTCGACGATCTGAGCCCAGCCGGAGTCGTCGAACCAGTCGACGTTACCCGGATTGGCGCCGAAGGAGACGAAGTTGTCGGTAAGCCGCTCGGGCCGGGCGGCTTCGAGATCGTCGATGCAGGGATGAAACCACTCGGGTTTCCAAGGCATGCTGGAAAAGCCGGCCCGCAGCGGAACGGGTTTGCCTTCGTCGTTGCGGCCGGTCACTTCGACCACGACGCCGTCGAACGGACGTTTCTCGATCTCGGCGAGGTGCTGACGGAACCGCTGGCTGTCGGGATGGTCCCAGCCGGTGGCGATGAGCTTCTTGGCGATCCGCATGTCGTCGGCAGAGGCGCTGGCGGCGAGCGCAAGGAGGAGAAATGCGCGGAAGAGCGCGGTCAACCGGAGTTGGTAGGTGCTGTGTCGTGGCATATTGTGTTACTCCGAAGCCGATCACCGGGTCTTTGCCGACGGTCGACGAACATGTACAGGGCGAAGCCGTGGACATGGCACCGAGCTAGCCGGCGACCAACTGTTCGAGGAACTGGCGGGCTTGTTGGGCCTCGCGGACGAGTTGTTGGGCGTCGCCGCGGGCGAGTCCTTCGATGACCAGCGGGCCGGAGGTGAATCCTCCCTGTTTGAGGCGGGCCATCACGGCCGGGAAGTCGACCTTGCCGGTGCCCGGCGTGACCATCACTTCCTTGACGAGTTTGCCGTCGACCTCGGACATGGTGAAGTCCTTGACGCACATGCCGGTCACCAGGCCGGCGACGCTCGGGGCGTCGTCGACCGGGTTGAGCTTGCCGTCGGAGTAGAAGTAGATATTGCCCGGATCGTACCACAGGCGGAAGTTGGGGTGATTCACCAGTTCGACGCAGCGGCGGCACTGCGGGCCGGTGGCATTTGATCCGCCGTGCGGCTTGAGGGCCAGGTGAACCTTCTTCTCCGCGGCGTAGTCGCAGCAGTCGGCGATGGCCCGGTAGTAGGGATCGTAGAGCTTGTCGTCGCCCACGCCTCCCATGAGGAGCGACCCGCCGGAAGCGGCGGCCGTATTGTCGATGAGCCGCTTGAGGGTATCGATTCCGGCCTGGAGAGACTTTCCCACCGGCAGGCCGCCGCCCCACACCGAGACGATCTGCAGGCCGCGCTGGCGGGCCTCGGCGCCGATCTGTTCGGCCTCTTCCGGCGTGGTCTCGGGTGAAATGACCAGCCGGCTTGGCGAAGCGGTGGTCATGAGACCGGCGTACCTGAACCCGGCGGCGGCGATCGCGTCGAGCGCCGCACGGTACTCGAGGTCGGCCCAGGGCCGGGTGTAGATGGCGATCTGCCAGCCAGCGGGCTTCTCGGCTGCCTGAGCGGACTGTCGGAGAACTTGTGGGGCCGCCAGCGCGGCGGCCACTGAAACCGTTTGCGCCAGGAAGTCACGACGCGCGAGCTGAGACTGTTTTCGCATAGTCTGGTCCTGTGAATTCGCTGTAGAGCACCGCGCGCACGACGTGGCGCGTTATTGTGGCGGGGCACGCGGGGAACGTGCATCGTCAGTAGCCTGCCACGGCGGCAACTGAAAAGCAAGACCCTACCGGGGCGCAGGGCGGGGTGCTACATCACGCGGCGATTATAGATGTACCACTCGACGGTGAGCACGACGAGCGCGAGCAGGAGAAGCGGTTTCCAAAGTTCCCGCCGGGTGACCTCCCAGGCGGCGGCCGCCTTCTGCACGGGCCGGAAGCCGACCTCGATCGCCGCGCTGGTGGCGATACTGCTCTCGCGCGGATCGAACAGATTGACGGCGAAATGCTCGAGCGTCTTGCCCTCGGAGCGGACTTCGTAGACGCCGAGCGACGTGGTGGCGGTAAAGGCAAAACGGCCGGAAGGGTCAGGCTCAAGCCGGGTAGTCTGGCCGTTGGGATCGCGGACCTCCAACGGTTTGCCGGCCCCGGCCGGCTCAAGTCTGACCGACTGACCGGGCTTGATCGACGCCATTTCGAGCGCCTGGCGATTGCCTCCCAGGTAATCGAGCACGTTGAGGACAAACATGGGGAAGCTGCCATGAGTCGGCCAGTTGGTTCCGGCGAAGCGCTTGGCGGCGCCGTCTTCGACCACTTCGTCCACGAGTACGAATCCGAGCACTGCATCTTCAAAGGCATCGCGAGGGGCAATGGCCAGCATTGTGCCGGCGTGCGATTCGATCAGCACGTTGGCGCCGGGAGGGGGTTCCAGTGGAGTGCCGGACGCAATGAGCACCTTGCCCATTTCGAGCCACTGGGTGATAGGGTGCGAGGGGTCGACATCGATGATCATCGGCGCTTCGACCGCGGTCCGCGCCTTCCAGTTGCCGGCGGGGGGCAGCCGGCCGATGAACAGCGTATTGGCCTGGGGCATCGTTTTGGGAATGCAGCGGTCGTAGACGACGAGGTCGTAGGCGCCCAACTGCGACTGCTGCTGGTAGACGGGCTTGTCGAGGAAGTCGGGGGTCTCGATCAGCACGTTTGCCAACTCGGCGGCGGCCTGGGTGCCGAGGGCCAGTTCCAGGGGTTCGTCGCCCGGCGTGACGACGAGCACGTCGGCCTTTCGCGGCGGATTGATGACCGCCCAGGCGACGTCGTCGATCGGGAGCGGATCGCGGGTGGTCGCACGCAGCGTGAGCACCCCGGAATCGACAGCGCCGAGGCCGAAGGTAACTCCCCGCGCCTGGCGGGGCTCGATTGAAACCTGATCGGCATCGATCATCTGGCCGTCGAGCTGAAGTTCCAAGCCGACGTCGGCCGGGGCGTCGGCGAAGTTTTCCAGCCGGGCAAAGGCCTGGAACTCGGTGGGACGGTTCTCGTTGCGGCGGACGCTGAACGCCACGATGCCAACATTACCCGTGCCCGGGTCGCCGACGGGCTGGTAGTTCGGTTCGAGGTTGCCGAGGTTGAAATCGCGGGCGTCGTCGAAGCGGCCATCGCTGAAAATGAACATGGTGGCGGGGAGGGCCTGGGCCGACTGGATGTCGGTTTCGTCGTAGGACGCGCGTCCGGGATTGGCAAGTCCGGAGGCCGCCTTGAGGGCTTCCTGGAGCGAGGTGCCGCGTGGCGTGGGCTTGATCTGGTCGAGCGCGCGGCGAAGTTGCCGGCGATCGGAGACGAACATCTGCTCGACGTGGGCGCCGTCGGCAAAGCTGACGACCATCCCCGCGTCGCCCGGCTGCATCTGGTCGATGATGAGTCCCGCCTGCCGCTTCGCCTCATCGAGGCGCGAGGGCTCGGCATCGCTGGCCTGCATGCTGGCGGAATTGTCGATAAGAAAGATGAAGCGATCGCCGGGCAGTTGCTGCCCGCGCCAACCCGGCCGCAGGACGGCGAGCATCGCCAAGAGGACGAGCAGAAGCTGGAGGAACAGGAGCAGGTTGCGGCGCAGCCGCTGCCAGATCGAATTGACGTGCAGGTCTTCGATCGACTTGTGCCAGAGGTAGGTGCTGGGGACTTCGATCGGCTTGCGTTTGAGCTTGAGAAAGTAGAGGGCCACGATTGCCGGCGGGATCAACGCCAGCACGAGCCACTGCCACCACGACAACATGTTGATCAGTTGCGGCCACATCAGCGAACCAGGCCTCGCTCGCGCAAGTATCCGTTGATCAACTGCTCAACCGGCACGTCGTTGCGGGCCAGCAGGTAAACGATTCCCCGCCGCGTGCAGAACTCGCGGGCCTGCTCGATGAAGGCGGCCAGCGTCTGCTTGTAGCGCTTGATGAGGGCGGCGCTGACGGTGATCTCCGCCTTGTCGCCGTCCTCGCAGTCGATAAGGGCGAGATCGCCCTGCAGCTCGGGATCGAGCTCTTCGCGGGAGAGGACGTGGATCACGTAGATGTCCATTTCCTGCGCGAGGAGATATCTCAGCGCGCCCTGGTAGCCCTGTTTGTCCATCAGGTCGCTGATGAGGACGACGATTCCCTTTCCCGAGTTGCGGAGGCAGAAGTCTTTCACTCCCTGGGCGAGCGGGACGTTTTCGCCCGGCTCGAGCGCGGCGAGGTAGTCGAGCATTCGCCACAGGCTGCGTCGGCCGCGGAGCACGGGCGGGGGCTGGTCGGCGCGCTGGCCCAGGGCCTGAATCTTCACCCGGTCGCCGCGCACCAGCCCGACGAAGCCGAGCGCGGCGGCGAGCTGCAGCGAGTGGCGGAACTTTGTCGGAGAGCCGAAGCCCATCGACGCGCTGGAGTCGACCAGGGCATAGAAGTGCAGGTCTTCCTCTTCGAGGAACATCTTGAGGAACAGCCGTTCCAGCCGGGCGTAGGTATTCCAGTCGATGAACCGCAAGTCGTCGCCGGGCACGTAGCTGCGGAAATCGGCGAATTCGACGCTCTGTCCCTTGCGGCGGCTGCGGCGTTCGCCCTTCATCCGGCCGCGAAACACCTTGCGGCTGACCAGTTCGAGGGTCTCGAGCCGGTGGAGGAGTTCGGGACTGAGGAGCGTTTCGGAAGTCGCCATGGAGCAATCGCTTTCAGCGGTCGGCAAGCAACGGTCCGCGTTCAGACTTCGGCGCCTTTTTCGGGGACTTTTTCCAGGAGTTCGAGCAGCACCTGGTCGGGTTCGATCCCTTCGGCCTGGGCTTCGAAATTGAGGATGATGCGGTGCCGCAGGGCCGGCAGGTAGACGCGGCGAATGTCTTCGAAGCTGACGTTGTAGCGGGCGTCGAGCAGCGCACGGACCTTGGCGGCCAGGGCGATCGCCTGAGCGGCGCGGGGACTGGCGCCCCAGCGGATGTACTGGTTGGTGATCGGCGGGGCGAACTCTCCCTGCGGATGCGTTGCCATGACGAGGCGGACGATATAGTCCTGCAGGTGCGAGGCGAGGATCACCTCACGGACAAGTCCCTGCCACTGGAGGATCTCTTCGCCATCCATGACCTTGGCGGGAGCGATCTGTTCGCTGCGCGTGGTGCGATCGACAATCGCAGCCAGTTGCTTGCGGTCGGAGTAGCCCACCAGGAGCTTGAAGAAGAAGCGGTCCAACTGGGCCTCGGGAAGAGGATAGGTTCCCTCCTGCTCGATCGGGTTCTGGGTTGCCAGCACGAGGAACGGGCGCTTGAGATCATAGCGCGTGCCGGCGGCCGTCACCGTGCCTTCCTGCATCGTTTCGAGCAGGGCCGACTGCGTCTTCGGCGTCGCCCGGTTGATCTCGTCGGCCAGGAGGATCTGGGTGAAGACCGGACCGCGCTGGAACTCGAAGAAGCGGCGGCCCTCGGGGGTCTCCATGACCATGTTGGTGCCGAGGATGTCGGCCGGCATGAGGTCGGGCGTGAACTGGATCCGTGAGAAATCGAGGTCGAGCACCTGGGCCAGCGTGCGGACCAGGAGCGTCTTGCCCAATCCGGGCACTCCTTCCAGGAGGCAGTGCCCGCCGGAGAACAGGCAGGTCAGCACGCCGTGCACGATTTCCTCGTGCCCGACGATGACGCGGGCGATTTGCTCGCGAATCGCCGTATATCGATCGACGAATTCCTGGGCCCGTTTTTCCATCGTCTCAGCAATCGTCGTCATCAGTTGGCCCTCTATCGTTCTTGCACAGGTTGACCGCTTCGCTGAACTCGCTCTTACCGCCTACATTGCACGTGAAGTTCACTTGCCCGGGTTCTTCTCGTCCCACGCCTTCTTCTTCGCCTTGAGCAATCGCTCGGTGTACGACTCCTGCTGCTCCTGCGGGCCGATCGTGGGGGCCTGCGGAGCGGCGGGCGGGGCAGCGCCGGCTTCGGGAGCCTCGAGTGCCTTGAGGTCGGCGGGCGTACCCGGCGACGCTTCGAAGCGGGTGCTGGCGCGAAGCTGTTCCAGTTGGCTGCCGACTTCAGCCTTCCGGCTGCGGAGACGCTCCATGGTGGGCGGTTCCGGCGGGGCCGGTTGACGGCCGAGGAGCTTGTCGCGAGCGCGTCCGGCCAGCATGGGCACCCAGGCAAAGCCGACCTGCACTCGGCGAATGAAGACGTCGAAGAAGAACAGGCAGCTTCCGATCAGGACGAGGTAGAACCAGGCGTCCTGCGTGTGCCGCGCGCGGGGGAGGTCGTGACGGAAGCTGTTGACGGCCAGCAGGCCGCGGGTCTCGTCGGGCCCCGGCGGCGCTTCGATGACGCGGCCGGGTGAACCGCCTTTGGGCGGCAGTTCGGCGGCCTGCTTGAGCAGGCTTTCGTTCGTGGCCCGCGTGCGGAATTCGTCGGAGTAGGGGACGTCGATGCCGGTTCGGATCGGGGCGCGGCCCGCACCGGGGGAGACCATCATGAAGTAGCTCCCGGCGTCGTCGGCAGGAAACGTGCCGACATAGCGGCCGGGCGCGGTCTGTTCCATCTTCATGGGGACGGGTTTGAGATCGGGGCCCACCACCGTGCCCGTCATGTCGAGGAAGTTGAGGAATTCGTCGTCCTTATCGAGCGCCGTCACGACGACCTGGACCTGTTCGTCCTGCACGTCGGAGGCGACGATGAACTTGCCGGCCTCGTCGACCGGCCGCATCGACCAGCGGACGATCTGTCCGAACAGCTTGTCGTAGTCTTCCCAGCCGGTCCAGCGCGAGGTGTAGCGGGCGCCGGCGTCGGTGGTGAAGGCGACGGCCTTTCCGAGGCCGTAGGTCCAGCTTGCCAGCAGCGTCGTGTTGCGCGGATCGGCCGGTTCGGGGGCCACCACGGAGACTTCGACCAGGGGGTTTTCCTTTCGCGTGGTGAGCACGTACCCCGTGATCGGCGGAAACCGCTCGACGCCGCTGATCATCTCGTGAGGGAAGCGGACGTTGGGTTGAATGCCGGCATTGTTTTCATGGACGAGCGGCTTGGCGATCTTGCGGGCCTCGCGCTGGAAGATTCGCGGCAGGGCGTTGGCGTTGGTGACGTTGTAGAACTTGCCTCCGGTGGCCAGGGCGATGTCGCGGAGCCGCTTCTGGTCCGGGCCGCCATGCGTGGCGACGGCGACTGTCGAGACGGTGATGCGCGCCTGCTGCAGCGCGGTGACCGTCTTGCCGTTGGGTCTGGCGGCGTCGCCGTCGCTGATGATGATCATGTGCTTGACGGCCGCGCCGGGCAGGGCCTGCAGCGAGTTGAGCGCCATGACCATGCCGGGGTCGAATTCGGGCATGTCGCCGGGATCCATCCGGCCGAGCCGGGAGAGCATTTCGCGCCGCCGGTTGCCGACCTGGGCCATACCCGGCTTCCACAGCCACTCGGTGCGGCCGCTCATGTTGCCATAGTGGATGACGCCGCAGTAATCCAGGGCGCCGAGTGCGTTGAGGGCTTCGCGGGCGATGATTTTCTGCCAGTAGTTGCCCTGCGCCATCTCGGTGGCGTGGAAAATCATCGCCAACGCCCCCTGGGGGACGATCTTGGCGTTCTTGATCTGGAAATCGACGGGCATTGCCCGCTCGAGTTCGGTGTTGGCCCAGCCGCCGGCGCCGAAGCTGTGCGGCGCGCCGAGCATGATCAGGCCGGCGCCGAGCTGCTGGGTGTTGCGGACCAGCATGTCGATGTGGCCGTCGGTGAGGTGATCGCGGGGCACGTTGGCCAGCACGATCGTGTCGTATTGCTGCAGGTCGGCCAGGGTATCGAACGCCTGGTCGCTGGGGCGGACGACGACCTCGATATTCTGATTTCGCAGTCCCTGCACAAGGCGGTCGTACTGGCCGCGCTGTTCATAGCTTTCGATGAGCAGCACCTGGCCGCGTCCGCGGACATGGGCAAACGCCGTGGCGCGGTTGTTCTGGAGCATGGCGTCGTCTTCGCGGCGATCGGGGGTGAACGTCGCCTCGTAGACGTAGAATCCGGCGTCGTCGGCCTCCTGGCGGACGGAGAACACCTGCTTGCCCGGCGGCAGCCGGACCGTTTCTTCGCTCACCACGACCGACTGCTCGCCGAGCCGTTTGCGGACCACGAGCCGGCCGCTCACCTCGCGCGCTTCGCGGCCGGGGTCTTGCGGGTTGTTGAGCACCACCTTGAGGTCGAAGGGCTCTCCGCGGCGAACGTCGTTGGGGGTGGCGACGCGTTCGACGATCACTTCCCCC
Source organism: Thermoguttaceae bacterium (assembly GCA_040766885.1). Taxonomy (GTDB): domain Bacteria; phylum Planctomycetota; class Planctomycetia; order Pirellulales; family Thermoguttaceae; genus JAXGPP01. Next base: position 71,624 of record JAXGPP010000006.1, on the reverse strand, counting down.
TGGTTCTCATAGCGAACCGGGACGACGTCGATGCCGACGCCCGCGCCGGCCAGGGCCCGCGCCTGAGCGAGCGAGTCGCCGAGAGTCTCATTGCCATCGCTGACGATGACGATTCGCCGGGCGGAGTCTTCCGGGAACGAAGCCTGGGCCAGCCGCAACGCCGCCTCGAGGTTGGTGTGTTCGGGGTCGAGCATGCTCTCGACCAGCATCGGCACCTGGATGTCGTCCTCGAAGGGCGGGATCTCGATGGCGGCGTCTTTGCCGAAAACGATCACTCCGGCGCGGTCCTCGCCGCGCCGGTGTTCGCGGATGGCGGCATTCACATAGCGGATCATCTGCTGGCGGTCCGCCACGGGAATGCTGAGCGACTGATCGAGCAAGTAGATTACCGTGAGCCGTTCGCTGATCCGGACCGCCTGGATCTCGGCCAGGGCGAGGATGAACGCCGACAGGACGAGAGACCGCAGCAGGATGGCGACCCAGCGGCGAACCGGTCCCAGCGCAGCGAGGCGGCGATAGCTGAACCACCACACCAGCGGCAGCCCTGCCAGAAGCAGCAGGAACCACGGAGCTCCGAAGGTGATGCGGTAGTCGAACATGTTCTGAAGCGGACGATAGTCTCGGCTGAGGGACAACCAGAGGCGGCCGGCTCACGGCGGCCGGCGGTCGATCCTCACCCGCTGCACGCGATGGTTCTTCGTGTCGAGCACATGGATTCTACCAGAATGGTCTTCGACCAGTCCCCAGGGGCTGTCGAGTTGTCCGGGCAACCGACCATGCGATCCCCAACATCCTAGCGGCTGGCCGTCGCGAGTGAAACGCTGGATGCGGTGATTGCCGTATTCGGCGACGGCTACCGTGCCGTCGTGCAATAACTCCAGATCGTACGGATAATAGAGCTCGCCGACAGCCCCCCCAGGTTTACCCCATAGAAAGAGCAGCTTGCCGTGGTTGTCGAAGACCTGGATGCGGTGGTTGCAGGCGTCGGCGACCCAGATCCGGTCCCGCTCGTCGACTTCGAGATTCTGCGGACGGTGGAACTGGCCGGGCTGATCGCCGTGTCCACCCCATTGCAGGAGGAAGCGGCCATCGCCGGTGAATTTCTGAATGCGGTCGTATTCGCCATATTCGCCGATGTAATAGTTTCCCCGGCTATCCTGGACCGCGTCGGTTACCAGTCCGAACTCCCCGGGAGCTTCGCCCGGCGTGCCGCCGAGCGTCCGCAGCAGGTCACCCTGTGGCGAATAGACGAGCAAGCGGTGGTAGTGTGTGTCGGCGACCAGGATTTGACCGTCGATGCCGACCGAGAGGCCTGTTGGCCGGCCGGAGGAGTGATCGGGTGTCTGCCAGGCGCGAAGGTATTGTCCGTCGGTGTCGAAAACCTGGATTCTGGCGGTCATGTCGACCACGTAGATCCGGTCCTGGTTGTCGATGGCGATGGCGCGAGGCTTTTCGAAGCGTCCGGGGTCGATGCCGCGCTGGCTCCAGACCAATTCCGGTTGTTCGGCGGAGCCCCCACTACCGATGCATCCGGCCAGGACGGTGATCCAAAGCACCGCGCCGCACGCGACAACCGGCTCTGGTGATCGATCGGACTCAGAACGTGAGCGCAAGTGACGAGTCTCCACTGGCGCGGACCCAAGCCGGTTCGCGAACGGGCCGCCGAGCCGAGAGGTCGATGGGGTGCTTGACGCTCGGTCGCAAACGCCGTTATAGTAAGCTATTACGTCAAAGGCAATGGTCATGTCCCAGGGAAGCTTTGGAAATGCCCCCGGTCGTCATCGATGTCCGTGCGGCGGAGGACCTCCGCGATGTGGTCCATCTGGCCGTCCAGGCAGTGGCCGAAGGCAAGCTGGTTGTCTTCCCGACAGAGACGATTTATGGACTGGCGGCCCGCGCGCTGGATGCCAAGGCGGTCCAGCGATTGCTCGAGGTCAAGGGGCGCCAGTCGGGGCATGCCCTGACACTGGCCATCAAGAGCGCCGAAGAAGTGTGGGATTATGCGCCCGATCTTTGCCCCCTGGCCGAGCGGTTGGCGCGGCGATGTTGGCCGGGCCCGGTGACTTTGGTTGTGGATCACTTGGACGGCGACAGCCTGGTTGAGCAACTCCCGCCGAGTGTCCGGGAGGCGGTGGTTCCGGGCAAGACATTGGGCCTGCGCGTGCCGGGGCACCCCGTCATCGTCGACGTGATGCGGATGATCGCCGGTCCGCTGGTTCTTACCAGCGCGAACCGCACGGGCGAACCGGAGACGATCACCGCGCAGGCCGCCATGGAATCGCTTGGAGACGACGTCGAACTGGTGCTGGACGATGGTCCGTGCCGTTTCGGACAGCCCTCTTCAGTGGTGCGAGTGACGGGCAAGAAGTTCGAGATTCTCCGCCAGGGCGTCGTGCCCGAGAAGACACTCCAGAGGCTGTCGACCTTTATGATCCTGTTTGTCTGCACGGGCAACACCTGTCGCAGCCCGATGGCCGAGGCGATTTGCCGCCGCCTGCTCGCCCAGCGGCTGGACTGCGAGCCAGACGGCCTGGAAGACAAAGGCGTGATGGTCATGTCGGCCGGAGTCGCGGCGGTGAGTGGCGGCCGAGCGGCCACGGAAGCGGTGCAGGTCATGGGACAACTCGGGATGGACCTCTCGCAGCACGAAACGCAGCCCCTTACGGAGCCGTTGGTACGCTACGCCGATCTGATATTCACCATGACCGAGTCGCATCGGCAAGCCGTGCTGGCACAGTGGCCCAGTGCCGCCGAGCGGACCAAGGTCCTTTCGACCTCGGGAGGCGACATATCCGACCCGATTGGGGGGCCTGTCGAACGCTACCAGCGCTGTGCTGCGGAAATTGAAGCGGCCCTGACCGAACGACTCGATCAGCTTGATCTGTTTTAGAGGCTGAATCAGGACGTGCAGTTGCCTCGACTGCGATCTGGCAGGCGGGGCACCTGCACCCCAAGAGGCATTAGGGCCTGTGGAGAGATAACCAGAAGAATCATGCCATGGTGGTGCGGCATTTCGGGCGCCGACGCTGTCGTGGCGGCTGTTGGCTGGACGGTCCGCTCCGGCGGATCAACAATAGAACAAGCCCGGTTTTCCTCGACTTCTCTGTTGGGCTTCGTCAGCAATGCGCATCGCCGTCGGTTGTGACCATCGCGGATGTTCGATCCGGGTGAAGGTGATTGAGTCGTTACAGCGTCTGGGGCATGAGGTGCTCGACGCCGGCACCGCGAGCAGCGATCCGGTCGACTATCCCGACATCGCCGTGCAAGTGGCAAGGATCGTGGCCAGCGGTCAGGCCGAGCGAGGCATTCTCGTGTGCGGGACCGGTCTGGGCATGTGCATTGCGGCCAATAAGATCCCGGGCATCCGCGCCGCCCCCTGCCACGACGACCTCACCGCCGAGATGAGCCGGCGGCACAACGATCTGAACGTGCTTTGCCTGTCGGCCGACATGCTCGGCGAACGGCTGATCGATCGCATGATCGAGATCTGGCTGACGACGCCGTTCGAGGGTGGACGCCACGCCCGGCGCGTGCAGAAGATCGCCGCGCTGGAAGAGGATGTGCGTCGCGAGGCGGCTGAGCACGCCCGGTGCGAAGGGAAGTCGGAATCCGGCGCGTCGCAATCCGAGCCCCAGGGCGAATAGATCGTCATGTTCGTCGGCATTGAAATTGGCGGCACGAAGCTGCAAGTGGGCGTGGGTCGTGGCGATGGCGGGCCAATGGACTACTTGTGCCGCGCCGAGGTGGCATCCGGCAGCAGCGCCGAGGCCATCCGCGGGCAGATCGAGCGGCTGGGGGTAGAGCTCCTGGGACAACACAGACTGCGCGGGATCGGTATCGGTTTCGGCGGTCCGGTCGACAGCGCCTCGGGCCGAACGATCACCAGCCACCAGGTCGACGGCTGGGACGACTTCCCGCTGGCCGACTGGTCGCGTGAGGTGTTCGGGCTGCCGACGGTGATCGGCAACGATTCTGATCTGGCAGGACTGGCCGAAGCCCGGTTCGGCGCCGGCCGCGGGCGCCGGATAGTGTTCTACAGCAATGTGGGGAGCGGCATCGGCGGCGCGCTGGTGGTCGAAGGGGACGTGTATCCGGGCGGCTCGGGCATTGCGTCGGAGATCGGCCACTTGAGGCCGGAGATGTCGCCGGATCCCGGATGCACCGTGGAATCGATGGCCAGCGGCTGGGCGATCGCTGAACGCGTGCGGCAACGCGTCGCAGCGGGCGACTCCGATGCGGCGGAGTGGCTTGCCCGTTCGGATGCGATTGGGGCGATCGACACGAAGCTTGTGGCGGATGCGGCCCGCGCGGGTAACCCGCTTGCGCAGAGGGTCTTTCGCGATGCCTGCCGAGTTTACGGCTGGGCGCTGGCGCAGATGATCACCCTCTTGGCGCCGAATATCGTGGTGATTGGCGGCGGAGTCGCCCAGGTAGGAGAGGACCTTTTTTTGGGTCCATTGCGGGAGGAAGTCGGGCGCTACGTGTTTCCGCCGTTGGCCGGCAAGTACGAGATTGTGGCGGCCGCACTCGGTCAGGAGGTGGTGGTGCACGGCGCGCTGGCGCTGGCCGCGAGCCGACAGCGCGACCGCTAGGAATTGAGGCCGAGGACGTCGGCCATTCCATACATCCCCGGCGGGCGGCCGGCGAGGTACTTGGCTCCGGCGAGCGCTCCGGGGACATAGCAATCGCGGCTGGTTGCGCGGACGGTGAGTTCGATCATCTCGCCCAGCATGGCGAAGACGATGGTGTGCTCGCCGGGATTGTCGCCGACGCGGATGGCGTGGTAGCCGATCTCGGCATGAGGCCTTACGCCGGGTCGGCCCTCGCGCCCGTGCCGATGGCCGGATTGTCCCATGACCTCGGCGATGATGCGGCCAAAGCGGAGCGCGGTGCCGCTGGGCGCGTCTTCCTTGAAGCGGTGATGCCGCTCGAGGATCTCGACGTCGGCGTCCTTGTCGCGGAGCGATTTCGCGGCCATCTCGGCGAGTTTCATCCCCAGGTTAACGGCCAGGCTCATGTTGGGTGACCACAGGACGGGGATCACCTGCGCGGCGGCCTGCAGCGCGGCGGCCTGCGTCTCGTTGAGCCCGGTGGTGGCGAAGACCAGAGGCAGCCGCTTGTCGACGCAGGTCGCGATCAGCCCTCCGGCCGCTTCCGGTGTTGAGAAGTCGATTAACGAGTCGGCGGCGACGCCGATCTCGCTGGTGATCGGCACGCCGAGGGCTGCAATTCCCGCTACCGTGCCGGCGTCCTCGCCCAAGCGCGGATGCCCGACGGCCTCCAGCGCGGCAACCACCTGGAGCTCCGGATCGGCAGCCGCCATGGCGACCAGCCGCTTGCCCATCCTTCCAGCGGCGCCGTGTATCACCACGCGAGTTGCAGGCATTTTTGTCTATCCATGTGGCAGGGGTGATTCAACTGTAAAGCTGAATCGCCTTGATGATCTCGTTGATATCGTTGGGCACGGCCACGGCGCGGTTGGCGAACGACGCGCGGCGAACGCCCCGCTTGCCAAGCACACGGTTGAACATCTCCTGGTCGGTCGTGTGATAAGCCACCGTGGCATCCGGGTCCTTGAGCTGGTGGCCGGTCAGCACGCACACGACGCGCTCGTCGGGACCGATGATCCCCTCGCTCACCAGGAGCTTGGCGCCGGCCACGCTGGCGGCGCTGGCCGGTTCGCAGCCCAGGCCGCCGGCGCCCACCTGGGCCTTGGCGTCGAGGATCTGTTGATCGCTCACTTCGCGAACGACGCCGTTGCACACCTCAATCGCGCGGATGCACTTGTGGAGGTTCACCGGGCGATTGATTTCGATCGCGCTGGCGATCGTCGATGCCCGGCGGTGTTCCGCATCCATGGCGTCGTAGAACCGCCGGATACAAGCCATGTCGGGCGCGCCATTTCGCCAGCAGAGCCGGTGCTCTTCGACCAGCAGCCTCAGCGTATTCGCACCAGAGGCATTGATGATCGCCAGCCGCGGGACGCGATCGATGAGGCCGAGTTCCTTGAGTTCAAAGAACGCTTTGCCGAAGGCGCTGGAATTGCCCAGGTTGCCGCCGGGCACCACGATCCAGTCGGGGGCTTGCCACCGCAAGGCCTCCAGCACCCGGAACATGATCGTCTTCTGCCCTTCCAGGCGGAAGGGGTTGACGCTGTTGACCAGGTAGATTCCCAGTTGCTGGGTGACTTCCTTGACGCGCGCCATGGCGTCGTCGAAGTCGCCCGCGATCTGCACCGTCAGCGCGCCGTAATCGAGCGCCTGGGAGAGCTTGCCGTACGAGATCTTGCCCGAACCGATGAAGATCACCGCTTTCATCAGCCGAGTGACGGAGCAGTAGAGCGCCAGCGAGGCGCTGGTGTTGCCGGTCGAGGCGCAGGCCGCCCTCGCCGCGCCGACCATCCGCGCATGGGTGAAGGCGGCCGACATGCCGTTGTCTTTGAAACTGCCCGAAGGGTTCATCCCCTCGTACTGCAGAAACAACCGGCCGGGCTGCACGCCGACGTAGCGCGCGGCGCCGTCGGACGGCTGCAGGAGCGTCTGCCCTTCGCCCACGGTCACGCACTTGTCCAGCGGCGCGAACGGGAGCAGTTCGTGGAACCGCCACACGCCGCTGAAGGAGTGGGGGTCGTGGCGGCGCGACCATTTGCGCTCGAAATCGGCCAGCGACTGGGGAACCGGCAGCCGGTCCCAGTCGTAGACTACGTCGAGCAACTCGCCACACCTATCGCAGGAGACACGGACCTCCTCGATGCCGTAGGTGGCCCGGCAGGCCGGCGAGATACACTGTTGAAAGCTCGCGTCGGTGGGAGAGATGGCTGGGCTCGCTTTGATCGGTGAGGGCCGCAAGATCCAGAATTCACCAATCTAAACCACGCCTGGAGGACCCGCAAGCCGTCACCGGCTGGGGAGTTACGCCATCGGAAGGCATCACGGGATTCAGCTCCCCCCCGGTGGCGAAGCACCTTCAGGGCGGGTGAATCCGCCGCGCGAGGCGCGGTTGCAGCCAAGCTATCGGCCAGGCCCTCTAGAGTGTGGGCAAGGCACCCTTTTGACAACGACTTTTCCACCATTTACAATGAAAAACCTGTCAGCTTGAGTTCGCGAGCTATCAAGCAGTTTTCGGTAGCGAGGTTGTGAATGAAGAAGTCCGAAATCAAAGCGTATCGGGACCAACTGCTGGCGATGCGATCGAGGTTGCGGGGGGACGTCAGCAATTTGGCTGACGCCGCCTTGAAGCGACGGCGCAACGAGGCGAGCGGCGATCTGTCGAGCATGCCGATTCATATGGCGGACCTGGGCAGCGACAACTTTGAGCAGGAATTCACGCTCAGCTTGATGGCGAGCGAAGGAGATACGTTGAGCAAGGTCGAGGCTGCCTTGGAACGCTGCGAAGAGGGCACCTACGGAGAGTGCGAAGAATGCGGGGCGAAGATTCCCAAGCAACGACTGGACGCGATCCCGTTCGCCACCATGTGCGTGAAGTGCGCTTCCCTCTCCGAGAAATCGTAAGCTGATACAAGCGAGACATTTACAGTACCTTGCGGCGGAGCCCCATGGAGCACGCGCCTGCAACTCGATGTGATGGAGCCAAGGGCGATGGGGATCTCGCGGAGAAACGACGCGCCGTGAAGGCGGTCCCGCTCAGCCGCTATCTTCTCTATTTCTCTATCGCGCTGCCGGGCGGCCTGCTCGACCTGACGACCAAGCACTTGGTGTTCGACTGGCTGGGTATGCCTGGCGAACAACCTGAATGGTGGCTGATCGAAGACGTCGTGGGGTTTCAGACTAGTCTGAATGAGGGGGCTCTGTTCGGATTCGGTCAGGGGATGGCGATTTTTTTCTCGCTGCTCTCGATCGCGGCTGCCGTGGCGATTCTCGTCTGGCTGTTCGGTTGTGGCGCGGCCCGCGACCGGTTACTCACGGCAGCGTTGGGTCTGATTACGGCCGGTATTCTGGGGAATCTATACGACCGGCTGGGAATGCATGGTCTGGTGTGGAATTATGCCAACCGACTGCACGAAGTCGGCGAGCCTGTCCACGCCGTGCGAGACTGGATTCTGGTGATGATCGGAAGTTGGCCCTGGCCGACGTTCAATCTGGCCGACAGCATGCTCGTGTGCGGGGCGGCGCTTCTGGTCTGGCACGCCTTCTGGTCCGAGCAGGCCGACACACCGCTGACTGCGGCAGCACCCACCGCTGGCGAGACGACGTCGGGGAAGCGCTGACCCGCGCCGCCTGGCTCGCGGCATTCACTTCCGAGTCCGCGTTCTGGAGAGACCCGGATCGCGGCCTCATGCTCTCAGTAATTGCTCCGCCGTAATTCCCCTAACCCACCTGGGCGGAAGTTGTTGACAATCTCTGCTCACCTGCTATATTTATCCCCGAAAGGGGGGCGTCTATGAAACTCTCCCGCACCGTCTCCTACGCGTTGCAGGCCGCCATTCAACTTGCCCAGGCGCGGGCGGACGGCCCGGTTCCGTGCAGCCACCTGGCGGCTGAAGGAAAGATGCCGGAGCGATTTCTGCTCCAGATCCTTCGCAACCTGGTTGCCCATGGAATTCTGGAGTCCACTCGCGGCGTCGACGGTGGATACCTGCTCGGACGGCCCGCCGATCAAGTCTCGCTATTGGACATTATCGAGGCGATTGATGGACCCCTCGCCGCCCAACTCCCCCTGGGAGAGAATCTGTCGCCAGTCGCTCGGGAGCGCATCGAGCAGGTACTCCAGGAAGTAACGGGACAATCGCGAGAGAAGCTGGCCGCCGTGCGGCTCTCCGATCTATTTCCCGCTGTGGAAGACGTCGGATTCGAGACGTCGCGCCTGGCGACTCCAAGTTGAAGACCGCTGACCAAACCTTATCAAGGGTGTTTCCATGCGCTGGGCGATTCTGCTGGTGCTATTGACCAGCCTGATCATGCAGGTGAGCAATTCGCGCGCGGCGGAGGACTCGGCGCCGGATGGTTGGACGTGCGGCGCGCCGCGTGACGAGATCCGGCCGGACTTCGTTTACGAACCGGAAGGGGGCCAAAACGGTTCGCCCGCCTGGGCCATTATCGCCGATGATCGACCGGCTCTCGACGGCTACTGGCAGAAGGCATTCCGCGTTGTGGGGGGGCAGCACTATCGGTTTCGGGCGTTACGTCGGGTGGAGAACGTCGCCCATCCGGTGCGCAGCGCGGTGGTTACCGTCACCTGGCAGGACGATCGCGGCAAGCTCGTGCCGGGCGAGGTCGACATGGCGCAGCCGGAGTTTCCCCGCGAGGGCTCCAGCGTCGATGGCTGGACGGAAGTGGCCGACACGTACCAGGCGCCCGCCAAGGCCACCCAGGCCGTGGTGAGGCTCCACTTCCGCTGGGCGCCGCGCGGGACGGTTCGCTGGAGCGAAGTGGCTTTGGAGAAGGTTTCGCCTCCCGGGCCGCGCATGGTCCGGCTCGCTGCGGTGCATTTCCGCCCGCGCGGCGGAAAGACGCCCGAAGAGAACCGGCAGATGTTCGCACCGCTGGTGGCCAAGGCCGCCGCCGAGCGGGCCGACCTGGTGTGCCTGGGCGAGGCGGTGACACTTTGCGGCACGGGATTGACGTACGCGGAAGCGGCAGAACCGGTACCCGGCCCCAGCACCGAGTACTTCGGGCGTCTGACGAAAGAGCACAACCTCTACCTCGTCGCCGGCCTGCTCGAGCGCGAGGGGAGCGTCGTCTATAACACGGCGGTGCTCGTCGGGCCCGACGGGCAGCTTGTTGGCAAATATCGCAAGGTTTGCCTGCCGCGAGAGGAGATCGACGGCGGCGTGGCGCCGGGCGCGGAGTATCCGGTGTTCGACACGCGCTTTGGAAGACTCGGCATCATGATCTGCTGGGATCTTGAATTTCCTGAAGTGGCCCGCAACCTTGCGTTGGGTGGGGCTGAGGTGATCGCCCTGCCGATCTGGGGCGGGCATGCGTTGCTGGCCCAGGCCCGCGCGATCGAGAACCAGGTTTACTTGGTAAGCAGCACGTATGACGAGGAGATGAAGACGGGCATTGTCGACCGTAGGGGCCAGTGGCTTGCGGAAACCCGGCAACAGGGCGACGTGCTGGTGGTCGAGGTCGACTTGAACCGCCGGACCACGTGGAAGTGGCTCGGCGACCTGAAGTCGCGCGTTCCGCGGGAACGCCCTGTCACCGGGTTTGGCGACTGACTCGACGCGGCCGTATTCCTTGCGATTGGGGTGGGGGTGTGCGCATCAATTAGCGAGTGGCGGCTGGACTCGGGCCGGCGGCGGCGCTACAATCCCCAGCGCGGCGCGATCTAGGGCATTGCTCCCACGTTCAGGAAAGGGATCAGTTATGCAGGCAGTGCTTCGACATGTTCTCTGCGGGATGTTGGCGGCAAGCATGATCCTGCCACCTTCGCTGGTATGGGCCCAGCAACCCGTCTCGGGTTCGTCGACCGGGCAGCCCGTTGCGGCGGACCTGTCGTTTGTCACCCCGGGCGCATTTCTCGGCGTGGTGGCATTTCCGCGCCGCGTGTTGACGGCGCCGGAGATGGAAATGCTACCGATCGAGGTCATTTCCGCCGCGGGAAAGAAGGAACTGGGCTTCGATCCGCTGGAGGTCGAGCAGCTTGTGGCCGTCGTCGAACCGCCATCGGGCATGGCGCCGCAGGCGGGGGTCGTGCTGCGGCTGGCCACTCCCGTCGATCCCGAAGGGCTGTTTCGGCAGTTGTCCGCCAAGGTCCAGGAGGCCCGGCTCAATGGGGTGAGCGTGTTCGTGCCCGATGGGCGGACGGTGATCATCGCGCACGATGAACTGGGCAAGCGGATGGCGGCCAGGAACAACCAGCCGGGTCCGCTGAGCCGCCTGCTCTCGGCCACGGTGAGGAGCAATGATGTCACCGCGGTGCTGGCCGTTGAGCCGGTTCGCGAAATGGCCAAGGCACAACTGGCCAATGCCCCGCTGCCGCCGAGCTTCGAGGATGCCCGCAGGATTCCGGAACTGGTCAACGCCGCGGGGCTGTGGGCCGATTTCACGGGGTCAACAAGCGTGCTCGTGTCGATCAAGGCCACCGATGAGAAGTCGGCCCAGGAACTCGAGAGGATCTACAATCAACTCCTCGACTTCGGCGCCCAGATGGCTCGAGCTCAGATGGCTCAGCAGAGTGGCGCGCGGAGCGACGATCCGGTGGAGCAGGCGATGGCCCGTTACACCGAGCGGATGAGCCAGCGGACGTTCGAGATGCTGCGGCCCGCGCGGCAGGGAGATCGGCTCGACCTGTTCTCCACCAAGGGGCAGCCTGCGATGCAGACGGCCACCATCGGCGTGCTGGTGGCCCTGCTGTTGCCGGCCGTGCAGGCGGCCCGCGAGGCGGCGCGGCGGTCGCAATCGATGAACAATCTCAAGCAGATCGGCCTGGCGATGCACAACTACCACGACAGCAACAGGAAGCTGCCGGCGCAGGCCAATTACGATCCCCAGGGCAAGCCGCTGTTGAGCTGGCGCGTGCAGTTGCTGCCGTTTGTCGAGCAACAGGCACTCTACGCGCAGTTCCACCAGGATGAACCGTGGGACAGCGCGCACAACAAGACGCTGATCGACAAGATGCCGCCCGTCTATCGCAGTGCCAGCAGCAAATCGCCCCCCAACACGACCATCTACCAGGTGCCTGCAGGCAAAGGCACGCTGTTTGAAGGGCAGAAGGGCATCGGGTTTGTCGATGTGACCGATGGCCTGTCGAATACGATCCTCGCGGTGGAAGCCAACGATGACCAGGCGGTGATCTGGACCAAGCCCGACGATTTGGAGTACGACGCTCAAGACCCCATGTCCGGGCTGGGCCAGGCGCGTCCGGGCGGGTTCAACGTGCTCATGGCCGACGGGAGCGTGCGGTTTATGAGCAATAACATCGACCCCGAGGTTCTGAAAGCGATGTTCTCGCGTGGGGGCGGAGAAGTGGTTCCGTCTCCATGAACGCGGTCAGGTTGGCTTTGGGGCAGATGCTGGTGGAAGGGGGCCGGCGCGAGGCGAACTTGCGGCGGGCCGCCGAGATGATCGGCGAAGCGGCTCGAAACGACTGCCGGATCGTCGTCTTGCCCGAGTGCCTCGACCTTGGCTGGACACACCCCAGCGCGCGCACGCTGGCCGATCCGATACCGGGACCGACGAGCGGCGTGCTCTGCCGGGCCGCGGCCGATCATGGCATCTACGTCGTGGCCGGGATATCAGAACGTGCGGCGGATCGGATTTACAACTCGGCCCTGCTCGTCAATCCGGAGGGTGAGATCCTGGCCGTGCATCGCAAGATCAACCTGCTCGACATCGAACAGGACCTGTACGCGATCGGCAACCGATTGGCAGTCAGCGACACGCCGCTCGGTAAGATCGGCGTGAACATCTGCGCCGACAACTTCCCGGATTCACTGGCGCTGGGGCACTCGCTGGCTCGAATGGGCGCCCAGATGTTGCTTTCGCCCTGCGCCTGGGCGGTGCCGGCCGACCACGACCCCGTTCGCGAGCCCTATGGCGATCTGTGGAAGCGGGCCTACATTCCCCTGGCGCGGCTGTACGAGATGCCCGTCGTCGGTGTGAGCAATGTCGGACGAGTGGCTGCCGGTCCGTGGGAGGGGCGGAAGTGCATCGGCTGCTCGTTGGCGGTCGCGGGTGACGGGGAGATTCTTGTGCAGGGTTCCTACGGGGAATCCGCCGCGGAGCTGATTTCAATCTCCGTTTGTCCGTCCTCCCGCCGGGCCCGCGGCACAAGTATTGCTGCCATGCTCAGCGAGAAAGGGTACGACGGACCGTAGATCGTTGCTGCAGGAAAGGACGCTATCCGGCCAGGCAGCGGTTTCGGACGCACCCCTCGCCGACCGCAGGCACGGCGCGGAGGCGGTGGCTATAATGGCGGTATGAGCAGTCCCGCCCTGGCCCCTTCCTCCCCCCGACTCCGCGCCGCCCCGCCAGCGGTTCGCTGGCGAAGTTGGCCGCTCGTTGAGACGCCATGGCGGGCGCTGATGGCCCTGATCGTTCTCGTCGCCATCGCGGTCGCGACGCGATGGGTCACGGGTCAGCCGCACCTGGCCGGTCTGGCCGTCTCCGCGATTATTCTGGCCGGGTGGAGGTTCTACGTACCCATCTGGTATGAGCTGGACCTGGAGGGAGTGCACCAGACCGTCTTTCGCCGCCGCCGCGTGATCCCCTGGACGGCGATCCGCAGTTGCGGAATGGCTTCCGCGGGCGTCCTGCTATTGCCCAACGCCGACGCTGTCCCCCTGGACGCCTGGTCTGGTCTTTATCTGCCCTGGTCGGGCCATCGTGAAGAAGTGCTGGCCAACCTGCGATACTATCTGGGCAGGCAATCGGGCTTCGATGCCCGTGTGTAGCGATGGTGGAGCATCGTCATCGGCCGACGCTGGAACGCTGTGCGGTGGCTCGACGGCGCCAAAGGGCGGCGTCGTCCGACCGCCCGTCTGCCTCCAGCCTCGCCGCCAATTCATCGAGCAGTGCGCCAATCGGCTCAAGTTCTCCCGGAGTCTGCAGCGCGGCTTCAAAGGCTTCGGCCGCGCCGTCGAGATTCCCGAGGCTCAGGCAGCAGGTGCCGCGCCACAACTGGGCGTGCGGCAGATCGTAGAGCGGGTCAGGTGTCTTGTCGTAGAGCAGGACAGCGCGCTCGTAAGCCTGGAGGGCCAGGGCGTGCTCGCCGATCATTCTTTGGCACTCGGCCAGGAGGTATTGCGCGTCGCCGTCGTCGGGGTCGAGGCCTGCCGCCTTTTGAAAATCGGCGGCAGCCTCGGTGAGGTTTGCCAGTTCCTTGTGGGCCCGCCCGCGAGTGACCAGGTCACGGGCGTTCGGTTCGATGGCCAGGGCCGACGTGAGCGTCTCGACGACGTCGGAGAACTTTCCCAGATGCCACTGGGCGGCCGCCAACCGGCTGTGAGCCAGTGCGCTGGGAGGTCCGGCCTTGATGGCCTCGGTCAACCGCCTCTCGGCTTCTTCGAACTGGCTCGCTTCAAGCAGTCTCTTTGCCTCATCGAGGGCCGGTGAGATGTCGGCAACAGCCAGTGCGGCCGGATCGATGGCTGAGGGGGTTGGAGTGGACGCGGGCGGGTCGTCGCCGATCCGCGCAACCTCTCTGAGCGGAGGCGATTCCGGCACGACGGTTGCGCCCTCGTGCGTCGAATCATGCGGCTGGATCACATCGCCGCCCAGGCTCAACCAAACGGCAGCCACCGCGGCGGCGACGCCGGCGGGCAGGGCCGCCCAGGGCCAGAGCCGCCTCGGCGGCGCCTCGGGTGTTGCCGCAGACGTGCCACGGAGTGCCTGTGCGAAGGCCCGCGCGCTGGGATAGCGCTTGCCCGGTTCCGTGGCTGTCGCTCGGCGCAGCACCGCTTGTTCCGCCGGCGCGACCCCGGAAAAGTCGAACTTGCCTTGCAGAATCGCATGCGTTACCGCGCCAACCGTCTCCACCTCGTAAGGCAGCCGGCCGGTCCGGAGCTGATAGTAGCTGATGGCCAACGAGTACTGGTCGGTCGACGCGCTTGGCTTGCCGTGCTGAAGGCATTCGGGCGCTTCGTAGGCGAGCGTACCGGCGGAAAGCGTCGTGGAGCGAATGGGGCCCACGATCCGTGCCAGGCCGAAATCGCAGATCTGCACTGAGCCGCCCACGAGCATGATGTTCTTGGGTTTGATGTCGCAGTGCTGCACGCCCACTCGATTCTGGCCGAACGAGTGGATCGGGCTGTTGAGGAAATCGATGGCGGCGGTTGCTCCGTCCATGTGGTCGAGCAATTCGCCGACGGGAATGCCGGGGAGTCCCTCGGCAAGGCATTCGTCGAGACGGTCGGCGAGAGTCTTGTCGCAGAGCCCCATCTCGATGATGAGTTCCTTTGCGGCAAGGGAGGACAACGAGGCTGTGTTCGCAGGCATCGCCTGGTTCGGTGCCGTCGGCAGGGCGCTCAGCTCCGTTTCGGCCGGCGTGTCATCGAGAATGCGGCCATGGATATCCTTGAGCCAGAAGGCATGGATCGGCACGAGGTTGGCATGCCGGATCCGCTTGACGTACTCCAGCGCGCGGAACTCGCGCCGTCCCTCGCCGCCGTCGAGTCGGATGATCTTCACGGCAACTTCAGTCTCACCCGGCCGCACGGCCTTCCAGACCTTGCCGAATCCACCCTCGCCCAGGAACTGCACCAGCCGCAGACCGGGAATCGGTTCATCCCCCTGGGCATAGCTATAGAACGTTGTCTGCTCGATCATGGCGCGGGATTGCGGGCGCTCGACTTGAGCGGAATGGTGACGACCAGGTTGGGCACGCGGCCTTCCTCGGCGTCGCGCGCGAGGCTGATGTACATGGCCACCGTCCCTTCATCGGCGTTCCGGCCCGGCTCCTCGACCGTTCCCCGGGTGACGGCGCGACGGCGAACGTCCTCCACCATCTCATCGTGACCGGCAGTGCCGGCGACGCCGCGGAACTTGACCACCTGATTGCGCAATTCCTGTTCGCGTTCCTGAACGGTCTTGATCACGGCCTCGACCGAGGCGTTGAGCGAGGCTCGCACTGTCGCCTCTTCAGGAGTGTCGTTCTCCGGGGACTTCGCCAGGATCTTGATGAGCGTCTGCCGGTCGGCAACGGGTTTCTCGGCGGCGACGACGACGATCTTCTCGTCGCCCGGCGGGCTGACGAACTCGAAGAGGCCGCGCCTGGGGAGCGTGATTGTCTGCCGGGCGGCGACCTGCGGCGGTTCGTCGTTCTCCCGCGGCACGAGCAGGCCCGCCTTCCCGCTAGCTCCCTGATGGAAGATGTAGATATACGAATCGGTGAATGGCTGCACGACCAGGCGGATTTGATCGCCAACCTTGAAGCCATAGGCTTTGGGATCAACCATCTCCTCTTTGCCGTCCTTGACGAGCACGATCTTGTATTCCAGCGCGACGACGGTCTTCACGGGGTCCTGCCAGCCGACGGCCTCGGCCAGTTTCTCGCCGTTTCCTTCATCGAAGTATTCGGCAACCAGATCGCGGAACCGCAACGGCGGTTCGCCGGCCTCGGCCGGCGGCGACAGGGCCAGCAGCGAGCAAACGCCCAACCAGGCAGCGACCGCAACTGATGCTCGAACGATTCCCATAGGATTGCTCCTTCTGGCTGCAGAAATTCCGTACGGGATCAGTGGGGGCCGATCAACTCAAACGGCGCCCAGAAGATCGGATCCTGCCACTTGGCTTGGGCGCGCACGCGGCGTTTGGCTTCGTGGAGAGCCGCGGCATAGTCGGGGGACGACTGATCTGGCTGACGGGCGAGTGTCCGGCAGAAATCGCCCACCAGGGCCGCTGCCGATTCGTCTTCCACCCGCCAGTTGCTGGCCACGACGCGGCGGCACCCAGCAAGGATAAACCCCCGCGACAGCGACCAGACGCCTTCGCCGCGCTGATCGGGGCCGCAATTCGTATTGCACGCGCTGAGCACCGCCAGCTCGCAGCCATCGAGCTTCAACTGGCAAATCTCATCGAGAAGCAGGAAACCGTCGTCCGATGCATCGCTCTGCTGCTTGGGGGGCGTTAAGGCCAGCGCTCCGAAGTAGTTGCCGTAGAGTTCGTCGACCAGGCCGTGGCAGGCAAAGTGCACCATCCGCCGCCCCGGCGCGTGGGAGCGGACATTGGTTTCGGTCGCTTCCGGGCCTTCGAGACGCAGCCCGGAAAGTCCCTTCTCCTGAAACACCTCGATCACCAAGCGCGACTCGGCCTGCGTGCCCGGCAGGGGGCCGAGCTCACCGCCCAACCGAACATAGCGCGAATAAGGTGAAAGGTCGTCCCATACGGTCGAGGAACTGCCGCGCGTTTCAGCCGCCGCGAGCGCAGGGTATTCAGGATTTCCGACCGTCAGCAGCGATTCTTCGGCCGGCCGGACCGTGCTGCGTCCGGGGTCGGCGAGATTGTAGAGCACCGAAGCCGACGGGCCGTACTGAATGGGCGGACCGACGTCGAGCAGGTACTGCGGCTCGGCACCCGGCTTGACTATCAATGCCTCGAAGGGGAGCAGAGCCAGCCCGCCGTCGGGCACCACGATCAACCGCGTCACTTCGCCGCTCACGAGGCTCTCGCGAACCGCCGAAGGGATGAGCAGTTGCCACATGGCAGCCAAGCGCCGCGAAGCCGGTTCGCTGATCCGCGTATCGCGAAGCTGTTGCAGAACACCGTCACCACGCTGGTTGACAAGCACGGGCCGAAGTATTTCGGCCGTGATTGCCCCCGGCTCGATCGCCAGTTCGCGCGCCACTTGCTCGTCGGCCTCCAGCGGCGAGATCCCCGCGTCGCTGGGGCCAATGGCGAGCACGTAACTCGACTGTTCCCCCACCAGGTAGATCAGCATTACGACGCCAGGATCGCCGATCAACCGGCGGCGAAGCTGGCCGAGCCGCAACGGATTGCCCTGATCGGAGAGCAAGCGGCGGTAGATCGGGCTGGTGCTCCGACGCTGGCTGTAATGCCGAAACAACTCGGCGCGGGCAGCGTCCCATTCGCCTTGCAGGGCCGCTCGCTGCTCGCGGCTGGCGGTCGGGGGGAGATTCTTGTATTGCCGCTCGACGCTGGCGATCTTCCGTTTCAGTTCAAGCTCTTCTTCGAGCAACTGCTCGCGCTCGGCCGCGGGCCGGCCGACCTCCAGGTTGGCATTCAACAGGGCCAACTCCAGTTCATCGAGCAACGATCGGGCCCGGCCGCGTTCCACAGCCTCGAACGCCTGGGGGACGTTGCCGCGACCGGCTTGCAGGGCCACCATCAGTTCGAAGGCATCGCCAAAACGGCCGAATGTGCGGGCGCGTTCAAATTCGCCACCCGACGCCTGCAATCGCTGCTGCTCGGCGAGCTCCATGGCTCGCCTCAGGTCGGCTTCGGCCTCGTCTGACTGGCCGCTTTCGATGAGAATTCGTGCCCGCAGCATGTAGCTCTGGTAGCGATCGGCCGGAGCGGTGCCCGCCAGTTCCTGGATCTCGATCGCGCGGTCGACGAGGGGGCGGGCCTCATCGCGACGGCCCTGGTTGCGGTAGGCAAGCGCGAGATTGCTGAGGCTGCGGGCGACCTCGGGATGCCGTGGTCCCCAGTGCTTCTCGCGTGCGCTGAGCGACGACTTGAGCAGTTCCTCGGCCTCGGCATATCGGGTCTGCTCGATCCGCACCAGGGCCAGGTTGTCGAGTGTGCCGGCCAGCCGCGGATCGTCGCCAGCCACCCCGGCACGCTGGATCTTCAAAGCCTCGTCATAAAGCGACTCGGCCTCGGCATATCGCTGCTGACGGCTATAGAGCGCCGCCAGGTTGTTGAGCGTTGCCGCCAGGCCGAGCGGTTGCGGATTGGCGCGCTTGCGGTCGATCGCCAGGGCGCGGGTGTAATGCTCTTCCGCCTCAGCGTAGCGGCCGTGCTCCATCAGCAGCGCGGCCAGATTGCTGAGCGTGCTGGCAAGCGCCGGATCGTCGGCAGGAAGCTTCTCGGTGCGGATCGCCAGCGCCCGGCGGTAGAGGGGCTCGGCGTCGGCAAAGCGTCCCTGTTCGTGGAACAGCGTGGCAAGGTTGTTCACCACGCGGGCAAGTTCGAGACGCTCGTCCTGGCCACGCCCTTCCCAGATCGCCAGCGCGCGGCGATAGAGCGTCTCGGCCTCGGCATATCGCGCCTGCTCGGCGCAGAGCGTCGCCCAATGTTCGATCGATGCGGCGAGGTCCGGATGATTGGCCGGCAGATGTTTCTCGCGGATCGACAACGCCCGCTGTTGGGCCGCCTCAGCCTCGGCGTAACGCCCCACAGCGCCCTGTAGCCGGGCCAGGCTCTCCAGATCCCGGGCGACGACCGGGTGGTCGGGGCCGAAGTCGCGCTCGTCGACGGTCAGGCACCAGCGATGCAGTTCCTCGGAGGATTGGAACTGCGCGAGTGCCTGGAGGGCCTGGGCCTGCTTGAGCACCGCCTCGGCGAGCAGTCCGCGCTGGCCGCGGAGCGGGCCGTTGGGAGGTTCGGCCAGTGCCCGAAGCCGGCCCGCCGTGCCGAGCGCGTCGTCATAGCGCCCGGCGTCCATTTGGAGGTGGAACTGCTCGAAAAGACGGCGATACTCGTCGGGCCCTTGAGCGCCCAACGACAGCGTTGCCGCGGCAAGGGCGGCGGATGCGAGCATGACCCAAGCCGCGCGTCGCATGGCCATCCGGCGTTCTGCCGGCTCATTAGTCCGTGAGAGGGTTGGCAGATCGGTCCCAGCTAACGCTTGTATTGTCTCGCCCGAGGAAAGGGAGACAACTCCCCCTGAAGCGTTATTTCCGGATAGCGCGGTATCCCCGAAAGCCGGAGATATTCCCGTTTCATTTCGATGTCTCGCATGGCTGGTCACCCAACTTTCTGGGGTATTGACAACAAACCTCCCAGACTGCCTAGAATACCCGCGGCTGACGGCAGTGACGCGCTGCCAAGCCGCCGAAATCCTTTGCACACTCGTGACGCGCACCTTGGAATACAGGAGTCGAGCGGTGAGACTACAGCATCTTTGCAGCCGTCGCTTGGTGGTCGTGATGACCGTCGGGTTTGCCTGGTGGTCGATGGCACCAGCGGTCGCCCAGCAGCGCGACATCGCAACCGTGGAAGAGGAGGCCGAAGCGCCTCCCGGCGATCTCTTGGCCCTGCCGGGGATCACCGGCATACAGACGGTCCACCTGAGACGCGACGGAACGTTGGCGGGCCGAGTGAGCCTGCTTGACGCGACGGGCGCCTTCGATGGCGTGGCGGCCAAGATCAAGTTCGTCGGACAGACCACCGCGAGCGCCGAGTCGGACAGCAATGGCGACTACGAGGTCGCGAATCTAGAACCGGGCATCTACGCCGTGCTCGCGGCCGGAGAGAAGAAGGCGGTTGTCTCAACCGTGCGCGTGCTGCCTTTCGATGAGGACGCGCCTGAGGATCAGCAGTTGCTTGAACTGCCGCTCGTACTCTCGATGGAATCGCCTTTCGTGCAGCAACTGATGGCTTGCGCGGGGGTGTGGGGCGACGGTGCTTTCGGCCCGGCCGCCTTTGGTCCGGGCATGGCACCCATGCCGATGGCCCCGACCCCGTTTGGTGCGGCGCCGGCAGGATTCGGCGGCGGTGCGATGGGAGGGGGCATCGGAATCGGCCCCGCCCTCGGCGTCGGCGCGGCAGCGGCCGGGATCGGCGTCGGCACAGCGCTCAGCGATGACGATGACGGAGGCACGCCGCCGCCCGCCACGCCGTTCGAACCGTGAGCGATCGACAGTCGGTCGAGAGACGCCGAGACAGGGACGTGAGGATTATATCGTGCGGTGCTCGCGACGGAGAAGCTTCGCGAGCCAGGGGCCGAGCGAGCCCGGTCGCCGCGTCGCGATTCGCCGTCCGGCGATGTACTGCTCGAGGTCAGCGGCCAGCCCGGCCGCTGTCGCGTAGCGGTCGCCAGGCGCCTTGCTCATGGCTTTCCGGCAGATCGTCTCCAAGTCAGGATGGATTCCCGGAACCAGTTTCCGAATCGCTGGAGGTTCTTCCGTGGGCACCTTGACGAGGACCACGGCCGCGCGGCCTTCAAACGGCGGACGTCCGGTCAGAAGTTCATAGAGCACCGCGCCGAGCGAGTAAACATCGCTGGCCGGGCCGATTTCGCGGATCTGACCGCGGGCCTGTTCGGGCGACATGTAGGCCGGGGTGCCGGCGATGTCTCCGGTGTGCGTTAGCTTGATCCCCCCGCCGATCAACTCCTTGGCGAGCCCGAAATCCATCAGCACCGGCTCACCGGATTCGGCATCGATCATCACATTGCCGGGCTTGATATCACGGTGGACGATGCCTCGCTCGTGGGCATGCTGGACTGCGCGGGCGATCTTGGCCGCCAGTTCCGCCGCTCTTTCGGGAGCAACTCGCCGATGGGGCCGGTAGTGGAGTGTCTTCCCAGGGATGTACTTCAGCACGATAAACGTCCGCTCCTGGTCCTGGCCGACCTCGTAGACCGGGCAGATATTCGGGTGGCGAAGCCGGGAGGCGGTCCGCGCCTCGCGTAGGAACCGTTCGCGTTCCACGTCGCTCTGAAACGCGCCGCGCCGCGGCCGCTTGATGGCCACCCACTCGCCCGACTGTTCATCGATCGCCTTGTAGACCGCGCCGCATCCCCCTTCACCGATCCGCTCGACCAGCCTGAAACGGCCCAGCCGGACCTGCCCGGCGTCAGTCGAAGAAGCTGCGCTGTCGCACGCCAGCGCGGCTGTTTCCGTGCCAGCCGCTTCGAGCGGAGAGCGAGCCAATTCGGCATCGACCTCGCCCAATCGACGCTCCAGCGCGCCGGCACGACCGGAATATCGTTGCAGGAACGATTCGTGACTCGGGCGGTCTCCCCAACGCTGCCGCGCGCGATATTCCTGGATGATCAACATCTCGGGCAGTAGTTCGACCGCACCGAGTTCAGGAAACTCGCGCACATAGTCGTCGAGCAACCATCCGGCGGCCAAATGGCCGGACCGTTCGGGGGCTTCGCGGTGCGTCGAGGGCGCCTCGGTCCTGGTCTCCGCAGAATGGCGGGCGTGGCCCCAGCGATATGGCAAGTCGACGGCCACCAGTTCGACGAGAAGCTTGCGCCGCTCGGCAGCCGACAGTTGGCCCGCCCGCGCGAGCCATTCGCCGATCATCGGCACCTGGCCGGACTTCCAGACAGCCTCGTACCGGTCGCACAAGCCATCGATCCAGTCTTCAGCCCGGGTCGTATCGCCGCTCATGAGCCGCTCCTCACCCGATGCGCCGGATCCGGCCAGACGCGAGTGGGACATGGGGGGTGGGGACAGGGTCTGATGGGACCCGCTTTCCATCTTTCTCATCCTACTCCGCTGCGGCGGCTACCGGAACTCCCGGGAAGGGCTCATGCCAACGTCAGATCGATGACCGGATCGAGAACCTCGCGTTTCTCGAGCGATTCCCACGCTTTGCGCAGCAACTTGACGGTGGGGATGTCGAAGCGGTTCTCGGCCTGGTCGAGCCCGGTGAGCGTGACGAGGGCCTGACAGGCATTGCACCATTGACCGGCTTCGAAGTCGGCCAGCGCCGTCTCATAAACGTCGCGTTGATGGAGCCAGTCGGATGGGGCGTGCAGGCCGCGCAGTTCGTACAGAGCGACCGTTTCACGGATTCCGGCCACGTGGGCGGTACAGAGCCTCCGGGTCGCGAATTCCGCTGGCAGCTTGTCGCGAGTCGATCCGGTAATGAGCAGCGGAAGGCCGAGCTTTTTTGTGGCATCCTGCACGCGGCTGGCGAGATTGACGGTATGTCCGTGCGGTCCGAACTTGAGGCGATGGTGGCTGCCCGTATTGCCGACCAGGGCGATACCCGTGTTTACACCGATGCCGGCGGCCAATTGACCCTCGGCGAGGCCTTTCCATTTCTCGTTGAGTTCCGGCAGGTCGTCGCGCATGGCGAGGCCGGCCCGGCAGGCCCGCACGGCGTGGTCATCCTGGAGCACGGGAGCGTTCCAGAGGGCGAGGATGCCATCGCCGGCGTAATCGACCACCACTCCGCCATGCTCGATGATCCGCGAAGTGAACTGGTCGATGATATCACGCATGACACGGCAGGTGTTCTCGGGACCGAGGCGTTCGGAGAGCCGGGAGAAACCGCGCAGGTCGCTGACCAGAATGGTCACCTCCTGCATTCGCCCTTCGAGGAGCCCGGGGTTCTTCTGCAGTTCGCGGGCCAACTCGGGCGAGAAGAACTGTTCGAACTGGACTCGGATTCGGCTCGCCTCGGCGCGGGCGCGGCGGGTGCTCGTCGCCGTTGCAAAGAGCTGCACGACCTGGGCCTCAAGTTCTGTCAATCCCTGCACGGCCGGGCCGATCCGGCCGGTGCGAGCGCCGTAGAGGGCGCCGACCACTTCACGCTCGAGTCCCAGGATGGGAGAGACTACTGCCGCCGTCGTGCGCCGCAGGCTTTCCGTCAGGGGAAGCTCGGCGGCGCCTTGAAACAGCGTCCGCCCCTCTTCAATGACACGGCGAAGCATGGTCCGGCTGAGATCGATGGAGACGTGCGAGTTCTTTGCCGCCTGCCCCACCACTTCCCAATCGTCTCTCTCATGGAGAAGCACCATGGCGAAGTCCAGATCCACCAGATCCACGAGCGCTTGCGCGGTCCGCTCATAGAGTTCGGGAAGATCCTTGGCCGATTGCTGGATGTCGAGAGCCATTTCCAGCCACTGGGTGATCGCCTGGGCCGAGGGAGATTCACCCAGTTCGCGCAGCGTCGGACCCCGCTGCCCCGGCTTTCGCCAGGGCACGAGGACGGTGTTCATGGCGTCGTCGTCGTGCCCGGTGGCGACATCGATTTCAATCGTGCTCGCCCCGACGGCCAGCCGCAACGGCGGCCGCATCTCGCGGCTCTCACCCGTGTCTAGCGTCGTGCTGTCGCTGAGCACTACGGGAGTGGTGCTGCTGAGGTTCTGGACGCGGACACAGCCCCCATCGAGTTCCAGCACCTGCAACTGATCGCGCGAGACGGAAGGATCCCGGATGATGCACCGCGGCACTTCGCGGCGGGGACCGCGGCCGAATTCGTAAGGCCCCGAGACGTGGCAGAAGGACGTATCGGTCGTGGGGCCTCGGACGTGAATTCGCAGCATGACTTCGCTACAGTCGATACGACATCCGCGAGGTGACCAGCGCGTCGGCCAACCGCTGGTAGAGGCCGGCGTTGTCGATGGCCACGGCGGCCTGGCTGGTAAGGGCCTCCGCCAGCCGCACGTCGTGTTCGTCGAACAGGTCGCGGCCCTGGCTATTGATGATCTCGACAACGCCGATGGTGCGGTCCCTCACCACCAGCGGCACCGCCAGCATGTTGCGCGTCGCGAATCCGGTCGCACGGTCGATCTGGTCGTAGAAGTACGGATTCTCCTCGATCGAATTGACCACCATCGTGCGGCCGGTCTCCACCACGCGTCCGGCGATGCCCTGGCCGGCCGGGACGCGTTTCCTCGGCAAGTCATCGCTCTTCTCGCCCACGGCGACTTCGAACACCAGCTCGCCCGACTCGTCGTCGCGGAGCGCCACCGAGCACGCTTCGGCGCGGAACAGGTCACGGGCTGAGCTCATGATCAAACGCAACAACTCGGAGAGCTTGAGCGTCGAGTTGAGCTGCGTGCTGATCCGCATCAGCTCGTTGAGCTCTGCGATCTCCTGCTGCCGTTCTTCCTTGAGACGCTCCAATTCGGCCGATAACTGGGCGACCTGCTCGCGCAACAGTTGGGCATCGTCTTGCGTATTGACGGTCATCGCACGGCACCTTGCTCGAGTTTCAAGTTAACGCGGGCGCGCGGGTCATGTGGCGCACAATAAAGTCGGTAAACACGTCCCCTTCGCGGAATGCCGGATGGGACATGACTTCCTGGTGGAACGGGATCGTGGTCTTGATGCCCTCGATGGTGGTCTCGGAGAGCGCTCGCAGCATGCGGTCGATTGCGCTGGGCCGGTCTTCGGCCCAGACGATGATCTTGGCCACCAGCGAATCGTAAAAGGGCGGGACGCACCAGCCGGAGTAGACGTAAGTGTCCACCCGGGTTCCCGGCCCGCCTGGCGGGATGAACAGGCCGATGCGCCCGCTCTTGTCGGGCTCGAAGTCGCGATCGGGGTCCTCGGCGTTGATGCGGCACTCGAAGGCGTGGCCGCGGAGCTGAATGTCATCCTGGGTGAAACGCAGCCGCTCTCCCGCCGCCACGCGGATCTGCTCCTTGATCAGGTCGACGCTGGAGATCATCTCTGAGACGGGATGCTCGACCTGGATGCGGGCGTTGATTTCCATGAAGTAGAAGTTGCCCTCGGGATCGAGGATGAACTCGACGGTCCCGGCGCTGGAATATCCGGCCGCCAAGGCGCCCTTGACCGCCGTCTCGCACATCCGCTTCCGCTGCTCGGGGCTGAGGTGGATCGAAGGAGCTTCTTCAATCAGTTTTTGCCGCCGGCGCTGGACGGAGCAGTCGCGTTCGCCGAGGTGGACGCCATTGCCGTGATTGTCGCAGAGAATCTGGACCTCGGTATGGCGGAACTGCTCGATGAGTTTCTCCATGTAGACGTCGCTGTTCTTGAAGATCTGCTGGGCGCTGGCGCGAGTGGTGTTGTAGGCCTGTTCCATGTCCTCGCGCCGCCAGACCGGCGCGATGCCGCGTCCGCCACCTCCGGCCACGGCCTTGATGATCACCGGATAGCCCAGCTCGCGGGCAATGTCGTACGCGTCCTGTAGCGAGGGGATCGGCTCTTCAGTGCCGGGCACCAGCGGCATGCCCGCCTCTTTCATCACGCGCTTGGCCATGGCCTTGTCGCCCACCCGGGCCATCACGTCGGGCTTCGGGCCGATGAATGTGATTCCCTCGTCGTGGCAAATCTCGGCGAAGTCGGGATCCTCGGAGAGGAAGCCGTAACCCGGATGAAGCGCATCGGCGCCAGTCATTTTCGCGGCGCCGATCAGCGCCGGTATGCATAGATAGCTGCGGCCCGCCGGCGCCGGGCCGATACACACCGCCTCGTCGGCCAACTGGGTGACGCGCGAACCGGCGTCCCCCTTCGAGTACACGGCCACGGTGGGAATGCCCAGTTCGCGGCAGGCACGGAAGATGCGGACGGCAATTTCACCGCGGTTGGCGATCAGGACCTTGGAAAACACGGGAGTCCCTCAAGCTTGAGTGTCGATCACGACCAGGGGCTGTTCGAACTGGACGGACTGGCCGTCGGGCACGAGGATCTCGACGACCACACCCGCCGCGTCGCTGGGGACTTCGTTCATGACCTTCATCGCCTCGACAATGCCGATCGTCTGGCCGCGCTCGACGCGCCCGCCTACGGCGATGAACGGCTTGGTTCCGGGCGAGCGGGCGTGATAGAAGGTGCCCACCATCGGCGACAGCACCCGGTGGCGCTGGTCCGTCGGCGCGGCCGCGCCCACCGGGCCGGTTACGGGGGTCGCGGGACCGGATGCCGCCGCGTCACGGCCGGTGCGATCGACGACGATCTTGAAGTCGCCCGAGGCGAGCACCAGGCGCCGCACGCTGGAGGTTTCCAGCATCCTGACGAGTTCCTTGGCCTCGGCCACCGCCTGCTGGATGTTGCTGCCTTCAGCCACAATTCACCTTTGCTGGTGTGTGCTTGTGAAACACGGAACGTCAGTGGACCAGGGTTCTGCCGTCGGCGCTGATCCGCTCGCTGGCGGCAATCGCGGCCGATGCGCCAAAGCGACGGAACCTCGCATAGCGGTCGGCGACCAGCTCCGCCGGATTCCGGCCAAGCAGGCCGCGCAGCTCGCCGACCAGGACGCGCCGCAGCGTATCGATCATTGCCGCCGGGTCGGCGTGCGCCCCTTCCGCCGGTTCGGGAACGATGGTGTCGATCACCCCAAGCTGCTCGAGATCTCGCGCAGTAATCTTCAGCGCGCGGGCCGCCTGGGGCGCCGACTCCACGCTCTTGAAGAGGATTACCGAGCAGCCTTCGGGGCTGATCACCGAGTAGTAGGCGTTTTCCAGCATCAGCACGCGATCGGCCACACCCAGCGCCAACGCGCCGCCGCTGCCCCCTTCGCCGGTGAGCACCGTCACCATGGGGACGGGGAAGCGGGCCATCTCGAGCAGGTTGCGGGCGATCGCGCCCGATTGGCCGCGCTCCTCGGCCCCGATACCCGGATAGGCCCCAGGCGTATCGACGAACATCACCACCGGCATGCCAAAGCGGGCCGCCTGCTGCATCAGGCGAAGCGCTTTGCGGTAACCTTCCGGGTGAGGCATGCTGAAATTGCGTTCGACGTTTTCCTTGATTGTTCGCCCCTTGAGGGTGCCCATAACCATGCAACTCACCGCTCCCAACCGGGCAACGCCACCAACGATTGCCGCGTCGTCGCCGAACAGGCGATCGCCATGGAGCGGCTGGAAGTCGCTGAAGGTCCCGCCGATGTATTCCAGCGTATTGGGGCGATCCTGGCGGCGAGCCAGTTGGACCGTTTCCCAGGCGTCGCGCGGCGGCCGTTCGCCCGACGGTGGAGCGACTTCGTCGACGTCGGGCAGCGCGTCAGGGCGAAGGCTCCGGCGGTCGATCGCGCCGGCGTAAGTGCCCAGGAGCCGGCCGATCGTGCCGCGAAGCTGGCCGCGCGGCACGATCATGTCGATCATGCCGTGCTGAAGGAGGAAGTCGGAGCGCTGGAAATCGAGGGGCAGCTTCTGCCGGATCGTCGATTCCACGACGGATCGTCCGGCAAACCCGATCATGGCATCGGGCTCGGCAATCAACACGTCGCCCAGCGTGGCAAAGCTGGCGGTCGTACCGCCGTAAGTCGGATCGGTCAGTAGCACGAGGTATGGAAGCCCTCGCTCGGCATGAACGGCCAGGGCCGCGCTGGTCTTGGCCATCTGCATCAGCGACAGGCAACCCTCCTGCATCCGCGCCCCGCCCGACGCGCAGACGACCAGAAGCGGCTGACGGCGCTCGGTGGCCGTTTCGGCGGCCCGAGTGATGATCTCGCCCACCGCCGAGCCCATCGCTCCTCCGATGAAATTGAAATCCATCGCGGCCACCACCAGCGCCGTGCCGCCGATGCACGCCGTGCCAAACACGGCGCCTTCTCGCTGGCCCGTCTTCTGCTGCGCCGCTTCAAGGCGGGAGCGGTAGGGCTTGCTATCGACGAAACCGAGCGGATCCTGCGGCCCGACGTCGCCGCTGAGTTCTTCAAAACTGCCCGGATCGACCAGATAGCGCAGCCGCTCGCGAACGCCGATGCGGAAATGGTAGTTGCACTCGGGACAGACCTGGAGGTTCCGATCGAGCCGCTTGCGGTAGATGAACGCCCCATCGCGCGGGCACTTCACCCAGCGCACTTCATCGGCGCCCGACGGTGCCGGGCCGACCGCAGACGGGATCGTCTCACTGGCCAGTGTCTGCGACATCGTAAGTCATCCCCGTGGTGGCGAGAGTTTCGGCCGGCGCGCCGCGCGATCACACGACCGCCTCGGCGTGCAAACGGCGATGCTCGCGGTGTTCCAGCTCGAAGCGGTCGTTCAGTTCGTTTTCGGTGACGGCGCACTGCTGATCAAAAAGGCGGCTGCTGATGTAAGCCAATAGCGCGGTGGTGAAGTCGTAGCGGTCTAATCGAGTGGCTTCGATCGCCAGGTTCAGGGCCCGGCGCCAGTCGCGCCGGCGGATCTCGACGATCACCAGGCCGTGGATCGCGTACAACTCGTGGTCCTGCTCCGGATCAGTCCGGCGCAGCGAGCGAAACATCTCGCCCGCCTCGTCCGGCCGGTTGAGAGCAAGGAGGAGCCATGCCGCGTCGCAGCGAGCGAGCACATCGCCCGGCTGCAGGTCGAGGATTTCGAGGGTCGTCGCCAGCGCTTTCTCGGACTGCCCGTCCGAGGCGTACATCTCGGCCAGGTTTCGCAGGATTCCCAAGTCGCCCCGTCGTGTACGGCGGGCCTCCTCGAGTGTGGCAATCGCTTCATTTACCTGGCCGAGTATGTACAGCACGTTGGCAAGGTCCACCATGGCGCGGTGATTGTCGCGGCGGATCCGCAATGCGGCGCGGAACGATTCGGCGGCTTCGGCCAGATGACCTTCGGTCACCAGCGCGGTTCCGAGCTGTGCCCAGGCTTCTTCATTGTCGGGCCGGATCTGTACCGCCAGCCGAAACGCCTCGATTGCCTCCTCCGGCTGATCAAGTTCGGCCAGCGCCATGCCTTTCAGGGTCAGGCCCGCATCGTCCGCTCCATGATCGGCAAGCAGACGGTCGGCCAGTTCCCGGCAGCGGGCGTAGTTGCCCGCGCGGTAGTAGGCCCAGGCACGCTCGTAAGACTCCTCGGCGGGCTCGGACTGAGACAAGATCACGGCCACGTCTCCGACAGGGTTGGAAGAGAGCACACGAAAAGGCCTGCTGCCGTGGCGGGCCAATTATACGAGCGGTCTGCGGCGGAGCAACTCAAGGCGCTCCATGGACCCGTTCGGCGTCCCATACGTAGAACTCCCTCGCTGTCGCGTCCTTCGGAGAGCGCCATGTAGCGGGATTATACGGCTCGATGTACGGTTCGAGCTTCTTGCTGATGTCCTTGAACAGCGAGTGATCGCGGACCTGATCGACCGATCGTTCGAAATCCTCGTCCATTTCCACGTAGTGGACGTAGATGTCTTCCAGAACAAACAGGCTGCGGTGGCGGACGCCGGTGAGCCGCGGCAACTCGGTCGCATCGGACTCTGCAAAGACGTCTGCCACCTGCCTCTCGCATCCGGGCTTGATGCGGGCAATTATCACGCCGCGTTTCACCATGGCTCATTCCTTAGTTGGCGAGGCGAGTGGTCAGAAAAACGGCGCAATCATAGGGGGCGCGATCAAGCCGGACAACTATTTATGAACCGACCGGTCCGTTTGTGCCTGCGAATCGCATAGTAGCCTCTTCGCTTCACACGAATGCGCGTTGCTTTGCATCACTGTACTCGCAGTACGTATGGACGCGGTGTTTCCACCTTATCCGCATCAGGGCTCTTCCACAGCCGAGAAAGCAGCCTGTACGGATCTGCTCCACTCAGCGAGATTACGCGCAATCCTCGTGAAAAAGCGCCGCGGTCGCATCTGGTGATCGCCCTGCGGGTGAGGCACCCATGCGTGCCGCGAAAGTGTCCATGTCGGACTCGAACTTCTGCTCGCGACCACGATCACCAATCTGAAGGAAGGGTGGTCATGAAAGACTTGTCACCCGGTGATGCGGGCGTATTTGCCCGCAAGCATAGCGCCAGCGACCAAGAGCGGCAGACATGTCGCGCATGGTGCAATGACCCGTATCGCAAACAGGCCCCTTCTTCCGGCCGGTACTTGTCCATCTGGCCGGTGTCTACCATGAGTACGCGCTGGGGACCAAACACAGCGTGGCGCGACAGCAAATCGTGCTCTGCGTCATTCGTTGCGACTGTGTAGTGCGAGCGGCATCGCGAGACTGTTTTCGCGATGAGGAAGCAGCACCCACTTCTTATCGATTCTCATCGGTCCAGTATTCCATCAGCTTTCCCAGCACGTAGAAGTTCCGGATCTGTTCGGAAGGAACCACATGAGCACGGCTGAAGAAAACAAGAGCCTGATCCGTTACCTCATTGAGGACGGATTGAACAAGGGCCACCTGGAGATCGCCGACGAGCACTTCACACCCGATTACGAGGTGCACATTCCGGGGCGCCGCGATCTGCCCGTGGGGCCGGAAGCCTTCAAAAAGGTGATCGGAATGTGGCGGGCGGCATTTCCCGACTTCCACATGACGATCGAAGCGCTGGTGGCTGAAGGAGAGATGGTCGCCAATCGATTCACGACGCGGGGCACCCACGAGGCGTCCCTGATGGGCATACCTCCCACCGGTCGGCCGATGGTCGTGCGCGGTCAGGAGTTGCATCGAGTCGTCGGCGGCAAGGTCGCCGAAACCTGGGTGTGCGACGACGTGCCGTCGATCCTGGTTCAGTTGGGCGTGCTCCCGCCGCCTCCGATCGTGCGGCAACCGGCCGAGCCCGTGCCGGCCACGACCGAACGGTGACGGGATACGCGCCGGGGATCGTAGTCGCGAGGACAGTTGCCATGGTTGCGCTCGTTGAGGTGTTGCGGTTCGTCAATCTTCTCGCGGCGGCCCTGGTCGCCGGAGGACAGGTTTACGTCTATCGGGTAGTGATGCCGGTCAAGCGGTCCTTCGACACGCGAACGTCGGTCCAGGTGCACAGTGCGATGCTCGGGCACCAGACCGACCACTACATGAAACCCGCCGGAATCGTCTCTGGCCTGACCGCACTGGCGATCATGGCGCTGGGCATCAGCGGAATGTACCCGATGCCGCCGATCTCGATCGCGCTAACCGGGATCGGATTTCTCGGCACACTGGGCGTGGCCCTCCTGAGCCGCTACTTCAACGTTCCGACCAACGCGATGATGCTCAACTGGTCGCTGGAGAACATCCCGGAAAACTACTCCGAAATCCGCGCAAGGTGGGATCTGGTGCACACGTTCCGGGTCACGTGCGGTGTGACCGCCTTTGTCTTCTATCTGCTGGCAATGCTGCTGGCCAGGTACGACTAACCGGCCCTGGGACGACGAATCGTCGGTCCTCCAGGATTACGCGAACAGGAGACGTCGGTATGACAGTCGCCACGGAAAACGTTGCGGACATCAACTCACTGTTCCGTCTTGACAACAAATCGGCACTCGTTGTCGGCGGATATGGAGGCATCGGCTCGGTGACCTCACTGTTGCTCGGCCACTGCGGCGCTTCGGTCGTTGTCGCCGGGCGCAACCTCGAACGCGCGCAATCGCTTGCCACAGAACTGGCCAACGGGAAACGCGCCATGGGGGCACGCGTCGATTTGTCCGATCGCGACAGCGTCGAGGAGCTTGTCGCGCGCGTCGTCGAAGAATTCGGCGGACTGGACATTTTGGTCAACCTCGCCGGAATCGATATCGAAGCCAAAGCCGAAGAGTTCACCGAGGAGGACTGGCGCAGGGTCATCGACATCAATCTCTCCGGCGCTTTTCGCCTGTCGCAGGCGGCGGGGCGGGTGATGATCAAGAACGGGCAGGGCGGAAGGATCATCCACTTCTCCTCCACCCGGAGCGCCGCGGGCGCCCGTAAGGGGTTCTCCGCGTACGGGGCGGCCAAAGCCGGCCTTAACCTGCTCATCAAGCAACTGGCGACGGAGTGGGGCCGGCACCGAATCACGGTCAACGGGGTGGCGCCGGGATTCGTGCCCACCGAACTGGTCGAACACAACATCCGCGATGAACAGTTCACCGCCATGATGCGGAACCGGATTCCCATGGGGCGCTTTGGCACGCCGCTGGAAATGGCGGCCGCGGTGTTGTTCTTCGCCTCGCCCGGGGCGAGCTTCGTCACGGGCCAGATCCTGTTCGTCGACGGCGGCGTGACCGCCAGTTCCTGACAACCGAGGCCGCGACACCGCGGCGTGAGCCGCCCGGCGGCACCTATTCGAACACCCATTTCCACAAGGAAATACATACCATGACGCAACAACGGATCGGTTTCCTGGGGCTGGGCAGCATGGGGTTGGGCATGGCGTGCCGCCTGGCCGAAGCGGGCTATCCCATGGCCGTCTACAACCGCACGCGGTCCAAGTGCGCCGAGGCGGAGAAATTGGGGGCCCACGCGGTGGACTCGCCGCGGGAAGCGGCCGCCGGCGCCGACGTTGTCATGCTCAGCCTGGCCGATCAGGACGCGGTCCGCGGCATGGTCTACGGTGACGACGGCGTGCTGGCCGGTCTGCGGCGCGGCGGCTGCATCATCGACATGAGCACCGTGCCGCCGGAGTTTCCCCAGGAGTTGGAGGCCAAGGCCTCGGCGCTGGGCGTGAGAACGCTCGATGCCCGTGTGCTGGGCAATCCGGAGCACGCCCGCGGCGGCGAACTGCGCGTGATGGTCGGCGGCGACGAGGCCGTCTTCCAGGAGATGCTCGGAATTCTTGAGACGATCGGCAAAGAAGTGACCTACCTGGGCCGACACGGTTCGGGAGCGGTCATGAAGCTGGTGCTCAACATGCTCATGGGCGTGCAGATGCCGGCGCTAGCCGAGGCGGTTGTCTACGGCGAGCGCGCCGGACTGCCGCGTGGCAAGATCCTCGAAATGATCGCTAAGAGCGGCTACAGCTCGCCGGTCATGAAGTTCCGCTGCGGCATGATGGGCCGCCGCGCGTTCGATCAGGTAGCCTTCAAGCTCTCGTTGATGCGCAAAGACATGATGCTTGTGCTAGAGCAGTGCCAGAAACTCGACGTGCCCGTGCCCGTCTCCGAATCGGCCTATTCCATGCTCACCGCGGCGAAGCAGCGAGGTCTGGGAGATCTGGACGTGGCCGCCATGCTGGCGTTCATGGAAGAGATTTCCGGACTGGACACTTATCCGTGGCCGATCGACGCCGACGGCAAGCCGGTCCCCGGGCGTCCGGCCGGCCCCGGTGGCAACGGTGGGCCGGGCGGACCGATGGGCCGCCCGGTGGCCGCGGCGAAGACGATGATTACCGTTGCGCCCCAGGAGTGACGTGATGATTATCGACATTCACGGCCACATTACCTCCCCGAAGTTGTTCAAGCGATTTCCCATGCCGCCGGCCCTGGCCGACATCGAAGGGATGATCCAGCAGAAACTCGACGCAGGAATCGGCCTGACCATCGTCGGCAGCCCGGTCGGTGAGGGAACGATGATGAAAGTGGCCGGGCTGGACAACTATGCCCAGACCGCCGACCAGTTGAAGTGCTTTCACGAATGGCTGGGCGAAACCTGCGCGAAGCACGCCGAGCATCTGAAGGCTTATGTCTATACCAACCCGTTCGACGAATCGCTCCTGAAAGAAACGGCCGAGACACTTCGGCAGAACGAGTTCGTAGGGCTGATCATCAACACGAGTATCCAAGGCGAATACCTCGATTCGCCGCGAGCCGACGCATTCTTCGCGATGGCGGCCGAACTCGACTCGCCGATCTTTCTCCACCCGCCTGCCGAACCGGTCGGAGCGGCGGGCTTCTCTGATTACCGGCTCGTCGAACAGGTGGCTCGCTACAACGACGTGACTTCGAGCCTGGCGATCCTGGCTTTCAGCGGGCGGTTGGAGCGTCTTCCAGAATTGAAGGTCATCGGGGCCACCGGCGGCGGCTGCGTCTCGCTGTTGACGGGCCGGCTCGATCTTGCCTATCAGCCGCGGCACTGGGGCAAGCCGCCGGCTAAGGCCGGTGGACCGCCACCGGGGGCGAAAGGTGCTGGACCGCCGCCGGGCGTGATCCAGTCGTTTGAGAACAAGATCTTGCAGCCCCCCAGCTCGTTCATCGAACGTCTCTTTGTCGACACGGCTGTGCTCAGCCCCTGGGCGCTGCGTGCCAATCTCGAGACCCTGGGGGCGGAGCAGATGCTCTTCGGCACGGACTCGCCGCCGCTGGCTACGCCGCTGGCGGAGCGGATCGCCGCCATTCGTGAACTTCCCATCCCGCCGGAGACCCAGGAGCACATCCTGGCCGGAAATGCCTGTCGGCTATTCCAACTCGAACACTCGTCAGTCGCCTCGACACATCGCTGACATGTTGCTGTTGGGCAGTGTCTTAAGTGCCTGGTCCGGGCAGAGTGGATTCCTTCATGAACAGGAGATCGACTCATGTGGCGCGGTTTGATCAGCGGAAGCATCGGCCGGCGAGAAGCGATGGCTAAGCCCCGTCGCCCGCGGCGGAGCGGCCTGCGCCCGTCGGCCCGCCGGCTGCAATTGGAGCCGCTCGAGGAACGGCGACTCCTGGCGGTTGGCGATGACGGAATCATCTATCTGTCCGGCGTCGGCTCCTCGGTGCGCGATTTCAATCTGCCGGGCCAGGTGCTCGTCGGTCCGGCCACAGTTTCGATCGACGGAGACTCGATGTCGATGCTGTCGATCGCCACCGTGCTCGAATCGCGCCCGCTTCCGGACGGCACGATCTTCGGTCGCGTCACCCATACCTTCGAGTTTGGCGACGGCAGCACGCTCACCACGCTCGACCATTCCCGGCTCGTGCCCACGGGGACTCCGGGCGTCAGCCAGTTCCGTCCGTCGCGCGTCATTACCGGTGGAACGGGGATCTTCGCCGGCGCGGCGGGCCGGTTAGGAACCATCCCTGGCGAATCGAACTTCATCAACTTGTTCAACCAAAGCGCCACCTGGAGCCTTCGCGGGGCGATCGCCGTGCCGGCCGCGCTCGGCTCCCAACCGGCGATCAACGCTTCCCCCGGTGCGACGATCACGGTGGTCAACACTTTGGACAGTGGTCCCGGTTCGCTTAGGCAAGCCCTCCTCGACGCCAATGCCGCCGCGGGGCTGGACACGATTGAGTTCGACATTCCGGGAGCCGGTCCGCACTCGATTGCGATTGTCTCGCCGCTGCCCGAGATCACCGATCCGGTGACGATCGACGCGGCGACGACCACCGGAGTTCCCGGCGTTGTGCTCGACGGAACCGGTGCGGGTGACGGGGCCGACGGTCTCTACATCACGGCCGGTCAGACCACGGTTCGCGGCCTGGCTATCGTGGGCTTCGACGACAACGGCATTCTCATCGAAGAGCGTGGCGGCAATACCATCGAGGGCAACTACATTGGCGTCGACGCGACGGGGAACATCGCCGTTGCCAACGGCCGCGACGGAATTGCGATCTTCGGCGCAGCCGACAACCGGATCGGCGGCACTTCGACGGACGCCCGGAATGTAATCTCGGGCAATCTGGGGGCGGGCGTGAGCATTGTCGGCGCCGGCGCTACGGGCAACCAGGTGCTGGGCAACTACATCGGAACGAACGTTATCGGCGCCGTCGATCTGGGAAACGCGTTTGACGGCGTTCTTGTTGCCAACGCGCCGGACAATACCATCGGCAGCCTCGATCCGCGCGGCCGGAACATCATCTCCGGCAACGATTCCAGCGGCATCGCCATCATCGGTCCGGAATCGACCGGCAACCTTGTGCAGGGAAATGCCATCGGCACCAACGCGCTGGGCGCGGCAGCGCTGGGCAACGCGCTGGACGGCGTGGCAGTGGTCGACGCGCCGGGCAATACGATTGGCGGGACCCAGTTCGGCGACTTCGGCCAGAACCTGGCGCGTAATCTCGTGTCCGGCAACGTCTCATACGGCGTGACACTTCTGGGCGAGGGGGCAACGGGCAATCAGGTCCAAGGCAACTACATCGGCGTTGATGAACTGGGACTCAACGATTTGGGCAACGCTTTCGACGGCCTGCTTATCGACCGCGCCCCCGGCAATCTGGTTGGCGGAACGGCCGTGGGAACGTTCGGTCAGAATGTGGCCCGCAACGTCATCTCCGGCAACGACGTCTTCGGAATCACGATCCTCGGTGAGCCGGCGACCGGCAACGTGGTGGAGGGGAATTACATCGGCACCGATATCAGCGGCGCCGTTGCGCTGGGCAATGGCTTTGACGGCATCGTGATCAATAGCGCGCCGGGTAACCTGATCGGCGGCACGACGCTCGGGCAGTTCGGAAACAATCTTTCGCGGAACGTCATCTCGAGCAACGGCGGCGACGGCGTTGCACTGTACGACAGCCGCGCGGCAGGCAACGTCATCGAAGGCAACTACATCGGCACCGACGCCCCGGCCTTCTTCGCTCTGGGCAACGGCCGCAATGGGATCTTCGTGAGCGATGCGCCAGGCAACCGCGTCGGCGGCAAGAGCTTCGCCGCCGCCAACGTGATCTCCGGCAACGACAACGTGGGCGTGCACATCGTCGGCAGCACCGCCGCCGGCAATGTGCTGGAAGGGAACTTCATCGGCACCGATGCTTTCGGCGGCGACCGCATCGCCAACGCCGGCAACGGCGTCTTTGTCGAGCGGGCGTTCAACAACACGATCGGCGGCACCGACTTCCTGTCGCGTAATGTGATTTCCGGCAACGGCCGCAACGGCGTCGAATTCGTCAGCGGTTCCGCGGGCAATACCGTTCAGGGCAACTACATCGGCGTCGATATTACCGGCAGCACCGACCTGGGGAACGCCACCGACGGCCTCGTGCTGGCTGCGGCGACTGACAACGTCGTAGGCGGACCGGAGCCAGGGGCCCGCAACGTCATCTCCGGCAACGGCGGTAACGGCGTCATCATCTCGTTCGGGTCCACCGGGAACATCCTGCAGAACAACCTCATTGGCACCGATTCCACCGGCACCGCCGCCGTGGGCAACTCGTCCAACGGAATTCTCATTGCCAACGCGGCCGACAACACATTCGGCGGCGCGACTCCGGGGTTGGGGAATGTGATTTCCGGCAACACCGCCAGCGGAGTGTTGATCTTCGGCATCTTTTCCACGGGAAACCTGCTTCAAGGAAACCGCATCGGCACCGATATCACCGGGACGGCCGACCTGGGCAACGCGGCGCAGGGCGTGCTGCTCAACAATACGGCAGGCAACACGATCGGCGGCGCCGGCTTCGGCGCCGGCAACATCATTTCCGGCAACGACGCCAACGGCGTGCTGCTGTTCGGCGGTGAAACGACCGGCAACGTGCTCCTCGGCAATCTCATCGGCACGCAAGCCGGAGGAGCCTCGCCGCTGCCGAACACATCGCACGGCGTGTTCATCACCGCAGGCGCATCGGGCAATACAGTCGGGGGAGATGCCGGCAATGCCGTGGCCTATAACCAGGGAGGCGGCGTGATGGTGGGCTTCGGCAGCCAAGCCAACGCCCTGCGCAAGAATTCGGTTCACAGCAATGCCGGTCTGGGCATCGACTTAGGGGCCGATGGGCCCACGGCGAACGATCCGGGCGACAACGATCCATGGCAGAACTTCCCCGTGCTGACTGCCGCCACGTCGACCGCCGTGCTCGGCACGATCAGCAGCAAGCCGTCCGCGGCGCTGACCATCGACCTGTTTGCCTCCGACAGCGCCGATCCCTCTGGATTCGGCGAAGGACAGCGATACCTCGGCTCCGCCACCGTAACGACCGACGCCCTCGGATCAGGCTCATTCGCCGTGCCGCTTCTGGCGATTGCTGAAGGCGACATCCTGACGGCCACGGCCACCGACTCCAACGGCAACACATCGGAATTCTCCGCGCCGCTGGTCGTTGGCGACCTGCCCGATGACGGCGGCCAAGAGGGCGATCCGCTGGTAAAGGTCCATCTCGAAGTATCGGCCACAGCGTTCGGACCCGCGGTCACCCGGTGGGGCAACGATACCTTCTGGGTCAACGTCTATGTGGAGGACCTTCGGCCCGAAGCCGTCGGCCAACTGCAGGGGATCGTCGGCGGGGCGATTGATGTGCTCTTTGACACGCTCCACCTCCAGCCCACCGGCGCCGTGACATACGGTTCGGCGTTCAACCTGTTCCGGCAAGGGGCCGCCGATGATTCGGGCGGCCTGATCAACGAGACGGGTGCACTGACCGCCAGCGCCGGACAAGGAGCCGATCAACCGGCGCGCTTTGTCGCCTGGCAATTCCGCAGCGATGGAACGTCCGGCGCCGTGGAATTCACACCCGATCCGGGTGAAGGGGGCGGTGCCATCTCGCCGGCCAACTTCGCCATCGTCGGCCGCGCGACGCCCGTTCCATGGAGCCGCGTGGAGTTTGTTTCCGCCCAGGTGACCCTGGAAACCGAAGGCGATTTCAACGGCGACGGCGCCCGCAACCAGTTCGACCTCGCGCTGTTCATCCCGCAGATGTTCATTCCGCCGAGCGATCCTCGCTTCGATCCGCGGTTTGACCTGACGGGGGACGGGCTGGTGAACCAGTTTGACTTGGCGCAGATGATCCCTCTGCTCTTTTCCGA
This sequence comes from Thermoguttaceae bacterium, assembly GCA_040766885.1. Taxonomy (GTDB): domain Bacteria; phylum Planctomycetota; class Planctomycetia; order Pirellulales; family Thermoguttaceae; genus JAXGPP01. The sequence goes on along the minus strand of JAXGPP010000006.1, from coordinate 33,359 downwards.
TTCCACCGCCGCGACACTCGTGGTAACGAACACCCAGGACTCGGGCGCGGGATCACTTCGCCAGGCGATCCTGACCGCCAACCAGAGTCCCGACGCCGATGTGATTCACTTCAGCCTTCCGGGCAGCGGTGTCCGGACGATCGAGTTGCTCTCGCCTCTGCCGCCAATTACCGCCCCGGTCAAGATCGACGGCACGAGTCAGCCCGGCTTTCAGGGCGATTTGCTGGTGGAACTCAACGGCGCTCAGGCCGGCAACGATGCCGATGGTTTGACGATTGCCGGTGGCGACAGTACGGTGCGCGGCCTCATTATCAACCGCTTTGGCGGCTGGGGCGTTGTGATCGATGGCGGCAGCGGAAACGTGATCGCAGGCAATCTCATCGGCACCGACCATGCGGGCGCCACGGCCCTCGGCAACGGCGGAGGAGTACTCATCAACGGCTCTGCTGGAAACATGATCGGAGGAACGGATGCCGAAGCCCGCAACGTGATCTCCGGGAATCAGCAGAGCGGCATCGAGATCGCCGGCGCTGGGGCTACAGGGAACGTTATCGCGGGCAACTTTGTCGGCGTCGGACGCGACGGCGTACTGCCGCTGGGGAATCTTGGCGGTGGCGTGCTGGTGGCCGCGTCGGTCGGCAACGGGGATCAGAACAATACGATCGGCGGACGAGCGCTGGGCGAGGGGAACACGATCGCCTTCAACGGTGGCGTGGGCGTCGCGGTCGCCGGAGGCATCGGCACCTCGATCTACTCGAATCTCGTCTACTCCAACAACGGTCTGGGGATCGATCTTGGGCTCGACGGCGCCACGGCGAACGATATCGGCGATGCCGATGCCGGCGCAAACAATCTGCAGAACTTCCCCGTGCTTGTCTCGGCAACGAATTACGCCGGCTTCACCACTGTGCAGGGGACGTTTACCGGCGCGCCAGACTCGGAGTACCATCTCGAATTCTTCGCCAGTCCCACGGCCGATCCGTCGGGCTTTGGAGAGGGAAAGATCTTCCTGGGCATCGAGACGGTTACGACCGATGCCCAAGGCGCCGCAGATATTTACTTCACGTTTCCACCCTTGGCCCCCGTCGGCCACCTGGTCACTGCCACGGCCACCAGTCCGGATGGCAGCAGTTCGGAATTCTCTGCACCCGTTCCGCTGGAGGCACTCGACGTGCCAGACGTGGGAATGGAGTTCTATCTGATTCCGACACCGATTAGCCAGCCGACTACGGTGATTACCGGCCCCGACGGGAACGTGTACTTCACGGAGCAGCTCGGCAACAAGATCGGCCGGCTGAACACGGCGCTCTTGAACGACGGCGATCCGGCGAACGACATCACCGAGTTTCCCATCCCCACCACGCTCCCGCCGAATCCGATCAATCCGACCGGCAGCACCCGGCCCATCGCGCAGGCGTTCGACAACAATGGAATGCTGTGGTTCAACGAGCTATTTGGGAACGCCATCGGACGATTCGATCCGGCTACGGGTACCATCACGGAATTCCCGCTGCCGGTGCCGAATAGCCAGCCGGGCGGGATGACGCTCGGACCCAACGGCAATATCTGGTTCAATGAAAACACCACCAACCGCATCGGACGATTCGATCCCAATACGATCGACCCGGCGAATCCAGCGGCGACGATCACCTACTTCGTCATTCCCACGACGGTCCCGCCCACGGCGCCTCCCCCGGTCGGTGACAATCCTAGCGGCAGCAGCCAGCCCCGATTCATCCGCCCCGGGCCCGACGGAAACATCTACTTCACCGAGTTCGCCTCGAATAAGATCGGCCGCATCAATCTGAACCTTCTCAACGACGGCGATCCGGCCAACGATATCAGCGAGTTCAATGTCCCCTTCGACCCGAACGTCGTTCCACAACCTAACGCCGTGCCGGTCGGGGTGCCTGGCGTGCCCACGTCGAACATCCTCGGCAGCAGCCAGCCGCGCGGCTTGGCGCCGGGGCCTGATGGCAATATGTGGTTCACTGAGTTCGCGGCCAACAAGATCGGGCGGCTCAACCTCGCGCTGTTGGACGACGCCGATCCGGCGAACGACGTGACCGAGTTCGAAATACCCACGCCGAACTCGATCCCCTTCGGCATCGTTGCCGGTCCGGACGGCAACCTGTGGTTCGCCGAGCATGGAGTGGGGAAGATCGGTGTCATCAGTCCGCAAGGCGACTTCCTGGCGGAGATTCCGCTGCCCACGCCGCTCGGTCCGTCGGACATCCAGCCGGGTCCGAACGGTTCGCTCGTCATGGCGGCCGGCGGCGGCAACCGGATCGTCGTGCTGACCAATCCCGATGCCAATGCCGCGCCGCTCGCGCCGCAACCGTTGCCGATCCTGCCGCCGCCGGAGAGGACGGGCGTGACCCTGTTTGCGTCGGGCTTCACCGGCCATGTAGGCGGATTGACGCTCGATCCGAGCGGCGAGAATTTCTATTTCTCGGAACAGTTCGATGGCCGCGTCGGCCGGTTCAATATCGCAACGCAAACCGTCACCGAATGGACGGTGCCTGCCGGGCTGCTGCCCCACTCGGCCAAGATCGGTCCCAGCATCCAAGGCGCTCCGAATCCCGAAGGGGCCATCTGGTGGTCGGGCTTGGGCTCTGGGTTCGTCGTGCTGGACCTCACCACCGAGCAGATCGCCATTCTTGGTTACGGCGGTGGACCGGGCAATTTGACACCGGGCAGCGAACTGCACGATTATGTCTTCACTCCGGATGGACACATGTGGTTTACCGAGCAGGAGGCCAGCGTGGTCGGCCGGCTCAACCTGGACCGGAATTCCCCTGACTATCTCAAATTTGAGGAGTTCCCGATCTCGTTCGCGCCCGGCGTGACAGTCGACTTCCATACCGGCGACGGTCACGGTACTCAGCCGCACAACATCATCATCGCCCCAGCCGACGTGTTCGGCCCGGACAAACTTTTGATTGCCCTCGAGCACGTCGATCGGATCGCGGTTTACGACACGGTGACGAAGCAGGTCACGCAGCTTTTCAACGTCGATCTGGACGGCGGGGAGCCGGACAGGGCACCGCACGATTTGGAGGTGGCGCCCGGGCCGGGCGGAAAGGACTACGTGTACTTCACGCAGTTGACGGGCCATCGCCTCGGCAGGCTCGACATGCAGACCGGCGAGGTCGTCGAGTTCCCTACTCTCGCGCCGCCGGCAGCGCCGGGAAGCTCCTCCGAGTTCGCCATGGAGGTCATCGACAACGCGCCATCAATGTTCCATCTGTTCCATCATGAGGAGACCAACTCAATCTGGTTCACGCTTCAGCAACACGGACGGGTTGGGCGGCTCGATATTGATACGGAGACGGTCACTGAATACAGCATGGGCATTACACCTGGGCGCGGCCCCCTGGTGCTGCGTGAGGGGCCCGACGGGACGATCTGGTTCTCGACTGTCTCGCTGGTGCCCACGTTGCCGGGCGGTCTGGTTCGACTTGACCCCCGACTGGCCGAGCAGGCACTCCATCCGATCGTTGTCGGTTCCGATCCCGGCGAAGAGCCCCGAGTGCAGGTGTTCGACTCGACCGGCCGCAAATGGCTGGACTTCCTGGCATTCGCTCCCGATGTCGATGACGGGGTCCAGGTCGTGCTCGCTGACGTCAACCTGGACGGCACGCCTGAGATTGTTGCTTCGACCCTCGGCGGCTCACCGCAAATGGCGATCTTCGATCTGGCGACCGGTCTGCCCTTAGGCGGCAACCCAAACGGCTTCGCGCTACTTTCCCAGGAGAGCGGCAAGTCGGCGCTGTGGGACGCGGCGCTCTCAGAACTGCTCAAGGAAGAACAACTGAACGGCGGCAAAGACGAGAGCAACGAGGAGGAAGACGCGGTCGCGGTGTGGTGATTGGCGGCGACCGCATTTCAACGCGATTCAATAGCAGGACAGCAGAGACGACAGCGTGAACAGCATTCTCAACACAATCCTTCGACATGCTCGACGCGGCCGCCGCGCGAATGTGAGGCGAAGGCCGACACGGTCGAACTGGCTTCGCCCGCGCTGCGAACCGCTCGAAGGCCGTTGGCTGACTTCGAGTGCCTTTGTGCCGATCAGCTTCGACGGCGTCTTGGCTGCAAGCGGGTCGGTCTTCGAGACGGCTGCGGAGGATGTGGCAAGCCAGTTGCGCGTTCGGCTGGAGTTGTCGCAAACGGCGGGTGGCTCGGCACTGAGCGGCCCGGTCAACCGCAGCGTCGACCCCACGTTCTTCCTCAATGTTTACGTGCAGGACCTTCGTGAATCACCACAGGGCGTGGTCGGCGGCGCGATCAACGTGGACTGGGCTCCGGACCTGGTGACCCTCGGTTCCGGGCTGGCGTTCGGCCCGGCCTTCACGCTGTTCACGCAAGGCACGGTGGACAATGCCGCCAACCTGGTTGATGAAGGCGGTGGGTTGACCTCCGGCAGCGGCCAGGGTGCGACAGCGCCCGTGCTCTTCTTCTCGGTGGAGGTCACCGCCACTGCTGATGGCAGTGTGACGTTCACGCCCTCTGCCGGCGACGGAACCGCCATGATCCAGCCGGCGAATTTCGCGCTGGTCGCCCAGTCCGCGCCCGTCGAGTGGGATGCCATCCTGTTCGAAGGCGCGACGGTGGAAATCACCTCCACGGCCGAGACGCCCTTGGTGAGCATAATCGCTCCCGCCGCTTTGCCAGAAGGAAACGCGGGCCAGACGAGCCAACTCGCGTTCACGGTCACGCTGTCGAGCGCCAGCAGCCAGGCGGTGACGGTTAACGTCGCCACGGAGGACGGCACGGCAACGGTGGCCGACGGTGATTATGTCGCGGTGACTGAACAGACATTGACCTTCGCACCCGGCACCACCGAGCAGACGGTGAATGTCACGGTTCAAGGCGACACCCGGTTCGAGGCCGACGAGACGGTCCGCGTCAGCCTTTCAGACCCGGTGGGTGCGACGCTCGCTACGGCGACCGCTACGGCGACCATATTGAACGATGACACGCCCCCCACCGTCAGCATCGGCAACGCCCAACAGCCTGAAGGAGCTGCGGGCCAGACGGGGGCCATGGCCTTCCAGGTCACGCTTTCCGCGGCGAGTGGGTTGCCCGTTGTCGTTCAGTGGAGCACCGAGGATATCACCGCCGCCGCGGCCGACAACGACTACGCACCTGCCAACGGCCAGACGCTGACCTTCGCCCCCGGCGCGACGCAGCAGACCATCAGCGTCACCGTGAACGGCGACTCCAAAGTTGAACCCGACGAGACATTTCGCGTCCGCTTGTCGAACCCCGCTGGGGCCACGCTGGGCACCGCCACTGGCACGGGGACGATCACCAACGACGACAACGCGAACCAGCCGACCGTGAGCATCGCCGGCGCCGAGCGGCTCGAGGGCGCCAGCGGTGAGACGGGAGACCTGGTGTTTCAAGTCACCCTGTCGCAAGCGAGCGATCAGCCGGTCACGGTTCGGGTGGCTACTGAGGACAACACCGCCACCATCGCCGATGGCGATTACCAGGCTGTCGACGAGCAGATCACCTTTGCGCCCGGCGTAACCGCGCAGGCGGTGACGGTTCGCGTCAACGGCGATAGCAGGGTGGAGCCGGATGAGACATTCCGGGTTCGGCTTGCCGAGCCCAGTGGTGCGACCCTCGGCACGGCCCTGGCCACCGGCACGATTCGCAATGACGACAGCACCGCCACGACCGCGGGGATCTCCGGCTTCGTGTTCGCCGATCTGAACGACAACGGAGTCTTTGAAGCTTCCGAGATCGGGTTGGGTGGCGTAACGGTTCAGCTTATTGGGCCGAGTGGCGGCCAGTTGACCGCGGTAACGGGCGAGGGCGGTGCGTTTGCCTTCGAGAATCTGGCTGCCGGCGGGTATGAGTTGAGCCAGGTGCAGCCCGTTCAATTCCTCGATGGGAAGGATACTGCCGGCACGGCGGGCGGCACTGTCCAGAACGATCGGCTCACCAACATCAACCTGGCGGCCGGGCAGCAAAGCACCGGCAACAACTTCGGCGAATCAAGTCTGCATCCGTTGTACGTCAAGAAGCGGTTCTTCTTGTCATCGAACACACTGGCGAGTTACATCGCCCGCCTGATGCGCGGGTAATCAACAGCATTGGCGACCGACTGGCGGTGACGCGAAGGGCGAATAACCCGGAGCCCTCAGCGTATGGCGCTCGGCATGCGCCGATGCGGAAAGCGTGCGATTTCATGAGCAGCAGCATATAGAACTAACACACCAACGCATCGCACTGGCCTTGCCATGCTTTGCGTCTATACTTGTCTGTCTCATCCGGCTGTCCGATGAAACGCAGCCGACAAGCTCTCCTCGATCGGGTGTATCATGCCGTGGATCGCAATGAGGATGCTGACGGGCGATCGCACGAAGTTCCTCGGCATCATCTTCGGCGTCGCCTTTGCTTCGCTGCTGATGGCCCAGCAGATGTCGATCTTCTGCGGCATCATGATGCTTACCACCAGTCAGATCCGCGACGTGCGCGGCGTCGACCTGTGGGTTATGGATAGCGACGTGCTTTCGGTGAGCGAGTTCAAACCGATGGCGGAAACGGCGCTCTACCGGGTGCGCGGCGTTCCCGGCGTCAGCGAGGCCTCTCCGCTGTTCAAGGGAGTGACCACCGCCCGGCTGCGATTTGATCCGGTTGAAACTCGCCTGCGGCGCGAAGAAATGGCGAATCACAATACGATCGCCGGCCGCGAGCGCGGCAATTCGCTCGAGGAAACGAGCATCTCACAACAAGTCATGCTGTTGGGTGTCGACAAAACGACGATGGTTGGCGCCCCCCTGGCATCCAGCATGGTCTGCGGCCGCCTCGACAGCCTGGGCGAACCGGATGCCGTGATTGTCGACATGTACAGTTGCCGGTTGCTATGGCGCGACGAGCGCGCTGCGCTCAAGCAGCCATCCGACTACGAGCGGTTTCTGGGCCGGGTGATCGAGATCAACGACCACCGTGCCCTGATTGTCGGCGTTTGCGACGTCTCGGCCAACTTCGAAACCCTCCCGATCATGTACACCACCTACGATGAGGCCAAGCACATCGTTGAGCCGGGACAGAAATCGATGGCTTTCATTCTCGTGCGGGCTGTTCCCGGCGCGTCGCTCGGCGACCTGAGCCAGCGCATTGCCGAACGCACCGGATATACGCTCAAGGCCCGGCGGCCCGGGGAATTCGTCGAGGACACCATCTGGTACTACATGACCCGGACAGGGATTCCCTTCAACTTCGGCATGACGGTCGGATTGGGCTTTCTTGTCGGCGCGGCGATCGCGGGACAGACTTTTTACCAATTCACCGTGGAGAACCTGCGGCAATTCGGCGCCTTGAAGGCCATGGGCACCAGCAATCGCCGGATCGTCGGCGTGACGCTCCTGCAGTGCCTCGTGGCCGGCCCCATCGGCTATGGGGTGGGCGTCGGCCTGGCGGCCCTCTTCGGCCGCCTCACCGAAGGCAACCCGACGGTCGGATTTTACATGCCGTGGCACGTATTGGCGATCACCGCCGTCGCCGTGTTCTCGATCTGTCTGCTCTCCGGAATGCTGAGCATCCGCCGCGTTCTCGTGCTTGAACCAGCGATTGTATTTCGCATGTGAGGTTGCCGCTGATCGCCATGGATTCACTAGGAGTGATGACCGCATCGCGACCGATCGCCGTCTCCTGCCGCGGAGTCTCCAAGGCATTCGGATCGGGAAACTCGCTGACCATGGCGCTCCGCGGCATCGATCTCGATGTCTACCTCGGCCAGTTGACGATGCTCGTCGGCCCCAGCGGCTGCGGCAAGACCACTCTCTTGTCGGTGGTCGCTGGGACGCTCGACGCCACCGAGGGAAGCGTCAGAGTGTTCGACCACGAACTGTCGCGGATGAGCCCGGCCGAAAAAGTTCTCTTCCGGGGCAAGTATGTGGGATTCGTGTTTCAACAGTTCAACCTGCTGCCGGCAATGACGGCGGCGGAGAACGCCATGGTGCCGTTGTTGATCGCCGGATGGCCGCGGCGCAAGGCACATCACCGGTCGTGCGAGGTGCTGGCCCAGTTGGGCATGGAGCACCGGCTGCACAACTTCCCGCGCCAGCTCTCCGGCGGCCAGCAACAGCGCGTGGCGATCGGCCGGGCGCTGGTTCACGAACCGCGGCTGTTGATCTGCGACGAGCCGACCTCGGCCCTGGACGCCGAGACCGGGCAGACCGTCATGGAATTGCTCCGGCGTGCCGCGGTGCAGTCCGACCGAGCCGTCATCGTAGTGACCCACGACAGCCGAATCTTCTCCTTCAGCGATCGGACGGCGAAGCTCGAAGACGGGCGCGTCGTCGAAGTCCAGGAAGGCGCGCCGGCCGAGGCCGCGGAGGTACACGCATGATCAAATCAGTTCTGGATGTGGCCAAGAAGTTGATCCTGCCAGGCCTTGCGGCGCTGGGGGTCGCGTACGGGATCTATTACTCTCTCGCCGGCCAGTCGCCCACGCCGGAGGCCATCGGCAACACCGTGCCTTCCGAGATGCATGCCGGCGGAAGGCTTGCCGGTTCGGGGGTCGTCGAGCCCGTCGGCCAGACAGTAGCCGTCGCCTCGCCTCTGCCGGGGATTGTGGAGTGGGTTGTCGGCGAGGATCGGCTGGGGACGGTAGTCAAGAAAGGGGAAGAGTTGTTTCGGCTCGACGCCCGGCAACTCGAGGCCGAACTCGAGGTCCGCAAAGCCCAGTTGAGTTCGGCCCAGGCCGAGTTGAACCGGCTTAAGAATATGCCTCGGGCCGAAGACTTGACTCCGATGGAAGCCAAGGTCCGCGAAGCCCAGGTCAATCTCGACCAGAAAACCGACGACTATGAACGCGGCAAGCAGCTCTACCAGCGGCGGGCGATCTCCGATTCGGAATTGATGAACCAGCGGTTCGACATGGAAGCCGCACGCGCCCGGCTCGACTCGGCCAAGGCCGAATTGCAGAAGGTCCGCGCCGGGGCGTGGGCCGAGGATCTCGCCGTCACCCAGGCGGCTGTCCAGCAGGCGGAGGCCCAGGTCCGGCAGGTCGAGGCCGATCTCGGCCGACTGGTGGTCAAGAGCCAGGACGACCGTACGCTGCTCAAGATCGATGTTCGTCCGCAGGAGTACGTCGGCGCCCCGCCGGGAAAGACGCTCATGATGCTGGGCGACCTGGCCGCGCTGCATGTCCGGGTGGACATCGACGAAAACGACGCGCCGCGATTCAATCCCGGCCTGAAGACGACGGCCTATCTCCGCGGCCAGCGTGACAGGGGTTTCTCGCTGGAGTACGTGCGGACCGAACCGGTGATCGTCCCGAAGCAGGCTCTGACAGGCGAACAGACCGAGCGGCTCGATGTCCGTGTACTGCAGGTCATTTACCGTTTCAACAATTCCGGGGACCACAAGCAGGTCTACGTGGGGCAACAACTGGATATTTTCATGGAAGCGGGCTGAGCAACTGTTTGACTTCTTACCAGGAGTTTAGCTATGGCAAATACACCGCAGGTCAGATCAGCCGATGAAGCCCCTGCCGATACGCGGCGCGGCGGCGATGTGCGGACCCTGTTGAGCCCTAAGACCGTAGGATCGACATCGGGCTTCATGGGAGTGGCCACGATGGCTCCCGGCGACCGCATCACCGAGCACTACCATCCCTATTCGGAAGAGTTCATGTACGTGGTGCGGGGTGAGATGACCGCCATGCTCGACGGCGTGCCCCACAAGCTCAAGGCGCGCGATTCACTCTACATTCCCGTCAACTGCCGGCATCGGCTGCTCAACGAGGGGCAGGAAGAGGTGTTCATCGTATTCCACCTTGGACCGCTGGCGCCGCGGCCTGACATGGGTCATGTCGACACCGAAACACCGGAAGTGGCCGCCGCGCAATAACACGGCGGACCGCGGCTGCGATTCGCCCGACTCAGTGCCGCGGGGGAGGATCTTTTTCAGGCAAAGCGAGGTATGTATGAGGCGCACTGCGGTGACAGGCATAGGGGTGGTCGCCCCGGGTGGTGTGACGCGCGACAAATTCTGGGAGCAGATCACCGCCGGCCGCACGGCGACCCGGAAGATCACCTTCTTCGATCCCTCCGGGTTTCGCTCGCAGATCGCCGCCGAAGCCGACTTCGACCCCCGCGCCGCCGGCTTGAGCGAGCAGGAGATCCGACGCACCGACCGCTACATCCAGTTTGCCCTGGCGGCCGCGATCGAGGCGATGAACGAAAGCGGCCTCGACCTCGAGCGCGTCGATCGCGACCGCATGGGGGTAAGCATGGGAAGTGCCGTGGGCGGCACCACCTACCTGGAAGAAGACTATGTCGCGGCCAGCAACCGCGGCCAGAAGTGGCTCGTCGATTCCGATTACGCGAATCCGTTTCTCTACCAGGCGCTCGTGCCCAGCAGCCTGGCCGCCGAGATCGCACTCCGGTTCGGCGCCCATGGGCCGGCCATGGTGCACTCCACCGGATGCACTTCGGGAATCGACGCCATCGGTTATGGGCACCAGTTGATCCAGGACGGCGAGGCCGACATCGTGATCGCCGGAGCGGCTGAGTCGGGAATCTCGCCGATCTCGATGGCTTGCTTCGACCCGATCAAGGCCACCTCGCGCCGTAACGACGACCCGGCGCATGCCTCCCGCCCCTTCGACCGGGACCGCGACGGCTTCGTCATGGGCGAGGGGGCCGCCGTGCTCGTTCTCGAAGAACTCCAGAGCGCGCTGGCCCGCCAGGCGCCGATCTACTGCGAAGTGGCCGGGTTCGCCAATCGCGGCAACGCCTTCCATATGACGGGGCTCAAGCCCGACGGGCTGGAGATGGCCGAGGCGATCATCGACGCCATGCAGCAAGGGGGCCTGCGACCTGAGGACATCGGCTACATCAATGCCCACGGATCGGGCACGCGGCAGAACGACCGCCATGAGACGGCGGCCTTCAAACGCGCCTTGGGCGACCACGCCTACCACACATCGATCAGCGGGATCAAGTCGATGATCGGCCATTCCCTGGGGGGCATCGGAGCGATCGAGATGGCGTGCTGCGCCCTCGTGATCCGCCACGGAGTAATCCCTCCGACCGCGAACTGGGAGAACCGCGATCCGGAGTGCGATCTGGACTACACACCGAACGTTGCCCGGCAGAAACCGGTCGATGCCGCGCTGTCGACGGGCAGCGGCTTCGGCGGCTTTCAATCGGCGATGATTTTCGCTCGTCCCAAGGAGCTCCAGGCGTGAGCCGCATAGTAATCACCGGAATCGGAGTCGTCGCCCCCAACGGCGGCAACGCGAAGCGCTACTGGGCCGCTCTCCAGGAAGGACGCAGCGCGATCAAGCGGATCCGCCGCTTCGATCCCAGTCCCTATGCCACCCAGTTGGCTGCCGAAGTCGAGGATTTCGAGCCCGACGAATTCGTTCCCAAGCAGATCCAGGTGCAGACCGACCGCTGGACATGGATGGCGCTGGCTGCCGGTCAGATGGCGATGGACGACGCGTCCTTCAACCCGGCGGACTACGATCCCTTTCGCACGAGCGTGGTGACCGCCAGCTCGTCGGGCGGCAACGAGTTCGGCCAGCGCGAGATTCAGAGCCTGTGGTCCAAGGGACCAATCTTCGTCGGTGCCTACCAGTCAATCGCCTGGTTCTATGCGGCCTCGACTGGCCAGATTTCGATCAAGCATGGCGTCAAAGGGCCCAATGGCGTGGTGGTTACTGAAGGTGCCGGCGGGCTCGACGCCCTGCAGCACTCGCGACGCACGATCCGCCGAGGCGTCGATGCGGTCATCTGCGGCGGCACCGAGGCGCCGATCTGCCCCTACGCCCTGGTCTGCCAGATGCGCAACGGGATGTTGAGCACGGCGACCGATCCCGACGAGGCCTATCGTCCCTTTGATGTCCGGGCCAACGGTTACGTGCCCGGCGAAGGAGGCGCCATGATGATTGTTGAACGCCTCGAGCATGCCCAGCAGCGCGGCGTACCGCAGATCTATGCGGAGATCGCCGGGTATGGCGCGACCCACGACGCCTATCACCCCTCGAAGCCCGCCCCCGACGGCCGCCAGCTTGCCCGGGCGATCCGCCTGGCGCTCCGCGAGTCCGCCATCCAGCCGGCCGAGGTCGATGTGATCTTCCTCGACGCCATGGGCACGCCCGACCACGATCTGCTCGAAGCTCAAGCCATCCGTGAGGTCTTCGGCGAGCACGCGACCCAAGTGCCGGCAACCGCTCCCAAGACGATGGTGGGCCGCCTGTATTCCGGCGGGGCCGCGCTCGACGTGGCCACGGCCTCCATGGCCATCCGATCCAAGTGCATTCCTCCCACCATCAATATCGAACAGCCGCGGAAGGGCTGCGAGCTCGATTTCGTCATCGGCAAGTCGAAGGCCAGGGAGATCAATCACGCCCTGCTGATCGCTCGGGGCTTCGGCGGATTCAACAGCGCCATGGTTCTCAAACGGTTCACCGGCTGAGGTAGCGTGTGACTGGGCTTGACGACATCCTCACGACAAGCGCAACTCAGTGGCCCGGCCGGCCGGCGCTGGCCTGGGAAGGCGAGCGTCTGACCTATGCCGAACTCAATCGCAAGGTCGACCGGATCGCAGCATGCCTGTCGTCTCGGGTGTCACCCGGTCAGCGCGTGGGCGTTCTGGCGCCCAACGCTCCGGCCCTGGTGGCAGCGCTGTTTGCGGTCTGGCGCCGCGGCGCAGTCCCGGTAACGCTCAACGTCCGCTGGCGTGAATTCGAATTGCGGCAGATACTAGCCGACGCCCAGATCGTCGAACTCCTGGCCGTGGAGTCGCACGGCGGCTATTCCTTCGTGAAACTGCTCGCCACGCTGGCCGAATCGCTGCCCACGCTCGGCCGATGCGTCTTTCTCGACCCGTGCGGCGAAGTTCGCCAGGAGGTTGCCGCTTTGCCTGCCCGGGAGACCGAGCCGCTCGATCCGGGTATCGGCGTGTTGCACTACACATCGGGTACGACGGGACGCCCTAAAGGCGTGATGGTTCCCGATACCGCTCCGCGCCACGCGGCGGCCGCACTGGGTGAGGTGCTCGAATCGAACGAGGAGGACGTATGCCTGCTCGTGATTCCCGCCTCGCACGCCTTCGGCTTCCTGACGCTGGTGACCGCGCTGGCGGCGGGAAACCTGGTGGTGCTCGTCGATTCCACGTTCTCGCCGGCCGGTCTGCTCCAAGCCTTGCACCGGTACCGGCCCACGCTGCTGCACGGTGCGCCCTCGCTCTTCACTTCGCTCGTCCGATCGTGCCCCGAGGGGTTTCCTTCGCTACGAACCGGGTTGGTGGGCGGAACGGCCTGCGCCCCGCAATTGATCGAGGATCTCGACCGACTCGGTTTCCGTGTCCTCAACAGCTACGGAATGACCGAGATCGGCGCGGCGACGTCGTGCCGGCTCGACGATTCGGCCGACGTCAGGCATTCGTCGGTCGGTCGGCCATTGCTTGGCTACGAGTTCCGCATCGCCGGTGGAGAAGAAGGGGAAGTGCAAGTCCGCGGGCCGTGCGTCACCTCCGGATACTTCCGCCAGCCGGCGCTTAGCCAAGCTGCGTTTGCCGACGGCTGGTTCCGCACGGGTGATCTTGGCTGGATCGATCGGCTGGGCTGCGTCCACCTTTCGGGGCGCGGCGGCGACGTGATCCATGTGGCCGGGCTCAAGGTCTTTCCCGCGGAAGTTGAAGCGTGCCTGGTGACCCATTCCGACGTAGTGGAAGCTGTGGTGGTTGGAGTGCCGCATGAAACGATGGGCGAGACTCCAGCGGCATGGCTGGTTCCGCGACATGGATCGAAAGTCCAAGCCCGCGACGTGCTGCAGTTCATGCGCCGCCGAATCGCCGGTTACAAGTTGCCGTATCTCATTCGGATTACGCCTGATGTGCCGCGATTGGCCAGCGGAAAACCCGATCGGCTGATGCTCACACGACGCCTTCAGGAGGAGCAATATGCCGGAAACTATGCGGGCTAGAAGCCCACTTTTTGAAGGCCTCGACACGGCAGCCCTGGCCGACATCTACGCCCACATGAAACCCCGTCGCTTCGCGGCACGCGAGGTCATCTGTCGCGAAGGCGACGCCGGACAGAGTCTGTTCATCATAGACCGGGGCCTGGTGCAGGTCTTCGCGGGGTTTGCCGAAGGTAGGCGAACCGTCGCGCGTCTGCGGCGCGGCGAGGTGCTCGGCGAGTTGTCGCTTGTGACCAACGAGCCTCGCTCCGCTACAGCCGTCGCCAATGTGCCGACCGATGTCCTGGAACTGACGCGGGACGCCTTCGCGTCGCTCCTGGCCCGCTACCCGGCGCTGCTGGCGAATCTCAACACCATTCTCGGCCGGCGGTTGGCCGAGCGAAACGCCCGCCGGGAGCAGCGCGGCGAGACAGTGGCTCTCGTCGCCGATCCGAATTCGCCATTGGTATCGGCCATCATCGCTGCCACCCAAAGCGCTTCCCCTCGCTCGGTGGTGTCGCTGATGGTGGCACGCAATGGCGATCGCCGCAATGGCGACTCCTCGTCGGTCGAGGCATGCCTGGCGGCGCTGGACGACCTTGTGGCCCGGCACGGCGTGGTCCTGGTGAGCGTCGCTCCCGAGCAATCCGATCTGACGTTATTGCTGGAGCACATGGACCGGGTGGTGGTGTTGGCCACACCCGGCGACGCGCCTTCAGTGAGCGCTTCCCTGGGGTTAGCCGCTGGGCGCTGCGAGTTGGTGCTGCTCGACCACAGTCGACACCACTGGCGCGACCACTGCGAGGGCATGCCCGTGGTCCGGTCGATGTCTGAAGATTCCGCTGCCGATATTGCCTGGCTGGGTCGGCACATATCCCGAACGAAACTCGGTCTGGCTTTGGGTGCGGGCGGGGCCAAGGGCTACGCCCATGTGGCCGCCATCGAGGTGCTGCACAGAGCCGGTTACACCGTCGACTATGTCTCCGGCAGCAGCATCGGCGCGATGGTCGGCGCCTGGCTCGCCCTGGGCATGTCGGCGGGCGAAGTCGAAGCGACGATGCGCCGCGCGTTCTCCCCTGAGAACGTCAACGCAATCTTCAAGCTATCGGTGACTGGACTGTCAAGCGGCCTGGAGTCGCACACCCGGGTATGCCGCGAGACCACCGGCGATCGGGCCTTCGACGACCTGGTATTCCCGCTGGTGGTGATGACGGTGGACCTGGTCACGCGCCGGCCGGCGCCGATTACAGATGGCCCGCTCTGGGAAGCCCTGCTCGCCTCGACGGCCCTGGCCGGCATGTTTCCGCCTTATCAGCGCGGCGACCAACGGCTGGTCGATGGCTTGGCGCTGGTTCCCGTGCCGAGCGACGCGGTTCGCGCGGCGGGGGCCGATGTGGTGATGTCGGTCAACCTGATCAGCCCCGACACGCTCGAAGCCTGGCCCGGCCAGCCTGCTCCCGAGCCCAAATCCAAGCGATTCCAGAACCGGATGCTCGACACGCTGCTGGAAGTGATGGACCTGTCGCAGATGGAATCGAGCGTGCGTCATGCGGCCCGGGCTGATGTAGTAATCACGCCCCGATTCGGTCCCGGCTCGTGGCGCGACTTCGACCTGGCCGAGGAGTACATGGCGGCGGGGCGGGCAGCCACCGAGGCACAGCTTGCCGGCCTCGCGCAACTTGCCCGCCCGCAGAACCACTCGTCGCCGACGGCTAGCGAACCGAGGGCAGAACTTGCTGTGACCTGAAACTGGGCGGCTCCACGCCCAGGTTTGTTCCCCGAAGAAAGGAGTAACTGATGCTGACGAAATTCGGATTTGCCGACCTCAGACGCATCCTGGTCGAGCGCGTGGGGCTTCCCGAACAGGACGTGGTGGACGATCCCAGCATGACTTTCGAGCAGCTCGGCCTCGATTCGCTCGCCTTCGTCGAAATTCAGCTCGCCGTGCAACAGGAGTACGGCTTCACCATTCCCGACGAGGATGCCCACCACATCAAAACCGTCGGCGACGCCATCGAGTACACCAACCGACGCCTCGAAGAACAAGGATGAATGCCATGGGCAAACGCACCGACAATTCGATCTTGATCGACGCTCCGCTTGAGCGCGTCTGGGAAATTACCAACGACGTGGAAAACTGGCCAAACCTGTTCACCGAATATGCCACGTCCGAAATTATCTCGCGCGAAGGCAACACGGTTCGTTTTCGCCTCGCGATGCATCCGGATGAGAACGGCAAGATCTGGAGTTGGGTCTCCGAGCGGATCGCCGATCCGGAGAATCGCACCGTCCAGGCCCGCCGTGTTGAGACCGGTCCGTTCGAGTACATGAATATCTGGTGGTACTACGAGCCGGCGGAGGGGGGCACGCGGATGCGATGGGTGCAGGAATTCCACATGAAACCCGACGCGCCGGTGGATGACGACTGGATGGAGAACAACATCAACACCAACACCAAGAAGCAGATGGCGATCATCAAGGAGCGCGTCGAGCAGCGCGTGCTGCAGCGGACCTGATTGCCGTCCGGACGGAATCGCGGCTGCGGCCGGGCCGGGCTGGGGGCTCCTGCCGCGCCGCCGCGACACCACGTCAAGGAGAGTGCGATGCGTTTTCCCGGGCATGAGCTCCTCAAGCGGAGGCGTACCAAGATCGTCGCCACGATCGGCCCGGCGTGCCACGAGCCGGCGATGATCGAGCGGCTGGTCAAGGCCGGCGTCAACGTGTTTCGTCTCAACATGTCGCATGGCGATCATGCCTTCCACCGCTGCGCGCACGAGCGGATCCGGGCGGTCGCCAGCGCGCTCGGCGAGCCGGTGGCCACGATGGCCGACTTGTGCGGCCCGAAGATGCGCGTGGGGCGATTTCCCGCGGGCAAGATCGGCCTCGCACCCGGACAGCGCGTCGTGGTCACCACGCGCGACGTGCCAGGCGAGCCGGGACTGATTCCGTCGCAGTACCAGGACCTGCACGAGGACGTCTACGCCGGCGACCGCATCCTGCTGGACGACGGGCTGATCGAGCTCAAGGTCGAGGACGTGGCAGGCACCGAAGTGGTATGTTCCGTGGTGCATGGCGGAACGCTCAAGGACTGCAAGGGGATGAACCTGCCCGGCGTCAACGTTTCGGCGCCCGCAATGACCGACAAAGACTGGGAAGACGCGCGATTTTCCCTCGGATTGGGCGTCGACTTCCTCGCCCTCTCTTTCGTGCGGCGGGCGGCGCACGTCAGCGAACTGCAGGAGTTCGTCAGACAGTCGGGCGTCCCTGCCCGGATCATCGCCAAGATCGAGATGCCGGAGGCCCTCGAGGAAATCGATGCCATTCTCGAAGTCTCCGATTCGATCATGGTCGCTCGCGGCGATCTGGGGGTCGAGCTGCCCCCGGAACTGGTGCCGATCGCCCAGCGCCAACTGGTCGTTCAGGCCCGGGCCAGACACCGCCCCGTGATCGTTGCCACGCAGATGCTGGAATCGATGGTGGAGCATCCGCGGCCGACGCGGGCTGAGGTGTCCGATGTGTCGACCGCGGTTTTCGCCGGGGCCGACGCGGTGATGCTCTCTGCCGAGACGGCATCCGGCGCACACCCGGTCGAGGCGGTCGAGGTGATGGACCGCGTGGCCCGCCGCGTGGAGGCCTGCCTTTGGGCGGAAGGGGCTTTCGGCGGCTTCTCGCAGTTTGTCGACCCCGATCCGCCGATCGCGTTTCAGCCGGCGATCGGCCGCACCATCGCGCAACTATCGCGCGATCTGAGGGTGCGGACCGTGGTAGTCCATTCAGAGAGCGGGACAACGGCCAATGTGGCCTCGGCGGCCCGTCCGGCCGCTCCCGTGGTGGCCGCCAGCGCCCTGGCTCACACCTGCCGACAAATGAATCTGCTGTGGGGCGTGATACCGGTGCAACTGGAGAGCGCCGAACCGGCGCACGAACTCGCGCCGCGTTTGGCCCGGCAACTGGGGCTGGCCGAAGCGGGGCAATACGTGCTCGCCCTGGGAGGCGTGGGAGACAACAGCAAACGCCAGACGCCGATCGTGACGGTGACGGCGCTGCGCGTCGAGTAGTAGAGTCCCGTAGAACGCTCGCAAACGAAAGGCCGGTGAATGATGGATCTTGGACTCTCGGGCAAGCGGGCCGTGGTGACTGGCGGGTCGCGAGGCATTGGCCGCGGCATCGTGACAGCCCTGGCCGAGCAAGGTGTCTCGGTGGCCGCCTGCTACTCCAGCGAAAGCGACGCGGTCCGCAGCCTCGCCGCCGAACTCGAACGGGCTCCCGGCGACAGCTTCACCGTGCAAGTCGACGTGAGCGATCCGGCCTCGGTCGAGCGGATGGCCAGGGAACTGCGGGGACGGTACGGCCGGATCGACATCCTGGTGAACAATGCCGGAGTGGTGAGCCACAAGCCGCTGGCGGAACTCGACCTGGCGGAGTGGAAACGGGTGATCGACGTCAACCTGACCGGCATGTTCCTGGTCACCAAGGCGATGGCCGACATGCTCGCCGACGGCGGTTCGGTGATCAACGTCGGCTCGGCGGTGGCCACGGTGGGCATGGTGGGACGGGTCCACTACACGGCCTCGAAGTCGGGCGTCATCGGCTTCACCCGTTCGCTCTGCAAGGAACTGGGGCCGCGCGGGATTCGCGTCAATGGAATCGCTCCCGGGATCATTGAAACCGACCAGGCGACCGGCCTGACGCCCGAGCAGCGGGCGCGCTACTCGAAACTGGCCGCCTTGGAGCGGCTTGGGCAGCCGTGCGACATTGCCGGGGCCGCGCTGTTCCTGGCCTGCGACCTGTCGCGATTCGTCTCCGGGGTGATCATCAACGTCGATGGCGGTATCTGACCGCGGGGCGGTCGGCGGAACCTGTTGGACAAGAGAGGAATTCTGACATGATCAGGGCAACAATCGAAATGAAGATCAAAGCCGGGCGTGAAGGTGAGTTCGAAAACGCCTGGGAGGCGATTGCCGGCCAGGTTCGGTCGATTCCGGGCAATCGCCGCCAGGAACTGCTCCGCGACCCCAAGAATCCGTCAAGCTATGTTCTGACGTCGGACTGGGACACAGCGGAAGAATTCCATGCCTTCGAACGCAGCACCGAGCAGGACGAGTTGACCAGGCCCTTGCGTGATCTCAGGGAATCGTCGCGAATGATGGTACACAGCCTCATCAAGCATGTCGAAGGAGCTTGAAGCAATGCCTTGTCGAGTAATGGTGTTTGCCAAAGTGAAGCCGGGTGAGGAGGAGCAGTTCGAGTCCGCCTACGCCGAGGTGACGCGCAAGGTCAAGGGCACTCCCGGCCATCGGCGCGACGAACTGCTGCGCAATACAAGCGAGCCGGGTTCGTATGTCCTGCTGAGCGAATGGGAAAGCCGCGAGAAGTTCCTGGAGTGGGAAGATGCCCCCATCCATCGGCAGACGACGACCCCGATGCGGCCCCATTGGGCCGGCGCGGTCGAACGAGTGATCTTCGACGTGGCTCATCGCCTGGAAGAGTGATGAATCGGGCGATGGTCTAGCCGGCCAGGATTTCGGCGAACCGGTAAACCTCTTCGCTGAAGGCGCGCGGCTCGGCCACCGCCGCCTCCAGCGGAGTGGCGACGGTCTGCATGTTGCGGAAGCCGATCACCGCGCCGAGCCGCCCGTGGAACAGTTCCTCCACCGCGCGGGCCGCCAGACGCGCGGCCAACAGCCGGTCGAAGGCCGTCGGAGCGCCGCCCCGCTGGATGTGTCCGAGGATTGTCAGACGTGATTCGAAGCCAACTTCATCCTGACGCCGGGTGATGGCATGGTGAATATCACTGGCGGTCGGAGAAACTCCTTCCGCCGTCACCAGCACGAAATGCGACTTTCCGCTGGCGCGGACCGCCTTCATCCGCGTGATGATCGTCTCGACCTCAAAGGCAACTTCGGGAATGAGCACCATATCGACGCCCGCGGCAATGCCCGACTGCAGCGCCAGCCAGCCCGAGTCGCGTCCCATAACCTCGACGATGAACGCCCGCCGAAAAGCGGCCGCCGTGTCCTTGAGGCGGTCGATCGCGTCCAATGCCGTGTTGACCGCCGTGTCGACGCCGATGGAGACTGCCGTTCCACCCACATCGTTGTCGATGCTCGCGGGCACCAGCACGACAGGGAATCCACATTGGCTGAGACGGTGCGCGCCGTGGAGCGAACCTTCGCCGCCGATCACGACCAACGCTTCGATGCCGTGACGCTCCAGTTGCGACAGCGCCGATTGCAGCCCCGCTTCGCTGCGGAACTCGGCGCTTCGCGACGTCCCCAGCACCGTGCCGCCCTGCCGTTCAATTCCGCTCACGCGCGATGCCTGGCCTGGCGCAATGGGAGTGATTCTTCCGTTCAGCAAACCATCGAATCCGTCTTCAACGCCGAGCACTTCGATTCCCAGATGGTCTCCCATCCGCACCGCCGCGCGAATGGCGGCATTCATTCCCGGCGAATCCCCGCCGCTGGTCATGACTGCGATGCGACTGATCATCACGGATCCCCTTGTGTTGAAGTGGGTGTAGTGGCTCCAGGATTGGCGAGTAATGCTAGGTAAGGAGCGTCACCGCGACAAGCAGTGATTGAACCCGAATACATGCCAGTGATTCGTTAGTGCGAGGTGAGGTCATGCGTGACGACTTCTCCGCGCCGAGTGGTTCGCACTCTGCGCCTTATTTGCCGGGTGCTCTTCCCAGCGCGCCGGTACCCGCCGCGGTGATCATCGGCGGCGGATTTGCGGGAGTCTACACGGCCCATCACCTGCAACGATGGCTGCCGCCGCAATGGCAGATCACGCTCTACAGCCACGACAACCACATCGTGTTTACTCCGCTTCTGGGCGACGTGGTCGGCGCGTCGATCAATCCGATGCACGTCGTCTGGCCGATCCGCCAGATGCTCGAAGGGGTCGATTGCCGCACGGCCGCCGTCACCGAGATCGACCTGGACCGGAAGCGCATCGTGTACGAGATTGCCGAAGGGCATGCGGCGAGCCAGTCCTACGACATGCTTGTGCTGGCCCTCGGCTCGGCAATCAACTTCAACATCATTCCGGGCATGGCCGCGCATGGCTGGCCGCTGAAGACCGTGGGCGACGCATTGGCGCTGAGGAACCATGTGATCGGCCTCCTGGAGCGGGCGGAAATCGAGAACGACGCCGACACGAAACGGCATCTGCTGTCGATCGTTGTGGTGGGCGGCGGCTTCAGCGGCATCGAAGTCGCCGGTGAACTCTACGACTTGCTGCGGTCCAGCCTGCGGTACTATCGCCGCATCAGCCCCCGCGAACTTCGCGTGACCGTGCTGGAGGCCCGCGAGCGGATCCTGCCGGAACTTCCCGAGACACTCTCCGAGTTCGCGTTGCGGAAAATGCGCAAGCGGGGGATCGATATCCGTGTGGGTGCAATGGCCACCGCGGTGACCAGGCAGGGCATCATGCTCAGGGATGGCACCTCGATCGATTCCGCGACCGTCATCTGTACGATCGGCGTGACGGCGCACCCGTTAATTGCTAAGGCCGGTTTGCCGCTGGAGCGCGGCCGCATCCAGACGACGCCAGCAATGCAGGTCGAGGGGTTCAGCGACGTCTGGGCGTTGGGCGATTGCGCGGCGGTGCCCAACGCCCACGACGGCAGGATCTCGCCTCCCACCGCGCAGTTCGCCGTCCGCCAGGCCAGGCAATTGGCCCGCAACGCCGCCCGCTGGGTTCGCGGCCAGCCGCTCAAGCCGTTCGCTTTCAAGCCCCTGGGGATGCTGGCCTCGATCGGCAATCACAAAGCAGTGGCCCAGGTCTTCGGGCTCAAGTTGTCGGGATTACCCGCCTGGCTCCTGTGGCGCGGGATCTACCTGAGCAAGATGCCCACACTGGTGCGCAAGATCCAGATCGCTTTCGACTGGCTGTGGCAGTTGATTTTCCCGCGCGACATCGTCCAGTTGAACGTGGGAACCACGCAGCGCTTCGGCCATGCCCATTTCGAGGCCGGGCAATATGTGTTTCACCTGGGGGAGCCGGCCGATTTCTTCTACGTCATCGAACGGGGCCGCGCGGGAGTGTATCTCGACGAGCATTCCCCCCCGGTGAACGTGCTCGGTCCAGGTGGTCACTTTGGCGAAGCGGCCTTATTGAGTTCGGCGCCGCGGTCGGCTTCAGTTCGCGCCGAGGAGCCGCTCGACGTCCTGACGATGGGCCGCACCTCGTTCCTCGAACTTACTGGACACCTTGAAGTCTTGCGCGGCGTGCTCGAACAAACGTTCCGCGAGCACCAGGCCCGGCAGGAAGTATCGGAGATGGTGATTCGCTAACCCGGCGTTACCTCCGCCACTCATCAATCAGGCTGGCGACCAGCCCCGACCATCCGGTCTGGTGCGACGCGCCCAGTCCCCGGCCGTCTTCGCCGTGGAAGTGCTCGTAGAAGAGCAAGTAGTCGCGCCAGTGCGGGTCTGCGAATTTCTGCTGGTCGCCAAACACGGGCCGACGTCCACGGCCGTCGCAGGTGAAGATGGCGATCAACCGATTGGCGAAGTCGGCCGCCATCTCCATGAGCGTCACGGGGGGCTCGCCCTCGCGGCCGTTGGTGGCGGTGAAGCGGTCGCCATACGCCTGGCCCAGCTTGCGCAGCGACTCGATCATCATGAATGTGGTCGGAAACCAGATCGGACCTCGCCAGTTCGAATTGCCTCCCTTGAGCATCTCGACGGAGTGTCCAGGCTCATAGCGCACCTCATGTTCGCCAAACACGCAGGGCTGGTCCTGGTGGTGCTTTGACAGGCTCCGCAACCCGTACCGGCTGCGGAATTCCTCCGGGTCCCAGATGCGGGCCAGCATCCGTTTCAGTTGGGCTTCGTCGATCAGCGCCAGAACATGGATCGCCTTGCCGTCGCGCTGGACGGTGCTGATGCAGTGCTCCACCAACTCGCCCCGATTGCGGAGGAACCAGTGGAAGTTGGCGCGGAACTCGGGAAACGGCTCGATCCAGGCCTCTTCGATCCGCTCGACGGCGTACAGGGGGATCAAGCCGACCAGCGAGCGGACGCGGAACTTGTGATAGCTGCCGTCGGCATAGCGGAGCACATCGTAGAAGAATCCATCGGCGCTGCTCCAAAGCTCGTAATCGCGGCCGCCCATCCGCTTCATCGCCGCACCGATATAGACGTAGTGTTCGAAGAACTTCGTCGCCAGCACGTGATAGGCTGGATTCTCGCGGGCCAATTCCAAGGCCATCCGCATCATGTTCAGGCAGAACATCCCCATCCAGCCCGTAGCGTCCGATTGCTTGAGCGTGGCGCCCTGCGGCAACCCCAGGCTGCGGTCGATGACGGTGATGTTGTCGAGGCCGAGGAAGCCGCCTTCAAAGACGTTATTGCCTTCGCTGTCGACCTTGTTCACCCACCAGGTGAAATTGAGCAAGAGCTTGTGGAAGCATTTTTCGAGGAACAGCCGGTCGTACCGGCCGGTCTTACGTCCTTCCATCTTGTAGACCCGCCACACGGCCCAGGCATGGACCGGCGGATTGAGGTCGGAGAACTCCCATTCGTAGGCTGGAATCTGGCCGTTGGGATGCTGGAACTGCTCGAACAGCATCAGCCACAGTTGTTCCTTGGCGAAATCGAGGTCGACCACCGCCAGGGCCACCGCCTGGAACGCCAGGTCCCAGGCGGCGAACCAGGGGAACTCCCACTTGTCGGGCACGGTGAGAATTCGCATCGAGTTGAGATGCTGCCAGTGCCGGTTGCGGATCGCCTGCCGCGACTCGGGGGGCGGACGGTCCGGATCGTCCCCCTCCAGCCATGCACGGACATCGAACAGATAGACTTGCTTCGTCCATAACATGCCCGCCAGCGCCTGGCGCTGTACCCGCCGCTCATCGGCCGTGGCACGCGGCGGATGGATCGTGTCGTAGAACTCATCAGCCTCGCGGCGGCGCCGGCTGACAATGGTGTCCACTTCGTGCAGGGGATCCTTGAGCATCGTGTCCGTCAGACGCAAGCGAACCACGGCCGATTCCCCCGCCGGCACCTGGAGGTTGGCGTAATGGATGCACGCCTTGGTCCCCCACTGCTCCCGATTCACGCAATCCTCGCCGGCGATGATGTGCCGGTGGAAAGCGTCCTTGGCGTACGGCGTCGCGCTGGTCCGGTCTGCGCCGGGCATCCGATCCCAATTCGTCTCGTTGTTGGTAAAGAGGAGTCGGCCGCCGGATTCGCCGAAGAGGAAGCGGCGCCCGACGCGGTACTCGAACATCAGATTCCGCGGCGGCAGGCTCGCGGCGTCATCAGCATCGAGACTGGTGAAGCTAGGCGCTGAAGGTCCACGGCGAATCGCCGGTTGCGGCAACCGTTCGCCCCCCCAGGACCAAGTATTGCGGAACCAGATGTGAGGCAGGATGTCGATGCTTGCGGTCTGCGGCCCGCGGTTGAATGCCTCAATCCGCATGCAGATGTCCTCCGGGCCCGCCTTGGCGTATTCGACGAAGACGTCGAAGTAGCGATCGTCGTCGAAGATGCCCGTATCCAGCAACTCGTACTCGGGGTCGCTCGCGCCTCGTC
Organism: Thermoguttaceae bacterium; assembly: GCA_040766885.1. Classification (GTDB taxonomy): domain Bacteria; phylum Planctomycetota; class Planctomycetia; order Pirellulales; family Thermoguttaceae; genus JAXGPP01. The sequence goes on along the minus strand of JAXGPP010000006.1, from coordinate 8,881 downwards.
GGCGGTTCTCGTCGATCAACTGCTGGTAGGGGTACGGCCGTTGAGGGTACTTGTACAGATACTTCATGTAGGAGTGGGTCGGTGTCGAGTCGAGATAGAAGTAGTACTCCTTGACATCCTCGCCGTGATTGGCCTCGCCGGGGACCAGTCCAAACAACCGCTCCTTGAGGATCGGATCACAACCGTTCCACAAGGCCAGCGACACGACCAGGATCTGGTAACGGTCGCAGATACCGGCCAACCCGTCTTCGCCCCAGCGGTACGCTCGCCAACGGGCCTGGTCGTGGCTGAGGTAGCTCCACGCGTCGCCGTTGGGGCTATAGTCTTCACGCACCGTGCCCCACGAGCGCTCGGCAACATAGGGCCCCCAACGTCTCCAGTTTGTGGCGCCGCGCCGTGACTCGTCCAAACGCACCTCTTCGGCCGTGGGCATGGATCATTCTCCGTCGTGAGGTCGTGCGGATCGCTCCATTCTACGCAGTAGGTGCTAAGGTCTGTTGTTTCCAATCGCAGCCTCTTGTGCCGATTCCCGTAGTGCATGAGTACCTTTCCAGCGGCACCCGGCAGCGCCCCTTGAAGAGCCAAGTAAGATTCGTGTGCGGCAGAGGATTCCGGCCGCACGCGTTGCCATTCCACTCGTCACCTCAACGCGATGAAGCCATGTCGATCATCCAGGAACCGACGCTCGATCTGCAGGACGCCGACGCGCAGGAAACCCGGGAATGGCTGGATTCGCTGATCGCGATCATCCGCCATTCGGGACGCGAGCGGGCGCAATACCTTCTCGAACAGCTCCGTGGCCTGGCGTTGCGGCAGGGGGTCGATCTGCCGTTCACGGCCAACACTCCCTACGTCAACACGATTCCCGTCGACAAGCAGCCGCCGCTGCCCGGCACGCGTCCGGTAGCCGAGCGCCTCACGCGGCTGACTCGCTGGAATGCGATGGCGATGGTGGTCCGGGCCAATGCCGAAGAGCACGGCATTGGCGGCCACATCTCCACCTATGCCTCAGCGGCCACGCTCGTGGAGGTCGGGCAGAATCACTTCTTCCGCGGGCCAGACGCGCCCGGCGGCGGCGATCAAGTCTACTTTCAAGGACATGCGGCCCCCGGAGTCTACGCCCGGGCATACCTGGAAGGCCGTCTCGGCGATACGCAACTGCGCAATTTCCGCCGGGAGTTGGCCGAAGGCGGCGGCCTCTCTTCCTATCCCCACCCCTGGCTCATGCCGGGCTTCTGGCAATTCCCCACCGTCTCGATGGGCCTGGGCCCGCTGATGGCCATCTACCAGGCGCGTTTCAACCGATACCTCCATTACCGCGGGCTCAAGGACACTTCCGAGCAACGCGTGTGGTGCTTCATGGGCGACGGCGAGACCGACGAGCCGGAATCGCTCGGCGCGCTGACCATGGCGGCGAGGGAAAGGCTCGACAATCTCGTCTTCGTGATCAACTGCAACCTTCAGCGGCTCGATGGTCCTGTTCGCGGCAACGGCAAGATCATCCAGGAGCTGGAAGGCGCGTTTCGCGGGGCCGGCTGGAACGTGATCAAGGTCATCTGGGGAAGCAACTGGGATGCCCTGCTCGCCCGCGACAAGAGCGGCCTGCTCGTCAAGCGGATGAGCGAGGTCTGCGACGGCGAATACCAGCGGCTTGGCGTCGAGTCGGGTGGCTATGTCCGCGAACACTTCTTCGGTAAGTACACCGAGCTGCTGAGGCTGGTTGAGGACCACTCCGACGACGACCTCCGCAAGTTGCTCCGCGGGGGCCACGACCCGGAGAAGGTGTTTGCCGCCTACCAGGCCGCCGTCGAGCATCGCGGATCGCCAACCGTGATCCTGGCAAAAACGATCAAGGGCTATGGCCTGGGCGAAGCGGGCGAAGGGCGCAATATCACGCACCAGCAAAAGGCGCTCAACGAGCGCGAGCTGTTCGAGTTCCGCACCCGATTCCGCATTCCGCTTTCCGACGACGAGGTGTCCGACACCCCCTTCTGCGCCCCGGAGGTCGACAACGAGGCGATCGCCTTCATGCGCCGGCAACGGGAGCAGCTCGGCGGCTCTCTCCCGGCCCGTGTCGTCCGCTGCCCGCCGCTGGAAACGCCCCCCTTGAACGAGTTCGCGTCACTGCTCGAAGGAAGCGGCGACCGGGCGGTCTCCACGACAATGGCGTTTGTCACCATCCTCCGGCAGCTCCTCAAGCATAAGGAGGTCGGGCGATGGATCGTGCCAATTATCTCCGACGAAGCTCGGACCTTCGGCATGGAGTCGCTTTTCAAGCAGTACGGCATCTACTCCAGCGTCGGCCAGCTCTATGAACCGGTCGACTACAAGACACTCGTGCCCTATTGCGAGGCCCAGGATGGTCAGATCCTCGAAGAAGGCATCACCGAAGCGGGAGCGATCTCCTCCTTCATCGCCGCGGGCAGCGCCTACGCGACGCACGGCGTGCCGACGATCCCCTTCTTCATCTACTACTCGATGTTCGGCTTCCAGCGGGTCGGCGATCAGATCTGGGCCGCTGCCGACATGCGCAGCCGAGGGTTCCTCATGGGAGCGACCGCGGGCCGGACCACGCTCATGGGAGAGGGCCTGCAGCACCAGGATGGGCACAGCCACTTGCACGCCTCGGTGATTCCCAACCTCATGGCCTACGACCCGGCCTTTGCCAGCGAGTTGGCGGTCGTGATCCAGGACGGCTTGGACCGCATGTACCGCCGCGGCGAGTCGGTTTTTTATTACATTACGCTCTACAATGAGAACTACCCCATGGCGCCCTTGCCCGAGGGGGCGGCTGAAGGGGTCCTCCGCGGCATGTACAAGTTCCGTCCGGCGGAGATCGAGTCGCCGATGCCTCGGATTCACCTGCTCGGCAGCGGCCCGCTCGTGCGCGAGGCGTTACGGGCTCAGGCGATTCTGGCCGAGCGGTTCGCCGTGGCGGCCGACGTATGGAGCGTAACCAGCTACAAGGAGTTGCGGCGTGAGGCGCTCGCCACCCAGCGCCGGAACCGACTCCACCCCGAGGCTGAGCCACAGCGGAGCTTCCTGGAGAGAACCCTCGACCGCGAGCAGGGCCTGTTCGTGGCCGTGAGCGACCACGTGAAGACGGTGCCCGAGATGATTGCTCCCTGGGTGCCGGGCGGGCTGGAGGTGCTGGGAACCGACGGTTTCGGCCGCAGCGACAGCCGCCCGGTCCTGCGCCGTTTCTTCGAGGTCGATGCCGAGTCGATCACCATCGCGGCGCTCAACCGATTGTTGCGGCACGGAGCGATCGACCGCGGCCGGGTTAGCGAAGCGATCCGCGAACTGGGCGTGGACCCCGAGAAGCCCGATCCGTTGACCGTGTGAAGAAGCTATCAGCCAGTCCTATTCAGGAATCACCATGCCCGATCTTCCCGACACCGCCGCACGTCACGATTGGCAAGCCCTCGCCCGACGCGTTCTCGATGGTGGCGAGCTGACGCGTGAGGAGGGCCTGGAAATCCTCCGCAGCCGCGACGAGGAATTGCTCGACCTCCTGGCCGGCGCGTTCGTCCTCCGCCAGCACTATTTCGGCCGCACGGTGCAGCTCTACATGCTTGTCAACGCCAAGAGCGGTCTCTGCCCCGAAGACTGCGGCTACTGCTCGCAGTCAAAGCAATCGACGGCCCATATCCCCCGGTATCGCATGCTCGACCGCGGCAGCCTGCTCGACGGCGCCCGGGTAGCGGCCGAGCGGCAAGCCAAAACCTACTGCATCGTTATCTCCGGCCGCGCCCCGTCGCGCCGCGAGATGGAGGCGGTCACGGCGATCGTTCCGGAGATCAAGGCCCGCTATAACCTCAAGATCTGTGCCTGCCTGGGGTTGCTCGGCGATGAACAGGCGCAGGCGCTCAAGGCATGCGGCGTCGACCGGGTGAATCACAATCTCAACACCAGCCGGGCATTCTACGACCAGATCTGCTCGACTCACACTTATGACGACCGGCTGAACACGCTGCGGGCGGTGCACGATGCCGGGCTGGAAATGTGCTCTGGGGGGATCGTGGGGATGGGCGAGCGCGACGAAGACGTGGTCGAGATGGCGCTGACGCTCCGCGACCTGGGCGTGGTTTCGATTCCGGTCAATTTCCTCAACCCGATCGACGGGACGCCGCTGGCGGGAACGAGCCAGTTGAATCCGCGCCAATGCCTGCGGATTCTCGCCCTTTACCGGTTTGCCAATCCCGATCGCGAGATCCGCATCGCCGGTGGCCGCGAGTTGCACCTTCGCAGCCTCCAGCCGTTGGGCATGTACGCGGCGAACTCGATCTTCGTGGGCGATTACCTCACGACGCTGGGGCAGCCGCCGGATGACGACTACCGGATGATCGAGGACCTGGGCTTCGAGATCACTCGCGGCGAGGAAATCGTGGAGCCCGCCGATGACGGTGTGCTTGCAGGCTGACGCCACAGCCCGGAGTTTTTCGGCGGCCGCCGACACCTATCAGCGGTGGGCGGTGCCACAATCGCAGAGCGCCGCGCGGCTGGTCGACCTGCTGCCGCCCGAGGCTGACTGGCGGCTGGTGCTCGATGCCGGCTGCGGAACGGGCGTGCTGCTCGGGCATCTGGTGGAGCGTTTTCCCGCCGCATCGCTGGTAGGGGTCGATATCGCTCCGGGTATGATCGAGTCCTGCCGCCAGACTCTTGGCGGTTCGCCGCGGCTCTCGCTCGTTGTCGCCGACCTGGAAGAATTCCGGCACGAGCAGCCTTTCGATCTCGTGGCCTCGAACTTCTGCCTGCAGTGGCTGCCGGATACCGCTCGTTCGATCGCCCGGCTCGGGCGCCTGCTGCGTCCGGCCGGACTGCTGGCGGCGGCGGTACCGGTTCACGGCTCACTAGTCGAACTGGCGCACAGTTACCGCACCGTGACCGGCAACGACATGCCGGGGTTGAATTTCGCGCCACGCGAGGCCTATCTCGCCGCGGTTGAGCACGCCGGGCACCGAGTGATTCAACACGACGACGTGGCCCTCACCACCTGGTTTGACAGTCCGTTCGACGTGCTGCGCCACTTCCAGGCCACGGGCACCACCTTTCGGCACCAGCCGGGATACCAGCCTTGTTCGGTGCCGCAGACTCGGCGGCTGGCATCTCGCTATCAGGCGGAGTACGCCGACGCCGGCGGCCGCGTACCGCTGACCTACCGGATTCTGTACCTGCTGGCGGAGCGTTAATGGGCTTCGCCGCTCAAGGCCGCGAGCGATCGGTGGATGAGGCGGGCGACCATCATCGACGCCTGCAGGCCCAGCATTCCCAGACCGATCAGCATTACCACCAGCAGGCGGAACGAGGCGAACTCGGCGCGGGTAAATTCCTCCGGGCCGGCAAACAGGAGGACGATGGCGCCCACGAGCGGTATCAGCCCGGCCAGCACCTGGAGGCCGCGGGCGCGTAACGGAACGCTCTGCAACTCGTGCTTCGCCGACTGGCGGAACCCGGCTGGTTCGGCCCACAGTCGCGGGTAGAAAGCACACAGCACCAGGCACTGGATCAGCAGTGCCGAATAGACCAGCGCAATCATTCCGGAGATGGTGAACGAGATGAAGAAGTGCACGAAGATCTTTCCTGGAATCGGCCCTGAGAAGATATGCAGGCCGAGAGGAAACAGCGCGCCGCCGGGAAACCATCCCAAGGCGGCCAGCGCTGCCGTCCAACGCGGCATGCTCAACGCCAGGCGGCGCGTTGAGTCGATCCGCTCGGCCGCCACGGATCGGCCGCTCTGGAGAGTTCGCCAGGTGCGAAACGTCGGCAGGATGATTCGCATCGCCAGCCAGATCAACACGGGGTATGCCAGGACGTTGTATGACACTACCATGTTCATGAACGCCGTCTGCTGTGCTTCCGTGAGATGGGAGACGATCCGCAACTGGTTGTACGAAATGTTGACGATGCTGCCGAGAATATTGGGCACCAATCCGAATAGCGCCAGCCACCGAAAGGGGTGTTCGCGCATCGCGTGCGGCCCTCGCCCCGCGGGCGCCAACTGCTTGACGGCCGCCCAGTGCTCGCGGCATCCTTCCAGCGCCTGCGCCAGGTCGTCGGCCGTTGCGTAACGCTGTTGCGGATCGGGATGGAGGCATTTTCGAATTACCGCGGCCAGCGTATTCGGGCAATCGGCAGGCGGCTGAGGTATTTGTGTCCTCCGCTGGTTAGCCATCGCTTCCAGCGCCTGCAGTCGGCCCAGTCCCTGGGGTCGCATGGGAAACGGATGTTCGCCCGAATAGGCCTCGAAGAGCACCGCCCCCAGCGAGTAGATGTCGGATCGTTCGTTGACCGCTTCCGGCGCCGCGGCGTCGGGTGCAAGGAACGCCTCGAGATGCTCCGGCGCCATGTATGCCAGCGTGCCTCCCATATAACCGGATGAACTACTCGATCCGTCCAGCGGCATGAAGGCCAGATTGAAATCGGCGAGCATCGCGCGGCCGTACTGGCTGACGAGGATGTTGCCCGGCTTGATGTCGCGATGGATAACGCCGTGACGGTGGGCGTGGGCAAGCGCGGCGGCCAACTGAATGCCCATGGTGCATATCGTTTCGACCCAGTCGGCCTCGTAGAGCGCCTGGCGCTCGCGGGCCGCCTGGGGGTCGTAGAGCGCGGGCCGCCGGTTGAGGCGATCGACGGTTTCCAACAGCAGGCCGCCGGTCCACAACGGCCGGTCGACGCTCTGCAACTCGGCGAGCACCGACTGCAGGTTTGCGCCGGGCACAAATTGCATGCACAGCAGGCGCCGCTGGCCGGTCGCATCGGCGGTTTCGGAGAACACCTGCACGATGTGCGCGTGTTCCAACTGGGCCAGCGTCCGCCCTTCGACTCCCTCGATCTCGGTGACTTTGAGCGCTACCTGCCGTGCCAGCGACCGTTGACGCGCCAGGTAGACGACGCCGAACGCGCCTTTGCCAAGCACGTCGAGGATCTCGAAGTCGTCGATCGAATCGCCGACCACGAGAATGCCTGGCGGCTGATCGGCCGACGATGGTGACGCGGTGGGGGGAAGCGGTGAGGCGCACGTTGCCGCCAGCCCGGTCGGATTGGCCATTTCCGAATGCCCAGGCACGGGCGCGCGGGCGGGGATGCCTCGCGGGACGACCTGGGTCGGCAGGTCGGAGCCCTCCACGATTGCCCCCTGAGGCGTCTCCGTATCTCTCAGAATAGTGTCGTGCACTCTCATCCACGCACTCGCAGTCCATTCCGCGCAATTCTAGAGCGGCGGCGCGCGGCGTGAAGGCGGCATGAAGAGTCTTTCGATCCGGCGACTTGCCGATGCCGGGATTCCATAGAGGCACAGTCCGTGCCCGCTACGCGACGCTGCGTACAAAGCCGTTCCGACGCGCCGGCCAGCGATGCATCGTTCAGCCGATTGGCGAGGAAGACTCGGTGCGGTCTCGCCCGGCGCGCTCGGCAGCGCTCCAGAGATCATCGATCGAGCCCATCGGCTCCGTGTAATACTCGCCATCGCGAAGTTCGATCGATCGGCCGATGTGACTGGAGACGATCTCTTCAATCTTCGCTTTGCTGAGCTGATCGCGGGGAACAATGACTTTGACCAGCCGCCGGCGACTGCCCGGATCGCCTTTCTTGCCATACTCGCCGGGTGGAAGGTAGATCGTGCCGGTGGCGAAGTCGACGGCAAAGGCGATCAATCCGGGAATGAAGAACAGCAGAAGCCCCAATCCATCCAGCAGTACGACGCCCCAATCGAGGCGGCCCGTCGGCTGACCCCGGCGCTCAGGGTAGAGCAGGTATCCGCAGCCTGACGAGACCACGGTCCAGGTGCCGGCGGCGAAAAGTGCAAATGTGCGACGCGAAACTCTGGATCGAGATGCCATTCCCGGCTTCCGCTTACCATGCGGCTGAGAAACAATTGCAAGGGGCGAGATAGCAGGCGCGGCAGATCGCGTCAAGTGAAACTGGATTGAGCCACAGGGCGATGCTGATCTTCAGCCGGGAGCGAGCGGAGTCGCCGCGCATCGGGGGGGCTGCCCATCGATACGCGACAATAGAAGCCCGGTTGCGTTTCGTGCGTGGCCCTAGGTCGGGCCGTCGCGGCCGGCCCCATGCTCGGACTGCTGGCGCGGTTCGTTCATGGCCGCCGAGTTTTCTCGCCCGAAGTCGAATTCATCGGGTTCGGCATCGACATTCTTCAGATATCGCCGCCGTTTCTTGTTGCCCGCCCGCTTGATCTCACGCTTCAGCCGGCGGAGATACCGTTTGTCGTCGTTCATCGTGGGCGTGGCCCAGAGAGGAGTGATCTGGCCTCATGTCGATCAAGTTGATCGACATTTCACCAAGCGAAGCCATGACTCGCGAGAGAGCCCGGCAAGCCAAATCAAAAGACGCAGCAGGTGCGCGACAGGTTCGCCCGGTTTCACTTCGGAGCCGCGGGGGCGACTGAGAGTTGATTGTCAACCCGCCGGACGCCTGGCTCAAGGGCGAGCAGTTGTTCGGCAAGCGCCCGTTCGTGGTCGCTGGCAACCGTTCCGGTCAGCGTGGCAGTGCCGTCAAGGACCTGTACCTGGACGGGCAGTGTAGCAGTCGCCACCGCCGAGACCTTGAGTCGCGAAGCGAGCTTCGTGCTCAAGTTGGGTATAGTTGGCCCGGCATAGTCGAAACCCAGCGACAGGGTGGGCTGCACGTCGACCGTGGTCTGCCCGTAACGAGAGCGGTTACTCTGCGTGCCGTAGCCAGAGTTGCCGTAGCTGCTGTAATTCCGGTTTGTGCTGCGGTTGGCGTTTGAATAGGACGACCGGGTGGTAGAGCGGGAATTGCGTCCCATTCGGCTACTGCTACTGCTTTGGGCCGAGTTCTCATAGCCCAGAATGTTCCGCGAGTCCGATGAGTCGGCCCCCACGAAATTCTCGGCCCC
>JAXGPP010000059.1:0-25230 GCA_040766885.1 Thermoguttaceae bacterium | reverse complement strand
CTGCCTTGCTCCTGTGGGAAGAAAGTCGCCGTCAGGGATACTCAATCAGGTCAGATCGTGCTCTGCCAGTGCGGGGCCGAGCTTGAAGTGCCTGCCAGGCAACGGCTTCATGGGCTCGAACAAGCGACTGCCGAAGAACCCTCGGCTGCTCTCCGGCCCGGCTGGAATCCGGCGTGGGGAATTGTCTTGCTTGGCTTTCTGGTGATGATCGCGGGGGGCCTGCTGATGTTTTTTGCATATCAAAACCGCCCCATGTTGGCTGACATCGACCAGATCACGCCGTGGGAGTCCTTCCTGATGTGGCAGAGTCTGCGGACCGGCGTACGGCTGCCGGAACTTGCCGAGGTGCCCTATCTGGAAGCGAAGAGGTTCTATCACCAGCAGTTGGGGATCGGCTTGGCAATTATTGTTTTCGGGGGCCTGGTCTCGGCGGTGTCGGCAAGCGTCGGATGGGCAGCCCGGTCGCGTGCCGCGCGGCGCCGCGCGGGATAATTCATCGCAGGGCGTCGAGGTCGTCGACCGGAATCGGCGCCAGCCTGGCCAGCCGATTCCCCAACTTGGCGTGCCGGATGGCGGAAGTCTTCTTGTCCGCAACCAGCAACAACCTGCGCCACCAGCGGGTAGCCAAGAGCACATGGACTTCGGCCGTTTCCGCCGCCTTCCACTTGGACCACCGCTTCAGTCCGGGATGTTTCGCCAGCAGACGGTCCAGCGGCGGCTCGCCACCGTCGATCGGCCGCAGCGAACGGCAGGCCGCGCAGATTCCCGCTTCGACCGCCCGAGGGCTGACCTCCTGGCAGCACAACGAGCAGGTCACCAGCACCGCGGTGAGTACGGGCCGCTCCGTCACCGGGCAAATTCGCGTCAGCTCGGGCAGCACGCGCTCGCCGGTCGCGTCGCACTCCACGAGTTCCTCGGCCAAGACGCGGCGCCCCGACCGAGCGCAGCGGGCAGTCTTCTCCGCCGCGACGATCCTGCCGTCGTCGGTCGCCAACGCGTGATAGGACGCGGCGCCGGTGTGCGGACAGACAAACGGCGGCGCCTCCAGCGCGGCGGTCCAGCCGGCGAAGTGGAAATCGGCCGACTGGTCCCCAATCGTCACGCGCAGCTTTCCCTCCGCATACTTGCACCAGATCAGGGCAACCTCGAGCGGCCCCTTGTTGCCGCCGACTCGCTCCGCCAGTGCCAGGCTGGAGGCCACCATCTTGGCCAGCCGATCCGGCGGCATCTCCGGCGGCGGAACCCAAGGCACGGTGCGCTGCATACCGAGACGCGTCACCAGGCCCGCGTCCACCGGGCTGCCCGACTCATCAAGGTACCGATATCCCGCCGCCGGATTGCCCAGCCTCAGGAACCGCCGGTCTTCGAGCCAGCAACCGGCCAGGTGGATCGAACCGCCATCGACCGTGTAAGCCGGGAAGAGCCGCTCGGCAATTTCGTGAACGCTCGTAAGCTGGCCGGCGGGCGCGAGATGGATTGAGTTATCGGGATGATCCAATTTGAGACCCCCCAGAAGAGGCTGTGTGCCAGAACGCCGGTATTCTAGCACACGTGCCGCTCAGGGGGATAACGATTCCGGGCGACAATCCCGGTTTTTCGCAGCCGGGCCCTGCCCCCGTCACGCCTCCTCTTGCTCCATCGTCGACACCGGCAGGCCGTGCCCCGGCTTGTTGGCATACAAGAGCCAGTAGACCACCGGGATCACGAACAGCGTGAACAGCGTCGAGGCGAACAGGCCGAAGATCAGCGACCAGGCCAGGCCGGAGAAGATCGGGTCGATGATGATCGGCACGGCGCCGAGCATGGCGGAGCTGGCGGTCAGCAGGATCGGCCGCAGGCGCACCACCCGGCTCTCCATGATCGCGTCGAACAGCGTGCGGCCGCGGGCCAGGGAGAGGTGGATGAAGTCGACGAGGATGATCGAATCGCGCGTGACGATCCCGGCCAAGGCGATCATGCCGATCATCCCGGTGGCGGTGAAGTACACCGGATCGAGGAACCCGCCGACATGTTCGGCATGGATCGCGTTCAATAGCCAGAAGCCGGGCATCACGCCGAGGACGGTCAGCGGAATCGCCAGCATCACGACCACCGGGACAACGAACGAGCCCATCTGCGCCACGAGCAGGATATAGATCGCGACCATCGCCGCCCCGAAAGCCAGGCCGAGATCGCGGAACACGTCGAGCGTGATCTTCCATTCTCCCTCGCCGGCAAAAGCCACGGTGAAACCCGCCGGCACCCCCCAGGCGATGCCGCTGCCATTGGAGAAAAACGTCCGCCCGGCCAGCGGACGGCCCTCCGCCGTGCTCATCCAGCCGTTGCCGATCCGCCGCGTCTCTTCTGCCACCGGGGCGGCGGCCCGGCGGTCGGCGAGAATGTCGACCACCACGTCGGCCGGCGGGCGCCCGGCCGTCTCGGCAAACACGTAGGCCACCCGCTCGAGGTTCTTGTGGTAGATCATCTGGTCGACGCGCGTCGTCTTCCACTGGCCCAACTCCGCCAGCGGCACGAGTTGGCCCGAGCCGCCCTTGACGTGCACCCGGGCCAGGTCGGCCGCGCTCGTCCGCCGGTCGATCGGCAGGCGGAGCTCGATCCTGAGCGGATTCCGCTCGCTCTGGCTGCGGACCACCCCCACCGCCTTGCCGCCGAGCAGCGCGTCGAGCGTGCCGGCGATCTGCTCGGTGGTCACTCCGTTCAGGGCGGCTTTCTCCTTGTCGGTGATGAAGACCAACTTTTCCTGGGGCGCTTCGCGGACATGGTCGAGATCGACGACGCCGGGCTCGGCCGCCAGCCGGGCGCGGACCGCATCGGCGGCCTCCAGCAAGTCTTCATAGCCATCGTCCGGCTGGCCGTAGACTTCGGCCACGATGCTGGCGATCACCGGCGGGCCGGGCGGCGTCTCCACGAGCTTCATCCGCGCGTGGTGCTTGCCGGCGATAGCCGCCAGGTCGTTGCGGAGCCGCAGCCCGATGGCGTGGCTCTGCTGCTGCCGGTTCTTTTTACCCGCCAGGTTGATCTGCACCTGGGCCACATCGTCGCCCTGCCGGAGATAGTAGTGCCGCACCAGGCCGTTGAAATCCATCGGCGACGCCAGTCCGGCATAGCTCGTGTAGTCGGCCACTTCCGGCACGCCCGCCAGGTAGGCCTCGAAATCGCGGACCGCGGCATCGGTGCGTTCCAGGGTGGTGCCCTTGTCGAAATCCAGCACGAGGAGCAGCTCGTTCTTGTTGTCGAAGGGGAGCATCTTCAGCGGCACGCTGCGCACGGCGGCCAGCCCCATCGCGGCGGCCGTCAGCAGGACCATGCCGAGCAGGAAAGCCCAGGCGACGAGCCGGGAGTGCAGCAGCGGGGCCATCAGCGGATAGAAGATCTTGTACAGCCGCGATTGCTTGACGGCCTCCAGGTCGTCGTCTGCGTGGTGCCCGTGGCCGCCCGATCCGCCGGCCTCGTACTTCCGCCTGAGCACGTGGAAGGCCATCCAGGGGGTGATCGTGAAGGCCACGACCATCGACATCAGCATCGTGACCGGCACGTTCAAGGCCATCGGCTGCATGTAGGGGCCCATCATGCCGGTGATGAAGAACATCGGCAGGAAGCTGACAATCACGGCCAGCGTGGCCGTGATCAGCGGAGGGCGGATTTCGGCCACCGCCTCGAGGACAATCCGCCGCGTCGCCTTTTTGCGGAGGGCGAAGTGGCGGACGATGTTCTCCACGTCGACGATCGGGTCGTCGACCAATAAGCCCAGCGAAAGGATCAAGGCAAACAGCGTCACGCGGTTGATCGTGTAGCCGAGCATCAGGTTCACCGCCAGGGTGAGCCCGAAGACGACCGGCACCGCGACGGCGACGATCAGGGCCTCGCGCCATCCCAGGCCGAAGGTCAGGAGCGCCACGACGATCAGGACCGCCACCGACAGGCCCTCGACCAGCTCGTTGACCTTCTCGTCGGCGGTCAGCCCGTAGTTCCTGGTGACGATCAGCTCCATGTCGCTGGGCACGATCTCGGCGCGGAGCGATTCGGCCTCGCGCAGCACGTCGCCCGCGACCACCACGGCGTTTGAACCCTTCTTCTTGGCAATCGCGATCGTCACGGCCGACTGGCTCGGCGATTGCCCCGACGCCGGGCGCGAGACCTCAGCGCCGCCGCTCTCGCCGAGAACCGTGCCGGGGAAGAATTCGTGCTCGGTGAATCCGCGCGCCGGTCCCCAGCCGTGGCGGACGTAGCCCGCCACCTCGTCCGGCCCGTCTTCTACGTCGGCAACGTCCTTGAGGAACACCGGCCTATCGTTGAACACGCCCACGACCAGGTCGCGCAACTGCCGGGAGTCGTCGAACGGCAGGCCGGCCTCGACGCGGATCAGCCGATCGAGAGCGCGAAAGTCGCCGGCCGACTGGCGTACGTTGGCCGCCTGGATCGCCCGCTGCAACTCCAGCGGCGAGACGTGGTGGGCCGCCATCCGATCCGGATCGAGCAGCACCTGGACCACCCGGGGCTGCCCTCCCACGACGTATGCCCGCGACACATTCTTGACGCCCGCCAGCCGCTGCGTGACCTCCTCCGCGACGCGCCGCAGGGCGGCGCCGTCGGACGACGCGCTGGCCAGCGCGAGCGTCACAATCGGCACGTCGTCGATTTCCACCGGCTTGACGACCCAGCCGGTCACGCCCGGCGGAACGAGGTCCAGGTTCTCGTCGAGTTTCTTCTGGAGTTTGACGAGGCTCCGCTCCCGGTCCTCGCCGACGTAGTAGCGGACCGTGATGATCGCCTGGTCCTCGCGGCTCATCGAGTAGACGTACTCGACGCCGTCGATCTGGTAGAGGATCTTCTCCAGGGGCGTGGCGACCAGTTGTTCCACCTCGGCCGCGGAGTGGCCGGGGAAGCTCACGTAGACGTCGGCCAGGGGCACGACGATCTGCGGGTCTTCCTCGCGCGGAGTGATGCCCAAGGCCGCCAGGCCCAGGACCGTCGCCAGCAGGATCAGGATCAGCGAGAGGTTCGACTCCAGGAAGATCTTCACGATCCGGTTCGTGAAGCCGTGCTCTACATGCGGCATGCTGGATTGCTCTGTCACGACCGAGCCTCCTCGGCGGTCTTCGTTGCCGCGGGCAGGACCACTTCTTCGCCTTCACGCAAGCCCGAGAGCACCTCGACCCGCTCGCCCAGGGTGCGTCCGGTGCGGATCGCACGCCTCACGGCCCGGCCGCCTTCCGCAACATCGACTAGTTCAAGCTGGCCGACTTTCCGCACGGCGAGGCGTGGGATAACCAGGACCTGCTCTTCTTCCAAGGGAATCAGGATCCGGCCGAACATGCCGGAATAGATGCCCGTCGGGCAAGGACCGGTCACTTTGACCTGGAAGGTGCGGCTGGCAGTCTCCGCTTCCGGGACGATCTCGCTGACCGTGCCGCTGCACTCCTTGTCCAATCCCTCGATCCGCACGCCGATGTCCTGACCAACGCGGAGCTTGCGCGTCAACGACTCGCGAACGCTGGCGACCAACTGCATCCGTTTCGGGTCGAAGAGCGTCACGAGGACCTGCCCCGGCGTCGCCATGTCGCCGGCATCGACCTTCTTGTCGATCACCATGCCGTCGATGGGCGAACGGATCGTGGCCCACTGGAGCGTCGCCTGCGCTTCTTTGGCGGTCTCTTGCGCCCGGCTCAGGTCCGCGGTGGCCAGGCGGAGCGCCGTGGCCTTGTTGTCGTATTCCTGCTGGCTGACCGCCTGGGATTTGACCAACGCGCGGAACCGCTCCTCGTCGACGGCCGCCTGGGAACGGGCCGCCTCGGCCTTCTCGACGGCCGCGTTGGCTTGCTGTAGCCGGGCTCGCAGCTCCGTGTCGTCGATCCGCACAAGGACGTCGCCGGCCTTCACCTGCTGGCCGGCCTTGAGGTTCACCTCGACCACTCGGCCGAGCAGTTTCGAGCCAATTGACGTCTCGTGGACCGCGCGGATCGTACCGACGGCCGATTCCGACCGCGGTAGCTTGATCCGCTCGACGCGCGCGGTCGGCTCCGCCACAGGCGACGGCTTCGCCTCGCCCGCCGGGCTGCCCATCGGCACCTTCGGCTCGAATTTACCCGCCAGCCAGAGCAACGAGACGATCACGCCGCCGGAAAAAATCAGCAGGACCGCCCCGCGGCCGATCCAGCGCGCGGCGTGCTTGAGCAGATTACTGGAGGAAGTCATAGGTTTATCACCGATATCCTTGTCCCAGTTGACGGTTGAGTAAGACGCCCGGAAGACGACAACAATCCCTTGGTGTCGCCGGATGCTTTTGGCATCGCCCATTGAATACGATGCACGGCAGCGCGCCAAGGTTACAGGAAACGGCTGGCGCCAGTCACGCGCACGAGGTTCGGCTGCGGGGACCTGACCGCAAGTTCCGTCACAGCCGGCGTTTATGGCAAGGCAAACCGGGCTTACCGGAGAATCCGGCAGAATACTGTAGCCATGCGCCCAGCATTGCCGGGATCAGTTCCTCACAACTCTGGGATGACAGGCTTGGCCAAGTGGCCTGCACTATTTCACCCGTTTGAACTCGAATGGACCCATATCTCCTTCGCCCATTCCGCTGGTTTTTGACCAACCTTTCGTGAAAGAGTCCACGTCGCCGGGTTTGTGGCCGATCTTGAAATGGTAGTAACCTTGGTTACCATTCGCGAACACCCATCTCTGCTCGAAAAACAGCCCTGTATCGTCTTTCTTCATTAGGGTGTCTTGGCCGCATCTTGCGCTCGCGCAACACCTGCGATCAGCATGATCGCTGCCACGATAAAGACGGTCCTTTTTCAAGGCGTGTCTCACGCAGTCCATACGCTTCTTGGTAACCTGCATAGTTGGACGTGACCAAGTCGCTCAAACGAGACGCACCATGGAGCGTCGCTCACGCGCAGGCCAGGTCGCGTTTGTCATCGTTTTGACGGCGCGCCGCGATGAAGTCGAGCGGACCTCGCGAGTCCGATTCGACACACGGCAGCGCGCGGAGGTCTGTCAGACCCACGCGCGCAACTACTATTTCGGGAATTGCCTGGAAGTGCGCCGACGCGCGGAACGGGGGAACGGCGAGCTGGACAAATGTCGGCTCCGGCGTTCCCAAGTCGGCGCTCTTCGGCCGGCTTGAAGCCAAGGCCGGAGGGGGTGGGCGAGGGGTGTCTCAAGAAATACCGCGCGCGACGAGTATCTGGCACTCTGATTCGTGAGACGGGAAAATGGGACTGATCCTCCGAAAATTGGGTTCGCGGGAGGTCGTCACGGCGACTGATGCGGATATCGAAGGTTTGCTGAGACATCCGAAGTTGTCCCGTTGTTGACCGGCCGATCGTTGGTTCGATCCCGTTTCGGGGAGCCTTTCTTCGGTTCTCGAGCTTGAACCGACCCACCGGTTGACTCGTCGCGTCAATCAGCGGACCGTCGGCGATAGCCGGCGTCGCGTAACACTCGTCGTCCAACGGGTTCACGGAGAGGACTTCCTGATCCGGCCCGGCCTTCATGATCGTCACCGCTCCGGCAGAGCTCACGAAGAAGACCTTGCCATCGGCGGCCACCGGCGAAGCGTAGTACTTGCCTGCCGCGGCCCCCACGCGGCCTTGCTTGTGTGGCATTCCGCTGGCCGGGTCGAGCGTGGTGAGTATGCCGCCCTCGGTGACCATGTAGAGCACCCCGCGATAGACCAACGTGGACGGCAACTGCGAGATGGATCGGCGGTACTTCCATTGCACGGCGTTCGCCGTGACGTCGCCCGCGCCGCCGGCGATGCAGAGCAGGCCGTTTTCGGCGGCCATCACCGCCGTCATGGGATTGCCACTCCGCTTCGTCCAGCTTCCCGTCATGATCGATGTCTCTGGACGGAAACGAAGTCTTCGCGGGGCCGTCGGGCAACTCCGCCTGCTGGAGCGCGCCCGTCGTGATTGGCATCGCATTTCCCTAGCGTCTCCCCGAGAGGAGCACTCGATATGGCGGCCGGATTCGTTGTACGGCGAGTCGAAGCCGTTGATGTAGATGGTCTCGCCGTCCAGCACCGGCGTTGATTTGATCTCCGAAGCCAGGCCATTCACCCACCACTGCGCTCCGGCCGGTGGCTAGATCGTAGGCATCCATTCGGAACGACCAGGGCGATGATCTGAATCTCCCTGGATCCGCAGGTTCATAAACGACCGGCGTGGCATACCCGCTGAGCGCTCTCGGCCGTGGTGTCTTCCCAGACCTGCTTGCCATCGGCCTGCGAATATGCCGCAGCAAACGAGTTGCGGCGATCATGAACGAGCACGACTTTGTCTCCCACCAGCACAGGCGATGCGCCCCATTCCGTATCTGTTGTCAGAAGGACCGAGCTTGACGCGCCAGCGGTCTCTCCATCAGAGGTGTACGAGATCAGCCCGTAGTCGGGGAAAAGACACAAACGGTGGCGTCGGCCGTCGGCGTCGGTGAGGCCGGGTTGTTTTGTTTGTGGGGTCTCGGCGATCCCGCGGCGACTGGCGATTTCCACACGATCTTGCCGTTATTTCGGTCGAGCGCGATCGTAAACAGTTTGTCGCCCTCGCAAGCGGTGACGAAGACCCTGTCTCGGCTGACGACCGGCGAAGAATGGCCTGGCGGCAGCGTTTTCCAAATGACGTGCTGGGAGGGCCCGATCTTGTCGGGAGGGGAGAGGACTCCGCCACGCCCTGGCCATTGGGACCTCGAAACCGCAGCCAGTCGGCTGCGGCTCCGGCAGAACGGCTGCGGGGACCAGCAATAGAAGGCTACTTGTGATGACGGCTGCAACGGCTTCCGGGGCGGCCAAGATTCCCGCTCGACGCGTTGCGATGGATCCATGTTTGCCTCGCCCCCCACACTTCCCGTCCAGCTTCTGCGCCAGTTCTCGGGCCCCGCCGATGATCTGTCTTCAGCAACCGGCTGGAGAGCAGCCGGGAAGCTCCTCCCTCGGTTAATGTAATGGCCAAAAAGTCGTCAGCGAGCCGTTCTTGGCACGCGCCCTTCTGCCCACCAACACTCGGCAGTTTAGCCTGCGTGCGGTTGGATTTCAAGCTGTTCAAGGGTCTGACGGCCCTCGGGCACTTCCGCCACGGCCCGACCGCAATTCAGGTGGACCTCCCGCAGTTTGGCCGACCGCCGTTGCGCGCATGGGTGAAGCGGTTGCGCACCAGGTCAAATTCACCCAAACGAGAACAGGGTGTGCACAGCGCACAGGTCGCGGCCACCTAAGCAAAGATCAGCGATTCGCGAACGGCCCCAGGTCACATCCACCTGACGGCGAAATGCTGCGGAGCTGCTTCTGTCAGACCTTCGTTTCTCAGCCCAATCGCGATTCAGGCGGGCGGAGCATCCGGGTCTGGCAGCCCCACTCCCACGGCAGAGGCGGCGCCGGAGATTACCGCATGCCCCACAATACCGTCCTTTGATGGCTTGTCCGAGATGAGGGATGAGTTGATGCGACAGCGGAGGAGGCAACGTGCCGGTCACCAGTTCTACGAAACCGTCGGAGGTAGCAGCAGAATCGCGTGCATTGGCTTGTTCTCGCGGCCATCCGGACATCTCGATGTCCATGTACTTTTATGCCAGCGCCTCATGATGTTCGTGATCTCTGCTTTGACCGGACGCTCGGCAATCAGCTTTCCATCGTGGACAACGCTGAATATGCCATACGGCGTTGGAAGCTCCCTTGACTGCTTGGCGCTCCTGACACGAACCACTTTCGTCTTCAGCCCCAGGGCCCGGGACGCCTCCGCAATATCCTTCACGCACTTTGGAACCTGAGGCACTGATCAGCAGCCAGGATCGTAAGGCCCTGTTTGTACCTCTTCAATGCTCGCTCCCTATCGACGATGAAACGAGGATAAGGGGCTGCTTTCTTGAACTTCTTAACGAGCAGCTCGTAGGGAGGTCTGCTCTCCACCGGGACAAAACCCGCCTTGATGAACAAACCGCTTCCAGCCATGAAGCTATCTGAACTTGTGACAACTGCGACCCCTCGGCACTTGCTCTTCTTCGCGTCCCTCAGACAACTATCCAGCAAGAGAGCGCCGAGTCCCTTCCCCTTGTGCTCGCTATTGACCATCAAGCAGTGGATGACAAGGTAGCCCTCCGCCTCGACGGGTCTCCACGCATGACTGCCAGGGGCATACTCGATCATCCCGATATCGCCGAACTGGCGTGAGCGGAGCACCTTGAACCTCAAGCCTTCCGCGTAGCGATTCTTGAGCCAATCCAACTTGCGACGACGTCCTTCGTTCTTTCCGCTCTTGTAACGGCAGATGCAACAACCGCCGATGTTGTCGGCATTCGTGTCGATGATCTCGTACTCGCTCATCCTGATCCTCCGTTTGGCCTTTCTCCCTGAGCTCCCTGCCAGTTCAACTGGCCTGCAGCGTAAGCTGGCGGAGTTGGGTGTGATGCTCCGACTTCAAAACCACCCCAAGCCTCGATTCGACCTGATCGATCAACTGCCAAGCCTTGATCGAGTTTCCTGCGAACCCGCATCACGAAACGCCTCGCGACTCGCCGACTGCGCGATTGCGAGAACATGTACCGAGGTCCACGTCTCGCGCAACCCACGAATTGTAGATGCCGTAGCGGGCCTGACAAGCTGGGCTGAATCCCCTCCCTTCAGGGGCCGGCCGGCGAGCTGTACTCTTGTCTACATCAGGCTCTCCAGCCCGCCAGTCAGGGCAGCGGCGACCACGCCTCGGGCGAAAACCAGCAGAATGGCGGCCGGATCGGCGAAAGCATTCGGGCTGCTCGCCAACACTTGAGCCACGTGTTGACAGCCGACCCGTTAGGGCGATAATGCACCATTGAACGCCTCGGGACAGGTCTGTTTCCAAGCACGCTGCTGACAATAAGCAGAGTCCGAATCATCGCCATGAAAGTTTCGCCCAGTTTGGTTTTGCTGGCGGCCGTGGTCCTCGCCGGCGCGCCGGCGGAGGCCCAGGTCTACAACCTGCACCTGGTCACCGACAACCAGCCCGACTACACGGACATGAAGTCCTTCGTCGAGTCCTCCACCGGGGCCTGGAAGGAGCCCGAGGAGAAGGCGATCGCGGTCTGGCGCTGGGGTCGGCGCAGCCGGCGGCAGTTGAGCTGCTCCCGGGAAGGGACCCGCTATATCGCCGATCCGATTCTCAACTTCAACTCGTATGGGGCTTTGAACTGCGGAATCATCTCGGCGCTGAATATCGGCTCCTGGCTGGAACTCGGCTACCAGGCGCGCTACGTCCAGTTGGGCGACCACACGGTAAGCGAGGTGTCGTGGGACGGCGGGCGGTCATGGCACATGTTCGACTCGTCGATGAGCGTGTTCTGCTACAATCACGCTGGCCAGGTGGCCAGTTGCGAGGAGATCAAGGAGGCCCACGGCTGCGAGCTCTCCGGCGGAAAGGAGGAGCCGGGACACTATTACCTCTATCATCCCGCGCCCCAGTGTGCTTCGCATCTCGGTCCGACAGGCTGGCGCTTGGCGAGCGACAACCCGGTGGAGCTGAACCGCACGCTGTTGGCCGGGGCGTCGTCGTACACCGACGGCTTTTCGATTGATCGGTACTGTCAAAACGCGCGGTACGGCCACCGGTATGTGCTGAACATCCGGCCTCACGAGTCCTACGCCCGGTTCTGGACGCCGCTGGACGGTGGGCACCTCGACCCGAAGAAGAAGAGTCCCGACTACTTCCGACCACTGCCCGATGGACTCGATCCCGACGGGCAGCAGGGCGTCTGCAATGTCCGCTCCAACGGCAGTTGGGGTTTCCAACCCGACCTTTCCGATCCGGCATGTCAGGAGCTGCTGTTCGACAGCGGAGCGCAGCCCGACGCCGCGTCCTCCGAATCCCCCGCGTCCCCGCCGATCGTTTTCTCCAAGACCAGCCCCAAACTGCGCCTGGCCGACAGAGTGCCAGCCGGTTACGCGGTCTTCCAAGTCTCCGCCGCCAACGTGATCACCTCGATGTCCCTTCAAGCGGACGTCCTCTGTGGCGGGTCGCCCGGCGCGGTCCGGCTCCTGGTTTCCCGCAATGCGGGGATCGGCTGGCAGGAGGTCTGGCGGAGCGAAAAGTCCGGGCGGCAGGAGGTTCGACTCAAGCTCCGCGAGCAGGTCGCCGGCACGCCTTTCTGCCTGATCAAGATCGAGCTCGCCCGGGCGGAAGAACCCGTCGGCCTCGATACGTTCCGCGTGTTCACAACGACGCTCGTGAACAAGCGAACGTTGCCCGCCCTGACATTGGGCAGCAACGAAATCGTTCTCCGCGCCGATGAGCAGGCCGAGACGCTGGAACTCTGGCCGTTCCTGCACGCCGGATTGTACAAGGAAACGGTTTTCGCCGAAGAGGACGTGTTCAGCGACGAGCTGCCCGACGGCATGTACAAGGCCACGCTCGGCTCGGCGGTGAACAACAAGGAGTGCTCGGCCACCTGGCGGCTCGTCTCGCCGACCGACATCCTCGATGTCTCGTACGTGGTCGTCAGCACGGTTCGCACCGACCGGCACTGGGTTTCGCTCGAGCATTCGTGGGACGGCGAGCATTTTGAGCCGTTCTACCGGCACACGAAGTCCGATTTTCCGCTGGATCACCGTACGGAGCGGAAAATCGCGGGCGGCGAAGTGCCCGTCGGCGCTCGCCAGGCGTTCTTCCGTGCGGTGTTCTTTTCGCCCTCCGGGGCAGCGACCTACAACATGGCGGGAATCCAGGACCTGTTGATCCGCATCCACCGCAAGCCGCGGAGCGAAAGGTTCAAGCCGCTTCACGTAACGTTCAGTTGGACCGAGCACCGTGACGGCGGCGACAAGACAAGGTCGCACTCCGAACTGGTGACCAGCCTGCCGCACCGCTACCGGATCAACGTGATCGGAAAGAGGGACCCGACGATGCATGCGGTCCAGGTGAGCGGCAACCGGGCCACGTTCTGACCAGTCCCGGCTATTCCGATGGGCTCGACGAAGGCCCGGGATGCGAGTATCCGAAGGTCGCTTACCGCTGGGGCAAGAACGTGGCCCAGGGCAAGCCGTACACGGCGAGCCGCCCGTCGAGCGATTCGTCGAAGAACCCCGACAGCGACGGCCGCGAACTGACCAACGGCCTGGTCGTTGCTCCGACGGAATCCACGACGACGAAAGCGGCCCAACCGGCCACGGCATTTTGGGACGCGGGCGAGCCGGTTGAGTTCGTGATCGACTTGGGCGGTCCGCACACGATGGCCGGCGTCCGCGCCGGCGGCCATCAGCCCAACGCCCTCTACTGCCATCCAAAAACGATCGAAGTGGCCGTTTCTCCCGACGGCCAGCGGTGGGAGCCGGCCGGGGTGATTCGCCACGACGACCTCTGGAAGCCGCCGGGCGACTACGAGCTGGGAGCACGACGATCACCCGCGGCTGGCCAAGCTGCCCGCCGGTGGGCGACTGGCGTACTGCTTTCCGTTGATCTTTCCGAAGCCGCTCGCCGCGCGCTTCGTCCGCTTCTCCTGCGCGCCGCTGGAAGGGAAGGGCTTGGGGCTGTCGGAGTTCCAGGTGTTCGACAAGGCGGAAGTCGTCCCCTGGCCGGCCGAAATCCGGCTCCCGGAGGTGCAAGTCGGTCCAATGGGCCAGCGCGAGGCGGAAGAAGGGCTCTTTGACCGCTACCTGTTCTCCGCCGACGGGAAGCATCTGCTTTCGTGCGGCCCGTGGGGACTGGCCGTGCTTTGGGCGGCCGAGGACGGGGCTTTCGTCCGCATCGTCCGCCGCAACGGGGAATGTCGCAACGGCGGGGGCTACGATCCGCACCCGATGGCCCGCGTCCTGGACATCAGTCCCGACGGAAAATCGCTGGTCGCGGCCCGTGGTACCCTTTCCGAGCCGCGGCTGAGCCTCGAGGAAACCGAGACGGGTAAACGCATCCATGTCTTCCCGGTCCGCCCCAAGACGGACTTCCTTGGATTTGCTTCAGCGACGATGGCCGTTACCTGATCGGCAGCGGAAGCAGGATCATCGGAGAACCAGCCGAATGGACCAAGCCGCCGCTGGAGATTTGGGACACCCGGACCGGCCGCCGGGTCTGGGATCGGATCAACCGCCCCGTATACGGCCGGCGAGTTGGAGAAGGCGTCGGGCGTTGCCTGAGGAACTGGAAATCCGGCGGAGTTGACGCCGGAGCACGCCCTGGCCGATCTCAAGCTGCTGTTGCTGCTCCGCATGTTCCGCGACGACGGCCGCCCGCTCGTCGCTCGCGGCACGCTTCGTGGCCATGGACCTTCGTTCTTCACGCCCGACGGGTCGCGACTGATCACCCGCGATTCGATCATGCCCTACACGGAATACAGCAGCGAGGCGGTGTTCTGGGACATCGGCCGCTCGGCGGCTGCTTTACGAGATGGAAGAAGACGACGAACTCTCCGAGCCGCTTCCTGTTCTCCGCCGATGGCAGGCATTTTCTCCGCAAGGCCTGGAGAAGAGCCGCGGGCTGTACGAGACGGCCTCCGGCCGCCGCCGCGGCACGTTCGACGATTT
Organism: Thermoguttaceae bacterium; assembly: GCA_040766885.1. Taxonomy (GTDB): domain Bacteria; phylum Planctomycetota; class Planctomycetia; order Pirellulales; family Thermoguttaceae; genus JAXGPP01. The sequence continues at coordinate 10,751 of JAXGPP010000059.1, read as the reverse complement.
GCCGGCCACGGGTGCGGGGCGTCACCTGCTCGATGGTCGCCTGGCCCTGTTGACGGCCCAGCGGCAAGCGATCCTGTTCGACATTCCGCGGGCAAGTCGCTTCAGGACTATCCGATCAAGAGGCAACAGTTCCTACCGCGCGGTGTTCAGTCCCCGCGGGGACCGCTTGTTGCTCGGTTTCAAGGAATTTTCGAAGTCCACGAGACGCGGCCGCCTTTCCGCCGGCTCTTTCGGCTGGAGCACGCCGGCGCGCAGCGCAGCCGGAGCAATCCGCGGCGTTCAGCCCCGACGGGCGGCGGATTGTCTGCGCCCGACGCCCTCTGGAACGCCGAAACCGGGAGCAGGCTGCGGCAGTTCCGCGTCAATGCCGGGCTTGTGTTCTGCAGCCGGGTGTTTGGCCGGAATTGTCCGAGTTTGAACGGCCGGAAGTTCGGTGAGGATGGGCGAGCGTTGGAGGCTGCATGGGGAAGGCGCAGAGAACGCGGGCGGCGTGGTTGCCGTCCGCGTTGGTGTTAGCGGGATAGATATGGACCAGTCGTCAGGAGGAGACTTCGTTTGCGGTTTGCGAGAAGAGGCTTCAAGAAGGCCACGGCGGCCACGAAGTCGCAATGCTCCGCGGCCATCGTGAAGTCGATGGGGTTGAAGTTTGTCTCGCAGTGGAAGCAACGGCCCAGATTGGTGCGGGGATTGACGGCCGAGACGTACTCGCCGCAGCAGGGGCAGAGGAAGGCCAGTTGGCCCTGCCGCCGCTTGTGCGGCCATCGAAGCTGTTCCAGCAGCAACTCCCAAGAGATGTCGTTGCGCAGGCGACGCAGGAAGTCGTCGTCGAAGTATCGTGGCATGTCGAAAGCCTCCCGGTGTTAGGGCAGTTGGAATTCGCCAACCGCCTGCTGGAACGGTTGTCATCGATCCGCAAGACCTTGCGGGCGGTGGCCTGGAGCAGGCAAGCCGTGGCCAGATTGTTGATCTGGCGGGGCACGCCGCCCGTGAAGTCGTGAATGGCCGTCTTCACCGAGTCGTCGAACACCTGGGGATCGCCTCCGGCCTGGCTGAGTTGGAAGTCGATGTAGCGGGAGGTCTGCGCGCGGGAGAGGGGTCGGAGTTGGTGGCGGACCGAGACACGGTTGAGCAAGTCGGCGTGGCGAGCCTGCCGCAGGATGGCGCGGAGCGGCTCCTGGCCGACCAGCAGCATCTTCAACGGGGGCCGCACGTCGAGTGCCGAGCTGATCAGCAACCGCAGGTCGGTCAAGGCGTCGCCGTCCAGGAGGTGGGCCTCGTCGAAGACCAGCAACAACGTTCCTTCGGCGCGTGTGGCCCGCTCCAGGATCTGTTCGTAAAGGCGTTCCTTTCCCCGCCGGGGCGTTTCGCCGAGTTGCGCGACGACCAGCTTGAGCAGTCCTGCACAGGGCAAGTGGGTGAGGTGGCAGTAAAGGGCCTGGCACTGTTGTGGCTGCAAGGCGTGGAGGAACCGCTTGAGCAGCGCCGACTTGCCCACGCCGCTGGGACCGGTGACCAGGCCGAGCTGGCCGCATTGGACCAGGTAGTCCAGGCGTGCCAGCCCCTCGTCCATCCGTTGGTCCTGCCACAAGGCGGAGACCGCGGCGTGTTCCGAGAAGGGTTGGCTCTTCAGTTGGAAGTGTTCCAGATACATTACTGGCTCCTTGGGTGAAGTAGGGATTGAAGTTGGAACAGGACTTCGGGAATCGTTGCCGATGCCGCCCGCGAGAAAGCTTCCCGCAGCAGGCTTTCGTTGAGACCGTCATGGCGGGAGTGAAAGGCGGCCAGGTTGTCCATCTCATGGGCAGTCAGGCCGGAGAGGCCGCCCTGGCGTCCCAAGAGGCGGGCCAGCACGCCGGCGAAGCCAGTCGAAACCATGTTTCTGCCGGGCCGAATGGTAGTCGATGCCCTGGCTGCGTCGCTGCTGGTGCAGAGGCGTCGTGGCTCGGCGAGCGTCCAGATAGTGGGGCGTGATCGGCTCGGCCGGGGCGGCTTAGCGCCAGTTGCTGACTTCCCCGTTCGCGTTGATATCGCTTCCCACGGCCGAGGTAGACGTCGGCAAGCGAGTACAACTGCACTTCCTCAAGGGAGAAAGGGTCGTACTCGACGATCACCGGGGTCGCCGCGCAGCTTCGGATCGACGGCGAACAGGAGGTGGTCGATGCGGACGTCGGAGTGGTCTTCATCCACGGTGCGTGACACGCGGCACCCAGTGGAAGAAGGTCAGCACGGCGTAGCCCAGATCGACATGCCGGACCAAGCGTGATCGTTCATGGTATCGCTCGTGCGGCGTCTGGCCGGTTTCGCGGTTCAGCTCGTGGTGGTAGGCCACCTCAGCCAGGCAGCAGGGCACGGTTCAATTCGTCCAGCGTGAGGACCTGGCTGGCGCGGACTTCGGCTTCGAACTGCGTCTGACAGGTCTGGAAGAAGCGTTCGATCAGTCCTCCAGGCGTACATCTCGCGGCGGCCGGTGCAGAAGCTTGATATTCAGTTGGGTGCATGCCAGCCGCAGCGCTTCGCGTGGTAGACCTTGGCATTGTCGACGTACAACTCGCGGCTGGCGCCCGTGGCTTTCCCCAAGCGCCGGAGCAGGGAATCGATCAGGATGTCCAGGTTCTCGCGGACATAATGGCGACTTCAACACGATGTAGCGGCTATGGCAGTCGATCCACGCGGAAAGGTGCGTTTTGATCACTCCCCGTTGGACCACCAGGGGGCCGTGTCGTCGCCCACCCACAAGGTCCCCGGCCGGTCCCAGCTCCAACGGCAACGGACCTTCTTCTTGGAAGCTCCCAGCTTCCGCCGCGTAACTTGCCCTTCGCGCCCGCAGGTGCTCGTAAATTAATTCCGCGGAAACGCTGCGGCCCGAACTCCGCTTCAGGATCGATTGATGACCTTGTCCGAGCGTTGGGGCTGCTCTTCTTCAGCTCGACGGCACGAGCCCAGCAGGTCGGCGTGCTTCTTCCGGGCCTTTCCCCGATCGGATCGCCGCCGACGGTACAACCCCGGCACGCCTCATCCTTTAGTCTGCGCCACCTGCCGACGGAGTTCGCACCGAAATGCATCGCCGCTGTCCGTTGGGCAGGCGACGCTCCTCCCGGCTGAGCTTTTGGAAATACCGCTCCCGCTGGGCGGGAATCTCTCCCAGAAGCACGGGGCTCAACAGCGAACGCAGACGGCCCAAATCTTCATCGTTACGACCATCAGGTTTAGCTCCATCTCGAGACCGTGATGCGTGACGGAGTTCAAGCCTCGGCCGAAGCCCGTCGTGTCGCGAAACGCGGGAAGAACTTTTCCGGGAAGGACTTCTCCCACTCGGCCATCAAATGGAGCAGTTGGCGCGTTGGCGGCCGCTCACGTTGCGGACTGCGGAACTTGTGCGGTGCAACGGCCCCCGCAAAGCGATGGCAGGTAGAATCCGGGCGTTGTTGTTGGATCAACCGGCGACCCTCGGCTAGGGCCACCAGCTGGCATCCCAACCAGCCCAGCATCCGCCAAATGGTGCTATGGTCGAGGAGCCCCCGCGCTCGGGCAGAAGCTTCGGCGGATCGCTGGTAGACCCTTCAGCGTAGGCACTCCCGGGCTGGCCGTTTCGCGATAGCTCTGCCGGTCGTCGCTCTAGATAGCTGGCGGAGAGATGAGCAGGGCCGGGCCGGCGTAGCGGCTGTAGGGGAGTACGAAAGTCAGGGTAATCGGTGAAGACGTTGCGGCGCGACACCGCCAGCAGGCCAGCCACACCGTCACGCACGGCTTGCCGTGACCGACGTTCAACCGCAGGCCCCGAGGGCGTACATCATGCGGCCGAAACCGCCCTTCGGCAGCGCAACGGCGCAGACTTTCGATAACAAACACGATCGGGAACCCGGCCGCTGCACGCGCGGTTGTGTTCCTCGACTTCAGCATGCGGTGGTAAGGCCGGGCAGTTCGATAATCAGGGCTAGCTTTCTAGTTGATGGGGCGGAGCGGGGATCACGCACCACACGGACCTCGTTCCTCCCTCTTTTCGCGCGCCGCACTTCCCGCTCAGACCAAGACAAGGGGCGGGATTCTAGATAAAATCTACCCGGCGGGTAAGCGGCGGGATACGGGGCGGGGCCCTCTCCCGAAACCCAACCTATTCCAGAGTTCCGCCGGTTATTCCGGTCCGGTAATCCTGAAGTAGCCCGCACTCCGCATACTAAAGGGAGCCGATTGCGGATTTCCTTTACAGAATTGCCATGATAGAATCGCGCTGGGTAGCGCGGCCCGCTGGAATCTCGCTGTGCCACGGACGGGCCTTCGCGTTGCCGCGAATCAACAATCGTTCGGTGTAACCACACGGAGGGACCTGGACATAGGCGCCCATTGCAGGATTGTGGCCTACGCACAGCCACTGCTCGATCAGACCGATGGGTCTGAGGGACAAGTGAAGAAGGCATTTACGATCCAGCCAGTTCTGCTTCAACCTCGCGATCATGCCCAGAGGCAGCCGGGGAAAGACGCTCCAGCGAGATAAAGCCAAAGCCCTTGAGATGAATGACGAGGAATTCGACGACTTTCGACGTTCCCTCGTCATTCCGATATTCGGCGGCACGAGAAGATGTTCCCGCTTGATGCACAGGCAGTTCGAGCATCTTCTCACCAAGCGGCCCTTCGCCGAGTGGCCCGTTGCTGCGGGAGCAGCCGACAGCGGCAGCGGCGCCAAACCGGACGCTGTGCCCGGTCGCTACGCACACCCTGTCCGTGTAATAGCGGCAAGAAGTACAAATTCTGTTGCGGTAAGAAGCGCCGTTGATTCTCGCTTGCGGAGTGGACCCGCTGGGTCGATTGTCGAGACATTTCAGATAACCTCTGGGATTCTCGGATCGTGAAAACAAGCGGCTATGCTGTAAACAGGCGCAAGGCGCTGCCGCTCGTGATCACAGGATTTGTCGTCATTTCCAGCAGTAGATGCGGGCAATCGGGGATCACTTGCGTGGCCACCTTCTATCGGAGCACGTGTCTCCGTCTCTGCTGGTACGCAGACAGCAGCAGAATGCCGTGCAACCTCACCGCGGCCTAATCCATTCCAGAGCGACAAGTGAGACATCATCCTGAAATCGCCGTCCACCCGCCCAGTCAGCAAGAGCATTCATTCCATGAGTCACAACGTGACTGAGGTCCTTGTCATGATCCGCCAACAGAAGATCGACAAGCCGCTTGCGTCCGAACGGCTCTCCTCCGGCCGGACCGGTCTGCTCAACGACGCCGTCAGAAAACAGATATACACGGTCCCCCGGTTCGAGCTGAACCGTCACATCCTCGTACTCGGAGTCATCAAGAATTGCCACCGGCAAGCCACCACGGTAAACCAGGGGCATCGTGTCTTGCCCGCGTAGGATGATCGGCGGCGGATGGCCAGCGACGGTAGCAGTCCATCGGCCGGCAAACGTGTCTAGCACGCAAAGGATCATCGTCAAGAACCGGTTATCGCTGTTGTCCGCGCTGAACCGCCGATTGAGCTCCGCGGCTACCACGGACGGCCTCTGAACGGAGCCCATTCCTCGGGAACACGCCATGTCGCGAAGGAGTGATGTATCTGCGGGTTCGGGCTCCAAGTAATGCATTGCGGTCACGGAAAGCAGAGCTGCCGGCACCCCGTGTCCACTCACGTCGATGACATAGGCGGCCAGGTAGCGTTCATCGATCAGGTGCAGGCCGAGAGCATCGCCTGCTAGTTCATCCGTCGGTTCATAGGCCCACGCGGCCTGCACAAGGGGGGTAGCGATGCGCTGCCGCGGCAGCATGGCGCGCTGCACTCGCGCTGCCGCGTCCAAGTCGTGGCGCATCCGGTTGCTCGCCTCCTGCAACTGGTTGTTCTGCTGACTCAGGGTGCGCTCCAGCCGAACAATGCGTTCGCCGGCCAGCAGCCGCACCCGCAACTCTTCCCGATCAAACGGCTTGGAGACGAAATCATCAGCCCCCGCCTCAATGCCCTTGACCACGTCACTCTTGTCGGAATGGCTGGTGAGCATGATGATGTAGACGTACTCGGGGCGGTTGCTCTGCCGGATTCGCTCGATGAATTCGACACCCGAAAGCCGCGGCATCTCCCAATCCGTGATCACCAGGTCATATCGGGAGGTCTGGAACAGCGACCACGCCGCTTCGCCGTCCTGCGCCTCGGCCACCTGATGGTCCCACGCGGCCAATTGCCGCGCCAGCGACGCGCGGGTGATCCGGTCATCTTCGGCAACGAGAATCCGCATCACGTTCTCTCCTTGACAAACGCCGCCAGTTCGCCGAGCAAAGCCTCCAGTTGGTCTTCGAGAATGGCCACGGCGGCCGAAGCGGCCGACAGGTCGCCCCTTTTCCCCAGTTGCTCCAGCTCCAAGGCGCTGGCGTGCGTCCGTGGCGAGCAGAAGTTCGAGACAATGCCCTTCAGGGCGTGCGCGGCGCGTGCCAGCGACGGCGTGTCGCCGACCAACAGGGCATCACGGATCTGTTGCATTGCCGACCTCCCGTCGCACTCGAGCATCTGGACCGTCTCGGCCAGGAATTCCACATCGTTGTCCACCCGGTCCATCAGTTCGTTTTCGTCGAAGGTGTCAGCCATGGCTCTTATCGCCTTTCTGAAGCAATCGGCCGATCTCAGCAAACAACGCATCCTTCTTCACGGGCTTCGCAACGTACCCGTCCATGCCGGCCTCCATGCAGGCCTCGCGATCACCTTGCATGGCATTGGCCGTCATGGCGATGATCGGCACGTGCCTGCCCGAGTCGGACTCAGTTCGCCGGATTTCGCGGGTGGCTTCCAGGCCGTCGAGTTCGGGCATTTGGACGTCCATCAGGATCAAGTCGGGCAGCTCCAATTTCCAGGCCGCTACCGCCTTTGCCCCGTCCTCGGCCACGGTCACCGTATGCCCCGCTCCCTCGAGAAGGCGAATAGCGAACTTGCGATTGGTCGGTTGGTCCTCGGCCAGCAGGATCCGCAGTCGGGCCGGCATCGGGGGGCTGCCGGCCTGGGGGCTTTGCGCCATGTCCGTCGCCATCGGAATCCGCGTCTCCCCAACCGCCACGCGGATGATATTGTCCAGCAGGACTGATTGCTTGACGGGTTTCAGCAGCCGGGCTGCAATTCTCAACTGGCGGCAGCGCTCCTGATGATCCGGCGAGGCCGACGAGCTGAGCAGGATCACCGGCAGTTGGCCGTACCGCGGGTTGGCGCGGACCATCTCCACTAAACCAAAGCCGTCTGTCTCCGGCATGTGGAGGTCGGTGATCAGCAGCGAGACCGACTGACCGGCATTCTCTGCGCGATCCAGGATGTTCAAAGCCTGCCTGGCCGACTCGGCTTGCAGGACGTGCAAGCCCCAACGTTCGGCCATGGCAACAAGGATACGCAGGTTTGTCTCGTTGTCGTCAACAATCAGTGCGGTCTGCCGGGCCAGCGAGTTTACTGCATCCTCGGAATAATGCAAGTGGCGGGCCTTGCCGATCTGAGCTCGGACCGTGAACCGGAAGGTGCTGCCGCCACCCGGACTGCTTTCAACGTGGAGTTGCCCGCCCATCAGTTCGACCAGTTGCCGGGAGATTGCCAGCCCCAGTCCCGTCCCGCCATACTTGCGCGTCGTTGACGCGTCGGCCTGTTCGAACGGCCGGAACAGCCTGGCGAGATGGGCGGGGTTGATGCCAATGCCCGTGTCGCGCACCGCCACCTCAAGCACTAGGGCGTCTCCCGTGCGCTCGATGATCCGCACGTACACGACGATCTCGCCCCGCTCGGTGAACTTGATGGCGTTTCCCACCAGATTCACCACCACCTGCCGCAGTCGATGAACGTCCGCCACGAGCGCGTCCGGCACGTCGGCGTGGACCTCGTAAGTCAACTCCAACCCCTTGCTGCTTGCGCGCAGCGCAAGGGGATTGAGCGTATCGGCCAGGGCGTCGCGAAAAAGGAACTCGATGGGATCGAGTTCGATCTTGCCGGCTTCGATTTTCGAGAAGTCCAGGATGTCGTTGATGAGCGCCAGCAAGGCATCAGCCGAAGACTTCACCGTACTGAGATAATCGCGTTGTTCCGGCGTCAGGTCGGTATCCAGGGCCAGATCGGTCATGCCGATGATCCCGTTCATGGGCGTTCGGATCTCGTGGCTCATGTTCGCCAGGAACGCGCTCTTGGCCTGGGTGGCTTCCTCGGCCTTGGCCATGGCCTGACGCAACTCGGCCGCCATCCGCTTGATTTCCGTGATATCGGCGGATACGCCGGCCGTGCCGAACAAACGACCGTCAGCCCCCAGCAGAGGAAACGTGTTCGAAAGAAAGAATCGCTCCTCATTCGTGACCACCGCATTCGCTTCAGACACGAGCGGCGCCATCGTCTGGCGGACCTTCTCGTCGTTCTCCATGAACCTTGCCGCGAGTTCGGACGGAAAAATCTCACTGTCGCTCCGCCCGATGACGGCATGCTCCGGCATCTGCACGAGCTCGCACCATTTACGGTTGACGATCAGGTAGCGCCCATCAAGAGCCTTCACGTAGATGAGCGCGTTGGTGTTGTCCAGGACGCTTTGCAGCAAGCGCTGACTGCGCCGCACTGATTCCTCCGCCTGCCTGCGCTGCGTGATGTCAGTGAACATTGCAAACGAGCCGATCTTGACACCCCGGTCGTCCAACAGCGGCATGGCGGTCACCAGGCAGGGGATCTGACCTCCGTCGGGCCGGGTAAGTGCGATCTCGTACGTGCTCGATTCGCCCCGCTCGCGGCGTGCCACGTTCTCCCTGAATATCCGGGTGTTCTCCTCATCCGTGAACTCGAAGATGCGGCGTCCCAGAATCTGCTCCCGGGGGCATCCCAAAATCTCGCACATCGAAGGGTTGACTTCCCTGGTCGCCGTGTCGTTGTCGATCAACCAGAAACCTTCCTTCGACGTCTCCAGGATCCGGCGGAGCTTCTGCTCGCTGGCAACCAGGGCTTCCTCGACTTTTTTCCGCTGTGTCAGATCGTGCACGATCGCCAGAAGCGCCGGTTTTCCGTGCAGCGCGGCGAAACTGAGCGAGACTTCCGTGGGAAACACTTCGCCTGTTGGCTTCCTGTGGAGCCACTCGAAACGCAGGACGCCCTTCCGCCGCACCTCCGCGATAATCCTTTCTTCCTTCTCCCGCGAGGGGAGGCCGTCGGCCTGAAGTGCGGGCGAGAACTCGTGCGGCCTGCGGCCCAGGAGATCGGCGGCATCCCGGAACCCCAGCATTCGGACCGCGGCCTCGTTCACGTCCCGGATGCCCGTCTCATCGAAGAAAAAGACCGCATCCTGTTGGGGCGCGTTGAAGACCGCCCGGAACATCTGCTCGCGATGGACTCTCTCGGTGATGTCCGTGAAGTTGACGACCGCGCCTGCGATGGCACCATCGTTGAAGATCGGCACCGCGCCATACTCAACCGGCAAGCTCGTACCATCCTTGCGCCACAGAAGCTCGTCGTCGATGCGGCTGGACTTTCCGTGTTTGTACGCAGCGAACACGTGGCACTGTTCAACCGGATAGTCACTACCATCCGGGCGGCGATGATGGATCGTCGCGTGCGACGGCTGCCCGATGAGTTCCTCCGCGCTATAGCCCAGCAGACGGCAGGCGGCCGGATTTACGAACGTGATGCAGCCCTCGGTATCCACGCCGAAGATGCCCTCGGCAGTGGACCTCAGGATCAGGTCGAGGCGCTCATCCGCCAGCCGGGCCCGTTCCGTCCCGATGGTTGCCGTCAGTTCGGCAAATCCCGTCAGGAAGCTTAGGATCGCCGGCAAGCGATCTTCCTCAACAATCGGCACCTTCTCCAGGGCTCTCAGGTAGTCGTCCGTATCGAAGCCGTACTGCTGGGCCTGCCGCAGAAAGTAGTCGCGGTCTGCCGCTTGGAGCAAGAATTGGCTGACGAAGGCGTTGGCCACGTGACGACCCTCGATGATGATCGGCGAGGCGGCGTTGATCAGGCCCTGCGGACAGCGGTATATCGAGTACTTGTGTCCCTCCTTCAGTTGCGCGGCCAGGGTTGTGTCACTTTCGATGCAGCGTGCCAGCGTCTGAGGATGCACTCGGTGGAATTCAGTACAGATCTGCTGCCACCGGGCCCGGACGAAGACCTCTCCCCTCGTGTCAACGATCGCCGCGCCGACGCCGACTACCTCGCAAAAGTCCTGCAAGAGCCTCTGTATCTGTTCACGGACCAGAAGCTGCGCAAGTTCTCCGCCGTTATCGACAGAGGAAGCGTCTGGTGTATGAGCCGGTTCATTCATCTGAGGTCTTCCCGAGCAAAGCGCCGCGCCGCTTCTTCGGCGCTTTCGCAACGGTCGAGAAGCCTATCCAACCGACAGAGCATTGGTGTCTGGCGTGTTTGCATGTTGGCTGGGATGGATCGCCAACGGCATCGCCGGAGTGTTGTTCCCAAGGCAATCAGCACATCAACAGACGCGATCGGCATGATGGCTGTCTCCGGCGGGTGTGACAAAACGGGGACAGAGCCTGCCAGCCCCACCCCCGAGCCGTCAACTGAACGACACCCCTCTGTCTGCTGCACCATTATCAGTGTGACAACCGACTAGTCAAATTCCGTCAGCGACCATCAGCCTATCACCCACCCACTCCCTGTCAACTAGGCTTCGTCCGAACCCCTCATCCCCCTGACAGAGGCAAGATGGCGGGGTGTGCCGCTGTGGTAACCTCTCAATAACCCCGTGATGAGGTTTGAGTGTGGTTGACGCGCGAGAACGTGCAATTCCAAGAGGCGTTCTGGAGACAAGAGAGGG
>JAXGPP010000058.1:0-26288 GCA_040766885.1 Thermoguttaceae bacterium | reverse complement strand
GCGCCACCTGCCGCGGATGGATTCGTCTGCTCGATCCAACCCCATCTCGCTCCCAGCCGCACTCCCGACGAAGGAGTGTTTGTGGCCGGGGCGGCCGCTGGGCCCAAGGACATACCCGACTCCGTGGTGGAGGCCGGCGCGGCGGCGATGGAAGCGGCCGCCTACCTTCGCAGCCACGGCCGCAGCGGCAAATTCGCAGATTCTGACGATTCAATCGAAGACGAACAAGAAATCTTGGCCACAGGGGACGTCTCAGCATGATCGGCCAGCCTTCCGGCTCTGCCAACGACGGCGAAGAGAAACAGGCTCCGCGAATCGGAGTCTACGTCTGCCGTTGCGGGGGTAACATTTCCGATGTGGTGGACGTGGAGCGCGTGGTGCAGGCGGCGTCGCAAATCGATGATGTTGCCGTCGCTCGGCAAGCCCCGGCCATGTGCTCCCAAGCGGGGCAGGACCTTGTTACCCAAGACCTCCGCAACCAGACGGTGGACCGGGTCGTGATTGCGGCCTGCACGCCGAGTCTGCACGAGCACACATTCCGCGAGGCGATTGCTCGGGCAGGACGCAACCGGTACCTCTATGAGCACGTCAACATCCGCGAGCAGGCCAGTTGGTGCAGCAAATCCGATCCCGAGGGCGCCACCGAGAAGGCGATCCGCCTGGTTGCCGCGGGAGTGGCCAAGGCACGGTTTGTCGAACCGCTCTCGCCGATCGCCGTCAACACCAGGCGCCACGTCACGGTTGTTGGTGGCGGCATCAGTGGCCTGCGAGCCGCCTGCGACCTGGCGCGCGCCGGTTTGAGCGTGGCGCTTCTGGAAAAGTCGCCCTTCCTGGGCGGCCACCTCGTGCAATGGGATTGCGTCTATCCGACTGAACAAGCGGCCTCCGACTTGCTCCGGGAGCTTCTCAACGAAGTTGCCGAGCAACCGAACATCACCATTTACACGCGGGCGGAGATTATCGAAGCCCGCGGCTGCGTGGGAGATTTTCAACTGACCGTAAAATGCCAGCCCCGCGGCGTGGACGACATGCTGAGTCCGGAGGAGTTGGACGCTGCGATCGACGCCTGCCTTGTCCGCGTGCCCTCGGAGCACGATTTCGGGTTGAGTCAACGCAAGGCGATTTATCGTCCATGCCGGGATTCTTATCCAAACGCGGCGGCGATTGATTGGGAACATTGCGAGCGATGTGGCGATTGTCTGAAAGCAGCGGGTGGCAAAGGCATTTCCCTGGACGATTCTCCGGAGTTGATCGCGATCCTTACAGGCGCCATCGTGCTGGCGACGGGTTACGACTTGTACCAGCCAAAGCCTGGTGAATTTGGATCCATTGACTATCCGCAAGTGATCACGCTCGCTCAACTCGAGCGCCTGCTCGATCCGGATGGGCCCACCGGCGGGAGTCTGGCCCGCGGCGGCAGGCCGATCCAGAACGTTTGCCTGATTCACTGTGTCGGCAGCCGGCAGATCGAAGGGCGCCACGAGCCGGGGCACGACGGGAGAATCCACGAATACTGCTCCCGCGTTTGCTGCACGGCGACGCTCCGAGCGGCCGCCGAGGTCCGCCGCCGTTTCCCGGCGACGAATGTCTTCGAGCTGTATCAGGACATTCGCACCTACGGCCGGAATCACGAGCAGTATTATGAAGACGCGATGCGGGAAGGCGTAGTTTTTCTTCGTTACGCGGCGGACCAGCCTCCCGTGGTCTTTCAAAACCCGACTTCTGGCGGCGCGCCACTCTCCGTAATCGTCAACGACAGGCTCACATTCGGCGAGGAGCTGGAGATACCCGCAGACCTGGTCGTGCTGGCCACCGGCATGGCGCCGCGAAATCTCGATACGATCATCGATCAGTTGAAGCTGTCCCGGAGCGCCGATGGCTTCCTGCAAGAGGTCCACCCCAAGCTTCGACCGGTCGAGCTTGCCGTCAGCGGAGTGTTCGTGGCCGGAACATGCCAGGCGCCGATGGATATCGCCGAGAGTTGTTCCAGCGGATCCGCGGCGGCCGTCAAGGCGGCGGCTCTCTTGTCCCGCGGGCGTATCGAGCTCGATCCCTTCCGGGCGCGCGTCGATCGGGATCGGTGTCGCGGCGAAGGCAAATGCGCCGAAGCGTGTGAGCACCAAAAGGCGATCACGTTTGTGGAAACCGCAAGCGACGGGGAAACGTCTCGATACGCCCAAGTCAATTCCGCGCTCTGCAACGGCTGTGGAATGTGCGTCGCCGCCTGCCCCCACCAGGCGATTCAGGTCGCCGGCTGGCACCTCGCGCAGTTCGACGCGATCGTCGACGCGCTGGTCGCGGATTACTCGTAAGAAAGGAACGCCATGCCGGAGCAATCGGAACCGACAACCACTTCGCCAAAGGCGAAGAAGCCAATTCAGGTTCTCCGCCAGCGGCGCGGGGGAGTGCCTCGCGGACTGGTCGAACGATACCGGCAGCAACGCATCGTTTGCGAGCGTTTGAAGGACGCTCTACGGGAGGGACCATTGACTGTCCCCGAGCTGGCCCACAACGTCGACTTGCCCACTGATGAAGTCCTCTGGTACGTGATGGGAATGAAAAAATACGGCAAGGTCGCGGAGGCGGACCAGGCCGATGGTTACTTCAAGTATCGCCTGGTGGATGAGCCCCAACACACGGAGGAGAGACCTTGAGCACGATCGTGAATCCGGCTCTGCACCGTGAAATCGCCGCGTTCGGCTGCGACGACATCACGCGGTGCATCAACTGCGGGAACTGCACGGCGGTGTGTTCGTTGTCCGGCAACGGCGCCGTGTTCCCACGCAAAACCATCCGATACATTCAGCTCGGTTTGAAAGACCGCCTGGTGGCTTCGATCGAGCCTTGGCTCTGCTACTACTGCGGCGAATGCTCGGAGACCTGCCCGCAACAGGCGGACCCGGGCGAGATCATGATGACGATGCGCCGCTGGTTGACGGCCGAGTATGATCACACCGGGCTTGCGCGCCGCTTCTACACGTCGGCCAAGCAGATGTGGCTGGCGATATTCGGACGCGCGATGATTCCCCTGGTCTTGCTCGCGATGTTTCACGCATTGACCGGGTTTCGATGGATCGTGACCGACCGCGTTGAATTAAATCGATTTGCGCCGGTGATCTGGGTCTGGATCGCGGTGCTGATCCATTTCGCCTTCCTCGGATATCGCGTTCTCTCCAACGCGTGGACGATGAGCCGGCTTGTGCTCGGAGGCGAGTCTGCCAGAGCGAGCATCCCGTTGAGGGTCTACCTGGGCGAATTGAAAACCCTCGTGCTCCATTTTCTGACGCAGAAACGGTGGCGTGACTGCGGACCGAGCCATCACGGCCAATGGCTGCAACACCTGGTGCTGGTTTCCGGGTACCTGACGATGCTCGTGCTGGTCGTCGGACTGCTGGGTTGGTTCCAGACCGACGCGATTTATCCTTGGCGCCATCCGCAGCGTTGGCTCGGTTATTTCGCCACCGCCGCGCTGATCTACGGCTGCGTGGCAATGCTTGCCGGACGGCTCCGCAAGCGGGAACAACTCCACAAGGTCTCCCACTTGAGCGATTGGCTCTTTCCCGGATTCATTCTGGTAGGTGCGATTACGGGCATCCTGATCCACGTATTCCGCTACGCGGGGTGGCCCTGGCCGACGTATGCCATCTACCTGATTCATGTGATGGCGATGATCTCCATGCTGGACGTCGAAGTGGGAATCGGCAAGTGGATGCACTTGATTTACCGGCCTTTGGCGCTCTACTTATCGGCGGTCAAACACAAGGCCGAGCAAGCTGGTTCGCAAGCCCTGTCCAGCGATCCGCGGCAGCCGGCGCCAGGGTGAAGGAAACAGCAGCATTGCCGGCGGGGCGCGCAGCCTTGGGCGAGACGGGCGGAAACCGATCTGCGGCAGGCACTGGAGCCGAGCGGGGCCTTTCGGTTATACTACGGACATGAAGGAAGAAACTGCCAGCAAGGAACCGGGGTTCGAGTTTTGGGAAGAGCGGGCGCGGCTCCTGCGCATGATCGCCCACCCGGTGCGTCTAGCGATCCTCGAATCGCTCTGCGACGGTCCGCGCTGCGTAACGGACATCAACGCGCTGATTGCCATTGCCCAACCGCACCTTTCCCAGCACATCGCGGCGCTCCGCAAGGCCCGGTTGATCGCCTGCCATGTCAACGGGTCGCTCCGATGTTACTACATTCTCAAGCCGACTCTCGTGAAGCGGTTGATCCGCCTGGTTTCCAACAGTCGCAGAGCGGCAATGTGCACGCGAAACGGTCATCCGCGGGCCGAGCGGCAGCGGAAGCGCTTGCCGTTGAAGCATCCACCGACAAGTCGTCAAGGAGAATGACGCCGCGTGGTCAAGCCAATTCTCGCCCGAGCCTTTTTCCGCGGACCTTGTCTGTCGGGCAATGCCGCGCGGACGTTTCGTCTGCATCTGGCTTATGCCCTGCTCGATGCGGCTGCCGGAGGCATCCTGCTGAATGCCCCGCTGATTGCAATCAAGTCATTTCATGCCGCCAATTGGCACTTGCCGCTGCGGGAAATCTACTCGGGGCTGGGAATGCTTCTCGCTCTCTATCTTGGCAGCCGGATGGCATCGCGCCGCAAGATGCCTTTCATTTTTATTCCGGGCGTCGCGGCCGCAATCTCCAGCATGACGATGGCCACGGCCACGGGCAGCGCTTTCTGGTTTCTCACCCTGCTGGGCGTCGGGGCCTTGTTCGAAATCGTCACCCGGCCCGCAATCACGGCGGTCTTGAGACTGAATTACCCCGTCGAGCAGCGCGGCCACGCCACGGGCGAGGTGCGGAAGTGGTCATCGCTCTGCTTCGTGGCCTCGAGCGTCACCGCGGCCGTGATCCTCCACCTGGCTTCCGAACTGACCGGAACCGCCGGCGAGGTTGCCGCGGCCGGGCAGGCGAGCGAAGCGCTGCGATGGTCCGCCGAGCACATGGCCCAGATACTCATGGTTCTCGCCGGGCTTCTCAGCCTTGCCAGCTTTGTCTGCTTCCGTCAGATACATGTCGAGGAGACAGTCGGTTCAGAACCCGAGGACCGGCGGCTGGAGATCGGCGGCAGCTTCCGGGAGGCATTGGGCGTGCTGGTCCACGACGGCCGATACCGGCGGTATCTGATCGGGTGCTTTCTGGACGGGTTCTTCCAGATGCTCTATTTCCCCTTGATTTGGAGCCTGTTGAGCCGCGATCTGGGCTTCGGCTACGTAAGCTGCAATGCCCTGATGCACGCCCTGCCGGCACTTGTCGCGTTTTTCGCAACCGGTTGGCTGGGTAAGCTGTTTGACCGGACCAATCCTTGGCTCTCCTGGGCTTACGTCCGCTTCGTGTGGGGGCTGGACGCTAACCCTTGCTGGCGCCACGCCCACGCTCAGCACTTGCTTTTCCGCCGGCATTGGTTGTCCTTCCCGTTGCCGGCCGAGTCTTGCGCGGGAGCGTGCAAGGGGGATGGTGGATTCTGTGGTGGCAGATCGGAGTCACGCACTTCGCGCCCCCGGGCGGAGATACGAGCCGCTACATGGGCATTATGGTCTTTCTCAATGGGATCATTCGCTTTAGCGCGTCGGCGGCCGGAATGATGCTCGCCGCGATGGCCGTCTCGCCGCAGACGCTGCTGGTGGTCGGCGGCATCGGCGTCATTTTCTCGGGTTTCTATTCGCTCTAATGAAGCCCGCCTTTGAAAAGCGCTACCAGCCAGAGACGATGGCCGAGTTCGAACGCCAATTCACCGGCGGACCACAGGAGCGATAGGAGGAGAACGGATCGGCCTTCAAGACGTTACGATTCCCCCACAAGAGGAATCACTCCCGCGGCCAGCGGGACGCCAATATCGGCCGCGGCTGTCCGTTCTCTGATTCCGGCACGGGATTTGCCAAGGAACGACCCCGGCGGACGGCATTCTACAACCGGCACGCGATCAACCGCGGGCTACGCGGGCACAGATCAAGGTCTATCAGTGTTGAGCAGCTGCTCCGGGCGAACGGCGGTCAACCAGGGGATGCAGACCGGGGATGAGCCGGTCAATTACGCCGTGTGCTTCGGGTCGGCCACGATGCTCCGCAACGCTAACGGGATCAACATCGACGTCGGCGTGATCTGCATGGCTTCATGACCGGCCACTTCATCCCCAATTGGGCCAAGGAAACCTCCGAACCCAAGGTGGCCCAACTCGTACGGGAACTCAGGAAACTGGGGAGCGAAAATCCTACGAGGAGCCTTCCTGATGTGGGTGCTGAAAAACCCCAATGTGTGCTGCGCACGACCCCGTCAGCATGACCTACGCCGCATGAGGTCGTGGAAGACTGTGCGGCCGTCGGCAAGAAACTCACGACGGCCACTACCGGCTGCTTGACTTATTACCGCGGCCGCCGCAACGAGCGACTATTGCCGGATGTGCGAGACATGCATGCCTCCTGCCCGCGGGGGTGGCGATTGTTGACATCCTGCGTTACCGAATGTACTTTAAGAACTACGGCCACCAGGTCGACGCCCGCAAGTGCTATGCCGCGGCGCCGGCCGACCGCAATGCCGCCGCGTGCAGCGCGTGCGCAAGTGTGAACAGGCCTGCCCCAGCCGGCTGGCAATCGTCGAGGCTCGGGAAGCGCACGCGCTTGCTGGCATGGCAAGGAGCGGAATCGGATCGAGCTACTTGCCGGGCGGCGACCCCGGCGAACAAGACTTCCACGCCGCCGAAATCCACCGGCGCGGCGTCGAAGCTCAGGGTCCTGGCCGTTCGACCAGTGGGAGGTGTCGGTTCGTGAAGAAACTCGGAATCTCCGCCAACCTGCGTTGTGCATTGATCGTCTGCGCCCGCCTGCGGGGTGCGGCTCTGGCCGACACCGCCGCCCAGGCCCAGGGCGGCGCGTACCTCGGTCCTTCGGCAGCCGTGGTGTCGGGCGATGGGCGACGGCTGTTCGTCTGCCTGTCCGATGCGCGGCAGTTGGCCGTCGTCGATCTGCCGGGTGGGAGTGTGATCCGCAAGGTCCCAGCACGGCGGAGCCGGCGGGACTGGCGGCTCAGCCCCGATGGGCGGCGGGTCTATGTCGCCTGCGCCCGCCGCGGCCAGCTCGGTGCTGGAGATCGACACGGCCTCCGGCAGGAGTCATCGCCAGCCTGCCCGCCGGCCACGGCCACGGCCCCGGCCTTCTCGCCCGACGGCAAGCGGCTGTACGTCTGTAATCCTTTGACCATGATGTGTCGGTGATCTCGACCTGGAGCAGCGAAGAGCTCGCGCGGGTGGCGGTCGCGCACGAGGCCCTGTCGCCGCCACCGTCTCGCCCGACGGCAGGGAACTCTGGGTGGCCAATTTGTTGCAGACCCAGGCCCCGGCAACCGGTATGGGGTGGTCTCGGGCATGACCGTCGTCCTGCGTGGTCGATACGCGGACGTTCGAAGCGGCGCGCACATCCGGCTGATCACCGACTCCACCAGCGCGCCGAAGTGCGTTCACTCCAGACGGCGATTACATCCTGCTCGCTCACGTCCTCATCGCTACGCTCTGCCCACGATCCAGGTCGGCCCTGGGGTGGATCAACGACAATGCACTGACGGTGATCGACGTTCGCCGGCGCGAAGATTAACCAACACCGTGTCCTGGATAGCATCTGGATGGGCGGCAAATCCTTCGGGGGTCGCCTGTACGGCGGACGGCCACTGGATTTGCGTGTCGCATGCGGGCACGCATGAGCTGAGCGTGATCGATGCACGGACGCTCCTGTCAACACTCCAGCAACTGCCCCTGGTGGCTTTTTCCAACGCGGCCTTCTTTGATGGAAGCTCGGATATCTATACCACTGTCGCCACCAACGGCGACGACATCATCAACGTGCCGGGTTTTCTCGCGGGATTCAGGCAACGCGTGAAGCTGCCCGGCGTGGGACCGCGCGGCTTGGCGACATTCGGTTCGCAGGTCTACGTGGTGGAATACTTCACCGACAGCATCGCCGCCGTAGCCCTGTCGAGGAGCGAAAAAGATGCCACGGTGCATAGCATCCCGCTCGGGCCCAAGCCGCAATGGGATTCGGTCCGCCGCGGCGAAATGCTGTTTCACGATGGCCGCATCTGCCGCCGCGGCTGGCAGAGTTGCGCGAGTTGCCATCCCGATGGCCGCGCCGACGCGTTGAACTGGGACCTGCTGAACGACGGAGAGGGCAACCCAAAGATGCCAAGAGCCTGCTGCTGTCCCACCTGACTCCCCCGTCCATGGCTTCCGGTGTTCGCGCGACGGCGAGACAGCGGTCCGCTCAGGCATCAAGCATATCCTGATGTCCGATCAGCCCGAAGACGAGGCCGCGGCGCTCGACGCACGGCTCAAGTCGCTTGCACCTACCAAGCCCCTTTCTGGTCGATGGGCGGCTGAGTCCTGCGGCGGAGCGCGACCAGCGACTGTTTAACAGCGACAAGCTCGGCTGCGCCCAGTGCCATCGGCCCCCTCTACACCGATCTGAGGCTGTACGACGTGGGGTCGCGAGGGGAACTGGACAACCAGGCGGCATTCGACACGCCGACCGCGGTAGAAGTCTGGCGGACCGCGCCCGTATATGCACGACGGGCGGCGCCGACGATCGACCAGTTGCTCACCGAGGGAAAACACGGCCGCGCGCACCAGCTCAGCGCCGAGCAGCTCGCCGATCTCGTCCGGTTGTCCTGTCGCTCTGACTGGCGGAGGCGGTTTGCAGATATTCCCGTGAAGGGTCTTATCGCAACGGGCCTGACCCGCAGGGTGGCCGTTGCTGGCAGGCCGGCCCGATTTCGCGGTTATTATCCAACGCGGCCGCGGCCGCCAGTCCAATGCCCCAGGCGATCTGGTACATCAATCCGCTGGCCACGTTCGCGTTGATCGTGTTGTCCAACCGGAGCAGACCTCCCGGAATAGCTCGAATCGGCCGTTTTGCTGGTTCCCAGGCTGGAGCCTGGCAGCGCGTGTGGAGTCTGGCGGCATGAAAGTACTGGACCCAAAAACGAACCGGAACGGCTTTCCTGTTTCTTCATAGCGACCGTCGTGATGCAGAAATCGCTCGATCAGAAACTCGCCCGAATCCTCGCCGATCCCTCCTGTCCCGCGCGACGTCATCTTTGCCGACGCAGGGCCTCGACATGGCGTTCGGTCTGTCAGCTCCGGGCAAGAGCCGCGAGGATGATGCAGAACATGGGAGTGAATATGCCGCTGGCAGGATGGCACAGCGATCATGGGAGAGGGTTGTCTGGGCACTTAACCAAGCAGACATTTCAAACTGATTTTATGAAAAACTCGAAACCTTCCGTGTTTTCCAGCTAAAGTGTACAAGTCAACCTTTGACCTGAATGCATGGAGGATTTCCGGTGAACACGATTATAAACAATCGGGTGCGGAATGCGAAGCAGCGGATCGCCCGGCGATTGGCGGGGAGCCGAGAAGATCAGGGCAAGCCGATGTTCGGCAGCGAGGGGGATTCGCATAGAGATGGCGGAGGGTGCGGGCGATCGGCGTCGGCGGGATCGGCTTGGTCCATCAGTTGGCGCGAAGTGGGTTTGGTCGACGCCATCGACCGTCGCCTGCACGTGCTGAAGATCCATCTGACACACACCATGAATCGGACCACGTGTTGAACTTTGCCTACAACGCGCGATGTGCGAGGGGATTCGGCTGGAGGACATCGAACTCCGCCGCAACGACGAGGTCTTCCTCGACGCCTTGGGCACCGAGCGGATTCCCGATCCCACCACGGCAGGCGACTTCTGCCGCCGCTTCGACGAGACAGGCATTCGCAGCTTGATGGATGCCGTCGATGAAGCGCGGCTTCGAATGTCTGGGCACGGCAACCGAAGGAGTTCTTCGACCGCGCGACGATCGACATGGATGGAACCCTGGTGATCACCACGGGCGAGTGTAAGGAGGGAATGGATATCTCCTATCAAGGCACGTGGGGTTATCATCCGCTGGTGATCTCGCTGGCGGAGACGGGCGAGGTCCTGCGACTGGTCAACCGTTCGGGCAACCGCCCAAACCACGAAGAACCGCCAGTCGATCCGGTGATCACTCTGTGCCCAGCCGGCTTCCGAAAGATCGTCTTTCGCGGCGACGGCTTGGTCAATCTGCAAAGCTTGATGCCTGGGACCGCGAGGGCGTCACCTTCTACTTTGGTTTCAAGGCGATACGAATTTGGAGAAAATCGCCGACGACTTGCCTCCCACCGCTTGGCGGAAGATTCTGCGGCCTCCGTTGGGAAGTCAAAACCGAGCCACGGCAGGCCCCGTCAACGTCAAGCAGCGGATTGTCCGTCGCCGCGGGTACGAGGTGCTGCAACTGAAGGACGAAGACTACGCCAGATTCGACTACCAACCTGTCGGGTGCAAGCAGCCGTATCGCATAGTCGTCCTCCGCAAGGTGATCTCCCACGAAAAGGGCGAGCAGCGGCTGTTTGACGAGGTCCGTTACTTCTTCTACATCACTAGGACTGGGCGTGTGACGCCGGTGTCTTCGAAGCCAACAATCGCTGCGATCAAGGAGAACGATTGCCCAACTCGAGAGTGGGGTCGGGCGCTCTCTACGCCCGGTCGACAACCTGTACAGCAACTGGGCCTACATGGTGATGACCAGCATCGCCTGGAACTACCTCAAGGCCTGGTGGGCACTGTGGCTGCCGGAGTCGGGCCGTTGGCCAGCATCAGACGGAGAAACATCGTGTGTTGCGCATGGAGTTCCGAACGCGTTCGTCAACGTTTATCAAGATTCCCTGCCAGATCGTGCGCATTGGCGCAACTGATCTGGGTATTGAGTTATAACCCGCACTTGCCGGTGTTCTTCCGGCTTGCCAAGGCGTTGCCGCTGCTGACGGAGTAGACAACGAGGCCCGGAGTCCGGATGCTCCGGTAAGCGCAACCGCCAACCCCGCACCAAGGTGCAGCGCGACTTGCCGATGGCCAAATCCAACCTGAAATGAAATACCGACACCCGCACGTCGGCCGGCTGGTGCGCTGGCTGTCCCTACAAATCTCCGACAAATTACCTTTCTATGTTCGCTTGTTTAAGGTCTAGAGATGCAAATGGTCCGATCATGAGTGTCTCAGGCCCGCCGCGCTTGCTCAGCGGCCGCGGGTCCGCGGGCAAGTCCAGCGGCCTTCAGACCGCCGGGAGCTTGTCCCTGTTTTCATGGACTTTGAAGATGGCATTGACGATGTCGTCCATGTCCTCTTCCTCCCCGAGGAGAATCCCGGACGACCAGAAGGCGACGACGTTCTGGCATACCTGATCGCAATGGGGACATTCATTCTGCTCGCGGTATTCCTTCAGCCTCTGGGCAGAAAACATCCGCTGATAGACCTTGGCATTCAGGATGTTCTCCACCCACGGCTCCTTGTGCAGTCCCTGGCCGATATATGGGCCGAGACTAATGCCTTCGGCTCTGACGGCTTTGAGGAAGGCATCTCGGCTGGCGCCGTTGAAGTGTTCCTTCCGATAGGTCATGCCATAGACATAGAAAGCGCCGCTCTGCGTGCCTTCGTAGAGTTTTTGAGGAACGACTCCGGGGAAGCCTTTGAGTTTGGACGCCAAGTAGGCGACGTTCGCGTTACGGCGGGCGAAACGCTCCTTGACGCCCGGCAACTGGCCGAGTAGAACGGCCGCTTCAAACTCGTTCATCCGGTACTTCGAACCGATCGTCTCCGTCCGCCCCTTCCGCGATGTCCCGTGGTTATGGACCGTGTAGCACTGGTCCATAATCGCCTTGGTGTTTTCGGTGACCCGCCGTTCCACGTCGTCTGGATCGAGTTGAAAGGAGTCCGGATCCAAGTCCGCTAGCACCGGCAGAGCCCTGGCGCACAAGATCGCGGCAATCGTGCCGGGATCAGTATACGGCGACGTGATGACCTCGTCGCCGGGGCCGATTTGCAGGGCTTCCACGCAGGTGTGCAGCGCCTGCGTTCCCGAACCCGTCGCCACGCAGTACTCCGTCTCCAGCAGCTCAGCAAATTCCTTCTCGAACGTGGGGACTGCGCCGGACTTGGATTGGATTCTGCACCAAATCCGACTCTTGGTGGTCTTAGCCACCGACTCCACCACATTTTCATCCCAATACGGCCAGGAAGGCCAGCTCTTGTTCTTCCTGACAGGCTCACCGCCGAGGATCGCCAGGGTGCGGCCTTTGCCGGTCGCTTCGCCAGAGGCCAGCATGCCCGGAAAAGCAACGGCACCAACCACGCCGGTGGACGCAGCCGTCAAGAACCCTCGTCTCCGGAGAGCAGGTTCGTTCATTCTCCAGTCTCCTTCGTACTGCAAAGTGGGAGGACCGTGCGCAACCAAGAAAGTTTCCTGCAGCGCAATTGTCGTGCCCAACAAATGCAATCCAAACCGGCGTGCTAAACCCTTGTGGCTGAAATACTTTCGACCATGGACGAGTATTTGCCTCAATGACAGAAAAGCGTTTTGCGCGATTTCATCTGGCGATTCATCGCAGTCTGCAGTGCCTGCGCTCTCCATGTTCAACAGACCAGGCGGTCTCGCGTGGAGTCGAATTGCAGTCGGTGGTGACAAGATCACAGCACCCCTTGACCGCGCACTTAACAATGCACATTGCACGTTAATGAGTTGCATCATAATTGCACAATGCAATATCATATCCAGCTTCCGATATTATTTCACTCGCTGTAAGTCTTTATCTGGAAAAAGCTTATGCCTCCAATTATCACACAAAACGCATTTGGCATGTTTTGTGCGATAACCATCTTCGGGCAAGATAAGTGCCAAAACATGGATTCGGTCTTTTTTGGCGAATGCTGCTGTGGCGTTTAGTAGAGGAGACAAGACAATGCCGCGAGGCGATGGGTCAGGGCCTCCCCAAGGGGGCGAACAAGGGCGAGGCAGAATGGGCGGGCCATCCGCGGCTGGACCTGGGGGTGTCTGCGTGTGTCCCAAATGTGGTCACAAGGAGCCGCACGCAGCCGGACAGCCCTGCAATCGCATGTCGTGCCCCAAGTGTGGTACCGCGATGACCCGTGGTTAGAACAGAGATTGGTTTACAGAAAGGACAAAAATCATGCCAGGTGGAGACAGAACAGGCCCCCTAGGGTTGGGGGCAATGACGGGACGCGCAGCCGGCTACTGTGCGGGCTATGGAATGCCGGGATTCGCAAACGGCATTTACGGGCGAGGCTTTTGGGGTTGGGGACGAGGGCGCGGTGGTGGCCGCGGCCGCGGCCGGTGGTACCCGGTGCGGGGTTTCACCGCATGGTCGCCGGTTGGCTTGGGCTGGTCGGCGGTAGCTCCCCCCTGGCCGGCAGCAACGTACACGCCGGCACCGGTTCCCGCCATGACACTCCAGCAAGAAATCGACGCGTTGAAAGGTCAGGCGGCGTACCTCGCTGAGATCCTTGAAGGCGTCCGGCGTCGCGTCGAAGAACTCGAGCCGAAGACCGCCCAGGTAAAGGCAAGAGGATGAGAATTGCAGTCACTTCAACAGGCGCTACGCTGGAATCCTCCGTGGATCCGCGGTTTGGGCGCTGCCCTTATTTCCTCGTCGTGGAAACGGAAGACTCAAGCTTCGAGGCCGTAGCGAATCCCAACGTGTCGCGTGACAGCGGAGCGGGAATTCAGGCTGCACAACTTTTGGCCGACATGGGCGTGCAATTTGTCGTCACCGGCAACTGCGGCCCGAATGCATACCAGACACTCACCGCGGCGCGGATTGGCGTGATCGTCGGTTGCACCGGGTCGGTCCTGGAGGTGGTCGAGAACTTCAAAGCCGGCCGCTATTCGACGGCGCCGCAAGCGAATGTCGTAAGTCACTTTGGCATGGGCCCGGCCTCCACGGCGCCTACCGATCCGCCGGGCAGACCGGAGCAGCAAGGTGGTTTTGCCCCGAGCACGGGGACCGCCCTTGGGCAGGGCGGTGGGTTCGGGCGTGGAATGGGACGGGGCGGCGGCCGAGGAGCAGGGATGGGACGAGGCGGTGGTCGAGCAGCGGGGATGGGACGAGGCGGTGGCCGAGGCATTGGAGGAGGCGCAGGGCGCGGAACCACGGCAACCGATCCGGCTGCCGGCCCGCCACCCGAGCTGGCCTGGCGACCTCCGGGAGACGCTGTCGAGCAGCTCGAGGACCTCAAGGCTCGCGCGCGGGTCATCGAGCAACAACTCACGGCTCTGAATGAGCAAATAGAGCGGACTGGACAGGAGGCGGCCACACCTCCGCTAGTGGCCGTCCTCGACGTCGAGCGGTGTCTCGGCTGCGGGCGCTGCCTCCAGGCCTGCTCGGCGGGAGCGATTACCCTGAGCACCGTGATCGCCATCGATGTTGGCCGATGCACCGGCTGCGGGCAGTGTGTTGTGGTGTGCCCCCAAGGGGCAATCTCGCTGAAGGCTCGGCGAGACCAAGTGGCTAGCGCTCGCCCTGGGCAGGCCGACAAATGAGTTCATCGATAGCACACCCATGAAAGTCGCCGTACCGGATTGGCAAGGCCGGGTTTCACCGGTGTTCGACGTCGCGGAGCAGATTCTGCTGGTCGACCTTGACGATGAGGACGGCAACCGGCAAGTGGAAAGTCTGGGGAGCACGGGGCCGCACCAGCGGGCTCAGCGACTGGCGGAACTGGGAGTCAAGGTGCTCCTCTGCGGCGCGATTTCGTGGCCCCTGGAGGCCCTCCTGGCCAGTAGCGGCATCCAGGTGATCCCGCTGGTATGCGGAGAGGTGGAGGAGGTCGTCCGGGCATTCCGCGAGGGAACACTGGACGACGAACGGTTCGCCATGCCCGGCTGTTGTCGAAAAAGACGGCAGGTTCGCCGCCGCCGCCATCGAGGCGGCGGCCCAACCCATGAGGACATCTTATGAAAGTAGCCATTACCGCTCAGGGCCCCAATCTGGACAGCCCAGTCGATCCGCGATTCGGACGCGCCCGATATTTCCTGCTCTGCGACACCGAAACCGGCCAGTTCACCGCACACGACAACGTGCAGAACCTCAATGCCCCCCAGGGGGCTGGAATCCAGGCCGCTCAGACGATCGTCGAGACCGGGGCCGAAGCCCTGCTGACAGGCAATGTCGGCCCCAAGGCCTTTGCCACGTTACAGGCCGGAAACGTCGTCGTCCACGTGGGGGCTGCGGGCACGGTCCGCCAGGCCCTGGAGGAGTTCCGCGCTGGCCGCGTGCAGCCCGCCGCAAAGCCAAACGTCGAGGGGCATTGGAGTTGACGGCCGACAGAGGTCCTCAGGGCGAGCGCGGAGAGCGGATCGAACCGAGCCATTTCGTTTTCTGTTAAACCAAAGTCAATCTGTTTTTGAAGGAGAAATGATCATGCCAGGTGGAGACAGGACTGGACCAATGGGAATGGGACCGATGACCGGCCGCGGCGCCGGCTATTGCGCCGGCTTTGCGACTCCCGGCTTTGCCAGCGGCGGCGGCGGCTTTTTCGGGCGCGGTCGAGGAGGTGGACGGGGCTGGCGGAACATGTTCTACGCCACGGGGCTACCTGGCTGGGCACGGATGGGAGTGGGTGCAGCCGGCGCCGTGCCGGTTGGTACGCCGGTTGGCGCGCCCGTTACCGCGCCGGCTGCCGCCACGGGCCAGGAGCAACTCGACGCGCTTAAGCAGCAGGCTCAGAATCTGGCCGACATGTTGGACGACATCCGTCAGCGGATCAGCCAGTTGGAAAGCGGGGCAGGCGAATGAAGATCGCCATCGCCAGCGGCAAAGGCGGCACGGGAAAGACGACGCTGGCAACCAGCCTCGCCCGCGTGGCGGCGTCGGATGGCCGCGCGGTGGCCTACCTGGATTGCGACGTCGAGGAGCCGAATGGGCACCTGTTCCTCAAGCCGGAGATTCTCCGAGAAGAGCCGATCCACAAGTTGATCCCGGTGGTCGATCCGGCCCGCTGCACGCACTGCGGCCTGTGCAGCCAGACCTGCCGCTTCGGGGCGATTGCCTGCGTCGGAGAGCAGACGTTGATTTTTTCAGAGCTTTGCCACTCCTGCGGAGGCTGCCTGCTGGTTTGCCCCGAAGAGGCGATCCGCGAGGCGGCCAAGCCGATCGGCAGGCTGCGGATCGGCATGGCCGGACCGCTGCATTTCGTTGAAGGCGTGCTCAACGTTGGCGAAGCAATGAGCCCGCCGGCGATTCATGCGGTCAAGAGCGCCGCGCCAGTCGCCGAGCTGACGATTCTCGATTGTCCGCCCGGCACGTCCTGCCCGGTGATCGAAGGGGTCCGCGGCTGCGACCTGCTGCTGCTTGTAACCGAGCCGACGCCTTTCGGACTTCACGATTTGAAGTTGGCTGTGGAAATGGCCCGGGCGTTGCGATTGAAGTTCGGCGTCGTGGTCAACCGCGCCGATTGCGGCGATCGCGAAGTCTGGAATTACTGCCGGCGGCAGCGGATCGCGATCCTCGCCGAGATTCCCGACGATCGTGCCGTGGCGGAGGCCTATTCGCGCGGCGAGTTGGCCGCGGAGGCCGTTCCGCATGTTGCCGAACGGATTGGCGGGTTGCTGGAGGCGATTCGGCCGGGAGCGCACGTATGAAGGAACTTGTGGTCATCAGCGGCAAAGGCGGCACCGGGAAGACGTCGGTCTTGGCGTCGTTCGCCTCGCTGGCAAAAAAAGCCGTGATCGCCGATTGCGACGTGGACGCGGCTGACTTGCACCTGGTCCTCGAGCCGCGCGTCGCGCGGCGTGAGAGTTTCACCGCCGGCAGCAAGGCGCGGATCAAGCCGGGCCATTGCACGGCGTGCGGCAAGTGCGAGGAGCTGTGCCGTTTCGACGCGATCTACTTCGACGGGCCGGGCAACGGCAGGGTGCCAAAGACCTTCCGGGTGGACACGATCGCCTGCGAGGGCTGCGGCGTATGCTTCGATTTCTGCGCGGAGAACGCGATCGAGTTCGAGCCGGCCGTCTGCGGCGAGTGGTTTGTGTCCGAGACCCGCTGCGGACCGATGGTCCATGCCCAGTTGGGTGTGGCGGCGGAGAACTCCGGCAAGCTGGTCACGCAACTCCGCCGCACGGCCGGGCAGGTGGCTGCCCGGCAGAAGCGCGAGCTGGTGCTCTGCGACGGCTCGCCCGGGATCGGCTGCCCGGTAATCGCCTCGCTCACCGGCGCCAGCCTGGCGCTGTTCGTGGTCGAGCCAACCGCCTCGGGCGAGCACGACTTCCTCCGCGTGGCCCAACTCACGATCCAGTTGGGGGTTCCCGGCGTTTTGGCGGTCAACAAGGCGGACTTGAACGAAGAGGTGGCGCGAGACATCGAGGAGCTGGCGCGGCAAAGGGGAATCGACCCGGTTGGTCGGATTCCCTACGACCCGGCGGTGACCCAGGCGCAGATCGCCCGCAAGACGGTGGTCGAGGCGTCGGACGGGCCGGCGGCCCGAGCGATCCGCGGCCTCTGGACCGAGACGCAAAAATATCTCGACCGCAGCGCGCCGGCGGGCGCCGGCGGCCTCGTGCAATTGGCCGGCCAGCAGAAAACGCAGCAAGAGCAGACGTGATGAGCATCAAACATGCAGTCTCCGTTGAAGCGTTGGAACGCTTCAATAACCCGCGCCACTTCGGCCCGCTCGATGAGTGGGACGGTCATGCGCGGATCACCGGGCCCTGCGGCGACACAATGGAATTCTGGCTCAAAATCGAGGATGGCCGGATCGCTCGGGCTGGCTTTATCACCGACGGATGCGGGCCGTCGCGCGCGGCCGGCAGCATGGCCACGGAACTGGCTACTGGCAAACTGGTCAAGGACGCTCTGCGGATTGAGCAGAAGGACATCTTGCACGGTCTGGGCGGTTTGCCCAAGGACGCGGAGCATTGCGCACTTTTGGCGGCGAACACGCTGAAGGCGGCGATTCGCGACTGCCAGCAGCGCAGACAGACCGCACGGCAATGCGGCGATTGTGCCACGGCCGAATGCCCCTCGAAACAGCGCCAAGCCGATGAGTCGGAACAGGAATTCCGCGATCGCCAGGCGCTCGCCCGGCGGATGTGCCAGATCGGCTATAAATTTCTGGTCATGTCCGGCAAGGGAGGCGTTGGCAAGAGTACCGTGTCGGCGAACCTGGCGATCGCCCTGACGCTGGCCGGAAAACGCGTCGGCCTGCTCGACGTTGATATTCATGGACCAAGCATTCCCAAGTTGCTCGGCCTCGACGATAGCCAAGTCGTGACGCACGAGCATGAGCTGGTGCCGCTGGAGATTGGCGAGACCCTCAAAGTCATGTCGATCGCGTTCTTTTTGCCCAGCCGCCGCGACGCGGTCATCTGGCGCGGGCCGATGAAATACGGCGCGATTCGACAGTTTCTCAAGGACGTGGCTTGGGGACCGCTCGACTACCTGGTGATCGATGCCCCGCCGGGCACCGGCGATGAACCGCTGTCGGTGGCGCAAATGGTCGGCCAACCAGCCGGCGCGATCCTTGTGACCACGCCGCAAGACCTGGCGGTCGCCGACGTCCGCCGATCCGTTTCGTTCTGCGAAAAGGTTTCGCTGCCTGTCGTCGGCATCGTCGAAAACATGAGCGGGCTGGTCTGTCCCCACTGCGGCGGAAAGATCAACCTATTCAAGACCGGCGGCGGCGAGGCGCTGGCCCGCGAGATGAACATTCCGCTTTTGGGACAGATTCCCATCGACCCGGAGATCGTCAACTGCGGCGATGGCGGCATTCCGTACATCCACCGCTTTGCCGGCAGCCCCGCCGCCCAGGCGTTCACCGCGGTGGTCGAACGGATACTTTCCATATCGCAAGCGGCTTCAACAAGCTCCCACTCATCTTCACCGACAGGAGACAGCACGTGAAAATCGCCATTCCACTCGCCAATGGCCGGCTGGCCATGCACTTCGGCCACTGTGAAAATTTCGCCCTGGTCGACGTGGACGAGACAACCAGACAGCATCGCGGCACGGCGATTCTGGAGTCGCCGCCTCACGAACCCGGCTTGCTCCCGCGCTGGCTGCACGAGCAGGGGGCCGAAGTGATTCTCGCCGGCGGGATGGGGCAGCGGGCGCAACAGCTCTTCGCCGAAAAAGGGATCCGCGTGGTCTACGGCGTGCCGTCAGACACTCCCGAGAGCGTTGTGAAAGCCTTTCTTGATGGCGCCATCACATCGGGCGAAAACCTTTGCGATCACTGAGCCTCCGCATGAATCACGCCGATCAGAGGTCATCCCTGCCTCTGCTCCGCCAGCAGAGCCACCCGGAATGTTTCGCGTGTGGCCCCGCCAACGCGTGCGGGCTGGGGCTTCAGTTCCACGTGGCGGAGGATGGGGCCGTGGAAGCCCCGTTTGCCTGCCAGTCGGTCTTTGCCGGCTACCCGGGGATGCTTCACGGTGGGATCATCTGCACGCTGCTCGACGGGGCCATGACCAACTGCCTGTTCGCCCACGGGCTGGCGGCGGTCACCGTGGACTTGAGCGTTCGTTTCCACCATCCGGTGACGGTGAGTCTTCCTGCCGTGGTACGGGCCTGGCTTAAAACGGAAGGCTCACCGGTTCACCGGCTGGCGGCGGAAGTCGTCCAACAAGGGCGGGTGGCGGCCACGGCCGCGGCTCGGTTCGTCGACAAGCAAGCCATGTCCTGGTTTGGAGAAAACGTCTTATGACCGAGAAGGTGCGGATCACCGTGCTCGTGGAGAATACGGCGGAGAGCCCCGGGCTCTTGGCCGAGCACGGGCGGGCCATTTTTCCTCGACGCCCAGTGCCAAACTGCCGATCCTTTGAGCGACGACCAGGCGATTTTTTTCAAATCGTCGCGGGGGCATTTCAAGCCGTGCCGACGCGATTGTCCTGAGCCACGGGCATTACGATCACGCGGGCGGATTGGCCGACGTCCTCTTTGCGGAAAGTTCACCCGGCGGTTATCGGAGCGCCCGGCATCCCATGCGTCGAGCCTAAAGTTCGCACGGAATAAGGACGGCAGCTCCCGGCGAGATTGGCATCTCTCATGCTTCGCCGCAGGAAGCGCTGGAGCGTCACCGCGACCGGTTGGTCCTCGCCGAGACGCCAACCCGCGCATCGGACGGCCTGATCGTGACCGCGCCGTGCCGCGCGTGACGGAGTTCGAAGACACGGGCGGTCCATTTTTCCTCGACGCCCAGTGCCGGACAGCCGATCCCTTGAGCGACGACCGTGCGATTTTTTTCGAATCGACGCGGGGCTCGTGGTCCTCTTGCCGCGCCCACTCTGGCGTCATCAACACCCTCCGCTACGTGCGCCAATTGACCGCCGGGCGGCCGATCCACGCCGTGCTCGGCGGCATGCACCTGCTCAACGGGCGCGTCGGCGGAGCCGCCTGGATCGGACGATCGGCGAGTTGCGCGGGATGAGGATTGACCGCTTGGGCCCCGCGCACTGCACGGGCCGCGCGGCCACCGCCGCGTTGTGGAGCGCGCTGCCGGGCCGGTGCATTCCATGCCATGTGGGAACCCAACCCGAGTTTGACCCTTTACACTTTCTGCAACTGGAGTCTCATGATGCGAAAGAGTCCCTGTCGTGTTCGGCCTTCTGGCAATCTTGTCGCTCTTCGAGGCAATCGCTGGCCCATAACGCGTACCGCCTGGGGATTTCTTTAAGCCGTGCCGACGCGATTGTCCTGAGCCACGGGCATTACGATCACGCGGGCGGATTGGCCGACGTCCTTTGCGGAAACCACCCGGCGGCCATCTACGCCCATCCCGATGCATTCAAGCCCAAGTTCGCGCGGAGCAAGGACGGCAGCTCCCGCGAGATTGGCATTCCCTATGCTTCGGCGCAGGCGCTGGAGCGTCACCGCGACCGGTTGGTCCTCGCCGAGACGCCAACCCGCGCATCGGACGGCCTGATCGTGACCGGCGCCGTGCCGCGCGTGACGGAGTTCGAAGACACGGGCGGTCCATTTTTCCTCGACGCCCAGTGCCGGACAGCCGATCCTTTGAGCGACGACCAGGCGATTTTTTTCGAATCGACGCGGGGGCTCGTGGTCCTCTTGGGCTGCGCCCACGCGGGCGTCATCAACACCCTCCGCTACGTGCGCCATTTGACCGCCGGGCGGCCGATCCACGCCGTGCTCGGCGGCATGCACCTGCTCAACTTCAACCAGTTGGCCTTGGGCCTTCTGCCGGCTTTCCGCCAGCACCTACGGGAGGCGCCGGACCCCTGGGACGTGGCCGTCCGGCTGGCTGCCGCCGGGAACGTGATGGACCTGGGCGTCAAGAGCGGCCTGGACGAGAGCGAAATCCGAATCGCGCTGGAGCACTGCTTGACGGAACCTTTCGATGGAAGTCCCGCGGAGTTTGCAGAAGCCGTCGCCGCGGCGAAACGCATTCTCTACTTGACGGACAACGCCGGCGAGATCGTCTTCGACCGGTTGTTGATCGAGCAGATGCCGCGCGAGAAGGTGACAGTCGCCGTGCGGGGATCGCCGGTCATTAACGACGCGACTCGGCTCGACGCGGAGACGGCAGGGCTCACGGAACTGGTCCCCGTGATCGACAACGGTTCAGACGCGCCGGGGACAATCCTGGCCGACTGTAGCGAGCCGTTCCAGCGGCATTTCGCCGAGGCCGATCTGGTTGTCGCCAAGGGGCAGGGCAATTACGAGACCTTGTGGGGAGTGTCCAAGCGGATTTACTTCCTGCTCCGCGTCAAATGCCCGGTCATCGCGCGGGACATCGGCTGCCCCGTCGGCAGAATGGTCCTGCGGCGGTCGGACAGCGGGCCGGCAGCGGACTTGGGAGGAATGGTCTGATGGCAGATCCTTCGTCATCGAGTGCTCAGGGCAAGACAGACAACGCCGAACCGTTGGACGTTGCCGCGCCGGCCGGCGGAAGCCAAAACGGCCCGGCCGCCTCTGTGCGCGGCGCCGGCGGCATCGTCGGGCTCGTCGCGGCGGAACTCAAGGCGCATGCCCCGTTTACGATGGTCGGCACCGCAACGGGCGTAGCCATCATGGCGGCGTTTGCCGTCATGGATGTTCCGCGATCAATCTCCTCGGTCCTGTTTTGGAGCTTGCACCCCCTGCACGTGCTGCTCAGCGCCCTGGTGACCACCGCCATGTTCACGCTCCACAGCCGGCGAACCTTGCTGGGAACCGTCGTCGTCGGGTGTCTCGGTTCCTTGGGCATTGCGACGTTGAGTGACTGCCTGATTCCCTACGCGGGCGAGAGCCTGCTTGGTCTGCCCCATCGCGCAGTCCATCTGGGCTTCATCGAGAAGTGGTGGCTGGTCAACCCGCTGGCGGCCGCAGGAATTCTCCTTGGTTACCTGTGGCCCCGCACTCGGGTGGCGCATGCGGGGCACGTTTTGTTGAGCACGTGGGCCTCTCTGTTCCACATGACGATGGCGATGGGGGGCGAGTTTAACATTTTCGGTTACGCGGCGTCGGCCCTGTTTTTGTTCCTCGCCGTGTGGATTCCGTGCTGCACGAGCGATATCGTCTTCCCCTTGCTGTTTGTCAAGAAGTAGTTCCATGCCCAACGCCGATTCCCCTGAAGCCGCTCGGTCGGCCTCGCCCGCCGGCCCACCCTCCGCGAGCCGCCACGGCAATTTGGTCTTGGCATCGGCGATTTTGGCAACGGTAGCTGCACTTATTGCGGCCGCGTATGGCGTCGCGAAGGACATCTTCGTTCTGCGCGCTCTGGCATGGAATACTGTTTTGGCGGCCCAGGCCGCCTGGCTTTGCGTGAACGTGCATCGACTTTACGGAAAGGCCGCTGCGGCTGAGCAGAACCGCGAGATCGATACGCCGGCCGATACGGTGAAGAGCCGATTCCTGCGTTGGGAGGGCGGGGGCGGCGAAGCCGGGGAGGCGGAGGTCGCGATTGGGTCGTGGGATATCGAACACGCACAGAAGCTTCATTTCATGTTTCTGGCGGTGGTTCCGACCTGCGCGATCTTACTGCTAGCAACTCGCGCGCTATGGATTTCGCGGACACAAGCGGCGGTCGCCCTTTCCGCGGGGACGGCCATTGCCCTGGCGCTTGTATGCCTGGCAGGTTCTTGTCTGTGGTTGATACTTGCCCGCACCTACAACGGCATTTCCAAGGACGAGTTGCCAGAGACCGGGCACTTGGCCTTGGCTTTCCGCGAGCTGCAATGGGTAAGCATTCTCACCGCGGGTGGGCTTCTATCGAGTTGCTTCTGGCCGGCACTCATGATCTGGGCGGGGCGAGCCGTTTTGGGTTGGGTGCTGATCGTCGGCAGCGAACAACTTATCCGGTTGCTCGCCGCTCGGCTACGCACTCCTTCCGAGGCGCTGGGGCCCGCACCGCCGGTGCGAATCTTCCTCCGCGAAGCCGTCTTCCTTCACGGCAGTCCAATCCACAGCCTTTTCGAGACAATCGAGCTGACCCTGGGCGTGAGCTTCCGCGCCTCCTGGGCGATCCAATTTGTGCGCCGCTCCGTCGTGCCGGCGATCTTGCTGGTTACCCTGCTGCTCTGGGGGCTGAGCAGCCTTGCCGTGGTGCAAATCGACCAACTGGGCATTCGCGAGAGTTTTGGCCGCATCCAGAGCGCTCCCTTGCCACCCGGACTTCACTGGAAGCTTCCCTGGCCGTGCGGGCGCGTGCTGCACTATCCGGTCAAAAGGGTCGTCGTCAAGCCGATTGGATTCATCGCCAACCCCGGCCGCCAGCCGAGCTTCCTCTGGAGCAAGAAGCACGCCAATGAGGAGTTCGGCCTGGTGCTGGGCGACGGGGCGGAACTGGTTGCCTCCGATTGCGTCGTTTATTACAAGATTCATGAAGACCGGCAACGATTCCTCGATTACGTCTATCAATGCCAGAACCCGGAGGACTTGTTGGAGGCCTATGCGTATCGGACCTTGATGGAGCATACCCGGTCGATGACGTTGCGCGAGGTGCTAACGGGCAACCGGGCACAGTTTGCCGATCGGCTAGAGCAAACGCTGCGCGATTACGCCGAATCCAACCGCTTGGGAATCGAGGTCGTCGAGGTGGCCCTGATGGGGCTGCACCCTCCGGTCGAGGCCGCCGCCGACTACCTGGACGTGATCAGCGCCCGCATTGACGCCGAGCGTGTGCAGGTGGAAGCCCTGGGGCAGAAATCCGTGCAGATCGCGAACGTTCGGCAGGAAAGCGCCAGCGCGATCGCGTCCGCCAAGGTGGAGGCTGCCCGGCGGACGGGGACGGCGCTGAGCGAATCCTCCGAGTTCCTTGCCATCGGCCAGGCCTACGCAGTGGCTCCGGAGGCGTTTCAGCTGAGACTGTGGTTCGAGGCATTGGAGGAGATTCTCAAGCAGAAACGATTCGTTCTGGTCGACGAGTCGGTCAAAACGAGCCCTGGCGGGATCCTCCTGGACCATCGCGGCCAGGCGCGGCTTGGCAGTGATCCAGTACCGCTGCTCCGCGACGCTGGTTTCTCCAACTCTAGTTCTGTGCAATAGAAATTGGTGACACATGACACGCCGTGATGGAGCATCGACCGCCCGAAAGCCGCCGGTCTTCTCGGTCTTGCTGCGTATCGGCCTCGCGGCGACCGTGGTCGGGTTGATCGTCGCTTACAGCATGTACTTTCACGTCTCCGAAGGCAACAAGGCCGTGGTCACGCGGTTTGGCGACCCGGTGCGAGCGATTCACCAGGCCGGCTTGGCCTGGAAATGGCCATGGCCCGTCGAACGAGTCCATCAGATCGACGTCCGCCGCCGGCTCTACAATTCCCCATACACGGCGACACTCACGCGCGACCAGAAAAACGTCATCTTGCTGAGTTACGCGGCTTGGCGGGTCGAAGATCCGTTGCTGTTTCTTCAATCGCTCGGCACTCCGGAAGCCGCTGAGCAAAAACTCGACGGCATGGTATCGGCCAGCAAGAACTTCCATCTCGGCCAATATGATCTCTCGGCACTGGTGTCCACGACTCCGGGGGCAATCCAGACCGAGCGGATCGAGGAGGCGATTCTTGAAGACGTGGCCCCCTCGGCGCTGGCGAAGTTCGGCATCGCCGTCGAACAGATCGGGATCAAGAGGATAGCCTATCCCGAGGAGAACATCACCACGGTCCTGGAGCAGATGCGCGCCGAGCGGCGTGCCGAAGCGGGCAAGCTCCGCGCCGAAGGGGAGATGGAAGCGCAACGAATCCGCGACGACGTACTGGTCAAGAGCGAAGAGATCCGCCGCCAGGGACGAGAAGAGTCGGGCAAGATCCGTGGACAGGCCGAAAAAGAGGCGGCTGAAATCTATGCGCGGGCCCACAGCCTCGACCCCGAATTCTATCGGTTCTGGCGGTCGCTTGAGGCGATCAAAAAAACGCTTGGCTCCAAGGCCACGGTGATTCTGCGGACGGACCAGGGATTCTTCGACGTATTGTCGGCCCCGCCAAAACCTCCCGAGTCGCCTCGATCCGCGCCAGGCGCTTCGCAGGCGCCTCGGATCGTGCCATCTCGTCAACCCTCGCTAGAAAACTCGACCCGATGAACCCGAGACAAACAAAGCCGATCGTCTTTGAAGGGCTGCAAGCGGGCCTGCGCCTGTTTCGTTGGGTAATTCTTGTGCTCTTTGTGCTCTTCTGGTTCTCGGGAATCCAGGAGGTTGCGCCGGACCAGATCGGGTTGCTGTTGCGGTTTGGCAGACTGTACGGGAATACCCCCGCCACCCAGATTCACGAACCCGGACTGCTTCTGGCCCTCCCATACCCAATCGACCGGGTGATCCAGGTTCCCACCAAGCAGGAAGGCGAGGTTGTGATCAACGAAGTCTGGAAAGGGATCGAAGACACGGCGAGCTTCGACCGCATCGACCCGCTTCTGGAAGGCTATTGCTTGACAGGCGACCAAAACATCGTTCAGGTCCAGGTCGTGGTTAAATACCGGATCAGCGATCCGGTGGCCTTCCGGTTGCGGACGCTCGATCCGCCCGCAATCCTGCACGATATCGTTTTGGCATCGCTGACGCAGGCAATCTCTAACTGGAAGGTCAACGACGTTCTCCGCTTCCAGCGCGAGACCTCCGCGCAGGCAGGGCAAACGGAAGGGCTCGCCGCAATTGTGTGGAGTCGGGCGCAACAACGGCTTGATCGCCTGGATTGTGGAATGACCATTTCCGCTGTGGAGTTCGAGCAACTGCACCCTCCGCGGCACGTGATTGCCGAGTTCCGCGACGTACAGAGCGCCCAAATCGACGTAGAAACCAAGAAGCGTGAGGCCGAGGGGTTCGCCTCTCGCGAGATTCCCAAGGCGCAAGCCGAGAGTAACGGACTCATCCAAGCGGCAGCGGCGTATCAAAACACTCTTAAATCATGGGCAATGGAAGAATACTCCGTCTTTGCGCAGCTTTTTAGTGAATACCAGAAGAACCCCGATCTGATCCGCAATCGGATCTATCTGGAGACCTTGGAACATGTCCTCACGACTGTC
>JAXGPP010000057.1:0-3770 GCA_040766885.1 Thermoguttaceae bacterium | reverse complement strand
AAGTCGCCGTAGCTCTCGGCGGTGCAGAGAAACGTGTTCGGGCTGCCGCTCGCCGCCTGGCCGACGATCGCGCCGTCTTCGACCCGGTACTTGGCAAACCCGCTGTGAACCGACCAGCCGTCGAGCGTCTGCCCGTCGAAAAGGCTGATCCACTCGCCGCCCAAAAGCGGCCCGCACGCCAGGCAGAGAAACACCACGGCACAGAAAACTGCACGTCGCATGTCGGTTGCTCCCTTTCGATCCAGAATGGTTGTGGGGGGAAACGCCGGGGGCCACGGACGCCTCTGAAAAGCGTAGCGTCCGGCGGCGCAAGTTGCCATCCCCGGACGGCAGGAATACGATGACGCAATGAATCCCCGCTCGATTGGCTAGCCGATTTCAGACGACCTGAGGGTGCGGACTGCCGGGGTTCAGCCGCGGAAGACTGCGTGGTACACGGAGGTGTCCCATGCAGAACAAGTACATCGTGCGTTTGTCGAGGTCGCGATCCTCAGGAGGACGGGCGCCTCCTCGGCGGTGGGCAGCGTGCCGATGGCGTCGAGATAGACCCGGCGCACGACCCCCCCTCGGAGCATACCTTGGCTGGCGAAATACCCAGTTGCTGCCGCCTGCCGAGAACCGATTCATCGATCCGGTCCGGGGATGCCGGATCCGCCTGGCTTTCTCACGGGAGCAGCGGCGCCATGGCAAGCACACCGAGTGTGAGAGCCAAGTGAGTGACAACGGCTCGATGCATGGTTGCGGTCTTTTTTCCTACTCCAGCGCCGGTCCGCGTAGCCAGGACCGCACGGCCGGGTATGCAGACTCCGGGAAGGAGTGTTTCCCCACATCCTCAACGATGATCGTGGCCTTGGCCCCGGCCGACTTGGCCGCATCGCATATCTCTTGGGCACGCGGCTGCGACTTGGCATTGCTGGAGACCATAAGGAATGGCTTACCCTTGAGCAAATCGTAATGTTGCAGCTTTCCGCCCCCCTCGACAAAGAGAAACGCGGAGAACCGCCGCGCCACTTCGCCGTCCGACCCGTCGATAAGTCCCGCAGCCGCATGGGCCCCGTTGGAGAATCCGCCGAGGACGCGATGCGCCGGGTCGATATTCGGCGCCACCTCTTCAAGTTTGTCCAGCATGGCTTTGAACAGCGGCCACATGTACTTGCCGTCGTCGGCTTGCATGATGAATCCCGCGCCGGAGAGGTCAGGCGCGGCCCCCTCCGAGCCGGGCGCTTTGAAAAGCGGCATGCCGACACAGATGAAATCCTTACCTTCACACAGCGAGCGAGCCACCCCGGGGTTCGTGCCGGCTCCGCCGTCGCCACCGCTGAGGAGGATCAGCAAGGGAAATTTCCGTTCGAGGTTGTAGTTGGTGGGCAGGCAGACCGTCATCTGCGCCTTGGCCTCTTTTTTCTGAGACAGACTGTAGAATGTCGGCGGCATGTCGGGGAACTGGATCGTCAACGTGCTACCCGCCTTGATTCCGGCGTCCGCCTCCTTGGCGGCGGGCTCCTCGGCCACGCTGCCGGCGAGGATCGCGATCTTCTTCGCGATTCGCGTGTCGCCCTCACGCAAGTAGTCAACGGCCACCCTGGCGCCCACTTTGACATCGTCAAGCTGTCCGGCCTGGTCGCCCCGCACGATCCTGGTGGATTGCGTGACGGTGAACGTCAGCTCCCGCGCAGCCATGACCACGATTTGCCTGGCCGGCGCATCCACTTTCTTGACAATACCCGTCTTGGTTTGTGCCGCGGGGTCTCCCGCAATGAGTATCTCCAGGCCGAGAGCCTGCACAACCACGGCAAGAGCCGCCAGAATCACGACTCGTTTCATTTTCCGCTCCTTGTAGTCGGTGTATTGTCTTTCAGTTGCGCTTTTCAAACGATTCTGCCGTTTCGGCGGCCCAGGCGGCCAACTCATAGGGGCTCAGCTTAGCGGTGTAACCTCGTTCCGTCAGCGCCAGGGCCGGCGATCCGCCGAGGGGTTGCATCCCGCCTTCCGCAAGGCCCGCCGGGAGAAGAACTTGCACCTCGGCAGCCGAGCGGTTCACCAGGTAAAGATAGCGTTTGCCGCCGGCCTGGAGGGTGCGGGCCGCCGCTTGGCTGTCCGGCATGGGGACGTCCGTCCACGTGCCCACGGGCAGCGAGCGGAACACCCGCGCGAAGCGAACTGCGTGGTCCCGTCCCGAGCGGACAGCCTGGCCAAGACCAAGGTGCATTGTCGTTCCAACTGGATGGCAGGAGAGAGTCTGCCGGTTCGTACGGGTCGTTCTCCCGCACGTGCCAGTCTATTTGACCAGGTCGTTCAACACAACGAAATGCCACCCGGAGCGGGCGGTCACCAACAGCGCCGCCCGCCGCGACGCCGCCCGCCGCGACGCCGCCCGCCGCGTGTTCACCGATCCAGAGGTGATTGCCGAGGCGAAGCGATTGGAAATGGAGCGGATCGGCTGGCAGTTCCGCATGGCGCTGGGGAAACCGGCGGCACAGGAACTGCTCGCCGGCCCGCGGGAATCGGCTTGGCGACCTGCGCCTGTCGCCGTGCGCCTACTTCGTGGTCAGGTCGATCCGGCCCAGATCGGTCGGTTTACCGGCTTCGACCGTGAAGCGGACCGGCGATTTTTTCGGGTCCGTGTAACGGTTGCTCAGTTTGTCAGGGCCGCCGTAGCCGCCCGAGAATGCCTCCTTCTGCCCCCACATGAACGTCAGGACGTAGTCGCCCGCCGGAACTCCATCCCCAGACTCGTACGTAGAAATGGAAAACCCGCCGTCCTGGCCGGTAAAGGCCGAAGACACCGTGGGCATTGCCGCATCCATGCCTTTCGTGTCGTGGCAAGTCACCGCCAGATAGTTCGTCGGCGCCCCGTCGACATACACCTGCCCGGTGACCGGATACGTCTCTTTGCGAGGCGGCCCATGCTCGCCGCACGCTAGACCGGAAAGGCAGACGCCGGCAAGAAGCACGAGTTGTGCCGTTGGAAGTCTCATGGAAATTCTCGTTGCTGTGTTCTGGGCTGTCACAACGCGGCCCGAAAAACGCACTCCGCTTGCCCGCGACTAGGGATCAAGCGACGCCTCGCCGCCGGCGCGGGTGATTCTGGCGGCCAGCGAGTACTGATGAACACTCTCGGACAGAAACTGCACGGAACCGTCACACATCAAGAACTGCGCGCCGCCAGGATGGAAGCTGTAGAAACTGTCGCCGCGGATATTGTTGCAGTTGATCCCGCATGGCCCTCCCGAGGGACCGCGCCGCCCATCGTACAGCGCTCCTTGCATCCAGACGTCGCTATTGAGAAAATCACCCCAACCGCCGCCGTTTTCTCCGATTTTCTGTGCTACCGTGTCGGGGGCAAGATCCGCGTCGGTTGCCGTGCGGCCGCCCTTGAGGTAAATCGCGTTTCCGCCCACACGCTCACCGATCAGGATCGTGTTGGAAGTCCCATCGATGATGTCCGAAATGCGGCTTGTGCCAATGTCCACGTAGCCCAATGCCGCAGCGTTCAGGCAGGGTTGAAGAGTTCCGTCGCGGCTGCTCGCGGCGGCCCTGCCGGCATAAGCCAGACTCGCGAGGTCCTTACGCACTCCGCCCACGGCAAGATAATCCGACGCCGCCGCGGTCCAACTCAGCGGAGGCAAGCCCGAAGCCAGCGTGCCGCCGCCGGTGTAGTTCCGGTCCGAACCGGGAGCCGAGGGGCAGATGAATACATCCAATCTCGTGTTGATGACCGCGATATTCGACTGGATGATGGCGGCGGGAAACCCAAAGGCGGTTGCCTC
>JAXGPP010000056.1:0-2776 GCA_040766885.1 Thermoguttaceae bacterium | reverse complement strand
TCGAAATACTGGACCGCGAGAGCGGCAAGCGGCTTGCTCATAGGGTCTTTCGCGAGGGCTTCGAGGCCCCGAAGAGGCCCAATTGAAAACGCGAGGGAGGGTTTCGCGATGGCGCCCGTTTACCCCCTTTCCCCTGACACTTTTGTTGATATCCGGGCGGGCACGCCCACGTTGCCCTCCAGATCAACGTCAAGCAGAACCGCGCGACGCTCCGTCGTTTAGCGTTCAAACCAGCAACTCTTCAAACAGCCGTCCGTACTCTCGCCACAGACGTTCCGGGCGCCATGCCTGCGCTCGCTCGCGGCAGCGGCGACTTGCCTCTGCGTAGAAGGCCTGGTCGTCCCAAAGCCGCAGGATCGTCTCAATCCAGGGACGGATTTCCTCGGCCGAGGGCACGGCGCGGGTCTCGGGCGTGTAGTGATCCGGCAGGTGGAACAGGAAGCCGCACTCGCCGAGCAACTCGGCCAACGCGCCTCGCGTCGATCCAAGCACGGGAATGCCGTTGATCATGGCCTCGGCCGCCACGCGCCCGAACGACTCGCGGCATAGCGACGGCATCAGCACCAGGCGACTCGCCCGGTAGAAGTCCCGCGGGTCGGGCGTGTTCTCCATGACGTGCAAGTTTGTCAGGCCGCTGAGATCCAGGCCCGTTCGCTCCAGCCACCCCGCGCCGCCGCGCCCCTCGACGATCAGCAGAGGGACATCAGGGCGACGACGGAACAACTGCTCGGCAATCCGTGCGAAAACCAGCGCGCCTTTGTGTGGTTGTGGGTTCACGAACGTCACGAAGCGTTGCCCCGGCGACGCCTCGCAGACCACGCGATCCCAATCGAGCGGCGAGGGGATTGCGACGGGCTTGAGCCCCAGTCCGTCGCGATAGTGGGCCGCCGCAGTTGCGGATGGCACGACCACGCGGTCGACCAATCGGAACAGGCTCGCATCGCGGTATGCGAAGTTGCGCAGCCAGAACACCACGCGAACCCCGGCGCGGCGCGCGTCTTCGAGCATGGGCGCAGCGACCCAATCGCCGCCGTAGGTCAGCAGCACACGCGGCTGCCACTGGGCGACCATGCGCGAGAACCCTTCCAAGTATCTGCTGCCGCTCTCCCGCGAAGGGCGACGTTCCGAATCGTTGAGCGGAACGAAAACGCACGAGAGAATTGCCCCGTCGCGAAACCAGAGCAGCGAGAACCGGCCCCCACGGCCCTCGTGGACCGTCTCGCGGTAGGGCAGTCTCTGGTCGGCCAGGATTTGCCGAACGTCTTCGCTCCGCTCGAAATCCAACCGCGGTCCGCAGATCGTGCGGACCTCCCACCCGTGCCGCGCCAGCATCGCGAGCAACTCCCTCGCCGACACGGCGGCCCCGCTCGACGGATCGACGTAACAGTGATACGAGGCGAAGAGCAGCCGCCTGCCGAAAGCTCCATCTGGTTCCGCGCAAGCGGGCATGGTTCAAACCTCAACGGGATGATCTGAGTTTACTACCCCAGCGCGGCCAAGACCAGCGGCGCGTGAAGACCGCCCGCGAGGGCAGGCCAACCGGCCAGAAATGGGGGCACGGCATGGAATTATACCATGTGCATAAAGACGTTTCTAATCGTTCTATGATAAGGTGTTGACAGACTGGCGCCGATCGCTAGACTCACGGTCAGGTCAAGTGGATGCCACTTGCAGAAGTTGCCACGGAGGACGGCTGCCAATTGGCCCGATTGGTCGGCGTGCCCGACTGGCGCGTCTATCCCCCCGAGTGCGGCCCCGGTGCGCTACGACGCGGTTCGCGTGAGTGTGGCGGTCAACCCGGCGGTTCCGGAGGGATTTCCGGGCGCGGCCGACGTGCACGTGGCGTGGTACGATCCGGAGAACGCGGTGGCGAACGTGCCGGCCGTCGCCCCGGAGGACAACGGGCCGCGGCTGCGCGACAACAAGGAGCAGTCGGCGCTGAGCGTGGAAGCCGGCACGCTCGTGTTCGGCCCGTCGGATGACGCAACCAAGACCTCGTACCACACGATCAGCGGCTCCCGTTTCGTCGACAATTTCGTCGTGGCCCCGCACCCGAACCGTTGAACAGGTCGCTTCGTACTCATGGAGCGCTGGCGCCAGCGCGGGCGTCATGGAACCCGGCGATTGGAGTGCGGTGACGGACGGCTCTCAGCCCGCTGTCACTGACGGAGAGCAATTCAACAGTGCACTGCGAAGCGGTACCTGGATTCAAGGGGGATAAACATGATATCAGCGATTGCAGCGACATTCGCTTACACGCTGGCGATCCCGCCAACGGCGCTTTTGGCCGCCGCACAGAACCACGCGGTAGCGCTGGAGTGGGTTATTATCGCCGTTCCGAGCGATAAGCAGTCACCCGATTGGCACCGAGTCGTACAGGAGGCAAGGTTCGATTTTCGCGAGACGGAGGCCAATCCGCTATATTGCCTCTCCCAGTACGATGGGGACTGCAAAATACAAATTACCTATGACCCGACACGTAGGAGCAGATTAGAATTCAAGTTCCTTCGTGAAGCCAAGGAGATCCTTTTTCTGGAGGGCCATGCCCATTCGGTTTTTCGGAGCGAGGACAACGTGCTCTACTTCGCCCGTTATCACCCGTGGGGCAGCGGCGGTTCGGTCGCGGCGTACGACCTCAAAACTGGCCGCCAGCTCTGGCACTCGCCGCTCAAGGGCATTGGCGCCGTCGAGCACAGCGCGTATCGCAATCTGGTAAACATGGGCTTAGGTCCGACGGCGGTATCGATCCAGGGACACGAAAGTTACGGCGACTACC
>JAXGPP010000055.1:0-3154 GCA_040766885.1 Thermoguttaceae bacterium | reverse complement strand
CGAGCGGGCTGCCCTGTGGTTTCTGAAGACCCAGGATCCCAGCGGCGCTTTCGGCTATCAGGGCAACGTGTCGGAGAGCTACGTGCCGGTTGCGCAGACGGATATCCGGCATAGCTGCTGTGCCGCTGCGATGGGCAGCGTTTACATGTGTGCCGAGTTGCTGGGCCTGGCTGACAAACTCGGGGCCCGCGCGCGGGAGACCGACAGTCTGCCGCCCGCTCTGGCGAGGCTCGACAAGCCGGGCACTGGCCAGCCCGTGCGGTTTCAATCGAAGCTCGATCCGGGGCTGTTCCGGACGGTGATGGGCCGCGGCAACAGGTGGCTTGAGGAGAATCACACGATCACCCCGCCGATGTGGCCTTACTATCTGCTTTATTCGATCGAACGCTACTGGACGTTCCGCGAGTTGATCGACGGCAATACCAGCCAGGTTGCACGCTGGTATGACGAAGCGGCCGCCCATCTGTTGAAAGTGCAAAACGAAGACGGTAGCTGGTACCAGTCCCACGTCTCGACCAACCCGGAGAACCACACTTGCTTCGCGGCTTTGTTTCTCCTCCGCTCCACGAAAAAGTCGGTCGAAAAGGTCCGGTCTTTCGGCGCCGGTACCCTGGTTGGGGCCAGAGGCCTGCCGAAAGACTCCGATCTGGTTCGAATTCAGGGCGGCAAAGTCGTCAGCGCCGCCGAGGCTTCGGACCTACAGAAGTTGCTCGCGGAGATCGACGACGGCAACGAGGAGGAATACGCCAAGGCTATCGGCGCGGTTTCTGAACTGCC
Organism: Thermoguttaceae bacterium; assembly: GCA_040766885.1. Classification (GTDB taxonomy): domain Bacteria; phylum Planctomycetota; class Planctomycetia; order Pirellulales; family Thermoguttaceae; genus JAXGPP01. Next base: position 2,377 of record JAXGPP010000055.1, on the reverse strand, counting down.
GCCGGACGAGGCGAAGGCGCTCGTCTCGCGGCAGGCGGCAAAGCTCCGCGAGTTGGCCGGCGGCACTTCGGCCGATCAGCGACTCGCCGCGGTTCAGGCGCTTGCTCGGGCGGGAACGCTCGACGACGTCCCCACGCTGATCTACGCGATGAGCGACCCGGAGCGCGAAATCGTTTTGGCCGCCCGCGATGGTCTCCGCCGGATCAGCAGGAAGACGCGCGGATTCCAGATGCCCGACGATTTCGACGAGGGCGATCGGCGCTCGGCGATTGACCAGTGGAAACGCTGGTATCTGGCCATCCGCCCGGACGCCGAGTTTGAGAACTGACCACCGGCACTGCCACCAATCGCATGGCTGCAAGCGGGCGCTCTGCGCCTGCACGAACATGGGCTTGCGACGACCCGTTCACACAACTTGCGCGAAGGCGCCACGTTCCAGATCGAACGCTACCTTGGGGCGGCCATGAAAATCCTGTTTCTCACCTCCGGCCCCCGCGTTCCCTCGACGCGATTTCGCATCATCCAGTATGTGCCGCTGCTCCGCGCCGCCGGTCACCGCTGCACCGTGGCCCACAGCATCCCCGAAAAATACGGCCACTTCGCGGCAATCGGATGGCGGTTGAGCCAGACGCTCAAACGCGCGGTCCGGCGATGGCACCTGCTCCGGGCGCGGGTCGAGCGATACGACGCCGTCGTGATCGAACGGGAGATTTTCAACGACGGCACGTTCGACATGGAACAGCGATTTCGCGCCGTCGCCCCGCTGCTCGTTCTCGACGTCGACGATGCGGTATTCCTCAATTACCCGGAGAAATTCGACCGGGTCTGCCGGATGTGTGACCTGGTGCTGGCCGGCAATCGATTCTTGCGCGAGCGGATCGAACCGGCCAATCCTAACGTCGTCGTTGTGCCCACGTGCATCGATGCGGAGGCTTATCGAACCAAGGCCGCCTGGCCGTCTCCATCGGGCCGCCCTGTTGTCGGATGGATGGGAACCACGGGCAACCTGCAATACCTGGAGGTGGCCGCCCCCGCCTTGAGGCGGCTGGCGGCGACCTGCCAGTTCGAGCTGCGGCTGATCGCTCCCGGCGACGCTCCGATCGCCGCGTTGGACCTCGAAGGCGTGAATCTGCGATTTCTCCGTTGGGACCCACGGACGGAAATCGAGCAGTTGCGGCAGTTCGACATTGGCCTGATGCCGTTGCGGGCAGACCAACCGTGGGACAAGTACAAGTGCGGCCTGAAGTTGATCCAGTACATGGCAGTCGGGATTCCCGCCGTGGCGTCGCCCGTGGGCGTCAACGCGGAGATCGTGGTCCACGGCCTGAATGGCTACCTGGCGGCAGACACCGCCGCCTGGATCGGCGCGTTGAAACCACTGCTGGTTGACGCTGGCTTGCGGGCGCGGATTGGCCAGGCGGCGCGGGCACGCGCCGAGAACGATTTTTCGATCCAGGCTTGGCTGCCGCGGCTGGTGGATGCGATGGAGGCGGCACTCTCCAAGAAAGGGCAGCGGCGTTGACCGGCGAGGAGTTGTTCCAGAGCGATCTGCTGTCAAGAGACACAACAGGAGTCCCCGCATGACACGTGCGCCCACCGACACTCCGAAACGTTGCCTCGTCACCGGCGCCGCCGGGTTCATCGGCTCCCATGTGGCCGAACTCCTTGTTGGCGCGGGGCATGAAGTGCTGGCGATGGACGATCTTTCGGGCGGTTTTCCGGAGAACGTCCCGGCCGCCTGCCGGTTTGAACAGCGCAGCGTGGAGCAGCCTCTCGACGACCTTTTCGCTGCGTTTCGGCCGGAAGCGGTCTATCACCTGGCAGCGTACGCGGCCGAGGGGCTCTCGCACCACATTCCCGTCTTCAACTACAAGAACAACCTCGTGGGGACAGCCAACGTGTTGGCTGCCGCCTATCGCGGCGGCGCGCGGCATTTCGTTTTCACCTCATCGATCGCGGTCTACGGGCATTCCGACTCGGAGGCCCCGTTCGTCGAAACCACTTCGCTGGCGCCGTGCGATCCGTACGGCGTGGCCAAGCTTGCCTGCGAACATCACATCCGCAGTTGCTACCAGTATTTCGGCCGCCCCGACTACACGATCTTTCGCCCCCACAACGTCTTCGGACCTCGCCAGAACATCGCCGATCCCTATCGCAACGTGGTCGGGATCTTCTTTCGCTGCGCGATGGCGGGTGAGCCGATGCCGGTTTTCGGCGACGGAACGCAGACTCGGAGTTTCTCCTACATCGCTCCGGTGGCCGAGTGCATCGCCGCCGCCCCGTGGGTCGAAGCGGCCCGGGGCCGCGTGGTGAATGTCGGCGGCGACGAACCGATGTCGATTCGCGAACTCGCGGAGAGAATCGCTCGGGTGATGCG
>JAXGPP010000054.1:0-3301 GCA_040766885.1 Thermoguttaceae bacterium | reverse complement strand
AACTCGATCTCCAGGCACTCCTGGTAAACTGATTCCAGAAAACCGCTTCCCATGTGGTTATACACCTCGAAGCACGCGCCCATGATCCGGTAGCTCTCGTCCGGAAAGATGATACCACCCATCTCGTTGCTCCCATGGTCGGAAGAAACAACCACGAATCACACAAATCACACGAAATATATTTTACTAACCCCAGGCCCCGCGCCCACCCCTCGATCCAACTCGTCCTTCCCCCTATTCCTTCTCTCTGAGCTATTCGTGTGATTCGTGTGATTCGTGGTTGTGTTTCTCGGGTCTTATTGGACCTCTTCGGCGCCTTGGAGTAAGGCTGAAATATCGCGGATGCCCACGCCGGGGCCAGTGGGGACGCGGAGTGTGCCGTTGCCGATTGCGAGCGGTGGATCGAACCAGTCTTTGTAGCGGTCGATGGTGAGCTTGTATTCCTGGTATTTGCCGATGTCGCGGATGTACGAGGCGAAGTGGAGCATGTAGATAAAGCCGAATCCGCCGGAGATGTGAACCGTCGTCGCCATGCCCGCCGCGTCGGCCATTCGCGCGACCCGCGTCGAGCGGACCAGTCCGCCGTAATACTGCAAGTCGGGTTGGACGATATCGACGCCCCGCTGGGCGATCATCCAGCGGAAACCCCTCTGGCTGAACTCCTGCTCGCCGCCGGCGACGGGAATCGTCAGGGCGTCTGCCACCTGTTTCGTGTCTTCCAGGTGGTCGAAGGGGCAGGGCTCTTCGAAGTACACCGCCCCGACGTCTTCGAGCATCCTGCCCACCTCAATCGCCTGGGGCGGGTCATAGGAACTGTTCGCGTCGGCATGGAGGTCGATCTTATCCCCCAGCATCTTTCGAGAGAGGCAAACGAGCCCGCGCGTGCGGCCGGGAAGCGCGTCGGCGTTGCGGCTCATGCGCCCCCCGACGCGATACTTGACCGCCTTCGCTCCCGTCTGGTCGATGAGCTTCTGCAAATACTCGACTTCTTCCTGTGGCGCCGTGTTGCGATTCCCGCTGGCGACGTAAAACGGCACGTCGCGGCGGATTACCGTGCCGAGAAGCTCGCCGATCGGCAGACCGGCCGCGCGGCCGAGCAGGTCGAGCAAGGCAAACTCGACCCAGGCCACGGGACACCAGAGAGCGATCCCCTGCAACTTGTAGTTGCTCTGGTACCGATACACCTCCCAGAGATGATCTTCCAGGTCGCGCGCGTCCTTGCCGCGAAAATAGGGGATCACCAGTCCGTTGAGGATCGGATAGAGGTACTTCGCCCGTTCGTTGGTGACGGAAACACCCTCGGCGCCGTCTTTGGAGCGAACGTGGACGAAGTACTCGCCGCGCTTGCGAAGCAGGCGAATCGAATCGATCACCAGCGGGGAATTGAATAGTTCGCGTTTGAGCACGGGCCGCGACGCCGCGGCCTCGAGGGCCTCGATGCTGACTTGCGACTCTGCCGCTCCGGCGATGCCCCGCCCGGCGATCGCCGCCGCGCTCGCTCCGGCGGCAGCGTGGAAGAAACTACGACGCGAGATGGTCATGAGAAGGCCTCCGGACGTTGGCTGAGGGGGGAGGTTACGGGTCACAGATTACAGGTTACAGCTCACAGGTTACAGGCGACAGGTTACAGCCGTCGGCGGGCATCGGGCAACAGGGGCATCTCCGAGAAATCCGGCCCGTAGGTTGAGACCTGTGGCCTGTAACCTGTAACCCGTGACCCGTGCCCCGTGACCTTTAGCCTGATTTCTGATAGCTGAAAGCTGATGGCTGACCGCTGACCGCTGACCGCTGACCGCTATTCGCCCCGCCGTTGCTTTTCCGCGTCGCGCAGGCGACACTGGTTCCAGCGTCGACAGACCGCAAAGGAGCCGCCATGAGATCGATCTTTCGGGGTTTACTGATTGCCGCGCTCGTCGCGGCGGCATGCGGCGTTGAGGCCGGTGCGCCGGCGACCGGGCGGCAGCCGCCCGCGGTGGCTCTGGCGGCTGGCGGGCGAGCGCTCCTGCCGATCGTCGTTGGCAAAAATGCCTCGGAGCGAACCAGGGCAGCGGCAGCGACCCTGGGTGACTACCTCTCGCGGATCACCGGGGCCGAGTTTCACGTAAACGCCGCCTCGGGCGGCCACGGGATCGCCGTGGGGCTTGCCCGAACTTTTCCCGAACTTCAACTGGCCGGGCGGTGGCTCGATCCCAAGCCCACCGAGCGGGAAGACTACCTGCTGCGGACCGGCGCGGAGGGCGTCTACCTCGTGGGGGCCACCGAGCTTGCCGTGGAACATGCCGTCTGGGATTTCTTGTATCGCCTGGGGCACCGGCAGTTCATGCCGGGCGAACATTGGCAGATCGTGCCGCGGATTCCGGAATTGTCGGTGGCCCTCGACGCGGAGGAGTCGCCCGACTACATCGCCCGGCGGATCTGGTACGGCTTCGGAGTCTGGGATTACAACGCCGCACCGTATGCCGAGTGGTGCGCACGCAATCGGGCCACCTCGGGCATCGAGCTGAGAACGGGCCACGCCTACGGCGGCTTCATCCGCGGCCTCAAGGCCCAGTTCGACCAGCATCCCGAGTTCTACGCCCTGGTTGGCGGAAAGCGCGACATCCGCGGTGAGGCGAAGCTCTGCATCGGCAATCCGGAGCTGCGGCGGCTGGTGGTCGAATATGCCGTCGGCCTGTTCGACCGCGAGCCGGCGGCCGACAGCATCTCGACCGACCCGAGCGACGGCGGCGGCTGGTGCGAGTGCGAACGCTGTGAAAAGCTGGGGAGCATCACCGACCGCGCACTGCTCCTGGCCAACGAGGTGGCCGCCGGGGTGAACCGGAAGTATCCCGGCAAGCTGGTTGGCCTGTATGCCTACAATTTCCACAGCCCGCCGCCAGGTATCCGCGCCCACGGGCAGGTCGTGGTGAGCGTGGCCACGGCGTTTCTTAAAGGTGGCCTTTCGCTCGACGAGATCCTCGACGGCTGGTCGCGCCAGGCTTCGACCCTGGGAATTCGCGAATACTACAGTGTGAACACGTGGGACCGCGACATGCCGGCCCAGGCCCGCGGCTCGAATCTCGAGTATTTGAAACGAACGATTCCCGAGTTCCATCGCCGGGGCGCGCGCTTCATGTCGGCCGAGTCGAGCGACAACTGGGGTCCCAACGGCCTGGGCTATTACCTTGCTGCCCGAATGCTCTGGGATGTGGATGAAGCCGGGCGGCTCGACGCGCTGATCGACGACTTTCTCACTCGGTCGTTCGGGCCGGCGAAAGAGCCGATGGCCGAGTTCTACCGGCAACTCGACGCATCGAAGCCC
>JAXGPP010000053.1:0-3334 GCA_040766885.1 Thermoguttaceae bacterium | reverse complement strand
TTGGATTACACGCCAAACCGGACTTATCCGCCGAAAAACGGACCAGTCCCCGTCTGAGTTGTGAACGCGACTGATCGGGTCAGACGGGTGCGCACCGCATTCCAGCCCGTATTCTAATTCGGCCGCAGCGCGGTGTCAGCCGGGAGGGGGATTACGAGCGGCGCTGATATGCCTCGTTGAACAACTGCGCGATCCGCTTGGCGCCGCGGAGCGTCGGCTCGATCGAGAGACACAGGTAATCGCGTTCGTGCCCGAGAAACGCGGCGTGGATATCAGCAAGCTCGGCATCCACCCGGCGGCAATTCGAGGCGATGATCGCGTTGGCCTCGGCCAGTGCCGCGCGCTCGAAGCCGCTCAGGGGTTCCTGGGGCGCATAGACGTTGCCCACGATGAAGCTCGCGCGCGGGTTGACGCGGCGGATGGCCTCCATGAGTCGCAGGTGTTCTTCGGCGAAGCTCTCCAGCCCGCGGGCGAGATACGTTTCGCGGTTCACGAGCAAATCGTTGCCGCCGATGGTCAGCGTGATCAGGTCGCCGCGGCCGTCGGTGGGCACATGCGGCATGCGGCAACCGTCGGACGTACGATCGTCGAGACGCCACCGCCCGGCGAGCGTGCGGAAGAACTGATTTGCCGCCCCGCCGCCGGGAACGCCGGTGTACGTGTCGATGCTCATGCTGTCGCCGAGCGCCAGGTAGGTCCGCAAATCCTCGTTCATCGGGAGTCTCGCGTGGCGGTTTGAATTGGATGTTGCTCCCCACTACAATCGCACGCGTGACACCAAACCCGTTCGAGGTGAAGACATGCGATCGATAGCGACTGTACTGGGCATTGTATGGCTGGCGGCATTGTCGGGCACGGCGGCGGCCGCCGGCCTGCAACCGCTGGCGATCGAGTCCTACCTCGTCGAGCCCGGCCGTCCGGCCGTCCTGCGGTGGTCCGTTGCTTCGGACGTGGCCGACAGCCCGCTCGATTACGTGGTGCGCGACTACTCTGGCCAGACTGTCGCCGAAGGCCAGGCCGCGGTTGCGGATGGGAATGTCGAGCTTCGGCTCACTCTACCCGCGGGTTTCCATGATATTGAATTCCCGGCCACGGAACAGCGGTTCGGCATTCTCTCGACAACGGTCGACCGGGCCGATCCCGATCCGTTCTTCTCGATCGATTCGGCTCTGTCGTGGCTCGTCCAAAACGACGAACTGCGGCAAGGCCTGGTGAAGATGCTGCACCGAAGCGGCATTGCCATGTCGCGCGAACGCCTCAGTTGGGGCCAGGTGCAACCGGCGGCCGATCGATGGGACTGGGAATCGTCGCGGCGGTACGAGTCGCTGCGGAAGCTCTATGCCAATGAGGGCGTGAGCATGCTCGAGATGTTCCACGACGGCCCCGGCTGGACGGGCCGAGTGGGCAAGTATCCCGACGATCTCGTCGCCGCTGCCCGGTCATGGCGTGACATCACCGCCCGCTGGCACGGATACTGGGCCGCCCTGGAGATCTGGAATGAGCCGGACATCAGCTTCGGCGACAATCTTCCCGCCGATCAATACGCGGCCGTGGTGAAGGCAGTGTGCTACGGGGCCGCGGCGGATCACAAACCGCTCCTGGTGGGAGGCGTGGTGGCTCACCACAACCGCGCGTTTCTCGACAATGCCGCGCGAAACGGCCTTCTTGAGTGCGTGCCGGTCTTCAGCTTCCATACCTACGGCCGCGCAGAACAAATGGAGACGCTCATCGGCGACTATCGCCAGTGGCTTGCCGTCCACGACCAAGCCGGCGTTCCGCTCTGGATCACCGAGTGTGGCCGGCCGTGGAAGAAAGGGCCGCCACGCCCGCCCGCCGACCAGGATTCGACCAGCGCGCTGGACATCACGATGAAAGCCGTCGAAGCCAAGGCGTGCGGTATCGCGCGGTACTTCGCGTTCGTCTACCCCTTCTACGAGGAGCGAGAGAACAATTTCGGCATGATGGGGCGTGAGGGAACGCCGCTGCGGTCGATGGCCGCCTATGTCGCGGCCGCGCGGCGGTTGGCCCACCGGCCGTACATCGGCGACCTGGAGATCGACGATCCAGCGGTGCGACGAGCACGAGTGTTCGGCAGCACGGGAAAGACCGGCGAGGTCGTGCTGGTGCTCTACACGGGCGAGCCGAAACCGGAGAAGACAGTCGCGCTGGGCATGCCGGTGCTTCGCGCCGAGGGGATCGACGGGCGCGAGTTGAAGGCCACCGCCGAAGGCGGCATTCCGGTGCCCGACGGCCTGACCTATGTCACGCTTGATCGTCTTCCGCTGGCGACCCGCCTGCGACCGGACACTGCGGCCGCCAAGATCCGCGACGCGGGTCGGCCGGCCGCCAATGTCGCACGGCCGAGCCTGTCGCCGATCGTGTTGCGCTACCAGTTCGATCCGGCACTGGTCAGCGCCGTATCGGAAGGCTATCGCATCACCACCGACGCGCTCGATCGGTTTCCCCTGCGAGTGCGGGCATTCAATCTCGCGCCGCAGCCACAGAAAGTGACGCTTGAGGTTGCCTTCTCCTCGCCAGAGGCAACGCTCGCCGACTCCGCTACCCGTTCGGTCGAGGTGCCGGGTGAAAGCTCCGTCGACATCGACTGGACGGCCGATCTGCGCCGCGGTTTCACCGCCGATGATCGGCTTACAGCGACCATTGCCGTCAAAGGGGGCGCCGACCCGGCGATCTTGCCGCTGGTGATCGATCTGATGGGCGAGGCGACCATGGAGCAGCGGCTGGGCCGTTACTCGCAGACGGTGCGTCTGCCGATCGAGAACCTGGCTGCGTGGCGCCCGCAGATCGCCGGAGGCGGAAAGATCGAACTCGGAAATCCGTCGCCCGACGGGTGGCGAATGACGGCCCGTTTCGCACCCGGCGACCGCTGGGCCTACCCACGGCTGCCGATGCCCGAAGGACTGGATTTGAGCACCTTGGAGGCAATCGTCATTCGTGCTCGATGCGAGAAGAAAGCCGCCGTGCGGGTATTCCTTTGGGAAGGTGATTCCGGCGTGGGATACATCACGGGCGGATCGATCATCCCGGCCGATGGCCGCTGGCACTCCGCGGTGGTCCGCTTCGGCGACCTCGTGCCGAGCACCGCCAACGCGCCTGACCCCAACAATCGACTCGACCTCGACCGTGTGCGAAGCCTGTCGATCGGTTTCAACAGCGACGTCGACGAGAACACGCTCGAGGTGAGCGATGCCTACCTTGTCGGCGGCAAGAAATAAGACGCTGTTGGAGAACTTGTGGTGCAGGCGTCCCGCCAGCCCCGGCAACACCCCCCTGGCGCAGGCATTACGCCAGCCCGAAAGCCCTGCGGCCGCAT
>JAXGPP010000052.1:0-3645 GCA_040766885.1 Thermoguttaceae bacterium | reverse complement strand
ACGCAAGGGCTCTACCGGATGCGGCGCGGAACGCGGCTCACGCCCGCGGCTCGAGAGGCAGGGCGAGACACGCCGTAGGTGACTCGCGACTGACGAGCGCACGAGTCGCTCGGCGCACCGACAGGCATGCTCTGGATTGCCAGGAGCGGTTGGCGGCGATGAGGTCTGCTGAAGACCGGCAGTCAGAATCGAGCGGCGCCCCACTAACGCGTCAGCGCTGCTCTGCAACCGACCAAGCAGCAAGCCAGCAGTGCTCAAACCAGTAGCGCGAGAACGCCGAGTAATCGGGATGCCGAAGAAGACAGTAGGCGTAGTCGAAAGCCTTCAACAGCCTCACCACCGAATGGAGATTGTCGCGGCTGTGGATCTCCACCAGCAGGCGAGGTCGGTGCCGTGCGATGAGTTGCTCGGCCCCGCGCAGCGCCTCCACTTCCGCTCCCTCAACGTCGCACTTCATGAAATCCACGCGGCCCTCCAGCACGATCGAATCCAGCGGTCGACATGCCAGCCGGAGCGAGCCACGCGCCGGACCCGTGTTGATTCCCTGTTCCAGGAAGTACGTGCTCAAGTGAGCGCTGTTCGAGAAGCATCGGAACTCCCGTTCCTCCTCGGCGCTCCAGGCCGCGAACTCGTGCAGGATGGCATTGGCAGGCAATTCTCGCTTGAGCGCGGCAATCGCATCCGGACCTGGCTCAACAGAGTGGACCTGGCGATAGCCGGGAGCCAGCGCACGGGTCCATTGGCCTGTATTTGCTCCGACGTCGAGGACGATGTCACCTGCAATGGGCACCCAGGCAGACAACCAAGGCTCCGGCAGGTCTCCGGCCATGTCGGGGCCAGTCTGGCCGCCGGCAATCGCCAGGGGAACCGTGATCTCCAGCGGAGACAGGGCCAACCGGCCCGCTTCGCCGTTTGAAACGTACTCGAAATCGTCGGCGATGATCGCCCCGACGGCATCGTTTCGATGACGACGTAGTCTTACGTCTGCCTGCTGGTGATAGCATCGGCCGTCGAGACCTGCGAAGCGAATCTGTGCCGCCACCGCCGTGGTCGTGGACGGGAGCGACGCCAGGAATTGCCCCAACTGCTCCATTCCCTCCTCACCCGGACGCTCTCCGCCGTTGAGTCGCAAAAGCCAGCCGCAGGGCGGAAGCGGAGTAGCAGCCTCACAAGATGATCGTCCTGTGGTAGCAGCCTCGGCGGCATATTCCTTCGCCACGGCTGCGATCGACTCAATCCCTGACGGAGCCTTACAGAGGATATGATCAACGTAGGGCCGCACTCCGGCCAGCGTGCGCGCCAAGGCCCGCGGGTCACTCCCCGTATTGATGATCGCCCCGATCGATGTCGTTGCGCATCTGGGCGGCAACGTGGTCGCAACGGGTGTGGGGGGTGACTTAACCGCGCGGTCGGCAAGGCACTTGATCCGTTCGGCCATCCGCGCAAAGGCCTCCGGCCACGTGAAATGGGCGCGCACGCTCTTGGCGGCCGCCTGGCCCTTGGCCAGCGCTTCTTCACGACGCTCGTACGCTTCGCGCATCTGGCGGCGTAGATCGGACTGGCAAATCGCCAGCTCCAGGTGCGGCCCGCAAAGCTCCAGTTCGCTTTCCACTTCCTGTTCGCGGCCGGGCAACAAGAAGCCCGTCTCCTCCGTGACGAAATCGTCTGATGCACCCCCGCGGGGCACGATGGGCGCCAGTCCGCACGCCATCGCCTCGAGGATCGGCAGCCCGAATCCTTCGCCGCGGTAAGGCGCCACAAGGCACTGACAGGCCGTATACAGGCTTGCCAGTTGCCCTGGTGTCAGGAACTCATCGTAATAGAGTATCGCCGGTCGGCTATTGTCGCGGCTCGCAGCGAGCACTTGTTCCCGGAAATTGTTGTGGCGGTAGAGCGTATCGGCGCAGATGTCCTTGACCACCAGGCAGACGTCCTCCTCCGGCCGGAATTCAGTAAGATAGGCGTCCAGAACCCGGTCGAAGCCCTTGCGCGGGATCGTCCCGCCCACATAGAGGAAGCGGAACGTCTTCGCCGTCGGCAGCAGAAGTGGAGTGGCGCCCGGCGAGAAGACCTCGGGATCGAATCCCCAGGGAATGACCTGGATTTTTTCGGGCGGCACCCCGCTCCGCTCGTAGACCCGCCGCACGTACTGCGAAGGGGCCCAGACCTCGTCCACGCGATTCTTGAGCGGATCGAGCCAGCTTGTAGGAAGGTGGCCGAATTCCCATGGCTGGACGTGGACCCAGAGCCCGTTCGGCGGCGGCGTCCAATCCGGCGGATAGGCATGACGGATCGTCACCTGCGGTCCGCCCGGGAGCTCTCGGCCCACGTAGGGTTCGATCCGCCACGCGCGGCGCGGCGGCGACTCCAGCGGTGCGCGCTGCACCCGTCTTACGGATAGCGCCAGCGACGGATTGGCGCCCAACCCGAGACACAGCTCTTCGTTAATATTCGCGAAGCTGTGTCCGGCGAAGAGTTCCCCTTCGAGCACGACACGAATCTGCGGCAGCTTGACTGGTGGCAGGCTGACAGGAAGAAGCCGCTCGTCGACGGCGGCGACGGCCTTCTCCAGCGTTACGAGCCCCGCCTCTAAGCTGTATGATGCACGGATGTCTTCGGCCGCCTTCTGGCCGACGCGGGCCCCGGCCGCCGGATCGCTGGCCACCAGCCGCATCAAGCGACGAAGGTCCTCCTGGCTGGGCTCAAACCAGCGATGCCCCTCAAACAGCGGGAACGCTCTGCCGTCTTCTTCCGAGACGGCGATCTGCCGGCCGGCAATCAGAAAGCTGTTGGCGCGGTTCATGAAGTCCAGGTTGCCCGACGCGGCGGGACCGATCGTCGGCAGGCCGCACGCCATGGCTTCCGTGTACGGTCTCCCCCAACCTTCGCCCCGCGAGGGCAATACAAACGCCCCCACACTCCGGTAGAGAGCCGCCATCTCGTTTCCGGTAAGCATTCGCTCCCACAGTACGATGTCCGGCCGCGCAGCGAGCGACTGGCCGAACCGGCCTAGCCACTGCTCCAGTCGCTCTCGCACGTCGTCAAGAGAATCGCCGTGGGTACGGGTAACCTTGAGCAACAGTCCGACCCCCTCGTCCGCCGGGAATTCGCGGCAGTAGCTTTCGATGAGCAGCTGCGAGCCTTTGCGCGGCACCCAGTCGAATACGCTCAGGAATACGAACCGGCCCGCAAGTTCCGCCGGCAGCGGCAGCGCCTCTCCTTCTGGCCGAAACACGCTGGTGTCCAGACACGGCGGCACGATGCGGATCTTCTCGGGAGGAATCCAACTGCGGCGGAAGCTCTCCGCCACGTGTCGCGAAGGTACCCACACCTCGTCGAAACGCTCCATGTTCTTACGCCAACGCACGGGCACGCGATCGGTCTCGATCATCGTCCGCAGCACATTCACTCCGGCCCGTGGATCGGGTGGAGCGGCATCACCGATGGCATGGGTCACCATCAGGGTGTGCCTTGGCCACCGCGCACGACCGAGCGATTGAAGGAGGGCGCGATCGTCAGCCGACGTACAACGTTCTACTACCGCCTGCCGGAATCCAGTGTCCAGCGCCAGCGACCGGGACCCGCGCGCCAGTGCCTTGAGAAAGCTACGAGCCTCCTCGGCATAGCCGCTCTCATTCCAGAAGG
>JAXGPP010000051.1:0-3754 GCA_040766885.1 Thermoguttaceae bacterium | reverse complement strand
CCGTAGGGTGGTGCAGAGCGGCCCAACCCGAAACCGTTCGGCACGGCCGCGCACGTGTCACGCAGCCGAACCGGTTCGCCCCAAAAAACCGGCAGCGCCGCCCCACCGCCGCGCAATCGTGGCAGCCGTAGGGTGGTGTAAAGCGGGCCAACCCGGTGCCGTTGATTCAGAACTCACCGAGTGGATGGCCGTCATCGCGGTTCGCCAAGTCACGGACCGTCTGCATCTCTACTGTCTCGCTCACAAACCGCACAGAACCATCGCCGAGCAAGACTTGAATCCCGCCGGGGTGTGCCGACTGAAGCGAGGTGTTGCAGTAAGTCGCGTAATTGCCAATGGCGGCGTCCTGCAAGAGCATATTGATCCGATGCCGCACGGTGGTCACGTTGTAGCAGCGATGATCGGTTCCCGTCAGCGAGTCATCACCGGTGGGCGGAGCGCTAGGATACCAATTGCCCATCCAGTGCCCATCATTGCTGGTCGAACGAATATCGACTCTTGTCCCGCTGGCATTCACGCCCCAGTTGGACTGCTCAGCTATCATCATGGTGTTCGAAGTGCCATCACGGATCTGCGCAAAAGTCACACCGCGGTTCGGCAGGAACATGCCACCGCCCGAATAGTAGCCCCGCAAGGCATTGTGGTCAGTGCTGGGGTGATCATCAGCCCCCGCGATCAGTACATAGGAGCCTTGAAGGATGTTGAAACTGCCGCCGGCGGTCTCCGTAACATGGCTCTCCAGCGGGCTGGAAGGGCAGATCATGTACGCCGGCTTGAAGTCGTGCATGACGGCAGCGTTTGGACCGCCTCCCGCCTGCCCGAACCAAAATGCGCTGTACGGGAATACCAACTTGTCGTAAACGCTTCCCTGTTCAGCGAACGGCAACAGCAACACCCAGGCGTTAGGACCATGCCCTATTGCCGCAAAGGCCGGAGGGAACTTCTTGTGCGTGTCGTGATAGTTGTGCAATGCCAAGCCGACTTGCTTCAAGTTGTTGCTGCACTGGGAGCGGCGCGCCGCTTCACGTGCCGCTTGCACCGCGGGCAATAGCAGGGCGATCAATATCCCAATGATGGCGATGACCACCAACAGTTCTACCAGTGTAAATGCGCGTACTTTTCTCATGGCCAAGTCCTTTCGAAGCAATAGAGAAACCGAACCGTGCTTTGCGCTTGCCCGGTGTCCCTGCACACCGATAGGCACACTCTACGATTGCCAAGAGTGTCTATTGCATGTCGAAGTCATGTGCGTTCTCACCTTCCTGAACCGTTGCTTCGAAGCCGCTGGTCCGGAAGCTCCGATATTTCTGGGGGATGTTTGGCATGTCTTTGGCTACCGGCACCGCGGAAAGCTGCGGATGAAGCGATTCTTCCTGCATCGGCGGCATAATGCACACTTGGTACTTCCCAAGGGGGAGGCCGTCACCTTGAGTAGCCAGTGTGTACGTGCCATCGGGCTGGACCTCGCCTGTTCCGGAGGCAGCCAAAATGTCGCTGGTAAAGCTGACGGTTCCCTCCGTTACCGGTTCCCCTCGGTAGGTGACTTTTCCACTGACGCTCCCCACCGGCGCGCCTGCTCCACCACAGCCGCTGCCGACCAGAATCAGGGAAGCGAACAGCACAGTCACCGCCCAAGCACTTCGCTCAAACATCACAACCGCCGTGCTACGCCAACGGAGGAAATTATTAGTGCGTGTTCCGGCACAGAATGCGCTGGGCCGGCGTGTTGGCAGCGCTTGCCAGCACGCCGCTAAGTATAGTCGAGAATTCAGCGCTGTCAATGGACGAGACCCGTGCTTTGTGGACCTAGGAAAGTGGGCCACACGCAAAATGACATGGAAATACGTACATGACAATAGGTTATATAACGTATGCCAGATACTGAATCTGTTTCGCTTCTGTGCTCCGAGAGTCAGAAAGCGACCGTTTTTCGCTGCATAGCGTGGGCAAACGTCCAGCGCCGGCGCATGGTGGGCCGGCGCTCACCTTTCGGTCATGCCGGCGTTTGCTCCCATGGAGCGCGTGGCGGCGGTGCGTTCCGCCAAGGGATGGTCCGCTCTGGACCACCCTACTGGATAGATCAATCCAGCCTGAGCTTGATGCCGCGCGGCCGCTGGGCGGCGGCGTTGTCCAGATGCGGCGGCGGCGGGGCGGGCGGCGCCGGCGGCGGGGAGTCCGGCGTGGAAAGGCCCAGGTCCATGTCTTCGCCGAAGTAGTGCTTGCGTGCTTCTTCGTTCGAAAGGACTTCTTCGGGCGTGCCGTGGCAGAGGACCTGGCCCTTGCGGATCACGTAGCTCCGGTCGGTGATCTGGAGCGTCTCGCGGACCTGGTGGTCGGTGATCAGAATCGCGATCCCGTCGCGGCGCAACTGGCGAATGATCTCCTGGATGCTGTCGATCGTCACCGGATCGATGCCGGTGAACGGTTCGTCGAGAAGGATGATCTTGGGGTCGGAGACGAGTGCTCGGGCGATTTCCAGCCGCCGCCGTTCGCCGCCCGAAAGGGACATCGCCTTGTTTTTTCGCAGGTGGACGATGTCGAATTGTTCGAGCAGCGACTTGCACCTGGCGAGCCGTTGCTTGCGGCCGATGCCGAGCATCTCCATGACGCCGAGAAGATTGTCGCGGACGGAGAGTTTTCGGAATACGCTGGCTTCTTGGGCCAGGTAGCCCATCCCGCCTTCCCTGGCGCGGCGGTACATCGGCCAATCGGTCACGTCGCGGCCGGCGAGTCGGACGAGGCCGGCATTTGGCTCGATCATGCCGCAGGTCATGCGGAAACTGGTGGTCTTCCCGGCGCCGTTCGGACCCAGCAGGCCGACGATTTCACCGGGGAAGACTTCGAAGTCGACTCCATCGACGACGCGCCGCGTGCCGTAGAGCTTCACCAGCCCGGTGACTTCGAGGATCGGTTCCATTCCCGCCCTTCGCATGGGGTGAATGGATTGCTGGGAGGGGGCTTCTTGCTGTGCGTTCATGGCGGAGGTCCGTCTCCAGGGCGTGCTGTCCCCATTGGGGCCAAACGGCGTCAGCGGATTACGTGCATCCGCTTGAGATTGGGAAAGAACGGAAAGGGGATGTTGGTGCCGGGAATGCGGCTGTCGGAACGCGGCCAGTAGATGAACAGCGCCTTGCCGATCAGCAGCTCCCGCTTGACACACGGCCCGATTCCCTCGGCCTCCCAGAGCCGGCTGTCGCGGCTTTCCCCGCTGTTGTCGCCAAGGGCCAGAAATTCGCCTTCGCCCAGGTCAAACTCCAGCGTCTGGTAGTCGGAGAAGAAATCCCAGTTCCGGGGATCGTGGAAGACCTCGTCGACGTTTGCGGGCGAGAAGGCGCCGAGGGTCATCCGGTTGTGGTTCGGGCGCGGAAACCGGGGAAAATCCGACATCGGTTCGCCGGGCGCCGCCCGCTGGTCGGCGATGTAATACAGATCGCGAAACAGGCGCAGACCGCTGACATCCAGTTCCACCCCCTTCGAGGCGATCCCGGCCGGCAGCAGGTCCGCTTCGGTCGGGATGTAATTGCCCAGCGGTGGATACTCGGCCACAACATCGAACTCGACCGGCCGCCCGTCGATCCAGAGCCGCAACTCGTCGTCGACGTTGGCAAAACGCAGAGAGTGCTCCCCGGAGCCCTTCAGCGAGGTCTGGGCCTTGGGGCTGCCGAAGCCTGGATCGCCGTCGATCAGGAGCGAGGCTTCTCCCGTGGCGACGTCGCACCGGCATTGGAAGTGGCGGCCGCCCTTGACCAGCTCA
>JAXGPP010000050.1:0-4357 GCA_040766885.1 Thermoguttaceae bacterium | reverse complement strand
GGCATTAGGCCTTGCGGAGGGTGCAAGCGGCGGCAGAAGACGCTCAACCGCCTGGTGCCGTTTCGGCGGCGGAACACGACTAAGGTGGCCGTGCGACCGTCGACTCGCGCCCGCGGCCCGTTTGCCTGGCACCACGGGCCGACGCCGGAGTTCGTCACCACTGCCCGGCTCATGGAGGACGCGAAACGCCTGGCCTCGAAGCTCCCGGCCAACACGAGTCTGGTTATCGGCGTGGCCCGTTCGGGACTGAGCGTGGCCTCGCTCGTGGCCATGCTCCTCCACCGCCCGCTGGCGATTGTCCGGCAGTCGTCGAACGACCTGATCGACGGCGGCAAGGGCTGGCGGCTTACGGGCAACACCACGTGCGACGGCCCGGTGGTGGTCATCGACGATACGGTGCTCACGGGGAACTCTTTCAAACACGTGATGCCGATCGTGCGCCGTCGCTACCCGCAGGCAATCGCAGCCGCAGTGTACGTCAATCCGACGGCGCGGCTCAAACCCGACCTGTGGGTCCGCGATCTCCCCTGGCCACATCTGTTGGAGTGGAACCTCTGGAACTCGATCATCTCCCCCCACTGCGCCACGGACCTCGATGGCGTGCTGTGTCATGACTGCCCACCGGGCGACGACGATGACGGTCCGCGATACACCGACTTCCTCCGCACGGTCCAGCCCCTTTATCTGACGCGGCGCGTGACGATCCCGATGATTGTCACGGCACGGCTGGAGAAGTATCGCCCCCAGACGATGGAATGGCTGGCCCGTTATGGCATTTCCTTCCAGGAACTCATCATGGCCCCCTGGGCTACCAAGGTCGAGCGCAACCGCAACGATATCGCGGCCTTCAAGGCCCATCACTACCGCCGCTTTTTGAACAAGCGACACCCGCTCAGGCCGCCGTTGTTCATCGAATCTTGTCCTCACCAGGCAGTGCGCATCGCCCAGTTGTCCGGCGGCTTCTGCCTCAGCCCGACCGTTGGCCGAGTATTCGCCCCTGGAGACCAGCCCACCGCGAACACCCTGCTACCGACAGGGACGGCCTATCCCGCCGTTGAACGGCGGAACCTCATCTACCACGTCTACCCACTGAAAGGAGACGACGAATGGAGAAAGAACTTGGACAAGCTCCGTCCGCATCGCGGCCTGTTCAACGGCAAGCTGTGCATCGCTGTTGCTGTGGACGATGCCACGCACGATCCGGAGACCGTGAAGAACTACTTAGGCTGGTCCGACGCCGAATGGATTGTCTTGCCCAACGACCGGAAATTGCGCGAAACAGCAACGCTCCTGCCACTGCTGGAGACGATCCAGAGCACCGACTGGACTGAGGCGACATTCTATGCTCATACCAAGGGGAATACTACGGCGGACGGGATGCAGGGTGCCCGACGGTGGCGCAATGCGATGTATCACCACCTCCTGGTCCGAGCCGACGAATGTATGGAACACCTACGGCTGCACGCCGCTGTAGGCACGACCCGCTTCCACTGGCCCCCCGGTACGCATTACGCCTGGCCTAGTGGACTGACAGAGGACGGTAATTGGATGTTCGCTGGGACATTCTTGTGGTTCCGCTCCGAGCCGGTGTTCAGCAACCCGAGGTGGCGCGACGTACCGCGCGACCGCTATGGTGCGGAGGCATGGATTGGACGAGTGTTGCCCCTGGAGTCGAGCCATACCGTTTTCCAACCGTTTACCGGCAACTTCCCCCGCTGTCTCCAGTCGCCCTATGACCCCAATCTCTATCCCGCAGAGTTCGATCAATGATTGCTCCCGCGGACATGCTCGTGCCCTCGATTGCCGGACCCAAGACGGTCGTGGTGTTAGGAGCGTTTCGCGGCGGCACCTCATTCGTGGCGGAAATCCTCTACCGACTGGGCGTGCCGATGGGCGTGGACTATGACCCCGCGGCAGCAGTTGATTACTCCAATTACGAGAATCATGCGCTGGCGAGGTTGTTGACCGCGCGAGATTGGCCCGCAGTAGAAGCCTACGTGCAACAGCAGAATGAGGCTCACGACCTGTGGGGATGGAAATGGCCGCCAACTGTTTTCCATCTGCCGCGAGTGCTCCCACTGCTCCGCAATCCGCATCTGATTGCTGTCACAAGAGATCCGGTTGCCTGCTGGCAAGGGGATTACACGCGCGGTGGCTCAGTATCGCTGACGGACATGATCTGGCATTGCTTCCGCGTGGCGTCCGTGCTGTTCAATCCGTCGTGCCCGTGCCTAGCAGTGAGCTTCGAGCGAGGTCGCCTGCAAACAGAAGCAACTATTTCCGCAGTTGCCAAGTTCCTGGAGTTGGCGCCTCGACAATGATCAAACAACCGGCGGGCAGCATCCGATGCTACTTTCACACCGAAAGGAATTTCCGCTCCTGATCGAAGAGCGAAGGTATTCCATCGCCGCGGAAGTCGGCGTTGCGTCCGCAGAATTCTCCGTGCGATTGGTTGGCGCCACGACGCTCAAGCGGCTGGTACTGATCGATGTCTGGGCGGCGGAATGCGATGCAGAGAACGAACGGGCAGCCCGGGCTTTTTCCGCCGCGCAACCGATCACTGAAATCATCAAGCGTCCAAGTGTCGAAGTTGCAGGGAGCTTTCCCGATGCTCTGTTCGATTTCGTGTACATCGATGCCGATCATTCCCGTGACAGCGTGTTGGCGGACGCGCAGGCTTGGTGGCCCAAGGTTCGGGATGGTGGCTGCCTCGCCGGCCATGATTATGCGCTGTACAACCATATCGTCGGCTGTCCTACCGGCGTTCTGCTCGCCACCGAAGAGTTTGCTGCTGAGGTTGGCCACAAATTGTACGTCACTGGTGCGGATCAGCCAACCTATCTTAGCCGGCTCCGCGCGGCGACGGCGGCTGTCCATGCCCCGTCGAGTCGCTGGGGCGATGACATCCCAAGCTGGTACATGTTTAAGGGGGACACACGATGAGAGTGTTCATCACCAGGGTGGCGGGTGTTTTGGAACGCCGGCATGTTGTGCGGAATCGCCGCAGAGATCCTCATTCCCCGTGGAAGAACTGACATGGCTGGGGGTGCAGGTACTGAATTGAAGCGGCTGCTGCATTTCGTCGGCTACAACTCCGAGACCGGCTGCCCATGCGATGAGCACGCCGAATACATGGACTACATGGGCGTCAACTGGTGCCGAACGCACGTCGATGAAATCGTGGGCTGGCTCAAGCAAGAGGCCCAGCGGCGGGAGGTCGAGTTTTCCGAGCGGGCGGCGCGGGCGATCGTTAAGCTCGCCATCCGCTCAGCGCGGGTCAGGCAATTTCTGGGAGTAACGCAATGAGAGTGCTTATTACTGGCGTGGCGGGGTTTCTCGGAAGCCGGCTGGCGGAGTGGATTCTCGAACATGTGCCGGGGTGCCAGGTCCTCGGTGTCGATGACCTGTCATGCGGGTACATCGAAAACGTGCCGGCGGGCGTAGAGTTCGTGCCGCTGACGCTGGGCATTGGCGATTCGAAGGTCGGGACGCTCTTCGTCCAGCCCATCGATTGTGTATTCCATTTCGCCGCTTATGCGGCGGAGGGCTTAAGCCCGTTCATTCGGCGATGGAATTACCAGAATAACCTCGGGGCAACTGCCGAGCTGGTCACCGCGTCGATCGAATCAGAGGCGGTGAAGCGGTTCGTATTCACGTCATCGATGGCGGTCTATGGCTGTGGCAAACCGCCGTTTTACGAGGATTCCATTTGCCTGCCGATCGATCCGTACGGCGTGGCGAAGTTGGCCTGCGAGCGCGACCTGGCAATCGCCGGCGACCAACATGGGTTGAACTGGTGCGTGATCCGCCCCCATAACCTGTACGGTGCGCAGCAATCCATCTGGCAGAAATACCGGAACGTGCTCGGGATCTGGATGGCGCGGCATTTGGAGGGAAAGCCGCTTCTGATCTACGGCGACGGCGAGCAGCAACGGGCATTTTCATACATCGACGATTGCCTGCCGTGCTTCTGGCTTGCCGCGACGTCGCCCGGCGCTTCGCGGCAGATCATCAACCTCGGCGGCCGGCAGCCGATAACGGTCCGCCGGGCCGCGGAACTGCTATGTGACGTCATGGGAGGCGGCACGATCCGGATCGTCGAGCCGCGGCACGAAGTGAAGGAGGCCTGGTGCACGTGGCAGAAAAGCGAGCGGCTCCTAGGCTACCAGGAGGCGACGTCGCTGCGGGAGGGGATTGCGGCGATGTGGAAGTGGGCCAAGGAGGCGTGGGAGCGGTACCCCAAGCGGCGCGGGCTGGCTGACGGGATCCATATCGAGTTGCGGCGCGGGCTCTATTCGTTCTGGCGGTGAGTCACTTCGCCCAGAGGCGCAGGCTTAGAGGGGCGGCTGGGCATGAC
>JAXGPP010000005.1:0-480920 GCA_040766885.1 Thermoguttaceae bacterium | reverse complement strand
CTGGCGGCACGCCGCCACCACAATGAAACGACCTCCAGGCAATAGCGAACCCGAAGGCGCGGCGCCAACCGACCCCCCGAGTGTTCGCCGTCGATGCGAAAAGCTCCTAAAGAACCGGAGAGACAACCCGTGGATCGGCTGCTGAAGTCCATGACGATCGTACTGGCTGCCGCATGCTGTTCCTGCTCGGCGGAAACCGACCGGCAAGTGGTTGCCTCGGCGCCGCAAGTGATCAGCCAGCCGGGGGCCTTGCCCAGCGAGGGCGATACGCCATCCTGGCCCCGCTTCAACGGGCCCGACGGCATGAATGTCTCGCCCGACGAGGGGCTGCTCGCCAAGTGGCCCGAAGGGGGGCCGCCCCTGGCCTGGGAAGCATCCGGAATCGGCATGGGCTTCGCCGGCGTCATCGTGGCCGAGGGCATGGTCTTCACCAGCGGCAATATCGAGGACAAGACGGTCGTCACCGCACTGAACCTCGAAGGCCAGTTGGTCTGGCAAGCCGAGAATGGCCCCGCCTGGACCGACCCCTACGGCGGCACCCGCGGCACGCCCACCTATGACGAGGGCCGAATCTACCATGAGAGCCCGGTGGGCCAGGTCACCTGCTACGAGGCCCGCACCGGCAATCCGGTCTGGAGCGTAAACATCCTCGGGGAATTCGACGCCAAGAACATCACCTGGGCGCTGGCCGAGTCGGTGCTCATCGACGGCCCGCGCGTGATCTGCTGTCCGGGTGGCGAACAGGCCAGCGTCGTGGCCCTCGATAAGGCCACCGGCAAGACCGTCTGGAAAGCACCGGGAACCGGAAATCTGGCCGGCTACGCCTCGCCCGTGATCGCCGAGCACCAGGGCCTGCGGATCGTGCTGACGATGAACGCCAAAGCGCTCCTCGGCGTCAATGCCGACACGGGCGAGTTGCTGTTCGAGCACCCGCACGAGACCGACTACGACGTGAACGCCACCATGCCCGTCTTCCGCGACGGCCGGATCTTCATCACTTCCGGCTACCGGTCCGGTTCAGAGATGCTCGCGCTTACCGTCAGCGGCACGAAGGCGTCGGTCAAGTCGGTGTGGAAGTCGAAGGAACTCGATAACCAGCATGGCGGCATCGTGGTCTTGGGCGGCCACATCTACGGTGCGGCGCACAGTTCGAACGGCGGCCGGTGGATCTGTCTCGATTGGGAGACGGGTGAGATGAAGTACGCCGAGCGCGGCGTGGGAAAGGGCTCGCTCACCGCGGCCGAAGGAATGCTCTATACGCTGAGCGAGCGGCGCGACGTGGGGCTGGTGAAGGCCACGCCCGAGGCCCACGAGGTGATCAGCCAGTTCGAGATGCCCTCCGGCGGCGAGGGCCCCAGTTGGGCCCACCCCGTCGTCATCGGCGGCCGCCTCTACCTCCGCCACGCCGACAAGCTCTTCGCATACAACATCCGCGCACAGTAACCCAAAGTAGGCCCGCAGTCCCTTGCGGGCACCCTCGTCCCTCCGTCGGCAACTTTCATTCGACGCGCGCAAGCGTAGCCGCGGTGCTGACACCGCGGCTACGCCACGATCGCCGTGCCGTGCCTCTTCCGATCGGCTCATTCCACCTCGGCCACTTCGGCCTCGACGCGAACCACTTCGCTGCCGAAACTCGAACGGTACTTCTCTCGGATCCGATAGGTCGCCTGCAACCGTTTGCCATGGGCCAGCACGGGCGTCCGGATCACCAGCACCCCCTCGCCCCGATCCGGCTGCACGACTTCGAAAGAAGTGTGAGCTTTGTCGGGATCATCGCCGGGAACGAGAAACACGCGGCGAATGGGCGGAAGGTCAAGGCAACTGAACAGCATTTTCGGCATCTTGACCAGGCATTCCGAGCCCGGGGCCTGCCGCGCACACTCCTCCAGGTCGAGCCGGTGCGGAGGCGTCTGGCGAACCACGAGTCCCGATCGCTGCAAAGGATGCTTGATCGCCTTTTCGCGATCCTCAGGTGGCAGCCGGGTGAAGCCGCAATAGTATTCCGCCAGGATCTGCGGCATCGCCGTCTCCAGGGCTTCACGCACTACGCTCACGGATCGCTGCTCCTTTTCCATCGCGGCCAGCCCTGCCAGCAGGTCGTAGAAGGGCCGGATCTCCGCGGGCTGCAATCCCAGTTTCCCTTCGCCCTGATCAACCTGGCGAAGCGCCGCCGCGAGCATCTCCCGTCCCCGGGCGTACTGGGCCGCAGCCTCGTCGAGCACGTGCAACAATTCGGCGCGCGTCCCGGCTTGGAAGGCCGCGAATCCCTCCGCCAGTTCGTCGGCCGTGATCCGGTCGCCGCCCTGCAGGCAACCCGACAACACGGGGAGATCCACATCGCGGACGGTCGGCTGAGCGGTAGCAAGATCAACGCATTTGAGCACGTAAGGCTGCGACCCGAGCGTGCCGGTCTGATCGCCCACCATCGCCATGTCGACATCCGCCGCCATCCGGAATGCCGCCTTGCTGTTCTCATCCAGCCACTGGATTGCCGGCGGCCCCCATTCCGAGAAATAGAGCGTCGCAGCCTGCCGATCCTGACCGCCGCGGAGGTCCAGGTCGTGCAGGACCTTCGTGCCGTAGAGATCCCACTGGCCGATCTCCGATTCCCAGTAGAGCAGTCGAGTTCCGTCCGGAGAGAAGCTGGGATAGGCGGCCGCCCGGCCCTCCAGGGCCGTTATCGGTGCTGGCTTTCCCTCCGGCAGTTCCACGCGCGCGAGGTTCCACGATTCGGTGGCGCTGCGCTGCGTCTTCGGGCCGAAGCCATGCATCCCTTCCACAAATACCAGGTGCTTTCCGTCCGGCGAGAATCGCGGCAGCATGCCCTTCCAGTCCGTCCGCTTGACGTCGCCGCTGATCGAGTCCCACAGCACCACTTGCGACATCTTGTCTTCCGTGATGCTCGAAGCCAACCAGCGTGAATCGGGCGACCAGTCAAAATCCTGGGCAAGTCCTTCGGGCAGGGCCGTCACGCGCATCGTCTCCAGGTCCAGCACGTAAAGGCCGTAGCGATCGGGCTCCTCCGGCGTTCGGCGATAGCCGAATCCCACGAAGGCCAGTTGTCGCCAGTCGGGAGAAAGCACGGCGTGCCCCACCCGGAAATCGTTCAAAGGTTCAATTCGCAGTTTCTCTCCGCTCTGGATGTCGACGAAATAGGCCGTACTTCCACCCAGCGGATGCTGCAGTCCTCGCACCGGATCGACCCCGTAGAGCCAGAGCGGCGATTCAGCGGTGACGATCGCCAGTTGATTGCCTGCCCGAGCCTGAACCGCGACGTTGCTTGCCAGGAAACTGGTAAGGTGCCGGGCCTTGCCCGACTCCGCATCCACAGCCGAAAACGCCTGGAGCACTCCGCGCCGCAGATCGGTGGCAGCGAGCACCTCCTGCGGCCGGGCTCGGTCGCTCTTCGCCAGCCGCTTGCCCAGCCAGTGCCGCAGGTACTCCACATTCGGCACTTTCTCCGCCGCCGAAATGGGGCCGCCCGCGGCCACGGAAGTTCTCTCCCCTTCCTCGACGATCTGCTCCTGGCCGGCCGCTTGGACGGCAACGGCCCCCGAGAGAACGGTCAGAACGACAAACGTCCGCGCCAATTGAATGGGGCTCGGTAAGCTCATGTTCGCCTCCTCGTCTGCACGATTCCCGTTGATACCCGGTAACACCCGAACGTCGAACTCGGTGCCCAGCGCGCGCAAGGCTGCCGCCGGGGTTTCGACCGCGAACACTTCGTCGGGCCGCCGGGTAATGGCGGCCCGCATCTCACCGCGAATGAGGCGGATCGCCGAGCTTGCCGCGGATCGCGGCCCGAGCCAGACCGTTTCCGTCCCCGGCCCGAACAACAGCTCGCTCTTGTCGTCCGTACGCACGCGAAGAGCGGAATTCGGCCCCACGCGCACGCGGTCGCCCGCGTGCAGCGGGGCGCCCGGTGAAAGCACCACTTCTTCGCCCCGCGAACCGAACCGGCTGCATTCCCCGTTGAGCATCGCCACCCGCGCCAAAGGCTTCGCGGCTTCATCGTGACGTGCCTGCGGCCACCGATGGGACACCAGGCCAAGCACTACCGCGGCGAGCCCGATCGCCGCCGCGAGCCCGGCGACGAGCGGCCAGCGCCGCCGTCCCACTCGGGCGCTGGTCCTGCCGGGCAACTCTCCACGCGCAACCGCGGGCCGCACCGCGTCCAGCCGCGCGAGCAGCCGAGCACGCGCTTCCTCGAACTGGCAATCCTCCGGCACCTCGGCCCGCAGGGCCTCGACCAGCGGCCGGAGGTCGCCCGTATCGTCTGCCGCCGGGCGGTTCTCGTTGCGGTTCACCCGGATTCTCCTTGTGTGATGCCCATCTGCTCGAGGATTTCGCGCAACCGTTTTCGCGTGCGATGCAGGATGACCCCAATCTGGTTGACGCTGAGATCCATCTGCGCCGCGATCTGGTCGTAGCTCATGTCTTCGAGGCACCGAAGCGTAAACACGAGTGCGTCTCGTACAGGCAATACCCTGAGCGCTTGCCGCAGTTGCCAGGCCCGGTGCTGCCGGTCTGCCAGGCGCTGCGGATCCTCCTGCCCGGCCACGAGGTCCAGCCTCGATGCCGAGGCAGTCTCCCGGCACTGTCGCTGGCGGTGGCGCACGAGGTCGATCGCCGTGCGCGCGGCCATGGTTCGCAAATAGGCGCCCCAGTCGCGAATGCTGCCGAGCGCTGGCCCGCTCTTGCTGGCGACGATCTTCAGGAATACATCCTGCAGCACGTCTTCGGCGTCGTCGGCCCGTCCCAGGATCCGATAGGCCGTGGCGAAGACCATCCGCGCATGCTGCTCCACCATGCTCTCGAGCCAGTCTGCGCGATTCCCGTCCATCCCGGCGTCCTGCTGCATTCTCCGCGGAGCAACGGGTGTGTGCGTTGGAACCGAACGCGAACCTCGTTCTTTCCCAACGCATTACCCCAAATCATGCTCGGAGGCGGACTTGAACTCACCGCCCAACATCTCTGACGGAGCAGGCGACCATTTTCTTACAGCCGCCGCTCAAGATTCGGCGGCCCCCTATGGTCTACCCGACCAGAATCGGCGGAGCAAGCACCGGCAGGGCGATACCACCACACGCCCGCAGCCCAAAGTAGGCCCGAGAAAGGAGGCCTGCAGCCCAAAGTAGGCCCGCAGTCCCTTGCGGGCACTCCGCAGTCCCTGCGGGCATTTGGAATAGCCCGTCGCTCTGCCAGCCGCCGTCACCACCGATCACCGCTGGAGTTCCGCCTTCAGGCGGGCGATCCGCCGCACCGCGGAGCCAGGCCGAGGCCCGATCTACCCGCTGAACGCCGCTTCGACCTCAGCCGGCGGCACGCCGTCGGCATCCCACCCGCGCTTCTGGTAGTACAGATCGAGCAGTCGCTCGAATACCGCGGGGTCGATCACCTTCCCCGCGGTCGCGCCGGTCTGGATCGGGCAGGCGTGCACCTTGTAGGGCAGGCTGTCGTCCTTGCGGGTCATGCCCAGCTTGACGTTGATCAACCGCGTCAGATTGTAGATCTCGTTCGACTTCTTCAACAGCTCGCCCAGGCTGGCGTTCTTGCCGGTCACATGCCCGTAGAACCGCGCGTAGTGCTCTTCGTTGAGCCCCAGCTCGATCCACGGCAGGCGGCAGACGCCCAGCATGTCGAACAGCGGCCGCAGCGACTGGTGGTAGATTACCAGGTTCACCCGGTCTTCATCGGTCCAGCTCTCCCCCTGTTCCACTTCCTTGGCGATCGTCCATGCCCGGGCGTGATGGGCGCCGATGTCGCTCGTGGCATAGGCCAGCGCCATGCTCGAAGCGGCGCGGCTGTCGTAGGCGCTTTGTTCCAGCCCCTTGACGTGCAGCACGATCTTGCTCATCTCAGGCCAGCGGGCGATGACGCCGCGAGCCCCCTCAGCGATCGTATCGCCCACGCCCTCGCGGCGGCTGATCTTGTGCACGAGCTCGACGATCGCCTCCTCGTCCCCCCAACTGATCGGCCGGCCGTCCAGGTCCTCCAGCAAGATCACCCCTTTCTCGTACCCCTCGATCATCGCGCCGACCAGGCTGCCGGTCGAGATCGTGTCCAGCCCCAGCTCGTCGCAGAGCTGATTCAAGTGCAGCACCGCGCCGTAGGTCTCGACCCCCAAGTTCGAGCCCAGCATCGCCACCGATTCGTATTCCGGCCCCTCGGTCACCGTGCCGACGTAGCGGCCCTGCTTCACCAGGCAGATGTTGCCGCAGCACATCGCGCAGGCAAAACAGGCCGAGTCGCCGATCTTGTACCCGTCGAGCATCGTCTCGCCGTTGATCTTCTTGACCTTCGGGTAGGTCGCATCCTTGAAGTTGTAGGTCGGCAGGATCCCGGCTGCGCTGGCGTAGTCGACGACCATCATCAGCCCCTCGCGCTGCCACATGCGGAAGTACTTGTGGTTGCGCATGTAGTCGTAGGCCTTGTCCGACTCGGCCATCAGGCCGCGGACATCGTGCACCGGCAGGTCCTTGCTGCCGCGGAGCACGATCGCCTTGAGGTTCTTCGACCCCATCACGGCGCCCATGCCGGTGCGGCCGGCGTTGCGCGACCAGTCGGCCTGGACGCTGGCGAAACGGACCAGCCGCTCGCCCGCCGGGCCGATCGTGGCCACTTTGACCTCGTGCGTCCCCAGCCGATCCTTGATCAGCCCTTCGGCTTCGAGGCTCGTCTTGCCGGCCAGTTCGGGCATCGGCAGGATGCTCGTCTCGCCTTCGTCGATAAACAGGATGGAAAGCTGCGGCGCGCGGCCGCTGATGGTGACGAAATCAAGGCCGGCCTGGCGGAGTTCTGCGCCGATCGTCCCGCCGATCGACGAGTCGCCATACACGCCGGTGCCCGGCGATACGGCCACCAGCGAGCACTTGCCCGACGAGGGCACATAGGTGCCCGTGAGCGGGCCCGGAGCGATCACCAGCAGGTTCTCCGGGCCGAGGGGGTCGACTTTGAAGTCGTGGCGGACGAGATTGTCCCAGACGAGCTTGGCGCCGAACCCGCGGCCGCCAATGTACTGCTCCACGAAATCGTCCGCCAACCCGGTCCGCGGGCAGCGGCCGGTGCTAAGGTCGACGTCGAGACGCTTCTTGAAATAGCCCGATTTGATGTTCATGAGTCGACCCTTAACCGAGTTCTTCCTGGCCGATCTCGGCATAGCGGATGATCTTCCGCTCGCCTTTCTCGGTGAACTCGATCTCTTTCATATGGGTGTAGCTAAGGATATTGCTCAGCCGTTTCGCTTCTCCCAGCGACTGCTCGGGAATGAGGCGGATCGCCCCCTTGGGGCACGCCTCCACGCATTTCGGCTGGCCGCCGCACAAGTCGCACTTGATCGGGTGCTCGACGTCGCTGTGCGCGTAGATCGCGCCGAACGGGCAGGCCTCAACGCACTTGAAGCAGGTGATGCAGCCGGCCGTGTCGAGATGCACCGCGCCGTCCTTCCGCGTCAGGGCCCCGACCGGGCAGGCGTCGGCACACACGGGTACCTTGCACTGGCTGCACACGATCGGCAGCCGCATTACCGGATGCGGATAAGCCACCAGCACCCGGACGGCGCTCTTCTTGGTATTGTTGACGCCGAAGTGCTCGATCGCGCACACCAGTTCGCACATCCGGCAGCCGGAACAAAGCTCCGGCACCACCGCCAGCTTCTTGGTCATCCCAGCCTCCCGCAGCGCCTGTGGTGCGGCCGTCCCGGTTGCACTCGGGCAGGCGCGACGCCCGCACCTGAGAATGTGTCGGTCCGCAACAGCGACAGCCTAACAAGCGACCCGCCAGCGGGGCAAGAGTGACTGCGAGCGGTCTTTCAAGGTCGCGCGAGGGTGACCAGGCACCGATTCCCGTTCCGCCCCCCTCCCGGCAGCCAAAAAAATCCGGCCATTCGACCAGGATTAGATATTGCACATTTGTCCACTATATGGTACAATAATGGTTGTTGCGTCCGGCTAATATCAAGTTCCGGCACCGCTCGCCCGTTGAGGCCGCGTGCGTCGGAGCGGGGAGAGCAGCCTGAAGTTCAACACGCCCCTCAAAAGGATTGCTTACTTGCGTCGAGCCGCGCGATACGAAAGTATTCACTGCCATGGACTTGCCGCTACACGCCAGAACGAACGAAATCGAGAATACGCAGGATTGTTGCGCATCAACGGGGGGTGGGCATGTTTTCAACCCAGGACCGGCTGACTTCGGAGTGACCTTCCCGTGACGCCTCAACTGTTCCAGTACCGATCGGGACTCCCCTCTGCCGTCGACGAAGTCTTCGCCTGGCACGAGCGCCCCGGAGCGCTCGAGCGGCTCACGCCGCCCTGGGAAAAGGTGAGCGTCGTCCAGCGGAGCGGAACGATCCGCGACGGCGACCGGGTGACCCTCACCATGGAAATCGGTCCGGTGCCCATCACCTGGGTTGCCGAGCACCGCGACTACCAGCCCGGCCGGCAGTTCCGCGACGTGCAGAACCGCGGGCCGTTTGCCCACTGGGAGCACCTCCACCGCTTCGAGCCTGCCGCCGACGATCGCACGATTGCCGAAGACCGCATCGAATACGTCCTGCCCGCCGGCAAGTGGGGGCAGCGGTTCGGCGCGGGGCTGATCGACCGCAAACTCCGCCGCGCGTTCCGTTATCGGCACGATACCCTGGCTGCCGACCTCGCCGCCCACGCCCCCTTTCGCGACCTGCCGCGGCACACAGTTGCCCTGAGCGGATCGTCGGGCCTGATCGGCTCGGCCCTGGCGGCCTACCTCAACTCGGGCGGTCACCACGTAAAGCGGTTGGTACGCGGCACGAGCGAGGAGCCGGACGCGATCCGCTGGAACCCAGCTACGGGAGAGTCCGACTGGACCGGTATCGATGCCGTCGTGCACCTGGCCGGCGAGAGCGTCGCCGCGCGATGGACCCCGGCCAAGAAGGCGCGCATTCGCGATAGTCGCGTGATCGCCACCGGGAGGCTGGCCCGATCGCTCGCCCGCGCCGCCAGGCCGCCGGGCGTGCTCGTGTGCGCGTCGGCGATCGGCTTCTATGGCAACCGTGGCGACGAAGAACTCGATGAGGATTCATCGGCCGGCACGGGCTTCCTGGCCGAGGTGGCCCAAGAGTGGGAACGGGCCGCGCAGCCGGCCGTCGAGGCGGGTATCCGCGTGGTGCACGTGCGCTTCGGGGTCGTGCTCAGTCCCCGCGGCGGAGCGTTGGGGCAGATCGTCACGCCCTTCTCGCTAGCCATGGGCGGCCCAATCAGCAGCGGCCGGCAGTATTGGAGTTGGATTTCCATCGACGATGCCATCGGAGCGATTGAGCATTGCCTCATGACCCCGTCGCTCGCCGGCCCGGTGAACCTCGTCGCCCCGCGGCCGGTGACGAACCGCGAGTTCACGGCGACGCTCGCCCGCGTCCTTCACCGCCCGGCCCTGATCCCCGTCCCGGCGAGGGCCATCAGGCTGGCGCTGGGCGAAATGGCCGACGAAATGCTCCTGGCCAGCGCCCGAGTGTTGCCCCGGCGGCTCGAGCGTTCGGGCTACCCCTTTCGCCATCCCGACCTCGAAACCGCCCTCCGCCACCTCCTCGGCCGCCATGAGTGATAAGAAGAAGAGCTACGAAGCTGCGCATCGCCACGGTTGAACTCAGAAGCACCCAGGAGCCAGGCCAACCCATGAACCCGAATATCGCTTCGCGCCGGGGCGCAATCACCACCGCTGGGCTCGCCCTCCTCGGTGCATCGTTTGCCGGAAGTTCTCCGGCCGCCGAGCGGGCTCCGCTGCGCGTCGACTACCGGCTGGATGTCCGCCAATTCGGCGCGCTGGGCGACGGAAAGACAGACGACACGAAAGCCTTTCAGACGGCCCTCGATCAAGCGCATGCGGCGGGTGGGGGCATCGTGTTTGTGCCACCTGGCCGGTACCTGATCGCCTCGCACCTCGTGGTGCCCGGCAACGTGACGCTGGAGGGAATATTCAACGCGCCCCCCACGACGCCCTGGCAGAAGAACTCGGATGGGCAGTCAGTGCTCGGCGGCAGCGTGCTGCTGGCCGTCGAGGGCGCTGGCCACGCCGACGGCACGCCGCTGGTTCAGCTCAACACGAATGCCACCATCAAAGGGTTGGCGGTGTTCTACCCCGAGCAGAAAGACGCCGATCCACCGGTGCCCTACCCCTGGACGATCAGTTCCTCGCTCGGCGGCGCCGACAACTGTGCGATTCTCGACGTCCTGCTGATCAATCCTTACCAGGCTGTGGATTTCGGCGGGCGGCACACCGGACGCCATCTGATTCGCAATCTCTACGGGCAGCCGCTCTATCGCGGGCTGTACATTGACCGCTGCCTTGACGTGGGGCGCGTCGAGAACGTCCACTTCTGGCCGTTCTGGAGCGCGAGCGGCGCCGCGGCTAAGTTCACGCTGCGCGAGGGGAAGGCCTTCGTAATCGGGCGGACCGACTGGCAGTCGCTCGTCAGTTGCTTCTGCATCAACTTCGAGACCGGCTTCCAGTTCGTCTGCTCGGCGGGCGATAATCCTGCCTACCAGGGCGGCGGCAACGCGCAGGTCATGGGGGGTGGCGCGGATCTGTGCAATCGCGCCGTGCACGTGGTCCAGATGCAGGGACACAGCGGCACGCGGTTCACCAATTCGCAGATCTACGGCGACATCGTCGTCGAGCCAACCAACCACGGGCCGCTCCAGTTCAGCACCTGCGGGATGTGGGGCAGCGCCTTCGGCAAGCACGGCGTCGCACTGGCCCGGATCGATGGCGGGGGCAAGGTGAGCTTCACCGATTGCCACATCCACTGCATCGATCCGCGAAACCAGGCCCGGCCGCTCATCCAAGCCCAGGCCGGCCGCCTCCAGGTGCGCGGCTGCGAGTTCATCGACGGGCACGCGCCCCGCGACCATGTCGTGCTCGACGAGGGCGTTTTCTATGCCGTCATCAGCGATAACACGTCCCGCGCGGCGTTCAGCGTCATCAACAAGGCAAAGGGAACCGCAATTATCCGCGACAACGTGAGCGAAGCGTGAAACCTCGGCAGAAGTGCCGCGATGGAACCGCGGGCGCGGCCTGGATCGGGCGATGTCGCCCGACTCAAGCCGCGCCGCGAATAGGCCCGGCCGTGACTACGCCAGCGCCTGCTTGCAGAACTCGACGCACCGGGTGACTTCCTGGACGGCGTCCGAGTCCTCGGGCACCTTGTACTCCAGTTCGATGTCGGCAGGGAACGCCAGCTTGTTCCGCTTCAAGTGTTGCAGTACCAGTGCAACAGGTGTGTCGCCCTGGCCGAAGGGCAGATTCGCGCCGTTGTTCACCTTCCGGTCCTTGAGGTGCAGGCTGAGAATCCGGTCCTGGAACTTTTCGATGATCGGAATGGGCGACTGGTTCGTGCCCGCCACGTAGTGGCCGATATCGAAGTTGATGCCGAGATACTTGCCATGCGAGAGGATTTCGCCGTCATAGGTGGTCGGCGTCATCTGCGTATGGTTGTGGAAACCGATCATGATCTCGTGCTTGTCGGCGATCGGCCCCAGCCTCCGCGCCGCCTCTTCCGAGATCTCCCGCGTGATCCCCCTGGCGCCGAGCGCCTTGGCAACCTGGAAGTAGTACTCGATCTGCGCGTCGGGCATGCCGGGATTCCCGATGTCGCCGAACTTGACGATATGAATGCCGACGCCGGCGTCGCTGAACATCTTGCGGAGCGCCTCATAGCG
This sequence comes from Thermoguttaceae bacterium, assembly GCA_040766885.1. Taxonomy (GTDB): domain Bacteria; phylum Planctomycetota; class Planctomycetia; order Pirellulales; family Thermoguttaceae; genus JAXGPP01. The sequence goes on along the minus strand of JAXGPP010000005.1, from coordinate 469,230 downwards.
ATCCATCGGGGCCGACAGTCGCCAGTCGAGCAGCGCCTTCCGATCGCGCGGCGCGCCGGCATACTGCTCGGCCGGGTCTCCCATCAGTTCGATCGAACTGATGCCCGACTGCGTGACGTACTTGAGAATGTCCTCCGCCGAGCCGGGCAACGATCGGTAGCTGTAGGTGATGACTCCGATCTGCACGCCGTTGAAGTTCGAATTCGGCCTGGCAGCCGCGGCAGCCGGAGCAACGTTGGAAATCATCGACGACGCGGCCAGTGCCGCAGCACCGCCGAGAAACGATCGCCGCGATAGATCGATCTTCTCACTTTTCATGGTTCTTCTCTCACAGTGGGTTTGACAGAGGCCGCTCGCAGCACTCGCGACAGGCGGATCCCCGACCGTCTCAGATCCCGCATCATAGCCTCGCGACGACTGAAAAGTCCACCACGACGCCCGATCTCTCTACCGCCAGTCCTTCTTGCCCGCATCGAGGACCGCGGCGGCGTGCGCTGCCAGCAACCCTCGCAAATCGCGGCGGTACTCCTGGAGAATGCTCGCCGCCAGATTGTCGACGTCGCCGCAGCGGTACAGGGCCCTGGCGAGGACGATCTCCCGAAGAGCCCCCTCGCGCCGCCGCCGGTCCATGTCCTGGTAGAGCGTCTCCAATTCGGTCATCGCGTGGCCCGACATGCCCGGCTTTGCCAGAAGCTCCGTCAACGGCCGGGCCGCACTCGGATCGCCGATCTGCTCCAGCGCTACGGCCACCGCGCGATGATGCGAAAGCGGCGACCGAGCATCGAGCGATTCGAGCTTCTGGAGGATCGATGGCAACGCGCGGCGATCGCGGGTGTACCCCAGCGCGAGTACCAGCGTATCGACCGGAGTCGGCAGATGGGCATACTCGGCCATCACCCCCTGAAGCACCCTCGCATCCCAGGAAGGGGTCTCATCGAGCGCCTCGATCAGCACCGGCACAGCTTCCTTTCGGCCGAAGAAGCCCAGGATCCTGGCGAAAGTCAGTTGCTTCTCGCCCAGCGCCTTATTGAAAGCGTCTTCCAGCAGGGGAATCGCGGTTTCGTGATGGGCAAGGACGATGGCCAAAGCGCCGGCTGCCTTCAGCCGGTCGGCAGCGGTCAGGTCGCGCACCGCGGAGGCTACTTCCTGCGAGCTAAACGGGTAATTGTCGGAGTGACCGAGCACTTCTTCCGGCAAGTTGCCGACAGCGACCAGGTGCTTCTGAAGGGCCTTGATGTCGATTTCACGAGTCCCCTTTCCCGACGCGGCCGCCATCGCCGCAGCGGCCCCGGCTGCATATCCCTGGTTCTGGAGGTCCCGCTGCATGCGAATCATCGCCGAGGCATCGCGTTCCATGCTCGTGCCGAGACCGGTGACGAGAATGCCGTCGAGCCCTTGAGGCAGCAGACAGCGGTACGGCGTGTAGCAGGAGCCGCCGACGGCAGGGTGGTTTGCCTTGAGCGACTTCGCGTCGTGCGGCAGCAAAGCGAAAAACGCCTGCGTCGGGTAGCCGTGGCTGTCGTAGTCGCTTTCCGAAACGACGATGCTGTCGGGATAGGTTCGGCCGATCACCTGGTCGAGGTATCGCAGAACGTGATCCCCCACGACGCGGCGCCGCTCGCGGTTCTGAATCTGAGAACCGGCATCGAATACCGACGGCTTCATGCCCCGACGCGCGCCGACGAGGGCCGACCAGACATCCACCATGTCGGCTTCCTCGACCAGGAGGTAGTCCGTGTTGACGTAGCTCTTGTCGAGCGGGCGCACCGGCAGCCCGGAGCCCTGCAGGGCGATGTCGCCTTCGTCGTCTCCGTAGATGAATCCGGCTCCCGCGGCCACCGCGATGTCGGCGTTGCCGGTGGCGTCGATTACGACCTTCGCCCGTACGACGCCGCGCCCCTGCGGAGTGGCGACCACGGCTCCCGTGACGCGGTTTCCTTCGACCAATGCGCCACAACCGATCGCGCCGAGCCAGATGTCTCCACCCGCCAGGCGGATCTCGCGGCGATACCACTCCATCTTGTGTTCGACATTGCGGCTCTTATCCGGAAACGGAACTTCACGCGTGAAGCCGATATCCTTGCCGTGGTAGGGGTGCCCGATCAGGCCGACCGTACCCGTGCCCCCCAGCCCTTCCTGGTACTCGACGACGAGCGTCTTTGCCCCTTGCCTCGCCGCGCCGATCGCCGCCGGAGCCCCCGACGTTCCGCCGCCAATGACGACAACGTCGTACTGCCCCAGCACGGGCACAGAGCGCTCATTCACAGGAACCGTCGGCCGACCACGATCCGTGAGTCGCACCCCGACCAGAAGCTCCTTCACTTCGCCCTCGCCGTCCACGTCCGTTCCGTCGCCCGGCAGGTGAGCGCCATCCGGGTCGGCAAGCCGGCGAGCCTCCTCGGCCGCCGCTCGGCCCACGAGTCGGCCCAAGGGCATTAGGCCGGTCGGCGCCAGCAGTCGGGCAACCGCGTCGCGCGGCGCGTCGATCGAACCGCTGATGACGTAGATCCGACTCGCGCCGGCAGGTCGGAAATGGCCAACGTTTGGACTACCGGCCGGCCGCCACTCGGTCACAGTTTTCTGGCCTACGATTGAATCGGGTGGCACAAAGAACAGCGATTCCGAGGCCCTCGCCTGGTCTTTCTGGTATGTCCGATCCCGGGCCAGTTGCTCGATCTCGGCAAACGCCGTGAAGCCGCCGTTCGGCGCCGGCAGCGTCAGGCGGTGCTCGATACAGCGGCCGGAAGGCGACCCGTCGTTGACAATAACCACGCGCCGAAAATCGCAGGTCTCCTCCGTGAAGGGCCTGCAACTCGCCCCCGCCAGGCGTGCGACTGCCGCCCGATCGGTGGCATCGACAATGATCTTGGCAACCACGGCCTGGCGCCCCGCTCGATTGGCCATGATGATCCCGCATGGTTCGCCATCCTTGTCCCGAAGGACGTCGGTGGCGTAGCAGCCGAACAGGAAGTTCACCTTCGCGTCGACCAGCGCTTTGTCCAGCGTCTGCTTCACCATCATGGGGGTCGTGGAACGAGACTCGCCAAATATGGTCCGGGCGAGCGGATCGTCGAGCGTCTGCCCCTCCGCCAGTGCAAGACGAAGCGTGCCGCAAAGGTCTTCGCCAAGGTAAGGCCGAGGCGCGGCAAGGAACACGGTTGCCCCCTGTTCCGAAGCCGCCATCGCGGCGGCCACAGCCCACGTGCTCCCCCCGACGACGACTACGTCGACCTGGTAAGCCACAGGAATCTGGCGGCTCGATTCTCGAATCGAACCAGCTACGCCGGTCGCCGAGGGGGCGCCCATCACGAGTCCGCCGAAGATCGACATCATCGCGGCCAGTATCCCCGCCGGGCGCGAAAGCGGAAGAGAACGGGTGAGGACCGAAGCGGCTTTTTGCGGACGGGTATTCCAGTGGCGTTTCATGGCAGCACAATACAGGAGGACGTAGAAGCCCTCGCGATGCGAGGAAGACGCGTATATTCTATTTCCCGTTGGAGGGAAAAGCGATCGGCCGGGACCCCTGCGCGCTCATCTGAAGCACGCCGATCGCGGGATATCCGGCATAGGCTTCGGCGGTGTTTTCTTGCCTCATCCCATTCTGCAGCCCGTGGCGGCTGTGCGCTCCGGCGACCTATAATGACCCGGAGTGTAAGCGGCCACACCCTGCGGTTCCAGGCATTTGCCGCCGCTTCGCGGCAGATGGCAGGAAGGATGACATGAATTCGACATCTCTCCACACATCGACGGTCATTGTGCTTGCCGTCGCTCTGATTCTGCCGTCTGGATCCGCCGATGCATCGGAATCACAGACGAAGTTGCCACTTACGAATGTGGTGCTCATCCTGGTCGACAACGTCGGATACGGCGATCTCGGCTGTTACGGTAATCCGAACGTGAAAACGCCGAACATCGACCAGCTTGCCCGTGAGGGGGTGCGTTGCACGAACTTCTACATCGGCTCGCCTTCCTGCATGCCGTCGCGCGGCGCGTTGCTCACCGGACGGCATCCGCTGCGCAATGGCCTCAACGAGCAACTGTGGCGGAATCCTTCAGAAGAGCAGGTCGGGCTGTCTCATCGCGAGCGGCTACTGCCGCAGTACCTGAAAGAACGCGGCTATGTCACCGGGTGTTTCGGAAAATGGAATCTTGGATTCGCTGCGGGGAGCCGCCCGACTGAACGAGGGTTTGACGAGTTCTTGGGGCATGCGTCGGGGAACATGCATTACTACCGCCACGTCTACGACGGACGCAATGATCTTTACCGCGGCACACAGTCCGTCACGATGGACGGTTACTGCACCAACCTGTTCGCCGACGCCGCCTGCGACTTCATTCGACGCCACGCCGACAGGCCGTTCTTGGCCTATGTGCCGTTCAATGCGGCCCACTATCCCAACCCGCGCAATCATCAGCCGAACGAGCCGGTCGTATGGCAAGCGCCGAAGAAATACTTCGAGATGTACGGTTCGCCGGAGGACGAGCCTGACGAACAAAGGCGCTATTGGGCCGTGTTGAGCGCATTGGACGATGGCGTCGGCAGGATCCTGAAGCAGTTGGACGAGCAAGACCTTGTCGACCGCACGCTGGTGGTTTTGCTATCGGACAACGGCGCTTTCATGTTGCCGCGGCGGGGGCTCGAGGTGGCGTCGAATCGGCCCTTTCGCGACGGCGGGGTGACGCTTTGGGAAGGCGGCATTCGCGTGCCCTGCCTGGTTCGCTGGCCCCGACGGTTGCCGGCCGGCACCGTGTGTGACGAACCACTGGTTGCCATGGATTTAACGCCGCTGATACTCGGCGCGGCCTCGGTGCCGCTGCCGACCGACCGCACCCTGGACGGGCGCAGCCCGCTTGAGGCGCTCGCCGGCCGAGGTCTCTCACCGCACCGGCGGCTCGGCTTCCGTTGGGAAAAGATGAGCGCGCTGCGCTCCGGACGCTTCAAGCTGTTGCGTTCGGAAGACGGAGAACCTTGGCAACTCTACGATCTTGCAGAGGATCCCGGCGAGCAACACGATTTGTCGGCCGCCCGCCCCGATACGGTGCATCAACTTGCCGAAGAATTCGCCGCGTGGGATAAGGAAATGCGCCAGTGGTAGAGCCGGCGGCCACATGCCTTTGCGAGCCGGCGGACGAACACATATTGCCGCTTCAGGAGCTGTCATGACGTCTCAAGGCGAAGCAGGGGCATCGCGTTTGCGCGTTGCAGCCGCGCAGATGAAGTTTGCTCCGACGATCCGCGAGAATCTCGAGAAGATCGAGAATGTCGTCCGTGCGGCGAGCCGCCGCCGTGCCGATGCCGTCCTCTTTCCCGAATGTGCCACGACAGGGTACGCCTACGACTTCGGTTCCCTTGAGCCCGCAGAGATTGCCGCGGCCCTGGGGGGCGTGTCGGAGTTGGCGTCGCACTACCGGATCAATGTGCTGGTTGGTTCGGCCGTTTTCCGTCGCCGCAAGCTGCAGAATTGCCTGGTGGTGTTCGACCGCCAGGGTCGGCCCGTGCACTGCTACGCGAAGTGCCAGCTGGTCGACTCCGATCGCCAGGTATTCACTCCTGGAGACTCGCTTGCCCTGTTCGAGATCGACGGCGTTTGTGCCACTGCGGTCATCTGTCATGAACGGCGCTATCCGGAATTGGTCCGGCTGCCGGTCATGGCGGGCGCGCAGATCCTGTTTCATCCCAACGCCGGCATGGACACACTGGCGGTCTCCCGCCGGAAGCGAGGTGACCACGACGGAATTGCCGTGCGGGCATTCGAGAATGCAATCTACTACGTCTTCGCCAACTCGGTCGGCCCGCAGGGCGGAGGCAAATGGTCGGCCGGCGACTCGAAGATCGTAGCTCCCGACGGAAGTGTGCTGCGGCTGGCTGACAACAAGAATGAGGACCTGCTGGTCGCCGATCTCGACCTCTCCCTGGCCACGCGCAAGTACGCCCTGGACAGCCTCGACCATCCGCATTTTCTTGCCCGGCACTGGCAGCGCCTGATCGGCGAAGTCCGGCGCCGCGCAAAGGCGGAAGGTCGGCTGGATCTTGAAATGCCGCGTCAATCACGTTAACCGGCAGCCGCGCGTTATCGAATCACTTCACGCGCGCTGCCGGTTGCCGGAAACCGCGGCGAGTACGACCCTACGACGCCACCTGCTTCATGGCGGCCGTCAGCGCGGCGATGCCTTTGGCGATATCTCCCACCCGGTCTCCGCCCGCCTCGCGCTCGAAGATGTAGCCGCCTTCGTAGTCGTTCTCGGCCAGAATGCCGACAAAGGCCGTCCAGTCAACCTGGCCTGTGCCAACGACGACTTCTTCGCCCCACTGGCCCTTGACCGCGGTCCGCCTGGCGTCCTTGACATGCACCTGCCGAACATGGGGCACGAGCTTTTGCAGGGCCTCGATCGGCTCATCCATGTCGTACAGGATCATGTTGGCCGGGTCGAAGTTCACCGTCACGTTGGTCGCGCCTCGCCTGGCCAACTCGGCAAGGAACACCACGAGCGTATCGGCCGATTCCTGTCCGGATTCAAGCAGCAGAGACGCGCCGATCGCTTCGTACATCTGCGCTAGTGCGACGATCCGTCCGCTCAGCTTGTCGAAATCGGGATCGCCTGGATCGTGGGGAAGAAAACCGGCGTGGGTGCTGACGAGCTTCAGCCCCATCTGCCGGGCAAGCATTGCCGCGGCCCGGGCGATAGTCTGATTTCCTTCCCAATGCTCGTCCGGCACGATCCCGCCGGTGTGGCGTATGGTCTCGGGTGTGGTGTAGTCCTCTCCGATGGTGGAGAACATGCCGGAGACGATTGAGATTCCCGATTCGGCGAGGATCTCCTGGACGCCTTCCCACGTGCCCGGATCGTCGCGGTGCGGCGTCAGGCCAAGTTGCACCTTCTTCAGACCGAGTTTCTTCACCTTCTCGGCAAGGTCTTGCGGCCCGGTGGCCTGGAGCGACCAACTGCAAACGCCGATCTGATCTGCTGTCTGATTTTTCATGTCATCAGGTCTCCGCGAGCGAGGATTGGATAGCCTACTGCTTCTTCCCGAACACCATCAGAAACCGCTCGTCCGCCGGAGGCGGCAATTCGTCGAGCAGTATGAAGCCGGCCCGAGTCATTTCTTCCTTGACCGTCTCCGGCGCAATCATGCGGCGATGGCTGGCCTCGCGACGGGGGATTGCCTTGGACGCCCGGCGATCGAGCACGTACACGCGTCCCTGCGGCGTGAGCCGCTGGTGCAATGATTCCAGCAACGCCGGACCGTGAAACAGCAGGTGGTAGGTGTCAAGGAAGTAAACGGCGTCGAGCGGGTCGGCATTCAGATTGGGATTGCCCTGGTCGGTCAATACGGACGGCAGAGTCACGCCCTCCGGCAACGGCGGCCGCTCATCCTTCTGGGTCGCCCATTCCTCAAGAATGATGTCGACGGCATCGCTGCCCAGCTTCTCCAACAGCGGGCCGATCAGCTTGCGACCTTCCCCCAGCGCGACGAACGCCACACGCCGATAGGTCGCGTCGGCGGGCGGAAGCAACTGCTGTGCGACCGTTGCCGGCAACGGAGGGAGGGGATCCGGATCCCGGTTCGGAGCGTCAAGGTCGGCAGGCCGCTGGAAGACAAGCACGAACTGGTCCTTCGCATTCCAGACGTCCTCGGCGTAATCAACGAACCGGTAGCCTTGTTCGCGAGCCTCGCGGACGACGGTGGTTTCCGCCGTTAGGAAGTGTTTCTCGGCGCGCTGTTCGAGCGGCACCCAGTCCTTGAGCGTGCCCAAACGCTGATCAACGATCACGAGGTATCCGCCCGGCTTGAGTGCCCTCCAGATCCCTTGCAGCATTTCCCGCGGCTTGGAGAAGTGATGGTACACCCGGTTCATGTAAGCCATGTCCACCGAGTTGGCCGGCAGTTTCGGATCGCTGGCTCCGCCGAGCACGGCCTTGACCTGGGGCAATTCACGCTTGCGGGCCTCCGCCTGGATTCCGTCCGTCTTACTCTGGTCAATCTCTTCGGCGAACACGCTCCCATTCTCGCCGACGATTTCTGCGAAAACCCACGAATCGCGGCCGTTGCCCGCGCCGATATCGGCGATTGTTGAACCGGGACCCACGCCCAGCCGCGCGGCGATCGCCCGCAGTGCCTCGACGCGCTGCTGAGTCTCTCTCTCACGAGCTCTGCGGTTTTCAGTTGATGGTTGCGTCTGCTGAGCGGCAGCCATGACCGCCGCACAGGCAAGAACGAAGGTACTCAGCAGGGGATGCAAGAGCCGTTTGGAGAACATCTCATAACCCTTCTTGGATTCCAGTTGATGTCTGGGGGTATATTCTGCACCCTTTCAGCGACAAATGAAAGAAGGCTCATTCAGCGGGCTTGAGGTGCTTGTCGAAGAACGCAATGACTTCCGGCCGGAGATCCCGCTGCTTGGGCTGAAGGTGGAAACTGTGCGGGGCGCCCTCGACGATGATCAGCTCACTCTCCACGCCGGTCGACCGGGCCGCCTCGTGAAAACGCGTTGACTGATCGAGCGGCGTGGTAGTGTCGGCTGTGCCGTGCAGGATGAGCAAGGGCGGATCGTCCTTCGACAGTTGCTTGATGGGCGAAGCAGAGTCCCACAGCGCCGGCGCGACGGCCTGTGCCTGGGCGAACATGGGCAAGCTCGGGTAGGGTTTTGGCGGCACCTGCCCCTCCCACGAGGCGGCGCAATGCGGGTACATCGGCACCGCCGCCTGGATGCGGCAAGAGTACTCCGCGTCTTCTTTCGGATCGAGGCCTGCTTCCGGACCCGTTACCGCCAGAAGCGCCGTCAGATGTCCGCCCGCCGAACCGCCGATGGCCCCGATGTGCTCGGTATCGAGTTGGAACCGGGCGGCGTTCTTGCGCAGCCAACGGACGGCCCGCTTGCAGTCCTGGATGTTCTGTGGAAACGTGGGCGAGCCCGTCTTGGCCAGAGCGTAGTTGATCGACATGCAGACATAGCCATGCGAGGCGAGCGTGGTGCCGATGTTGATCTCGCGTGCCGCGCCTTTGTCGCCACCCGTCCATCCGCCCCCGTGAATGATGACGATGCCCGGATACTTCCTTCCCGGTTCGAATGTCGGCGGCAAGTAGAGATCAGCCGTCTCAGCGCGGTCCGGTTCGAGGTACGCTACGTCCTTTTCAACGCGGACGTCAACTGCTTCGGCAGCCGATAGCGCAGCCGCCGACGCCAGGAGGACGACGATTCCGGTCGATAAGAGTTCTGCCGATTTGATCATTACTGTATTCACTTTCCCATGGGCCGATAATCGTGTGGTCCTCGGCAACCCGCCAATACTTCAGCGCCCATTGTAGGGATCGCGGCCTCGCCCGTCGACGGTTCTTCGAAATCGTCGGTTGGCACGAATGCAATGGCGATATCTCGCGAGAAATCGGGAAGTTCCAGCTCCGCTCCAGCCGCTGTGCACCGCAACCGGCGGCTGCCGAGCGTTCTGCCGGACCAGGGATCGACGTAGAGCGCGCGGTAGTCACCCGGCTGGATTCCCTGGATGGTGACTCGCGCTGCGGTGACGGTTTCCGGGGCAGGGTGGCCGTGCCGGCTCCGCTCGTCCCACACCCATGCAAGATTCGTGAGGAGCAGGTTGAGTTCCTCGGCCGGGGAAACTACAAAAGGAATTGGATGAATCGAGGACGGATCAGACCGGTTCGCAGCCAGGAGCGCCGCAATGTCGGCACGACATCGTCTACTCGTATGGGCAAGCTGGACGGTACTTGTCGCGTCACTGAGCGAGGCCGCCACGCCGGACGGTAGTTCGGCCTCGAGAGCAAGCAGCCGAGCGGAGGCAAGAGGCCTCTCTTCGATCGAGAGTCTGATCGAGGCCGATTGGATCGACCAGGACGCAAGGTTCACGATCCTCTCCGGAAAACCCACGGTCAAACCGCATCCAGTCGAGATGACGACCGCGCTCGATGCGGCCGGTGGTTGCGACGGCGTCAAGACGGGGCGGTTCGGCTTCCATACCGCCAGCCAGGAGCAGGACCCCTGGTGGCAGGTCGATCTGGGGAGCGTCGTCGAGTTGGACCGTATCGTGATCTACAACCGGACCGACACGCCACCCGAGCGGACGCGCCACATCCGGGTTCTTGCGGCCCCCGACGCCGCGGGTCCGTTTTCACTCATCTACCAGCACGATGGCGAGGTCTTCTTCGGCGTCAAAGAGGGAAAACCGTTAGTGGTTCGCTTCGGCGACAAAGCCGTTTCAACGCGTATCGTTCGTCTTGAGGTGCCGGGGCGCTGCTCGATGGCCCTCGACGAAATCGAGGTTTATGGCAGAGTCGATCCGCAGAGGAACCTCGCCTTGGGAAGACCGGCGGACCAGAAGAGTATCGGCCCCTATTCGCGCTCCGAGCAACCCAGCACCGAATTGCCGAAGGAGACACCTCGTCCCGCACTACCAGCATTCTCCCTGGAACATTCGAAGGACGTGCTTCGCCGGGCTCGCGCCCTTGCCGATCGGCTGCGTCCCCACGTTGGTCCGGCGACACTCGGGCCGCTAGTGGTCGAACTCGATGGGCTGGATGCGCGCGTCAGGGGGATCAAGGCTGACGAAGATGTGCCGGAAGCGATCCGCCGGGACATCTACATCGCCGCCCGGCGACTTGCCCGTCGCATCGCCTTTACCAACCCCGTGCTGGATTTCGACCGGATCCTGTTTATCAAGCGGCACGATCCGGCGGGGCTCTACCACATGGTGCACCAATACTACGGTTTCGGCGCGGTGCCCGGCGGTGGCCTGTTCGTCCTTTCGAACCCTTTCTCAGACAGTCCCCGGGTTGACGATCTCCTGGCCGATTCGCGGGTCGAGCAGGGCGCATTCCAAGGCCAGCGGCTGGTGCCCGGTTCGTTTCTCTCGCCTGAGCTGTCCTTTGATGGCCGGACCATCCTCTTTGCCTACACGCAAGCCCAGGGCGAGAAGCCCGAATGGTCGTCGCGTGCCAGCTACCACATCTTCAAATGCGATGCCGACGGAAGAAATCTCGTCCAGTTGACCGACGGTCCGTGGAATGAGTTCGATCCGTGCTATCTTCCGAGCGATCGTATCGCTTTCATTTCCGAGCGGCGAGGGGGCTATCTGCGCTGCGGCGGTTCGGCTCCTCCCTGGGATTCTCCAACCTACACGCTCCACTCGATGGCTGCCGACGGCAGCGATGTGGTCTGCCTCAGTTACCATGAAACGCAGGAATGGCAGCCGAGCGTCGATCACGAGGGGATGATCGTCTATACGCGATGGGACTATGTCGACCGCGACACGAACGTCGCCCATCATCTCTGGAACTGCTTTCCCGACGGCCGCGATCCACGTTCCTTTCACGGCAACTACCCAATTGAGCGAGAAAGCCGGTCGTGGATGGAGATGAATGCCCGGGCGGTACCGGGATCGAACAAGATCATGGCGGTAGCCGCCGCGCATCACGGCCACGAGTTCGGATCTTTGGTGCTCGTCGACTACCGGCCCGAGGACGACGGCGCCATGTCGCAGGTGGAGCGGTTTACGCCCGACGTGCCGTTGCCGGAAGCCGAAGGAGGCAAGGCCGCCATCCGCCAGAACATGGTTTACGGAACGCCCTGGCCGCTCTCGGAGGACGACTGTCTCTGCGTCTACGGCGCCGATGCCGGCAACCGGGGCATTTATTGGGTCGATCGTTTCGGAAACCGGGAACTTCTCTATCGCGACCCGGAGATTTCCTGCCTGAGCCCGATTCCGCTCCGACCGCGTCCGGTGCCGCCGGTGATCCCCGAAGCCACTGTGCAGACAGCCGATGCGCGCCGGGCTGTCGCCGGTGATGTGCCGCGGGCCACCATGGCTGTGATGAATGTGTACGACAGCGATTTCACCTGGCCGGCCGACGTGCGTGTGGCGGCCCTGCGGATCATTCAACTGCTGCCCAAGACCACGCCGCCCGCCGATCGGCCGCGGATCGGCGTTGCCGTCGGAACCAACGCCCGGGCGGTTCTCGGTACGGTGCCGGTCGAGACCGACGGCAGCGCGTATTTCGAAGCGCCCGCGGCGAAGCTGCTTTACTTCCAGGCGCTCGATGAGCGTGGGCTGGCCATCCAGTCGATGCGTTCCGCGACCTACGTGCATCCGGGTGAGCAACTGTCTTGTCAGGGCTGCCACGAGCCGAAACGCCGCGCCTCGCAACTGAAAGAGACGCCGCTGGCGTTGCGCAGGTCGCCCTCGAAGATCCGGCCCGACGTGGCCGGCTCAAACCCGTTCAGTTTCGTCCGCCTCGTTCAGCCGGTGCTCGATCGCCACTGCGTCTCCTGCCACGCGGAGAAGAAGGCGATCGACCTGAGCGCTGCGATCGACGGCCCCCATGGCTGGACGCGGTCGTACACCGCCCTTTCCAAGGACTTCGGGTTCTATTTCCACTCATCGAACGGGTCGATCCGCGGCGGAGTGCATGGCGGCAGCCGCACGGTCCCGGGCCAGTTCGGCGCGCGCGCCTCGCGACTGCTCGAATACCTTGACGAGCATCACTACGGCGTCGATCTCCCGCGCGAGGACCGGCACCGCATCGCGCTCTGGCTCGACTGCAATTCAGAGTTCTATGGCGCCTATGAGCACCCGGAATCGCAGGCACAGGGCCAGATCGTTCACCCGTCGCTTGAATGATCGGCCCCATGAAGCCGCCATCACGCCGAGCCACCTGTAAGGTCGTCAAGGCTCGAGGATGCCGATCGGCGGCGTGGTCTGCCAGCGACCGCGCGTGAAGTCGGGGAAGTCGACCGGACCGCTTCGATTGGCGACCGACTTCTCGCTCAATTCGGTGATACAGCTCCAGGTGGCCGCATCGTATACGTCCATGTCCGGGGCTGCGCCGGTCCGCAGTGCCTGAATGAACCGCTGGATTGTCATCCAATCGCCGCCGCCGTGGCCGCCGCGACTCAACGCCTTCTCACCCAGGGCTTTCCAGAGCGGATGTTCGAACTCCTGGTAGTAGCTTTCCATCGACTCCCAGGTTTCGGCGTTGGGGCTGCGTCCCTCGATGTAGATCTTGTCGGTGGTGGCCATCGAGATGCCCCGCGTGCCTTGCACGCGATAGATCAGATCGTAGGGCCGCGGCAGCTTGGTGTCATAGTAGAGCGTGACCGTCTGCCCGTTTGCCGTCCGGATAAGACTGGTGTTGATGTCGGCGTGCGGGTTGCCTTCGGTGCCGTCGGCGCTCATCGACACGAGATAGTCGAAGCGGTTGCCGCGGTTGATATCCATCCACTGGGCGACCGGACCGATGGAATGGGTGGGATAGCTGTTGCCTGTGTGCACCTTCTCAGCTTTCGGGCGTTCCGACGCGGCGCGGCGCGCTCTGGAACCATAGTGCTGATAGCCCGCCTCGCAATGGCGCAGCGTCCCGAACATGCCCTTTCGCAGCAGATGGTGGACCAGCATGACTTCGCGGAAGTAGCAGCAGTTCTCGAGCATGACGCAGTACTTCTGCGTCTTCTCGGCGGTCTCGACCAGTTGCCAGCAACCCTCAATGGTCTCAGCCGCCGGAACCTCGGTCGCGGCGTGCTTGCCGGTCGTCATCGCCGCGACAGAGATCGGCACGTGCCATTTCCAAGGCCGGGTAGCGTTGAGCACCAGATCCAGATCCTCGGTCTCACAAAGACGCTCGAAATCCGTCTCGCCACGCTCGTAGCCGGCCGGCTTGGGCTGCCCGGCCGCGATCACCATATCCTGCGCCTTGGCAACACGTTCCGGGATGATGTCGCAGACCGCCTTGACCTCAACTCGCTCCTGTTCCAGCAGCAGGCTGAGAAGCAACGATCCGCGGTTGCCGACGCCGACCAGTCCGACGCGGATACTATCCATCGGCGGAGCTTTCGCGCCCAACGCATCCGCAGAAAGGCATTCACCCCCCAATGCCCACGCCGCTCCGGCAGCCGCCCCCATAGTCAAGAAACTCCGGCGGTCGAACTGGTCACTCATGGTTGCTCCTCAAGGCAAGATGGGTTGATCGCGAGAGACGCGATCGACGGGGGTTCTCTGTCTGAACCCAGCCTATAGCCGGGACGTCCGGCGGTCAATCCTGTCGGAGGCGGCACGCGGACTTCGTTACAGCCACTCACGGAACGCGTGGCTCAATCGCCATGCATCCGCAGCACCAGTTGTCGGTGATCCGGCATTGCGGAAGGGAGCGGTGAAGCGACCGGGCTGCATCGATGGTGACCAGCGTGCCCGCAATATCAAGCAACTGAAGGTGCTTGAGATGATGCAGTTGACGGATCCCGACGTCGGTGATTGGCAGTCCTGACACTTCGAGGCAGCGAAGGTCCCGCGCAGTCGTCATCTCTTTCATCAGCTCATCGTCAAAGCCAAGTCCGTTGAGTTTCAACGTTCGTAACGGCGTGTGCCGTAGCACGGGACGAAGGTCCTTGGCCGCGAATCCCGCTGAGGTTGCCAATCGCGGCCAGCTCAAGATCTGCAGGAAGTCGCCGATCTGATTCGGCTCGAATACCAGCGTCTCCAGATGTGAGCAGCACGCTACGGATGCCAGCCCATCAGCAGTTGTCGTGCCGGGAGGCAATGCCAAATGACGCAAACTCGGCAACGCCGCCAGGCGCTGCAGACTCTCTCCGGTGCCGACTGCGGTCAGGGCAAGATCGAGTGCTTCCAAGGTCTTGATGTGCGGAAGCTGCTGAAGAGTCTGATCCGAAACACCGACAAGCCTCAGGGCTTTCAGTTCAGGGAGGCTGTCCAGGGCCCCCAGAATCGAGCATCGGGCATCGGCAGAACACGAGATCTGCAGCTTCTGAAGGGAACGCATCGAGCGAATGGCATCGATGGCTTCCGAGCGGCACCCTGCGCCGTCACACGTGAGCGTTATTTCCTGGAGCTGATCGGCGCCCGCAAACTCAGCCAGACGGTGCACGGGAATATCCCCGTAGCCGATGTGCCATGCACGCAAACGCTTCAGGCCACCAAGTAGAGCCACGTCTTGATCGTTGCGAAACCAGTAATCGAATTCTTCCAGGGAGGATTTGTGCAAGTGCCTCAGGCCTTGCTCCGTGAGCCCAAGATGCCCCAGGTGAAGCACTCTAAGCGTTGGCACGCTCGCAATCGCCTGCATCGCCTCGTCTCCCAGTTCCGTTCCTCGCAGGTCCAGAAACTCAAGCTTCGACAGGCACGCGATCGAGTCGAGCGTACCGGTGAACCGGTGGTTCATGTTGAGGTCCAGTCGGCGCAGCTCGTGCAACGACTTGAGCGGCCTCAGACCTTCCACCGTCAGCCTTCCTCCGCCGACGGATATGCCGCGGAGTGTCAGCGTTCGGATGTGAGGCAATGACCGCAGAATCTCGAGGTCGCCGTCATTGAGCGGGCAGCGTCGGAAGCTCAGGGCCCACACCCGACCGCGATGGTCGAGACGATACTCACCCTCCAGATCCCGCAATCTTGCCAGCACTTCGCGGGGTGCTGAGACTGACTCGCCTTTCTTCACAGCCGCTTCTCCCGGCGCGGGACCGGTATTACAGCCCGTGAGCGCAACCCCAAACAGCAGGATCGTAGTGAAGGCAGTTGACTTCGACATCGCAGACTTCCGATGGCAACACAAGCGGCGGCAAGCGGGCTGTAGGCAGGACGACCTCACTTCACCGGAAAACGGTTCGCGTCGGGCGGCATCTGCCAGAAATCGGCCGTAGGGGTGGCATAGCCTTTCGCTTTCTCAAGCACTGCCCGACGCCGCTCGGCGGATTGGGCGAGGGCCGCCGCGACGCGGTCGCCATTCCAGCCTTCGGCAACCCGCTGCAGGAGTCGCTGGCACACCGCGGCACACGTGGGATCGCTGCTGCGGTCGTAAATCTCGTCCGGATCTTCAGCCACGTTGAACAACTGCGGTCTCTCGTAACCGTGGTGGAGAATGATCTTCCAGGGCCCTTGGCGGAGCATGCGGGAAGGGCGATCCGTGCGGAAGCCGCAGCACTCCGCCAGCGCATCGTCAGGCCAGTCCTTCACCTCGCCGCTTCCGGACAAGAAGCCGCTCAGAGAGCGACCCGCGACCTCTTTCAGCGGCGGCGCGCCGGCGAGTTCGAGCAGCGTTGGTCCGACATCCAGGAGGCTCGTCACGCGTTTCACGACTGCTCCGGCGCGAAACCGGCCGGGCCACGACCAGATCATCGGAACACCCGCCGACGCTTCACGGAACGAACTCTTTGCCCACATGCGATGCTCGCCAGCCATTTCGCCGTGGTCGCTCGTATAGACCACCACGGTGTTCTTGGAGAATCGCGTGTGCCGCAGTGTTTCCAGTACGCGCCCGCAGAGCCCGTCGTGAAATTCGACCAGACCGTAGTAGGCGGCTCGGGCAATGCGAGCCTGCTCGTCGCTCAGTTCATCGTACCCGCGTCGCTGGCGGTCTTCGCGCTCGGCCGGGTGCAGCCCGTCGAGGTAATCCGCCGGCAACTGGGGAAGGCTCACACGGGCGTGATAGTAATCGAACAACTCCGGCGGGCAGATGTAGGGACAGTGCGGTAGCACGTAGCCGATCACCAGCGCAAGCGGTTTGTCCTGCGGCCGCCGATCCCACTCCGCGAGGAACTGGCAGGCCGACCCGGTCACCGCTTCGTCGTACGCCATGTACGACGTAAAGCCCGGCCCGGCTGTCTCAACGGCTAAGCTCGATTGACCTGTAGTCGCCATTGGAATCGAGCCGAGTAACGGTGGCTTCTTTCCCGCTGCTGCGAACGGTTGGCTCACGTCGCCGATCGTGCGTCGCAGGAAGCCGTGACGCTGATCCGGTCCGGTGAAATGCATTCGGCCAGCCAGAACCGTCTCGTACCCGGCCGCCGCCAGCGCGCGGGGAAATGTCGGCGTCTCCGAGTCGAGCACACAGCCGTTGCTCCAGACTGCGATATCCGAGCAATGGCGCGACGTCAGAAACGTCATCCGCGACGGCACGCAGAGCGGGGCGCCGCAGTACGCGGCCGTGAACCGGACCCCGCCCGCCGCCAGTCGGTCCAAGTGCGGCGTGCGCGCCGTTTGATCGCCCGCGCAGTGCATCACGCGCGGACTCTGCTGGTCAGCCATGATGATCACAAAATTGGGCCGGCGGTCGGCGGCGACGCCTGATCCAGAGAGCACCAGGGCAGGCAAAGCAAGCAGAAACAATGCGATCTGTCTCATGCCACCTTTCTCCACTGCGTCCCGGTCGAGCCGAATCGGTCCAGTCCCCGGTACCCGGTCTGGCACAACGCCCGCGCCGCGCCCGGCAGTTCGCTCGCCGCTCAGCAATCTGATTGTCATCGTTGGCGGCAAGCAACGCTAGCGTGAACGGATAGCCTCGCCATCAAGACGGGAAACGGAGACGAATGCGTAGATTGGGCAATGTATCTGGCTCACCGGTGAGTGGCCCCGCATCCTCCCCCGGAAATATTGCGGCCAAGAAAACCAAGCTTTGCACCCTTATAGAGGGATGTCGTCCCCCGCGTTGCGGCGTAAACTGGATCAGCCTGTCGAGTCCATTCAAGAGCAAGAGCATGAGGAGGTGCAAGGAACGCTCTTTTGGAGTGTTTCCTTCTCCAAGGAATGGAGGTATGCCTATGCCCCGCTCCACGATCAGCGATGCCTCCGCGCGTTTTTTCAACACTGAGTTATCGGCAAGCGATCGTCTTCGAAGCAGCCCCTCTCCCCTGCTGAGAGAGGTCTCATGCGAGTGTGATCAGGGGCAGCTTTCTCAAGAGGTCACCTGCCCAGCTTCTATCACAGCTGGCCCAGGAAGCGGTCGGGTCAACCAGGTGATCGACAGGATCGAAGTGGGCTGAGCGAACTGGGAAGAAGCGACGGCACTTCGGCACATCCATACAGGAGGCGCGAGTCAGACCCCGGGGGTTCGGCTCATGTTAGTCCTGACCCGTAGACAGAAGGAAGTCGCTGAAGGCGAGCAGTTCTTCCAGCGACTTGTAGCCTCATCGTCAGTTGGCATATGCCTGGCGGATGCCGACGGAAACTGTCGTTATGTGAACCGGTGCTGGACCGAAATGACGGGGCTGGCGCCCCACGAGGCTTTGGGACGACACTGGACGCAAGGCATCCATGTCGCTGATCTTGAAACGACGGTGCGACAGTGGCATGAAGCGGTGCGTTCTTCCGGTGAATGGAAACTCGAGTACAGGGTGCAGACTCCGCAGGGGCGCACGACTTGGGTTCTTGGTCTGGGCCACGCTCTGTGTGATGATCACGGTCGGATCACCGGTTCGCTGAACTTCAGCGTAGACATTGCCGAACGGAAGGCGGTG
The DNA here is from genome assembly GCA_040766885.1 of Thermoguttaceae bacterium. GTDB lineage: Bacteria > Planctomycetota > Planctomycetia > Pirellulales > Thermoguttaceae > JAXGPP01. The sequence goes on along the minus strand of JAXGPP010000005.1, from coordinate 450,979 downwards.
GAAAACAAGCTTCAAACGTGTGAACGCCGTTATTCGGAATTGTTGCTCGCTGCACGCGCGTACCGCTATTCGGTTGAGATCAGCGCTGGTGTGCCTGCGTCGACCGAGCACGGGCCGGGGTGCGTCACCATGACCGGTTACCGGCCGGAGGACTACCGATCGCAGCCTTCCTTGTGGATCGATATGGTTCATCCCGAGGACCGCGAACGGGTGCGGCAGCATGCCGCGAGAATCATGCAGGGCGAGGCGGTTCCGCCCATCGAGCACCGGATCCGACAGCGGGGCGGAGCTACCCGCTGGGTGCGGAACACCGTCCTCCGCCACCACGACGAGAGCGGAACGCTCATCGGATATGACGGCCTGATCGAGGACATCACCGAGCGTCGGCGCGCCGACGAGAGACTGCGGTCTGTCCTGGAGTCGGCGGCAATTGCCGTGTTGCTGGTCAACCAGGAGGGCCGCATCCTCTTTGCGAACACCCATACAGAGAGCGTCTTCGGCTTCACGAGGGAAGACCTGCTGGATCAACCGCTGGAAATTCTGGTTCCAGAACGATTTCGCGACCGTCACGTGGCGGCACGGGGCGAATATGCCCAATCCCCCTCCGTCCAATACATGTGCAATCGGCCGTCGCTCCTTGGCCGGCGCAAAGACAACACCGAATTCGCCGCGGAGATCGCTTTGAGCCCCATTGAGACCGAAGAAGGGCTGCTGGTCGTGGCGGCCGTTCTGGATGTCACCGAGCGAAAGAAGACCGAGGAAGCTCTCCGGTCAAACCTGGAGATTCAGTCGGCGCTCAATGCGTTGTTGAAACTCTCGCTGGATCCTCTGTCCCTGGACGAACTATTGGAACAGGCGTTGGACCTCCTGTTGTCGCTCTCCTGGATCCGGTTGGAGGCCAAGGGATCTGTCTTCCTCGTCGAGGACGATCCTCGCGTGCTCGTCATGAAGGCTCGGCGCGGCTTGGCAGAACCTCTGCTGAAAGCGTGCTGTCGCGTCCGGGTGGGTGAATGTCTGTGTGGGTTGGCGGCCGAACAACGAGACGTTGTGTTCGCCTGCAACCTCGATGAGCGTCATCGCACCCGTTATCCGGGTATGACTCCGCATGGACACTACTGCATTCCGATCATCTCGGAGGACACTCTTCTGGGAATCATCAACCTTTATATCGAACACGGGCACGAACGCGATCCCACAGAGGAAGGCTTCCTGACCGCCGTGGCTGCCGTGCTCGCCGGGATCGTGAAGCGGAAACGGGCGGAAGAGGCCCTGAGCAGGAGCGAGGCGCGATTCGACCTTGCCGTCCGAGGAACCGACGCGGGAATCTGGGACTGGGATCTCGTGACGGGCAAGTGCTACTTCTCGCCCCGTTGGAAAAGCATTCTGGGATACGATGGCGATGAGCTCGAGAGCCATTTCAGCGAATGGGAGGCGCGGCTCCATCCAGATGATCGGGAGCTTGCGCTGGGAACCATTCGCGATTACCTTGACAATAGGACTTCCCAGTTCGAACTGGAACATCGCCTGCAACACAAGAACGGCTCCTACCGCTGGATGCTCGCTCGCGGCGCCGTCGTTCGAGACCCGACAGGCAAGCCCGTTCGGATGGTAGGTTCGCACCTGGATATCACCGATCGAAAACGATCTGAGCAGTTGATGCGGGAGCGGGAGGGGGAGTTGATCGCCGCCCAGCGGATTCAGCAGCATCTCTTGCCCGGCTCCATTCTCGCTGTGCCCGGCTACGATATCGCCGGATCGCTTGTCCCCGCCCAGTTCGCTGCAGGGGACTACTACGACTATCTCATGATGCCTGACGGTTCATTGGGAATCGTGGTGGGCGACGTGTGCGGCCACGGCTTCAGCGCCGCTTTGGTCATGGCGTCGGTCAGCGCCCATTTGCGCTCGTTCGTCCTGGACCACACAGGCATCGAGGAGGCGCTGCGGCACGTGAACACATTTCTGTGCCGCGAGACAGAAGAAGGGCGGTTCGTCACCTTGCTGTTCGTGCAACTGGAGTTGGCGTCGCGGAGACTAAAATACCTGAATCTGGGGCATCCTCCCGGTTACATGCTGGGGCGCACAGGCGAGGTGAAAGGCGTTCTCCCCAGCAGCGCTCTACCGCTGGCGATTCTGCCGGATATGGATATTCCCTCGGGTGTGCCCATGGAACTGGATGCCCGAGACATCGTTCTGCTCACGACCGATGGTTTCTTCGAGGCCCGGTCTCCAGATGGGGAGCCGTTCGGACAAGAAAGGATGCTGGAGGCCGTTCGTGCGAGCCGTGATTGCCGGGCAAGCGAGATCATCCAAAGCCTGCAGCAAGCGGTTTTCGACTTCACCGGGCTCAACGAGCCTCAGGATGACTTGACTGCGGTCGTGATCAAGGTTGAGTCGGAGCCTCTTGAGTGAAGGGGCGGAACGTGACTCAGATGCACTGACGGGAGCGAAGGTTACTGAGCGAGGTCGAGCTTGTCGAGCAGTCCGCGGACGATCTCGGGACGGTCGACGGCGTGGTTGCGAGTCTCGTGCGGATCGGTCTCGAAATCGAACAGTTCGATCCGCGGCGCCGCTGCGTCTGAGCCCTTCTGAACGATCAGTCGCCAGCGGTCGTTGCGCAGCGTTCGCTGGTTGCCGGTCCAGAAGCCGTGAGCGGCCTTGCCGGACGGAGCGGCGGGGTCGGCCAGTTGTGGGCGAAGGCTGCGGCCATCCAGCCCCGAGGGAAGGGGCAATCCGCACAGGTCGGCGAGGGTGGGAAAGACATCCACGGTTTCGACGATCGCCTCGCTCGTCCTGCCCGGCTGGGCAAGTCCAGGGTGCCGGATTATGAGCGGCGACCGCAGAGCGTCTTCGTACAGACAGTGCTTGCCCCAAATGGCGTGCTCGCCGAGCAGAAATCCGTGGTCGCTCCATACGACCACGACGGTGTTGTCGTCCATGCCGCTTTCGTCGAGCGCACGCAGGACGCGGCCCACCTGAGCGTCCATGTAACTCGCGCTGGCGGCATAGGCCTGCCGCATCAGGCGTGCGTAATCGGCATCGGTGGCAGGGTCGCGTCCGGCCGGGTGGCCGTAGTTCCCGCGAAACTCGCCGCTGGCATGCCATCCCGACGGCCAGGCGGGTTTGGCTGCGATCCCGGCGCCCAGGTCGGGTACTCCCGCCGCATGCAGGTCAAACCATCTCTTGGGCGCGGCAAAAGGCAGATGCGGCTTGAAGAAGCCGACACCAAAGAACCACGGTCGTTCTTCCTTCGCAAGCTTCTCCAGTGTCGCGATGGCCTCGGCCGCCACCCATGCATCCGGATACGCTTCATCAGGACCGTCAAACGCCTCCCATGGCGGCGACTTGCCGGGCTGCCGGGCCGCGCCGTTGGCATAGCCATGCATGATCGCCTCCGGAGTCTTCCACGGACCGTCGGGGATCCAGCAACGATCCCACGCCCCGGGCAACTCCTCAGGCCCCTCGGCCCAGTGTTTGCCAGTCAGCCCGCCAGGATGGTGCGTGATCTTCCCCAGGGCCAAGGTCAGATAGCCGTGACGGCGAAACACGGCGGGCAGACTGTTGACGCCCCACTCGGCATGCGTACTGCGGATGGCATTGTTGCCTACCTGGGCCGGGACGGAAGGATAGCGGCCGCGCACCAGCGCGCATCGCGACGCGCCACACGTAGGCACCTGTACAAAGTGACGGCTGAAAAGCCGTGCGGTTGCGGCAAATGCGTCGAGCTGAGGCGTTTTGGCATGGGTCGCACCGAGCGCGCCCAGGTCGCTGCGCAGATCATCGATGGCGATAAACAGGACGTTGGGCCGGTCGGCCGCTGAAACCGTCGCGGCGAGGATCGTGAACTGGAGGATGAAGGAGAATCCCGTAAACGTCCGCCAGCGTCTGAGTCGGAAGGATCGAGGTATCATCTCAGTGTGTGTCCCGCAGAGTGTTGTTCGACAGCTTTCGAGCGACAATCCCGCTTAAGTGCCGTCTTGCGGCCGAGGGTGTCGCGCGGTTCTATCATACGCCAGGCCGGCCGGCGGATCGATCGCTGCTTTCAGATTGACTTTGCCGCCCGCCCGGCCCAGACTGGTGGATCGTCAGAGCGGTTCCGCGGCTGCCGGCAAGACATCCGCTTCCAGGCGGAGTTTGGCATCTCGAGTCGCTTGTGTGCGGCGGCGCCCTGAGCTTATGCGGAGGAGGAGTCGAATGATCCGGCGAAGAGCGTGGCTCGCAACAACTGTGTGCGTAGCGATTCTGTTGATTCTCTTCCATTGCCCGTCGGCCGTGCTCGCCGGTGCGGATCAGCCGTTTCCCGGCGTTCATTCGGGATATCGGGGCTACGACCGCTATGATTTCATGGTGGACGGCTGCGCCACGACGGTTGTCGTCCCTCGGCAGCCGGCGGCGGGCAGACCGTGGGTCTGGCGGGCCGAGTTCTTCGACGCCTTTCCACAGGTGGACCTGGCTCTGCTGGCCAAGGGGTTCCATCTCGTCTACATCAATGTCGGCAACACATTCGGCTGCCCGGATGCATTGGCCCATTGGGACGTGCTTTATCAGACACTGACCGAGCAGCACGGCCTCTCACCGAAGCCGGTCCTGGAGGGACTTAGCCGCGGCGGCCTCTACTGCTTCAATTGGGCGGCCGCGAACCCCGGCAAGGTTGGTTGTATCCTCGCCGACAACGCCGTGCTGGACTTCAAGAGCTGGCCGGGCGGCAAAGGACAAGGCAAGGGAAGCCCGGCGGACTGGCAGAAGCTGATCCGGGACTATCACTTCCAGTCGGAAGCGGAAGCCCTGGCCTACACGAAGAACCCGATCGATAATCTCGAACCGCTGGCGAAGGCTGCAATTCCGCTCTTCCTGCTCTGCGGCGACGCCGACGATGTGGTGCCCTACACGGAGAACGGCGCGATTGTCAAGCAGCGGTATGAGAAGCTCGGCGGTCCGGTCAGGGTATTGATCAAGAAGGGAATGGGGCATCATCCGCACGGCCTCGATGACCCTTCTCCGATCGTTGAGTTCATCCTTCAGCATACAAATGCGACGGCTCGCGGCCAGTGAACGACGCGCCCTGCAACTGACTTCATGATCGAGATTCTCGTGATCAATCGCCCTGAACAAGCGAGGCACTCTCGATCTCGATGCCATGCGCCTGCCCGGCGCGGTCTCCGTAGAGCCACGAGCCGAAACAGAAATTCACCGCGTCCAATTCCTCGATCTTGAGGCGATCATTCTTGCCCCCACGACCCTCGGGATGCGCCCAGTGGTCGAAGAACCGCAGTTCGCCGAGCGGCACCACGATCCGCTGCCACTTCTCGGAGAGTGGCACAACGGTTCCCCAGGCCGTCGAATCGCGTTCGAGGAGCACCACTTCGAGCTTGTCGGTCGGCGGTTCGATCGCACGCGCGACGATCTCCAACGCATTGGCATGGTGCAGGAGACCGCCAGCGATTCGAATGCTCTCAGTCACCGGCTGGCGAAACGAAATACTGCTCGGCGGCGGCTCGAACTTCGCGATCCAGATTCGATCAGCCCATTGACCCGGCCGACTGCCGCGAACCAGCGTCTGAACGCTGCCTTCTTCACCGTTGACCCGCGCCGGCCGATCGCCCGCGGCGAACAGCACCACCGGACCATCGGCCGGGGCAATATCAACCGCCCAACCGGGCACGCTCTGTTCGAGCCAGACCTTTTCGATTTGGAATCCATGTGGCTCACTGGCCACAGGACCGTAGAGCCAGGCCCCGAAGACAAGGCTGACTTCGCTGAGTCTCGTCACGTCAAGCCTTCCCGGCGGTGTGGCCCAAAGCGGTTTCAACTCGACCAGCGGCACGCGCACGTCGTGCTGTTCGTTCCACAGCGGCACGTCGATACCGTACGCCTTACCGTCGGCCTGCACGAGGCCAAGTTCAACTCGGTCCGTGGCAGCCTGGGTGGCCCGACCGCGGACGATCAGCGTGTCGAAATCGGACTGGTCCGGCCGACTGGCCGGCAACCGCAATCCGGCCGCTGCCGTACCATGAAACCCTGCGGACTCAACGTTCAGCGTGCTGCCACTCACGACTTCAGCCCGACAGGCGGGCGAGCCACGAACGTGCGGAGCGGTGTTCCGGTCGATCTGGAAAACAGTGAAAGGCTCGCGCGGTTTCTGCTGACCGGTCGCGCCGGCAGGAAACCAATAGGCCCCTGTCGGTGTCTGCACCTCCAACTGCAAATGAACCGCGCCATCCACAAGGCGCTCGCCGGGAACACTCGCGGAGTAGAGATAAGGCGCGATGTGATCCATCGCCAGACGCTCACCACCCGTTATGTGAAGGCGCACGAACTTCACGTCCCGGGCGGCTACGCTGACTTGGACGGGCAGGGCGACCCCTGCTCGCCAACGCCTGGCGGTCTGCCACCACACGGCCGGACGTTCATACTCCGGCGCGGGAGCCCAGAACTCGGCGGCGACGTTGGTCGGAAGCGTCGCTCCCTGGCGGGCGAGCGTGTACACGCCGGGTGTGACCGAAAAAGAGCCGCTGACGGCCCTAGCCGACGCCGCGGCATTCGGCGCAATCCGTTGGCACTGGAAACTATCTCCCAGGTCGGGAAGCCGCACGGTTATGGGATGCTCAGCCCAGAGAACCCGTGAGACCTCGCGGGTCAGGCTGGTGGGCGCGAACGGGTCGTCGATCCAGACGGCATCCGGATAGACTTCCAGTCGCCATTGTCCATTACCCAAGCGGTCGAGAAAGTAGGCGCCCGTGCCCTCGTACCGGACGACAGGTGAACTGCCGCAGCCGAATACCCGCTCCAGGCGTTCCGGGTGGGGCGGCGGCAAGTCGGTGTCGTTGGCGTACAGGTACGCGTCATCGGTCCGCATCACGCTCATGTCGCGGTCGAAATCGAGTGTGAAGGGGCCGAACGCGGCGGATGCTGGATACTCGCCGAAACGCGCCAGACGCGGCGTCCGCCGGAACGCCTCGGCGGCCAGCGCGAAGCTGAGCGTCTTCCCCGGAGCATAGATCAGATTGAGATAGTGGGTGCACCAACCGTAGTTGAAGGCGGCCAGTGGTGTCGGGTCGTATTGGAACTGCGTGGCGATCTGCGCGCCGCCGCTGCGAAACGCCCGGGCCATCGCCGGGTACATTACGCGGCCGGGGACGTCGGCAGCGTCGAATTCGTAGACAATCTTCGCCTTTTCCGCGAGGCATGCCATCCGCATCCGCGGATAGTCATCGACGGCCGGGAGGTAGTTCGATCGCAGGCAGCCGCCGGAAACCAGTCCGGTCGGGTACCAGCCGAACGTGCAGCCCTCGATCGACGACTTGCCGACAGCTTCCTCCATTCCTGCCCAGCCGTTGTAGAAGATCGGCTGGCGGGCGCCGGCAGCGCGGACCGCTCCAGCAAGGTCGTCGATGTAGTCGCGCACATCGTCGACCGTTGTGGTTCGGTCATACAGGGGTTCATTGATCAATTCAATGGCCACGATGGCCGGCTCATCGCGGTAGGCCATGCCTGTGTAGGGATTGACATGCTCCATGAACTGCCGGAGGTAGTTCTTCTGCGCGCTGCGGGCCGCGGGACTGCGGAGCATCTCGGGCTTGCTGTACAGCGAGGAGAAGCCGGCGTTGGCGGAATGATAGTGCCACCAGGCGAGCGGGGTGAGCACGGTATAGATGCCGCGTTGCTTCGCAGTGAACACCAGGTAGTCGAAAAGCTTGAGGTTTTCGTTGTCCAGCAGGTTGCCCTCCAGATCGCTGATCTGCCGGTCGAAGACATGGAGGCGGATTGCGTCGAGGCCCAGGCGTTGGAAATGGGCCACGTCGTGATCGATCACAACCCGGTGGTCTTCGCCGAGCCGCGCAAGCCCCTCGTAGTCGGCGCTGAAGGGTGTGTAGTAATTGACGCCGAATAACGCCACTTCCGAGCGGTCGTCTTGCCAGCGCAGAACGCCCTGATCGTCGACCCGCGCCCAGCGATCGGCCTGGGCTGTGCTACAGCAGGCGGCCGCAATTGTCGCCAACAGGAAAGAACTCAACATGGTGCCCGCCGTATGAAAGAAGATGGTATAAATGGACTAATCAGGCGGATAACAAGAAGCTGCGAGCGGCGCCTCGGGCCGCGATCATTCCCAAAGCTTGACGGTTCGTAGCCGATACTTTTCCGCCAGGTACTGCTCAACTCCGGCACGCTCTTCCTCGCTCAGGCACCGATCGAAGGCGATCACTTCCGCAACATCGCCTGGGTGATAGGTATTGCCCGACCAGAAGGGGATGGCGAAGTTGCCGCCGCCGAACTGCTCCACCCGTGCGTATTCCGCTCCCCGGGCAGTGCCGCTCCGTATCCCGTTAACGAAGACGCTCGCCGCATCGGTGCCGTCGTGCGTGTAGCCGAGCAGGGCCGGCTGCCCGCGGGTCACCCCCGCGTGCAACGAAGTGGCGTTGTAGGTCAGCCCGTTGCGTGTGAGGTAGAGCCTGGGGATTCCGCCATTTCCGTTGAGCGAATTGCCGCAGGCGCCGAAATACGGATCCTCGGAACAAGTGACCATCAATACGGTGAACGCACCTGCCAGATGCTCGTTGGCGAAATTGCGAATCGCCAGCAGATCGGTACCGCTGGCGAACCGCACCGCCGGCATGCCTCCAATAGCAGTGCCGGCCAGGGTGGGCGGCGACGCCATCTGGCCATCCGCCAGTTTTACCTTCTCCGTCTGCATGGCGGGACCGACTGTGGCCGGCCAGCGGACGACCGGTTCACCGGGCTGTTGATCGTCGAGCAGCGAATCGGCCTTCAGCCAGAGCCGAAGCCCGGCGATTGCATCGGGTGCGATCGGCCGGCGTTGGACCACTCCCGGCCGGAAGGTGGCGCTGGCTGCCGCGCTGGCTTTCTCCTGACTGAACGCTTTTGCTCTTACCGTGGTCGCCGCCGTGAGCGCAAGCGGCTCGTCGTAAGCCGGCGAGCCGGCGGTCGGTTCGCTGCCGTCGAGCGTGTACCGCACCGTCGCGTTGGGCGTGGCGCTCGACATCCGCACGAGCAGGCGCGACGTATAACGGCTGGCATCGTCGGCCAGAATAGCCGGCGGCCAGACCGACCGCGGCTTCGAAGGATCGGGTGCGATCACCACCAACCCCCATGGTCCGACGGCCGGGACATCGCAACCGTTCACAAAACCCTCGGCCAGTCGCCGAGTCACGGCCAGGGGGCCGAAGTTCTTCGTTTGCTCGGCCGCTTGATGTGCCGCCCGGTCGTACGCCGCTGGGGCGACAAAATCGATCGTCACCGGCCGATCGCCGAAGAACCGTGCCGGATCAATATCCAGACGGAAAGGCTGCGGCTGATCGCTCGCGTCGACACAGTGAATGACCACCGGTGCATCGGCCTGGCCCGGGATCGCCCGGACAAAGAGGCTCAGCTCGCTCGATCCGCCACGCACCGCCAACGGCGCGTACGGGTAGCGCGGATCGGCGGCCTGGGGCAGCAGCACGGCGGCGTCCTCATAGCCGTCAAGATAGCGAGCCGCCGCACGGGCAAAGCCGTACAGGTCGGCGTACTCTTCCGGTTTGCCGAAGTAGCGCGGCGAGCCGGTAGCGATGTAAACGTCCCACGGCACGATGGTGTGCGTGCCGCATGCGTAGGCCAGGCCGATGGCGGCTCGTGTCCGGGTCAGGCTGGTCGACACGTAGGTGAACATCTGGGCTTTGCCCCGCGATTCCGCATCTCGAACGGCACGGTAGAGGGCCTCGGGGCGGGCATGGCCGTCGGCCAGTTCCGCCAGGCCAAAGTCAAAAGCGAAGTCGAAGAAGTACTTGTCGCCCGGACGGCTGTTGCACGAAAACGGCACGTGCCGCCCGGCATAGGCATCCATCTCGCGGCGCATCCAGCGGTAGAATTCTTCGGTCGATTGCTGCTGGATCTCCGGCGGTGACTTGCCCAGCCGAGCGGCCTTCTCCTTGCAGTGCGGGCAGTAACAGCCGCCCCATTGGATGGCCGTGTAGTTCTCGCCCGGATCATCCATTTGCAGCGAGTCGGCGCCAGCGTCGATATACATCTTCACATAATCGAGGTAGACCGCGCGGTACTCGGGGCTGTTCATGCAGCCCCACCAGCCGTTGAAGGCCCGCATCCACGGCCCAGTCACCAGTTCTCCCTGCTCATTGAGGATCCGGCCCTGTTGCCGCGTATTGCCGAAAAGCTTGTCCGGCAGAATCGTGCTCAGCCAGCCCTGAAAGGGATAGCCGCGGCGCTTGATCTCTTCAAACCAGGCCTGGCTGTCGCCGCTGATCCAGTAGAAACCAGTGGCGTGGAAATCGGCCGCCGCTTGGAACGTGTCGTGCGGGTCGTTGGCGTTGGCCGGATGCCGCCAGCGGCTGGAGAAACAGACCGCCGACGCCCGGGGAAAGCCGTCCGGCCGCTCGACGCGTTGGGCCATGTCGGCCATCGTGCGCGTGTCGTGCTGTTCCGCCGCGCCGACGGGCGCCGGCAGAAAGAACGCCAGGAATATCGCAGTGGCTCGCCTCATCGCCTGTATCCTCAGATCCGGCATATCCAGTGTGGAGTCGTGAAGCATCTGACACCTCGTGATCGCTTGTCTTGACTCGATCATGCCGTTCGCGGCGCATCGGTACGTGTTCGGCTTCAAAACGGCGCATTTAGTGCGTCGCACAGCAGTCGCATAAACGGCCGGGTGGCGGCAAACGACTCGGCCACATGGTCCAGGAATGCGCGGTCGAGAACGTCGTGTTCCGTCAACGATTCAACCCCGATGAAGTCGGTCCGCTTGAGGTCTTCAACCAGCGGATGGTCCGCGGGGAAGCCGCGAGGCGGGCGTTTGAGGCTGGCGCCATCCAGAGAGAATCGTTCTCGGAATCGGCGATTCCCGCTCGCCCGTCGCCAGCGGTCGGGCCATGCAACGATCGCCTGTCGGACCTGACCTAATGCGATGGGATCTGGGCGCCACAGGCCCGCGGCGAGAAAGCACTCGCCGGGTTCGATATGGACGTAGAAGCTCGGCGCGTGGACGTCGCGCCCCTGCTCGTGGCGGAACTGGATCCCGACATTCGTCTTGTAGGGCTCGCCCCCCTTGGCGAACCGCGTGTCGCGGTAGACTCGCATGAGCGAGCCGCCGACCCGCTGGTCGCTGGCCACGAAGTACGGCGAGATCTTCTTCAGCCGCGGCCGGAAATCGCGAATGAATGCCATCGCCGGTTCCAGGACCAGAAGCTCGTATCGGCGCTTGTTCTCCTGGAACCAGGGACGATTGTTGTGGTCGGCCAGTTGTTCGAGAAACTCAAGCAGCGTCGGCGCGAATCCGCCAGATTCCATAGCTCCCGACTCTCCTACGCGACGACAACCTGGTCGATTCCGGAAGTGAACACGCTTTTCAGATGCTCTGAGTATGTCTCGCCGATCGCAGGGTGGCAAGGCAACTGAACTGAGCCTGGCCGGGACTTGTGGCCGATGGCACATTGCCGTCGGCCGTGCTAAAACAGTCGATCGGCTGCCGGACGCAACCGACCCGAAGAGAACTCCGGTGTGAGGCACGGGATGGTCGTTCGTCCGCCGTGCTTGCCGAGCGAGGATGACGAGGATCTGGTTCGACAGGAGGCCCTGGTGATGATTCACGCCGGACCGATTACATGCCTGCTACTGACGCTCACGGCAGTGGCCGGTGATCCGCCGCGGCAGGAAGTCACTCTCAACGGCTCGTGGGAACAGCAACCGGTCAGCGATCTGTCAAATCCTCCCGATGCCACCGCGTGGCGGCGATGCACCGTGCCGGGTTATTTCAACGGTACAGACTACCAGCGGGTATGGCTGCGAAGGTCGTTTACCGTGCCCCCCGAAATGCACGGGCAACAGATCGAGATTCACTTCGGCGGAGTGAAGTACAACAGCCGCGTGCTGGTCAACGGCCGGGAAGTGGGCGGCTGTTTCGGCGGCTATCAGCCGTTCCACGTCGATGTTACGGACGCGGTTTGCCTGGACGGGCCCAACGAACTGCTGGTGGGCTGCCACGATTGGACCGGCGTCTTCGCGCCCGGCAAGGTCGACCTCAGCCGCGACGAGGGCAGGGGCCAGGCCCGCAGCGTTCCCCGCGATAAGATTCTCTCGCCTGTTGGCGGACTCTACGGGCAGTATGGGATCTGGGATGACGTCGTCTTGCGGTCGCATCCGGCAGTGCACATCAAGGACCTGTTCATCAAGCCGTCGGTCCGCCGCGGCGAACTCGTGGTCGAGTACACGCTGGCCAACGAGTCGGCAACCGCCGCGGTCGTTCAACTTCGAGCTGCCGTCGAAGACCAGGGCCGCGACGTGCTCGAACTCCCTTCGACCCGCGTGGAGATACCGGCCGGGGAGTCGGCCTCGGTGACTGTGCGGCAACCATGGCCGGACGCGCCCTTGTGGTCGCACACCGATCCGCATCTGCTCCACCTGCGAAGCGAGCTTTCCAGCGGCGACGAGTTGCGGACCCGGTTCGGCTTTCGCGAGTTCTGGGTCGCGGGGCACGACTTCTACTTGAACGGCGTGAAGATTCACCTGCTGGCCACATCGTGGTGGCCTCCGCGCGGTCAGATGACGCGCGACGAAATCGGCCGCCAGTGGGAAGCGATCAAGCGGTGCGGCTGCGTCGCCTTCCGCACCCACACACAGCCCTGGCCGAGCCTCCACTACGAAGTGGCGGATGAGGTCGGCCTGTTGATGATCGTCGAAGGCGCGGTCTGGAACGATGACGACACGTACCGCATCAACGACCCGGTCTTTTGGGACCACTACGCCGATCATCTCCGGGCGATGGTCGACCGCGACAAGAACCGGCCGTCGGTGGTCATGTGGAGCCTGGAAAACGAGTTCTTCGGCGGCCGGCTCAACGATGCCTCGCCCGCCAAGGCCGACCTGGTCCGCATGGGCCGCCTGGTCAAGCAGTGGGATCCGACGCGGCCGATGTTCTATGAATCGGACGGCGATCCGGGCGGAGTGGCTGATGCGATCGGCATCCACTATCCCCACGAGTATCCCGATTTCACGTGCTGGCCGAATGAAGCCTGGTGGCTTGCCGAGCCGCAGAAAATCGATCATATGTTCCAGGATGGGCGCAACGAGTTCCTCTGGAAAAAGGACAAGCCGCTCTATGTCGGCGAGTTTCTCTGGCTGCCGTCGCGCGATCCGTCGTGGCACACGGTCTTTTTCGGCGATGAAGCCTATCTCGACTACAAGCGTTATCGAGACCTGGGCAAGGCGGAATCGTGGCGGATGCAGATCCTCGGCTACCGTCACTTCGGGGTCGCAGGCATCTCGCCGTGGACCGTGATCGAGGGTGGACCGCTGGAGCCAGCCAATCCCCTCTACGAGGCTCATCAGTATGCCTACCAGCCGATTGCGGCCTATTGCCACGACTACGACAGCCGCTTCTACGCGGGCCAGCGAATCGCGCGCCGACTCGAGGTGTTCAACGACATCCTTGAACCGTCGGCGCTCGAACTGTTGTGGGAGCTGACCCGTGGAGGCGAACTCGTCGACCGAGGTCAACAAGTGCTTGCTCTTGATCCGGCCGGCCAGGAGATGCTCGAAGTTGTCTTGAACATGCCGAAGGTTCAATCGCGCACGGCGGTGGATTGGCGGCTGAGTCTGCGCCGCAACGGCCGACTGGTATTTGACGATACCCATCGATACTGGGTCTTCCCGCCGATCGATTTGCCAAAGGCCTCGGTTTCGCTAGGTCTCTACGATCCTCCGGGCACAACAGCCCGGCGATTCAAAGCCGCTGGCCTCCGCACCGCAACCGTTGCGGCGTTCAGCGACATCGACGCGAATCTGGACGTTCTGGTAATCGGTTCAGATTCGCTGGCGGCCAGGGAGAACGAGCACCCGGCAATCGGCCGCACGATGCCGGAACGCCGGGCACTGCTCGATTTTGCCGCCCGAGGCGGCCGCGTGCTGGTTCTTCGCCAGGAGGCCTACCCGCAGGGGATGTTCGACATCAGCCTGACCAGGCACCGGTCGACAATGACGTCTCCCACCCGTCCCAGTCATCCCGCGTTGGCAGGCGTTGAGCCGGCTGATCTCAAGTTTTGGCGCGGCGATCACCTGGTGGCCACTCACGACCCGGCGCGGCCCGCGTCGGGCGGAGCTTTGGCAATCGTCGTCTCCGGCTCCGCAACCGGGATCGACAATGCTCCGCTGGTCGAGCAGCCGGTCGGCCGCGGCTGCATCGTGTACTGCCAGATGAACCTGATCGAGAAGATCGACAGCGAGCCTGCCGCGGCACGGATACTGGCCAACCTGATCGAATACCTTGCTAGATATTCGTCGACTGTGCGAAGGACGGCTGTTTTGGGCGGCACGGACGAATACCACGCATATCTGAACAGCCTCGGGCTGCAGTACGATGTTCTGACAGACAGCGCGATGGCCGATCTGTCCGCCTGCCAATTACTGGTATGCCGCGGCGGCGAGATCGACGCCAGCACAGCGCTCCGATTCGTGGAGCAAGGCGGGACCCTCGTTGTCCATCGTGCCAATCCGGCGGCATTCGACGCGTTATGCCGTGGGCTCGCGCTCGATATCACTCTGCAACCCTACTCCGGCCCCATCATTCGGGCAGAAGGCAGCGAACCGCTCCTCGAGGCCATAACTCGGGAGGATCTCTACTGGCTCGGCCCGCATGTCGGAATCGACTGGGCCGAAACGCCGCGGGCAGACGAGATGGTCGACGGCATCTTTGCCAAGAGCCTGGATGGCAAGGACGTGAGGACCTTCGAAATCGAAGACTGGAAGCTCGAGGGACAGATCGTCGAGCGACGGTCGCCGGGCGTGGTGTTCGCAACGACCGGCTCTGCATCGACCGTGGTCGATTTTCCTGCCACGGGCGACTACGTAATCGGCCTCGTTGCCCGTGGCACGCCGGCGAAGGGGGAGTATCCGCTGGCGCGGATTTCCGTCGACCAGAAGCCTCTCGGCCTCGTCGCCGTTGCCGATGATCAGTGGCACACCATGACGACCTTCGGCCGCGTGGAACAGGGGCGGCACGAGGTTTCAGTGGCCTTCATCAATGACGGCAGCAACCCGCCGGCGGAGGATCGCAATCTCTATGTCGACAAGATCCTGATCGCTCGCGATCAGGAGAGCGGCACGGCCGTGCGGTTTCTTGCCAGTCCGCCGGCAATTGGCGTGGCCAGGCGCGGCAAAGGGATGATTGTGCTGGATCAGGTTCGCTGGGACACCGAACCGCAGAATTCCCGCAAGGCGGCTCGCTACGCCGGCGCGCTGCTGGCCGCGCTGGGCGGCAATTTTACGCCCCGGCTGGGCGTAGCCATCGAGTGCGAACAGATGACGCCCCAGCCAGAAATGCCCTTCTTCCGCAACCTGGGCGCCCATGTATCGCTGGCGTGCAATGGTTATGTGAAAGCGGCGGTCGAAGTGGCCGCCACAGGCCGATATACGATGGAGGTGACGGCTTCCGGCACGAAGGCCGCCGGAGTCTACCCGCTCGTCGAAGTCCGCATCGACGGCAAGCTGCTTGGCCAGGTGCAACTGATCAGCGGCAACTGGCGGCCGTATTCCCTGCCGATCGAACTTGCCGCAGGGACCCACGAACTCTCGCTGGCGCTGGTCAACGACCTGAACCAGGACGGAGAAGACCGCAACCTGATGCTCGACAAGGTGATCTTCTACCAGGAATCTCCATAACTTGCCGCAGCCGTGAGAAACTTCATGGAACTGGCTCGCCGAGGAACACGGCAATTCCTTTCTGCAGCTTCGCCTGCCTTGCTGCCGTCATGTCAGGCGGGACTTCCCGGTAGATCTCGGTGAGGTCGCTGCAGCTATCCCGGATGCGCCGGCACAGCTCCCGGGCGGTCAATTCGTCGTCTTGCCGCAGACCCAGCCGCTGTGCCCAGCGCTGGTCGATGAGGAGATTGTACTCACGCTTCGACTCGGGGGCCGTGGGCCGGAACGAGGTATCGATGATGTCGTCGCACAATCCATCGACGTTGTGGCGGCAGGGCAGGCAGATGTCGTCGGCCCCAAACTCGATACGCAGCGTGACGTCGCGATGGGCGAGAATCTCTCTTGCGACGCTGTGTACCGCATGTCCGTAGGGATGCGGCGCGAACTCCGCTCGCCCGTCTGCGCAGGCCGTCACAATGTCCACGAAATGGTGCGGCTTGATCGCGATCATTCTCACCCTCGCCGGCGAAAGTGGTGACAGACGTTGGCTACCGGCTCACGATTTGAACTGCATCGAATACAGATCTGCTTCCAGCATCACGAAACGCAATCGCACGGTCTGGCCGACCAGCTCGGAGAGATCGCTTCCTTTCGACCAGGTGACGGTCTGCTCGATGGCGTCGCCAACCAGGCCGCGGCAATCGTCCAGCGTGAGGCCGGGCAGCGGGTGGCCCTCGGCGTCCTGTATCTCCACCCGCAGCGCTCCACCCGCACTCGTCGCGTAATTGACCGCCAGCTCCTTGCCTGAGAATCGTAACGGGTGTGTCGCCATCTCTCCGGCGTCGGCTCCGGCATGGACCGAAGCGAAGCCGTCGGTGCGAAGGACGAAGCGGCGGAACGGAGTCGTGTAAATCGACATCTCCGCGGGGCCGGTCGGGACGACGTTGAGCGCCGCGTAGTTCGAACGGTTGCCCCATCGTGCCGGATCGAGGCCCGGTCGGATGAAAGCCTCGCGGAACGTGCGGTCGTAGGGACTGTCGCCGCGGGCGGTCATGAAAAGGATGTCGGTGCTCTCGCCGCGATCCGGATGGAACCGCGTCGGCAGCGCGATGTAGATGTGCGGGGCACGGAAGTAGGGATGCGTGAGCGTCGTATAGAGATGCTCGCCGGGGAAGTTCGGACGCAACGGCACGGGTTCACTCCAATTCAGAAAATCCACCGAGGTCGTGCGGCAGACCGAACGGAGCTTCTTGTCGAGGAAGTGGCGGAAATAGCAGACGTACTTCCCTTCAAACTCTGACCAGAAGGAGACATTCTGGGAATCGAACGCGTACTCCTTGGTGTAGCGGATGACCGGCTCCGGATGGAGCTTTCGCCAATGGATGCCGTCTCCCGACACGAATGCCACCAAGGATGATCTCACCGTGCCGGCGAGAGCCTTGAAGCGTTCTTCGTCCGGAACGCCGGCACGCCCGTCCAGGAACGGGCAGAAATTATGGCAGAAGGGCGGCTCGTGCAGGATGACGTTGTTCGCCTTGCTGCCGTCGATCTCGTATAGACCGAGCGTCGGTTTCGTCCAGCGGATGCCGTCACGGCTCTCGCAGTACCGGGTGACCTCGGGCGCGTCGCCGTCGGATTTCGCACCGCGCCCGTCGCGCGTATAGAGGCGAAACAGATCCCCGTCCTTGATAACCGTGCCGTATTCGAGGTGGTCTGCTGGTTCGCTCATGGGCGAGGCAAGCTGCGGCTCATGCAACCGCAGGGTCGTATTCTCCATCCGCTCGATCAGGAACCGATCGATAAACAGCTCCAGCCGCGACCCGATATCGCGCACCGGGGGCGCTGTTTGCTCTGCCGCGCTGCCCAGAGCAGGAAATCCAGCGGCCGCCATCGCGGTACCCCCGGCCGTCGCGACCGTCAGCCACTGGCGTCGTGTCAGAGTCTCGTTCATAGCTTGATCTCCGCGAGTGAATATCCCGGTGTAGGGAATGGCGAGGACCTCTCACCCATCGAAATCAGGTGCGCGTTGGACCGCCGAGCCTCGACAAGCTCGGCGGGAGAGGCGGGCGCCGGTGCCGACAGTTCGTACTCGAGGAACGCCCTCTCGAATTCCGATTCCAGGTCGCCCAACGCCCGCGGCCAAATGAAGAACGGACCCGACCAGGAGGCCGGCTGCCCGGGAACCTGCCACTGGCCAATGATGCCGCGACCGTTTGCGCGACCTTCGTAAAGAACGCGATGCTGACCCACGTATTGCTTGGTCCACCAGCATTGGCCGGTTCTCGTGTCGTACGTTCCTTTGATGGTGAACTCTCCGACGGAATCATCGCCCATGCCCGATATCTCTTCTTGTGCAAACTCGAGCAACAGTTCCATCTTGTGCCGTAGCCGGCTGTCGGGCTGGACGTAGAATCCCCTCCACTCGCCCGTCGGAAAACGGTCGTCCATCTCGTGCGGTTCGTCGGTCGTTGGCACTGCCGCCTCCTGCGCACCACTCGTTCCCGTAACCCTGTACCATTCTGGGCGATCGGGGAAGCCGCCATCAAGACCGTCGCCGGCTGATCAAGGCATGACGAAGCGTCGCACCCGATTACGCCTGGATCTCGTCGAGTCTCACCGGGCGACCGGATTCTTCCCGGCTGCGAATGCCGGCGATGATGATCTTCATCAGTTCGACCGTTTCGCAGAAACTGACCGGCGATTGTCCGGTACGAAGATACTCGACAAACGCCACGAGCTGAGCCTTGAAGGCCGAAAAGGTATCGAGAAAGCGAGCGCTCAGCACGCCCCGGACGCCGTAAAGGTGGAGATAACCGAACGCGCCGGCCAGATCGGCAATCGCCGCCAGGACAACATCGACGCCGTCCCGGTGCCGCGCATGAACGATGTTGGCCTCGATCGTGCCGCTGTTGGCCACGCTCTCCCAGCCGCCGGGAGCCAGGAGGCCGTAAACCCCTTCCAGGGCGTGGATTCCGTAGCGCTCCCAACTCTTGGGTGTCGTCATCGTCACAAGTCGCAGCGGACCGATTTCGTCCAGCCGGTTGCGAAGGACCAGGAACTCCCTCGCGTAACGCATGCAACTGGTCGAGAGAAACGCCTTGCCTTCCTCGTGCCAGGCGACGAATTGCTGCAAGTGATCGGCCCGATCCACCAGCGGCTTGTCGATGAACAACGGCAGTCCGGCCTCGATGAACGGTCGGGCCCGATCGACGTGCTCCCAGCCCCGGTCGGTCGGGATGACCACGGCGTCGACATGCCCGATCACCTCCTCGGGTTTCTCCACGACGTGCGCGATGCCGGCGGCTTTGGCGACCTTCAGGGCATCAACCGGATCGTCGCACCACACGTGGGTCACTTCAACGCCCGGAATGCCCAACGCCTCCTTGGGTTGCGCGCCGAGGTACTGTGGGATGACCGGATAGCCGCACTCGGCCATCGCCTCGGGATCGTAGCGGCCGTTGATGATCGCGCTCCAACTGTAGGGATGGCCGTTGCCATCGACCATCCCGAGCATCGCCAAGCGAATCCGCTGCGGATCGGAAACCAGTGCCATGAGATGTGTCTGCTTCTCGGTCGGTGGTTGGGACATGCGCGCGACCGCGGAAGCGGCGGTTTGCCGCAGCATGGCTACTTCGCCGTGTAGCCGCCGTCGACTGCGATGCACGCTCCGGTGACGTACGCCGATGCCTCCGCGGCGAGGAACACGATCACTCCTTTCAGGTCGCTTTCGTTGGCCATCCGGCCCAGAAATGTGCGGGCGTTGTACCGCTCGACGAAACGCGGGTCCTGATCGTTGAAGAATCCGCCGGGGATGATTGCGTTGACCCGGATACCGTGCGGTCCCAGCTTCGCCGCAGCGAACCGCGTCAACTGCACCAACCCGCCCTTGTGGAAGAAATAGTCCGGCGGCGTGCCCCAGCCCAACCCTTCGTAGAGTGTGTAATCGGGGCCAACGACTCCCTGGATCGAGCCCACATTGATGATGCTTCCACTGCCGCGGGCGGCCATGTGCTCGCCGAACGTGCGCAGCATCACGAACATCCCCGTGGCATTCACCTCCATGCTCTTGGCAAAGTCGGCAGCCGGGCTCGACCAGTCGGCCATGGGCCGAAGGACGGCATTGTTCACGAGGATGTCCACGCCTCCGGCAGCGCTGATCACCGAATGCAGCAACTGCTCCACCGAGTCCTCCGCCGCTTGATCCAACGGCAACGCGGTTACGGCCAGCCCGTCGGCGGCGAAACGATCGGCCTGGGCACGGAGTTTTTCCAGATTGCGGCTCGCCATGAATGTCTGCGCGCCGGCCTCGGCCAGGGCCTCGACGATCTGGCGGCCGTAAAGCCCCGCGCCGCCGGTCACCAGCGCCACCTTGCCGCGGAGGTCGAACAGTTGCTGGACCGTCCGGTTCTTGGGCAATACGTCCGATCTCTCCGATTTCAAGTCGCTCATCTCGCGACTCCTCGAGCCTCGGCGTCGATCGACTGCCAGGTCCCGCTTCGCGCGGAGGTCAGGGCGGCCAGGTTCGCACGCAACGTCTGGATCCCATCTTCCAACGTGCAGAACGGCGGTGCACCGCGCTCAATTGCATCGAGGAACCCATTGGCCTGGGCGATGAACATTGTATCGCGCTCGATGGACGCTGCCGGTTCATCGTGCCACGGTTCGTCGGGCCTGGCCATCCATCGCCAGCGGCATTTGTGGTACTCGAATCGCAACGTCCCGCACTCACAGATCACCGTGACCGTGATCTCATTGGGCGCCTGGTGCTGATTGAGACTATACGAGCCCATTGCGCCACCGTGCCGGGTGAGCACATGGACTGTGTCTTCGACCTCCACGCCGTCGAGCACCTGGTGCTCCGCATCGGCCAGCAACCGGTCGACCGGGCCGATCAACCACTCTCCTGCGTTGAGCACATGAGTCAGAACGTCCTGGATCGCGCCGCCCCCTGTGGCGCGGTCTCGATAGTAGATCTCGCGGTAGGCAGGCCGGTAGGTGGGGAAGTTTTGCCCGCAGACGGCCACCAGTTGCACGGGCCGGCCGAAGCGCCCGGACTCCAACGCCGCTTTCATCGCGCGCAGTGCCGGATGGGCGCGATATACGTAGGCCACCGCGGCCACGACGCCGCGCTCGACGACCTTGCTCCGCAGCGCTTCGATTCCCTCCCAACTCGTGCTCAACGGCTTTTCTATCAGCAGGTGGACGCCACAGTCGGCCAGCCGCGTCGCCATCGGAATGTGCAGATTCGCGGGCGTGGCAATGACCGCTGCGTCGTGATGATCGGCAGAAGCCGCCTCCAGGTCGGCATAGGTCCGCCGGACGCGGTACAGCTCGGCGAGCCGCTGGCGCAACTCCGTGTTGGGTTCGCAAATCGCCGCTTCGACACGGCCCGTGGCCAAGAACGATCGGAGGTGGCGATGCCCGATCGATCCGACGCCGACGATCAACAATTGGTGAGATTTCGACATGGTCGTCATACTACTTTCCTGGTCGGCGCGTCGCAACGCGCAATTCCGCACATCGCTCCGATGGCTCTCGGCCGCTTGTGGACGGCCCCTCCTTGCGATATATATGCGGCACGCCGTCGATGGGAGAATTGGACAGCGACAGCATGCCCAGGGCATGCGAGGAGCGTCATGAAGCGTCTACCGCATGCCGACCGACTGTCGGTGCGAAACATCACTTTGCTGTCGATCACCGCCTGCCTGGCCCTGATTTCTTTCCAGGCGCACGCGGCCGATGCTCCTTTGGTCGATAATCCCCTTCGGCAGCGATGTATCGGCGTTTTGCGGCGCGTGCTTGAAGAAGAGGATCGATGGATCAAGGTCCACGCCGCGGAACACTTGCTCGCGCTCGATTACCCGGAAGGCGTCGCCGAAGCGTTTCAGGAGGAACTATCGGCGCACGAGGACGAGCCAGAGTATCGGATCGGCATCTGGCGCGTGATGGCCCGAGCGGCCGTCGAGGAACGCCGCGCCGCGCGCTGGATCGCCAGGATCCAGGAGGCATTTTTCGATCCGGACGCTCCCGACCGGCTCCACGCGCTCGAGTCGCTGGCCAAACTGGGAGTCCAGGTCGCGCCGGCCCGGCTCGCGCCAGTCGAAGAAGCGGCCTCGAGCGTAGAGCCGATGGCGGCGTTTGCCTGCTGGGTGCTGGCCAATTCCAGGCGGCCCGGCGCGGAGCAGGCACTGGCAAAGCTGCTCGAAGCGTCCAATCCGAAAACACGTCTGGCGGCCGCGTACGCGCTGAGCCGTTTTGCGAGCGTTTCCGAAGAGACGGCTGAAAGGCTGCTCTTGGCGATCGAGCGCGAGGCGTCCGACTCGCCCGCACGCGTCTACCTGGTGGCAGCGGGGGCCCGCCATGGCCGGGGGGCCGACCGGCAGACGATGATCAGCGAACTACGACGCACTGTCCGGGCGGGAGCACCGGCGGACCGCGTGCCCGCGTGCAACGCCCTGGCCGCCCTGGCTGACGCCGCCGACCTGCCACTGTTGATCGGACTGTTGTCGCACGACGACCCCGACCTGACGGCCAGCGCCGCTTGGGCCGTCCTGCGGATCGGCCGACGTGTGCCGAGGCGGCTCGCCACGATGGACTGGATCGTGATCGTCGCCTATGTCGCGGGAATGCTCGCCGTGGGTTGGTACTACTGGCGGCGAAACAAGACCAGCGAGGACTACCTCCTGGGTGGACGCAGCATGAAGTCGCTGCCCGTGGGCGTATCGCTGTTTGCCACGCTCTTCAGCACCATCTCCTATCTTGCCTGGCCCGGAGAGATGATCAAGTACGGCCCGATGATCCTGTCGATCGGTCTGGCCTATCCTTTCGTGGCGATCGTGGCCGGCAGGTTCCTCATCCCCCATTTCATGCGCCTGCCGATCACCAGCGCGTACGAGATCCTCGAGATCCGACTGGGTTTGAGCATCCGCATGCTGGGTTCCACGCTGTTCCTGCTATTGCGCATTCTGTGGATGGCGGTGATCGTCTATGCCACGGTCGGTTCAATCCTCGTCCCGCTCGTCGGCCTGGACCCACGCAACTCGTTGCACGTGACCTCTATCTGCGCAGGGCTGGGCATCGTGACGCTCATCTACACGGCGATGGGAGGCTTGCGGGCCGTGGTCGTTACCGACGTCATGCAAAGCCTGATTCTTTTCGTCGGAGCGGTGGCATCGATCATCGCGGTGAGCATCTACCTGGGTGATCCGTGCGCGTGGTGGCCTGCCGGCTGGGCTTCGCACTGGACCGAGCCGCGCTTCTACGACCCGAATGTTCGCGTGACCTTCGTCGGGGCCGTCGTGGCGACGTTCACCTGGTACGTCTCCACGGCCGGCTCTGACCAGATGGCCATTCAGCGTTACCTGGCCACGCGCGACGCACCGGCCGCCCGCCGTGTGCTCCGCACGGCGCTGGCGGCCAACGCGGTGGTTCTGCTCCTCCTGGCCGGGTTGGGATTGGCGCTTCTGGCCTTCTTCCAGGCTCATCCGTACTACGTGCCCGACGGGCAGACGATTGTCAGCAACGCCGATCAGCTCTTTGCCCGTTTCATCGTCGTCGGGCTCCCGCCCGGCTTCAGCGGATTGGTGGTGGCGGGACTCCTGGCGGCAGCCATGTCGAGCTTGTCGTCCGGAGTCAACTCCTCGTGCTCGGTGATTACCGCCGACTTCATCCAACGTTTCCGCCCCAAACGGCCCAACCCGTCGAGCGGGTCCGCCGGAACCTGGCTCGAGAAGGTCATCTCCGTCGCCGTCGGCATTGTGATGGTGTTGTTGAGCTCGCTGGTGGGGAGCATCCACGGCAATCTGCTGGAGATCGCCTACAAGGTCGTCAATCTCCTCTCCGCCCCGCTGTTCGGCCTGTTCTTCATGGCCCTCTTCGTGCGCTGGGCGACGACCTTCGGGACGTGGATTGGCGCGCTGGTAGGTCTGGCCGTCGTGGTCGCCGTCAACTACTGGCGGGAATTGACGGGGACCCCCGGGATCAGCTTCCTCTGGGCCATGCCGCTGAGCTTCCTTGCGCAGATCGTCACCGGTTCCCTCGCGAGCCTGTTGCCCATCGGTCGGCGCCAGCCGCCAGAGACGGCCGGTACAAGTCTCTGAAGTCCGTCTCTCAGCTCGCGAGTATCGCGGGCTTGTCGAGCGCTTCAGCGAGCATGGTGAGCAAGGCCGCGGCGCTCGGGTAAGGCCCGCCCGGCTGGTGAGTGTATTTGCCGGTGCGAATCAGTAGCGGCAGGACCGGCAACGGTCGCGGCAGCCCCCGCGACACCAGGTCAAGCTGAGCGCACCCGGGGAAATACGCGTGCAGAAGGAGTGGTCGAGGACCATCGCTGCCCGCCGGAAAACGCCGAGCCAGGCCGTCCAGGTCAGGTGCCGCGTGGTCCACAAGTACTCCGAGCGGCTCCAGTCCGAGATCGCCGCGGAGGGCATACGTGCGATCGGTCATGAGCCCGGCCTTGCCGCGCAACGTGTCGGGCAATTGACTCGGGGGCGGGTCTTCCGTCACGACGACCAGGCGTTCTGCGCGGCCGAAGAAGGCAATAAGCCACTCGCAAGGATCGGCGGTGTCGGCCCCGGACGCCAGCAGAGGTTGCTTTCGGTTGCGTTCCCAACGATCAATATAGCCGTGATTCCAGCGAGGGTCGTTGCGAATGTCGCCCTCGGCCGAGCCGGGCTCTGCCTGAGGTGGCTTGCACACACCGGCATCGTCGGCCGAAGCCAAGCGATCCTTCTGCCGCATCGTCCCCCAGCACTGGCCGCAGTGATTGTGTTCGTGCTCGCAGACCTCGACCCCGACCTGCTCCAAGAGCGGGATCATCCAGCCCATGCAGTGGTCGCAGTAGTCCTCGTCGGCGTTCAGGTCGTGCGCCAGGAGAAAGCCCTTGCTGGGGCACTGGCGCATGTCCCAACGGAGCAGGTTATGCGCTTCGTCCAGGGTGAACGTCCAGTCGCAGGACTCGTCCTCACCGGTCTTGACCCAGGTCCGGTAGAGGCCGGCCAGCCCGGCTTCGCGGGCGGCCTCGCTATAGTGACGCTGGCTCTCGCCGCCGATCGCCTCGGCCCAGAGCCGCGCTACGGCCTGTGGCCCCCAGCGCCGGCGCACATAGTGGAATGTCCATTCGTAGTAGCCGCAGAAATCCTGGCAGCCGAGCATGCGGAGTCCTCGCGCCTTCAGCCTTTGGTGATTCGCTGGCGGCACGATCCCATGCCGCCGCTCCTCGCGAACGAGTAGCCGGCCTCCTGGGCCATGGCGCCGCACGTGTGATCGCAATGCTCGCAGAAGCAGGATACGATATCGCGGTGGTGATCCTCCAGATGCTTGATCGCAGGGCAAACATGCACGACCAGTTCGACTTCGTCTTCACCGAGCAGAACGTCCACCTCAGCCTGCGGTTCCCGGGCGAAATAAGCCCGCCAGTCGGCGGCGATGGCCTCCAGCCCGCCCGATCGCCAGTCCTCGATCCGCTTACGGTAGTATTCCCGGCCGAGCGATCGCCAGTAATCGACCAGCGCTTCCTTGCCGTAACGCTCCAGCAAATGGCGGAAGATGGCGTTGGCGGCAAAGTAGAAGTCCGGTGCCGACACGGCTCACGCTCCGGCAGCGCGAAATGCCTGCGCAATGCGGCCAAAATAATCGGTCAGTGCCAGCACATCGGCGCCGACGCAGACAAAGCGAAAGCCCATCGCCACCTTGTTCGGCAGCGTATCGATCCCCGCCACGCCGCCGGCAAACTTGCCGTGCCGCAAAGCCGCCTCCGCGACCTGCCGTTCGGCCCCGACAACCCGCGGGTCGTTGACCTGCCCCACGCAACCGATGCCGTGGCTGAAGTCGCCGGGGCCGAACAGGATGATGTCGATCCCCTCGACCTGGGCGATATCATCTAATTCGGACATCGGTTCGGGATCCTCGATCTGTACGATCACGAATCGCTCGCGGTTGGCCTGCCGGGTGTACTCGTCCGCCGGGATGGTGCAGTAGGCGCCATCGGCGTTGCCGCCGTCGAGGGGGCGACGGCCGACAGGATGAAACCGTGTCTGCCAGGCGACCTTCCGGGCGTCGGCGGCGCTCATGACGTGGGGGACCATGATCCCGGTGGCGTCCATCTCCAACGGGCGGATCAGATCGCTGTAACTGCCGCGCGGCACGCGTACGACAGTGTCAACGTCGAACACCTTCGCCGCGCGGATCTGATTCTCCACCTCGCGCAAATCGTTGCCGACGTGCTCCAGGTCGATCCACAGGCAATCAACCCCGCTGGCGGCGGCGATCTCAGCCGCACGCGGATCCCCGAGGTTCAGTTTCGTACACCCGGCGAGCTTTCCCGCACGAAGCTTCGCCAACACGCGGCTGCGACGCATCCCAGTCATTGTTTGTCTTCCGTTTCCAGAGTGATTGGCCGACGCGATTCTAGCCGTTCGAGCGCGCTCGACGCAAGCCGATCGCCGTCCAAGCGGAACGCCGACTGCCGCAAAGCTGGACGAACCAGGCCGGCGACGTCTGACTTGCCGATCGTGCCGCGGTTGACCCTGCCTCGGCGCCGCGATAACCTCGGGGACGGTCGGGGGCAAATCGGCATTTCACACGCACAGTGCTGCGCAGATACTGGAATCCGCCAAAGGAAGCATGATGAGACCGCTTTTCGTTCTTGGCGTGCTGGCTCTCGCCACGGCGGCCAACGCCGCGGTCAAGGAAGGTGAGAACTTGCTGCTCAACGGCTCGTTTGAAGCCCAACAGGCCAGCTTTCCCGAATTCTGGAGCCCATCTTCCGCCAGGCAGGTCCGGTATTCCCCGACGGGCGGGCCGGGCGGCGAATCGGCGGCGGTGGTCCTGCTTGGCGACGGCAACACGCCGGGTACGGCAAGCGCGCGCCAGCAGGGATTGACGCTGGTCGAAGGCGAAAGCTACAAGCTCACGGCCCGCATCAAGACCCGGGGCTTCAAGAGCCGCAACGCCGGCCTGGTGCTTCATAACGCCGGTTGGACCACCGCCACCGGGTTCACGAACCTGCCTGCCGATTCGGACTGGACGCTGCTGGAGAAGACATTCACGCTCTTTCCCTCCAAGGGGAAAGAATACGGCGTGGCGATGTTTGCCATCGACCTCACCGGAGAGATCCACTTCGCCGATCTCAAGCTCGAGGCCGTGAGCGAGGGGGCCCGACAAGGCTCCTCCTCGCAAGCGTCGATCGTCGCTGCGCCGAGGCTCGTTCCTGTCCAGCCGCTGCTCTATTGGATACCGCAATCCAGGCCGGAGCTCACCTTCAAGGTTTACGGCCTTCTCCCCGACAAGCCGGAGGCCTACGAATGCGAAGTTGCCGCCGGCGGCGACCATGGCGTGCGGCAAGCGTTTGCCGTCAAAGACCGCAGCGTCACGGTCAGCCTTCCCGGGCTTCCTCCGGGCGAGCACATGCTGGAGACGACCTTGCGCCACCGGAAGACCGGAGAAGTCATCCTGAAGACCGCGTACCCGATCCGGATCCTGGACCTCCCGGTGATCGATCACCGCCGGATTCGGCCGCTGAACACGCTGGTTTCGGAGCTTCTCAACGAGCCGCTCAAGGATGCCGCCGATCCGCAGGCCTTCACGTTCGTGAACCCGCGGGACGGCTGGGTCTTCGTAGCTCTGGAAACGAGCCGGCCATCTGCCGAGCTGAGTGTGAGCGTCGATGGACAGGCCCCTTGGATCACTGCCGCCACCGCACGGTTGGAAGCTTTCCGGGAAATCGCCGCCGGCGAGCACCGCATCACGGTCCACGGCAATGCCGGCGATTCGCGTCTGGTAGTGCGCTCGATCCCCGAGATCTTCGATTACCCGCCCTGCGCCGACTCCTACGTCAAGGAGAACGGCAGCTACGGGTGGGAGTTCATGAAGCGGCACATCCTCCCCGCGGTGACCACGCTCAATGGCGGGCAGTTGCCCGGCCAAGCCCTGACCGAGGCCCGGGCACTGGGCCTCAAGTGGTTGGCCAATTTCGGCGTGAACGGCGGCGAGGAACCAGCCGCATTGCGCGAGCGGATGGAGAAGACTGCGGGCATGACCGATTCGCGATACGATGGTTTCACGAGCGACGAGCTGTTCTTTGCCCGCAACACGATCGACAACTATACCCAGGCGCTGTGGACGATCCGCAATCCTGAGAACCGGCTGATCTACACCTGGATCGTCGGCAAGCCGGCCATTCCGGGGCTGCACACGGATTTCATGTCAGCCTCTCTGAACGCATCCCAGGGGCGCGGTCGACTGTTGTTCGAAGCCTACTGCCACCCGCAGACCGATGAGAAAGCAGCCGCCGCCTACCTGGACGAGACCATTGCCGAAACGATGCGCCGCTTCAACGCGTACTATCCCAACGCGGCTGCCGGGACTGGCATTATCTTCGGCAACTTCAACCAGATTCCGATCATCTCGCTCGAGCACGACCCGGCTGTCGACTTCAAGTACTTCCTCGACATGCAGGTCAACCTGGTGGCCAACAATCCCGAGTTCACCAATCTGGCCACCACCGGCTACTGGGGCACGTATTACGGCGACGAGGAACTCGTTCGCTGGTCGTTCAAACTCATGCGTCACTATGCGGTGGAGGGGAACCGCGAGATGCTCTCGGCCCGCTACGGGTTCAGCTACAAGCCCGGCCTGGTGGTCAACGGCGACTTCGCCGACGGCCTCGACGGCTGGAACGCGGTTCCCGCGGCCGCCGACACGATTCGAACGCGCACCATCGCTGGCTATGGCAAGAACAGCCAGGCCCGCTGGGGCGCCGGCAGCGCCGGCGACACGGTCTGCGCCATGACCCGCCGCGAAGGCGCCCCCAATCGCATCAGCCAGACCGCCCAAGGCCTGAAGGTCGGCCAGTGCTACTGCCTGCAGTTCGTCACCGGCGACCTGAAAGATATCACCGAGAAGAAGTACAACCCCAGGCAATACGGGATCGACGTGGAACTGGAGGGGGCGGACATTCTCGCGGACAAGAGCTTCGTTCACATCGACAGACGCAAGCAGCATCACAACGCCAACGCCGAGACGCTCGCCAAGATCAATCTCCACCGGATCGTCTTCCGTGCCGGATCGCCGTCGCTCGACGTCGTATTCAGCGATGCCCGCGCCAAGCCGGGCGAAGAACTGGTCCTCAACTTCGTCCAGTTGAAGCCCTACCTGGAGGAATAGCCAGGGCGCAGCCGACCATCTCGCGGCCGAATCCCTTCGCCATCGCGGCGTCGGCCGCAGCGATCTCGCCATCGCGGCGTGCCTACGGACGGGCGACTTGGAACCGGTAGTTCCAGCGGCGGTTCGGCGCGCTGTCGCCATTGACTCCCAGTTCCGCGACGCCCTCGAAGCTCTGGATGTTGTCTGCCCAGTGGAAGTCGAAGGCCGGATCGCCGTCGGCCTCGTCGACCAGCCTGCGAGAGATCTTCAGTTCCAGGCCGTTGCCGTCGACTCGGTACGCGGCATCTCCGATCGCCTGCCAGGCGCCATTCTGCCAACGGCTGACTTTCGTCGAGGTGTCGTCGGTCACCTCGTGGTTGACGAGGTAGTCATAGCCCAGCCAACCCGTCGAGGCGTCCTGGTCCGCATCCACGAGCAGCAGCATCCACATTGGATCGGTGTGCCCGGTAATCGGTGCAGCGGTCTGGGCGAAGAAATAGAGATGGTCCGCGTCGTAGGCCGCCTTGGAGATAACGAGGTCGTTGCGTCCCGTGGTGTTCTTGTAGACCAGTTCGCCGTAGCCGCGATGATCGCGGTGGGCGACGTCGCCGATCGTGTCGCGGTATTCCGGCTGGACTCGCTGCCAATCGTCAAAACGCCCGTCGATGGTGATCGCGGCCGGTCCTCCCGCCGCAGGCAACGGTCGGACGCCCTTGAATCGCCGCACCCAGCCCGCCAGTTGATAGTAGTAGTTGTCGGTATGGCCACCCACCATCGGCTCGCAGTCGCGGCTATATTCCTGGTTGTACTGGTCGACGAACAGTCCGCCGGGAAAATAGGCGTCGGCATCGGTATAGATGTGCCACTTGGTGAACCGTCCGGCGACCCATTCGTTCCAGC
The DNA here is from genome assembly GCA_040766885.1 of Thermoguttaceae bacterium. Taxonomy (GTDB): domain Bacteria; phylum Planctomycetota; class Planctomycetia; order Pirellulales; family Thermoguttaceae; genus JAXGPP01. Next base: position 421,300 of record JAXGPP010000005.1, on the reverse strand, counting down.
CTGTCACGAAGATGAACCGCGGGTTGACCGCCATTGCCCGCTGCCACTGCTCGTCGAAGTTGAGCCCAAGGTTCACCGCACCCGGCCGCGTGTCTTTAGCGCCGTTGTGCCAGCTTCGTCCCATGGCGCCGCTTCGGTGCGACATCGGCGCCGGGCCGGGAGTGTTGGGAAGCGCGTTCTCGGCAACGCCCACGCTCACCTGCTCCGCCTCGCCGCGGTCGTTGCGGAAGACGTGCTGCGGATGCACCTCCAGCCAACTCCATTGGTTCGGGCCGCTCGGACCTAGCCAGTAGTCCGGCATCGGCCGGCGGAACGTGAAGAATGCCCGCATCTCGGCGTCCTCGACGTACTTCGGGTCGGCCAGCACGAGCGGCTTGCCTTCCCAGCGGAACCACAAGTCGCTCCACAGCCCGGGCCGATACAGATCCTCCCAAATGCGAACGAGGACCGGCAGCGGATTGCCGAACGGGCAGATGAAGCCAATCGCCGGGGTGCGATTTCCTTCGCGGCGCATCTCGGTGTATACGCGGCACAGCGCTTCGTATTCGTCCTTCCAGGTGAAAGGCGGATTGGTTGTGTCGAAGAACACCACGTCGATCCCCGCATCGACCAGCATGCTGGCGTGTTTTCGGATCACAAATGGATCGGTCATCAGATAGTAGCCCAGCTCCGGTTCGCCCCAGTGGTGTGGGCAAACCTTCTCCGGCCAGTCGACCTTGCCGTCCTTCGCGGCGGCGATCAGCTTCGTATTGTCGTTCGGTCCGCTCCGGCCGCGCGGGACGTGCCATGTCCAGTAGAAGATCCCGACGAGCTTGTCCGGCTTCACCGGTCCCGCTTCCTCAATGCCCGGCAGCGCTCGGCCCAGGGCATCCGTGGCGACCCAGGTGTCCGCATGGAGGTCCCCGTCCGTGTACGCCGCGCCGTTGAACGGCTCTCCGCACGCGGCGATGCCTGCCCAAACCAGCACATTAACCCCGATCCACATTACTCGCATTAACATGGCATGCCGGCGAATGTTCACGATTTTCATAGTTGGCTCCAGGACAATCTGCCAGTGTACTTCGCAACAGGCTTCACAGGCAACACTTGGAGACGGCCTGAGAAGGCTGACGGACGACTGTCCTCGCGCCCGTATCGACGTCACCCCCAACGGCCTCCTCGCGGCGCGCGAGCAGTTGTTCACCAGTCCTTTCGACTGTGTTGCACATTGCGCCCGGTGCGAAGTACACTGGCTCAGTCATGACAACCGGGCGAGTGAACATGGATCACCTGGCTGGCCCCCTCAGCTTCGCCGATGGCGATGCCCGGAAAGAACGAATCGTACTCTCTGAAGGAGTGGCACGCCATGTCGCTCGGTTGCCGCAGTCTGCTCTGTGTGCTTGTCGTGTGTGCCGTGTCGGCTGCCGGCGCTCAAGACCAGTCTGGCCCGACCAGGCCCAATGTCGTAATCATCCTCGCCGACGATCTTGGCTATGCCGACGTGAGCTGTTACGGCGGCAAGATTCAGACTCCACACGTCGACCGGCTTGCCGCCGAAGGCATGCGTTTCACCGACGCGCATTCCACGTCTTCGGTGTGCACGCCAACGCGGTACAGCCTGCTCACGGGGCGCTACAACTGGCGCACGAAACTCCAGCGCGGCGTGCTCGGCGGCCTCAGCCCGCGGCTGATCGAGCCCGGCCGAACGACGCTGGCCTCGCTCCTCAAGCAGCAGGGTTACCACACCGTCTGCGTCGGCAAGTGGCACCTCGGCATGGACTGGGCCGTCAAACCGGGTGGCGGCGTCGCGGAACTGAACATCGAAAGTCGCGAGCAGGTGTTCAATGTCGATTTCGCACAGCCCATCGCCAACGGACCGAACAGCGTCGGCTTCGACTACTACTACGGCATCAGCGCGTCGCTCGACATGGTGCCGTACACCTTCATTGAAAACGACCGTGTCGCATCGCTGCCGACCGGAGATCGCGACTTCCTGATGATGCACGACCGAACGCCCGAGCGGCGGACTCGCAAGGGGCCTGCAGCGCCGGATTTCGACGCCGCCGACGTCTTGCCCACCATTGCCCGCCAGTCGGTCGAGTACATTGACCGGCGTGCGGCCGAAGCACGCGAAGGCCGCCCTTTCTTCCTGTATGTCCCGCTTGCCTCGCCGCACACGCCCATCCAGCCGACACCTGAGTGGCAGGGGAAGAGCGGTCTGAATCCCTACGCCGACTTCGTCATGCAGTCGGACTGGGCCGTGGGCGAAATCCTCGCCGCCCTCGATCGGCACAAGCTTGCCGACCAGACACTCGTCGTTTTCACCAGTGACAACGGATGCTCGCCGGAAGCCAAGTTCGATGAACTGGTTGCTCAAGGACACCATCCCTGCGGGCCGCTCCGCGGCCACAAGGCGGATCTGTTCGAAGGCGGGCTGCGAATCCCGCTCGTGGCCCGCTGGCCCGGCCAGATTCCCGCGGGAACCTCCAGCGATCGGCTCGTCTGCCAGGTCGATCTGTTGGCAACCATCGCCGAAATCGTCGGGCATTCCCTGCCGGCCGGCGCGGGCGAAGACAGCTTCAGCTTTCTGCCCACGCTTCGTGGCGGCGCCACAGGTGCCCGCGACCACTTGATCTCCCATTCCATCAACGGCAGTTTCGCCATTCGTCGCGGCCCTTGGAAGCTGCTGCTTTGCCCCGACTCGGGAGGCTGGAGCGCACCCCGGCCGGGCAGCAAGCAAGCCGTCGGGTTGCCGTCCATGCAACTCTATAACCTCGCCGATGACCTCGCGGAACGGCACAACCTGGTTGAAAGTCATCCCCAGAAGGTGCGTGAACTTACGGCTCTCCTGGAGCAAATTGTGGCCGATGGCCGCAGTACCGCCGGCCCCCGACAGCCAAACCACGGCCCCATCGACATCCGGGCAAACGTGCGTCGAAGCGAGCGGAAGTGATTCTCGAATGCAGCTACCGAGAGTCTTTTGCCCTGCAAGCGGAATCCGACAAAGACTAATCGCGAACGCGCGATAGGCTCATGAGGCAATACCAACCATGAAACTCCATCGATTCGCTCTTGCCGCCGTGCTGTTGTTCGCCGCCGGCCTCGCTTTCGGCGCGGATCGGCCGAACATCCTCTGGATTACCAGCGAGGACAACAGCCCGTACCTGGGCTGCTATGGCGACCCCCTGGCACAGACGCCCCACCTCGACCGGCTTGCCTCACAAGGCATTCGCTATCGCAACGCCTTCGCCAATGCCCCGGTTTGCTCCAGCGCGCGATCGACGCTCATTACGGGCATGTATGCCACGTCGCTGGGCGTTCACAACCACCGCAGCCAAGTGGCTATTCCGGATGGCTTCAAGCTCTACCCGGAACATCTCCGCGCCGCCGGCTACTACTGCACCAACAACGTCAAGACCGACTATAACGTCGCCAATGCCGGTCAGCCCTGGGACGAAAGCAGCAACCGCGCCCACTACAAGAACCGCGGTCCCGCCCAGCCGTTCTTCGCCGTCTTCAACTTCACCACCAGCCATGAGAGCCAGGTTGCACCCAAACCCGGCAAAACCACCTTTCGCGTGCCGCCGGACAAGATCCCGCTGCCGCCCTATCATCCCGACACACCGGACATCCGCCGCGATTGGGCCAACTACTATGACCAGATGACACTCATGGACAAACAGGCCGGCCAGCTGCTGACCGAATTGGAGCGTGAGGGACTGGCTGAAGACACGGTGGTCTTCTACTACGGCGACCACGGCGGCGCGCTGCCGCGGGGCAAACGGAACCTCCACGACTCCGGCACTCGCGTGCCGCTGATTGTCCGCGTGCCGAAGAAGTGGGCCCACCTCGCACCGGTCCGGCCTGGCGAGTGGGCCGACGACCCGGTCAGCTTCGTCGACCTGCCGGCTACGGTATTCAGTCTGTGCGGCGTGCCGATTCCCGAGCACTTCGAAGGCCGGCCGTTCCTCGGCGAGAAGGCCCAGCCGCGCACGCACGTATTTCTCTTCCGCGGCCGCATGGACGAGCGCTACGACATGGTCCGCGCGGTTCGCGACGGGCAGGCCCGCTACATCCGCAACTACTCGCCCCACCGGCCCTGGGGGCAGCACTACTCCTATCCGTTCCAGGTCCTGCCCAGCATGAGATCGTGGTATGCCGAGTTCGTCGCCGGCCGATGCAACGACGTGCAGGCCCGCTACTGGAAGCCGAAACCGCCCGAGGAGTTCTATCTGGTAGCCGATGATCCGTTCGAAGTGCGGAACCTGATCGCTCAACCGCGCCACGCCGAGCACATTGCCCGTCTGCGGGCCGCGCTACGCTCCGAGATCCTCGCCACGCGCGACACGGGCTTCATACCGGAAGGAATGTTCCCGGGACTCGCCGGTGAAAAGACGCTCTACGAGTACGCCCAGAGCGATGCCTATCCGCTGGAGCGCATCGTGGAACTGGCCGACAAGGCCGCTGATGGCGATCCATCGAACCTGCCCGCGCTGGTGGCCGCGCTCGACGATCCGCATCCGGTTCTTCGTTACTGGGCGGCAACCGGCTGCCTGATTCTCCGCGACAAGGCCGCGCCCGCCAGGGCCGGGCTCCGCGAGCGGTTGAGCGACGACTGGGCCGACGTCCGGGTTGCCGCCGCCGAAGCGATTGCGCATCTGGGCGAGCAAGAGGCCGCACTAAAGACGCTCGAAGCAGTCCTCCGCGACGGCAATCTTCACGAGGCGCTAGCCGCCGAAAACGCGCTCGACTTCTTGCGCGAGGCTGGACACGTCTCGCTGGCCCGCGCACAGGAAATGGTCAGAAATCTGGAGTTTGGAGAGCCCGCCGACCGTATCCCGCGCTACTTGCTCGAACTGCGATGAACCGCGGGTGCGCATTGGCCTGCGAATGCCTGCCGCCGAGTCACGAAAGGTACCCGAATTATGAGAAGCCTGGGAGTGGCCTGTCTCGTTGTGCTTGCGTTCTGTCCGGCCACCGTCTGGTCCGCTCCAGCCTCGCCGGCCGGGAAGCCGAACATCGTCTTCGTCATCACCGACGATCAAGGCTATGGCGACCTGGGATGCACGGGCAATCCCGTGATCAAGACGCCGCATATCGACCGGCTTGCGGCGGAATCGTCGCAGCTCACCGATTATCACGTGGCGCCAACGTGCTCCCCCACGCGCGCGGCGCTGCTCACCGGGCACTGGACCGACCGCACCGGCGTGTGGCACACGGTCAATGGCCGCTCGATGCTCCGTGAGAATGAAATCACTCTCGGGCAGCTCCTCAAGGACCACGGCTACTCCACTGGGATGTTCGGCAAATGGCATCTCGGCGACAACTACCCGTACCGCGCCGAGGACCGCGGTTTCACCGAGGTCTACCGCCACGGCGGCGGGGGCGTCGGACAGACTCCCGACCTGTGGGACAACGCCTACTTCGACGGCCACTACTTCCACAACGGACAGGTCGTCGCCGCACGCGGCTTCTGCACGGATGTGTTCTTCGAGCAGGCGCGACGTTTCATTCGCCGCTGCGCCGAGCGAGAACAGCCGTTCTTCGCCTATATTGCGCCCAATGCCCCTCATGGGCCTCTGCACGCGCCGCAGGAGTACCTCGATCTCTATCGAGGGCAGGACAAGGCCATCGCCGCCTTCTATGGCATGATCACCAACATCGATGACAATGTCGGCAGGACCCGCGCGCTGCTTGCCGAGTTGGGAATTGCCGACAATACGATCTTCATCTTCACCACCGACAACGGCACTGCGACCGGCACCAGGGTTTTCAATGCCGGCATGCGCGGCGCGAAGGGGAGCGAATACGACGGCGGCCACCGCGTCCCCTTCTTCTGCTACTGGCCCGCCGCGGGCTGGAACCGGAAGCACGTCAGCGACACACTCTGCCACGCCGTCGATGTCGTTCCCACGTTGCTCGACCTGACGGGCGCCTCGAAGCCCGACGGCCTGAAGTTCGACGGCGTCTCCCTCCGCGCGCTCCTCGACCCGGATGCCCGGGTGGAGTGGCCCGATCGCTATCTGGTCACCGATTCCCAGCGGGTCCGCGATCCGATCAAGTGGAAACAGACCGCCGTCATGTCTCAGGAGTGGCGGCTCGTCAATGGCAAGGAACTGTACGCGATCAAGACAGACCGGGGCCAGCAGCACGATGTCGCGAAAGACCATCCCGAGCAGGTGGCGAAGATGCAGGCCTTTTACGATGCATGGTGGGCAGAGCTGGAACCGACCTTCGCCCAGACCACCGAGATCCCCGTCGGCCATCCCGACCATCGGATCGTCAGCCTGACCGGTCATGACTGGATTCAGGAGGCGCTGCCCCCGTGGAACCAGCAGCACATCCGGCAGGCGTTCGGCTTGCCCGGCGCGGCAAGCCAGCAAGGTAGGCCGAAAGCAAGGGCGATCGCGCCCGAAGGGCGCGCGGCTGGGAAGTCCCGGCATTCAGGTCATTGGGCGGTAAAGGTCGTCCGCGAAGGCCGCTACGCGATCAGCCTGCGACGCTGGCCTGCCGAGGTTGATAGGCCAATCGTGGCCGGGTTGCCTGCCGAACCGGATGTGCCCGGGGCGAATAAGGCGTTCCGCACCCATGAGGGGATCGCCATACCTGTAGTGCGCGCCGCGCTGCGGCTGGACGGCCGCGATCTGGAAAGCAAGCCGGTTTCCGCCGCTGACACGCAGATCGCGTTCACCGCGACGCTGGCTGCCGGCTCCCATCAACTCGCCCCCGTCTTCATCACCGCCGATGGCGACGAAGTGGGCGCGTACTACGCCGTGGTCACCTTTGTCGAATAGCATCGGACTCCGATCCAAAACACAACCGCCGCAGCCGCTACGAGGCAATCTGTCATGAGGCTCTCGATCGCCGCATTCCTGTCCCTGTTCCTTCTCGCGACCCAGACAACGGAGGCCGGCCAACCCAACCTGATCTGGATCATGGCCGACGACCTTGGTTACGGCGAGTTGGGCTGCTACGGCCAGAAGGTCATCCACACACCGTGCCTCGACCGCATGGCCGCCGAGGGCATGCGCTTCACGCAGTTCTACGCCGGGGCTACGGTGTGCGCGCCCTCGCGCAGCGTGCTCATGACGGGGCAGCACCACGGCCACACCCGCGTGCGCGGCAATGCCGGCACTGCCAATCCCTCGGCCCAGGCGCTCAAGCCGGGCGACGTTACCGTAGCCGGTCTGTTGAAAAGGGCCGGCTACCGTACCGCGCTCGTGGGCAAGTGGGGCCTCGGCGATATCGGCGCTGCGGAGAGCGGCCTGCCGCGCAAGCACGGCTTCGACTATTTCTTCGGCTACCTCAACCAGGGTCACGCCCACAATCATTACCCGGCCTTCCTCTGGCGCAACGACGAGCGCGTGGAACTCCCCAACGTTGTCACGCCGGTGGGCGATCGCGGCGCCGGCTATGCCACCGAGGCCAAGGTCTACGCCGACGATCTGTTTGCCGATGAAGCCCTGAAGTTCGTCACCGAAAACAAAGACGGCGCGTTCTTCCTCTACTGGAGCATGGTGATCCCGCACGCAAACAACGAACGAAGCCGCATCCTCGGCGACGGCGCCCACGTGCCCGACTATGGTTCCTATGCCGGCAAGGACTGGCCCAAGCAAGACAAGGGGCACGCGGCGATGATCACCCGGCTGGATGGCTACGTCGGCCGGATGCTCGACGCGCTCCGGCAGCAAGGGCTCGCCGAGAAGACGCTCGTCATCTTCACCAGCGACAACGGGCCACACAACGAAAGCAAGCACGACCTCACGCGATTCAACCCTTCCGGCCCGCTGACGGGCATCAAGCGAAGCCTGACCGACGGCGGTATCCGCGTCCCTTTCATCGCCTGGTGGCCAGGAAAGGTGGCGCCCGGCGCCGAGAGCGGCCACGTCGGCTATTTCGGCGACTGGATGGCCACGGCCGCCGACCTGGCCGGCGCGCCGATGCCTGCCGAGCGGGACTCGCTCAGCCTGGTGCCGACCCTCGTAGGGCAGACAGGCGCGCAGAAACGGCACGAGTTCCTCTACTGGGAGTTCCACGAAGGGGGCTTCAAGCAGGCGGCGCTCTACCAGGGACGCTGGAAAGGCATCCGCTCCGGAAGCCCCGATGCGCCGGTCGTGCTTTACGATCTGCAGAACGACATCGCCGAAACGGCCAACGTCGCGGCAGAACACCCCGAGATTACCGAAAAGATCGGCGCCTATCTGCAGAGCGCCCGCACCGAACTGCCTGAGTGGGAGCCGCGATGGCAGCCGCAAAAGAAATCACCCCAAGCCAGGAAACAGTGACCACGCCCACGCTTTCCCGGCTGAAAGACACCACTGCTGCCTGCCTCATCGGAACCGGCAGGCTGATGTCGGCTACCCCGCTGTCCACTCCAAGCCGCCGCGATGGGCGGCTTGGAGCGGGCAGTTGCTCGGTCGGCGGAACGTGAAATGCGCTTCCGCGGATGCCGCGATGAGACCTATCGTTTCTTTAGCGTGATACTCACCCCACCGCCCTCTGTATAGAAGACCGTCTCCAGGGCCGGATCGGTCGTGACGGCCTTCACATACTCCGAGTTGGCCATCTGGGGATTCACGTTGTGGGCCACGATCAATCCGCCTGGCCGAACCAGGGGGAGCGTTTTCCGAAGGTAGTCCGGGTAGCCTTCCTTGTCCGCGTCGATGAAGACCAGGTCGATCGGCCCCTCGAGCTCGGCCGCCTTCTCATGCCCGTCTCCTTCGACCACGGTCACAAGATCAGCCACTCCGGCTCTGGCGAAGTTCTTGCGGGCCAGGGCGGCCACATCCGCTTGGATCTCGTGAGTAATCAGCTTTCCGCCGGTCTTGCGGAGTGCATTGCCGATCCAGATCCCCGAGATGCCGTTCGAAGTGCCAAATTCGACGACCTTCTTGGCGTCAATCGCCTCCACCAGCAGCCGCAGCAGCCGGCCGTCCTGGACCGGGACATTCAACATCCGGCCCTGCTCCTGAGCGATCTCCTGCAGGCTCTTGAGGATCTTCTGCTCGGCCTCGTCGCCTGCCAGGGGGGCGTTCTCGACCTCGCCGGATCGGCCCGCCGGACTCTGTGCCCCTGGCCGAGGCTCCATTCGCCGCGGCTCGCCGGGACCTCCTTGACGCCCCCGGTCGCCCATGGGGGGCCCGAGTTCATCGCGAGTCAGCCGGCCGTCCTGATTCCTGTCGAGCTTCTTCAGCGATTCCGCTGCTCCGGCGATCTCGTCCGTCGAGAGTTCCCCGTCGCTGTTGGCGTCCAGCGCACTCATGGCAGGAAGCCTCATCGGGCCGAACGGTCCCCCGCGAGGCCCCTGACCTGGCGGCTGGGCGCAAAGCGCTGTCGCCAGGGCCGACCACGTCAATACCACCATCCCCAGAAAACCGATCAAACGTCTCATACTACTTCTCCACAAGGCAAATGGACTCCACACAGCGAATTCGAGCAGTTGACGCAAGCCCCACCGAATTGAACCCGTCACCACGCCTTCAGTTCTGCCGCGGCCCAAAAAACAGCGATCCGACAATTGCCGTTCTTCCCCGGCCGCAGCCGTATTGACCTCTGATCTCCAGCACGAAGGTCAATCACGCCTGTCTCGTTGCATTGTCGTCAGCGTCAATAGCGACTGCGGCGCAAGCTCCAACTCCAACACGCCCTGGCGCGGTTCAAGCGGCGACAACTCCTGGAAGCCCTCACTCTGGCTTGTGCGAACGGCCCGCAGGCGGCGCACGTCAGCCGGAAGCCCGGTAACCTTCGCCATGCGGCCGGCGCCGAGATTGGAGACGTGCAGCGTGAGAACGCCTCCCTTTCCGCGAAACGCCGTGAGCAACACCTTCGGATGATCGCTCATCGTTGCGAGCACGTCGGATCGCTTTGGTGTCAGGTTGCAGAACTGCTTCACGAAGTGGAACCTCGCGGTCGGCTCGATCAAACTCTTGCCCGCGGCGTCCTTCGTCTCGTGCACGATGCTGTAGTCGCTGGTGAACTCCCACTGCTGCGTGCCGCGCACGCGAGCGTGAAGAATCACCTCCTGGTACATCTCCACCTCGCGCATCGCGTAGAAAAACGAATCGTAGGAGCGATCGCGGTAAGCCCCCGCGTCGACGCCCAACTCGGTATCCAGGAGCGGCAACTTCAGGCGGTCGGCCAGGTCGGCCCAGGCCTGGTACTCCTCCGGGCTGGCTCCGCCCCAGGAGTGAAACGCGATCGCGCCGACGTACTGCATCGCCTCGGGATCGTTCGCCGTCGGCAGGCAGTAGACGTGCGTGCCCCTCGCGCTGCCGGTATCACCCAGAAGCATCTTCGTCTTCAGCCCCAGTTCCTTCAAATGGGCGCCAAGGCGCTTATTCATCTCGCGGTGCTCCTCGGCGGAGAGGAGCAGATCGACACCGATGTTCGCCTCGTTGAACGAGAAGAGATCCGGCTCGACGCCGTAGTGTTCCTTCGCGTACACCAGGTACGAACCGACCGCCTCCAGCATTTCAGGCCACATCTCGGGGCGGAGCCGACGCGTACGCGACTCGGGTCGCTGTCCGGTCGGCTCGGTGAGCCATCCGGGCATGCGCCACGCGCTGATCACATAAGGGATGCCCTTGTCCTGAATCTGCTTCATCAGCAGCCATTCGCGGCGCAGTCGGGAATCCGGCGTGTCACGGTCCTGGAAAGCCTTCCAGTTGACCGCGTGTGGGGTGTCGTTGTCATTCTCCGGTTCCCAAAGCGCCAGGCTCATCTCGGTGCGGGCCCAGGCCACGTTCAAGTGCTCGAGCGTGTACTGCGTCACCGGCGACTCGATGCCGAAACAGTAGTTCCCGCCGAAGCCGTCGAAACGGTAACGGACGTTGTCGGGGTCGACAGCGAGTTGCGCGGGCCTGTTGTCGGGCGTGCCGGCGAGCGTCATCGTGATCGTCGCCGCCGCGGTTTCACCAGCCTTCAGCGACGGTGCCAGTTGGATGAATGCGGAATAGTCGCCACCGCCCCATTCGCGCGTGTCCTGAACCGTCACCGGCAGTGGGCGATCCAGTGTAAGTTGCAGTCGCGCCTGGTCCTGCGGTGCGACGATCACGATCCGGTCCGCCTTTCCCCGTGCGAAGTGCCGCTCGGCCGGCTTCTCAATGGGCAACACCGTGCTTCGCGGCGCCTCCCCATCGGACAGTCGGCACTCGCCTCCGGCAAAAAGCCGGATCGGCATATCAATCCAGAAGTAGACGCCCTCGGTCGCGATGTCGGCCTCGGCGGTTACACTCAAAGACAGCGTCATCCCACCGCCCGTCTCTTCGAGCGTCTGCTCGAAGCGGTACCTCTGTTCCGCCCCCATCGGAATGCTTCCCGACCAGGTCGTCTTGCCGCCCTCCTGGGCGAACCGCGGACGCTGGACATCCGCGAGACTCCGCTGCGAACCCCATCCCTTCAAAGGAACTACCAGGTTGGTGCGGATCGGCAGATAATCCCCGGCACAATTCATGGCCGTAATCCGGCCGCTCCGGCTCGTCACCGCCGTCTCGGCGCTGGCACTGACCAGCGAAAAGCTGGTAACGAGCCAGACGATCCCCACGGCGATCAATGACGCAGTCCGATATCTCATGGCGATTGCTCCTGGGCCAGCCGTCGGGCGGTTCCCGGAGGCGTGCGCCTCCGGCGGATCCGGTAATCAGTGTACCGCGGGAACCAGGCAATGCCAGATCCTGAATCGGCCCGGAGGGGAAGCGGGACCGGACGCCTTGGAATCGACGACTGGTCGGTCCTTGCCGATGCTGGTTGCGGCAAAACGCTTTATTGCCAGGCCGCTCGCCGGCAGCGACAATACGCCGGAGGAGGGTACACCATCATGAAATGCGTATTCAACAGCACGGCTCTGGCAGCGATATTGATTCTGATTGGCCTCGCGCAAGCGGCCCGGTCTGCCGAACCGCATTCGCAGGATCGGCAACCGCCGGCCGCTTTCACCGTGCCCGCTTTCTGGGAGTACAGCGCCCCGCTTATCGCCCCCGAGAAGCGCGACCGCGATCCCAGCCGGGCACAGAAGGATCCCACGGTCGTGTTTCACGACGGGAAATGGCACGTCTTCATGACCGTCAAACTGCCGGGGCGCTCGGCCATCGAGTACTGCTCGTTCGAGCGTTGGGAAGACGCCGACCGGTCTCCTCGCACCATCCTGAAGATCAGCGACAGCGACTACTACTGCGCCCCGCAGGTCTTCTACTTCACTCCACACAAGAAGTGGTACTTGATCTACCAGATGGGCGTGCCCGGTGCGAAGTTCATGTGGGTCGCCTTTTCGACGACTGCCACGATCGCCGATCCCGACTCCTGGACGCGGGCCGCGCCGATTCTTGACGGCGGCGAGAACGACCCTCGCCGGGTCGGAGGGCTCGACTACTGGATCATCTGCGATGCCGACCGCGCTTACCTGTTTCTCACCAGCCTCAACGGCAAGATGTGGCGGCTGTGGACCGATCTGGACGATTTTCCGCGAGGCTTTGGCCACTGCGAACTGGCGCTGGAAGCCAGGATCTTCGAAGCCAGCCATACCTACAGGCTCAAAGGTACGGACAAGTACCTGACGATCGTCGAGGAAAATGGCCGGCGGTACTACAAGGCCTATCTCGCCGACCGCCTGGATGGCAAGTGGACCCCTCTCGCCGATACTGCCGAAAGACCCTTCGCCGGTTGGAACAACATCCGGCCGGCCCGCGGTGTGGAACCATGGACCGACAACGTCAGCCACGGCGAACTCATCCGCGACGGACACGACCAGACGCTGACAGTCGATCCCAACCGCTTGAGATTCGTGTTCCAGGGCATGTGGGATAAGGACAAGGCGGGCAGCAGCTACGGCCAGTCTCAGTGGCGGATCGGCATGCTGACGCCGAGCGATTGAACTCGCCTCTCAAGACACACAAAAAAACGACCGGGGGCAGCTTCTGGCTGCCCCCGGCGCTTGCCACGTGAGAAATCAGCGAAGATCGTGCCGTTACCGCGCGCTGGCGAAAGCGTGCTGTTCCATGCGGCGCTCGGCGCGGCTCGTGTCGATCGATAGCTCGAGCGTCACCGACCACCGGCCCTGGCTGTCGCCCACCGCCAGCCAGTGCGGCTGGACGGCCACCGACTGGTGGACCAGCTCAAATCCGCCTTCCGATTGGCTGACCGTCTCCACCGGGAAGGTCCAGAACCCGGTCGGCTGCGATGCGCTCACGCCGACGTCAATCCCCAGCCACTCGTCGACCAGTCCCAGCCCGTGAACTCCGCTCAGGTCCAACCGGGCCCCGAGCTGGCTGTAGCGATGGGGATGCTCCGGTTGCTGCTCTGGATGCCGCTCGTAGAAGTAGCGGTCGTCAGCCCCCGCGGGCATCCCGGCGAAGTTGAACTCGACGGCGAAATGCAGCGGGCGGTCCTGGGGCAAGCCCTCCAACAGGTAGGCGATCTCCAGCGTCGAGCTGCCGGCGTTGAGCGTCAGCCCCTTGTTGATGCGAATCGGCATCCCGAACGCCTGGCCGTCGCGGATCATCAGCACCTGGATACGGTCCGGGTTGCGGCGGAGCTTGGCTTCATACTCGCCGCCGACAAAGTCGCCCCGCTGCGCCGCTTGGCCGGCCGCCACCGCTTCCAGCGTCACGCCGTGATCGTAGAACAAGTCGACGAGGCTCTTGCGCGGGTAACTGTCGTACTGGATCCGCTGGTCGAGGCCGGCCTGCTTGAACACCACCCGTTCGTGAATGCTCGCGCAACTGCCGTTGCCGTTGTTGCCGCCGCCAAGCACCTTGCGGTGATATGCTTCCGGCCGCCGGGTGATCGTCGCCAGCAGGTTGTGGCAGATCGACCGCACGTCCAGCTCGTACAAGTGCCCGCCGCGCCGCGGCGCGATCAGGGCGTTGATCCGGTCGTTGGCAAGCTGCACTTCCGGCGCGGCGTCGAAGTTGAAGTCCTCGGCCTTGGCCTCGATCCAGTTCTCCGTCCTCCCTTGGGCCTCGTTGAGCAGGTTGTCCGCCGCGATCAGGTGGCGATAGACGGCGTTGCGGAGGTGCGGCAGGTAGATCCCGCCGAATGCGCCGTGCCAGTAGCCGCAGTTGCACTGGCCGCGATAAAGCTCTGCCCGGGCGCGATCGACGATTTCGTGCGGCGCGCCCGCTTGCACTGCTTGCTCCAGCCGGCGGCTGATGTTCATCATCCGCGAGTACATCTCGTCCGACTCGACGTACTTCACCTTGAAGTTCCGCCAGAAGCCGCCGCGGACAAACCGCTTCACCGCTGGCCAGCGCGGATCGTGCTCCAACTCGTGGACCGTCCGGTCGTACTCCGCAAGCTGCTCGGCCGGCAGCGCCCACTCGGTCATCTCGCGATAGCTGCTGTCGGGCAGGTAGATCTTACCCACCGGCTGGGTGTGATCAATCGCTTCGGAAAACGTCGTCACCTGGAGCCAGTGCTGATTCTCCACCAGCACGTTGAAGAACCGCTCCAGCCAGCCGTCGTGATAGCAGTGCTTGTGCGTCTCCGGCCACGTGCCCAGTTTCTCGCCGTCATCGCCAAACACGATCACCGCGCCGGGGTGCTCGTCCGCCACTCGGATCAGGTACTCGATCACTTCGTGCGGCTGCCCGAACGGAATCAGGTACCGCAATCGCTCGCTGCCGGGGAAGATCGACAGCATCCGCCCGTCGTCCTCCGTAACGTAGTGCCCGTGAAGCTGCGATTCGTTCCACCCCGCGTTCTTGAAATGGAAGTCGTCCAGCACGGTGTACTCCATCCCGGCCGCTGCCAGATCCCGGGTGAACGACTGCTCCCACACCCGCTCAGGCAGCCACATGCCGCGCACCGAGGCCCCCAACCGCTTCGAAAGCCATTCGCTGTAGCTGCGAATCTGCCCGATGCGGTCCCGGGAGGGGATCATCGCCAGGATCGGCTCGAAGAACGGCCCGCCGATGATCTCGATCCGGCCTTGCTGGACCAGTTCAGCCACGTGGTCCAGGTAGTCCGGGTGGTGGGCGTCCAGCCACTCAATCAACGATCCGCTGGTGTGCAGGGCGATCTTCAGCGATTCGTACCGGCCAAACCATTCCAGAAACGGGCGGTAACTCTCCTGGTAGGCCTGTTCAATGACGTGATCGAAGTTGCCGATGGGTTGGTGGTTGTGCAGCGCAAGCACAAAGCGGATGGCATTAGGCATGTCGACAAACCGTGTCAGTTCGGGAGGGCGGCTAATCGGGGAGTTACGGAGGCGGCGGGCCGTCGGTTCAGCATTCAGTGGCGATTACTCGGCGTCTGCATCGAAAGCGGACATTTAGGCGGCTGTTCACTGTGCGGATCCGGATCCGCTATGCTCCGCCTCGTACGATTTCAATGCAGCGTCAATGGTGGGTCGTTCGGTGCCTTCAACGAGGCCCCACCGGCCGCTGTCTGCCAGAAAGCCCGTAAGCCTCCGCACACGCTCAGGATTAGTTTAAGTAATCGGCAGCCGTCCCCCACTCTATCCAGTTTCCCTGGACGGAATAGTCTGCGATTCCAGGGTCTCCACGTCGATATCGCGCAGGAACGCGGCGGCTTCTTCCGGCGGAACGGGATTGATATAGAATCCCGTGCCCCATTCGAACCCGGCTGCGCGCGTCAAACTCGGCATAATCTCTATATGCCAGTGATAGTGTCGAATTTCCTGGGTGTCAAACGGAGCTGTGTGAATGATGTAGTTGTAGGCCGGCTGGTCCAGGGCCGCTTCGATTTTTGCGATCACCAGCCGCATCATGCCCGCCAGTTCCTCGATCCCGTTCTTCTGGATGTTCTCGTAATGGCTCGAGTGGGCCTTCGGCAGCACCCAGGTCTCAAAGGGAAAGCGGCTGGCAAACGGGCAGAAGGCCAGAAAGCCGGGGGCGTCGACCACGATCCGCTTCTCGGTAGCCAGTTCCTGCTGGATCATGTCGCAGTAAACGCACCGTCCGCGGTAGTTGTAGAACTCCAGCGATCCGCTCATCTCCTCCCCGACGTTGATCGGCACGATCGGCGTGACGATGAGCTGGCTGTGGGTATGCTCCAGCGACGCCCCGGCCGCCGCCCCCACGTTCTTGAAGATCATCCCGTAAACCAGGCGGTTGTCGCGCTTCAGGTCCACCAGCCGGTCGCGGTAGACCCACAGCACCTCGCGGAGATTCTCTTCCGCAAGCTGCGTCGTGCTCACCAGGTGCTGCGGCGATTCGATGATCACCTCGTGCGCGCCGACGCCGCGCATCATGTCGTAGATCCCTTCGCCGCGCTTCTGCAGGTCCCCCTCGATCTCCAGCGCCGGAAACTTGTTGGGGATCACCCGCACCCGCCACCCTTTGCGATTCGGCTGCGTGCCCGGATTCCGGTAAGCGATGATCTCGTTCGGCGTGCTGTCTTCGTTGCCTTCGCAGAACGGGCAGAACTTGCCGCGCCGCAGCCGCGGAGAGGATTCGAAATCGTGCGGCCGCTTGGCGCGGCTCTTGGCCACGATCACCCAGCGGCCAACGATCGGGTCTTTGCGCAAATCAGGCATGTGCGGCCACCGCCATTCTGCAGTCTGCATTCATCGTCGTGTATCCGGCATTCATTGCTTTCCCTCACGCCTGCCACATCACCAGCTCGAAGTCCGGCGAAGGCACCGTCGTCTCAATGGCGCCCTCGGCCGGTATCCGCTCCGCCGACCGGTTGCCGCGCAATAGCTCAAGGTAGAACTGGATCGGATCATCGGTGGTCACCGCCAGGCTGCGTAACGGCACGGCCAGCTCAAAAATCAGGTCGCCGCTCGCCTGCACCCCCGCCTCGGCCACCCGGATGCCCTTGTGCAACAACTCCGATTTGGGCTCTCGCGACGCCGGGTGCGACACCGTCAGTTCAAACGCTTCCGGCTGGAAGAATACCATCCTCAGCCCGTCGATTCCCGTCAGCCGCTCGCGGATCGTGCCGCTGCGGGCATCGAGCCGCACCACCAGCCGCTCGGGTTCAAACCCGAAATGCAGATCTTGGATGAGCAGCTCCTGCGCGGCCATCGCCATCGCGCCTCGAGCGCCCTGGCAGGCGTAATGGCCGGCATTGATCCACTCGAAATACGTCCGCCGGCCGTCGACCTTGATGTTCAGCAGGCCCGTCGGCTGGCTGTGCGCCCGCTGCCGGAAGCCCTGGCTGATTGGCCGCGCCAGTTCCGCCGGCGGCTGCTCATCCAATAGTGTGTAGACGTTCTGCAGGTGCTTGCGGAAGAGGCGGTCGAAAAGGCTGTCCTGGGCGCTCGAATGCGAGTCGCCAAACCACCAGAACCAGTCGCTCCCCTCGGCAATGTACAGCTCTTCCCACGCCCGGCGAAGCTTCTCGGCCGGCTTGCGCTTCGCCTGGCCCAGCAGGTAACGTCGCGTCTGGTCGAGCAGATCCCACGCGCGGTTGCATTCGGGATGCCCGATCCAGATGGCAAAGTTGTGGCTGATCCAACTGCCCGGAAACAGGCTGCCGATCTTGTCGGTCGCCGGATGCCGGGCGAGGTAGTCGCTGATCCGCATCGGCTTGATCTTCGGGTGCTGCGCCACCCGCCGGTAGAGCGACCGCAGGAAATCGACTCCGGCGTTGGGGTAGTATTCCCAGCAGTTCTCGCCGTCGAGAATGATCGGCACCAGCGTCGGCCGGTGCCCGGCGTTCTTGCCCGTCGCATTGCCGATCGCCTCGATCTTGCCCACAAAATCGTTCACCGCATGCTCGGCCGCGAAACGCTGATAGTGAAAGCCGATCTGGTCGCTCATCGCGTGATCGCGAAAAACCATCTGCAGTTGCCGCCCGCCCTCCTCCACCCGCCAGGGCCGGTAGAGCATCTCCGGGTTGCGCAGGTATCCGTGCGCATCGCGAGAAACCCAGCCGTCGGTCGAAGCCGACAGGATCTCCTCGTCCGTGGCCATCCACTGAATGCCCGCCTCGGCGATCGCCGGAATGATCGACTGGCTCACCGAACCTTCCGAAGGCCACATCCCCCGCGGCTTGCGGCCGAACGTCTTCTCGTGATACGCCACCGCCCGCTGAATGTGCTCCTTGACGTCCTCCGAGTAGCCTTCCAGCGCCGTGGGCAGCGCCACGTCGGGCATCGCCCGCCGCGCCTGGCGCTTATCCCAGAGCAGGGGCAGGATCGGGTGGTAGAACGGAGTCGTCGTTAGCTCGATCTGCCCCCGATCCTCCAGCTCCCGGTGAAGCGGGATGATCTCCCGCAGCAGATCCATCTGCTTGCCCAGCAGCCACAGCTTCTCGCTCTCCGTCCAGTGCCGCCCCTTGTCGCGAAACGCGGCCAGTTCCTTGTCCACCTCGAAGGCCAGCGGATGAATCCATGTCAAGTTCGACCAGCACTGCAGGTCGATGATGTCGCGCTTCGTGAACCGCTTGGCCGCCCGCTCCGCCGTGTCGACCCCCGCGCCCCGTTTCTTGAACAGCTCGTCGTAGCGGCGGAACGGCCGGATGTTGTGGTCCGGATGGACCATGAAGAAGTTGTCGAGCAGGTACTGCATGTCGGCCGCGGTGAGCTCGTCGGCCGGCGTCCGCGAAATCCGCAGGTGAGTGTCCTCGCGCCCGGCCTCCGTATAAGCCAGAATCTGCGCGATCAGGCTGGGAACGAGATTGATCGTCGCGTGGAACTCGGGCACTTCCTTGAGCAGCATCGCCATGCCCCAGTAGTCCTTGGTCCCGTGCAGCCGGACCCACGGCATGGGATTCTCGCCGCCGACGTCGTCGGGATAATAAGGCTGATGCTGGTGCCAGAAAATGGCAAGGGCAACGTCGTGCATGGCGATCCTTCGTGACCGGTGGCAATAGTCCGGCGGCCCGTTAAGCGAGAAGCAACCGCCGACGAACGCCCGCCAGCGACTCGCTCGCCGGATCGCGCGCCGGCTGGCGTCGGCCGGAAGCGTCAACCGCGACGGCCTTCAACAGCCGGCTCCGCTGCGCTCCGTCCCGCTCGCCTCCGCTGCAAGCCGCGGTCGTCCGCGGGCCGCCGCCCCTCGAACTTCCTCCCCAATTCCCCCATCTATCCTCGCCGCGCGAGCGTCTTCTCGTACAGCGTCACGTATTGCTGCGCGCTGCGGTCCCACGAGAAGTCCTGCCGCATCCCCGTGCCGATCAAGCGGTGCCAGATCGACGGATCGCGATACGCCGCAACGGCCCGCCGGAGCGTTTCCTCCAGCGCCTGGACATTGTCTTCGCGGAAGCTGAAACCATTGGCCGTGCCGTCGGCCAGCGTCGCTTCGCTCGTATTGACCACCGTATCGGCCAGGCCGCCCGTTTCGCGAACCACCGGCACCGTGCCGTAACGCAGGCTGTACATCTGGTTCAGCCCGCACGGCTCGAAACGGCTCGGCATGAGGAACATGTCCGCCCCGCCCTCGATGCGGTGGGCCAGCCCGTCGGAAAACTCCAGCCGCACGGCGACCTTGTCGGGGTGCTGGTACGCGATCCGCTCCAACTGCCGCTCGTACTTCTGCTCCCCCGTCCCCAGGATCACCCACTGCACGTCCTCGCGCTGAGACCATTCGGGCAGGATCTTGGCCACCAGATCGATCCCCTTTTGGTTGACCAGCCGTCCGACGATCCCCACCAGTGGAACATCCGCCCGCTGGGGCAGCTTCACCTCCGCCTGCAGCGCCGCCTTGCAGGCCGGCTTGCACTGGGCAACCGTATCGACCGTGTAACGCGCTGCCAGGTGCGGGTCGGTCGCCGGGTTCCAGACCTCCGTGTCGATGCCGTTCAAAATTCCCGACAGCACCTCGCGCCGGTATTGCAGTACGCCCTCCAGGCCCGCGCCGAACTCGGGCGTCTGGATCTCCTCGGCGTAACGCGGGCTCACCGTGCTGACCGAGTCGGCAAACACCAGCCCCGTCTTCAGCAGATTGAGCTGGCCGTAGTACTCCATCTGATGCCAGTTGAAATACTTCCAGTCCAACCCCGTGAGCAGCATGTCCCAGTGCCAGAATGCCCCCTGGTAGGCCATGTTGTGGATCGTGAACAGGCTGCCGATCTTCTGGTAGCGCGGCTGGTGGCGATACTCGATCTTCAGGTAGGCCGGGATCAGCCCGGTCTGCCAGTCGTTGGCGTGGATGACGTCCACCGGCAGGTCGAGCACCCGGATGGTCTCCATCACCGCCCGGCAGAAAAACACGAACCGCTCGCAGTTGTCGATGTAGTCCTGGCCGTTCTCGGTGTACAGGCCGTCGCGGTCGTAGTACTGGTCTTGCTGCACCAGATAGACCGGCACCTTGCCCCCCGCCAGTTCTGCGGTGAGCAGGTGGCCGGTCACCGTCTTGCTGCCGATCGGCACGATGAAGTCGATCCCCATCGGGCGCAGCGGCAGGTTCGAATACCGCACGCTGCGATACGCCGGCATGATCAGCATCGCCCGGTGCCCCATCCGTTCCAGCGCCGGAGGCAACGCACCGCAGACGTCGGCCAGTCCGCCGGTCTTGGCAAAGGGAACCGCTTCGCTTGTCGCCACCAGGATGTTCACGTTCGGCTGCTCCGTAACGACTCGCGCCCCGGAAATGCAGGAGCTCTCTCCGCGATGCTCGAGCCTTGCCCCCTTTGGGTTAGTCTGGCTTCACGATCCGGCCCGCTTCGGCGTTCGATCGACCGGGTGGGGCCTTCTGAACAAGTGTAGGTCACGCAAAGAAGTTACGGTGAGGTTTCCGATTGTGAAAATCGCGCCGTTACGGGCCCTGCGCCAACCACCTGCACCGACACCGTCGCGCCGATTTTTGCCAGGCGTGCCCGCGAATTATACGGTCTGCGACCGAGAAAGATCGCTTTCCCCACACAGACGACCGCTTGCAACAGCACGAAGAGGCGACCTCACCGCACAATTCTGGACTTTTTTCTTGTGTCCGCGGTGGCGACTAGTTGATAAAGCCTCGCGTTCCCGGCCTTGCCTACTTCCATTGCGGCCCCCATTTGGCGTAGGCAGTAAGCGATCCGCTGCGCAACCCATCGATGGACCCCCAGCCCCTCGGCCAGATGGCCCGTGTGAAACTCCGGCGGCAACGGGCAGGCAACGAGCCGCACCAGGTCCTCGGCCGTCGCCAACCGGTGCGTCTCTTGAACGGCCAGAAGCCTCTGGTCTTCGACGACGCAGTCCCCCCTGCGCCACCGTCGCCGTCGACCATGCCCCGGGTAGCGCCATTCCTCGATCTCGATGAGCGGCACTTCGAGCGTCAACCGCCGATGAGGAAATGCCCGCGTGAAATGGACCAGTTCGTGGAACACGTCGAGCAGACACCCGCGCTTCGGGCTCAATCGCCGCGAGACCACCGCGCCCTCTTTCGAATCGCGCTTGACGATCAGCTTCCTGACGACGATCGGCTTGACCACCGTCACGCGGTGATCTTCGAGCAACCGGCGGACCTTGTCGCGGATCGCCGCCAGCGAACCGTGCTGAATCTCCACCAACCGCTTGCCGCACACCGCATCGATCCGAAACGACCCCACGCGGACCTCGAGTCGCGCGTCGTCCCCCGCATACAGCCGCTTGAGATCCCGATGGAGCGAGGTCTCCATACCGTGCGTCTCCGCTTGTTTCTTATCCCCCTCCCTCATATCAGAACCCCCACCGGCCCACAAGCGGGATTTCAAACCGCCCCACGTTCGTAGTCCCGCCTTCAGGCGGCCAAACCCTCGTCCTCACCACGTTCGCTGTCCCGCCGGGTGCCATGCTTTCGCCCTCGGCTCCGCCGAGAGCGAAAGCATGCTCTTCCCCCGCAAGCCCCGCATCGTAACCCGAAGCGCCAGCGAGGCCCTCTTCCCTCTCCCTTCAGCACACCCGCACCGCCCGAACAACCCATCTCAGCCGTACAATGTGCCCCCGTTAGGGGCAAATCACCTTCTCCCATGCCAGCCTGCCCGCCCCAACAGCGGCCCTGCCTGACTATCATGGGTGAAGACACTCGTTTATAGTAGTGGCACACGGGTCGCCGGCTCGGGCAGCAGGACGCGTCTTCTCCGTGCCGGCAGTGGGCAAAGCTCAAGTCGCACTACCGAGGGGAGGCTTGTCGTGGGCAGTCTAATCCGCCGTCTCGTCCATCGCGGCCGCGCGCCGCGTCGTTCCCCTTCCCTGTCCCATCGCCCGGCGGCCACCGCCCGCCGCCTCCGCCTGGAACCCCTCGAAAACCGCTGCCTCCTCGCGGCGGGCGATCTGATCCACGCTTGGTATGACCCCGACCACTCGCCGCAGTTCCATTCCGGCTTCGGCGAATCAGTCGCCGCCGAGGGCGATCTGCTCGTCGTCGGAGCACCGAAGACCAACACCAATCAGACGTTGATGAGTCCCGGCGAGGGTGCAGTCTACGTTTACAGCCTGGCAAGTGGTGAACTGCTGGCTACTCTACTGAATCCTCGCCCGGAGCAGGCCACCGGATTCGGCAGATCCGTCGCCGTTTCAGGGAGCCTGATCGTCGTTGGCGATCCTTCGTACCAAGATGCCGAAACCGGCTTGGCATACGTCTTTGATACGGCGGGACAGATCGTACAGCAATTGGAAAGCCCGACAGCCGTCGGCCGGTTCGGGACTTCGGTCGCCATCTCGGGGAACACAGTCCTGGTGGCAACCCCTTCGCGCCAACTCCAGCCCGATGATGTTGGAGAGGTGCACGTTTTCGACGTTCAGAGCGGTGCTTTGCTGCAGACTCTGGCCGACCCAGACGCGGGGACCAGCGAGAGTCGCCGCTTCGGCGAGTCGCTCGCGATCTACCAGAACACGGCAGTTGTCGGTTCCACGACGTCTGCCTACGTGTTCGACACGAACACGGGGGAACTGGAGCACACCCTTCAGACGCCAGCCGGCGCCCCGCGTTCCCTGGGATACGTGGCCGTCTCCGGCACCACGGCCCTCGTGGCGAGGGACAATGACGTCTACGTCTTCGATCTTCCATCCGGCCAACTCGTGAACTCGATCGCCGCTGGGTGGGGACGTCCTGCGGCGCTGTCCGGACAGATGATGGCTATTGCCACGCCGTTGGCAGACGACGAAATATCGGTCGGCGTCTTCGGTTTGCCCGGCGGGGAACTGCTCGAGACACTCCCCAATCTTACGCCGTCTTACCGCGATCGATTTGGCACATCCGTTGCCATTTCAGGAGATCGCATCATTGTCGGAATCCCTGACGACCTGATCGGGGGCCGCACGTCGGGATCGGTGGCGGTATACAGCGCGTCGACCGGCGATTTCATTCGCGAGTTTACCACGCCGGCGCCGCCAAGCGGCAACCGGTTCGGGCAGTCGGTGGCGTTCTCCGACGACCTGATCGCCGTGGGTGCCTACGGGCACGTCTACCTATACGATCCGAATTCTGGATCGCTCCTGCGGACCCTCGACAGCCCGACCGTCGATTACGAGAACGGTTTCGGTCAATCCGTGGCGATTGCCAACGGTCTCGTGATCGTTGGCACGTATCGGGATCCACTACCAGGTACGACAGTGGCATATGTCTTTGACGCCGCCACGGGGGAACTGGTGCAGACACTCCGAAGTCCCATCGACTACTTGTACAGCTCTTTCGGCTCGGTCATCAGCGCGTCGGGTAATGCCGTGATCATCGGAGCACCGCACGAAGGCGGCAACGGCCCCGGCGCGGCGTACCTCTTCAACCTCCAGACGGGCAGTCTCATCCGAAGACTCACAAGTCCCGTGCCGATGGCCGGACGTATTGCGTTTGGCGGGTCGGTGGCTGCATCGGGCGACGTGGTTGCCGTCGGATCGGGCGCCGCGACCGATGAGGATCGCGGCCGAGTCTGTATCTACGATGCTGCCACCGGTGACCTGCTTCGACAGATTGAGAGCCCCTCGCCTGAATACCAGCGGTCCTTCGGCTGGGAGATAGCCATGGACGATGGAATACTCGCCGTCGCATCGCGCCCTTCCGCTCCCGATTCTGACGCGAGTTCAATAGTGCACCTTTTCGAGGTCAGCACGGGTCGACTGCTGAGAACAATTCCAAATCCTGGCTTGAGTTTTCTCGCGTTCGGCACTGGCATGGCGATGGGCGGCGGAACGCTCGTCGTAGGGAATGGCATGTCAGCGTTTCTTTTTGACATCACTACGGGTGACTCCTTCGGCACCCTGCTCGAGCCTCAACAACCCTATTTGGACTGGCCTTGGCCGGCCACGTATTTCAGCGATGCATTGGGGATTGTTGGCGACCGGGTTCTCGTTGGAGCGCCCTACCACCACCAGGAGGGCTTACCTCGCGGCGCCGCCTACCTCTTCGATGCCACGCGTCCCAACCTGCCGCCCGCGGTGACCGATCAGTATCTGACGGTGCCCGAAGATAGCCTGGTGCAGTTCACGCTCGCCGCCACCGACCCCGATGGGCCGCAGGAAGATCTCACCTTCACCGTCACCTCGCTCCCCACGGCGGGCATCCTCCGCCACGGCGAGACATCCGTCAGCATCGGCGACACGTTCACCGCGGCGGATGAACTGACGTACCAGCCCGGCGCGGCGACGACAGGCTGGTCGAACGACCGGTTTGCCTTCACGGTGACCGATCGGGGTGAGCCGGCGCTCAGCGATGAGGGGAGCGTTTCCATCGGCGTCCACAAGGCGGTCATCGACGCGCGGATCACCGTTCGCGACGGCGTCCTGCGGATCGGCGGCACGGCGGAGGCCGACGTGATCCGCATCACCCAGTTGGGCGACCGGTCCATGTTGGCGGTGACGCTCAACGGCGTGCGGAAGCGGATCGCCCGCGACGGCATCAGCGAGATCCGCGTCTGGGGCCGCGCCGGCAACGACGTGATCGTCGCCAGCACGCTCGACATCCCGGTCTACTTCCACGGCGGCGCCGGCAACGACCGGCTCACCGGCGGCCGGGCCGACGATGTGCTGATCGGCGGCAGCGGCCGCGACCGCCTCACCGGCGGACCGGGCCACGACATTCTCCTCGGCGGCGACGACGCCGACCGCCTCTTCGGCTCAGCCGGAAGCGACCTCCTCATGGGCGACGAGCTTGCCGCCGACTGGTCGCTCGACGCCCTGCGGGCCGCGGCCGCCGACTGGTCCTCGCGCCGCATCTCAAACGCCGATCTGCTGGCCGCCGTGAACGACGCCATCTTCGGCCCGGGTGACCTTTTCTCGGGTGATGCCGGCATCGACTGGCACGTCGCCAGCCCCGACGACACCCGCATCCTCTCCCAGCCCCGCGACCTCGACCTCTGGCAGCTCATCTGACCCCGAAGTCCGGGTGCCATGCCGGGTGCCATGCTTTCGCCCTCGGCTCCGCCGAGAGCGTAAGCATGCTCTTTCTCCCCGTCTCTCCCCCTCCCCCTGTGATCTCGGTGGTCTCTCTGGTTCAACTTCCCTTCTTCCCGATCTCCCGCCCGCGCAGGAACCGCCCGGCCTCACCCCAAAAAATCGCTCCGCTCCCCCCAAGATTTCCTCTTGCGATCTAGGCCACGCATTCTATACAGTAGTTCACGTACCAGCCCGCGCCAGTTGACGCGGCTAAATCACTCCCGATCGAGATACAACCTATGCCCGTCGCCCCAGGCGGCGATCGAAACCAATGTCTGACAATTTGAACCAGCCTCGTTCGGCGAAAGCCATGCGCTGCCGCCACGTTCCCCCTGCGCGCGGATCATTTCGCGGGCCCCGCGCTACCATTCCAACACCGCGCGCGGCAGCAGCGGCCAAGCAAGTGCACCCCTCTACGGACTTCAACACGGAAGCCAAAATGGTGGTTTCACTTGCGCCGAGTCTTCTGAACGGAAAACCCTACCTGCCTTGCACTTGCCGCCGCGACCCGCGACGTATCCAAACGAAACACCTCAAAGGGCGTTTCGGTTCAATGCAACAATGTTCCATTCGCGCCGCGCAAGCCCGCGCAATGCCCACCCCAACCTCACAACCCCCGGGTAGCGACCGCTGGGCAGCCAACTTCAACACGTACCTCACAGTACGTACAAAGTTGCGCTCACGCGCCAAGTGCGAAACCCCTTGCCTCCTTGCACTTGCCGCCACGCCCCGCGACGCACGATCCGCAACACTGCGTTTACTGTTGCGCATCAATGGGGGGTGTGCGCGAGCCAAGATAGCCGCCACCCCCCGCCACCTCCGCCCGCCGCAGCGGTGGCGGGTGTCCGCCGGGCGTGCTATAAACGACGCCGCACTCGCGCTCCGGCCGGTCTCCCGACGCGCGCCACCCGTAGCCTGCGGCAACAGCCAATTCACTCCATAATCACGAGAATACTGCCATGACGCCCGAACGATTGAAATCGAACGACGTTTCACAGGCCTGTGAACCAGACTGCGGCTGCCGGCCGGTCGATCGCCGGGCGTTCATCAAGCTGAGCGGCCTGGCGGCCGCGGCCAGCCTGGGGGCCGGCGCCGCCGACGCCATCGCCGGACCCTTTGAGCCGGCCGATACGGCCGACCATTTCGTCCCGGCCGACAAGAAGCTCAAGCCCGAGTGGGTCGAGCATTTGTTCGCCAAGGGAGACCGCACGTGGTACGCCGGCGACGACCGCCAGACCATCGCCATGCCGGTCGGCGGACTCTGTGCCGGGCAGGTCTACCTGGCGGGCGACGGCCGGTTGGCCCACTGGGACATCTTCAACATCGTCAACTTCACCGGCTACGGGGCCGACAACTACCAGGTCGGCCGCCCACCTGTGTTTCCCCTTGAACAGGGCTTCGCCCTCGAGGTCTCATCCGGCGGGAATACCGTGCAGGGCTACTTGCACACCGAGCCGGAGATCCGCTTTTCGGGTGAGTACCCAATCGGCACGGTCGAGTTCAAGAACCCCGATCATCCGCTCGTGATCACGCAACAGACGTTCTCCCCGTTCATCCCGCTCAACGAGGAAGACTCGGCGCTGCCGGCGATCATCGTCCAGTTCACCCTCAAGAACACCGGGCAGGCGCCGGCCAAGGGGCGGCTGGTCGGATGGCTCGAGAATGCCGTGGCGGTGCAAAGCAGCAAGGCGCTCGACGGATTCCGCTCCAATCGCGCCATCCGCCGCGACGGGTTGGCGATGGTCTTCGGCTCGGCCCGCGCCGTTCCACAACCGGAAAGCCACCGCGATCCGATCGTGCTGGCCGACTTCGAAGGCGAAAACTACGGCGACTGGGCCGTGGAAGGCGAAGCCTTCGGCGCCCGTCCGGCAACCGGCACGCTCGAAAACCAGCAGCAGGTCAGCGGCTTTGCCGGCGAAGGCTTGGTGAATACGTTCCTCGGCGGCGACCGCCCGCAAGGCACACTCACCTCGCCGCCGTTCAAGATCGAGCGGAACTTCATCAACTTCCTCATCGGCGGCGGCAGCCACAAAGACCAGACCGCAATCAACCTGCTCGTCGATGGCAAGGTCGCGCGAACCGCCGTCGGCCGCGACAACGAAAAGCTCGAGTGGCGCTACTGGGACGTCCGTGACCTGGAGGGCAAAGACGTCCGCATCGAGATCGTCGACCGCGCGTCAGGTCCGTGGGGTCACATCAACATCGATCAGATCGAGTTGGCCGACAAGCCGCGGAGCGGCCCGACAGGCCCGCTCCATGAGCAATCCGATTTCGGTACCATGGCCGTCGCCGCGATCGGCCCGTCCGACGCAACGTCAATCAACGCCGCGATGCGGATCGACATGCCCGACGGCATCTTCAACTTCCCTCGCGAAGCCCGCGAGACGGTGGAACTGCCGTTTGGCCAGAAGCTCATCGGCGGCCTGAGCCAGCCGTTCGACCTCCCAGCCGGCGGCGAGACAACCCTCACGTTCCTTCTGACCTGGCACTTCCCCAACCGCACCGAGCAGGGGAAGCAGCGGGGCAACTTCTACGCCACCCGGTTCCGCTCGGCCGCCGACGTGGCCGAGTACGTCGCTCGGAATCTCGACCGCCTCGCCGGCGAAACCCGTCGCTGGCATGAAACCTGGTACGATTCGACGCTCCCGCACTGGCTCTTGGACCGGCTCTTCTCGACGGCCTCGACGCTCGCCACCTCGACTTGCCAGTGGTGGGCCAACGGCCGCTTCTGGGCCTGGGAAGGCGTGGGCTGCTGCCACGGCACCTGCGCGCATGTGTGGAACTACGAGCACCTCATGGCCCGCCTCTTCCCGCGGCTGGAGCGCTCGGTCCGCGAGATGCAGGACTACAACCCCGAAGCCGGCTTCGTCGAAGAGACCGGCATGGTCCGGTTCCGCGGCGAGGGATGGGGCATGTGGGCCGGCGACGGCCAGGCGGGCACCGTGCTCAAGGCCTACCGCGAGCACCTCTCGTCGGCCAATGGCGAGTTCCTCAAGCGCAACTGGCCGCGGATCAAGAAGTCGCTGGAGTTCCTCATCCGCGAGGACGCCAACGACGACGGCCTCATCGAAGGCGAACAGCACAACACCTACGACATCAACTTCTTCGGCCCCAACACAATGGTCGGCTCGCTCTATCTCGCCGCCCTCCGTGCCGCCGAGGAAATGGCCCGCGAGATGGGCGAAACGGCGTTTGCCGACCGCTGCCGCAAGATCTTCGAAGCCGGCAGCCGGCTCTCCGTCGAAAAACTGTTCAACGGCGAATACTTCATCCAGGAAGTCGACCTCGAGAAGCACCCCAAGCACCAGTACGGCGAAGGCTGCCTGGCCGATCAGCTCTTCGGCCAGGGCTGGGCCCACCAGGTCGGCCTCGGCTACATCTATCCCGCAGACAAGGTCCTCTCGGCGCTCAAGTCGATCTGGGTCTACGACTGGGCCCCCGACATCGGACCGCAGAACGAAGCCCATCCGCCGCAGCGCTGGTTCGCGCGCCCCGGCGAGGCGGGGCTTTTCACCTGCACGTGGCCTAAGGGCAAGCACCTCGGTCCCGAAAGCGTCCTCTATCGCGATGAAGTCTGGACCGGCATCGAGTACCAGGTGGCCGGCAACATGGCGTGGGACGGGATGCTCACCGAGGCCCTGGCCATCTGCCGCGGCGTTCACGAGCGCTACCACCCGGCAAAGCACAATCCCTGGAACGAGATCGAGTGCGGCGACCACTATGCCCGCGGCATGGCGAGCTACGGCGTGTTCCTCGGCCTGTGCGGGTTCGAGTACCATGGCCCGCGGCAGCACCTCGGCTTCGCGCCGCGACTGACCGCCGAGAACTTCCGCGCCGCGTTCTCGGCCGCCGAAGGCTGGGGCACCATCGCCCAGTCGCGCGACGATGCCTCGCAGACCAATCGCATCGAACTCCGCTGGGGCAAGCTCCCCCTGCAGACACTGGCCTTCGAACTTCCCGAGGGCAAGACACTCGCTTCCGCCGCAGTGACCATAGGCGCTCAGCCCCTGCCGGCCGATGCCCGTCAAGACGGCCGCCGCGTAACCTTAACCCTCGCCCAGCCCCTCGAACTCAAGCCGGAGAGTGCGCTCCAAGTGAAGCTCGTGAGTTGATCGAATGTCTTGGATGGACTGATGGACTTCAGTCCGTCCCCATCAGTTTCTCTTCTTCGCGCCGCCGGCGACGGGCGTCGACGAACGACTTGATGCAAAGGACCAGAAAGACCCCGCACAGCGCGGCCATCACAAGTTGCGACACCAGCGGCAGCCCCAGTGCCACCCCATCGCCGCTGGCCAGCTTGCTGATCGGCCGACCGAGGGCGCCAAGCACGCCCAACAGGGCTATGCCCGCCGCTACGTGCATGGCGTGCATCCGCAGCACCGCCTTGAGCCCTGCCAGGCCGGTTAGCAAAAGGGGCACGCCAAAAAACGCCGGGATGAGCGACGTCACGTGATCCGCCCCCGTGGCCAGCCACACTCCCACCCCGAGCAGCGTCAGCAGGGCGCCGAAAGTAATCGCAAGGTGCGGCATCGCTCTCTCCTTAGTCGGAATCGGCGGTGGCACGCGGCAACGTGCCTGCGGCAAGCCGCCACCGTTTCCCTACTGTCCTTTTTTCCAACGCCGGCTGTCAATCCCTGCCGCCGCCGCACGGCCGTCGATTCCACACCTCCTCTGCTACCTCCGGGCCATACAATGACTCAGAGGGCCCTTACATGTCCTGGTTCCAACGTCGCACGCAGAACGGATCGTCGAGTACGGTGCAGTCCGCCGCCGGAAGCGATCTCGAATCGCGCACCCGCGGGATCGGCCGCGAACTGATCGCATCGGCCCGCGGCCACCACGCCGGGTTGCTCTCCTCGCGATTCTGGTCCGACCGGCTGATGCGCTGGGCCATGGAAGAACCGGCCTTCAAAGTGCAGTTGTTCCGCTTCATCGATGTCTTTCCCACCCTCGCCACGCCGGAACAGGTGCACGACTACCTCGCCGACTATCTCAGCCAGCCGAGTGTCTCGCTCCCCTGGGGCATGCAGTTTGGCCTGAAGGCCGGCGGTCTGGCAAAGACGACGCTCACGCGAACGATCACCGCTCAAATCGAATCGATGGCCGGCAATTTCATCGCCGGCCGCGACGTCGCCGCGGCGATCCCCAAGCTCGAACGCCGCTGGAACGACGGCCTGGCCTTCAGCGTCGATCTCTTGGGTGAAGCATGCGTCAGCGATGACGAGGCACGGCAGTATCAGCGGCGGTATCTCGATCTGATCGAGTCGCTCGCCCCGCGCGCCGCCGCCTGGCCGCCGCAACCACGCATCGAGCAAGATCATCTCGGCCCGATCCCGCGATCCAACGTCTCGATCAAGATCAGCGCGCTCAGCGCGCGGGCCGACCCGATCGACTTCGAAGGCTCGATTGCCGCACTGGTTGAAGCCCTCCGCCCGGTGCTCGAAGCGGCCCGGACGCATGGAGTCTTCATCAACTTCGACATGGAGCAGCACGCGCTCAAGGATCTTACGCTGGAACTGTTCGAGCGGTGCTGCGATGCGGTCGAGTTCCCGGCGGGCCTGGCGGTTCAGGCATACCTCCGCGACGCTGAAGGCGACGTGCAGCGGATCATCACCTGGTCGAAGCGGACCGGCCGGCAGGTGACCGTCCGGCTCATCAAGGGAGCCTACTGGGACTACGAAGTGGCGCAGGCCGAACTCATGGGCTGGCCGGCCCCCGTGTGGACCGACAAATCCGACACCGACGCCTGCTTCGAGCGGATGACCGAGACCCTGGTCGAGGCCCTGCCGCGCTCGGCGGGCGAAGGGGGCGTGAAGCTGGCCATCGGTTCGCACAACGCCCGCTCGATCGCCCGCACGCTGGCGCTGCTCGAACATCACGACTTGCCCCCCGATGCGGCCGAGTTCCAGATGCTCTACGGCATGGCCGATGAGCTCAAGGCGGCACTGGTCGAGCGCGAGCTTCGGGTGCGGGAATACGTGCCGCTGGGCGAAATGATCCCGGGCATGGCCTACCTCGTGCGGCGCCTGTTGGAAAACACCTCGAATCAGTCGTGGCTGCGGGCCGGCTTCATCGAGCAGGCTGCGGAGGAAGACCTCCTGGCGACGCCTCATCGCGATGGCGAGTTGCCGGACTCACTTCCGCTCGACCTGCCCCAGGCCTCGCCCGAACGCCATCGTTTAAGCCCGGCAGTCGCCGATCTGGGCGACGGGCGGCCGTTCTTCAACGAACCGCCCCGCGACTTCTCGCAGGCCGACCAGCGCGCCCAGTTCGCCGAGGCAATCCGGGCCGTGCCGCCCGCCGGCAATATCGCCACCGTTGGCGCCGACGAAGTGACCCGAGCGGTGGCCCGCGCCGACGCTGCATTTCCTGCGTGGCGCGACATGGACGCGATGGAACGCTCCGGCTACCTGATCGAGGCAGCCGCCCTGATGCGGACAAACCGCGATGAAATGGCCGGCCGGGTGATCCGCGAATCGGGAAAGACCTGGCGTGAGGCTGATGCCGATGTCTGCGAGGCGATCGATTTCCTGGAGTACTACGCCCGGCTGGCGGTCCCGCTGTTCCGCCCCCGCCGCTTGGGCCGATTCGTGGGTGAGCTTGACGAGACATGGTACCAGCCCCGCGGCGTGGCTGCCGTCATCAGCCCGTGGAACTTCCCGCTAGCCATCTTGACCGGCATGACCGCAGCCGCGCTGGCGACCGGTAACACAGCGGTGGTCAAGCCCTCCTCGCAGACTCGTGGCATTGCCCGCGCAATGTGCGAGATCCTGTGGGAGGCAGGAGTACCGGCCGACGTGCTGGAGTTCCTGCCCGGCGGCGGCGGCGCGGCGGGCACCGCGCTGGTCCGCCATCCGCGCGTGGCGCTGATTGCCTTCACCGGATCGAAACAGGTGGGACTCGACATCCTCGCCGCGGGCGCCCAGCCGGCGGATGGGCAGCAGAGCATCAAGAAAGTCGTGTGCGAGATGGGGGGTAAGAACGCGATCATCATCGATGACTCAGCCGACCTCGATCTGGCGGTGCCGGCAGTGCGGCAGTCGGCCTTCAGCTACAGCGGCCAGAAGTGCTCGGCGTGCAGCCGAGTGATCGTAGTGGAGAGCGTCTATGAAACGTTCCTTCGCCGCCTGATCGCCGCCACCCGGTCGCTGGTGATCGGCCATCCAATGGATCCGGGGACGGATATCGGACCGGTGATCGACGAATCGGCGGCGACCAAGATTCGCGAGTACATCGCGGTCGGCCAAGGCGAAGGCCGCCTGGAACTGGCCTGCAACGTACCGCCGGGCCTGGAAGAGCGGGTAGGCAAACCGTACATCGGGCCGCATATATTCTCGGCGATCGAGCCTCACCACCGGTTGGCCCGGGAGGAGATTTTCGGCCCGGTGCTCTCGGTGATGCGCTGCGCGGATTTCCGTACGGCGATCGATTTGGCCAACAGCGTCGAGTACAAGCTCACCGGCGGCGTGTTCAGCCGCAAGCCGTCGCACCTGGAGCTTGCGCGGCGGGAGTTCCGCGTCGGCAACCTCTACCTCAATCGCGGCATCACCGGCGCGATCGTCGGCCGCCAGCCGTTCGGCGGCTTCGGGCTCTCAGGTACCGGCACCAAGGCCGGCGGTGAAGACTACCTGCTCCACTTCGTCGAACCGCGCGCGTGCAGCGAGAACACCCTCCGCCACGGGTTTGCGCCCGGCATTGAGGGCGACGCATAGCGACCCGACGGAAGGTCCACTTCCGCAGAGCATGACCGGCGCGTCGCGATCACACGTCAGTAGCGCGTGGTTCCGGGCGGGAGCGGCGGCGGTGGGCGGACAGCCGTTCGCGGCGCCGAGGGGGAGGATGAAATCGGCACTGGCTGCATCCGCGCCTGGCTGGGCGCCGCGGCATTGTCTACCGAAGGCAATCGTGAGACAGACGGCGGCAAGGGCGCGTTTTCCAGCCCGCCATTCAGACCCGGGGAGTACCTCGGCTCCGGCATCGGAAGCTCCGGTTCGCGGGGCATCGATCCGGGACGCCAGGTGGCGGGCGGTCCGCTCTCCGGCGCCGCGGCCGAAATCGCGGGGGGAGCGAGCATCGGTGCGCCGGCGCCGCCAGGCGGCATCATTGTCGCGGGATCCGCGGCGACCGCCGTCGTGGCTGCCATCTCTTGGTTCACCTTGCCGAGCCAGAGCCGGGCCTGGGTGAAATTCGGGTTTCGCTCCAGGGCCTTGGCAAACATCTCGGCGGCCAGCCGGGAGTCACCCTTCTTTTGGAGCAGATAGCCCAGATTGTAAAACGCCACCGATTCACCATGGACCGCGGTGAGGTGGGCGAAGGCAGCCTCAATATCGCCAATGTGGACGAGCACCGTGGCGACGTTGTTGCGGTAAAGCGGTTGCTTCGGCTCCAACTGGACCGCCCGATTCAGGGCCGCAATCGCTTCCTCGTACATGCGCCGTTTCGCATAGCACAGGCCGAGGGCATTCTGCGTGGCGGCATGTTCCGGACGGGCTCTGGTCGCCTGCTCGAGCATCCGGCAGGCCTCGTCGAGCTGACCTTGCCGGTCCTTGAGCCGCCCGAAGGCGAACAGTGCCTCAGCGTGGTTGGGCGCCATCCGGAGGGCATGCTGATACTGCTGTTCGGCTTCGCCGAACTTGCCCGATTGTTCAGACAACCGCCCCAGCGAAACGTAGAGGTCCGGATTGGGCGGGGCGTTCGGCGTGGCCTCACTGGTCGGTTGCGGCACCGGTTCGGTGGCCGCGGCATAGGGACTGTCCTGTCCCTTCACTTTGGAGGCGACCGACCGCACGCCCGGCAGTTCGGTAAACCAGTTAACCGGGCGGACTGAAGGAATGCTTTCCGGAGCCTCGTACGCGACAGCGGCGGTAACAGCGCCTGCCGGCGTACCGAGCGAAAGTGGAGTCGCAGCAGGTGGTCCGGCCCCGGCCTGGTTGGCCCAGGATAGCAACCATACTATCAGTCCGGCCCCATGCAATAGCGATGGCTTACGCACGTCGATCCTCCCTGATCGCCCTCGGCCTCTCGCCCAGCAGCATGCCTGGCCCAAGGCGCAGCGCCTTAGCGGCCGCCAAAAGGCGAAACCTTTTTTCTAGAATCGACTGACAGCCGGCGAGTCCTGTAACGGAAACGGCAGGTTGCGCCGAATTTGGCGAGTCTAACGATTGGGCACGCGCATCGACGCCAGCAGTGCTGGCACCGACATACACCAGGAATGGGGTATGGGCGCTCTGCTCCGCGCCGGTGCGGAGCGCCCGTGCGAATTTATGGCGGGCTACTTCTTTGCCAGTCCGGGGAGCAAGCCCTGGTGCTCAACGAATGGGCTGTTGTCGTGAACCAGCGCCTTCAGTTCACCGGCGAAGTAGGTATGGAAGTCGGCGACAACCAGGTTGTAAGAATACTCGTACCAGGCTTCGGCCGCGGGGGCCTCATTCACCCGGTCCACCGCAGCCGGCCCGGAAGCGGTGTGCAAGTAGCTGCCCGGCTTGAGGTTCTTGGCCATGGTCCAACCCTGGCCGGATACCCAGAACGGATGGCCTCGGGTGGTGATAATGGTCTCGCCGCCGATGCCGATTTCGATGCGGTCGCTGGGCGCGCGGCTGGTAGTCGCCACTACCGGTTTGAACGTCAGTTCTCCCGTGCCGGCATCTTGCGAGAGCACGCTGTCGCCCGGCTTGACCTCTTCGATCGGCAGGGGACCGATTTTTGTCCAGACCTTGGTGCCGCGGGGGAAGCAGGAACCCCTGGCGGCTCTGGTGCCAGGAGGAATGTACGGTCGATAGCTCGGCCTCGGAAGACGCATGTATACCTGCTGCTCGCCGTAGTAGTAGCGAGTGTAGACGGGCTCCTCCTCAGGCCCATAGCGGTCGTAGTACGGATCATACTTTCGCCGCTGGTCTTCGGGCGACTCGAGTTCGTAGTGCTTGCTGACCTCCGACTCCCACCAGTCTTGCCACTTGACCGGGTCGGGACCGAAGTCGTTGCCGGTCGCGGTGCGGAGAATCTCGGCAATCCGCTGGTTCCATTGTCTTGTCAACTGGTTGGCGCGGTCGACGTTCTGCCGGGTGTGCGAAACACTCGCCAGTACCTGAGCTTGCGATCGCACGGCCTGAGCAATCACCATTTGACGCGCTCTGAACTCGGCGGACGCTAGGGTGTCGGCAATTCCTTGAGTACCTCCTTCAACGGTAGCCGGATCAGGCACCCGGGCATGCCGCTTGTCGTATGCCTTCTCCGGGAGTGTCACATTGCGGGAGAAGTCGTTGACCAGGCGGACGGCGCCCTGCGGACCGTCGGCCTCGAATATCTGGCGGTAAGTCAAGCCGCCGTCGGGCAGTACCTGAATCGAACAGGCGAACTCGACCGGGGCGCGCATGAGTTGCAGGAGCATTCCGGCAACGGTAATCTTCGGCCGGTCCTTGAGCGCTTCGGCGGCCGCCGTGCGAGCGTCGGCAAAAGGATGGAACACGGCGTTGCGGACCAGGGGCCACGTCGTTCGCGCCTCATCGCCGGTTGCCAGCACGCTGATCCAGCGGAGGCAGAGCGTCTGGCAGAGTTGTTGTTCTCGCGCCGAACGCGCATCGCGGTAACGCTCGTAGAGCACCGCGTCGAGTACTTCCAGGGCCGTGCCATCCTGGGCCTCAGCGAGGGTCTCGGCCATCGACTGCTCCACGATCGGACTTCCTTCCTGGAGCGCCTTGTCCCACTCTCGCACCCGTGGTCCGGCCCAATCGCGGCGGCAATCCTGCCGCTCCTTTGCCGTCGCCTCTCTCGCCGCCGGCGACGGCTGTTTGCCGGGCACAAGCCCCTGGCCGCGGAGGAACTGCAGCGCCTCCTTGTTGCCTGGTGCAACCGAGGCAACATTCATGAAGTGAAAGGTCGCTTCCGCATCGAGCTTGTGGTTGCGGCACCAGCGGGCGAGGATCAACTCACCTCCAGGCGTGCCGGCGCGGCGGTCGCGAAGGGCGCGGTATTCGGCCAGCCGCGTATCGTCCGCCGCCTCGCGGGTCACCGCTTCCCACGGCACCCACTGGTTCTGTTGCTTCACAAATCCGGCATGCCACCGCGCCAGGGAATGTTCCGGATCTCGTTCAAGGGCCTGTCCGAGCAGTCGAGTGCATCCCGCCTGATCCCCGTAGACTGCCGCCTCGAGCGCCCGAGTGACAATCGGCTCCGCGCTCTCCGCGGCTGGCGGACTTGAATCGGTTGCCAGCGACAAAGAAGCAGACAGGGCGAAGAGACTGCTTGCGCCCAGGATCCCACGCCATGAAAGAGCAGACATGGCCGACCCCTCCTGTTGTTCCGAGCGAGAAGAGAACCGCCTCCGCCGGTATTATTCCCGCATTCGCCCTGAGGAGTCAATACGCCATGCTAATCCGAAAGAGGGGGTGGGACAGTGCGGCGGGGCACTCGGTTGACTTGCGATGAGGTGCGCGGTGCCACAATGCGTTCAGGCCCCGGCCGCCGGACTGCGGCGACCCTGTGGATCGCCGCCGGCCACCACCGTCCGGCGGCCGAAGCCTGAAACGACACTTGCATACGCATCGCGCCGTGCGGCGCTACTGGCCGAGCATCTCCTGGCGTATTTTCTCCAGGCCGATGCCCAGGATACTTTCGGCCAGCTTGTTGAGCGTCGGCAGGTCGGCCTGGATGTGCAGGGTCCGCTGGTGGTGCGTGAGCGACTCGCCCGTCGCCAGCGGCTTGGCCGGCGAGAGCGACTCGATCTCGTAGAACGGCCCCAACCCCGGCTGGCCGGGGCCCGTCGGACCGTCATTATAACTGTTGACCACGTCGCCGACGTAGGGTTCTTTCTGAGGCAGTTCCCACATGTTGTTCATGTAATCGTGCTGCGTCGGATCGTCGGGCATGGTGAACTGGACGAGCGTCAGCACGTTGTTCTCAAAATCGATCGATCCGAGCACGTTCTTCGCCCGGCGCTGCGACGTGCCGATCTTCGCGCGGTACTGAGCATCGGCGCGGAAGAGAATCGCTTCGGGCAGAACCTTGAGCCGATCGGGCGGGACGTCGCCGAAGTAGTCCGACTTGACGACCGGCCCGAGTTGACTCTCGTCGCCCGGCTTGTAGGGGACGATCACCACCGTTTGCGGGCTGACGTTGAACATTCCCAGCATCCAGATCGACACCAGGCCTTTTTCCTTGACGAGCGGCGGTCCCTGGTTGGCGATCGCGTTGATCGTCTCATAGCCGACCTTCTTCACGCCGGCGCCGGCCATGGTCCCGGCAGCCTCATCGCCGAACAGCTTCTTGATGTCGTCGGCGTTCAGCAGTCGCACGGTTCGCGTGACGCCCAGATTGAACATCGTCGCCGACGCGTTCTCAAACTCCATCTGTTGCTGCATGCGGAAGAAAGGATCGCCCGGTCCAGAAGTGATCTTCCAGGTTCCCTTGTCGAGCGCCGCCGGAGTGTACCAGTTGTCGAACTTCTGTTCGGCGCCCGGTTTGAACCAGAGGCTGAACTGGCCGCCCTCGGGCGACAGCCACATGCGATCCTCGCCGCCGTAGTTGTTGAATCGCGGATCGGGTTGTTCCTTCTGGATGAACTCGCGGTGGATGAATCCGAAACTGATGCCCTCCATGCCGTCGGCGGATGAGGTCATTACTCGTCCCTGCCACTCCGGAGTAATGGCCACCCGGGCGCCGGAACCGTCGGTTAATTCGACGAAGTCGGTGTATCTTGCCAGGAAGGAACGTGCTTCGCCGTACGACATCGGTTCACCTCGAGCCTCGATCGCAAGCGTCAGGCAGCACACGGCGGCGGTCGCCGTTGCGGCAAGGCGCCATGGGCAACTGGAAGACAGGACACGGATGCTCGACATGATGCTCCCCTTCTGGATTTCCGACCGCGGAATGAACGAGAACACGCGATCCATTCCCCAGTCGAACGTCTATCGGGCTGGGCAATTGCCGCCAAGGTGCTGGCTAAGATAGCATGTTACTGGTCTGCTTCGCTAGTCCCCACGGCCAATTCCCGCTGCCGCCAGGCCGCCGGAAGCAACCGCTCGCGGATCGCCGCGCGATGTTCCGGCGGTCCGCCCACGCGGTCGGCCGCCACCACGAGATGCTCGATCGGGACCATCTCGATGGCGTCCCACGGGCAGACTTCCAGTGTGTAGCGGTCCTGGTTCCGCGTAGGGATGCGGATGCACAGCCGGCAGCCGATGCAGCGGTCCCAGTCGATCTCGCACCATGCCTGAAAGCCAGGGGCGGTCGTATCGGGCGACCGGGTGTCGATACAATCGACCGGACAGACCTCAACACACGCCCCGCAACCGGTGCAGCGATCGATATTGATCACCGCCAGTTCCCGGGGCAGCTTCTTGCGGACTGCAAGCCTCATCTTTCCTGCGTTATCAAAGATCCTGTGGCTTCATGCCCGGCTTGTGTTTGCCGAAGCCGAATGGCAACGGTTTGAACTCGCCAACCACTTCGACTTTCGCCCGCTCGGGTATCTTGTCTTCCATGCCGACGCACCAGTAAGCGGCGTTGACCAGCAGCCGGCGCAAGCCTTCGCTCTCCAGGTCGGTAGCCGCGCCCATCGTGGTGGTGAACACGCGGCCCGTCTGGCCGCCCGCGGTCTGGTACGTCTTGGTCCAGGCGATCGGCATCATCGGATCGTTCTTTTCGTTCTCGACCGGCCTGTCGCCGGGGCTCATGCCGGCAAGGACCTGCCCCAGGACGAGCGGCTTGCTGTCGCCAGGCAGCGGCAGGCGGACGGTGTAGACGTCGGTCGGTCCCCAGATATCCTCGCAGCCGCGGACAATCGGATGGTCCTTGGCGTCAGGAGCAATCACTCCCCGCGTGCTCTCCTTGCCGTGATGGCCGTGGTGATTGATCCAGGTCTCGCCGAGGATCTGCCGGCCGAAGCCCCCGTCCCATTCCTTGCTGTTGAAGCTGTAGCGCGAGTACGTTTTGCCGGGCGGAATGTTGAAGGCATGGGTCGCCGTCCGCAAGGCGATTATCGGCCGTCCCGATTCCACGTACTCGACGAAATGCTTCATCTGCTCGTCGGGCAGATCGCGGAACCGCGTCGCGATGATCATCAGGTCGGCTGTCTTAAGTGCCTCCAGCCCGGGAATGTTGCTGCGGTTGACCGGATTGATGGTCCCTGTCGCCGGATCAATGGCGAACAGCACGGTGCATTTGAATCCGTGATGCCGGGACAGGATCTTGCCGAGTTGCGAGAGGGCCTCTTCCGAGCGGTATTCCTCGTCGCCCGACACGAGCACCACGTGCTTTCCCTTGCCGGGACCGTCCTGGCCTTCATAGACGACCCACGGATCGGCAGCCGCCGCTTGGGTGGAGTGAATCGCACCGATGATCGCTATCGCCAGCATCGACAAGGCTGTTCGCATGATTGGTCCCTTCCGGCAGGATCGGCGGTGGCGATTCTTTCGCCCGCCGAACGTGAATCGCGTGGTTCGGGCAGCCCTCCGCTCACCCGGGGCTACGTTCAGCCAGTCTAGGCTGCCGAGGGTGTGCAATCAAGTGTCGAAAGTCTTGAGTCGAACGCCGCGAATTTCCCAAGCGGCGTGCACTGGCCGGGCAGGCCAGGCGCGGCAACCACTCGGCCACGCACGCTGCCTGACTCGCACTCTGCCTGCGAGGCGTCGAGTCTGGCCTACGGTTCACCGGCCAGCGAGCGGAGGCGATGGGTGACTTCCATCAGCGCGCGGCCGTTGTGGTAGGCGGCCTTCCAGATCGTGGCTTTGGGGCGTCCTGGTTCCGCGTGCCCCTCGGCCGAAACCGATTCGTGCCATTCACCGTGTTTGTGGTCCGCCTGATGGCGAACGATGAACTCCCACTGCTTCAGGAAGGCATCGAAGTAGGCTGAGGTTTCGCTGCCGAAGCGCTCATGCATGAGCAAGAGTGCGTTGAGTCCTTCGGCCTGGGTCCACCAGATCTTCTCCGTGCCCCAGGCGGTCGCAAATGCCGCCCCCTTGTCGTAGAAGCCGCCGTGTGTCTTGTCCCAGCCCCACTGGAGGGCATGATCGACGAGGCTCCTTGCGACGGCGAGCGTTCTGGCATCTTCCCCTTCGCCAAGCGTCTCGGCGGCTTCGATGAGCAGATACGCGGTCTCCACGTCGTGGCCGAACGAATCGTGATCGGGCACCGGCCGCCAGTCGGGCGTGAAGAACAGGTTCAGGCAACCCGGCTCGACCGCGATCCTGTCGCGCACCAGGTGAAACACCTCGCGGAGCCGCTCTTCGACCTTCGGATCGGGCCACACGTGATAGAGCGCGCTGAGCGCCTCGAGCATGTGGATATGGGTGTTCATCGACTTGTAGCCGTAGAGCGTGCCAATCGAGTCGGTCGTGCGGCCGGCGGCCGGCGGCGAGAGGATGGGTTCGCCATTGGCTGAAAGTGACTCATGGTAGCCGCCGTTGACGGAGTCATGAGCGTGGGTTTCAAGCCACACGAAAGTCTGCTGGGCCAGTTCTAGCGGCCGCTTGTCGCCGGTTGCATCGTGCGCCGCCGCCAGGGCATAGATGCCGAAGGAGATGCCGTAAACGTGCTTCTCGGCGCCGTAACTGGGCGAAATCTTTCCTGCTTCGTCGAGCCCCCAGTAGAAGCCGCCCCGCTGACGGTCCCACATCACCCGGTCCAGAAACTCGACACCATGCCGCGCATAGCGAAGATATTCGTCGCGCAATTCCGGGTAGCGCCGGGCCACCTGCGCCGCCACCCACGTCATCCGCGACTGGTACACGATCGTTTTGTCGTTCTTTTCGCCGCGGGACCAGTCCTCGAGGAAGTGGGAGTAGAAGCCGCCGTTCTTCGTGTCAACCGTACGCGGAAGCCAGACCGCCAGGACTTCGCTTCGCCAGTGCCGCTCGATCTGGTCAGCAAGTCGCCGATAAGTCTCCGGCGACGGACGACTCGGTTCATCGGCCGCGAAGAGAGAAGTTGCGATAATCATCCACGCGCCGGCGAGCAGCGCGAAGCACGGGCGGATGCGAAGCATGGAAGAAGCCCTTTGCGGCGGAGCAGAACGACAGTGACAACTGCCGCATTCTAAACACCGCCCGGGCCGGGCAGAAGCTGCGAGATCTGCAAAGCCGGAGCCGGAACCAGTCGCGTGAGCCGGAATCCCCGCTCCGTGGCACCCAGGTACTTCTATTCCCGATATGCCCTCC
Source organism: Thermoguttaceae bacterium (assembly GCA_040766885.1). Lineage (GTDB taxonomy): Bacteria > Planctomycetota > Planctomycetia > Pirellulales > Thermoguttaceae > JAXGPP01. The sequence goes on along the minus strand of JAXGPP010000005.1, from coordinate 379,936 downwards.
CTGTGAGGCATCAATAATCGCAATTCGTAGGCGCCGTCACAGTCGGCAAGCAAAACACCAGCGTGTGGCCAGCGAGAATGAGATGGAAGACGGGGGATAGTACAGCTCCGCTCCCTCGGCGATTGTCCGCGGTGCCTGAGTCCCTACAATTGTTTCCGCCGCTTCTGTGGAGTGAGTATGATTGGTTGCCGCGTAGCGAATGGTTCATTCTGGAAAGGATGCTGGGCGCCCGCCGTCTGGGGAGCTTTTCTTGCTGTCGCCTGCAGCATCCCCCCCGTCGCAGCAGTCGCCGATGAATTGGATGATGCTCGGACGCTGTTCCGCGCTGGCAAGTACGCCGAGTGCATCGAAGCATGCTCGGCGGGACTCCAGCGTGAGGATTGGCGTGAGAATTGGCGGTTGCTCAAGATCCAGGCGGAACTCGAAACCGGGCAGTACGCACAAGCGCGCCGGACGCTGGAGGCGGCCCTGCAATCGTTCGAGGCCAGCATCGCACTGCGACTGATTGGCCGGCAGGTCTATCGATTCAACGATCGCCCCGATCTGGGCGATCGGCTGCTCGACGAGATTGAGAAGCTCACGCAGGAGCGAAGCTTTCGGTTCACGGACGCCGCAAACCGCATTGCATTGGGAAGATTCTTCCTCCTCCGCGGCGCCGATCCCCGGCAGGTTCTGGAGACGTTTTACGATCCGGTCCGCCGCGATCGGCCTGAGCTTATCGATGTTCACATCGCCACGGGGGAACTGGCCCTTGAAAAGCATGACGAAGCGTTGGCCGCGGAGTCGTTTGCGCTGGCGGCAAAGTATACTCCCGACGATCCGGCGGTGCTCTATCGGCTCGCCCGTGCCTACGCGGAAAGCGATTCCCAAAAAGCCGACGAGGCGCTGGCCAGAGCGCTGCGGGCCAATCCGCGACACAGCGACAGCCTGCTCCTGCAGGCCGACTCGTTGATTGATGCCGAGGATTACATCCAGGCGAAACGGGTCCTCGCCAAGGTGCAGGAAGTAAACCCGGCGAATCCCCGTGCCTGCGCGCTGATGGCCGTGCTGGCTCATCTTAATTCCGATAAAGAGGCGGAGCAGGAGTGGCGCGCTAAGGCCTTGGCTAACTGGTCGACCAATCCGGAGGTCGATCATCTCATTGGGCGCAAGCTTTCGGCGAAATATCGCTTTTCCGAGGGAGCCAATTATCAACGGCAGTCGCTGGCGTTCGATTCCGGCTATCTCCCTGCCCGGATTCAGCTCAGCAATGATCTGCTGCGGCTGGGTGATGATGAGGAAGGGTGGCGGCTGGCAAGCGAGGTGCATCGCGACGACGGGTACGACGTGTTGGCGTATAACCTGGTCACATTGCACGAAAGCCTGAGCAAGTTTGCCACTCTCACCGGCGACGGTATTGTCCTCCGCATGGAATCCCGTGAGGCCGAGCTTTACGGCCCCAACGCCCTGGAACTGCTCCAGCGGGCCAGGCAGACGCTCGCCGCGAAGTACGACATCCGGCTCGAAGAGCCCGTGGTGGTCGAGATCTTTCACGAGCAGAAGGATTTCGCCGTTCGCACGTTCGGCATGCCGGGCGTGGCGGGCTTCCTGGGGGTTTGCTTCGGCAACGTGATCACCGCCAACAGCCCCGCCTCGCAGGGCGAGCATCCGTCGAACTGGCAATCAGTGCTGTGGCACGAGTTCTGTCACACGGTGACGCTGCACAAGACGAAGAACAAGATGCCCCGCTGGCTGAGCGAGGGGATCTCGGTGTACGAAGAGCGCCAGGCCAACCCGACCTGGGGGCAGCCGATGAACGGCGACTACCGTCGCATGATCCTCGACGGCAAGCTGACGCCTGTCAGCCGATTGAGCGGCGCGTTTCTCAACCTCGAGTCGCCGGCCGATCTTGAATTCGCGTACTTCGAGTCGTCGCTCGTCGTCGAGTATCTTGTGGAGAAGCACGGGTTGCCGGTCCTCAAGCAGATGCTCGATGATCTGGCTCGAGGCACGCCGATCAACGACGTTCTGGCCAGTCGAGTAGCGCCGCTCGACAAGCTCGACGAGCAATTCTCCGCCTACGCCCGGCAGCGAGCTGAGCAATTTGCCCCGGAGGTGGATTGGTCCGAGCTGCCGCTACCGCCCAACGCCGACCTGGAAGCGGTTCGCGCGTTCACCAAGAAGAGCCCCAAGAACATCGCCGGCCTGGCACTGCTTGCGCGGAAACTGCTCGAAGCGCGGCAGTGGGCCGAGGCCAAGGCCCCGCTGGAGCGACTGTTGGAGATCTACCCCGAGAACATCGATGGAGACAACGCCTATCTTGCCCTGGCCCGAGCGCAGCGGGAATTGGGCGACACGGCGGGAGAGCGGGACACGCTGGAACGGCTTGCGGCGCGCGACGGCGACGCACGCGAGGCGTACTTGCGGCTCATTGAGATCGGCCGGCGGTCGAGCGGCTGGAAGCTGGTAGCCGAGAACGCCGAGCGGATGCTGGCGGTTAATCCGCTCTTGGAGGCGCCGCACCGCGCGCTGGCCGAGGCCGCCGAGGCCCTGGGCGATGCGCCGCGTGCGATCCGCGGCTACCGGGCCGTGCTGAGCTTCGACCCGGTCGACCTGGCCGAGGTTCACCACCGGTTGGGTCGGATGCTCCGAGAGACTGGCGACTTGGCGGGTGCGAAGCGTCAGGTGCTCATGGCGCTGGAGGAGGCCCCGCGGTTTCGCGCCGCTCATCAGACACTGTTGGAACTGGTCGAACCGGAGTCTCAGTAGCCGCGCCCGAGCGGCGCTGGCAGACTGCTTTGGTCGAGAGGGAGTCAGGCATGAAGAAGCTCTTCCTGAGCGGCATCACGGCTCTGGCCGTCGTCTTCCTCTGCGGACTCGTGGCGGCGCAGTGGCGCGGCGGCCGGCGATTCGAACGGGGCGACCTTTTCAATGGCCGCGTTCCGCACCGCGAGGGCGTGCCAGAGTGGAAGAACGATCCCGAGTTCGACCGCGATGTGTTCACGTTTGTCCGCGTCCGCTACAACTCGTACTACGGCGGCTGGCGGGGCGGCGGCGGCTGGGCCACCGACTGGCCGGCCAGCGATCTGAATCTATCCTTCCGGCTTCAGCAGCTCACTTCGCTGAAGGTCGATCCCGAACCGCGGCACCTGACGCTCACCGATCCGGAACTGTTCGACTACCCGTTCATCTATCTCATTGAGCCGGGAGCCCTGGTTTTCGAGGAAGCGGAAGTCGAGGCCCTGCGCCGTTACCTGCGCAACGGTGGTTTCCTGATGGTCGACGATTTCTGGGGCGAAGACGAGTGGGCCAATTTCCACCGCGAGATTCGCCGCGTGTTTCCCGACCGCGAACCGCAGGAATTGCCGCTGGAGCATCCGATCTTCCACTGCGTGTACGACCTGAAGATCAAGCCGCAGGTCCCCAGCATCAACCAGGCCCTGGGCGGTCGCTACGACGGGCGGACCTGGGAACGCCATGACGCCCAGACGCCGCACTACCGGGCGATATTCGACGACAACGGCCGGATGATGGCCATCATCTGCCACAACACCGACCTGGGCGACGGCTGGGAGCGCGAGGGAGAAGATCCCTGGTACTTCCGCGAATTCGCCGAGAAATACTCCTATCCGCTGGGGATCAACATCATCACCTATGCCATGACGCACTGACCGCTGCTGCGGCCGATGCGGAAAGGGGAACTGTTTTGCCTACCGAAGTCGACGCCTACCAGATGGAACAAGAGGTCGTCCAGCAGATCCGCACGAGCCGCGACCGCATCGATTCCGAACTGTCGAAGGTCATCGTCGGCCAGAAGGACGTGATCGAGCAGTTGCTCATCGCACTGTTCTCCGGCGGGCATTGCCTGATCACCGGCGCGCCGGGACTGGCCAAGACGCTGCTCGTCCGCACCATCGCCCAAATCTTCCGCCTCCAGTTCCAGCGGATCCAGTTCACCCCCGACCTCATGCCGGCCGACATCACGGGTACCGAGATCCTCGAGGAATCGCCGGGCGGCCCACGGCGGATGCAGTTCGTCAAAGGGCCGATCTTTGCCAACGTGCTGTTGGCCGACGAGATCAACCGCACGCCTCCGAAGACCCAGGCGGCACTGCTGGAGGCGATGCAGGAGCACCAGGTCACCGCGGCCGGTGTTCGCTACCCGCTCGAAGAACCGTTCTTCGTGCTTGCCACGCAGAATCCGATCGAAATGGAGGGAACCTACCCGTTGCCCGAGGCGCAGCTTGACCGCTTCATGTTCAACGTGGTGATCGACTATCTTCCCGAGGACGACGAGGTGGCGGTGGTGCTGCAGACGACCTCCTCGCGTCCCGAGCCGATCGAGTCGGTCTTGAGCGGCGACGACGTCCGCCGCATCCACGAAGTGGTCCGCAAGGTGCCGGTGGCCGAGGACGTGGCTCGCTTCGCGGTCCGCCTCGTGGCGGCCAGCCGCCCGGGCCGCCCCGAAGCGCCACCCTTCATCGAACAATGGGTGAGCTGGGGCGCGGGCCTGCGGGCCGCGCAATACTTGGTGCTCGGCGCGAAGACCCGGGCGCTATTGGAAGGCCGCTTTCACGCCAGCGCGGAAGACATCCGCGCGCTGGCCCACAGCACGCTCCGGCACCGCATCCTGGTCGGCTATCGGGCTGAAGCGGAGGGCGTTTCGGTCGAGGACGTGATCGACAAGCTCCTGGAGACGGTGCGCCCGCCGGCCTATCGATGAAGTTGTTTTCGGGCAAGACCGCCGGCGAAAAAGCGGACCGAGGCGTTGGCACGGCGGGCAGCCGGCGTGGCTCGTGGATCGATCCGCACGCGCTGATGCGCATCAAGGACCTTCACCTGCGGGCCAAGGTAGTGGTCGAGGGATTCTACGCCGGGCTGCACAAGAGCCCGTATCACGGCATTTCCGTCGAATTCAGCGAGTACCGGCAGTACAGTCCGGGCGACGATCCGCGGTACCTCGACTGGCGACTCTACGCCCGGAGCGACCGCTACTATGTGAAGCGATTCGAAGACGAGACCAATCTCCGCTGCCACTTGCTGGTCGACCTCAGCCGCTCGATGGGCTTTGGCTCGGGCGATTGGACGAAGGCCGACTATGCCCGCACGCTGGCCGCCACGCTGGCCTACTTCCTCGTCAAGCAGCACGACGCGGTGGGACTGGTGACCTTCGACGCCCTGATCGGCGAATACCTGCCGGCCCGCTACCGGCCAGGGCATCTCCACCGCCTCATGCTCAGCCTGGAGCGGCCGCTGGCCGGCAAGGCCACCGATCTGGCGGCTCCCATCGAGCAGATTGCCCGCACGGTGAGCAAGCGGGGTTTGATCGTGATCCTTTCCGATCTGCTCGCCCCGGTCGAGACGCTCGAAAGGAATCTGGGCTATTTGCGGTCGCGGGGGCACGAGGTGATCGTGATGCGGATTCTCGATCCGGCCGAACAACAATTTTCCTTTGCCGACGCGGCTATCTTCCATGACCTGGAGTCGGATCGCGAATTGTATGTTGATCCTGAGGCGGCGCGGGAGCAGTACGAGCGCCGCTTCCGCGAGCACAGCGAGGCGATCGAAGAGGCGTGCCGCAACCTGGGTGTCGATCTCAGCCTGATGACGACGGCAAGACCGCTGGAGCTGGCGCTATTCGACTTCGTCAACGTTCGCCTGCGGCGAGGCAAGCAGTCGCCACGGCGGACCTCGGCGCGGAGGCGGAGGTCGACATGAGCTTTCTCGTTCCCCTCTACCTTGCCGGCCTCGCCGCAATCGTCCTGCCGGTGGTATTTCACCTCATTCAGCGGCGGCCGCGAGGGCGGCTCGACTTCAGTTCGCTCATGTTCCTGGCGCCGTCGCCGCCGCGGCTGACGAGAAAGAGCCGAGTGAGCGACTGGCTCTTGCTCATCCTGCGGGGCACGGCCGTGGCTCTCTTGGCATTGGCCTTCGCCCGGCCACTGCTGCGCGAGTCGGTCGATGTCGGCATTGAAGACCAGGCCCGGCGACGCGTGGCGATCCTCGTCGACACCAGCGCCAGCATGCAGCGTGCGGACATGTGGCCGCAGGTTCGCCGGGAAGTCGAAACGGTGCTCGACGACTTGGGGCCCGGCGACGAGGCGGCTCTCTATGCCTTTGACTCGGGTGTGCGACGGATCGTCCCCTTCGACGACGCCACTCCGGTTCCGCCGGCGGAGCGCATTGGTCAACTGCGGGCTGCGATTGCCCGACTAAGTCCCGGCTGGGGTCCCTCCGACCTGGGTGCCGCGCTGGCGGCGGTCGCCGATGACCTGGATGAGACGGGCGACAGCGACCGCGACGCGCTGGTGCGCCGCCAGATCGTGCTCGTGAGCGACCTTCAGGAGGGAAGCTCGCGGGGCGCCCTGGACGCCTATCAGTGGCCGGCCGACGTCGAACTCATCGCCGCCGCGGTGAATTCCCGGGGTGTCACCAACGCGGGACTCCACCCGGCGCCATTGGTTGCCGAAGATACGAACGACGCCGGCGAGTCGGTCCGAGTACGGGTGATGAACGACCGCGGCTCGCAAGGTGAACAGTTCGAACTGGCATGGCTGGACAATCGCGGCAACCGCGTTCCGGACGGGGCAGTTCAGGCCTATGTTCCGCCGGGCGAGAGCCGCGTTGTCCGTGTGCCCCGACCGGCGAAAGCCTCGTACAGCCGGCTTGCTCTGGCCGGCGACGAACACGACTATGACAATGTTCTCTACGTCGCCGCTCCATTTCAGCAGCAGTTCACCGTCCTGTATATCGGCAGCGATGCGGCCGACGACGTGGACGGCCTGCGCTACTACCTCGATCTGGCGTGGGTGGAGACGTCGACGCAGAAGATAACGATCGTCTCGCGCCGCGGCGACGAGTCTCTGGCCGAGGAAGACCTGGCGGCGCGGCTTGTCATCGTGGCCGATGGTGTCGCGGATGCTGCGGCCGACTCGCTGGCGTCGTACGTGGAACGCGGCGGCACCGTGCTCTACGTGCTCCGCGATGCTGCGGCCAAGGGGCTCGGGCGACTGTTGGGCCGCGACGATGTGAAAGTCGCCGAGGCGGCAGTGAAGGACTACGTCCAACTGGGGCAGGTATCGCTCGGGCATCCGCTCTTCGCTCCGCTGGCCGACCCGCGCTACAGCGACTTCAGCAAGATCCATTTCTGGAAGCACCGAAGCCTGGAACTGCCCGAAACGCTTGCGGCCGAGATCGCGGCGAGGTTCGACGACGGCTCGCCCGCAATTGTCGAAGTGACGCGCGATGAAGGTCGGCTGGTGGTGTTCACCAGCGGCTGGCATCCGGCCGACAGCCAGCTCGCCCGATCGAGCAAATTCGTCCCGCTGCTGACGTCGATTCTCGAACGAACGGGTGTGGCCGCCGAGGCGATCCACAGTTATGAGGTCGGCCAGCCGCAATCTCCACGGAGCACCGCAGCGGGCGCGCTCACCCGTGTCGTCTACCGCCCGGATGGCAAGACCGCGGCCGCCGACGCGCGAGATGGCCCCGATCGGCCGGGCATTTACCGGCTGATAGTCGACGGCAAGCCGCGGGAGGTCGCGGTGAATGTGCCGGCCGCGGAGAGCCGTGTCTCACCGGTCGACATTGAGGATCTGCAGCGACAGGGCGTGGTGTTGGGCCGCAGCGAGAACCGCGCCGTGGCGCTCGAGCGTCGCCGCCAGATGCGCGATCGGGAACTCGAGGGCCGGCAGAAGCTCTGGCAATGGCTCGTGCTGGCCACGGCGGTGGTTCTGGTGGGTGAGACCTGGCTGGCAGGCCGATCGGCCCATCGGCTGGCTGCTCCGCAGGAGGCAGCGAGCTAACGACAACAACCATCTCAACAGGCAGCCATACGATGCAATCGCGACTGTTTGATGAAATCGAGCGTGTGGCCGGGCGCTATCGCCAGATCCGAATCTGGACGGCCCTGGCGATCGTTTGGTTCGCCGCCAGCGCCCTGGCCGCGGGTGTGCTGTTGCTCGACCGCCTGGGATGGGCGGCGCCGCGATGGTCGGTTCCGGTCCTGGCCATTGCCGCGATGGCCGGAGCGATCGTCGCTGCCTGGCAGGCGGCGCGGCCAACGCGTGATCAGCGGTGGATTGCGCGGCGGATCGAAGGCCGGTATCCGGAGTTGGACAGCCTGCTCTTGGCTGCGGTAGAGCAGTCGCCGAGCTTGCCGGGTGGCCGGTTTGGTTTTCTCCAGGAACAAGTTCTTCGCAGCGCCATCCATCATGGCCGACGCCACGATTGGGAAGACCACGTGGTCTCGCGATGGCGGCTCCGTGCAACGGAAATGGCCGGCGCGCTGGCGCTGGGAGTGCTCGCGGCGAGCCTGGCGATGGTTAGCCAGACGGGGCGCAACCACGCCCTGGCTCTGCCCTCGGACGAGGGCCCAGTTGGCTGGCTGGGCGGAGCCGCGGAGCCAGTCGTCACGCCGGGCGATACCGAGATCGAACGCGGCGCGGCGCTGGTGGTCACGGCCCGTTTCCGCGGTCGGTTGCCCGATGAAGCGGCGCTCGTCTATCGACCGGCAGGCGGCGAGGCCGTCCGCCTGAGACTCTCGCCCAGCCTTTCCGACCCGATGTTCGGCGGCCGGATCGACAGCGTCCAAAGCGAGCTGACGTATCACGTCGAGTACGGCCGGCGCAAGACCCGCGAGTATCGCGTCACTGTCTTCGAGTTTCCAGAACTGGTGCAGGCCGACGCCGAATTGCGGTTTCCCGACTACACCCTCCTGGGCGAGAAGCGGATCGAAGACACTCGCCGTGTAACCGCGGTCGAGGGCACGCGGCTGACGATGTGGTGCCGGCTCAACAAACCGGTCCGCGAGGCCCGCCTGGTGGGCGAGGGAGACCGCCAGATCGAACTCGCTCCGACGGGCGAAGACCGTTCGGTGCGCACGTTCTCGGTCGCGCTCACCGAATCGGGCCGATACCGTCTGCACCTGGCAGACGACCAGGGCCGTGCCAACAAAGAGCCGCCGGAGTTCGTGTTCACCGTCACCCCCAATCGCCGCCCGGAAATTCGTGTCGAAGCGCCGGCCCGCGACGTCCGCGTGTCGCCCATCGAGGAACTCGAGGCGAAGGCCCAGGTGTGGGACGATTTCGGCCTGGTGGCGTATGGATTGAGCTACAGCCTTGCCGGCGACCCGGCGACCGATGTGCTCCTCGGTGAGAAAGCCGAGGGAGGGAAGCGTCATGCGGCGACAACGCTTATTGACTTCGAGGCGCTGGGTGCCGAGCCCGACCAACTGCTGTCTTATTACTTCTGGGCCGAAGACAACGGCGCCGACGGCGAGCCGCGCCGGACGATGGGCGACATGTACTTCGCCGAGGTCCGGCATTTCGAGGAAATCTTTCGCGAGGGGGAGCAGCCGGCGGGCGATCAATCGCAGCAACAGCAACAGCAGCAACAGGGGGGAAATGCCCAGCAGGCCGAACAACTGGCCGAGCAGCAGAAACAGGTGATCAACGCCACCTGGAAGGTCCTGCGCCGCGAAACGGCCGCCCGGTCCGACGCCCTTGTGACCGACAGCCGCCGCGTGCACGAAGCCCAGCAGTCGGTCGTCGAGGCCGCCACGGGCCTGTCGGAGAGACTGGAAGATCCGGAGTCGAATCAGCATCTCGACGCAGCGGTGGCCCATATGGGCGAAGCGATCGATCAATTGGCGAAGGTCCTGGAGTCAAAGGAAGTTGAGCCCTTGATGCCCGCCCTGGCTGCCGAGCAGGCGGCCTACCAGGCACTTCTGAAGCTGCGAGCCCGGGAGCATCTTGTCTCGCGGGGACGCCAACAGCAGCAGCCGGGCCAGTCGCAAGCCAATTCGAGCGGCCCTTCGCAACAGCAGCTCAACCAGCTTGAACTGAAGCAGTCGGAGAATCGCTACGAGACGAAGCGCTCGCCCGAGCAGCAGCCGGCCGACCAGGCCACTCGCGAGGTGCTCAACCGGCTCCGTGATCTGGCGCGCCGCCAGGACGACCTCAACGAGCGGCTCAAGGAGCTTCAGTCGGCCCTGGAAGAAGCCAAGACGCCCGAAGAACGGGAGGAGATCGAGCGCCAGTTGAAACGGCTTCGCCAACAACAGCAGGAAATGCTCCGCGACACCGACGAACTGGCCGAACGGATGGGCCAGCCGGAGAACCAGGAGCGGATGTCGGAGGCCCGCCAGCAACTTGAGCAGACGCGCCAGGAACTCCAGCAGGCATCGGAGGCTCTCCAGCAGGGCCAGCTCTCCGAAGCCCAGGCGCGCGGCACGCGGGCCGAGCGCGATCTCGAGCAGATGGCCGACGACTTCCGGCAACAGGCCTCCAGCCGGTTTGCCGACGAGATGCAGGAGTTGCGCGAGGAAGCCCGGCGTCTCCACGAGAATGAGACGAAGCTCGGCGAGCAGTTGCGAAATCTCGACCGCCCCGAGGCCGGACCCAAAAGCCTGCGCCAGGACAATCGCCGGGAGGACGTGACCGAGGCCTTCCAGCAGCAGTCGAAAGACCTGACCGAGTTGATGAAGTCGATGCAGGAGACGGTTGAACAGGCGGAAGAGGCAGAGCCGCTCATGGCCGACAAACTCTACGACGCGTTGCGGTCGGCGCGGCAGGAACGCCTGGAGGAGAAGCTGGAGATGTCGCGCACCCTGCTTGACCGCGGCTTCCTCCAGGAATCGGCCCAGGTCGAGGCGCTGGCCTCGGAAGGGATTGAGCAGCTCAAAGAAGGTGTCGAGGACGCGGCGACCGGCGTGTTGGGTGATGAATTGGAGGCCCTCCGCCGGGCCCGCGACGAGTTGGACGATCTTACGCGCCAGCTCGACCAGGAAATGCGGCAGGCTTCCGGGCGTCCATCCGACGAAGAGACTCCGGCCGATTCCGACCGGCGGTCCCTGGCCCAATCCGGCGGCGATCCTGGTGGGCAGGAGCAGGCGGAGCAGGATCAGCCTGGGCAGGATCAGCAATCGCAGACGGCCGCCGCCGATGGTTCGCCGCAGCAAGAGCCCACCGCCGAGGAGCCCAATGCGGAGGCTGAGATCCTTCGCGAGCTGGCTGAAGCGGCTCGCCAGGCTCGCCGCGGCGATCGGCCGGACGGGACCGGCGAACCGCAGCGCCGCGCACTTCGTCCGCAGCCCGGTCAGTCGCCCGAAACGCTGAGTCCGTCGGACCAGGCTCGCGCCGAAGGAGAGCGTCGGGGGGAGTCTGATCAGACCGGCGGCGAACGGCCCATGTCGGGCGATGACTTTGCCGACTGGTCGGGCCGGCTTCGCGACGTCGAGGAGATGCTCGACGACGCCGAACTTCGCGCCGAGGCGGCGCGGATTCGCCAGCAAGCCCGCGGCATCCGCCAGCAGGTCCGCGGCGGCTCGAAGGGGCCCGAATGGGACCTTGTTCGCATGCTCGTCGCCGAGCCGCTTGAGGAACTACGCGATCGCGTCATCGAGGAACTGGCCCGCCGCACGCCCGAGCGGTCGATGGTGCCCATCGATCGCGACCCTGTCCCCCCGCGCTTCGCGGAGCAGGTCCGCCGGTACTACGAACGACTGGGGAGGGGAGAGTGAGCGACGCCGCGTTTTTCTGGGGCTCGCCCAACTGGTTCTGGCCGGCAGTCGCCACCGGCGCCGTGGCGCTGGTGGTGCTCGTGTGGAGCTACGCCCGGAGCCCGGGCCGACTTGGCTTGCGGCTGACGGCCGCTGCGCTCAAGGCGGCGGGACTGGCGGCGCTGGTGTTCTGCCTGCTTGAGCCGCTGTGGAGCGGGACGCGGCCGCGGCCGGGGGCCAACGTGTTCATTGTTCTGGCCGACGAGAGTCGCAGCCTGCAGATCCGCGATCCCGGCGCGCGGCGCACCCGGGCCGAACAGCTTGCCGTGGCGCTCGCCGAACGGAGCCCCTGGCAGACTCGGTTGGGCCAGGACTTCGACGTTCGCCGTTACGGCTTCGCCGAGCGGTTGCGGTCGCTCGACGAAGGCGAACCGCTCAAGGCGGAAGGGTTGGGATCGGCATTGGCCACCTCGCTGGCGACGCTCGGGCGGCGGTTCGAAGGCCGGCCCGTGGCGGGCGTGCTGCTGTTCACCGACGGCAACGCCACCGACCTGGCCGGCGAGGCGGTTGAGTGGTCGAAGCTGCCTCCGGTCTACCCGGTGCCGCTGGGCGGAGACGACTCGCCGCGGGATGTCCGCGTGGAAGCGGTTGCCGTGAGCCAGACCAATTTCGAGCAGAACCCGGTCACGATCACCGCCACGGTGGCCGCCGAGGGGTACGACGGCCGGCCGATCGCCGTCGAACTGCTCGACCAGTCGGGCAAGTCGCTCGAGCGCCAAACGGTGGAGATCGACCGCCGGACTTCCTCGCGGCTGGTGCGACTGCGGTTCCGCCCGGAGTCCAGCGGCGTGAGCTTCTACCAGGTGCGCGCGGCGGCCGAAGGCGAGATGAGTCAATTCGACGAGGCGGGCCGGGTGCGCGAGGCCACACTGGCCAACAACGTCAAGCTGGCCACGGTTGATCGGCCCCGCGGACCGTACCGCGTACTCTATGTGTGTGGCCGGCCGAATTGGGAGTTCAAGTTCCTTCGTCGCGCCGTGGAAGCCGACGACGAAGTCGAACTGGTGGGACTGATCCGCCTCGCCCGGCGAGAGCCCAAGTTCAACTACCTGAGCCGCGCCGGCGAGCGGACCAATCCGCTCTTCCGCGGCTTCGAAAATCCCGATCGCGAGGCGGCCGAGCAGTACGACGAACCGGTGCTGATCCGCATCGGCACGCGCGACGAGACAGAACTCCGCGCGGGCTTCCCCAAGACGCCGGAAGAGCTTTACCAGTACGACGCCGTGATTCTCGATGACGTCGAGGCCGGCTTTTTCGATCAGGCCCAGATGCTGCTCCTGGAGCGTTTTGTGGCCCGGCGCGGCGGCGGGTTGATGATGCTCGGCGGCGCCGAGTCGTTTGCCCACGGGGAGTTCCGGCGCACGGCCATCGAGTCGCTCCTGCCGGTCTATCTCAAGCCGGGCGAAGTGGAGCCTGGGCCGGCGCGTTACCGGCTGAGCCTGACACGCGAGGGCTGGCTCGAGCCGTGGGTCCGGCTGCGCGAGACCGAGCCCGACGAACGACGGCGGCTGGAATCGATGCCCGCGTTCCAGACGCTCAACCGCGTGGGCCGGCTGAAACCGGGCGCCACGGTCCTGGCGTCGGTAACGGCCGACGACGGCACGAACCTCCCGGCGCTGGTCGTCCAGCCGTATGGCGAAGGGCGGACCGCGGCGGTACTCGTCGGCGATCTGTGGCGGTGGAGCCTCAGCCGCGCGGCCGACGCCGACGACGATCTGGCCAAGGCGTGGCGGCAGACGGTCCGCTGGCTGGTGGCCGACGTGCCGCGACGGGTGGAGATCGAAGTCCGCCATCCGCGCGGCGAGAATCCGCAGGCGGTGGAACTGCGTGTCCTGGTTCGCGACGACAAGTACGAACCGCTCGACAACGGCGCGGTGAGCCTCGCGGTTACCGACCCGGGCGGCCAGCGGCAGACGCTCACCGCGGAACCGGCGGCCGACCGGGCAGGCGTCTTCGCGGCAACCTACGTGGCGCGGCAGTCGGGTGCTTACCGCGTTGAAGCGGCGGTCAAGGGGCCCGAGGGGGCCGAGATCGGCCGGCGCGAGGCCGGCTGGACGGCCGAGCCGGAAGCCGAGGAATTCCGCCGCCTGCGGCCAGACCTGGCGCTATTGGGGCGCATCGCCCAGGAGACAGGGGGCGAGGTGCTCGCCGCCGACCGGCTCGAGCAGTTCGTGGCCGACCTGCCGAACCGCAAGATCCCGATTACCGAACCGTGGACCTATCCCGTCTGGCACCGCTCCTGGATATTCCTGCTCGCCCTGGCCTGCCTGGCCGGCGAATGGGGCCTGCGGCGGTGGCGAGGGCTTCCGTAAATGGCAGACTGCCGGATGAAAATTGCGAGAATCACGATAGGACGGCGCGACGCATTCTCGCGCTGCTCGGGTGGCATGCCTTTACGGGGCGCAGCCACGGATAGGCATGTCGTCCGGTGCGAATCGCCTGCCCAAGCTTGGCGTCACGCCCACGCGCCGCGCCATGTCGGGCGGACATGCTTGATGCGAACGGCCCTCTGCCTCGTGTTCTTCCTGTCGGCCGGCCGGTCGTTTGCCGCCGAAGAGCCGGCCCCGGATCGCCCGGTGATGATCCTCGTCGTGGGCGCAGCCGGCGCGGAGGAATTCGGCGCGGTGTTTGGCCAGTGGGCCGACCGCTGGCAGGAAGCGGCGGCTCAGGCTGGAGTGGATTGTATGCGACTGGGGGACGATGAGGCGAAAGAATCGGACCACGCCCGGCTGCGGGGGGCGATTGAGGGTGTCCGGCGTGACGGCGATTCGCCCCTGTGGCTGGTGCTGATCGGTCATGGCACGTTCGACGGCCGAATGGCGAAGTTCAACCTCCGCGGTCCGGACCTGGCCGCCGCCGACCTGGCGGCCTGGCTCGAGAGCGTATCGCGGCCGACAGTGGTGATCGACTGCGCCGCGGCCAGCGCGCCTTTTCTCAACGCGCTTTCACGCGCCAGCCGGGTAGTGCTCACCGCCACCAAGAGCGGCCACGAGCAGAACTACGCCCGGTTTGGCGACTACCTGTCGAAGGCGATCGTCGATCCGGTGGCCGATCTCGACAGAGACGGCCAGACCTCGCTCCTGGAGGCGTTCTTGAAGGCGGCCCGCGGCACGGCCGAGTTCTACGAGCAGGACGGCAGGCTGGCTACCGAAACGGCCCTCTTGGACGACAATGGCGACGGCCGGGGCACGCCCGCCGCCTGGTATCGCGGCACCCGGGTAGTGCGGGACGCCGAGGATGGCGCCGTAGCCGACGGCCTGCGGGCCCACCAGATCCACCTGCTCCCCAGCCGAGAAGAGCAGCACCTCTCGGCGGAAGTGCGGGCCCGGCGCGACGAGTTGGAACGCGCGATTGCCGAGTTGCGGGCCAAGAAAAAAGGCGAGCTGGGCGAAGATGAGTACTACGCCCAGCTCGAACCACTGCTGGTAGAATTGGCCCGGCTCCACGCAACCCCCGCAGAGCCGTGAGGGCCTACGCCGTCGGGCCGGGTGAGCCGGTTTGCTGGGGCATCACATGATCGGACGGCACATCGAGGTCCTTCGTGCCGTCTTCCTTGGGCAGATCAGCCTTCGTCTCATAATCGGGAAACATCGGCGCACCCTTAGGAAACTCGTCTGATGCTTTTCCGTCCAGCCCGGTAATCTTGACCGTGTGGGGACCGCCAACATGCCCCTTGCCGGTGCTTGTATCGTACATCCCGTTGACAATGTCTACCGAAGCCGCGGGTCCGCTATTGCCCTGGCTCGAATCGGGAATGAACGTCACCGACCCGGCGGGGATCGGTTGTCCGCCGTAGGTCACCTTACCCGAAAGCTGGTAACGCGTCGGCCCCTCTTCACCGCAGCCGGCAACGATCACTAGGCCGCACGCGGCCAGGACAACGCAGACAAATCGAGGCATGCGCGAGATACTCCTGGGCTAATGGTTTGTGTGGTGATCTTTCGCGTCGCAACGCGCCCTCAAGCAGCTTACTCACGGCCGGACTCGGCCTCTCCCCCGTCACGGCTAGCGGTGGCCAAATAGATGTTCCAGTCGATGGTTTCGGAGACGAATCGCGCCGAGCCGTCGACCATATTAAACTGGCAGCCGCCCGGATGCAGGCTGCCGAACGAGAAGGCATTCCACTTGCTTGAGTTATCGGAGTTGATGGGGAACTCGATGTTCTTCGACACCAGGTACAGCGTGCCGCGGCTGTCGTTGTACTTGGCTCGAGGCCACGGTCGGCGGAAGCTGATAAGCCCCTTCCAAGAGGCCTCGCCGAGCATGTAGGTATTCGACGTACCGTCGGTAACGTCGCGCATGCTGGACCCCCATTGCCAGAAAATACCTTGCTGGCACTCGCCACCAAAGGCCTCGGTCATGTTAACACACTTGTACGGTGTCGTTGTGCCTGGCTTGTTACCCACGGGTCCCAGGATGCCGTAGTACTGGATCGACCAGGACGTCATCGCAGTACCGTTCACCGTATGGGTGGTGGGCGAACTCGATTTTTCTTCATCGGCCACAGAACTGGGGCAGAGGTAGGCGGCGATGCGAGACGTCGAGGCCACCATGTTCGGGTTCGACAGTGATGACGTAGTCTGTTTGAAGTCCATCATGTCAAACACCGATCCCTGCTCGATGTAGGGCAAAATCGATGCGTTCCAGCCCAGCTTATTGGCGATGTAGCCGGGCAGAGGAAACTGCTTTTGCGTATCGTGGTAGTTGTGCAGACCGAGCGCGAGCTGCTTGAGATTGTTCGAGCACTGCGACCGGCGGGCTGCCTCGCGTGCCGCCTGAACCGCAGGCAACAGCAAGGCGATCAAGATGCCAATGATGGCGATCACCACCAATAATTCGACCAGCGTGAAGCCTCGGCGGGCATCGTGACGCATTGTCCACCTCCAGAAGAGCGAAAAGAAGACTGAAAGAATTTTGAATGCAGGATTGCGCCAAACAGGCGCAAAACACCAGCTCGGCATGTTAACACACCGCCGGGAATCCCGCCACATATCCGTGGAAATTTGGCAGCGCCGCGCCGCCACGGTGGGTGATTATGCTAACCGATATTGGGGGTGCGATTCAGAACGCCGCGCCGGCGCCGACGCTCCCTTTGCCTCCCATCCCTCTATTGTACATGTCCTGCAACTGCTGGACTTCGCGCCCCTGCAGGTCGCGGTTGGTGTCCTGCAAACCCTTGAGCAGCTCATTGCCGGCTGGCGGGGCCGGGGCTTGAGGCATCGCTGGGGGATAGGTGACCGGGCCGTCACTCATCCCGCCCATGCCGCCCATTCCACCGCCCATGCCGCCGAAGCCCATGCCGGCTTGACCCTCCGCGGGTCGCGGGCGGACCGGAAGCTCGCTCCCGGGGCCGCGAACCGCCCGCAACCGGGCCAGGAGCGAGCCCAGCTCCCGCTGCGTCGCTTGCGATTGCGTGACCACGAGCACGTCGGTGCCGCCCGATTGCATCGGCGAGACCGAGCCGGGACCTCCCACTTCGTCCCACGTCGTAGGCCGAACGTTTGAAAGGATGGTCTCGATCAAGGTATCGAAGTCGGTCCACTCCTTGCCTTCCGAATCGCGGACGCGAACCAGGTCGGTCACCGGGTACACGACCGTTCTCAACCGGTTGGGGTCCTCCGAAGTCTCCGGCGTCGTGATGAGCAGGCACCCATCGTCGACCAGCCAGACCAGGTCCATCTGGTCGAGCATGCCGTCGAGCAGCGAGTGGAGCGGCGTGCCCTGGGCCGAGAACGTGACCGGTGTGTCGGTTCCCATTCCTACGTCCTCCAGCGAACGCCGATCGATCCTGACGGGAATGCCGTGCTGCTGGCCGATCGCGAGAATTGCTTCCGAAAGCGGCGTATCCTGGAACTCGACCGTGGTCGGCCGGTCCAGCCGGGCCTCGATCTCGCGCTCGACGGGATCGAGCCCGGCACCGGGCATTCCGGTTCCCGGTCCGATGTAGTGCTGCTCCACTCTGTCGATCCTGGTCCGCAGCGTATCCGCCGCTGCCTCCACCGCCGGCCTCTCCGCTCGTTGGCCTCGGTGGAACGCATAGCGTCCCGGGGCCGATTGGGCGATCACGGTGGGCGTACCCTGGATACCCGTGGCCACAAACACGCCGCGGCGGTCGGTCGTGCCGGAAACGAATTCGCGGTTGCCGCTTCCTGTCGCCTTGACCTCGACGCCGTTCAGGTAGCGGTCGGCCACCGCGTCTTTGACGGTCGTGCGCACTTCCTGGGCGGCCGGGTCGTGCTGCACCTCGATCACCAGCGGCGTGATGAGCACCAGGCCGCTGGCGTAGAGGCTCTCGCCGCGGCACACGACGAGGTAGGCGCCTTCTTCCTCGAGCGGCAGGGCGATCCGGCGCGAGCGATCGCGATAGTCGAGGCCGTTGCCCAGTTCCAGCGCCGCTTCGTGCTGCGGGCGGATGCCGGCGAGGTTGATCTGCGTTACGCCGGCGAGGTTCTGTCTGAGGAGCGTGAATTTCAGCAGATCGATGCGGTAGACCTTCACCTCGCAGGAAGCGATGTTGCGGTACTCCAACTCCACTTCCACCGCTTCGCCCGGCTTGACGGTGGTGATTTCAGGCAGCGAGACGGCCTTGCGCAGGAAGTACTCGATCGACTTCTTTGCGTCCGGGAACCGGTCTTCGACGCGGCGGTACTCGCGGATCGCCTCGGCCGCCTGCCCCAGGCTGTGGTGGATCTGGCCGAGGAGGAAGACCGCCGGCCATTTGTTGGCGCTCTCGCGGGCTTCGCCGGGCGGTTCCGGCGCGGTTTCGGCCACCTTGCGGAACATCGCCAGCGCGGCTTCGTGCTCGCCGGTGGCAAAGCGGCCGTAGCCGATGATGTACCAGAAGCTGTCCAGCAGCTTGCTCGCCGGGTAGCGGCGGGCGTAGCGCTCGGCGGCGGCGGCCGCTTCCGCATTCTTCTCGAGGTCCAGCAGGGTGTTGGCCGCGGCAAACGCCGCCCGGTCGGCGGCCGGATCGTCGGGCTGATCGGTGAGGAAGGCTTCGAGCATCCGCCACGCCCGGCCGATGAGGTCGACCCGGTTGATCTTGGCCTCGCGCAGCTTCGGGTCGTTGGCCGCTTCCGGCGCCTTGGCGTAGACCTGCTGCGCCAGGGCGTATTGCGCTGCGGCGACGTAAGATTCCGGCGGATACTCGCGCACCAGGCGGGTCATCACCTCGATGCTCCGCAGGAACTCTCCCTTGGAGGCCAGGAATCCGGCCACTCCGCCCTCCAGCGTGAAGTTGGTCTCCACGGTCGCCCGGAACACCAGGTAGCTGCGTTCGTACTCACCCATCTCATGGTACGCCGCGCCAACCTTCATGATCTTGGCGAACGGGATCTGCTCGTCGGGCCAGCGTTCCTTGACGATCTCGAAATACCGCACCACGTCGGCCGCGGGCCCGGTGTCCAGGTGTACGTCCAGAAGCATCCGCACCGTGTTGCGATAGGCATCGGGCTTGAGGTTCCACTTGGAGATCAGCTCGGTCAACAGGCCCCGCGCACCCGGCATATTGCCCCCGTCGAACGCCAGCTTGCCGAGTTCCAATAGTTCGCGCGGGGTCATCGTGTATTCGTCGGCACTGGCCGTGCCGGAGGGCACAACCTCGAGCGACTTGGGCGCCGATACAGCGATCTGCTCGGGGCGATAGACGTTGCGAACCACCGACGGGGCCGCGTGGTAGCTGCCTGGCAGGTAACCGACCATTTCGTAACGAATTGTCCCCGCGCGATGGCGATTGCCCAGATAGAACGTGATCGCGCCGCGGCCGATCTCAAACCGCTCGAACGGCCCGCGGACCGAATGCTCGACCACCGAGACGCCAGCGGGGAGGGGCTCGGTGAGCACCAGGTACTCGAGTTGCCGGTCCGGCGCCGTGAGCCGGCCGGGTCGGGAGAACTGCAACTCCACCTGTCCGCGACGCCCGACGGGCAACTGCGTGAGCGGATTGCGGAACGCTTTGTAGGCGCCCTGCAGCACGTCGAAGCCGCGGGGAATCTCCCGCCCGTCGCGTTCCAGGGGAGCCGGTTCATACACCCGTTGCACGCGCCATTCGGCGACCGTGCTCTTGAGCTCATCAGCCGGCACGAAGCCCGACAGGATCGCCTGGTAGCTGTAGCGTCCGCGGCCGGTGATTTGGAACTGGATCCGCTGCTTGCCTTTGACGAGCAACCGCGGCGGAACCTTAATGATCTTGGTCGACGACGCCTGGTCGAGTTCAAGCACGCCGGCATCAAAACCATTGACGGTGATCGCCAGACGGTATTTCTCACCTTCGAACCGGCTATGGCCGAACCACTGGCAGAGGGCCAGCGTGGCGGGACCGGTGGCCCGGTCGGGCAACCAGCGATGGCACGTCCGGTGGGCGAGCAGCCAATCGACGAGCTCCTTCACTTGCGGCGACTGGGGCGCGACCGCCTGGAGTGCCAGGGCGTGAAGCGCGCGCAGTTCGGCCGGGGAATGGTGGCAAGCCGACTCGGCCGGAGAGTCGTCGAGCGACCGCTTGGCGACGAGTTCGATCAGTTCGGCGGCCACCGGCTGGCGATCCATCTCCACGAAGGCCAAAGCCAGGTAGAGAAGGGCAGCCGTGGTGAGCGATGGCCGATCGCGATAGAGTCGGTTGGCGACCGCGAAGTCCCCCTGGCCGGCCGTGGCCAGGGCATGCAGCAGAATGGCCTTGGTCTCATGGTCGCTGTTGTCTGTCGCGGCGGCCTGCTCGCCGAGCGACTGGATCGCCTTGTCGAACGCCTCGTCGGGAACGACATAGCCGGCCTTGCGCGCCAGGCTCAAGGCCCAAACGCTTCGCGCGCTGGTGTAGGGGTCGGCCCTGTCGCCCGAGCTGGCCCAGTTCCAGCCGCCCTTGTCGTTCTGAGCGTTCACGAGCGAGCTCACCGCAGCGCGCACCCGTTGATCGAGTGCCTGCGCTTCGGGCCCGGCGGCGGGCGAGCCGGCGGCAATGAGCTTCTCCAGCGCCAGCGCAGCCATCAGGTCGCTCGCCGCCGTCTCCTCGCCGGTGCTGATCGGCGGCATGTCCCAAGCGGTGGGCGTTGGCGGTCCGAACACCACATCCAAGAGGCTCCGCTCGATGGTCGGCCCGACGACGATCTCCAGTCGCGGCGAGGCAAACGGTGTCTCCGCCGGGGCTTCAACCCACACCGTCGTGCTCGCTTCGGCGGAACCGCCGGCCGTCGCGTAGACCGTTAGGCCGTGGGGCCGCACGGGCACGCTCCGGTTGGTGACATCCTGCCGCTCGCCCTCGGCCACGGTGAGTTCGAAGCGGGCCTCGCCCGCAGCGGCCGCATCAACTCCGCGAAGCATCACATCGAACGGCAATTCGCGGATGCCCGCTCCAGACCAGTCGACGACCTGCTTTTCTTCGATCGTCCGGCCGGCCAGCGTGGTCTTCAAGCTGACCACGATCGGACCGTGCTCGGCAGCCGATTCATGAATCGTCGCAACCACCTGCGCCTCGTCGCCAGCGGTGAACGCCGCGGGAAGCTTGAGCTGGCCAAACAGCGTCTTCTTCGCAACCAGGTCGCGAACCGACTCGCCAGCGAGCGTCTCGTGGCTGATCCCCTTTGCTGCCAGCACCCAGGCGGTGACACGATGGGGCACGGCCAGCGTAACCGTTGCCTTGCCATCGTCGTCGGTCACTATCGCCGGGTTCCAGTAGCCTGTCTCGTGCACCGCAAAATCCGGCTGGGCCGGTTTGGTGGCCGGCTTCGTGATGAACTGCTTGGCTCCAAACTCGTCTGCCAGGGCAGCCGGCATTGGGCTATTCGCCGCAGCGAACGGATCGAGCGTCTCGATCGTCGCCGAACCGGCAGGCATCCTTTCGTTGTCCAAAGCGAATGGATCGGCAGTCTCGGCCTCTTGGGTCCTTCGGTCGTGGGTCGCGGCCGACTCCGTAATATGAAGCGGCAGATCGACCGTCGCGGTTGCGGCGTCGATCGGCCTTCCGTGAACATCAAACCACTCCGTCTGCGAGCCGTCACTCGTGATCAAGCCGATCAGGCTATCGAAGTCGGCCATCGCACCGTCAGCGGCGAACGGTATATCGAGATCTCCGCTGAACACACCGCCGCCGAACGTTCCGCCTCCCATTCCTCCCGCCATGCCCGCGCCGGCACGGCCCCCGCCCGTACCGCTCAGTTCCACGCCCAGGCTCCATTCGCGGCGGCTGGCGGCTTCCTCGGCGGCCAGGTCGACCCGCTCACGCTCGCTGAGCAGCCGCGGATTGACCGGCCTGGTGGCCGGGTAGTAGTTGAACGTGATGCTCGACGTGGTCCGCAGCGCCGGTTCCCGCAGGTTGCCGCGGAAGAAGTCATCGATCGCCGGCACCGCCGAGGCAAACCGTTCCAGCAGGGCCTTCTCGACCATCGCCAGGCTCACCTCGGCGGCCACCGGTTTGCCTTGCGGATCGGTGGTAGTGACGGTGACCTCGACCTCCTGGCCCGGCTCCACAGCCCCGGCAGCGACGTCGTTCGATTTCCATTCGACCGCCACCCGGAGATCGCGCTCGACCGCAAACGGGCTCGACGCCTGGTGGAATCGCTTCGCAAGCCGCTTCTTAGGCCCGGGTGGCACCATCGGATCAGAAGGCTCGGCGAGATCGGCGTCGGCGGTGTCGCCCTCTTCATCCCGGGCATCGGTCATCACGGCCACGTCGAGCTCGAAGTTGGGCGCGAGTTCGGCCGTCATCGGTAGCGGCAGCTTGTTGGCTCCGGTCCGGAGTTCGACAAGCTGATAGCGGAGCACTTTCGCTCCCTGGAGCGTGACCAGGGCCAGCGCTGGCGGCTCGCGCCAATGGAGCGTGACTTCAGCATCATCGCCCGCGCGGTAGGTGTGCCGGTCGGCGAGCACTCGCAGGCGTACTTCATCATCATCGCCGGAGACGAGCACGTCGCACTGGCCGTCGAGAAGTTGATGGAATCGGTCGGTGGCTTCAGCCCGCAGCCGATAGCGGCCGCCTTGGGCCACGGTGATCGTTTTGCGGGCAACTCCGTCGGCGGCGGTCTCCAGCTCATGCTCTTCGACCAGTCGCTCGCCGAATTTCCCCTGGACCTCGGTGAGCTCAAGGACCTTGAGAGTTGCCTTCTGGCTCACCGGCTTGCCGGCCGCATCGGTGATCTTCACCGTGGCCTCGAACGACTCGCCGCTGACGAACACGTCGCGAACGGTCGTCACCTTGATCTCCAGTCCCCGGGCGGCCAGCATGAACTCTGTCGTGGCCGTGAGGTTCATCTCCGGAATCCAGGCCTTGAGTTCAAGTGTCTGCGTCTCGCTGTATTCCCGCGTCGGCAGCTTGAATTGCACTTCTCCATGTCCATCCGTCCTAGCCGTATAGACGCGATCGCCGGCAAGTTGATAGCGAACCTCGCGGCCTACGAGCGGAACGCCGTAGTAGAACTCAGCGCGGATCGAGCCCTCAATCTCTTCGCCGCGGTAGTACACTCGCCGCGGGGTATCGACCGAGAGCCGAACCGGTTCGAGGCGGTACTCGGCCACCTGAAACGCCCCCTGGTACTCGCGCTCGCCCTGATCGCGGAGCACGATCCGGTAATCGCCCTGGGGGCTGGTGGAAGGCAGCGGAAACTCATCGTGGAAACTGCCGAAGTCGCCAAGCGTCACGTCCTGCTGATGGACGGGTCGGCCTCGCGGATCGAGCACTTCCAGCCGGTAGGGCTTCCCCTTGTCTACTGAGTAGACGTCGCCGTCTACCTGACGTATGACTCCGCGGACGCGGACCCGCTGGCCCGGGCGATAGACGGGCCGGTCGGTATAGAGATAGCCCTTGTCGGTGAGCCCCTGCGACACGCCCACGCCGCTCAGCTCGACCAGGTTCGACGCCGTGTGCCCGGCGGCCGCGGCCATCACGCGGACGTTCGGCGCCTCGCGCAATTCCGCAAACATTTTCCGGAATACGCCGTCTTCGCCTGTCACCCCCTCGGCAAACACCCGCTGGCCGTCGGAGACGAGCAGTTTCGCTCCGGGCCACGGTTTGCCAGTGACCATGTTTTCGGCGAAGACGAAGACCTCGTCGCGAGAACTCTTCACGATCACGTCGAGGTCGCTCTGGATAACCATCGTCGTCGCTTCGAGCGTTGCGCTCGTTACGGTCACCGCCATCACCCCCGCCTTGGCCTCGCCGGGCAGGGGCACTTCCAGGCGACTCTCAAGCTGCTGGTACTTGGCGTACTGCGGAATCTTGAACTCGAAAGTTGCATCCGGATCGATCAGTGCGATATCGAGTCCTTCGATGCCTCCACCCCGCTGCATCTTGCGGAAATACGTTTCCAGGTCGACCAGGTACGCCCGCACCGTGACCGTTTCGACGTTGCGGGTCGTGAGCTTCAATCGCGGCGTCTCGTCCGAGCGGAACACCCGTTCGGTTGCCACGGTCATCGACTTGGCGGCAAGCCGGCTGATGGCCGCGGCGGCGTCGGCCATCTTCCGGCCGGAGGTCACCTTTCGATACTCGTCGATCGCCTCCTCGAACCGGCCCAGTTCCTGTTCGAGCGTCGCGGCGATCAGGTACTGGGCAAACGAAGCCTCTTCACTGCCGGGATACTTCGAGACGACCCGCCGCCACTGGGCGATGGCTGCGTCCCATTGCTTCTCCTTGTAGTCCATCTGTCCCAGCAGCACGAGCACACCCGGATGCCGGCTGTCGAGAGGGTACTTCGCCACAAACTCGCCCAGCAACTTCCTCGCGGCGGCGAAGTCCCTGGCCCGGTACTGGTCGAGGGCCATCAGGTACTCGACGTTGATCACTTGCTGCTGAACGGTGCTCCACGCGGCGTCGGTGGGATGCCTGGCCAGGTAGTCGCGCCAGGCGGCGATCGCCTCGGTGAACTTCTTCTGCGCCAGGTACGCTTGTCCCAGCAGCACTCGGGCTGCGGGGATTTCGTTGAGTTGGCGGTGACGTTCGTCAGCCAGGAAAGTCTCCAGCCGCGTCGTCGCATCCTGGTGGCGGCCACGTCCGATCAGGCTGCGGGCGGCATCGAGATGGGCCTCGCCGGCCAGTTCGTGGTTCGGAAATCGCTCCAGGAAGGCGTCCAGCGCGGCGAGTCCCAGCGTGAGTTGTTCGTCGTTCTGCGGATCCGGCATTCCCCATGTCCGCGAAAGCTGGAACGCGGCCTCGGCAATCCGCGGCGATGCGGCATTGCCGTGCGCCGCCAGCAGATCTTGCCAGGCGCGCCGGGCTTCGGCAGGCCGCTGTTCCGCCATCAGGCACTGGCCGAGGCGGAAGCGGGCCTCGATCGCCAGCGGGCTTTCGGCGTGCTCCTTGATAAATTGCTCGTAGAGGGCGATCGCTTCGGATGTCTTGCCGAGTTCCTGTTGGCACTGGGCCACGACCAACTCGATCTCGGTTCTTTTCTCCGGCTTCGGTCCCAATTCCAACGCTTTCTGGTAGAACTCCAGCGCCTGCTGATAGTCGGGCTTCTGGTCATCCTTGGGCGGGCGGAAGTATGAATCGGCGAAATGCAGGTAGATATCGGCCAGTTCCTGCTTCCGATCGGCCGAAAGAAGCGCATCGGCCTCGCGCCGATAGACCTGTTCGGCCGACTGGAAGTCGCCCTTCTGCACCATCGCCGCAGCGGAGGCGAACCGGGCCCGACGGGCCCACGGGCTTTGGGGAAACTCGCGGCTGAGCCCGTCGAAAGCGGCGACCGCCTGATCGTATTGCCCCTGGAAGAACAGCGCCCGGCCACGGAGATAGGCGAGGTAGTCTCGCGGGGCGTCTTCCGTTTTCAATGCCTTGTCGATTGCCTCGACAGCGGCTTGATAGTCGCGATCCTGCATCGCCTGCCGCACCGCTTCGTCGACTAGCGGCACGTCGGCCATCGGCGATTCAGCGGCACTCGCCGCGGCAGAGAAAGAGAACAATACGACACCAAGAGTCAGCCGACCGGCCAGACCCGACATGGCGAGTCTCCTGTTCCGAGAGAAGAGCGATTGCGGCTTCCGATGCCCAACCTACACCCCACGCTCCGCGTAAGGCAATTGAGACAGGACGCAACCAAGGCAACAGTCCGTGGGCTCAGCCTGATTTGCGCGACCGCTCCTGTTCAGACCGCGATGATCCGCGCGTCCGCCACACCTTCACTACTCATCCCATGTACCGAACAGCACCAGCCGGTCGCTGACGTCCGGCTGGATGCTGCGTCGATTCGTTCCACTGTTCCCGAAAGCGCGAATCCGCTCGAAGCCCACTGTTTCGTAAAGCGCGGCCCAATCTCCAGCCGTCGGAGACGTCCACAGCCGGGCGACCGGCCGCGAACTGCCGGGCTGTTGGAATGCCTCCAGCCGGTCCTCGCCGATCGTGTCGTAAACGTCGGCGCGGTCGAAGCCTCCGCGCGTCGCCCAGGCGTGAACCTCGTCGAATGCGCGGACGGTTATCTCACAGGCCGGCGTTCCGGCTGCAGTCTTTCGGTGCATTCGGCTCACGTATTGCCGCGCGGAGAAAACATCGTTTCCGGCGGAATCCCACAGCGAGGCCTGATCGAATCCTCCCGCCCCGAGTACCTCCACATGTTCAAAGAGCCTCGCCCGGATCAGGTAGCCATTTCCGTTGAGCCGGGCATAGCGATTGCCGGCGTCGCCTCGGAACTCATCTCCGCCGGGCGAGCCGTGCAGGACGGCTGTATCTCTCCCGCCGCCAGTTGCATGGGCGTAAACCTGGTCGAATCCGGCGACGCGGACAAACTGGCCGCCGCCGCGGAGGGTGGCGCGGTCGGGCCATGTCTCGAGACGATCATTGACACCGCTGTCATAGAGGTGAGCCACATCGGTGCCCCCTTCGCCGGCCGCAGCGTGAAGCACTTCCAGCCCACTCGCCTCGACCACGTAACCGGGGCCGATCAGAGTGGCCGTGCCCGGATGCGTCGTCAGCGTCTCATTGCCGGCCGACCCGGTGGCGTCGAGCCGGTCGCGGCCATCGCCGCCGTGGAATACAACGGCGTTGATCTGGTCAGGGCTCGGCGTGTACGGCGTACCGTTAACCGAGATCGTGATTCCAGCCACGGCGCTGAACTCGAAGCGGTCGTTCCCGTCGGTGCCATAGACATGGAGCGTCGTGCCACTTTCCTCGATGGCATTGGTGAGTTTGAGGCGGACGGATGTTCCAGCGCCGGGCGCCTCATGGCCGACGCGCAGGTAGTAATTGCGGTTGGCAACCGTTAGCCAGTCGAGACGGGGCTGACCATCGGCCGTGTTCCAAACCAGCGGATTGAAGTTCGTATCGTAAAGCGTCAGGACGACGCCGCTCGGAGTGCCGTTGGTGCCGGCATCGAGCGTGAGCGGCCCATTGCGGGTCGTCTCGATGGCATACCACAGATCATTCTCATCCAGGATCACCGGATCGAGTTCGATGCTGTCGATCGGCTCGAGATATACGATGTCCTTGAGCCCAATCCGTGCCAACTCGATATCTGGATCGATCAGTTCGTGCATCGAGACCGTGTCGTCCGAGATCACATAGAGCTTGTCCTCGATCCGTACCGTCCGCCGTGCATCCATTTCGTGCTCGACACGGCCGAGGAGTTCGAAGCCGCCCGTGCGCGGCTCGCTGGTATCGTCCGTGTGTACCTTGAACACCCAGACGTCGGTCCGCGGCTCGGTGAACGTCGGTTCGCCATCTTCTTCCGTCCATGTGCCGCCGCCGTGGATCGGCAGAGTGAGGACCTGATACTCGGGGAAATAGCTCACCGCATGGTGGTCGTAGAAGGCCTCCGAGAAGCCCCAGTCGCTCGTGTCAATGTCGAACCGCTGCAGCAGTTGGGGTGCTGAGAGATCGGCCACATCGAAGAGCGAAACCTGGGGCACCTGCCCGACTCCATCCACCGGATCGGGAGCCATGCCAATGCCGATGAGATAGTCGCCCGCCAGCGGATGCAGATAGTGCGAGAAGCCGGGAATCACCAGTTCTCCGGCCACCCGGGGAAAACGCGGATCGCTCAAGTCGATGGCGAACAGCGGATCGACCTGCCGGAACGTGACGACGTACGCCCGCTCGCCCTGAAACCGCACCGAGTAGATGCGTTCTCCCGGGGCAATGTTGCTCAACAGCGCAATGTTCTGAAGTTGCTCGCCTGAAGTCTCCAGAACGTGGAGATGATTGTTGGCGCCGAAGCCCCAACCGGTGGTCGTGGCGACACGCAATCGCCCTTCGTATTCGTCGGCCGAGAACTGGTTGAGCAGGTGTCCCGAAATCTGCCCCGTAGCGGCCAACTCAACGCGGCCTCCTCCGGCCGCAATGTCCAGCTTGCGGATCGATGTTCCTTGACTGCCCGCTCCGTAATCGTCGGAAAAAAGATAGATGCTGCTCGTTGACGCGTAAACATTTGAGGCCCAATCCCAGACCATGCTGACCGACGACTCAGGACCGGGCAAATCGCTCTGTGTGTCGAACACGGCGATGGTGACCAATGCGGTGTCGGCGGGCGACGCCGGGCGGTAAATATTCGTCGCCTCCGTCAATGGTCCGTCGTTCATCGCCTCGCCATCCGGAACGAAGCTCGTACACTGCGGCAGCCCCAATTCCAGCACGTGGCCCTGCATTCGCTCCAGGTATTGCTCCTTGGTTTCATAAACATAGTATTTGTCGGATGGCCACCAAGGCGGCATGATGCGGTCGGCGGCCGGATAGACTCCACCAACACCACCCGGCACACCGCCCTCAGGCGGATCAATGGGGATCTTCTCCGGACCAGGCAGGCCAAATTCACTCTGGAGGACGACATAGACGTGGTTCTCGATCGCGCGGACATCGACCACGTGGCCATCGATCTTGACCTGTTGGACAAGGCGGGGTGCGAGGCGATCGGCAATGTCGATCACCGTGACCTGGACCTGCGGAAGCCCACCGTAGTACGCGTCGGCCATACGAACCATGGGGCCGGTGGAGTACCACGAGGGAGACGTTGTAGACAGGACGGTAAGTCGGTCGCCTGAAAGAAATTCGGCGAATGGCTGGCCCTCGAGCCTCACGCGTGAAACGACTTCGGCTTCGCCGGCGGGCCAACTGTCGACGATCACAACTTCCTGGCCAGAAAGTACGTAAAGGTGGTCGCCGTCGGTCTCGACGATGTCTCCCTCATCGACGCCCACGACCTGGATGTTCGTTTCCGAGTGTTCGGGTGCGTCTCGACCGCTGTCAGGCGCAGCGCCCGTCCCAAACCCTGTACCGCTGCTCGTCGTACCGGGCGGCCCAAACCAGTCACGGGTAGACTTGCCAAACAAGCTGCTGTACTCGACCAGTGCCTGGTCGATGAGGAATTGCGAGAGTTCGTCGGCCGAAGCGAAGCGTTCGGGTAGCCCGACGGGCTGCTCAGCAACGGCGGCCGCACCGTCTAGCCCCATGCTGTCGAGCAGATGCCGGGCTTCAAACGACTCGAAGCGAAGAGGACGCTCGCTACGCCGAAGGGGAGGCGAAGAACGTCTGTCGCGGCGACGCATGGCCGGGGCTCCGAACAATCTCCAGATCGCGTCAACTGGGCGCAATCATAATCGAGCCCGCGGCCTATCGCAATCAAGATGGGGCGTACACCCGCCCGGTGAGTGATGGCGCAGGCGGCGGTTACCGTTCCAGCGCCGACTGGCTGGCCACGATCATCTGGGCCACAGTGACCAGTTTGATGCTCCGCCGCGTGGCCAGCACCTGTAATCGCCGGTGCGCCTGCTGTTCGTCGAGCGAAGCGTGCTTCATCAGAATACCCTTGGCTCGCTCGATGATCTTACGGTCGGCCAATGCTTGTCGCAGCCCCGCTGCCTCGCGGCGGGCCGCCTGCAATTCATTGAACTGCGCCCGCGAAACGCTGATCGCCGCCTCCAAGCTGGCTCGATTGACCGGCTGGATGAGGCATGCCTGCACGCCTCTTTCGGCTGCCCATTCGACGAGATACGGATCGGCAACGTCGAAGACGGCGATCGCCGGAAAGGGGAGGGAACCACATCCCTCGCTGAAAGCATCAAAACCTCCAAGTTCCTCTCGGCCGATACCAAACAGGAGTAATTCCGTCGTCTGCGAGCGGCATATTTCGGCGATGTCGTGATCCGTCCAGTCGGTGGCCACGGCGTCGTGCCCCAACTCTGCCAGAATGGCAGCCAGCTGCGATCGCGAACGCGGGCTGTCCACGATCACCACCACTTTAAGGGGGTGATGTGTAGTCGCGCGCTTCGGAATCCGCGCTGTAGTGACTGCCATCGCGTCGAGACGTGGAATTCGCTCGGTGTAAAAACGCCTGATCTTTACAGCCGAACCCTAAACCAGCACAATGATATGGATACGGTCGGGGCTGACTCGCGCGCTGCCACCTGCCCCGCAGGAGGCGGTGCCCTCCCGGTGGCGAGTAATGTTCCCGGACGCCGCCTATGGCTCGCGCGCAAGTCGCGCCCCTGTGGCGTTAATTGCGAAGCGCGGACAAAAGCGGGCATGAAATTCCGAAAGTTTTCGAAAAGGGCTCCACGGGGGGGTGATGGCATACGAGAACGATGATGAGTGCTTCCGCGTCCTGCTCCAACGAGTGCGGGACGGATCGGAAGAAGCCGCCTGGGAACTGGTCGACCGATATGGCGGCTCGATCCGCCGCGCCGTGCGGCGGGCGCTCAGTCATCGCCTGCGTACAGGATTCGACTCGATCGATTTTGTCCAGCTTGTCTGGTCATCGTTCTTTCGCACCACGGAGAGGCTCGACCGCTTTGAGCGACCGGAGGAATTGGCTGGCTATCTGGCAACCATGGCGCGCAACAAAGTCGGCATGGAAGCCCGCCGCCGTCTGCAGACACACAAGCACGATATCAATCGGGAACGGTCGCTGTTTGACTCCTGCGGCCGCGTCGTCGCTGAAGCCCAGGATCGGGAGCCCGGACCCATCCAGGTGGCAATGGCTCGCGAGCAATGGCAGCGTCTGGTCAAAGACCAGCCTCCGGTGTGCCGCCAGATCATCCAGCTTCGAATGCAGGGGTGCACCAATCGCGAGATCGCCCATGCCCTGCGGATCGATGAGAGCACCGTGCGGCGATTCTTGAAACGGCTGCTTGAGGAATCTGCTTCATGAGTCTGTCGGGTAGCACGCGCATCACCGACTGGTCGACCGAGATTCGCCCCTCGGCGGTCAGCGGAGAGCGCATCGCCTCCGAAGCGCGCGCTCGCTGGAGCCGAGGCGAGGTTCCCGACGTGCGGCGACTGCTCGAAGAGCGTCCCGAGCTGCGGCGGAACCGGTCGATCGCGCTGGAGCTGGCGTACGAAGAATATTGCCACCGGCTCAAGGCGGGCGAACCAGTCGACCCGGACGGCTTCTCGCGGCGATTTCCCGCGTTGCAGCGGTCGCTTTACATGCTGATCGTCGTCCAAAATCTCCTCAGCGCCGATCCATCGCTTCAGGCGCCCCAGCAGCCTGCGGCCTGGCCCGGTGCCGGCGAGGACTTTCTTGGCTTCTCGCTGATCGCCGAGATCGGGCGCGGTACGTTTGCCCGGGTGTTCCTGGCATCGGAGCAGGCGCTCGGCGGCCGGTTGGTGACGGTGAAGGTGATGCCCGGAGGAGGCAACGAAGCGGCCATCCTGGGAAAACTCGACCATCCGAACATCGTGCCGGTGCACTCGGTCCAGGAAGATCCTGAAACCGGGCTCACGGCGGTGTGCATGCCGTACCTGGGGCGGGCAACGCTGTCCGACGTTCTGGATCATGTTCTTTCGGGTGATCGGATCCCGCAGCGTGCCTCGGCGATCGCCGATCTGGCGGTGGGAGTGGGCCAACGCGACCGTTCGGCATCGCGGCGTCCGGTATCGGTTGTCCGGCGCGGCAGCTATGTCGACGCAGTGCTGTTCTTCGCGGCCGAACTGGCCGCGGCGCTGGCCCACGCTCACGGCCGCGGCATTTGCCACCGCGATCTCAAGCCGTCGAACGTTTTGCTGTCGAGTGAATGCCGACCGCTGCTGCTGGACTTCAACCTGTCGCACGACAATCAAGCGGGAGGAGCCCGGTGCGGCGGTACGCTCCCCTATATGGCGCCGGAAGAACTGCGGTCGGTGATCCTGGAGCCGGATGCCGCCGGAGGACTTCCCGATCCGCGATCCGACCTGTACTCGCTTGGGGTTATTACGTATGAGCTGCTGACAGGCTCGCTGCCGTTCGATGTGGACCTTCGCGACGGTTCGCTCCGCGATGCGGCTGCCCGGTTGCTTGACCTGCAGGCCAGGGGCCCGGTGCCGTTGAGAGACCGCAATCGGGCGGTGAACCATGCCGTAGCCGACCTGGTGCACGCGTGCCTCGCCTATGCGCCCGAGGCGCGGCCGGCTTCGGCTGCGGAACTGGAAACCGGTTTCCGGGCCCAGCTCGCCCTGCCGCGACGAACGGGCCGCTGGGTCCGTGTCCATCGCGTTCTCACCGCAGGCATCGGTGCGTTGCTGCTGGGCATCGCGGCCCTGGCCGGCGTCGGTCTCGCCAACCGCGACCCGTACTCGGTTCGGCAATTTCGCCAGGGCACTGAGTATTCCCAGCGCGGCGAGTACGATCTGGCGATCGAGTGCTTCAGCGCCGCGGTGCGGTCCGACCCGACGTATGTCGACGCCCTCGTAGCGCGTGGCACCGTCAACCTGCGGCGGGAGAGACTGGTCGAAGCGCTGGGCGATTTCGACGAAGCTTCACGGCTCCAGCCGTCGCCCCGATTGAGCGCTCTGAGAGGCTATTGTTTGAGCCGGCTCAATCACCACGACGATGCGATTCGGCTGTACGAGGAAGCGATCGCTGGTGGGCTCCAGTCCGCCCCCGTGTTCAACAACCTCGCGTGTAGCTGCATACAACGGAGCCGAACGAAGGAAGCTTTGCATTGGGCGCTCAAGGCGATTGAGGCTGACGCGAGCCTGCCCGAAGCCCATCAGTGCCTGTTGCGAGCGTACCACCAAGTGCTTTGCCAGAATGGCTTCGTGGCGCCATCGATGGTCGAAGGCACCGAACGCGCCCTCCAAGTGGGCCCGCTCGGTCCAGATGACTACTACAATGCGGCCGTGGTCTTTGGTTCGTACGCCCAACGCAATCGCCAGTACGTGGGCAAAGCCCTCGATTGCTTGGCTCTAGCGGTTGAAAAAGGCATCGACTTGGAGAGAATGTCGGGCAATCCCCTCCTGACTGCGCTCTACGCAGAACCGCGATTCAACGAATTGGTCGCGCGCAAGCCTGCGGTCACGCCCGTTCGAGCGACACTTCTCATCGCACCGCCTTGGTCCGGCACTTCCGGACTAATTGATTCCCCTCACTGGGGTAGATAACGGCATCTCAGCCATTCTTTTGGGGTAAATTCTGGCGAGACCACGGATTTCTTGCGCGCTTTTTTGGGCGAGTCGCAATTAGCATGAAAGCCGGGGGACTTTCCGCTGAGCGACAGGCGACAGGCGGTCGGGTTGCCTCGGCACTTCGACACGCGGAGACTCGCCATGTTCAGCAGCTTCAAAAAGTCACCCCTATCTTCCCGCCGCTCCCCTCGTTGGCATCCGCTCCGGATTGAATCCCTCGAACGGCGTGCCATGCTCAGCGCCGCCGCGCCGGGCGAAATGGAGTTCATCGGCCCGCTGGAGGCCGACATGATGCTGTCGGCCCCACTAGTGCCGGAGCCGAGTACGACCGCCGCGCTCAAACCGGCCCTGGTCGATCTGGCAATGGTCTCGGAACAGCCCAGCTTGGTTGACGCCCTGCCCGCCAGCATCGATTCGTGGTATCCAGTCAACACGGCGCCGACAACCTCCGGCATTGCCGACCAGGTCTGGAATCAGAACGGCTCCGGCCCGCTGGTCAATGTCTGGCTGGCGTTCGACGACGCGGAGGACGGGTGCTGGCTCACTTACGACGTGACCGAGACGGGTGGAAGCAGCATCATTCTGTATGCCGAGGTGAACCCCTACGGCGAACTGCAGATCATGCCCAGCGCTGTCGGCGAGACCTACCTCACGATCCGCGGCACCGATTCCGGCGGCCTCTATGCCGAAACCACGTTCAAGGTCACCGTGTTGCCGAGCAATGAACCCCCTCAGATCACCAATTTCACGGGATTTCAAGAGTACGGGGACTCCTGGACGTTCTCCGGCAACGTAAGCGATTACGATAGCCAGTTGCAGGGAATGATCGTGCAGTTCGGTGGCGTCCTTGCCAGCTACGGGTACACGGCCACAGTGCAGTCCGATGGCACGTTCAGTCTGGCCGCCTCATTTCCCGGGCTTCAGGGGGGCTATGCCACCGCCCAGACCCATGACGACATGGGCGCGCCGTCCAACATCGCTTCCTACGTTGTCTTTCCTGTCTGAGCGGCCGGTGAACACAGGCACCGCCGGACTCGACGATCCGGCGGTGCATTTATCGCGCAATTGGCCTGCGAACCGCTGCCTACCGCCGATCAACCGCTGAGGCCCGGCACTTCGTAGCCGTCGCGGTACGTGCGGCGGAGGAGCTTATTGGCCTCGCCAAAGTTGGTGAACTGGAGTTTCTCGGCGTCCCACTCCAGCGCTTGCGTTGGGAAGCGATTGGCGATCACACCCAGAAGCAGTGTCTCGGTGAGCGGGCCGGCATAGTCGAAGCCGGCTGTCGTCCGGCCCGTGCCCAGGCACGCCGAGACCCACTGGTCCCAATGGTCGCCATCCTCGACCTGCGGCGGCGTAAAGCCTTCGAATGTGTCGCGCGGCAGGAGCACCGGTTCGCCGACGTGCGGCAGGAGCATGTAGCCTTTCTCGCCCACGAACATCGAGCCTTGATCGGGCATCCTGACATCGGCAACCGGCCAGGCCGATGTGTCGGGCCGCTGGTCGCCGTCGTACCACGTCAGCTTGAATCCTTCGGTCAGCAGATCCGTGCCGGCGAATGTGTACTCCACCCGGTTATCCAGGGCAAACGATTCCGGTGGCGGTGCGTCGCTCGACGAGACGATCGTTCGGGGGGCGCCAAGTTTGAGGGCGTTGGCGACCGGATCGAGGATGTGAATCCCCATGTCGCCCATCGTGCCGGCGCCGAAGTCGAGCCATTTTCGCCAGTTGCCCGGATGGTACGCGCCCGGGGCGAACGGCCGCATCGGTGCGGTGCCGATCCAGAGGTCCCAGTCGAGATTCTCCGGCACCGGCGCGGGATCGGGCCGCGGACCGGCATAACCCCACTTCTTCCCGCTCCAGCTATGGACCTCGCGGACTTTCCCGAGGGTTCCATCGCGGATGATCTTCACCGCGCGGCGGTAAGGCGGTTCGGAATGGATCTGGATGCCCATCTGCGTGACGAGTCCCTTCTGGCGGGCGACGATGGCCAGTTGGCGCGACTCGTAGACGTCGTGGGTGAGCGGCTTCTGGCAATAAACGTGCTTCCCGTGAGCCAGCGCCGTCATGGCAGCCGGCGCATGGGTGTGGTCCGGCGTCGACACGTTCACCGCGTCGAACGAATCGCCCATTTCATCGAAGAGCTTGCGGAAATCGCGGAAGACCTTGGCCTGCGGATACTTGCTCGCGGCCTTGGCGAGCGTGTTGGCGTCGACGTCGCACAGCGCCACAACGTTCACTTCCGGTCGCCGGGCGATGCTGCTCAGATCGGCTGCTCCCATCCCGCCGACGCCGATCGAGGCGAAGTTCAGGCGGTCATTGGCGCCCCACAGACGCCTGGGCGCGATCATCGTCAAGCCGGCGGTAGCGGCAATCGAGGTGCAAAGAAACTGGCGGCGGCTGGTGCGGCGTGGAGCGTTCATGGGCGGGACTCGTGGTGGGTGTATGCCGGAAAGAACGCGGCGGCACGATCTTGAAGAGTCGGTCGCCGCGACGAGGCGGACTGAGTCGCTCGTTGCCCTATCTTAATCGCGCCATTATCCGAGCGGAACTGCCGCCGACTCGCGGAGCCGGCAACGTGTGGGCTGTGACCCCTTTCCAGCAGGGTCCTGGCCGGTCGAATCGTTCCAATGCGACGCCCGGCTCCCGAGAAGGGCAAGTGCGGCCCGAGGTCGCTCCCCCCGGCTAGTTGCAGGCGGCGTAGGCTTGACGTGCGGCGCCAGGCCGCTCGTGGGCGTCTCTGGGGGCAGAAACCGTGTTGAGTCTTGCACCATGGCCTCGGTGCCATGGGGACCGTGATCGACCGCTCAACGCGTCTTCAGCTCTTGCCGCCGCAACATTGGGGTACTTGCACTCTACACCATCCAGTCAGGTTGAAGCTCAGATGTCGATCCGCTCCAAGATCTCGCTTGCGCTTCTGGCCGTGCTCAGCATGCTTGCGGTGGCCACGATCGTGATCGAGCAGACGGTGGTGAGGTCCAGCTTCGAGACGCTCGAAACGCAGTCGGCCGAACGGGATCTCGTTCGCGTCTCCGAAGCGATCGAGCGCGACATCGAGCATCTTTCCCTCATCTGCCGTGACTGGGCGGTATGGGACGATACCTACCAATACATGCTCGACCAGAACCGGGCGTTCGAGCGGGCCAACCTCGCCTGGTCGACATTCGAAATGGCGAATCTCAATCTGCTCGGCTTCATCGACAGCGTGGGGCGGTTCGTGTGGTGCCACGCCTACGACTGGCGCGAGAAGCGGCAAGTGGAAGTGCCAGAGTTCTGCGGCGATTTCTTCCATCGTCATGGGCTCGACGTACTGGCCCCTGTTACGGTCGCGGCGCCGGATTGCATCGCCGGATTGATCGGAACCGAGCGCGGCCCAATGATGATCTGCGCGCACGCAATTCTCAACACCGACGCGGAGGGTCCGGCGCGCGGGCTGCTGATCATGGGACGGCTGCTTGACGATGCGGCCGTCGCTGAACTCGCCGAGCGGACGCGGGTCGAGCTTACCGCAAGCTCGCTGGGCGGAAAGCCGCTGGATGCCGGACAACGAGAAATCCTCGGCATGCTGGTCGCTTCAGACAGGAGGCTCGTCGTCAACCGCCACGACCGCCACATCAACCTCGGCCACCTTCTGCTTGCCGATATGGATGGCGTTCCCGTGATGTTGATCCAGGCCAGGCTTCCGCGGCTGATTACGCTCTACGGCAGTGTGGCGACGCGCATCGCCACCAGCCTGAATTTGGCGGCAGGGGCGATGGTCCTCGCGGTGCTTTGGGCGGCGTTCCGCCGCCTGGTAATTGTCCCCCTTACTCAAATCACAGCCCATGCCGCGCATCTGGCCCGGACTGACGACCTGAACGCCCGCCTGGAAATCGACCGCGCCGACGAGATCGGCGTATTGGCCGACACGTTTAATCGCATGGTGGATCGGCTGCGGCAGTCGCGCGATCAGCAGCTCGAGCTGGCTCATCGCGTTGGGATGGCCGACGGAGCGAACCTCGTTCTGCACAACGCCGGCAATAACGTAAACTCGTTCAACACACCGTTGTGATCGCCAATCCTCAAGCTCCACCGGCGGGATAGCGAGCGGCACGACATCGAAGTCCGGCGCAACTCAGCCGAATGCCGCTGAACGCGATCGACCGTAGTCTTACTCCCGATTCGGCTGGATCGGTGGCCCCGCAGATGCCCTGGCACTAGGCGACGGGCGCGTCACGGGCTACAGTCGATGGCACCGTCTGACATTCCCATTCCCCTACTTGGCAAATACTCGTGAATCCCCACGAATTTCGACATTGGGGCCACCGGCTGATCGATTGGGTGGCCGATTACCTGGAGAACGTGGAACAATATCCGGTGATGTCGCAGGTGAAGCCGGGCGATGTCCGTGCCCGGCTGCCCGCCGCGCCGCCGCTCGAAGGCGAGCCTTTCGAGGCGATCTTCCATGATTTTGAGGAGATCATTCTGCCGGGTATCACCCACTGGCAATCGCCGAATTTCTTCGCCTATTTTCCCTCCAACAATTCCGGGCCGTCGATCCTCGGAGAATTGCTCGCGGCCGGGATGGGCGTGCAGGGAATGCTCTGGGCCACCAGTCCGGCCTGCACCGAGCTGGAGACCCATGTGCTCGACTGGTTGGTCGACCTGCTGGGCCTGCCGGCGGCGTTCAAGTCGTCGTCGACCGGCGGCGGCGCAATCCAGGACAGCGCTTCATCGGCCACGTTGTGCGCGATCCTCGCCGCCCGGGAGCGGGCCAGCGGTGGCGAGGGAAATCTCAGCGGCCTCGATGGTTCCCTGGTCGCCTACTGCTCGACCCAAGCCCACTCCTCCGTCGAAAAAGGAGTCCGGATCGCGGGCCTGGGGAGCAACAACCTCCGCTTCATCGGGGTGGACGAACATTTCGCCATGCGGCCCGAACTGCTCGATGCCGCCATTACGGCCGACCGTGCGGCGGGCCGGCGGCCCTGTTTCGTCTGCGCGACGGTGGGGACGACCTCTTCCACGGCGATCGATCCGATCGCCGCGATCAGTCAGGTTTGCCGCCGCCATGGCGTCTGGCTGCATGTCGACGGAGCCCTTGCCGGCACGGCCGCCATGTGCCCCGAGTTCCATTATCTTCACGATGGATTCGACCAGGTTGACAGCTATTGCTTCAACCCGCACAAGTGGATGTTCACCAACTTCGACTGCGACTGCTTCTTCGTGGCCGACCGCGGTGCACTGATCCGCACGCTCAGCGTGCTGCCGGAATACCTCCGCAACCAGGCCACTGAATCGGGGGCGGTGATCGACTACCGCGACTGGCAGGTCCCGCTTGGCCGGCGGTTCAGATCGCTCAAATTGTGGTTCGTGCTCCGCTCGTTCGGCGTCGAGGGAATCCGGGAGCGGATCCGCCGCCACGTCGGATTGGCCCGCGAGTTCGCCGGCTGGGTCGCGGACGACCCGCGGTTCGAATTGGCCGCGCCGGCCCCTTTGGCGCTGGTCTGCTTTCGCCATCGCGGCGGCGAACAGGCGAATCAGCAGATCCTCGACCGGCTCAACGCCTCAGGGCGGATATGCCTGAGCCACACGCGACTCGACGAGAAACTCACGCTCCGTCTGTCCATCGGCCAGACAAACACCGAGCGGCGACATGTCGAACAGGCCTGGGACCTGATTCGCGAGGCGGCGCCGGACTGGGATCCTTGAACCCCGGTCCTCAGAGGAGGTCGGCCGCTGCTATTCTTGCGAGAATTCCGCACTGCAGGAGAGAACTGTCTTGCACTGGGCGTGATTTGACATACAATATTTGTATCTGCAAAATTTGCAGTTACAGATAATGCATGTTAAACCAAGGAGGTTGGTGGGCCGGAATGACCCGTGCAGCGATATCCCGCGACGATTTCAGCCAAGACCGCCAAGGGAAGACCTTTGCCGACGTCCTGAACGATCCTGACCAGCCGCTGGCCGAGGTGCTGGCCTTCTTCAGCGACGAAGCAAGGCAAAGGCGAATGGAGGAAGCCGAGATTCACCACGATCGGCCGCCGCTGGCCGGAGTGGTGCGGGAACTCGAGGCGCTGCCTGCGATGCACGCGTTCCTTTCCGCGCAGTCACCGCATCGCAGCAAGCGGTTGCGTCAGGCGATCGGTGTCGTTGTCCGCATGGTCATGGAGCGGCGCGGATGGAAAAAGACCGGCAGGAAGGGTTCGCTAGGCGTTCGCAGTTCCCGATCGGGGGCGGGTGTTGGGACGCCACACAATACGGGCGGACTGGCTTTCTGGTTCTTGCGGGCCGAACGTTACGAGCATCGGGATGGGATGCCCTTCATTCCGGCACGGACACGCGCACGGGACCTGTCGGCTCCCGCACGACAGCAGCCCGCGACGGGCTAGCTCTATTGAACTTCAGGTTGATAGTCGAGCGAGGGTGACGCGCCACCGGAGCGAACCTTGGTCCGGAGCCCGGCTCAAGGGACAAAGGGATTGAAGGCATTGCGTTATTAACCCGAACACCAGTAGACATTGAAACACGGCAGATGGCCCGGCTGCCCGGGAGGACGATGATGAACAAATTTCGTGTCTGGATTCGTCCGCTGGGCAGTTGCTGCCGCCTCCGTGTCGATGGGTGCCAGAACGCCGAGTGGCTGCTGGCGCGGCTCAGCCGCTCGTTCGCCTTCAAGTCGTGCGAACCGATGAATGTGGACATCGCCACCTCGTCTTGTACGTTTCAAGTGTTGTACACCTCGGATATGTCGCGCACCCGATTCGATCGCTTGATGGCTTCGATTCCCGAAGTGACTGTGATGTCGGATCCCGCCTGACAGCGCGCCAGCGGTGTTCGATTCCTGTTTCTTACCTACTCGAGTTAAAGGAGTGCTGATCATGCCAGCGCTTGGCAAAACGGCTTTCAAAGGGGCTTCTGGCAAGGCGTACCGGTTCAAGGTTTATGCCCTGGGGACAAAATTCCGCAAACTGAGCGGGGTGTTCGTCGTTGCCAGCCGGTCGAACCGCGCGGACGGCGGGCACCAGCACACTCCGCTTTTCGTTGGCCAGACCGAAGACCTTTCCCAACCCTTCGAAGAACATCGGAAGGCTGGCTCCTTCACGGAGAACGGCGCCAACTGCATCTGCCTGATGGCCGATGAATCGGAGCCCTCGCGTCAGGCCAAGGAGCAGGACCTGGTCGCGGGCCTGCATCCTTTGTGCAACGAGTGACTGGTGGCGCTCGGCATCGCCCGAATTGCGGCTTGTTCTAGAAAAGGAGACGAACTTGGCGACTTCTCAGCAGCCTCGGCCGAATCCGGGTTTCCCAACCCCGAACGCGCTTTCCGGCGAACCGTCACTGCCGCCGCCGCAGGCGCGGGAACAAGCTGTGGTGGATGATTCGATCACCCTCACCGGCTATGCGAATTTCTGCCGCGTTACCGGCACGCCGGAAGAAGTGATCGTCGATTTCGGACTCACCGGGCAGCACCAGGGCGATCCCCAGCGGCCAGTCATGGTGACGCAGCGGGTGGTCACCAACCTGTACACCGCCAAGCGGTTGGTGCAGGTGCTCGAAATGGTGATCGAGAGGCACGAGGCGATGTTCGGCGCTCTGGAAACTGACGTCCAGCGGCGCGTCCGGCGTGCCGCGCCGTCGCCGAACGCCTGACGGCGCGCGTCACGGCACGAACAGGTCCTTGGTGGCGAAATCAGGGTCGCTCGTCAGATGCACCCCGAGACGTCGCAGGCCCGCCTCGTCGCCCGGCGTCGGGATATGGGTCATGTGAACATCGCAGCCGCGAAGTTGCTTGAGGCGTTCGACGCATGCCTGGGCGATCGGATTGGCGGTGACGCTGATCCCCAGCACCAGCAGCGTCTCCTCCAGGTCGAGGCTCACCGCCTTCTGCCCCAGCACGTCTTTCTTCATCCGCGTTGCCGACTCGACCAGGCTGGGCGCCAGGAGGTGCATGTCGCCCGGCACTCCGGCCAGGTGTTTCACGGCGTTCAGCACCAGGCTTGAGGCGGCGTGCATCAGCGGCGAATTCTTGCCCGTGATGAGGCTGCCGTCCTTCAACTCGATCGCGGCGCCGCAGAACACTCCTTCGTTGCCCTTGCCTTGCCGCTGGGCGTCTTCCGCGGCGCGGCGGGCCGGCTCGACCACCTGCCGGTCCGACGGCTTGAGGTGCAAAATCTCCATCAGCCGCTGCACCCGTTGAAGCGTCCGCTCGTCGGCCAGCCCCATCACGTACTCCGAGGCATAACGGAAATGGCGGCGGATGACCTCGTCGCGCGAGGCTGCCTGGACCGCGGCATCGCTCGTGATGCCAGCCGTCGCTCGGTTCACACCCATCTCGGTCGGTGAACGGTAGATCGGCTCGCCGCCGATGATCCGCTCGAGGATCTTCTGCAGCACCGGGAAAGCTTCGATGTCGCGGTTGTAGTTCACCGCCGTCTCGCCGCAGGCCTCCAGGTGAAAGGGGTCGATCATGTTCACGTCGTTCAAGTCAGCGGTGGCGGCCTCGTAAGCCACGTTCACCGGATGCGTCAGCGGCAGGTTCCAGATCGGAAACGTCTCGAACTTCGCGTAACCCGAATGGGTGCCGCGCCGGTGATCGTGATAGACCTGGCTGAGGCAGGTGGCCAGCTTGCCGCTCCCCGGCCCCGGGCCGGTGACCACCACCAGCGGCCGCTCGGTCTCAATGTACGGATTGGCGCCGTAACCCTCCGCGCTCACGATGCGGTCGACGTCGCTCGGGTAACCCTTCGTGGGGCGATGCGTATAGACCTGGAGCCCGCGCCGCTGGAGCTTGTTCTTGAACTGCACCGCTCCCGGCTGCTCGTCGTAACGTGTGATGATCACGCCCCGCAGTTCGATTCCCCATTCCCGCAGATCGTCGATGAGCTTCATCGCATCGGCGTCGTACGTGATGCCGAAATCGGCGCGCATCTTCTTGCGCTCGATGGCGCCGGCATGAATGCACAGCAGGATCTCCGCCTTGTCGCGAAGCTCTGCCAGAAGACGCATCTTCACGTTCGGGTCGTAACCCGGCAGCACGCGTGCAGCATGATAGTCGAACAGCAGCTTGCCGCCGAACTCCAGATACAGCTTGTTGTCGAACCGGTTCACCCGGTCGAGGATCGCGGCAGTCTGCTCCTGGAGATATTTCTCGTTGTCGAAGCCGATCGCTTGCGGCATGGAATCCGTCCTTGTTGGCGGTCACCGCCCCCGCAGCCCCCGGGAGCGGAATGCAAGCAGGAAATCCTAGCACGATTCGCGATGGTCCTCCAGGGGCGTCGCACGCCAGTGCCGGATGCTTTCCTCGCGTTCTTTCTCCTTGGTCCGATTTTGGCTCTTGACAAAGATGCATGAACCCGTGTATACTATGTGCCGCGAGCTTCAACAGTGCGCCCGGCGTTCACTCTCCGCGGCCATTGGAGTTCGCCGGCGCCTTGGCGGCGCTCCGATGTTTGGCAATTCGAGTACGCCTTGAAAAGGAGTCTGATGTCTAGCAGGTGCAAGTCCTGTCCGGCAAGGGTCGTTCCAGCCGGTAGCAACCGTGGGGGCGGTGGAGGTGACAAAGCCGTCTGAGTCTGCGGTGTAGAAGGTCGCTTTTGGCGACTCGGCAACGTGGCAGGCCGAAACGTGAGTGAACGCTGAGCAGGCCTCGAAACGAAAGATGCGGAAGCCGACCGGCCTCGAATTCCGGGAAGGCCGCCGCCGTGGGGGAAGCAGAACGACAAGAGCACCCCACGGTTCCGCCGGGGTAGTGGCGTCGGCATGTCACGAACGGACATCGGATTCAACAAGGGAAGTCTCGCCGGTGGGAGAGATCCCAACTGGACGCCCGCGAGGGACAGGCCGGGCCGGTGGAGATGGCGGAGAGGCTCGTAGTACCGTGGAAGCCGGGTAATACCGGGGGAGGGAAGGGGCCTTAGTTCATGGATAACGCAAGAAGGAGCAAGGGACCGATGACGATTGGCGAAGAGCCTACGAACGTGGAAAAGGTTCAGAAGCTTCGGGAGGCGTTGCACGCGAAAGCGAAGGAGTCGCCCAAGTTCCGCTTTTATTCGCTGTACGACAAGGTTTGCCGCGAAGATGTGCTCTGGGTTGCGTTCTGGCGATGCCGTTTCAATGATGGCGCGCCGGGCGTGGATGAGCAGACGTTTTCGTGGATCTTGGACTACGGAGTCAAGCGGTGGTTGGACGAACTGGCGGACGAACTTCGGACCAAGAAGTATCATCCGCAGGCAGTCCGGCGGGTCTACATCCCCAAGCCGGATGGAAAGCAGCGGCCCCTGGGGATTCCCACGATCAAGGATCGCGTCGTTCAGACCGCGGTGCTTCTGATCCTGGAGTCCATCTTTGAGGTCGATCTGCAACCAGAGCAGTATGCCTACCGGGCGGACCGCAGCGCCCTGGACGCCGTGAAGGAAGTCCATCGCTGGGTTTGCTACGGACATACGCAGGTGGTGGACGCGGACTTGAGCGGGTACTTCGACACGATTCCGCATGCGGAATTGATGCAGTGCCTCGCACGCCGCATCAGCGACAAGGGCCTGTTGCATCTGCTGAAGATGTGGCTGGTGGCACCGGTCGAAGAGACGGATGAGCGGGGGCATACGCAGCGGACGACTCGCGGCAAGGACACGGGACGAGGAACCCCGCAAGGGGCTCCGATTTCACCGCTGCTCAGTAACCTCTACATGCGGAGGTTCGTACTGGGCTGGAAACTCCTGGGACACGAGCAAGCTCTGCGGGCCAAAATCGTCAACTATGCGGACGACTTTGTGATCCTGTGTCGCGGCACGGCGGAGAAAGCCATGACGGTGATGCGGAACATGATGGCGCAGCTGAAATTGACGGTGAACGAGTCCAAAACGCGGCTCTGTCATCTGCCGGCGGAAAGGTTCGACTTTCTGGGGTATACGATTGGTCCCGCGTGGTCTTGGAACCGGCGACGGATGGTGCTTAGCACCCGTCCGTCGAAGAAGGCGGTGAAACGCCTGCAAGCCAAGATCAGCGAGACGACCCATCGGAGCCAACTGCTGCTGGACGAAGCGACGGTGGTCAAGCGGTTAAACCGCATGTTGACGGGCTGGGCCAACTACTTTGGCCAAGGGCCAGTCAGCGCAGCGTACCGCAACATCGACCTGCACGTTCGCCAGCAGCTCCGCCGGTGGCTGGTGGACAAGCACAAGGGGAAGGGACGCGGTATTGATCGATACCCCGACTCGTACCTCTACCGGGAGTTGGGCTTGGTCCAACTAACGGCGGTGCGGACCCGGTATCTCCGTGGGCGAAACGTGTGAACCCATGTCCGAGAGCCGGATGCGGGAAATCCGCCCGTCCGGTTCGATGAGCGGGAAGTGGAAACGGAGCATGGTGTGGCTAGTGAGGCACTGGCAGACGAAAGGGCCAGCAATGGATAGGCTGCACCTAAACCACCGCGCCACTTCTCGACTCTACCCGATCTTTCCAGTGCGATTTTTTCGCCTCACGCTCGCTCCTCGCGCGCTGCGGTCGCAATCCGAAGTGGGGGATACGGCGCCAACTTCAACACGTACCTCACAGTGCGTACGAAGTTGCGCCGCGCCCATCGGTGCGAAACTCCTTCCTGCCTTGCACTTGTCGCTCGGCCTTGCGACGAACGAATCGCAACACTGCGTTTATTGTTGC
This sequence comes from Thermoguttaceae bacterium, assembly GCA_040766885.1. Taxonomy (GTDB): domain Bacteria; phylum Planctomycetota; class Planctomycetia; order Pirellulales; family Thermoguttaceae; genus JAXGPP01. The sequence continues at coordinate 335,471 of JAXGPP010000005.1, read as the reverse complement.
GCATCAACGGGGGGTGCGAGGTTTTTCGCGTCAGGGTGAACGGCGCCATCTTGCTCACGCGCCGCGAATCGGCATCGGTTGCCGCTCGTTCTGGTCCGGGGCGACCGCCACATAGGTCACCATCGCCTCGGTCAGCGGAACATCGCGCCCTTCGCGCTCCGCCTCAACCGCCACGTGCATCGTGATCGAGGTCCGGCCCACCTTGGCCACCGTCGACCAGAAGCTCACCACATCGCCCACGAACACCGGGCGGTGAAATTCCACGCTGTTGACCGCCACGGTCACCAGCGATGGATCGGGCCAACCCGCCGAACGAACCGCATGACGCGCGCCCACCGCGCCCGCCTGGTCCACGTAGCTCAGCACCACCCCGCCGAAAATCGTCCCGTGCGGGTTGGTGTCGCGAGGCATCATCACCGCCTTCAAGGCGAGGTAGCGTTCCGCAGGCAATTTGTCCGGCACGGCAGTCGATCTCCAGGGCCCGGGCGGCGGGGCACACATTCCCGCCGCATTATCGCTCCGCAGCCAGGTGCGGCACAGCAGGTCCCCGCCCGCCGGGCCGGCGCAATCCGTCGCCAGCCGCAAAATCGCCCACCTGCCCGGCACGCGCAAGCGGGGCTCCAACCCTTGTCCCCCATCATGCTGTCGCACAACGGCTTAGGTCGCCCTTCGCAGCCTGCCGGCGCGCCGGTCTCGCCCATGCTCCCCCGCCCCGCTATCGGCCGCAATCGGCCAGGCCGCGGCCGTACAGTCTTGCGACAGGCCGGATGCCCGAAGTACACTCGGCCATTCGACCGGCGACATGCCCGGCGGCGGCCCTGGAGAACCCCGATTTCCCGGCCCGTTCCGCAATTGACACGTCGTCGTAAGCTGTTTAGAGTAAATGCGTTGCTGTTCTTTTCAGGTGGCTGACCGGGAGTCGACGGTGGCGGAAAAAGCTTGGGGTGGCGTGTTTGCCGAAGCCACCGACCGACGCGTCGAGCAGTTCACGGAAAGCGTCAGCTTCGACCGCCGCCTTTACGCGCACGACATCGCCGGATCGATCGCCCACGCCCAAATGCTCGCCCAAACCGGCCTGATTACCCCAGCCGAGTGCCAACAGATTGAGCAGGGGCTCTCCGCAATCCGCCACGATATCGAGCAGGGCCGTTTCCAGTTCGCCGTCGAGCTGGAAGACATCCACATGCACATCGAGCGGGCCCTCATCGACCGCATCGGCGACACCGGCCGAAAACTGCACACCGCCCGCAGCCGCAACGATCAGGTAGCAACCGATATGCGGCTCTGGGTCCGCGACTCGATCGACGAGGTCGACGACCGGGTGCAGCAGTTGCAGCGCGCACTGGTCGGCCGCTGCGACCGCGATCTCGACGTGATCCTCCCCGGCTATACCCACATGCAGCGCGCGCAGCCGGTGCTCGCGCCGCATTACTGGCTGGCCTACTGCGAGAAGCTCCAGCGCGACCGCCAGCGCCTGGCCGACTGCCGCCGCCGCGCCAATGTCTCGAGCCTTGGAGCAGCGGCGCTCGCCGGCACCAGCCTCCCCATCGACCGCGACGATGTCGCCCGGCGACTCGGTTTCGACGGCGTGGCTGCCAACAGCCTCGACGTGTCGAGCGACCGCGACTTCCTCGTCGAATTCGCCTTCGTCCTCGCGCTGATCGCCGAACACTTGAGCACCTGGGCCGAGGAATGGATTCTGTGGTCAACCACGGAATTCAACTTCCTCAAGCTGCCCCAGGCATTCTGCACCGGCTCGTCGATCATGCCGCAGAAGGTCAATCCCGACGTGCTGGAACTGATCCGCGGAAAGACGGGCCGCGTCGTCGGCAACCTGCAGGCCCTCTTGGTGCTCATGAAAGGGCTGCCATTGGCCTACAACCGCGACCTCCAGGAAGACAAGCAGCGGCTGTTCGACTCGTTCGACACGGTGGTCGCCTCGCTCGAACTGGCCGCCCCGTTGGTGGCCGGCGCCGAACTGAACCGCGCCGCAATCGCCGAGCGGCTCGACCGCGGGTATCTCGACGCCACCACGTTCATGGAATACCTTATCCGCCGTGGCATCCCGCAGCGGACCGCCCACGGGATTGTTGGCGGCCTTGTTCGATCGGCGATGGAACGCAATTGCCGGCTCTCCGACCTGACGCTGGACGAGTTCCGCGCGGCCGGTCCGGATCTGGACGAGAGTGTGTACCAAGTGCTGGGCGTCGAGCGGGCCGTTGCCTCGTTCCAGAGTTACGGTTCGACAGGCCCGCAGCAGGTTCGCCATCAGATCGATTCCTGGAAGAAGCGGCTCGAAACGCCCGAGCCCGATCGCAACCGACCGCAGCCGTGAGCCGTCGCAGCCAGAGCGAGACGCGCCTATGTCCTTATTGACCTTCGCATTGAGAATGAGCCGAGCGATGCGCGGCCGGGTCGGCAGACGGCGGCCGGCGCGCCGCGCCGGTTCGTTGCTCAGGCGAATCGCCACGGAACCGCGATTCCGGCTTGGCCTGTGGACAGCCGCCTTCGCTGCGGCTTGCGGTGGCTTGGCGTGGGCGCAGCAGGCTGCGGCCCCCCCCGCTGCTCCGCCCCCCGCGGCCCCGGTCGCAACTCCCGCGCCGATCACGGCTCCCGCACCGACTTCGCCGGTCGAGTCGGCCCAGGACGCCGCCGTCGATACGATTCTCGCCACCAACCCCCGGACTCCGGAAGAACTTATTCGTGCCGCCCGCATCCTGGCCGACCTCAATCGCCCCGACTTGGCGCGGTCATTTCTCGGCCGCGTGCTCCAGGCCAATCTGACACCGTCTCAATCTGCCGCGCTGGCCGAACAGATGGGAATGGAGACCTTCACCCGGCTGGCCGCCCGCCCCGACTTGGCTCCAGAAGCGGGCCAACTGGCGGCTCGAGTGGCGAATTCCGTTCGCGAAGAACTGACGGTCCCTGACCAGTTGTCCAGCCTCATCAAGCAGCTCAGCGACCCTTCGTCCGAGGTCCGCTACCGCGCCATCAATCAACTGCGCCCCGTCCGCCTGACCGCCATGGGCGCAATACTGCAGGCCTTGGCCGATCCCGGCCGCGCCGCGGAGCGGCCTTATCTTCGCTTGGCGCTGGTGGAGCTGGGAGGCAATCTGGTGCCCTCCCTGGTCGGATCCCTGGAAACCGCTGATCCCTCGCTGGAGGCCGAAATCATCTCGGTCCTGGGCGACTTGCGGTCGCACGACGCAATCCTTTACCTCCTGGCCCCTTACTATGCGGCCGACGCCGATCCTCAGGTTCGCCGGGCGGCGGAAGCGGCCCTGGTGCGTCTTCTCGGCCGGCTGCCAGACCCGGGCGATTCCGTCCGTGCGCTGACGGAGCAGTCGGAGCGTTACCTTGAGCAGCGGTTGCCGCTCCGTGGGGACGTCCAAGACCAGGTGGAAATCTGGTCCTGGAACGACGACGAAAAGCAGCCGGCGCGGGCCCTTGTCCCGTCCAACGTTGCCACTCGGCTGTTGGCAGCGCGGCTCGCCCGGGAAGCCTTTCGCATCGCACCCGAAGATCCCGACGTCCGCTCGCTGTACTTGGTTACCATGCTCGAGCAGGCGGCTTTTGAGACGGGGCTCGACAAACCGCTGGCGACCGCGCCTGGTACTGCAGCCGATCGCGCTCTGACGCTGGAGTTGAGCGATTTTGAGCGGGCGCTGGTCTATGCCCTGGACAAAGAGCATCCGGCCGCTGCCACGGCAATCGTGCGGCTGATCGGGAGGCTGGGAACCGCTGCTGAATTGCTGCACCAAGGCCCGGAGATGTCGCCCCTGGTCCGCGCGGTCCGGCATCCCGACCGGCGGCTGTCCTTCGCCGCCGCGGAAACGGTACTGGCGCTGGAGCCGAGCGGCCCGTTCGCCGGATCGAGCTTCGTGCCCGAGTTGCTGAGCTTCGCGGCCTCAACCCGAGGGGCGCCGCGGGCAATCGTCGCTGCGCCGTCGCTGGCCGAAGCGCAGCGAGTTGCCGGGTACCTGCCGGCCTTGGGTTACGAAGTCGATGTGGCGACCACGGGCCGCGATCTGATTCGGCACGCGCTCGCCTCGCCCGACTATGAGTTGGCCCTGGTCGCGGCATCGCTCGGAGGACCGACAGTCAACATCCTGCTCCAGCAGCTTCGCCATACTCCCCGCACCGCGTCGCTGCCGGTGGGCGTGTTGGCAGAAGAAGGTCAGCGTGCGCGGGCCGACCAAATGATCGGCGATGACCGCCTGGCCGCGGCCTTCACCCGGCCGCACCGCCAGGAAGACGTGCAGTGGATCGTCGGCCAGGTGCTTGGCCTGGCTGGTCCGCAGGCGATCACGTTTGCAGAGCGTCAGGCCCAGGCGGCCAGGGCGGTGTCGCTACTGGCCGAGATCAGCCGCAATCGGCGGCTGTTCGATGTGCTGCGAATTGAAGACGCCTTGCTCACCGCCCAGCACGTTCCCAACCTCACCTCTAACGCAGCCGCCGTGCTGGGTACGCTGGGCACTGCCGACAGTCAGAAAGCGCTGGTCGACCTCGCCAGCCGCGGCACGATCTCGGCAGAGGCGCGGGGCGCGGCTGCCGCTGCGTTTTGCGGCAGCGTAGAGCGATTCGGCATCCTGCTGACCACCGAGCAGATCCTCGAACAGTACGAGCGTTACAATCAAAGCTCCCGATATGATCCGTCGATGCAACGGATCATGGGGAGCATTCTTGACTGCATCGAGGCCCCGTCGCGGCAATTGCCGGTTGCCGAGCAAGTCAGCCAGCCCGATTCGCCCGGCGGCAGCGTCCAGCGCTAATCCGCCTCAGGGCCGCCCGAGTGCCAGGCGAGCGGCAAAACGGCTGGCGAATGCTTCCCGCGCGGCACGCTGAACGTCGTTCATGGCCGGGGGGCCGGAGGTAAGACGCATCGACAATGGATTGTTCCGAGTTTCTCCCATGACCCGCAACCCGTCTCCCTACTCTCCGCTCAAGGAAACCGGACCGCCGATTCCCGGCCTGATCGGCTCCGGACCGGCCATGGAGGAGGTCTACCGGCTAACCCGACAGGTTGCCCGTTCCAACGCCTCGGTGCTGCTGCTGGGAGAAACCGGCACCGGCAAGGAGCTGATTGCCAAGGCGATCCATCAACTCAGCCCGCGCGGCAGCGGCCCCTTCGTCCGCGTCAACTGCGGTGCCCTGGCCGAGAACCTCCTCGAGAGCGAGTTGTTCGGCCATGTCCGCGGCGCGTTCACCGGCGCCATCGATAACCGCACCGGCCGTTTCGAGGCAGCCCACACGGGTACGGTATTCCTTGACGAGATCAATTCCACCACCGCCAAGCTGCAGGTCAAGCTGCTCCGCGTCCTTCAGGAACACGAATTCGAGCGGGTCGGCGACACGCAGACGATCCGCGTCGACACCCGGGTGATCGCCGCCAGCAACCGCGACCTGCTGGAAGAGGTCGAGGCAAGCCGGTTCCGCGAGGATCTCTACTACCGGCTCAACGTGATCACCATCTACCTCCCCCCGCTCCGCGATCGCCGCGAGGATATCGCCGAACTGGTCGGTTTCTTTCTACGCATCTACAACGAGGCAAATAACCGCCACGTCCCCCACGTCCAGCGGACGGCCATGGAAGCGCTGCAGGCGTACGATTGGCCCGGCAATGTCCGCGAATTGCAGAATTATATCGAGCGGGCAGTGGTGCTGGCCCCGGGTGATGAACTGACGAGTGACCTATTGCCCGATGCCGTGCTGGGAAGGAAGCGTCCGCGGATCGGCCGTCATCGCAAGGCCGATATCGATTCGCTATGCGCCGAACTCGTCGAAAATGGCCTGGCCGATGCCGGGCCGAACGAGGGGAATCTGCACGCCAAGATCGTTGACCGAGTCGAACGTGAACTGATCGCCCAGGTCCTTGCGGGCTGCGACGGCGTGCAGGTGAAGGCTGCCGATCGCCTGGGGATCAATCGCAACACGCTCCATAAGAAGCTCAAGGACTACGGGTTGGAGAAGTAGAGGGATCCGGATCGCTTGCTCGGGGTAGCCGGCGCTTTTCGAAAGCCAAGTCGAGGGCTGGGCGGGCTTCGAGAGAAGCGTGGAGCCCGTCAGTGTCCCAGCAGCCATCCCAAGGGAGCGGCTTCGCTGGCGCCGACCACGGCATCGTCCAGATGGGCTCCGGCCGCGACAACGCCCGTATCATTCAGAAACACGTTGTCGGCCCGGTCGTCCGGCTCGGGCTTGATGAGAAACGCCACGTGCCCGTCCTCGAAGAGCACGTTCTGTCCGCGGGTGCCGTGATTCAGACTGCGAATGTTCGGCAACAGCGCGCTGGGCGCGTCGGCCATCAGCGCGTAGTACCAGCGGTGGCGGTTCTTCGTGGGACGATAGCGGCCGCTTTCCACGTAGCCAAGCGTGTAGCCGTAACTGCCGCCCATGGTTGCCCGGAGGCGATTCAGTGCTTCGCCGACCCCGGCCGCTTTGAGCTCATCGAAGCCGGGGATCTTGAAGTCCCCGCGCTCCGCCAGCGGAGAACCGGGGCACACCACCCAGCGGGAGCTGTCGATAAAGCCTCCCGAGGCGAGTGTGGGAGCATAGATTCCGGCCACGGCCAGCGGACCCTGGTCCGGAACTTGGGGAAAGTACCCGTTGTTTCGTTCGGCGTACTGCACCAGGGCGGCGCCCAGCTCGCGGAGATTGTCTCCGCAAGTAGCAATCCGTGCGTTGGTGCGACTTCGTTCGACGGCGGGGACAATCAGCGCCGTGCCGGCAATGAGGATGCCCGCGGCCACCACTACGTCGGCCAAACGCCAGCGGCCCCACCGAATACCGCTCTCGTGCGGTTCGGCCAGGGCCGCTTCTTCAGGCAATGGATTGTTAATCGGCAGCAGGATCGGCGAGGGGCCGGACGCGGCCTCGACTGACTCCCGGTCGGCCGCAACCAGTTCACACGTCCGTTCCGCCAGCCCGCGGGGTGGATCGTAATCGACTTTGCTGACGGAAAGGCGATTCAAGCTCACACGCAACCGTCCGAGCTGTTGCTGCAATTGAGCGCTGCTCTGAAGTTGCCGTTCTATTCGCTCCCGCTCGGGCTCCTCCAGGGCCCCCAGCAGGTAGCCAAGCAAGTCCTCTTGCACGCTTTCAGCCATGGCCGGCCAGATTATCAAGTGTTAGTGCTTCGTCGAGCTTTCGGATGGCGGCGTGCAGGCGGCTCTTGACCGTGCCCACCGGAATCTCCAGCAAATCGGCCGCCTCGCGGTACTTCATTCCCTGGTAGTAGACCAGCACGAGTACTTCGCGCAGCGTGTGGGGCAGCTGGTCCACCGCCTCGCGGATGTACTGCTGCTGCTCGGCCGACTGCAGTCGGTCGAACGGATTCGGCTCTCCGCTGCCCAGCAAGTCCACCAGCGCGCCGGTCTCCTCCTCGGCCGTATCGGCAGACCGGCGGTCGAGACTGACCATCCGGTGCCGCCGATTGCGGCGTTGGGCGTCGATCGCCTGATTCGTCGCCACAGTGTACAGCCATGGTCGGACCTTCCGACCCGGCTCAAATTGATCACACTTCAGATGCACCTGGAGGAACGTGGACTGGAAGGCATCCTCGGCCATTTCGGCGTTGCCGAGATAGTGCCGGAGGTAGTTGAACAGTTCCCGCTCGTAGCGGCGAACGAGTTCCTCAAAGGCCCCCCGCGCTCCATCTTGGCAGTAATTGGTCAGCAGTTCCTCGTCCGACCGCTCACCATAGGTATCGGCCCGGTCGGCCTCAGGTGCCATCTGGTCAATCGTGCTGTTCATTTTCGATACGGAGATACGCGCACGGGGGTTCGCCGAAGTGGGACGATAGCCGTCGAAATTTGGCATGGCAACCATGGCGGCAAACCTCCCTAAAAGGTTACTGTGTCGAGCCTTGGCACTGAAGACCTGGGCCGGAACCCGACCGAAAAAATCCCTCTGAACTGGTTCCTTCGCCGCATCTGCCAAACGTTATTCGCAACTATCGTGCCCGACTTGTGTCATGTGAACAAAAAGACACTTTCAAATGCGAAATTTCCGCTGCAACAAGCCAATCCCAAAGGGTTTTCGTCTTCAAGATTGTTGCCGCATCGAGCGACATCGCGTCCTGCTGTTACTCGCCAGCGGTGAAACTATTTCCAACAGTTACATTTTTCCCGCTTGCGCGGGATCCGTGATAGCCAACGAAAGAAAGGGGATTCCGTTACCCGGCAAGAGTCCTGTTGCCCACGTCGTGGACCGCCATCTGCCGCGGTCAGTGAATTGTAGGCACCTGTTCGGAAGAATTTCAGGAAATTGATGAAAACGGCCTAAGAGATTTCCTGATATCGCTCGGACAGTTTGGGAAGCCGCCTTCTGTGTGGCAGTGAGCGGCCGGCTGTCTAGCCCGCATCCTGCCAAAACGGCAGCCGCGTTCGCGATCGCTACTGACCCAACTCTTTAAGGCATCGCTGCATATACTCAATGCTCTCACGCGCCAGGCGCTCAATCCCGGGCGTGTAGTCGAAGACTTCGACGGAGATCCAACCCTGATAGTTCACTTCCTTGAGGGCCCTGAATATGGGGTTGAAGTCGAGCTTGCCGAACCCTGGCCCCTGCCGGTTGGGGTCGTTGGCGTGGAAGTGGACCATCCGGTCGTGGTGGCGGTGGATCAGTTCGGGAATCGGAGCCGATTCACCCGACATTGCTTTGCAGTCGAGGTGAAGCTGGACGCGTGGCGAGTCGACCATGTCGGCCAGGGAGAGCGCTTCGTCGGCCGTGGTCAGGAAGTTGGTCTCGGCTGAGGTGAGCGGCTCCAGGGCGATTGTGACATCGGTTTCTTCCAGGGTAGCGAGCGTCATGCGCAACACCTCCGCCGCGTGGCGCGTACCTTCTTCGCGAGAGACACCCTGCGGCAGGCTGCGTTGTTGGGGGGAGCCGAACACCATCAGCTTGCCCCCTAGCTCACCGCAGAACCGAGCCAGTTCTTTGAGGTAGTCGGCCGTCCGCTTGCGAACCGCTTCGTCGGGGCTCGTCAGATGCAGGCCGGAAGTCTTCGCCAGCAGCCAGTGCAGCCCGATGATCTCCAGTCCGGCCGCCTCGGCCAAGTCGCGGACCGAATCCCGCTGGTTGGACGTGATGTCATACACCGAGTTGGAGATCGTGAACGGGGCGATCTCCAGGCCCTTGTAGCCGCACTCGGCGGCAAAGGCGAACGCCCGGTCGAACGGCCAGTCCTGAAAGGTCTCGTTGCAGATGGCGAATTTCATGACACCCTCGGGCAAAAACAGAGTGAACACCGACCCGGCAGGCGGGTCTCCTCCCTAGTTCCTGAGGGACCCCTGGGCAGCCTGCAACCATCGGCTATGGTATCAGTTCCCGGCCAGCGAACAAGCGGCGCAGAGGGCCGCCGGAAGGGCACGCAGCCGGGCGTTGGCAAGGACGGGGCGCCGCAATAGAATCGCGACCGATGCTGCTTACCGAGACGCCTCGTCTACTGCTTCGCACCTTCCACATCGGCGACGTCGATTCGATGGCTGCGATATTCGCCGACCCTGAAGGGCATCCCTTCGGTCCAGGGCCGAAAAACCGGAAATGGACCGAACGATGGGTGCTGGGTTGCCTCGACAACTACTACCAGCAATGGGGATTTGGCCCATGGGCGGTGGTCTTCAAATCCGAGCGCAGATTAATCGGTTTCTGCGGCCTGAGCGTCCACGAGGATCTCGATAGCCGGCGGCACATCGAGCTAGGCTATCGGCTTGCTCGTTCCTATTGGGGGCGAGGCCTGGCAACGGAGGCTGCCGCGGCGGTCCGCGACTTGGCGTTGGGACAGTTGGGGCTCTCAAGGCTTGTTTCAAGGATCGATCCCCGCAATATCGCTTCGTGCCGCGTCGCCGAGAAGATCGGTATGCGGCACGAAAGGGATGTTGTCGACGAGCACGAACGCTTGGTCCGTCAATACGCGATCGGTCCTGGCGGACCCTACTGATGTCAGGTTGCCAACCTGTCCTTCAGGCTTGCTCGGGCTGAAGGTACTCCGCCGGGAATTTCCAAGGCGATCGGTACTCGGGGACTGCCAGTCGGGCCGCCTCCTCGTCGCCGACAATGCTCTCGGTCTGCGGGTCGAAGCGAATTGAGCGGCCAAGGCGGTACGAGAGGTTGCCGAGGATGATCGGAATATCGATCCTGGTGTGATAGAACACGCTGCAACTCGGCTGCTGCCGCGTCTTGATCGCGTCGAGCCACTCGCGTTCGTGACCAGGCGAGGGTGGCATCGACTTTTCGGGCGGGCTTGTGTCGGTGAGCCGGTCTCCTTCGGCGACAACCTTGAACGAGCTGTAGTCGCTATAAAGAGTCCCGTTCACGCCATGGAAGTAGATGCCCAGCCGGCGTGCCGGCGTACCACTGCCAAAGTCCCAGGCATAACTGTTGGCGATCGTCGACATCCAGGTAAGGGTGTGGCCAGGATACTGCCAGAGGATCTCCTGGGTGTCATACGCGTCGCCGTCGTCACGAACGACGTACCGGCCGCCGGAGCAGCTTGTTACGGTCGGGTAGCCCAGTTCCAGGGCCCAGATCGGCAGGTCGATAATGTGCGGGGCCATGCCGGGCGTCCAGCCGCCGCTGTAGTCCATCCACGAGCAGTGGTTATAGCTGTTGGCGGCGAGAATGCCGTTGTAGGGCCGCAGGGGCGCCGGGCCGCACCACAGTTCCCAGTCCATCCCTTCCGGCGGCTTGGTGTTGGGATCATGGCCGACCCCTTCGGGGCCCTGATTCATCACGTTGAAGGTCCGGGCCACACTGATCTCGCCCAGCTTTCCGGAACGGATGTATTCGACGACGCGGCGGTAGTTTTCGCCAGCGTGGATCTGCGTGCCGATCTGACTGATAATCTGGTGCTTCTTCACCGCGTTGCGCACGGCAAGGCTTTCGCCCAGATGCAGCGTCATGGGCTTTTGCAGGTAGATGTCCTGACCAGCCTTGCAGGCCTCGATGGCGATCAGGGCGTGCCAGTGCGGCGGCGGCGCAATGATCACCGCGTCGATATCGGCCGCGCCGAGCAGATCGCGGTAGTCGGCGTACGGTTTGCAGCTCTGCTTGAATTGGGCCGCCACCGCGTCGCGCCGGGCCTTCCAGACGTCGCACGCTCCGGTAACCACCACGTCGGCGTGGACAGCGCAGTTCTGCAGGTTGCCGCGGCCCATGCCGCCGCAGCCGATCAACCCGACCTGGATCCGTTCGCTGGGAGGCGGCGTTCCCGGCTGCCCCAAGGCCCGCGCCGAAACGACATAGGGCACTGCCAACCCTGCCGCGCCGGCCACGGCGGTCTGGGCAACAAAATCGCGTCGCGAAACCTGGGACTCGCTCATCGGTAGACTCCTCGGTCGAGGCTCGAGAAACCGCGGACCGCCGCCCGTGCCCGGTCCGCCTCACGAAGCCGATTGTGATCGGCCGATGGCTCGGCTGCAAGCGTGTCGCAGCCGGATGGGGATCGCACTGTTCTTCGCCTGATCGGCAAACCGGGCATGATCTTCCGGGAGAATCCGAGGAAGTATCTCACCGCGATCCAGATGGCGATCAAGCCGGAATGAAGTCAGGCGCCGTCGATGAGATCGATTTCATCGTCGGCCAACTGGCATATCTCGGCAACGATGGCGTCGATGCGGCGGTCGAGGTCTTCCGGAGCGGGGCGCGCGGCAAGCATGCCGTCGACGAGGGCCACCAGCTCGTCGTGGCGTGCCCGATCCGCCGGATGAGTGAAATCGACTCGCGGTACCGGGGCGCGGGCCAGCACGTGGCCGTTGATCTCCAGGCCAACGCCGCGATACTTGGCGCAGTGCCGGAACCACTTCCACAGTATTCGGCTGTTGAGGACGGCCGCAAAGTAGTTCAGGTTCTCGTTAACATTCGGGTGCGGAACAAAGACATTGGCGCTGAAGGTGACGTAGGCCGGGACGAGTGCAGGGGCGAATGACGGCCGGGTCGCCATCTGCAGCGCGATCAGCTTGGGCGACTGCCACAGGCGATCCTCGCGGGGCCAGTGGAGTTGCCACCACGGACGCCGGCCCAATCGCGTCTCGCGCCGATTGTCGAGAATTGGCCGGAATCGCTGCAAATGGTCGCGAAGCGTCGGACAGGCGTCCAGATCAGGCCATGTCTCGGCAGTCGAATAGATGAGTCGCAGCGAAGGCGCGGGAGCCACAAAGTAGCGGCCGATATCGCGCAGGTCATGATAGGGACGGATGAGCCGTTGCTCCCTTTCAGAAAGGGCCAGTGAGTCAAGCTCGCGGGGCGAGAGGGCGAAAACTCCCTCGCCTGACTGCCAGCGATCGCCATGTCGCGCATTCATGTGCGGAGTGATATTGGCCGGGTTCTCCACAATCCCTTGACGGATCACCCCCAGCATACCCAACGGCGTACCGCGCTCGATCTTCGTCAGCAAGCCGTCGCACGGCGGCTCGATGTCGAGGGTTCCGTCTCGAAACAACTGATGGGCCTGCTTCACGTAGGTTGGCAGTGCCATCCGGCTTTCGACAACGGACCGCGGATCAGCGATGCCTGCCGCGGGTAACCGTTTGATCGTCGTCGGCAGATCGCCTGCCTGTCGAGCGACAGTGAGAATCATGTGGCGACCGGCAACCTTGGGAAAGACCGGCAGGTAATCGAGGAGGAAGATCTCCTCGATCCGGAAACCATCGCGGAGCGCGGCGACGAGCTTCCGGGACCCGCGACCGGCCGTCCAGTAGGAACCGGTGATGAACGAGAGTCGGCCGCCGGGCGCAAGCAGTTCCAGGCCACGATGGATGAAGTAGTAGGCCAAGTCCATCCGGGCTGTGCGGTAGCGGCGGCCCAACTGGCTGGCGGCAAGCCGGTCGAAGAGGGGTTTCGACGCAAGTTCGCGGCGATAAGGCGGATTTCCCATCACGGCATCGAATGTTCCATCCCACCGCCGGGACTGTTCGTTACAGAGGATGTCGTCGCAGCGGATGCGCTGAGCCAACTCGTCACCGAGCGCCCGCGTCGGCAACACGCCCGCGGCAATGTGTTCCAGCCACAGCGATCGCCGCGTCGCGAGCACGGCGTCGCCGTCGATATCCGTACCGCAGATCATCGCTGCCACTCCGCCGGAAGCGGTCCAGCCGTGGGACTGCAAAAATCGGAATGCGGCCACCAACAGAGCGCCACCGCCGCAAGCGGGATCGATGATCCGCAGGGTTCGCCTCGGCCATCCTTGCTCGGGAATCCCTCCGAGCGCCTGGCGCACCAGGTATTCGGCGACATAATCTGGTGTGTAGACGACGCCCGACTTACGAGTATGCCGACCGCTATTCCATTCCAGCATCCGTTCGTACCACCGCCCGGGCGAGTCAAGCGCGTCGTCGCCCGCTTGAGTGATCTCAATGAGGATGTCTGGAGGAACGCAGTGGAGCCAATCACCGGGCGACGCCGGTTGGTCGTCTGCATCTCGCCCCGGCAGCGCCAGGCGGAACAAGTCTCCCCCAAACCGCGCATCGAGCTCTGCGCAAAGGGCAGTCGCAGAGCGGGCCGGGTCTGGGCCGCGTGCCAGGCGGGCAAGTGTATCGCGGGCAACGGGGCCTCTTTCCTGGCAATTCCGCAAGAACGCGAGCAGCGACAGCATCTGCCGGGCTGCTCGGCGGCGGGGTTCGTCAATCGGGCCCGGCGAAGGCTCTTGTGCGAGCAGTCGCCACCATCGCTCCAGACTTTTCAGAGGTCGTTTCGAAACCGATCGACGCGCCTGGCCAGACCGGTCCGGCAGCGGAGTCCCCGGGCAACTTTTTGGGGATCGGTGATCGCGACCGTCAGCGCTTGTCACGACGATCACCTCAGCTGAAGCACCCACGCGCGGAAATCGGCTTCGATCTGCGCGGGCGACGAAGCGGGATGCAGCCGCGTCAGAGCATCGCTGCCACTGTGGCCGCCACGAAGCGCGCGGTAGAACGGGCCTAGCCGGTTACGGTATTGGAGAAAGAGACAGAAATGCTGCGCATGGGCGTACCATAGCCTTTCGTCCGCCGCACGCGTTTCGCCGGCCATAAGTTCCCCAAGCGACGGCAATTGTCGGCGACGAATTGACTCTTGTAGGACCGGCAGCCGCCAGTTCGTCTCTCCCAGTAAATGACCGCTGTTGTCTCGCCGGCAGTCTTCGTAGAGCGTAGCAATCCCTTCGGCGAGCCAGTCGGGCGCGAGTGGGAAATCGAAGGCCATCAGTGCGTGAGTCAGTTCGTGCCGTAAGGGCGCTGGACCGGCAGCCGCATTGACGACGATCGTGCGAAGCTGCGGCCGATAGTAGCCGAATCGGGTGATCGGTTCTTCATCGAAGAGCTGCCGGGCGTGACGGCGATACGAGTCCTCATCAGAGAAGATCAGCAGGGTGATCGGCTCGTCCGGCGCGGTGACGAAGTGCTCCGCGGCCATTGCACGTGCGGTGGGTGCCAATACGCCGCTGTACTGGGCGAGGAGTTCGTCGGGCTCCAAGTCGCCCCCGAGGACAAACGGCGTTCGGACGAGTATGGCTTGGTCTCCCAACTGGCGTCCGAGCCAATCCGCCGTCTCACGGCACGCCTCGCCGATGTCTGGCCCTGTCTTCGAAAGGGCCTCCGATTTCGGGACTGCCTTGCCGGCGAACGCCATGGCGCCCGCCAGGAGCAAGATGCCTACCCCCGCTGTCCGGCGAGTCATGCAAACCTCGACAGCAGCAGCGGAATGAGCTTCACCAGACCACTCCAGATGCTCCACAAGCCGGTGATGAGAAGGCCGGCTCCCGACAGCCAGAGCAGTACGTCCCACAACCGTCCAGAACAGATGCGGCGATCGCAGCGCCGGTAGCGGAAGTAGAGAGCCGCGCCGGCGAGCATTGGCAGCATAATGCCTTGCATCACGCCGCTCGCCAGGATCAACGTCACCGGTTTCGGCCACACGACATAGAACAGCAGGCTCACGGTTGGAAAAAACACGCACAGCCCGCGGACCCAGCGGCGCCGGATGACCTCAGTGTGCCTGGCGAGGCCGAAGACGCGAGCGGCGTCGGCGCCGACACGGGCATGGCTGGCGTTGGCGGCGAAAAACGTCGAATAGAGCACGGCGATTGCGCCGAGCAGGAACAACCATTCAGCCCAAGCGCCGAACACCGGCACGTAGATCCGGCTCAGCACGACAATCATCTGCGAGTCGCCCGGGTTGAGTCCTTCGCGATGCAGCACCGCGGCGCCAAGCAGATAGAAGACCAGAGTGGCGAACGTATAGATGACCATGCAGATGGCCGCGTCCCAAAGCATGACGCGGATCCAGCCCCGCGCGCGCTCGGCCCATTGGGGAGAATCGTCGCGCGGCCCGGCGGCCCGGGCGTAGCCCTTTTCCAGGCACCAATAGGGATAGGCGATCAATTCGTTCGTGCCCACCCCGATGATGCCGAACGCGGCCAGCGCGGTGACGATCGGCGATTGGGCCAGTTCGCCGACCAGCGGCGGGAGGCGGAAACTGAGGCCCTGGCCCAGTTCGACGGCTGAGATGGCCCATCGGGGCTGGCTCTGTAACATGAAGAGATTCACGATGCTCACGAACGTGAACCCGGCCACGAGCACGATGGAAACGTTCTGGATCAGCCCGTACCGGCCGGTCGCCAGCACGGCGGCGGTGAAGACGGTGATGATCGTCGCCCAGTAGAGATCGTCCCGCGTTCGCCGATCGGCTTCCGCCGATGAAACGGCTCCGTCCGCCGCAGCTTGCGGGTCTTGCGAAGTGACGGGCGTCCTCTCTTCCAGCGAGCGGTTGTAGTCGCCGGTAATCGGCATGCAGATCGCCATCGCCTGCCCGACACCGCCGATGATCCCGCCAAGCTGGCCCAGGCTGACCGTAAACATGATGAGCCAGTACCAGAGCATCCAGTTGACCACGGCCCTTGGCCCGGGCATGTCGTCCAGCGCGGCTAGTGCGGCTTTGCCCGACGACATCGCGTAGCGGCCCAGTTCGACCTGAGCAAAGACCTTGATCACGCAGCCGACGATGATCAGCCACAGGAGCCAGAAGCCGGCCTCGGCGCCGGTCTTCGTCGTGGCCACGAGCTCCCCGGATCCGACGATCGCTCCGGCGGTAATCAGCCCCGGCCCCAAATGCCGCAGTATGCCTGCCGGCGAGCGGGGGGCGGGCCCGATGCCTTCGGGCGCCGGCTCAGCCGATGCTGCACTTGTGACCGCAGGTTCGCTCATGCGCCAACTCGTGTGCCCTCGGAGGAGTCCTGGCTCACTCCGATTCTGGCCCACGGCGGCTGCGACCGCAACCTGGTCCGGAAAACCAGGACGCCATTCGCCATCGCTCCGCGGTAAAGCGTCGCAAACGGCTTTGAATGCGACGGGACGCTGCGGCTCAGCGTCGCGAGGTCCAACCCGCGGAACTGGATTGTCGAGTGGCTGTGGCAGACGCCCTGGCTGGCGTCTCCACCACGGCGTTCTCCTGAGCCTCCAATTCCTCCAATTTGTGGTCGGTGACCGAGAGGATCTTGGCCCCGGCGCGCATCTCCTCGCGTGTCAACAGCGGACCAACCGGCCCCCCAGCCGATACGGACGAATCGGTACGTGGGGTCCGGGTTATGTCGCTGGGAATCGGCTCGAGACTCGGGGCCTCGGTGGGAACCCCGTCCGTCGGCGACATCTCCTCAATATAGGACGCTTCAACCGTGCCCGCCCCACCCGAGAGAATCGACCCAGACCGGGCGTGGGGACAACAACCGCCGTCGCGGTAGGTTGGACCGCAGTGGTCGAATCCGTCTGAGCACATAGCACAGCCACCCGCCAGAGCGGCTACACCGACGGCCAAACAAGCAAGCAGGAGACGAGGCATCGCGCAACACCTTTCTCGGGACATGCCGGAGACCAGGCGTACTTTCATGGAGATCGTTTCACTACCCATAGCGCGCCAGACCGTACCAGGAGGGAAACCGGTTCCTGAAGCAACGCCTTCGATTCCGATCCACCGGTCGAACGACCGCTCTGGGATAAGGCAATCCGCAACGCTATATTCGGCCGAACAGCTTTCCTAATCCGCATCTTTTTCCAGAAAACGAGGCAGGGCGGCCGCGATGGAAAACGCCGATTCTTCCCAGCCTTCCCAGGGTCGCGGGTTCTGGTTTCTTTTATTGCTTTTGGCCGCTTCTGTCGCCGTGCGATCAGTGGCGTTGGACAGGCCGCTGGTGGGCAATTTCGCGACGAAGAATGTCGTCTATGCCATGATCGCCAGGAACTGGGTCACCGGACGGGCAGGTTGGGCGTACCCGACTCTCGATTGCATGGTGGGTGGCGGTCGGTCGCTCCACATGCTTGAACTCCCCCTGTCCGCCTATGTTACTGCGGCCGTTTGGCGAGTGGGCGGCGGGTCGCTGGAGATATGGGGACGATTGACGGCGGTGGCATTCAGCACCGCGGCGGTGGCCGTGTTCTATCACTTCGTCCGACGCCGACACGGCCGGGCTGCGGCGGCCGCCGGCGCTATGGTACTGGCCTTCTCGCCGGTCAGCGTGATCTACGGCCAGAGCTTCATGCTCGAGGCATCGCTGCTGTTCTTCACGGTGGCCGCCTTCGCCGCCCTCGACCGCTGTCTCCGCAGCGGCGGAGTCTTGTGGGCGATTGCGACAGGCGTGTGGGTCGCTTTGCTGTTGCTGACCAAGATCTACATGATTGTGGTGCTTGTTCCGTTGGGTTGCATGGCATTGGCGGAATGCCGCAGTCACAGGGCTGCTTTGGCGGCACTGGTGTCGATGTCGCTGGCGGTAATTCCGGCGGTCGCCTGGTACTTTCACGCAGCGCGCACTGCCGACCCGGCCAACCCTCTGGCAGGCCGCGTGTTCTACTCGGTCCGCCAGAGCGCCGAGGTCCATGCACCGCCACATCCTTTGCTCAAATCGCCCGATTTCTATCGCCAACTACTCGACGACGCGTCGAGCGTGGTGCTCACGCCGATCGGCCTGACGCTGGCGGTGATGGGCCTGATGAACAGAGCGTGGCGGCAGTACGTACCGTGGCTCCTGGCGACGGCGATCCTCGTGGCGCTCTTGCCGCGCAAATTCTTCGAAATGAACTACTACTATCTGGCAGTCCTTCCGCCCTTGGCGTTGCTCGCCGGCCTGGGATGGCAGGCGATCGCCGAAAACGTGCAGCCGCGCCGTTGGGCCGTCTCGGTGCTGGTGTTGGTAGCGATCAGCTTTTCGTTGCGGTACGCCGCGGGACCTGCTTTCACTACTCCACCGGAAGACCGCAACGTGGTGGCCGCCGGTCGCACCGTGGCCCGACTCGCCCAGCCGGGAGAGGTGGTAGCGACGATTCACGGAAGCGGCATCGATCTGCTGTACTACTGCGACCGCGCTGGGTGGGCGCTCGATGCCGACAGTCCGGAACTGCCCGATCAGATCGAGGCCTGCCGCCGTCAGGGCGCCCGCTACCTCGCGGTGACGGGCGGCCCGACGACAGCTCGAGGCCTCGGAATGCCGGCGGTGGAAGGTGAGGGATTCGCCATCTACCGGCTCTCAACTCATCTCAACACGCCCTGACCGCGCAGACCGAAGAAGCCGATTCATGTTCTCGGCCAGGCGAGTCGCCATCAAACGTGTGGGATCGCCGGAGAACAAACCTGTCACCAGCGGTCGGCGGGCTTCAGCCAATCGGTTTCTTTCCTGCCAGGCACTGTGAGCAGAAGTCCCAGTTCACGTGCTTCCAGAAGTTCTCAATGAATCTCGGCCGCTCGTTACGGTAGTCGACGTAATAGGCATGCTCCCAGACGTCAACGGTGAGCACCGGTTCGAGACCTTCTTTGAGCGGCGTTCCTGCATTGCTCAGCGCAAGGATGGAAAGCTCGCCATCCTTGTCGGCGGCGAGCCAGGCCCAACCCGACCCGAAGAGCTTCGCCGCCGCCTCGGAGAATTGGGCTTGGAACTTCTCGATGCTGCCGAAGTCGCGCGCGATGGCCTGGGCCAACTCGCCCTGAGGCTTGCCGCCGGCATCGGGAGTCATGCAGTGCCAGAAGAAAGTGTGATTCCAGGCTTGGGCGGCGTTATTGAACATCGGCCCCTCCGACTTTACCACCAGCGCCCGCAACGTTGCTTTGGCTTCGGGCTTTCCTTCCACCAAGCCGTTCAGGTTCTTGAAGTAGCTGGCGTGGTGCTTGTTGTAGTGGTAGTTCATCTGCTCCTCGGTGAGGAACGGAGCCAGCGCGCCCAGTTCGTAGGGCAGCTTTGGCTGTTGGAAGCCGGCGAGCTGGCTGGATTTGAATGGTTCGTCGGCGGCCTCGAGCCACGACGTCATCGAAAGACCGGCGCCGGCGGCAAGGGAACCTGCCAGGAAACGACGTCGCGAACAGGAATCGGCGGGAATCGACATGGAGCATTCTCCTGAGCGGTGAATCGGTTGTCGCAATTCGCCCATCAACGCCGGTGGGCTGAATTCCGACCAGCATAGCGGCTTGCCAGACACGCCGCGTCGGGACGATCCCCGCTGTCGCGCCAGCCATTTTCCTATGGTAATTTCGCTTGGCGCTCAAATAAGTCGCACTGCAAACGGCGCAGGTCCCCGCCAGGCAGGTGCCCGCACCTGTGGGATGCAGCCGCTAGATTTCCCTCATTACTACCACCCGGCGGTGGCGGTTGAGCGGCTCGACGTGATCTTTCAGGTCGAGCCAGGGCAATAGAGCCGACGGCTGATACACGCCCGAGACAGCGACGTAGACTGTCTGGTGATCAGGACCGATGGCCAGACTGCGGACCTGCAGGCGATCGTCGAGCAACTCGACGGTGTCGATCACCCGGACTGTGGGGCCTTCGTCGACGGGGTCAAGCCACTCAAATCGCCGCGTGTGGCGAATTGGGCAATCTCGGCGACCAGTGATCAGCCGGCGCTGAAGCAACCGGCGGATCAGGGTCCGGCACCATCGTCCGACCAGCACCATCCCGACGTGGAACGCCGCTTGCTTCAGCGGGGTCGCCGCTTCGTGAGCAACCCACGTGAGGAGTCCGCTCACCGAGAAAACCGGTGACCGTTCGCCAGAGTGGTAGTCTACGTGGCGGGCGCGGTGGTGGGCCTGGGAGACCGCGGTGCGGCCGTCTGACAATTCGACGATCAGTCCTGCATCAGACACCGCGGGCCGACCGGTGGCGTAGTGTTTGAATACGCCTCCACGGGCTGCCGAAATGATCGTCTGCCGTTCGGGAGAGCGACGAACGAGTATCTGCGCCTCGGACAAATATCGTTCGATCGATGCTGTGGCATCGGGGCTGGGTCGTGAAGGCGACCAATCGAGATAGGCCTCGATCAGGTTTGCCAGACGGTGGGCGTAAAGGCGGTCGTCGCCGAATACAGCACTCGTGCCTTGCGCGAGACTCTGCAGGAACCCGTCGGCCAGATCGGCTGCCGCCGCGTGCTGGCAAGCCAGCAGTTCCATGCCGTGCGGATAGAAGTGATAGGTTCCGCGACTTCCATACTCGCCGCCGTAGCTGCCGTCGGGGTGCAGGAACAGTCGGGCGAAGGAGACCGCGCGAGCGAGTGGTTCATCAAGGGACGAATCGCCGGTGGCTTGCCGAAGTTGCGCCAGGCAGTCGATGGTCACGGTCTGGTAACCCGGATCGGCGCCGCCGTATTCTTCAAACCATCCCTCGTCGCTCTGCCAGCCCAGCACATGGGCGATCCGCTCGCGCGCCGCTTGACGGAAGCGGTCCAGTCCGGTGATTTCCGCCACGCGCCACAGGCCGAGGGCGGCCAGCGCATGGTGGTTTGTCAATCGGCCCGATTCGTCGTGCCGAGCCACCCAATCGGCTCGCCGGACCAACCAGTTGGTCAATTCAGCCTCGTCCACCGCAAGCACCTGGCAGGCGCGGGCTGCGGCCTGGAGCGAGAACACCGCAGCGCCCAAGGCACGCTCGAAAGGGTAATAGTCGTCACAGGAACCGTCGGCATGACACGAGCGGGCGGAGAACCGCATGCCCGCCAGAGCCAAGTCTCGCAGTCGCCGCTCGCCGAACCACACATTGCCCGGCAGGCGGCGTGCATAGAGCAAGGCCAGCGTCAGCACCCCTTCCTGGTACATCTCCGAAGGAAAAGCCGCGGTGCGATAGTGCCAGAATTGCCGGTCAAAGCAGCCGTAGGTGGCGTGATAAGGATTGCGGTCGATAGAGCCCAGGAGTCGGGGCACCTCGCCGATCGCCGCGCGAAGATACCATGCCCTGAGACCGGGATCGCGTGCGAGCGGGCCCGCCAGGCCGCCGGCGGCCTGAGAATCGGTGATTGTGTCATGCCGGCTGCCGGGCATCTCAACGTCGATGATGGGCCACAATGACCTCGGCCAGCAAACCGAACATGCAGGTCATGAATCCGGCGGTCAGGATGACAATATCCGATTCCTGCATGCTTCCGGTCAGGGTGAAACTAAGCACGCTCTTGGCCAACCCGGCGGCAATCACCAGCCCGGCCAGTGGAAGAAAGACCTTAAGCGGCCGGAAATAGAGCACCATCCGTAGTACTGTGGTCAGGTACGAGGCGGTGTCCTTGAACGGGTGGAACTTGCTGCGCCCGATACGCCGGCGATAGGGAGTGGGAACGTACTTCACCGCGTAGCCGTTGGTCAGGAAGGCCAACGTCATCGTGGTCACACAACTGAATCCGTCGGGCACCACCCACAACCAGTCGAGCATCAATTCGCGTTTGAATGCCTTGAGGCCGGTGTTCAAATCGGGAATCCGGTGCCCCGTCAGGTAGCAGGCCAGCTTGCGGATAAACCACTTGGCCGGGCGGCGCAACCAGGGAAGGGTTCCTTGCTCACTGGTCCGTGCCCCGTTCACCTGGTCGTAGGCGGGAAACCAGCGGAGCAGTTCCGCGATCGAACGTGCTGGGTAAGTCCCATCGGCATCGAGCATCACGACGATTTCCCCGCGCGCGTGGCGAATGCCCAGTTTGCGCGCCGCGCCGGCGCCGCGTCGCTCGGGAGAACGGATCACGCGAATGTTGCACTGCCAGCAATGGCGTGCGAACTCTTCAGCCAACTCCGCAGTTCCGTCCGTCGACGCGTCGTCGACGACGAGAACTTCATATCGCAGATTCTCGTGGGCGAGCGCTTCGACGATCTCGCTGAGCACCCGTTCGATGGCGAGCACCTCGTTATAGGCGGGCAACAGAATGGTCAGCGGCCAGACCGCCGTCGGTTCGGTGGCCGTCTCGCCGACGACCTGAGTCTGCCAACCGTCCATGGTCGGATGCTTCCTGGTGCGTGATTTGGACCGGCCTTTATACCGCGCGATCCCCGCGGTCTCCAACAGCACTCAAGAAACGACAAAAGCCGGATCGCATAAAGTGATCCGGCTTGAGCGATCAATACGCGGAGTTGAGTGACCAACAGGGCAGGTCACGACCCGGCAAGGGGCGGGCCGGCCCATGGAGCGGGCCGACCCGCGGTAGTTCGCGACTTACTGGGCCGGCGCGGGCGGGGCAGCGGGGGCCTCGGGGGCAGCGGGGGCAGCCGGAGCCTCGGGGGCCGGGGCCGGAGCCTCGGGGGCCGGGGCAGCCTGGACGGGGGCAGCGCCTTGAACCGGCGAGACTTCTACGCCGCAGCAGCCAGCCGCCGGGGCGCAGGCCTCGGGGGCGCAGCAATCAGCCGCAACGTCGCAGCAGCCGCCGCCGAGGCGACCGAACAGACGGCCGCCGCGGAGGCGACCGAACAGCTTGCAGCCACGACCGGTGTCGCAGCACACGGGCTCGCAAACGGGCTCACAGGCCGGGGCGCAGGCCACCGGAGCGCAAGCCGCCGGAGCGCAGGGGGCCGGAGCGACGCACGCCGGGGCACAAGCCTCGGGGGCGCAGCAATCAGCCGCAACGCCACAATCGCCGCCAAGGCGACCGAACAGACGACCGCCGCGGAGACGGCCGAACAGGCCACAGCCCGCCGGAGCACAAGCTTCGGTCACGCAGGCCGGAGCGCAGACCTCCGGGGCACACGCCGCCGGAGCGCAGCACTGACCGGCTTCCGCCGTCAGAGCGATGCCGAGCACCACGACGAGAGCCGCGGCGCCGAGAACAAACAGACGATTCATGGAGAATCCTCCAACAAAACAGGTACCGTAGCGTTCAGGGATTCACTAGCGCCGTCATGGTTGTTGCTCGCTCCCCGCCCTTGACGGCACATGGAAGGGGAGCCACCCAAACGCAACTGTGCTGCGATACCGCCAAGCCATCCGCTACCCTGTTGAGCTTTGCGGCCTGGGTAACACAGCACGGATTCACAGCTTCGCACGCTAAGCTAGCATGGATAAACTCATTGTCAAGGCAGGCAAAGATAGAAAATATGCGTCCTGCGGGCTGTCGGTTAATTAGCGATTTTGAAGAATTTTTCGACTTCTCCCTCTTGTGGAGATTTAAATCGCCTGCGCCACGAAAAAAAGGAGGGTTCCTGGTCAGGAACCCTCCTTATGAGGAATTTCGCAAGTTGTTTCATAAAAGCGACTTATGCCGATTAGGCGGTCGCGTTTGAACGCTCTCCAAAGATTTCTACTAGGTGGTTTGGCCTTGTTGGGCGGAAAGCGAAAAATTGAATTAGTCGGTCGATCCTTATGAGATCAGCGAAGGACCGGTCCCTGCGAATTTTCCGTCGGGGTCCCGGGCGCAGTGGCCGTCGCGGGCTCCGTGGCGGCCTCCGGTGTGAGCCCGGCTGGGGGCGAATCGCTGCCGGTTTGTCCCGTCGAAGCAGTCATTTTCGACCGCTGCTCCATTTCGGTGCGAAGCATCTCCAGCTTCTTCAGCGTTTCTTCCGGCTTCTCAAAGTCCAACAACAGCGGATCTTCGCCATCGAAGACAACCGCCGCCATGCCGGCGACCCGCCAGCCGTCCGCGGCACGGCGCAGCATCCACACGATATCGTCCGTACGCGGCTTTCCCTCGGGATCCAGGTCCGTCCAGGCACTCTTGACGCGGGCACCGGTTTGCGCCTCGTCGATATACTGCACCTCGCCGACGTCAAACTTCGCCGTGTCGCTTCCGCGCGGCGCAACTTGGATGTCCAGCTCCGCTGTCTTCTCGCGCGCCAACGGTGTAAACATCGACGACGCGACCTGATCGTCGCCGCGCCGGACGGCGTCGAGGAACACCGCCACGGCCCGCTCAGGCGTACTCGTGTCGGGGTTGGTCGCTGCCGCGGGCTGCTCGGTTGCTGAACCCGTGGCGGAGGAAGGGGCCTGCGTGGCGGGCGAGGGGCTCTCCGACCCCGCGCAGCCCACGAGGGCTGTCAGTAGAAAAGCGCACCACAACGTCCGGTGATTGCATTGCATCCTTGCGATCTCCTCTCTCTCGTGGCCAGTAATCGAGCGGCGGAGTGTCGCAGGAACCGCTCCAGACGTCAAGCCGAGCCGCGCCTCGAACAGAGTTCCAAAGCCCCCGCCACCCTAGTGTGGCCGGCGCGTCTTCGCTACAATATCGTGTTTGCCAATTCCCCCCTGGAGCCCACCGGGCTTCGAACCGTTTCCAGCACCGGCACGACGCTTGGCCGCGGAGGAGAAAAAGACCAATGATCGTTACCACCAAGCAGCTCTTCGAGCACGCTTACGGCAAATATGCCGTCGGGGCCTACAATATCAATAACCTGGAGCAGACGGTCGGCCTGTTCCGTGGGAATCTGGGCAAGGTCAAGGCGAACGAGGAGCCGAGCGACGCCTCCAAAAGCGCCCCGTTCATCATTCAGATCTCTCGCGGCGCCCGTAGCTATACCGACAAGCGATTCCTGGAGGCCATGATCCGGGCGGCCGAGGTGATCTTTCCCGAGTCGATCTTTGCCGTCCACCTCGATCACGGCACTGAAGAAGCCTGCTACGACTGCATCGACAGCGGCTTCTATAGCTCGGTGATGATCGATGCCTCGCACGAGCCTTTTGAGAAGAACATTGAGATCACGCGACGGGTTGCCGATCGGGCCCATGCCAAGGGAATCTCGGTCGAGGCCGAGCTGGGCATGCTCGGCGGCGTTGAGGAAGACATCGTGGGGAGCGTATGCCTGACCGAAGCCGATCAGGCGGCCGAATTCGTCGCCAAGTCCGGTTGCGACTCGCTGGCCGTGGCCATTGGCACCTCGCACGGTGCCTACAAGTTCACCGGCAAGCAAGGGCTGCGTTTCGACCGCCTGGAGGAGATCCAGAAAGTCGTTCCGGCGCGTTTCCCGCTGGTGATGCACGGCTCCAGCAGCGTGCCGAAGGAGTGGGTCGACCGGGTGAATGCCGCCGGCGGGAAGCTCAAGGACGCCAGCGGAGTGCCCGAGGACCAGTACCTGCCCGCCGCCAAGATGGGCGTCTGCAAGGTCAATATCGACACCGACGGCCGGCTCGTGTGGTGTGCCGTGTATCGCGAGACCTTCCGCGACAAGCCCGAAGACTTCGACCCGCGGACTCCCGGCAAGCCGTTCATGGCCGAATACGCCAAGTACATCACGCACAAGAACGGCAAGCTTGGCTCGGCCGGGCAGTTGGAGACGGTCCGCCAGGCGATCACCGGCAAAAAGTGAAGCCGATAGCCTGAACCGTCACGCTCTGCCCCCGAGCGTTTCTGACCTTTCCGAGCCCGCGCGCCCGCCGGCGCGCGGGCTCGCGGCGTTTTCAATCGCTGGGCGAAGTCCGCCGGAGAACCGGCCGAAAGCGTCAAGAAGCCGGGTTCTGTAAGAATGCCCGACGGTTACAATGGCATTCTGTCCTGCGGGCTTCCTGGTCCGGCCCGCCGTCCGAATCCTGCGTCCGAACACAGTCAAGCTTCATGTGCGGCATCACCGGTGCTGTCTGGACTGAACAGGGAAGAGCCCTCGATGAGGCAACGCTCGGGCGGATGAACGAGGTGTTGCGGCATCGCGGTCCGGATGAGGGAGGCACGCACTACAGCCAACTCCACCTGGCACCGGCAAATGGCGCGATGCCGGGCGTGGCGCTCGGTTCTCGCCGCTTGGCGATTATTGATGTCGCTTGCGGGCAACAACCGATGGAAAACGAGGACGGCACGGTTCGCGTCGTTTTCAATGGCGAGATCTACAACCACCATGAACTGCAGCGGCGGCTGGAAGGATCTGGCCACCAGTTCCGCACGCGAAGCGATACCGAGGTTCTCGTCCATCTCTACGAAGACGAGGGGGCGGGGCTGTTCCGGCACCTCAACGGCATGTTCGGGCTGGCGATCTGGGACAGCCGTCGTCGGCAACTGCTGCTCGGCCGCGACCGCCTCGGTAAGAAGCCGCTCTACTTTCGCCACGAACCGGGGCGACTGCTTTTCGGCAGCGAACTGAAGAGCATCCTCGAGGTGCGCGACGTTCCCCGCGAGGTGAGCCCGCAAGCGATCGACGCCTATCTCGCCTACCAATACGTCCCTCACCCGCAGACAATCTTCCGCGGCATCTCTAAGCTTCCTCCGGGGCACTACGCCCTCTGGCGCGAAGGGGAACTCGCGGTCCGTCCGTATTGGGAACCCGATTTCAATCACGAGGAGGACTTGCCGCTTGAGGAGTACGTGCGGCAACTCCGCGAGCTGATGACGTCGGCGGTCGAGATGCGGCTGGAGAGCGAGGTTCCGCTTGGGGCGTTCCTTTCGGGCGGCATTGACTCGACGATCATCGTCGGCCTGATGCAGAAACTGTCGCGAGAGCCGGTGCGGACGTTCTCCATCGGGTTTCCGGTAAGGGAGTACGACGAGACTCACTATGCTTCGCTGGCCGCGCGCGAGCTGGGCACGATTCATTCGGAATTCCGCGTCGAGCCCGACGCGGTGCATATCCTTCCCAAGCTGGTCTGGCATTACGACGAGCCGATGGCCGACAGCTCCGCGGTGCCGACGTGGTACGTCTCGCAGCTCACCCGCGAGCACGTAACGGTGGCCCTCACCGGCGATGGCGGCGACGAGTTGTTTGCCGGCTATCCGCGCTACAAGGCGGCATGGATCGCCAGCCGCTTCGATCGCCTGCCGGCCGGGCTGCGCCGAATGGCGGCGGGCCGCTTCTGGCAGCGGCTACCCGCCAGCTCCCGCGAGCGGACGCTGCTGCGCCGCCTGAAGCGATTCACCAACGCGCTTAATGCGGCGCCGGCGCGCCGCTATCTGGATTGGATCGGCATTTTCAATGAGGAGGCCCGCGCCGACATCTATTCCGACGGCTTCCTGGCGGCGATTCCCGACGCGGATCCTTTGGAGTTCCTGGAGACAGCTTTTGCCCGGGCGGGGGCGCGCGATCCGGTCACCACCGCCAGTCTGGCCGACTTGGTGACCTATCTGCCGTGCGACCTGATGACCAAGGTGGACATCGCGTCGATGGCACATAGCCTGGAGTGCCGGCAGCCGTTCCTCGACTACCGCGTGGTGGAGCTGGCGGCACGGATGCCGGTACGCCACAAGTTTCGCCGCGGCCGCGGCAAGCTGATCCTGCTGAGGGCCTTTGGCGATCTTCTGCCGGAAGCCATTCAGCGGCGGGAAAAGATGGGCTTTGGCGTGCCAATTGCCCCCTGGTTCCGCGGTCCGCTGGCCGGATACGCGCGAGAAGTGCTCCTCGATTCTCGCACACTTGAGCGGGGATACTTCCGCCCGGAAGCGGTGCGGCAGTTGCTCGACGATCACGTATCCGGGCGTTATGACCGCGCCTACAAGCTGTGGACCCTGCTAATCCTTGAGTTGTGGCATCGGCAATGGATTGATCCGCCAGTTTAGCCCTTCAGCCGACCCGCGGGAGCCGATACAATGGCCTCGGATGATGAGGCGGCTCACCCGGAAGGAGCGGTGCGATGAGCGACCAGGTCATGACGGTGGTCTTGGCAGGAGGCAAGGGATCGCGTTTGGATCCGCTGACGCGCGATCGTGCCAAGCCGGCGGTGCCCTTCGGCGGCGCTTATCGGATCATTGACTTCACGCTGTCCAATGCGCTGAATAGCGGCCTGCGCCAGATTCTCGTCCTGACGCAGTACAAGGCGATGAGCCTCGACCGGCACATCAGCATGGGCTGGTCGAGATATTTTTGCCGCGAGTTGGGCGAGTTTATCGACGTCGTTCCGCCGCAGCAGCGGATCGACGAAAGCTGGTACCAGGGCACCGCCGACGCCGTGTATCAGAACATCTACGCGATCGAGAAGGAGCTGCCGCGATACGTTTTGATCCTGGCGGGCGATCACATCTACAAGATGAACTATCGCAAGCTGGCCGACTTTCACATCGAGACGGGGGCCGACGCGACCATCGGCGTGCTGCGCGAGAAGCGGCGCGAGGCGGCCGGCCAGTTCGGCGTCATGGAAGTCGACACCAACCGGCGCGTGATCGGCTTCCAGGAGAAGCCCGCCGATCCCAAACCGATTCCCGGCGACGAAGAGCACTGCCTGGCATCGATGGGAATCTACATGTTCACGGCGCGGTTCCTGTTTGAGGAACTGTGCCGCGACGCCACGCGCCGCGGCAGCCGGCACGACTTCGGCGGCGACGTCATCCCCGCCATCCTCGACACCAGCCGCGTGTTCGCCTACCTGTTCCGCGACGAGAACCGCAAGACAGACGCCTACTGGCGCGACGTGGGCACGCTGGATGCCTACTACGAGGCCAACATGGATCTGGTCTCGGTCGACCCCGAGCTGAACATGTACGACGAGGAGTGGCCGATCCGCACCTATCAACCGAACTTCCCGCCGCCCAAGTTCGTGTTTGCCGACGCCCACCGCTGCGGCAAGGCCCTCGATAGCATCATCTGCGCCGGATCGATCGTCTCCGGCGGCGACGTCTGGCGTTCCGTGCTGGGACACCAGACGCGGATCAACAGCTTCGCCCACGTCGAGCAGTCGATCCTGTTCGGCCGCGTCAACGTGGGGCGGCACGCCAAGATCCGCCGGGCGATTATCGACAAGGGCGTTTCGATCCCGCCGGGCGTCGAGATCGGCTACGATCCCGATCAGGATCGGGCTCGCGGCTTCGCCATCACCGAGAACGGCCTGACGATCATCGCCAAGAGCGACGGCGCCGAGCACTTCTTTGAGGCCGAGCGGGCCTCGGCATAGGCTAACCGCGCACGAGGCAACTTCTGACCTCGGCAGCGAGGGCACGATCTGATGCGCGCCGCTACTGCTTGACGAGCCGCCGCGGCGATGAATAGCATGTGCGATGAATAGCACGTGTGGTCAGAACAACCCTAATGCTCCCATTGAGGTGCCCCGTGGCAGAGAAAGCGACTTCCCGAAAGCGTTCCACCCGCCAGGCAGTGGCCGAGGCGGTAGCCGAGGCGGAGAAGACCGCCGCCGAACGAAAGGAGGCCGAAGCCACGCCGGCCGAGCGCATCGCAGCCAAGGCTGCCGCGGCCGCTGTCGCTGCGGCCGATGCCATCTCCAGCGACGACGTAGTGCGGTCGGCCGCGGAGCTCAAATCGACGATCACGCGTACGCTCACCCAGCTTGCCGACCGCATGGAAGAAGAGGTCGGCAAGTACAACCAGATTCGCCGCGCCATCGCGGCCAAAGACGACGAACTCAAGGAAATCTACGAGATCCAGCGATCGGCCTCTACGCTCGCCGCCCTGCTCGATATGCACCAGCGGAAGCAGGAGGAATTGGAGCGGAGTTACCAGGAGGAAAAGGAACAACTCGACCGCGAGATCGAGACGACCCGCGCCGAGTGGGAGAAGGAACGCAAGCTGCGCGAACAGGAAACCAAGGAACGCGACACTGCCGAACAGAAACGCCGGCAGCGCGAGTTAGAGGAGTACAAATATAACTTCGCCCGCGAACAGCAGCTTGCTCGTGATCAGGCAGGCGACGACCTGGCGAAGGCTGAAAAGGAACTTGCCGAGCGGAAGACGCAATTGGAGCGCCAGTGGGCGGAACGCGAGGCCGCGCTGGCCGCGCGCGAGCAGGAACTGGCCGAACTGCGGGCCCGCGTATCCGGACTCCCCGATCAGCTCAAAGCCGCCGAGGATCGCGCCCGCGCCGAAACAGCCGAACGGCTCGAGCAGCAGCACGAGTCGGCCTCCGAGTTGCTGCGCCGCGAGTTGGAGGGAGAGAAAAACGTCCTTTCCACGAAGATCGCCGCGCTGGAGCGGACCGCCAAGGATCAGGCCGAACAGCTTACCCGGCTCGAAGAGCAACTGGAAAAAGCTCGCGAACAAGTCCAGGAAATTGCCGTCCGCGCGATCGAAGGCTCTGCCAGCGCCAAGCAGATTGCTTCGCTGCAGCAACTCCTGGCCGACCAGATCCGCAAGGGCGGCCCGGCCGAGCGGTAGGCGCGCGTCTCAACGTCCCGTCGCTTTCACCGAACGTGGCGGGACGCCGCGCACACGCCTCAGGGCTCCCGCCACTGACCCGTGTTGGCGATGAACAGGCGGTCGGACGCGCCGTCGGCCCGCATGGTGAGCGAGTACAACGACAAGCCCAGCGTGCGGTCGTCGTTTGATCCACGCTGTACTTGGCGAGGAACCCAGCCGCGGCATCTCAGTTCCAACGCCGCGAGTTCGCCCGCCGCAGGCGGCAGCCGGACGGTGACCGTAGCCGCACCGGGCTTGAGTTCGGCCACCCGCTTGCCGTCGAGGTATACTCCAGCCTCCGATGATATGGCTGCTTCGGGCGTGTTCGCTTCCAGGGTGAGCGTATAGGGCACCCCCGCGACGACCGGAAGGCTCAGGCGTGATGTGGGCATCGACCATCGCATCGAGCGGGGGCCCTTGCGGTCGGGCATCTTTTCGCGGCCGTGAAAGCCGCGCACATGGCGGCCGTCTCCCTCCGCTCCGATCTCGACGCGGTAATGCCGCAGCGCCTCGGCCGTCCATTCCACCGGCGAGGTCTCGTTGGCAAATAGCTGCGCCTGGCCGCCGGCGAGATTCTCCACCAGCAGCCCCCCCGACGCCTGATTGCCGACGACGATTGCCGAGGTGATCTTCTCGCCGATCTGGACAGCGGTGCCCTCCTGCGCGAACGTGCATCCCTGGACGCTCACTCGCCCTTCATCCAGTTGGAGGGCCGGCGAACCGGTGCCGCGGACGTCCCAATGCACGAAATGGCACGCGTTGGCCGCAAACTGGCCTGCGGGGCTTCGCATCCACACGCAGCGGTCGATCGGTCCCCAGAACGAACAATTGACAAGGCTAACCTTGCCCGCCACCTTCGGGCCGATCTCGATGCACACCGCATCCTGGCTGCTCCAGCGGCCGACGAATTCTCCATTGGTGATCAGCAAACCCGGCGGCTGCGCCTGCTCGACGACCACCGCCCGCTGACACGAATCGGCGCCCAGGCCGAGGAAGTTGCCGTTGGTGCTTCCTGCCTTGGATTCGGAGAACTTGTACCCCACGCCGTAGCCGAAGCAGAACGTGTTGAAGACGTAATGCCAGTCGGTCCTCGCCAGTTCAAAGGCGACCCCCTGGGTGTTGATCCACAGGCAATAAGGGTCCTGGGGATTGTAGCGGACACCGAACGGCCAGTAGTGGACGTTTTCAATGTGCCCGATGTCGTAGCACTCATCGACGTAAAGCCCGCGCTTGATCGGATACCCGGTCACATTCCGCACCAGATGCCGCGCCGCCCGGACCAGCTTGATGCCTTCGTAAGGATTGAGAAGCAGGCATTCCTGGACGCCCACGTTTTCCACGCCTTCGGCCAACACGCACGGTGGATAGGGCACCGGGGGTACGTCGGTCTGCTTCCATTCCGTGTAAGTAATCACCAGTCCGGCAATGGCCGCGTTGTTGCCCGCCAGGCGAATGAACGGTTTGTCGTCGGGTTTGCCGCGGCCGGCATACGCCAGCAGCACCGAACCTTTCAACTCTCCCGCAGCATCGCGCTCGATCGTGGGCGGGACGCGATATGTGCCCTGGAGCGTTACGCCGGCCGGAACGGCGAGATTGCCGCGGATGGCGTACCGCCCGGCGGGCACTTCGACCACGCCGCCGCCAGCCTTGCCGGCCGCGTCGAGCACCTGCTGAAAGGCGCCCGTGGCATCCGCCTGGCCGTCGCCGACCGCTCCCGCTTCCGTCACATTCCAGCGGGCCGGAGGCGGGACGGGAGCCGGCTCGGCCGCCGCGGACAATGAAACGCCCCATACCAGCACGCCCATCCACCAAATCATCGTGTAGTGCATCTCGGTTCCTCTTCTCAGGGCTCCAGTCGCAGGCCAAGTCGGACCAACTCCCCGCGCACCGCCGTATCAGCGAGCAGTCGGCGAAACGCGGTCACCGCCGGGCGGTCCCAACGATCGTCGGGTACGACGAAGTCGTAACGCTCTTCCTCGAGCGGCAGAAACGCCAGGCCGCTCCGCGCGGCCACCGATTCGATCGCCACGCCCCAGTCGGCGCGGCCCTGGGCTACGGCCGCCGCCACGGCGTTGTGGCTGCGGGCCTGCACCGCGTAACCCGGCGGCTGCGTCCCGGCGAGCAGCCGGTCGATGAGAATCCTCGTGCCGCTTCCCTGATTGCGGTTCACCATCACCGCGTCGGGCCGCGCTTTGACCGATTCGATCGCCTCGCGCGCCGAGTGGCCCTCGAAGCGCTCGTCGCCGCGGCGAAACACCACTCCTTGCAGCCGCCCGTAGCCGCGCACCAGCCGCAGTCCCGGCGTGAGATAGGGCGTGTTGTACTGGCCGCTCACCGGGTCGAGGAGATGCATCCCTGCCAGGTCGCACTCGCCGCGGATTGCGGCATCCAAGCCCGCGGTCGAGCCGACGGCCATGAACTTGGCCCGAAAACCCTGTTCGTGGAGCTTGCCCAGCAGCGCGTCGAGACCCACGCAGTGGCTGCCGATGACCACGAGGTCGGCTACGCGGAGTTCGCGCCCCAACAGCCGCACGGAAACAGGTTGGCCCGCCGCGACGATCTCCTCGTGCCGGCCGATCGTCACGAAGCCGTCGGCCCGGCTGAACGTCGTCACCGAGCCCGATCCCTGTCCCATGGGGTAGGCCGTTAAGCGATCGGGTTCCCCCACCAATCCCACCAGCAGGTACTCGGTGCGGCCGATCTCCGAATTGACCTTGACCGCCAGCCGCGCCGCTACGGCCGGGTAGTCTTCCATGGTGCGGCCAGCCAGGCTTCGAATTACCGGGGCCACGAACTCGTGAAAGGTGAAAATCGCCGACGTCGGGAAACCGGGAAGGATCACCACCGCGCGCCCGCGATGGGCGGCCAGGCAGATCGGCTTGCCCGGCTTCAGGGCCACGCCGTGGGCAACGATCCCCGGCTCCGAAAGTTCACCAACGACGCGATAGGAGATGTCGCCGGCCCCCTTGCTCGTCCCGCCGGAAAGAAGCACGACCTCGGCCCGCTCGATCGCCTCGCCGAGCCGCGCGCGAAGTGCGTCCGCGTTGTCCCCCGTGATGCCCAATGCCAGCGGCTCGCCGCCAAGTTCGCGGACCGCGTCGGCGAGGATGCGGGCGTTCGAATCGTAAACCAGCCCGGGTCGCATGGGCTCGCCGGGCGGAATGATCTCGTCGCCCGTGGAGAGAATCGCCACCCGCGGGCGCCTCACCACCTGAATATCGCTCGCGCCGATGGCCGCCAGCACACCCGTCTCACGACTGGTCAAAAGCGTCCCCCGCCTGAGCACCGTCTCGCCGGCCATGATGTCGGAACCGGCGAACGACACGCCGAAGCCGGGCGTGACCGCTCGACGGACGAGTAATTGACCGCCTTGCACGTCGGTGTGCTCTACCATCACCACCGCATCGGCGCCGCGCGGCACCATGCCGCCGGTGGCGATCCCTGCCGCCGCGCCGGCCGAGACCTCGCTTCGCGGCATCACCCCGGTAGCGAGCACCTCGTCGAGGAGCCCCAGCTGCCGCGGGTGTTCCTCATCCGCGCCGTACGTGTCGGCCGCACGAACCGCGTAGCCGTCATAGTTCGAGCGGTCGAACGACGGCACATCGACATCGGCGATCACATCCTCGGCCAGCACGCGGCCGAGCGCTTCGTCCAGCCGCACCGCTTCCGCCTCGAGTGGCTCGAGATTCAACACCTCGCGGAAGCGGCGTTCGGCTTCGTCGCGGTCGATAACGTCGAGAAACTGGTCCTGGGACATGCGCGTTGCTTCAGTCGTAGAGCATCACTTCCACTTCGGTTCCGGGCGGGTACCCTTCACTGTCGGGCGGGATGATGAGAAATCCGTCGGCGCGCGTGGTCGACGAGAGCACCGAGGCCCCGGCGATGGCGATCGGCTCCACGTGCCCGGCAACGACCTTGACGCGGAGGTAGTCGAGTCGCCCGACGGTCGACACCACCTTTCGCGCCAACGGTGCCCGCAGTCGCCGGTAGGGCCAATCGGCCGCGCGGCCGCCCGACTGACGGATCGCCCGGCCCGCGAAGAAATCATACGCGCACAGGCATGACACCGGGTTGCCGGGTAGCAACAGCACCAGCCGCCCGTCGAGCAGGCCCATGCCCGTCGGGCTGCTCGGCCGCATTGCGATGCCGTGGATCGCCAGTTGTCCGTGCTCCTGAATCAGCCGCGGCGCGAAATCTTCTTGTCCCACGCTCGAGCCGCCGGAGACGATCACCACCTCGGCCTCGCTCCGCAGTGCCGCCAGAATCGCGTCAGCATCGTCCGGGACGATGCCCGGATTGACCGGCAAGCCCCCGTCGCGCGCGACGAGTGCGGCAAGCATGACGCCGTTGGAATCGACGATCTGAAAACCTTGTGGCCGGGCGCCGGGCGGCAGCAGTTCATTGCCGGTGACGACGATCCTCACGCGTGGCCTCCGCACCACCCGGATCCCGCCCACCCCAATCGAGGCCAGCAGGCCGAGGTCCTGAGGCCGCAACCGCCGGCCGGCGGGCAGCACTTCACTGCCCGCGGCGATGTCCTCACCGATCCGCCCTATGTTCTTGCCGGGCGCGACTTCCCCCTCCGCCAGAATCCTGGTGCCGGCGATTTCGACCTGTTCGGCAGGCAGGACCGCGTCGGCGCCGGCGGGAACCGGCGCGCCGGTCATGATCCGCACCGCCTGCCCCGGGCCGACGCTCCCCGGGAACGGCTCGCCCGGCAACGCCTGCCCGACGATCTCCAGCGGCAGGCGGTTGTAGGCCGACGCGCCGAGTGTCTCGGCCGCCCGGACGGCAAAGCCGTCCATCATCGAACGTTCGAAGCCAGGCACGTCCACTGGGCTGGCAATGGACGCGGCCAGTACCCGGCCCGCTGCCTCGGCCAGTTCCACCATTTCGGCGTCCAGCCGGCGAACCTGCCCGTCGAGCCACGCCCGCGCGTCCGCCACGGTGGTCCGCCGGGCGAAGCCCCGCATGCGAACGTCGTCGGGATAAGGAAAACCAGGATTCACGTTGCGCTCGCGGAATGCTACCAGAACTTCCACCAAGGCTTCTTTTGGGACGACCGCACCCGCTCGACTATCTCATTGAGCGTGGTCAGCGCGGCTTCCATCGTGCGGTCGCTGACGCCCCGGTCAGGCACGACGCACGGGAACAGCGTCACCTTCGCCAGATCGAGATCCCCGCCCGTGGATTCTATCCCCTGCAGGATGCCCTGCGATTCGGCATTGTACAGGCAGAGCGCCTGGAAATCGTCCTCGGGCATCGTGCGACTCAGTTGAGCCCCCAGCGCTCGCGCTCGCGAGTAGGCGGGAATCGACATCAGGGGGACGTCGGTCTCGACCCGGCCGTCGCGACGGGCGCGGATTACGGTTGAGGGGTATTGCAGGCCGCGCGATTCGAACAGCAGCCGTCCGAAGGCGATGGTCGAGACGGATTCGACCTCATGAACGAGATCTGCGTCGAACCCCTCGCGCACCATTTCATCCATGAGACGATCGATGGTGTCATACGTCCGGAAATGCTCGGCGAAGTAGCGTATGGTGCGTTCCAGTTCGGCCCGCCCAGCGATCTCCGCGGAATTGCGTGGGAACTCGAATACCGCGAAGCGCGTCAAGTAGGCGAACTGGGGACCTTCGATGCCGGCGGGCCAGTCGGGATCGTGGTGCGAGACGTCGTGACCGTCGATCTCCAGTTCGCGATGCCACCCTTTCTTGCCGTGTGAAGCGACGCTTGCTTTCGCCAGGTGGACTCTCCGCGGGGCCGCCGACTCGGCGGCAAAGCGGAACCAGGGCTTCGTATCGTCGAGAGCCGATAGAATCCGCCCGTCGTCCAGTCCGCGGGAGAACGAAGGACCGACGTAGGCCCTGAGCCCGGTCAAACCGTAGTCACCGGACGAATAGCCCTGCGAGGCATCGCCCCCTTGGACGCCCGCTTGGCAGGTCATGCAGATCGGCTTGCCGTCGAGGAATGACCGGATCGGGCCGGCGACGCCGACCATCCACAGCATGGCCGCCTGGGCCAACGAGGCTTCGTGGCCTTCGCCCGTTCCGATCAAGCACGCATCGAGCACCTCATCTTCGTGCTCATGCAGCGTGGTGAAGACGTGCGCGTGGACGACGTTGTCGCCCGCCTGCTCTTCCTCGTGCACTTCGGCCCGCAGCGTGACGCGGCCGTCGAACAACTGGAGCGACTCGTCGCTGAGACGGGTCCAGCCGCCCAGGTCGCCGCCATGGGCGACGATGTCGCGTTCGATGATCTCCAGCAGGCGATTCGCGTCCGACATGGCTACCGCGCACCTCCGTCAAGTGCTTCGCAGTCGACAAACGGTCTCTAAAGCCACCGCCGATACCTGAGCCAGCCCAACATGCTCCCCGCCACAGCGAGGCAGATCAGCCAGAAGATCGGATACATGCCGGGCCATTCGTTCTCGGGTACGCGCATGTTCATGCCATACACCCCGGCCAGGAACGAGAGCGGGATGAAGATCGTGCTGATCACCGTCAGCACCTTCATGATCTCGTTCATGCGGTTGGAGATCGCCGACATGTAGGTCTCGCTCAGCGCCGTGGTGATCTCGCGGTAGCCTTCAACCAGGTCGAGGATCTGCACGCAATGATCGTACACGTCGCGAAAATAGGTCCTGGTCGTCTCCGACAGGCACTCGTGCCGCTCGCGGAGCAACTCGGCGATCAAGTCCCGCATCGGCCAGGCTGCCCGCCGCAGCAGGAGCAGTTCGCGTTTGACGACCTGCACCTTGTGCCAGGTGGCGCGGTCCGGTTGCTCAAGCATTTCTTCATCCAGGTTCTGCAATCGTTCCGAGTATCGCTCCAGAACCGGGAAATAGCCGTCGACAATCCCGTCAACCAGCGCGTAGAACAGGAAGCTGACGTCGTTCTCGCGCAGCCGCGATCCCCGGGTTTCGATCCGCGGCCGGATCGAGGCGAAGATCGTTCCGGGCCGCTCCCGGAACGACAAGAGAGTCGTCCGACCCAGAAAGATGCTGAGCTGCTCGCTTCTCAACTCGACACCGTCGGCCGCGATCGCCCGGGCGACAACGAACAATCGGCCCGGATGGTCGCCCGAGCCGGGATAATCCTCCGCCTTTGGCCGCTGCACATTGTGCAGCACGTCCTCCACCGCCAGCGGATGAATCTCGTACTTCTCGGCCAGGGAACGAATCACATCCGGCTTTGCCAGACCTTCGACGTTGATCCAGCGGACATGCGACCAGGCTGGGCGGTGCCGGGCAAGAAAACTGGGCAGATCGCCGATCTCCTGCCACTCGACCTGTTCCGACGAATAGTCAACACAGGTGATACGAACCGGCTCATCTCTCCCGGGCGCCGTGGGGCAAACCGGCGCGTCCCCTGAAGCCCCGAAGGTAGATGCCGCCGCAGGGCTCATCTCCGGTTCGTCCGGAGCAATCGCCGCCACCAATCCTCGCCACCATCGGCTTAGCGCGTTGTGTTTCATGGTTGCCTATCGTAGCGCGTACCGTTGGCTGTGTGAAGATGGCTGGTCGGGCCCTGCTTCTGCGACACAGTGCCCAACGACCAGACAAATTGTCCAGTCGCCACCCCGTCCCGCTGCTACCAGGCGGGGCTGGTACGACGTTTGCTGCATGCGACAGCCGCCCCAATCCCTTCATTTCCACTGGAGGCGGCTCAGTGAGCGTCCTTAAGAAAACCATTCAAGAGTTCTCGGAAGATCGCTGCCCGCAGATGGCGGCGGCGCTGGCGTTTTATACGATGTTGTCGCTGGTGCCTTTGCTAGTGGTGATCATCACGATTGTCGGTATGGTGGCCGGGCGCGAAGCCGCCGAGTCGCAGTTTGCCCAGCAGGCGGGGGCGATGCTCGGCTCCGAGGGATCCGATCAGCTTATGAAGATGCTGCATCAAGGCGAGAACGACCGTTCCCAGAGCGGGCTGCTGGCAAAAATCATCAGCGCCGCGGTGCTCGTCTTCGGCGCGACGGGCGTCATGGCCCAGTTGCAAGCGTCGCTCAACCAGACTTGGGACGTCGAACCGGATCCGAAACAGGGGGGCATCAAGAATTTCGTCACCAAGCGTTTGCTCTCGTTCGGCATGGTTCTCGCCGTCGCCTTCATCTTGCTCGTCTCGATGTTTCTCACTGCGGCTATGGCTTCGTTTGGAAGCTGGATCGCCGGAATCGTCGGCTTGGGCGTGCCGCCCCTGGCGGTTAGCGAAGTGGTGAGCTTCATCATCGTCACGTTGCTGTTCGCGCTGATGTTCAAAGTCCTGCCCGACGCCCGCGTCGATTGGCGAAACGTGTGGCTGGGGGCGATTGCAACCGCCGCCTTGTTCACCCTGGGCAAGTTCCTCATCGGCCTCTATCTCGGACGGCAGAACCTGAACTCGACCTATGGACCGGCCGGTTCCGTAATCCTGATCATGCTCTGGACCTACTACTCATCGATGATCTTCTTCGCCGGCGCCGAGCTCACCCAGGTGTGGGCTCGACACCGCGGCCAGCCTATCGAGCCGAAACCGGGCGCAGTGAAGGTGGTGGAGAAGAAAGAACGCGTGGAAGCGTCACCTGGTGGGAGCGGGCTCCCGTTCTCCGGACGACAGGCTCGCGCCTGACGCAGCTCGGCGAGTATCGTCACCGGGTATCGGTGGGGCGCCGCTTCGGTGCTGGCGATGACCGTGTGAAGCTGCAGGACACGCGGAAGTTTACCCACTCTGTATTTTGGCGCGCCGGCCGCGTGGTTCGCCGCTCATCATACCGATTGTCGCATCGGCCCGGAGTGCCTCGCGGCCGTTAGCGAAACGGTGTACGATGGACCGCTGTTGCTCCCCGGCAGTGTCAACCGTGCGCGCTGTTCTACAACCCTGATGTCGAGCGATCCTCGTTCCCGTGTCGCCGCCCGTCACTGGTTCTCGCCGCGGGCGCGGCGTGCAGCGACTGCCCTGCCCATCCTGACGCTCGGCGGCCTGGCTGTGGCTGCTCCCCTTGTGGCGGGCCACGCCGCGGTGTGGCTCCTCGGCGGAGCCGTGTTGCTCTCTGGTGCACTGGAACTCTGGCAGGGGTTCTTCATGGCCAACGACAGCGCACGGCGATCGGCTTTCTGGGGAGGTGGCCTTTCGGCGCTCATCGGTGGCCTGCTCCTCGCGTCGCCCATGCTGGTCGCTTCGGCCCTGGCCTTGTTCCTGGGGGCATCGTTCATTGCCGATGGCATGTCGCGGCTGTATTCGGCATGGACCAGCCGGAGGCAGCCCGAGGCAATTGCCCTCGACGCCCAGGGCGTGGTCAATGTCCTTCTTGGCGTGCTGATCGCCGTCCAGTGGCCGCTCAGCGGCCTGCAGGTGATTGGCCTTTCCGTGGGCCTGCGGATTCTCTCTTCGGGATGGTCGATGCTCTTCACCTCCGCACCGGGATTACGCGAGACCGACCAGACGCTCGTCCATCCCGACCGAAGGCTGCGCCTGCCCGCGCACCCGGAGGTGGCCCGTCTCGTGGCCGCCGTGCAAGCCGAGGAAGAGGCCCGCCGCACGATCGATGTCTACTGGCAGGCGACGTTCATCGCCACGTTCTTCGCCATCCATGCCGGCCGAATGAGCGCTGAGTGGACGCTCGTCGGTCTCGCCTCGCCGCTCGTGGCTGTCGCCGGCGACATCGTGTACGCTTTCATCCTCGCACTGGGTATCGTCACGCCCGTGCACCTGGGCTGGCGAGCGCTGACCCGCAGCATCGAACGTCGCGCATGGGCAAGGGTGCTGGCGGAGTCCGGCCCAAGCATCGGACATCGCGTGGCGAGATTTGCGATCCGGCACTGGCTCTTGGCGCGACTGCGGTTTGCCGTTCGCGTTCACCGCGCCTACACCTCGCCGGTGGCTGCCCTGCGTCGCGGCCTGCGGATCGGCCTGCCGCTGGCGGCCATTCTCATCGCCGTCAATCCCATCTGGGGACTGAGTTGGTTCTTCAATACGGAGACCTGGGCCGCCGGCATGTGGGAACGCTGGGTCGAGTACCGCGTCGACCCCTGGCGCGAGCAGATGGTCCGCGCCGCCCGCGGCCGCGTGCCGGCCGGATCGGCGGGCGCCGATCGGCTGAGCGTCCAGCCGCCCGGGGTGGCCGGTGCGGCGGATTTCACTTTCCTTGTGATCGGCGACCCCGGTGAAGGCGACGCTTCGCAGCACTCGCTCCGCGACCAGTACCTCGCGCTGGGCCGGCGGCCCGATGTCAAGTTCCTCGTCATTATGTCCGACGTCGTCTATCCGGCCGGCGCGATGAAGGACTACGAGGCCTGCTTCTATCTCCCCTTCAAGGGCCTTGGCAAACCGATCTACGCCATGCCGGGCAACCACGACTGGTACGACGCCCTGGAGGCCTTCAACGCCGTGTTCCTCACGCCCGAGGCAGCGCGTGCGGCGATCCAGGCCCGGATCTCGGCTGACTATCGCCTGACGACCACCACCGATCGGCGCGTCGAGGCGCTGGTGACCGAGGCGGCCCGCCTGAGGAAGGAGTACGGCGTACAGACCGGCGGCCAGCGTGGCCCGTACTTCGACCTCCAGGCCGAACGTTTCGCGCTGATCGTCGTGGATACGGGTGTGCTGAGAACCGTCGACGCCGACCAACTCCAGTGGCTCCGCGCGGCCCTCGAGCGGGCCCGCGGCAAGTTCGTTATGGTCCTGCTCGGGCATCCGCTCTACGTGGCCGGCAGCTACCAGGGCGACCTCACCGAGGATTTCGCCGCCATCCACCGCTTGCTTGAAGAATACGACGTGCCCGTGGTCATGGCGGGCGACACGCACGACCTCGAGTTCTACCGCCAGGACTATCCC
Organism: Thermoguttaceae bacterium; assembly: GCA_040766885.1. Taxonomy (GTDB): domain Bacteria; phylum Planctomycetota; class Planctomycetia; order Pirellulales; family Thermoguttaceae; genus JAXGPP01. The sequence goes on along the minus strand of JAXGPP010000005.1, from coordinate 294,447 downwards.
GTGGGCAACGGGCAGCGCTCGATGCACCACTTCGTCAACGGCGGGGGCGGCGCGTATCTGAGTATCGGCACCGCCCTGGCCTGGCCCGGCACCCCGCCGGTGCCCGATTGCGGCTACTATCCGCGGACCGATGCCCTGGTGGCCAAGCTCGACCGTGAGACGCCGGCCTGGAAACAGCCGATCTGGTTCTGGGTCAAGCGGCTGCGCGCCTGGCCATCGACCCCCGAATTCATGGCGGGAGCTTTCGACTTCAACCGCGCCCCGTTCTTCCAGAGTTTTGTTGAAGTCCGCGTCGAGGGCTCGGCCCACCGGGTAGTTCTCATTCCCCACGGCGTCAACGGCCCGCTCCGCTGGCGCGACATGCAGTGCTTCGGCCAGATCATCCCGGCCCACAAATCACTCGATGATCCAGCCGAGTTTCTCTACCCGATGATGAGCGACCTGCCGGCTGAATAAGTCGCATCGCGCACATCGCCGCGCATAACGACCTGCCGCCGCGCTACAGCGCACTGCGGAGTTCACGCTTCAAACGGATCGTACGCACCCGGCATCGGCACGGCGTGCTCGTAGAGGCCGTCTTCGTCGGGCAGGACGGGCGGTTCCGCGTCCCAGGCCAGCCGCGGGGGCATCTCATTGCGGCCGCGATTCACGGCGTCGTCCCACCTGATCACCTGCCCCGAGAAAGCCGCCATCCGCCCGAGCACCGCCACCATGCTGCTGTTGGCGCCGTAGTAGCCCTCGTTCCGCGGCGTGTCCTTGCGGATCGCCTCGATCAGGTCGACATGCTCCTGGTCCTGGGCACTGATTTTCTCGCCGCGATACTCCCAGGCATTTTGGCCGGTGATCGACTTCACGCAATCGGAACTGCCCAGCGTGCCGTCGGCAAACTGCTCCGCCACGTACCAGCAGTCGGGTATCTGGCGGTTCTGGCTGAAGAACTTCATCCCGTTGGCATAGGTGAACTCGACCGCACAGTGGTCGTGCACGTGACCGTAGTCCTTTCCCTTGCGGACCTGGCGGCCGCCCATGCCGTTGGCTTCCACCGGGTGCTCGTCGTGCATCACCCAACTGATGTTGTCGAGGTGATGGACGTGCATCTCGGCGATCTGGTCGCCGCAGATCCAGACGAAGTAGTACCAGTTCCGCATCTGGTACTCCATCTCAGTCTGCCCAGGCTGCCGCGGCCGCACCCAGACGCCCGCCCCGTGACGGTAGGCCCTCAGAAGCTGGATCTCGCCGATCGCGCCGTCGTGGATCCGTTTCACCGTCTCGATCGTTCCCGGATCGTGCCTCCGCTGCAGCCCAACCACTACCTTGAGTTTCTTCTCGTCGGCCAGCTTGTTGGCCTTCATGATCGAGCGGTAGCCGGGGGCATCGACGCAGACCGGCTTCTCCATGAATACGTGCTTGCCGGCCGCGACCGCCGCTTCATACTGCATCGGACGGAATCCGGGTGGCGTGCAGAGAAGAACCACATCTGCGTCGGCGGCGATGGCCTGCCTGTAGCCATCGAAACCCGTGAAGATTCGCTCGTCGGGCACGTCGACCTTGTCGCCGTACTTCTTCTTGAGCGTGTCGCGGGCCGCGCGGGCCTGGTCTTCAAACGCGTCGGCCACTGCCACGAGCCTGATGTTGTCGGGCACGTTGAGGCAGTTGGCCGCCGCCCCCCTGCCCCGGCCGCCGCAGCCGATCAGGGCCACGCGGATCAAGTCCCCGCCCGCTGCATGGGCGCCGCGGGCGATGGTCAATCCGCCGGCCAGCACCGCGCCGGCCGCGGCCGACTGCTTGAGGAAATCGCGTCGCGAGGATTGTTTCGGCTGACTCATGGCGGCTCTCCTGGATAGGACCGGCACAGGATCGGCTACGATGCCTGCAACCCGGCGATGACGGTTTCGAGAAATACACGGGCACGCCGGGCGAGGCTGTCGACGCCCTCGGGCGTCGGGGGCCGCGGCACCAGCGGAGCGAAGATGTTCTCACAGCACAGCGGCATCTTCAGGCCGCGGAAGGCGACCGGATCGAGCAGCCGATAGTGGTCGATTTCGCCGAAACCCGGCCCGCAGTCCTGATCCTGCGGCCAGTTGCGATGGTCCTTGATGCAAAAAGAGCGGACCTCGCCGGCGCACTTGAGGATGTCCGGGATCGGATCGACGTTCAGGTAGTCCATCACGTTGCCCGCATCGTAGTTGACCTGGACATTCGGATGGCCGACCTCGCGGATGATCTCGGCGCAGGCCTCACCCGTGCCGGTTGTGCCGCCGTGCTGCTTGACGACGATCATCACGCCGCAGTCGGCGGCGATCGGCCCCAGCGTCTTGAACCGTTCGATCCACAGCCTCCGGTTGCCGCCGCTGGTATGGCCGAACGTGAGGACCTGTGGAATGCCGGCCGCCTCGGCCTGCTTGAGTCGCTGGGTGAGAACCTCGAGGCCGCGATCATCCTCCGGGTAGACCATCGAGAACATCACGAGCGGTTCAAGCCCCAGATCGCGACACCGCTGACCCAGTTCACGGGCCTTCGAGGCTGGGGCATCGTCGGGCATCACCGGCACGCGCTCGCCCCCTTCCTCGACATGCTGCGTGCCCCAAGCCACGTGCCGATACCCGGCCGACTGGATGCCGGCCAGCGCCCTCGCCAGCGGAAACGGGCCATAGGGGAGCGTCATGCAGGCGATCTGGAACTCGGTCGGCTGGCCGCGCGGTTCGGCCGCCCGGCTACCCGTCTGATAGACGGCCGCCATGGCCGGTAAAGCGAGCCCCTGCTTGAGAAAGGTGCGGCGATCCACACCCGGCCGTCGGTTGAGCGTTTCACTGAACATGATCTGCCTCGGCGCGCGGCGTCGAGCGGCTTGTCCCGTTGGCCGCCCATTATCGTGCCCCGGCCCCATGGGACGCAAGACGCTCTGACCCCGGGCTCGAGCGGGCCCGCTCTAATCGCTCTGCTCGAGCGGGTCTTCGCCTCGCTGAACCCGTTCGAAGAAACGGCGGATCTCCGGTGGCATCTCGTCGAGCGAGTCGTAGCTCAACTGTTCACCCGACGGACCGCGGAACGTGAAGCGGTTGACGGGTGGACCTCCCTCGTGGAGCCTCGCGCCCATTGCCTCCTCGATCCGCTTGCGGATCTCGGGGGGCATCTCGTCGAGGCTCTTGGCGGTGTGCTTTTCGCCGGTCGCCGAATCGTGCCAGGTGTACTGTGTGTTCTGCGTGACCACGTGGCGCGTCCGTACCGCCGGCCGCTGCCCGGCGGCAAGCCAGCCGAAGAACCGGCTGAGCCAACTTCGCCGCTCGCGGCCAGGAAGCGGCTCCCCACAGTTGTCGCACTTCCTGCGCTGCGGGTCATTCACCCGCCAACCGCAGTTGGGGCAGTAGTTGACCATCGCTCTTCCTGCTGATTGAGGTCCGCCGGGTTGGCCGAGGAGGCGGGCGGGTCGAGGAACAGGTCGCCCTCAAACTGCCACGGTTCGACTTGCACGCCTCCGCCATCAATCCTATCCGCACCGAGGCTGTAAAGCAGGTACTCATCCTTTGTCTTGCGGTAGACCAGCGGCCGGCCTGAGAACGGATCGAGCGGCACTTCGGGCACGTAGTCCGGAACAAGCTCCCCCAGCCGCTCCGGGAGTCTGCCCTTCTCAAGCCGATACGCGCGCAGCGCCAACTCACACTCCAGCAGGCGCAGCCGGGCGCGGAGCCTATCTGCGGCGTCTGCCGCCGTCCGATTCGCAGTCGCAAGTTCACGAAACTCGACGCCCAGCGCACGCCCTAAACGGACGGCCCATCCCATAACACACTCTACCCAAAGGCGTTCACGCTCCGAAAACTCGTTGAAGTCGGGTTGGCATCTGTCGAAGCTATGGATCTCGAACACCAAGTGGCGACACTGGCTTGCGTCGAGCTTCGCTCGCATCTGTCCCATTCCATCAATGCCGATTCTCTGGACCCCCAATCCCGCAAGGAGTTCAATGAGTAGCCCGCCGCGAGAAATCGACTGCCCAAGTCGGAGCGAACCGCAGTGAATCGCGGCAGCCTTATTGAGATCACCTTCCCGCGCTGCGAGTTGGGCTTCTACGAGAAAGGCCCATGCGAGGTCTCGGGGTGCCGTTAGATTGGTCGCGCTTCCGTGGGCGAAAGTGTATGTGACCGGTACTTGCGATGGCTGAGCGAGACCCCGCCTCGCGAGATCGAGAGCTGCGCGATTCTGCTCGACAAAGCGACGCAACTCAGCGTCCGACGCGGCATCGAGTTGGTCGGACAATCGGTACACACCTGGAGAGATTCTGCCTGCCGCAGCCAAGATGGTGTCGTAACCGTTAGGGCTCGGGAGGAGAGCCGGGACGGGAGAAGGTTGAAGTCCCTGCCGGCTGCCAACCGCGAGGGGAGGAACCGCGATGACGAGCGAGAGAACGACCAATCCCGCTCTTGCTGCGCCCCGGCGCTGGCTGCTCGCCGCGCTCCCGATCCAGCCGCTGCGGCAGGCCAGACGCAACCAGGCGAATGTCAGGAGTGATATCGGAACGAGCAAGACCGCCAGCCCGCGGGCAATCGGCCACCGCTTCCCAAACGCGGCCCAGGCGGCGATCAGCGTGGACAGGCTGAACGCCACCGCCCGACAACCATAGAGTACGGCGATCACTTGCGAACCCGGCCCGCCCATCATCCGCACTGGGTACCAGTCCACGGCAAAAGCCAGAAAGCTCCCCTCGCCTCCCGGAAGCCATTTCTCAACCGGCACGCGCGCAAGAAACGCCGCCACGGCGGAGACGATCACCGCCACGAGCAGGAGGTCGCCCAGGCTGAACCGTACGTGACGCCGGCGGACCGCGCGGTACGTCCAGAGCACGGCCACCACGATCACCGCCTGGAGAAAGAACACGGCGACCGGTTCGTAGGCCCCGACGAGCACGCCCGCGCCCAACAACCCGCCAAGGACCGCCGTGCCGACGAACCAGTGCGTGCGGCCGAGCCCAATCCAGATCGCCAGCAGGCCCACGACCGTGTGGATGAGCACCGCCAGGACCGCCACCGGGATGAACAACTCCCAGTTGACCACGACCTCGTCCCCTGCCCATGAGCTACCCGCCGCACCTGCCGGAGATTGTAATCCCCCGCGCCGCGCATCACCACCAGCCACCACTACCGTTCATTTGTCAACATTCATCGTTCTCTGCTGACTACCGTCCAGCGTTGGGCCGCCTCACGAAATCACAGGCCCGCGGGCGATCCTCCCGCCTTGGCTTGGTTATCCCTTGTCGGGCCGAAATCCGTTTCGCCGGGCAACAAGGAAGCGCAGCCCGCAAAATACGTAGCACTATCCCTTGCCAACGGCCAAGTTCGGAGAGACAAGAGCAAGAAATCCAGCCACTCACTGGCTGGTATAACGCGCCCATCAGTGGCCGGTCTCAACTCGCCCCGTGACACCGCAAAGCACTTGCTGAGTGGACAGAGAACTGCGTCACCCCAAGGAATGCAAGGTCTCGCCAGCCATCAGTACAACGCGGCTGTTTGCTGCGGTGGCGCCATGCGAACATGGTCGCGATTCCGAGCAACTGGGCAAAGACTAACAAGCCGCTTGGCTCGGGGACTACGGTAACAGATCCCGGCGCGGAGGTGTAAGGGATGATCTCGCCCTCATCGTCCAAGAAATAAGTGTTGCCACCATCCACCAAGGTAATAATGAACCTCTGTCCCGCGGGATTGTACGGCGGATCAGAATCCAAGAAGGAATGTGTCAGGTTCAGACGGGCCAGGAGGTAGGATGTGCCCGAAGTCAGTTCGACGGGACCGTCTGCGAAATCGAATGCGTACCAGTTGAGACCTCTATCAGCGTCGCCAGGAACCTCGCTGATTGGCCCCGCGGTGATCCCTGTGAACACATACTCCAAATCGTTCTCGTAGTCTGGGGGAGGCTCAACAAACTGTAGGAGGCTGTCGACGCCGTAGGGCATGTCGATCGTCAACTCCAAGCTGTACGCTGACAGCCATGTGTTCGTGCCTGCGGTCACGAAGATGTCCACGACACCCTCTCCTCCGGCCGGGAACGCCGGATTACCCTCGATCGAGACAATAATCTCCGCATCGGCTGAAGAGCATACGCAGAAGCCGAGCAGAGCGGTCGCGACAAGGAGTGTGCATCGCATCTTTGGGCCTCCTTAGATCGGCGAGAATCGCAATTCGAATATAATCCGCCGATACAGCGTTCTTTCCGCACAACTGCATCCCATATTCTCCGAATATCGCAGGGTGGGGAAGTTCAGCGGTAGAGCGTGACGGGTAGGGAGAGGAGGCGGAGGAGTTGACGGTGGAGCGGGGAGAGTTTGGTGGTGAATTGGATCGGTTCGCTGCCGGGACGGGTGAAGACGTGACGCTGGGTGGGGTCGAAGAGGTCGAACAGGCGACGCGCCGTGGGGCGCCGGCAGTCGCGGTCCTCGGGGTACATCGGCAGGGCCGCCAGGCCGTGGTCGCGCATCGCCTGCCGCAGCGCACGCTCGATGAGCGACTCCGCCAATAGCGCGAAGAAGTAGACGCAGAGGAAGCCCTCGATGCGGGCCACGTCCTTGAGGAACACCGGGGCCACGCGGTAATCGGTCTTGAGCTGCTCGAAGCGGCGTTCGATCGGCGGCTGCCGTTTGTAGGCCTCAAGCACCTCCCGGGCGTCGAGTTGCGTGTCGTTGGTCACGAGGGGAAAGAGGCCGTCGGTAAGCCGCTCCCGGGCCAGCTCGGCTTCGTCGATCGTGTACTCCAGATCGAAGCGCACCGACTCCTCGCGGACGTAGGTGGTGTCCTTGCCGGGACGTCCGCGGCGGCTCTGGCGGAAGGTCTCTTCCACACGCTGGTCGATCTGCACCCGGAGCCAGGTCGCGGCCTGATGGCGGTCGAGGATCTCCGCCACGGCGGCGAGTACTTTCGCCTCCTCCCGCAGCCGCGACCGTGGCGACCGCAGCCGCTGTTGCAGGTCACGCAGTTCCTGCTGGGCCTGAGCCAGCCGCCGGCCGCGGGCGGCCAGGTCCAGCTCAGCCTTGCGGGTGCTCGAGTACCACCACAGCCGATAGCCTTCGGGAAGCGCTTCCGGCGGCGAAACGACGGCATAATGATCGACCACCTCCCCCTCATCGTCGGCCTTGTCCCCGAGCGGCTCCCAGGCGACCTGGCCGGCGCGGAGCCGCTGGCGGAAGTCGCCGTCCTCGCGACGGGTGCGCGGCAGCACGCTCACGAAGCGGCCGCCGCGCTGGGCGATGTAGTTCATGTTCTCTACCGTGGCCAGCTTGCAGTCGGCCACGTAGAGGAAGTCGCGCCGGCCGGCCAACTGGCAGAGCAAGTCCCAGCTCTCGACGTGGGTGCGGTCGTCGGTCACGTTGCCGCTGGCCACGCGGAAGGCCACCGGGACCCCGCCGTCGCGGGTGACGGTGAGGATATACAGCAGTTGCTTGAGGTCGGGGCGATGGTCCTTGTTGTGGCCCCAGGTGATGGCCACCGTCGGCTTGCCGTGACGGGCGGCCCCTTGGCTGGCGCTGGCGTACAGGCCGCAGAAGGAGACGGTGGTCGAGTCGTTGTGCAGCTCGTCGAGATGGAGGTCGAACTGGCGCACGATGTGGCGCATGAGGGCCAGCACGAGCGACGGCCGGTCGGCGCGGAAGAGGGCCGTCAGGGCCCGGCCGCCGCGGTCGTCGTTCCAGGCGGCCACTTGTTCCGGCTTCAGTCCGAGGCCGGCCGGATCGTGTCCCGCGATCCACTCGCCCACGGCATACAGCGGCGTGCGGGAGAGCAGGATCTGCTTGACGAGGATCACCACCGCGCGGGCGGTGGGGATCTTGGTGCGGCGATCGTCGCCAGGGAGGAACTCGGCGAGCAGCGCTTCGAGCTTCATCCGCTGGAGGAAGTCCTCGACGATCGGCAGCGCGCCGGTGGTCCAGGACCGCAGCGCGGCCGGGCCGCGGCGGGCGACGTGTCCGGAGGATCGGCTGCGCGGGCGACGGGAGGTGGTGGAGCGTCGAGTCGAACGGGAAGCTTTCTTCATCGTGAAAACCCTTTCCGGCGGAGTGTGGCCGCGCGGGGCGGCCAGTGTCGGCCGCCCCGCGACGGGCAAAGTGCCGCAGGAAGGAAATGTCGCGTTCGACACAACGTCAAGGCGCGCCGCCGAGGGTGTGAACACTTACGACACGGACCATCGACGTAAGTCCAGTCCGACTCGACTTACGTCGAGAGCCTTCGCCCTAAGTATCGCGAACTCGAATGCGGACCGCGCGCCGGACATTGCCGCGTCGCACGACCGGATGAAGAATGCCCCCAACGCGCGGCGCCGCTGCCGAACCTGGCCGGCGGTTGCCCTGCCTCCGCCCTTGCCCGGCGCTACGCCCCGCGCCCCGCATCGTCCCACTCACACACACCGCCGGCCACCGTCCCGCCTGGACCCGCCCCATGAAATTCCAAGATAATCAACGGCAGTTGTGCGGAAAGAACGATACAGTGACTTCCATTGGAGTTTCGTAGAAAAAAACTTTCCTATTAACGCGTGACTGAACCCCGCCTGTCGGGTGGGCGATGGCGTGAACAGCAGCTTGCCGCTGCTCGTGAGGGCTAATCGGTCAGGTGCAGTCCGGTTGCCAGCACCTTGTTTCGCCCTCGCATAACCAATAGTCGGTCACTCGAATTCACTAACCCGTCGCCATTCACGTCGGCATCTACCCAGTCCCGCGCATCGATTATGCCATCACGGTTCACGTCATACGGTGTTGCGGCCAGCAACGCATTCAGCGCCATGAGATCAAGCGAATCGATCCGCCCATCCAGGTTTACGTCCCCCGCCAGGCGATAGAAGTACAGATCCGTTTCGAGCGTATGGGCCACGTCGTTGTCGGCGTCGATTGACAGCCGGTAGTAGCCGTTCCCTTCCAAGCCATTGGGGTTGCCGCCGATGCCGTTCGGCCCGAAATCGATTTCCAAGGCGAGGTCCACGGCTCGCGCCGACAGCGTCGCGGCGGTCAGTGGCACGCTGATCGGGTTCTCGCCGCTCAGGTCGTACCGCGTCAAGGCGATTCGGCCGGTCCCGCTGTCCAGGCTGTCGATGATCCCCTGAACGCCGTCTGGTTGATTGAAGAACACGTCCAGATAACGGATGTACGAGCGTTGGGTGGCGTTCTTCTGCACATCAAAGCCCGTGACAGCCAGCATACTCGGCGTGCTGAAAGACACCGTCACGAGCACATCGCTCAGCGCTGAGGCCGCCGGTTCGGTATTCCCCTGGCCATCGATGCCAGCCGTAAAGAAGCGGTAGCTGTGCTCCTGGCCATCAGTGATTACATTCCCAAAGACCGCCGAGCCGGTGTACACGCCGCTTGTCGGGTTCCCAGCAACGTACGTACCGGCGAGAGTCATTGCGCCTCCATCGATCGCCACGTACAGATTGAAGCTGTCCAGCCCACTACCGCCAAGGTCGGTGCCGGAGAACTCCAGACGAATTGTCGCTGTGTCCGCATGCACAGCGAAGCCCGTCACCTGCGTTTCCGGGGCATCCAGATCCGGGACCTGCGTCCAGGCATCGCTAGCGATCGGCTTGCTCTCCACGTTGCCGGCCGCGTCGCGTGCCAGACTGCGGAAGCCGTAGATGTGCCCGCTTTCCGCCGTGAACATCGCGGTGGGATCAGTGACAGGTACGGTCTGCCACAAGGTGAAGGCCGCTTGATCCCTAGACACGAAAATGTCATACGACGCAATCCCCGTCCCCGGGAAGGGATCGGTGCCGGAGACGGTCACCGGGAAGGTGAGGCTGGTCTGCTTCGCCGCCAACGGGTTGACGCGGCTGGAGGGAGCGGCCGTGTCGGGACCGGGGTTGACGGTGATCGTCACCGTCGCCGCGCTCGATTCCACCGTGCCGTCGCTCACCCGGTAGGTGAAGCCGGCCGTGCCGCAGAATCCAACCGCCGGCGTGTAGGTGAACGAGCCGTCGGCGCCGAACGCCACGGTTCCGTTCGACGGGTTGCTGGTCCAGACCACCGCCAACGGGTCACCGTCGATGTCCCAGTCGTTGGCCAAGAGGCCGGGAGCAGCGACCGAAAGCGACGCATTCCAGGCCGCGTTCTGATCCAAGGTGTAAGAGCAATCCTCGACAGTCGGCACGTCATTGACCGGCTCGACGGTGATATTCACCGTGGCCACGTTCGACCAGCCGCTCCCGTCAGACACCCGGTAGGTGAAGCTGTCGGGGCCGTGGTAGTTGGCATGCGGTTGGTAGCTGAACCGCCCCGCATCGTTGCTGAATACTCTATCGCCGTGCAACGGCAAGGAAAGCCACTCCACGGTGAGCGGATTGTTCTCAGCATCGCTGTCATTCCCCAGCACGCCGGGGGCTGGTACCTCCAGCAGCGTGTCTTCCAGGATGGTATACGCGTCATCGCCGGCCACCGGGAGCTGATTGCCCTGGTTGACGATCACGGTGGTCGAGGCGGTGGCGGTCTTCGCCGGAAGGTTGTTGTCGGCGACGGTGAGCGTTACCGTGTAGCTGCCGAACAGCGCGTAGGCATGAACGGTCTTCCCGTCGAACAGGCCGTCCGCGGCGCTGCCGACCGTCTCGGTGTACGTCGTGCCGTCGCCGAAGTCCCATGTGTAGCTCACCAGGCTGCGGTCGATGGGGCGACCGTGCCAGGAGCCGCTGCCGTCCAGCACGACCGGCTGACCAGTAGCCGTCTGCTCAGGATCGGCCGTGAGAACGGCAAACGGCCGATTGTCAAAGATGGTGATCGACGTCGCGGCCGTACCGGTCGCCCCGAGCGTGTCGGTGACCCGGAGGTGCAGCGGGATCGGCTCGCCCAGGGCGAAGCTCGACGGGCCCTCTCCCAGGATCGTGGGCCCATCCGCCGAACCTTCCGGCGGGCCGATGGGCGCGACGTTCAGCAGGCTCTCCAGGACGGCCCACAGAACAGCGGGAGAGACACCAGTGAGTTCGTAGACGCCGTCACCCGACAGATCCCAGTCATAGTTTGCGATCGAGTCGCCTGCCGCAGAGTCCGGGTCATACGAGCCCGAGCCGTCGAGCGTCACACCGTTGCCCAGGTCGACGATGTAGGGCCCGCCGGGCAATGCGAGTGGCGGATTATTGCCTTGGTTGACCAATGCCACGGTTGAGGCCGTGGCGGTCTTCGGCGGAACATTGCTGTCCGCGACGGTGAGGGTCACCGTGTAGCTGCCGAACAGCGCGTAGGTGTGATTGGTCTTTCCGTCGAACAGCCCGTCAGGGGCAGCGCCCGGTGATTCGCTGTAGGTGGTCCCGTCGCCAAAGTTCCAGGTGTACGACACGATGCTCCGGTCGGGCCGATCGTGGCTCGAACCGCTGGCGTCCAACAGAATCGGCTGACCGGGAGCGGCCGGCTGGGGTGTGGCCAGCAATGCCGTCGGCACGTTGTCAAAGACCGTGATCGGTTCGGTCATCGTGACAACGAGCTTTCCGCCATCCTCATCGGAGACCTCCAGCTCGAACGTGTAGACGGCCTTCTGGTCGGGGGTGAACGTAAAGCTCGCACCCGTGCCGGTGACAAACTCCGCGCCGTCTTTGTTCACCGTCCAGGCAAAGCTGAGCGTGTCGTTGGCACCGGCCGGGTCGGTCGCCGAACCGATGAGGGTGATCGGTACGCCCTTATCGCCGCTCGTGGGGGCCGTGATCGTGACGTCTGACGGCGGCAGGTTGGCCACGGCGATGGTGGCCGGTGATGTGGCGGCGGTGCTCCCGCCGTCCTCGTCGGAGACGATCAGCTCGACCGTGTAAATGGCCTGGTCGTCCGGGGTGAACGAGAAGTTCTCACCTGTGCCGGTGACGAACTCCGCGCCGTCCTTCTTCACCGTCCAGGCGTAGCTAAGCGTGTCGTGGGCTCCGGCCGGGTCGATGGCCGAGCCTATGACCACGATCGGCGTCCCTTCGTACCCGGTGGCGGGGCCGGTGATCGCGACGTCGCGCGGCGCCAGGTTGATTACGCTCACCGACACCGTGTTGCCCGCCGCGTGGGTGCCGTGCTGGCTCGTTGCAGTGGCGGAAATGGTGTAGTCGCGCGGGCCGTCGGTGTAGACGTGGGTCACCGTGGCTGGGGTGCCGATGACCGTTTCCGGCGCGCCGTCTCCCCAACTGATCGTCCACGAGCTGATCGCGACCGTGGGGTCGCTCGACGACAGTCCCAGCGTGTAGGTCGCCATTTCGTCGACCGTCGCCGCGCCGGAGATCGCCAGTGTTTCGCGGATGTCGACGACTTCGATTGTCTGCTCGACAGCAGTGCTTCCGCCGTCCTCGTCGCTCACATTGAGCTCGATCCGGTAGCTCCCACTGGCGCCCGGCGTGAAGCTCCAGTCGATCCCGCTCCCCTCAAACGACGCCGTGGCGCCGCCGTCCTTGAAGACTTTCCAGGCATAGCTGAGCGTGTCATGGGTCCCGGCCGGGTCGGCGGCCGAGCCGGTAACGGTGATCGCCTGCCCCACAATCCGCGGCTGGGTGATCGTGGTGATGGTCGCGATCGGGGCGACGTTGAGAACGGTTATCGGCACCGTGTTACCGGCCGCATAGCTGCCATCCTCGTCGGCCGCCGTGGCAGAAATCGTGTGGCTCTGGGGGCCATCGGCGTAGATGTGCGTCCATGAAACGGGGTTCCCGGGGATCGCCTCGATCGAGCCATCGCCCCAGTTGACCGTCCACGAGCCGATCGTGTCGGGGCCCGGGTCGCTCGACGACAGATGCAGCGTGTAGACTGCTCCCTCGTCTACGCTGGCGGCGCCGCTGAGCGCGAGGCTCGGCGCCACGTTGAGCACCGTGACGGTGAGCGTGTCGCTGGCGGAGAGGCCGTCGCTGTCGGTCACCGTCACGGTGACCGTGTAGAAGCCATTGTCGGCGTAGACGTGGCTGCCGGAGACGGTACCAGCAGCCTGATTCACCTGGCCAGGCTCCACCGTCCCATCGCCCCAGTCGATCTGCGCCGTGTGTGTGTCGGCAGCGCCGCCACGGTCGGTGAACGTCGCCGGTCCGAGGTTCACCGTCGAACCTTCCTCGGCTGTCTGATCCAAACCGGCCGCTACGCTGGGCCGGCTGAGGATCTTCAGGTACTCGACGTTCTTGAAACTGTGCGTCGGTCCGTACGGGGTGCCGCCGTCGAGCAGGTAGATCGACTGCTGCGAGTCGGGCACCGCACCGCCCACTGCCGGGTCGGTAGAATAGCCCTGGGGGTCGAAAATCAGGCAGTCGGCGTCGCCGGGCTCGCCCCCGTCGATGGTTACGGGGTACGTCACCGACGGCCCGTCAATGATAAAGGTGTCGCTTCCGCTCCCCGCCTGCACCGCAAGCGCCTCGATGTTCTCAAAGCTCACGGCCGACTGGGTGGATGCGGCCACAAAGGGCTTGAAGACGGCGATCCCCCCATTGCGTCCCGCGAGACCTTCAGAAGTCCCGACGAAGACCGTTCCGTCGAGGGCAGCGGCGACCGAGTTCGGCGACTCGAGCCATACGTCGCCCCGCGTATGGCATACCTGCTGGAACTGGTACTCGCCCGTGACCGCGTTGCGGACAAACACGGCAAGTGCGTCGTCTTCCGTGCCTGCGACAAGAATGGACGAAGACGTCGCTGCCACGCCGCTTGCGCCGCCGATGCCGCGCACCCCGGCTTCTCCCTCGCGGAAGGTCTGCGAGAGCGAGAAACTCCCGACAGGCTGTCTCACAAAAATCCGCAGCGAGTTGTCGCTGGCGCTCGTGATCGAGAGCGTTTGTCCGTCGGGACTCAGGGCCACGCCGCTGGGATCGACGATGCCGCTGATGTCCTGCACGAAGCTCAGCCCAGCGCTTGAGTGCATGAATACCCTGACCTGGTCGAGGGAATTGCTGGCCAGGAAGATGACTGTGGCATCGGGGGATGGGCCGGCGGACTTGATCGCCCAGTCATTGGCGCCGGCGATGCCCCAGACAGAGTAGGACGTGGTCAGCGAGCCGTCGGCCTGCCGTGTCCGGATGCCCAGGTTCGCCGTGTCGCTGATGGTGTAGGTGAAGCAGACCTTCTGGCCGTCGGGCGACACGGCCAGTCCGGTCGCGCCGGTGCTGGTCAGTTTCTGCAGAAGCGTGAGCTTCCCCGTCACGGGGTCCCGGCGGAAGACCGAAAGTGCCGGCTCGCCGGGCGAGAGGACATAGAGCTCATTGAACACCGGGTTGACAACCACCTGGCTTGCGTTCTTGAGGCCATCGACAAGTCCCGCCTGACTGTCGCCGCCGTCGATGTACGACTCGATGAACGAGAGCGTCCCTTGAACGTCGACTCGCAAGGCGACCAATGCGTCGGCCGCGGGGTTCACGGCGTAGGCAAACTTCCCGTCGGGGGTCACTGCAACCGACTGCAGGCCAGAGTTGGGGAGCAGTTGTGCCATTCTGGCCGAGGCCGCCGTGGTGGTCACCACGGAGCCAAAACTGGGTTCTGCCAGGCGGACAGACACATTGCGGGAGAGTTGATTGGCGCTGACGAAATCGAGCAGGGCATCGCCGTTGAGGTCGACTACGGCCACCGAGCGAGGTCCGTCGCCCGCGGCGAAGCTCACCGGCGTCGCCAGCGCCCCATCGCCGTTGCCCAGCAGCACCGAGAAATTGTCGGAATTGAAGTTGGCCGTGATGACGTCGAGATGCCCGTCACCCGGCAGCCTGGCCACGGCAATCGAACTCGGCCCGTCGCCGGCTGCGAAGTCTGTTTTTGGAAGGAACATGCCGTGGCCCGTGCCCAGCAGCACCGAGACATCGTCGGAGTGGAAGTTGGCCGCGACGAGGTCGAGGACTCCGTCCTCGTTGAGATCGGCCGCCGCCACCGATCGCGGCCCCTCGCCCGCGGCAAAATACCGCGCCGCCTGGAAGGTACCGTTGCCGTTGCCTCGCAGCACGGAGACATTGTCGGAGTGGAAATTGGCCGTGATGAGATCGAGAAGGCCGTCATCGTCCAGATCAGCCACGACAACCGAGCACGGCCCGTCGCCCGCGGCGAAATACTGCGCCGCTTGGAAGGTGCCGTTGCCGTTGCCTCGCAGCACGGAGACATTGTCGGAGTGGAAATTGGCCGTGATGAGGTCGAGGAAGCCGTCGCCGTCCAAATCGGCCACGACAACCGAACACGGCCCGTCGCCCACATCGAAGTGCACCGGCGGCTGGAACGTGCCGTCGCCGTTGCCCCACAACAGGGAGACACTGTCGGAGTCGGAATTGGCCGTGACGATGTCGAGATGGCCGTCGCCGTTCAGATCAACCAGCACAACTGCCGACGGCCCGGCGCCAGCAGCGAAGTTCACTGCCGGCTGGAAGGTTCCGTGTCCTTCACCCAGCAGCACGGAAACCGTGCTGGCGGAGGAATTGGCCGTGACAAGGTCCGCGATTCCGTCGTGGTCGAGATCGCCCGTGGCGACCGCCGCGCGCTGGCTGGCCGTGGCGAAGGTGTACACCAAGCCGCAGTCCGCTGCGCCGCTGTCGTCAGCTGTGAATGCTCCCACCACCACGGTATCGCCCGAGATGGCTACAGAGTTGCCGAACCGGGAAGAAGTCTGCGGCGCGGACTCCCCGAGCGCTGACAGGAGGCTGCCCGTCGGAGCGTCGAAAACGTAGGCTGCTCCCGCATCCGTTCGGCCGCCACGATCGGTTCCGTACGCTCCCGCCACGATCTTGTCGCCCGAAATCGCCACGGCGATGCCGAGTTGATCTCCGCCGGCCGGTGAAGGGGTTTGCAGCGTCAAGCGGCGGACGTACTGGCCGTCTGCAAGCTCGTAGACCTGGGCCTCGCCCGCATCGACGATGGCGCCAATATCGGCAAGAGGCGCCCCTACCACCAGCCTGTCGCTCGACATCGCCATGGAGTAGCCGAAAAGGTCGCCCGCGGCCGGAGAGGGATTGTAGAGCGTCTGGTGGGCGATGTATTGGCCTTGAACATTGCGTTTGTAAACGTAGGCGGCTCCGCTGTCTGTCGCGCCCTCGTTGACGTACGGCGCTCCGACCACGATGTAGTCTCCCGACATGGCGACCGACCAACCGAACAGGGCCGATCCCTGCGCCCCGGTGGGCCGCACGAGCGTCGAGAGATGGTCGTATTGGCCGGTGCTCGTGTTGCGTCTGTAAACATAGACCGCCCCAGGATTATCCGCGCCGCCGTAATCAGCATAGGGTGCTCCTACCGCGACGATGTCACCGGATACGGCTACCGAGAAGCCGAAGACATCCCATGCCGCCACCGTTTCGTTCGGTATCCTGACGTGGACGCTTTCGTCGGTCGCATCGTAGATCCGGACCTCCCCACTGTCGGCATAACCGGGCTCGTGAGCACGAGGCACCCCGACCACGATGATGTTGCCCGAGATGGCCACGGAGTGGCCGAAACCGTCTTCCAAGCCCGGGCTGGGATTCAGCAGCGTGCGGAAAAGTTGCCCTGTCCGGGCATCGAACAGATGGACCGCCCCGGTATCCGCCGCGCCGCTGTTGTCATCCGCCGGGACTCCCACCGCGATGATATCTCCCGACATCGTCACGAACTGGCCAAACTGGTCAGCGGTGTACGGCGAGGGATTCCTGAACGTGGTCAGCAGTTCGCCATTGGCGAACAACGTGTCGCTCGGCTGAGGCGAAACGGCAAAGTCCCGCCCGAAGACGTGCAGCGAGTCCGTACCCGGGTCGGCGACATAGACCTTGTCTTCCGTCACGTGGAGCCCGACCGGGGAAGCGCCCGCGCCGAGCAGGGCCGTGTCGATGACGCCCAATGAGAAGGTTGCCGGATCGACCTTGCAGGCGGCAACCGTATTTTGCCCGAGGAGATAGATGCTTTGGCCAGCAATGGCTTCGATCGCCCGGAGGCCGCTGACTCCCGGATTGACGCTGCCCAGGGAAGAATACCCCAGCCGCGCGGTTCCGGCCGTGCCGAAGATGCACGCAGAGGGATTGCCGAAAGTCGTCTGGGTGATCTCGATGCCCGTGAGCAGCCGGGTCGCGTCCGTGGTCAGCGGGATCGCGAAAATCGCCGGATCATTCACATTCTGCCAGCCGCCGCTGTAGTGCCGGTCCAGGCCGTTAATGATCGGGAAGGTCCCGGAAGGTAGCGAGTCCTCATACCAGTCGTGCACGGTGACCGTCTGGTACGCGACGGAACCGTCGCTATAGCAAAGTCCCACCTCGATCGCCGCGTTGCCATAGCAACTGGCGCCGAAGAGATGCAGCTTCTCGTAATGGGCCTGGTCGGCCGCTTCGAGGGTGATGAATGCACGCTGGCCACCCGTGAGGCGGATGGCATTCTTGCCATCGTCGTTGTTGCGGTAGCCGAGTTGGACGGGGAAGTCAACGGCCGAACCGACGATCAGGCCATTGTCCGGAAGGCCATTGCCGGCGGTTCCGCCGAGTTGTGCGGCGGCCGACTGGGTGATGAAGCTATAGCGCTCCACACCCCACCCGTCTTGATTCGCGTCGATCACTCCGGAGCCATTGGTGACCATGTCGGCGTTGAACGCACTGCTGAGATCGAGGTTCACGTTCCGGCCGTCGGAGGAGACGTCGAAACGCTGGAGTGTCGAGCTGCCCGCCGGCAGCACATAGAGGATCCGTCTGCCGCCTTCGACAACCTCTGCCACGCCCAGTGCCCGCGGTACTCCAGCGATGCCTACAGCATCCAGGTCGAAGCCCGCGGTTACCGCCGTGATCCGAACGTACCGGGCCGCGACGGCGCCGGTAGCGTACGAACGTGCAAAGCTGAGGTCGCCGTGCAATTCGTCGCCTGGAATCCGCTCGGCTGCCCCCGCTGTCGGAGTGACATTCTGCCATGTCGAGCCATCGGCGCTGATCTCGACTTTGATTTTCTCGAATTCCGCCACTCCCCAATCAACCTCGTAGACGTTGAAATAGCCCTGCGGGCCGACGAGATTGCCGCCGAAATCGTACGTGATGACGGAGCCCGCTGGCAGATTTCTGCCATCCACGTCGTCGGACGGGCCGGTAAACGTCGCGTCCAGGAAGTTGGAGCCGTTGTGTGCGAGGGTCGTCGGGAACGGCCCGCCGATGTTGTACAGGAAGCTCAGTTCGCCCGATGCGTTGCGGGCGAACGCGGCCACGGTGCCGTTGTCGGCGGTGGTGTAGAGCCGCGTGCCATCGTCGCTGACGGTCACCGAGTTGATTCCGGTCAGCTCGCTCCCGTCGCGGGTGTAGACGGCGCATTCTGCCATCACCAACACCGCGCCGGCGCCTTCGACCTGGATCCGGACACGGTCGCCCACGATGCCTGCCGGCAGATCGATGCGGCGGCTGCCGCCCCCGCTGGCGGAGACCTTGCTGATCTTCGGGCTTTGCCAGACCGCGGTGCCGTCATTCGACACGATCACAGAGAAGTTCGAGAGCTGCTGCGGGTAACCAGAGCGATCGAACAGCATGATGTGGTCGAGGACGTAGTCGGCGCCCAGCTCGACCTGCCACCAGGGATCGGTCATCGCGGCCGTGTGCGAGATCGAGTTGGTGGAACCCGCATGCCAGACCGGATCCGTGTTCCCGTCGACTGCCCGATCGGCTCCGCAGTAAGAGAGGTTCCCATACGTGGCAGACTGCGACGCGCTCTTTCCGAGGGCCACGTTCACGGACGGAGTATTCCGGATCATCTCCTTGAAGACCAGAATGCCACTGTCGCAGGTGAAAACTGCCAGGGCGTTGTCACCTCGTCCCGCCGCAGAGAGAGTATTGTTGCTAAGGGCAAAGTCGACGACACCCTTCAGGCCGTCCACACCGCCAATCCCGTCTCGAACCTCCTGGAGCAGGGTAAGCAGTCCGCTCTCAGCATCGCGGCGGAACACGGTCAGCGCGTCGTCGAGCGAGGCGCTCACATAGACAAACAGGCCATCGTCGCTGACCGCAACGTGGGATGCGCCATCCAGATAGTCCATGCCGCCAACGCCGTCCTGGAACACCTGTCGCAATTCGAGCTGCCCACCGCCGATGTCCCGGAACACCGCGACGGTGTCGTCGCCGGGCGAAGCCGTGTAGACGAACTGGCCGAAGGTGGCGACGCCGGCTACATCGACGAGCGTTCCCAGCGTGAAGGTGAAGCCAAAGAAGTCCTCGGGATTGAGAACCGGAGGGCTCGTGTTCAAGTCGACGCGGTTGCCGCTGATCGTCACGCGACCGTCGATCTCTTCGACGTTCAGCGTCGAGCCACTGCCGGCGTGGGGTACAGGCTGTTGTCGACGGTCAGGGTCTCCACCGTGCAGGCCAGGTAATCCAGCAGATTGTCGTAGCTGGCATTGGCCGGATTGCCGGGAATATCGACTTTCACCTCGTCGCTTCCCTCGCCGCCGTCAACCGTCGTCGCGTATCCGATCGACTTGATAACAACCCGGTCGCTTCCCCCCTTACCGGCGATTTCAATCGCGACACCGACCAACGAGAGGTCAACTGTCAATTGATCGCTGCCGCCGCTCAGCTCGATGGCGACCTGTTCAGCGTTGGATACGTAGACATTGCCGATCGGCCCGAGATGGGTGACGTGGAGGATCTGGCCCTCGTTCTGGAGCATCGCATTCTGTGCGACCGCGGCCTGGCTGTTGAAGACCACCCGGTCGTTACCCGGACCGAAGCTGATATCTGTCCGAACCGAGGCGCCGAGGACATTGACTTCGTAGCCGTCGCGATCGAGAAGCGAGAGCTCAAGTCCGGGCCCGGTCGCCGGGGCAAATCCGGAGAACTCTACCGACGCGCCGAGAGGCATGCCAAAGCCGCTGATCCGATTGGATTCCACCTGCCCTGCCTGCCGGTCGCCGGTTTGGCCATCATCATCGTCGCGGACAATCAAGCGGTTATTGCCAGAACCGCCATCGATGATCAGCCGTCCCTTGATATCGCCCAGCGAGGGGAGCAGGAGATCATCACCCGTCGTGAGGCGGATTTCGCCCGGTGCGGCTGAGGCTCCCAGGAGTGTCAGCAGCCCGCTGGGGGAGTCGACATCCAGCGGGTTGCCGGGTGTGCCGATGCCGCCGTTCAAGGCCGCGAGGGTCAACTGCTGGCCCCTGACGCCGCTGAATCCCACGCCCTCGAGAATCGAACTCAAGGCCGTCAGGCTGACACCGCCCCATTGGGAAACAACCGATCCAAGGATCATATCGCCTGGCTCGGCAAGACGAATGTCGCCGCCCGCCGAGGCGTTCAGCGTGGACGCGACGTTGACCTCCAGGAACCGGCCGGGCGAGCCGATCGAGCCCGCGGCCTCGATCGTGAGCGTCCCGGCGTCGATGTTGAGCAGTGGTAAGGAGTCATCGCTGAAGGCGTCGAAGATCGAGCCTGCGGAAGTCAGGACAACATTGCCTGGGGCATAGACGGTGTCGATCCGCACGTCGCCCTGGAGGGCATTGAGGAAGATGTCCGCGTGGCTGCGGGCCACAATGGAACCGGCGCCGATGAGATGCACCTGAAGCGGGGCGGCGGCGGTGCCGATGTCGCCGTTGGCCGCCTCCAGAATCATGCTCGGTCCGGCGACATTCGGCACGCTCGCGAAGGCCACATTGTAGATGCCCTGCGAGCCTTTGATGCGGATGCCGTCACCGGCATTCACCCGGTCGATGTTGATGTCGCTCTCGGAGCCGAGATAGACATTTCCCGTAGCCTCGATGTTGATCTCGCCGGTCGCCTCCACGTCGATGTCTTCGCGCAGATCGATGATGAGCTGGTCCGGCGTGATGGTCAAATCGTTGCGTTCGGCGGTGGCGAGGGCCAGTTTCTGCTCCGTGGTGAGATCGGTAAGGCCCATCAGAGAGATCACCACTTGGCCTTCAGTGGTACCCACACCGCCCGCGGCGGTCAGTGTGATGTTGCGGCCCTTGACATTGGGCGCCTCAATTCGGGTTTCCGTATCAGGCGTCAACTTCAAGAGGCTTGGACTGAGGCTGAACGTCAGTTCGCTCTCGGTCCACTGGAATCCTGCTCTGAGGTTTGTTTCTTCCTCAGCGGTCGCCTGATACGCCCAACCAGGCTGGTAGGAATCGCCGACGGGGCCGTAGGCGGGATGGAGAGCATGGTACTCGCTGGTGCACTTCGCCTCGTGGTCGGCGATGCCGGCATCGGTCCAGCCGAGCACGTTCTTGTAGTAGTCTGCTTCCTCGGCAGAGTGGCTTACATGGAAGGTGGGGTCGTACTCTGAGGGGTCGGGCTGCATGCTGCGGTAGCGCCAGTAGGTGCGGTACTCGCGCAGCCTGCCCTGCTGGAAGGCGGCAATGCTCTCTTGGGCGCTCAGCTCGGCAGCCTGGCCCATGAGAGACATGGAATCCCAGAGGCTGAGCAACTGGTCGATGGTGCGGGTATCCTGCTGCTCCTCGGGATTGTGGTCGACGATGCCGCCGCTGGTCACGTTGATGACCACGTCGCCTGCCAACGACTCGACGTTGATCAACAGCAGGCTGCCGCTTGCCTCTGTAAGGTGAATATCGCCGGCCGCCCGCGCTTGCAGGCCGTGCTGGAGGGCGGTGCCCGAGTCGATCGGGAGAGATTGGGCAGCAGAACCGATACCGCCGCCTGCGGTAAGGGTGACCAGGCCGCCGGTTACCCGCGATGAGACACCGGCGGCAAGGATCGAGGCGTCGGCCGAGAGCATCACGTCGCCGGCCGCGGCCGCCACGTTTCCCACGATGAGGTTGTCATCGACCTCGCTAATGCCGATATCTCCGGTTGTCGCCGTCGCACTGACCGCACCACCGCGGAGGTCGGTGCGAATCGGCGCCTGGTTTCCGATGCCCTTGGCGGCTTCGAGCGCAATGTCGCCGCTGACAATCGTTGCGGTGGCGGAAAGCTGCCTGATTTCTCCTTCATGGCTGATGAGCGTCGTAGCGCCCTGCTCATTGCGGATCGTGCCGTTGATGAGAATGCTCGCGTTGGACTCGACCTCGATCGATCCCGCATCGGAACCGACGAACTGGATATCGATCGGGTAGTCGGCCTTGACGCTGTGACTGTGGAACAGCTTGTCCTGCGTCGCATAGACCTTCACGAGATGATAAGACTTTGTGGAAAAGATCCACCACCCACTGGTGGTCGTGTAGGTGTACGCATTGACCAGCACCAGCTCATTGCTTTGAGGAGGCCGATCGTAATCGTATGCGTAGGCGGCGGTGGTGGAACCGCCATCGGCCACGAACTGGCCGTCGGGCAAAGGCCTGACCTCGGAGGCAGTCTCCCTGACCACATCAGGTTGCCACCCGGGGTCAGCGGCCAGCCAGTCGATTCCCCAGAAGCTAGTACTGATCCACTCCTTTTCAACGCTGAGAGAACGGTCCTCGCCACGCAGCCAGCAGTACCGCTGGTTGGCCCGTGGCGAGTAGGTGGCCCCGCGCGCGGAGAGATTGTCGGGCTGGCTGGCGGTGAAATTGCGATCCACCGTGACCATGCCATTCACGCGGCTGTACGTGGAGGTGCGGACCTCGCCGTCGTAGGCAGTGTCTGTAATGACAAGCTTGCCGCGGAGCCCGCTTCCGCCGACATCGAGCCCGTTAATCAATGTCTCGTAGCCGGTCTGGTTGTGAACCTCAATGCTGCCGAAACCATCGAGCACCCGGAGCGAGCCGCTGCCGGTGCTCATGATATGGCCGAATAGCTGCATGTAGCCGCCTTCAAGCCGTGTTGCATCCAGTTCGATCTGGTTCGTCCGGGCGTTGTAGCGAGCGCCGATGCCCGCCCCGGCATCGGTCGAGAGGACCAGGCTTCCGTCTGGGGACAGTCCGAGCGCCTGATCCTCGAGATAATCGCTTCTGAATGCGGCAATCTCGGCATTCAGTGCGGCGGGCAGGGTGACGCTCCGCGTCTCCCTGCCGCTCTGGACGATGCCGTTGACGTTCAGAAAACGTGCGTTGATGAAGACGTTGGCGCTGGCGATGATGGTGCCACCGGTCTTCGTGCCGGAGAGCGTGCGGTCCGCCATGCCGTTCTCGGAGGCGAGCATCTCGCTCTCCCACTGGTTCTCGGGGCTGCCGCCGGTATGGAGAAAGTGATCACTGGAGAGGACGAAGTCGCGACCGGCGTCGAATTCAACCGTCTGAGCATCGACACTACCCGTGTCCTTGACGATGATGCTGCCCTTGGCGCTTGAAAAGCGGACCAGGCCGCTGAGGTTCGAGACAGCGCCGACGATTTCGATATCGGGCGCCGCCACCCCGCTGAACAGCGTTGACGTGGTGGGATCGAACGTGCTCTCCACGGTAATCTGCGGATCGGCCGATTCGGCATGCGTGGTCAGGTTGAAGGACACCGATCCCCCGCCCGTCCCGTGGTTGCGTGCCTGGATGTCCTCGTTGGTGGTGACCGGGAGATTGTTGAAGAAGATCTGGCCCCCGGCCGCGGCGGGAATCTCCAGATACTGTATCCGCAGGTAGTAAGGGCTGGCGTTGGCGATGTTGATCGTGGCATCGCCGGCGCTGTAAAGAACTCCACTGCCGGTCAACCCATCAGCAAGGATGCTGATATTCCCCAGCGGTGCCAGGATGTTGGGTACAACAATATATGTGACCTTGTATCCCGAGACGGGTGAGACGCAGATATCGGGGTTATTCAGACCGGGATCGCCCGGCTCAACGAGGCCAAGTTCAAACAGCTGCTGTTCGAGCTGGTCGATCTGCGCGTTATAGCCGGCGATCGCCTTGGCATTCCCCGCATGCTTGCTCTTGAGATCCTGCAAGCGCAGCATCTCATTGACAAGGTTCTGCCCGAGGTCCTCTAGCGAGAGGACGGGATCGGCCACGCCCGCGGACTTGGTGAACGAGATCGTCCGCGGGATCACGGTGTCGGGACCGAGGGCCTCGTCGATGGTCAGGAATTGATGGCTATCAATACCGACTTCGATGCGGCCGTCGACCTGAACATTGTTGGTGGCGGCAATGGTGGGCGTGCCGGTCCAGGTGATGCCGAGGGAGACGTCATCGTTGCCGAACAGGCTGCCGATGCCGTTGAGAACGTTCTCGGCAAGCTGGCGATAGAGATCCTTGCCAAAGCCTCTTTCGTCGATGATGTAGCTGCCATCATCGGCCACCAGGTTCACGTTCGTTGCGCTGAGCACCTCGGCTCCGCTGCGGACAGTGACCTGATTGTTCAGGGTGAGATCGGCATGGGCCTCCGGGTCGGTGCTTACGGGAAACGCGGCCTTGTTCCACAGGTCGGTGCTGGCCAGCATGTCGATGTCGTTAGGCTGCCCGGCGACGTCGTGGCCGGCCAGGAGATTGATGTCGCCGACAGCCCGCAGGTAGGCTCCCGGCTCGATGATGACCTGGTTGTCGGCGCCGGTGAAGACACACGAATATCCCTGGGCGGCCCCGGCGAGGCCATAGGTCTTGGCGTTGGCCGTCGCTTCGATATCCGACTTCACCCGGGCGGCGAGGTTGATGCTGCCCACGCTGCGGAGCTCGGCATCGTAGATCTTCACGAAAGCGTCATTTACCGAGTTGTCGATGATCGATTCGGCCTTCGCGATGGCAAGCGCGCCGCCGGAATCCAATTTGGCCCGGTCGCGCGCGAACACGTCGTTCTCGGCCAGCATCGTGAAAACGCCGGGGTCCTTCGGATCACCCACGACGTTTATCACGGCGCGGTCGCTCACGATGACTTGGGCAGTGTTCTCCAGGGACGAGGAACTCCTGGTGGCGGGGAGGTCCAGCACGCCACCCGATCCCGAGACGACGTTGTACTCGGACTCGGCGAGTTCTTCCTTGCGCACACGATTGATCGCCTTGACAACCAGGTCCCCCGTCGTGATCGATGTCTGCGGCCCAATGACGGTCTCGACCGTCGGGGTCACCGTGTTCTCCGCGTAGGCGCCACTGGCTCCGTATACGGCGGCGTTGACGCTGTTTGCACGAGCCTGGAAGTGTGCGGTATGCTCGGCGGTGATCTCGAATCGACTGGTGGTGATCGTTGCCCCGAGAATCTGGCCGGCGTAAGCACGCGTCGAGCTCGTGTTCTCGGTCACGGCCTTCGCCGCGGCGCCGGACACGACACCGCCGCTGCCGGAGACTGACTCGGCCTCGTTTCCATCCGAGCCGTTGGCCACCACCCGGAGTTCTCCCCCAGTTACCTGGACACCATCGGCCAAGTAGGCCGTGGTGGTCGTATTCGAACTTGCGGTGGGGAGGTTCGCACCCGCGGCGATAGCGCCGAAGTTGTAGCCGTCGGCCCGGGCCAGTTGGGAACTCACCGAGGTAGCGCTGACCAGGGTGACTCCCGAGACAGTCAGTGTGCTCGACGTGCCGAGATAGGCGGTAACCGAGGCATGATTCTTGGCCTCGCTTAACGTAGCATTGACTCCGATTAAACCGCCGCCTGCGCCGAAGCCCACGGCCTCGGCCGAGAGCCCGCTGTCCGGCAGCGCGAGGACGGCCGTCACCGACAGACTGGGGGTCGTCGCACGGGCGTTGGAGTTCACGTAAGCCTTTATGGAGGGAGACAACTCGGTGGTGGCCTTCGACACACCCACCTTGAGAAGGCCAACGCTGATGCCCCTGGCCGTCGCATCGAGTTTTGGGGTCGCTATGGCCGAGATGCTGGCGTACTCGCTCGTGGTAACCTGCGCTCCGTCTCCGACGCAGGCTTCGACATTGGAGCTGATTCTGGCGAAAGCAACGCTCCCCGTGCCGGCCACGATGCCCCCGGCCGCCGCGATGGTCTCGACGTCGGCGTGGGCGTCGGCCGCCGACTTCACATCGAGACTGCCGGAGAGAATTGCCGCGGCCGATCCGACATGAGCCCGCGTGGTCCCCCCGATCGTAGCCGACGCGACCATGCCGCCCAGCGCCAAGGCGCCGAGCGCGCCGCCGTCGGCATCGAGATCGGCCGTGGAGGTCGAATGGGCGTCGACCAGGACATTGCCGCTGACATGCACCGCCGCATGACTGCCGATCAAGGCCTCGGTGTTGGCGCTGATCGTGCCCACCGACACGCCTGCTGCACCGGCTCCGGCCCCGGCCACCGCGAGGCCAACCGCGGTGGTGGTAACGCCTTCAAATGCGCCGATCGACGGATTGCTGATCGCTTTGACTTCGAGCCCGTTGACGCTCGCTGGGCCGGTGTTGGCACCGATCTGTGTCCAGTCGCCCACCTCCGCCTTTGTCTCCCCACTGATCTCGGCGATCATTACGGCGGCGCCGAGACCGCCGTAGACACCGCCGGCAGCGGCCAGGGTCGATGCGTGAATCGCCGTGATTCGCTCGGCGGTGAGTGCGACCTGGTCGGCGCTCGAGACCGAAACGCGGTCGGTCGCGCTGGTCCCGTCGGCGATGCAGGCGCCGACGTTGCTGGAATCGTTGACGACGACGACCGATCCCGCCAGGCCAGACTGCGCTCCGAAACCTGCCGTAACCGCCAGCACCGAGAGGTCCGATTTCAGCCGGGCATCGATGTTCAAGTCACCCGCGTCGTCAATGGCGCCGGCCTCGACCGTTGTCCCACGGGCGATGAATGCCTGCACCTCCTCGTCGGCGTTGATGATGCTGACCGAGGCGCCGCCGCCCATCCCGCCAATTCCCAGGCCGCCGCCGATGA
The DNA here is from genome assembly GCA_040766885.1 of Thermoguttaceae bacterium. Taxonomy (GTDB): domain Bacteria; phylum Planctomycetota; class Planctomycetia; order Pirellulales; family Thermoguttaceae; genus JAXGPP01. The sequence goes on along the minus strand of JAXGPP010000005.1, from coordinate 267,939 downwards.
CCTTGAGGTCGATCCGCTCGCGGGCGTCGAGGTCCACGTCCCTCCCGGCCTCCACGCTGGCGCCCGCACCGATAAAGGCGACCGTGCCGCGTGGGACGACTTGGGTTCCGACCGTCTGCGTGTCGCCGACCGTGGCCCCGCTCGCACCGCCCACCGGGTTCTCCGGCGTCGCGTTGTCGAACGAAGTCCGGGCATTGGAGGTCGCATCCTGGACATCACCCCCGTCGCTGTAAGCGCCCAGCAGGCTCGAAAGGCTCGCCACGCCCACCTGGCTGTCTGCGAAACCGCTGGTGCTGTTGTCGCCACTCCCCAGCGCGTTCTGACTTTCGCTTGCTTCGACCGTCCCGTCGTCGTCCTTGTCAAAGGAATAGCTCTGTTGCAGATTTCCGCCCAGCGCGTACACCGAGACGGCGGCGCCCAGGCCGACGGCCCCGAAGCCGCAACTCACCGCGTACGACTCGATGTGCCGGTTCGCCAGGGCGTTGACCGCGATATCGCGACGGGCGCGGACGTCGCTGCCGGCGATGTAGGCGGTCGTGTCGTTGCGAAGGATGCCCACGTCGATGCCGCCGGCAACACCTGCGCCTAGGCCGCCTGCGACAGCCCCGGCGATGACACGCAGGAACAGATCGTTGGCGGCCGTAACGTGAACATCCTGGTTCTGGTGGGCGCCGCTGCTATCGGTATTGACGCGGGCTCCTGCGTCGATGTAGGCCCGCGTGTTCGAGTCGATCACCTCGACCGTGACGCCCCCCGCCACCCCGGCGTACAGGCCGCCGGCACCGGCGGCCGCAAAGGCAGCCACATTCTCGCTGGCCATCGCGGTGACCGCCACTCCCCGCACGTCATCCGCCGCGCCGGTCATGCCGAAGTGGCCGGAATCGTCGAGTGTCCCATCGAAGACCGTCATCGCGGCCGAGTCGCCCTTGGCGTCGACCTGGGCGTTCTGACCGATGAAGGCCTGCGTGTCTTTGTTGATCACGATCACTCCGACGCCCGCGCCCGCACCGCCGCCGTTCAGGCCAATGCCCAGGGCTCCGGCGACGACATCGATTTCCGTGGCATCGTCCGCCGAGACCAGCACGTTGCCGCCGGCATCCACGACTGCCCCGTTCGCGATAAAAGCCTGCGTCGTGTTGTTCAGCACGATGACCGAAACGGCGCCCGCTCCGGCGAAGTTGCCGCCGCCGGCAACCGCCGCGGCGATCGACAGGATCTTCTCGGCGGCGTGGGCACGCACCTCGACGTCGCGCTTCGCATCCACCAGCGCGCCGGCGCCGATGTAGGCCTCGGTCGTGTTGCGCACCACCGCGACGTCGGCACCGGGCGACATGGCCATGCCGTTGACATTGAACGTTCCGGCGATGGCTCCCGCGATGCCCATGTGGTAGTAATCGTTGCCCGCGGCGACCAGCACCGACTGGTCCTCATTTTCGCCGATTTCGCCCTGATTCACCTGGGCTGCGGCACCGACGTAGGCACGGGTGGTGCTCGTCGTCACGTTGACCGTGGCGGAAAGTTGAAACGAGGCGGTGGTCGACAGGCCGACTCCCACGCCGTAGGTTTCGATGTCGTCGCGGTTGATGGCGGTGACCGCCACGCCCCTGAAGCCTGAGCGCGTTACGGGTGTGGCGATACGCTGCCCGGTGAGCGCCGGATCGATCAGGTCGGTATTTCCGGTGTCGAAGGGCACGATTTCCCCCTCCGCATCGGAGTCGTTTTCGAACGTGATGTCGAACTCGCCCGTCCTGACATCGACGCCATTCCTCAGCGCCTTGGCGTCGACGGTGGCGCCGTTCCCGATATAGGCCTCGGTGTTCTTCACGACAATGGGCACGCCTGCCGCACCGCCGATACCGGCGCTGGTGCCAAACGCGACATTGCCGCTGATCACGTCGAGCGTGCTCTTCTCCTCGGCGGCGACCATGACACTGCCGCCCGCCTCGACGGTGGCGCCGGCATAGACGACGGAATCGACGGTCTTGTTGCCCTCGACAAAGCCTCGGGTGGTGACGTTCAGAACGTATACGTCGACGCCGCCGGCGAGGCCGAAACTTTTGCCGACACCGATGCCTGCGGCCACCGAAAAGACGCGTTCCGCCGAATTGGCCTGGACCCTGACGTCGCCCTGGGCCTCCACCTCGGCGCCGCTGGCGATGCGGGCCTCGGTGGTCTTGGTGAACACGCCGATGTCCACGCCAGCCCCGACACCAGAACTCTTGCCGATGCCCATGGCGCCGCCGACACCCGTGTGGCTGGTGCGGTCGGAAGCCAAGACCAGCACACTCTGCTCATCATTCTCATTGCTGCCCAAGTTGATGTCCGCGTTCTCGGCAATCCAGGCCTTGGTGGTCTCGTTGAGCACGGTGACGGCGGCGGAACCCGCCAATCCGACTGTACCTCCAGTGCTGACGGCGCCGCCGACCGCCACAGTGAGGACGTCTTCGAACGAAGTCGCTGTAACGGCCAGACCCTTGACGGTGATTGCCTGGGGTGTCTCGCCCACCGTCGTGCCGTCAAAGGCCGCCACGCCGTCGCCGTTGCCCGCGGCGTTGACACGCGCTCCCTCGCCGATATAGGCCTGTACCTTGTTCTTGGTGACCTGTGTGGCGTTGGCGACTCCGACCGCACTGCCGGAGCTACCAAGGCTCAGCGCAAAGCCGCCGGCAACAGACCCCATGTCGAGGTCGTCGGCCGCCGAGACAAGAATGCTGCCGCCTGCTTCCACAAGCTCCGAGCCAGCGAGGTAGGCCTTGATGTCGTGGGCGATGACGTTGATCGAAACTGAGCCGCCCAGGGCGAACTTATCGGCGCCAGCGGCCCCCACCGTGATGCTCAGGATCTGAGAGGTCATCCCCTCGATGGGCAACTCGGCGGTCTCCTCGCCGACCTGGACGGTTGCAGGGGCTGGTTTTGATGAGGGCCCGGAACCCGCGCGGACGACGATGCTGTCTCCCGCCACGACGTGCGCGTTGTCGATGTAGGCGACGATCTGATCGGTGGCTGTCGAATCGCGGTCGACGAAACTAGGATTGGCGGGATCGAAGCTGCCGCCGATAAAGTTGTATGCCAGCGCTGCGCCCACGGCGGAGTCGCCCCACGATGCCCCCACACCGCCGGCGATAACAAGGACCCAGTCGGATTCGGCGGCCGTCAGCGTAACGTCGTCGTCGGCATGCACATCGGTGCTGTTGGCGATATGGGCATCGAGCGTATTGGCGACGGAGTTGACGGTGATCGAACCACCCAGCGCAAAGCCATCAGCCCCCGCGCCTCCCACGGCGATCGATACGAGCACGGAATCGGAGGTCGCCGAGAGGTCGAGCGAGGAGCCGGCTCCTTCGGCCGCGACAACGGCGCCTTCGATATAGGCCTTGACCGTGTTCTGAATCAGGTTGTAGCTGATCGCCGCGCCGATCGCCGCCCCTTTGGTCGCCAGCGAGAAACCACCCGTGATCGAAATGATTGTCGAATCGTCGGTGGCCGATAGGGTGATGTCGCCGCCCGTCGTGATCGTGGAGGCGCCGTCCGCGGTGCTTGCGATATACGCCTCGATCGTGTTGTTGATCTTGTTTACTGAGATGGAGCCCGCGCCGGCCAGTTTGCCAGAGCCGGCTACCGCCGCTACGCCGATCGTCGCTCCGCCGATGAGGGCCCCAGACCAGGCATCGACGGTCAGCGCCCCGGTTTGCGTGAGATTGACGTTGTCGAGATACGCTGTGACGTCATTCTCGATCTCGTTATAGCCGATGGCAGCGCCCAGCGACGTCCCGTTCGAGCCGGCAATGGCGCCGCTGATCGCAACGATGCCCGAGTTGTCGCGGGCGTTCAGCAGCGTGTTCAGTATGCCCGGGTTGTCGGGCGTCTCCGTGATACTCGAGCTTTTGACGTACGCCTCGGTGTCGTTGGAGATGACATTGACCGCGATCGTGCCGGCGCCGGCAAAGCTCTCCGATCCGGTGCCGATTCCCACCGAGCCGGTGATGGCGATGATCCGCGGGTCCATCGACGGATTCTCGTTGAATGCGGAGATCTCCAGGGTGCCGCCGCTCATCGTGACCGTGGAGCCTTCCACGTAGGCACGCGTCTTGTTGGGGTTGCCGAGATCCGACCCCAGCACGTTGATGGCGATGGCCACCCCGACCCCGGCCTTGCCGCCGTACCCCAGCGCGCCGCCGATCGCCCAGATCACGCATTCGTTTTCCGCCTTCACCGAGGAACTGCCGGCAAGCGTGGCCGTTACGCCGTCGAGGTAGGCGTCGACCGTGTCGATCACCACGTTGGCTGAGACGGATCCGGCGACCGCAATGCCTTCCTTCACGGGCGCGCCGGAACCGCCCGCGGTGAGCGAGCGGATGCCCCCCTTGCGCTCCGCCAGGAGCGACAGTGATCCGGCGATCAGCGTAGCGTCCTTGACAAACGCCTTGGTGGCCCCGGTGAGGACGTTCGCGCTGATCGAACCGGCGATGCCCTTGGACGATTTCTCAGCTTTCGCGAAGGCCACGGAGCCGGCCAGCGACCAGATCGCCGTGTCGGCGGTGCTCGTGACTGCGAGATTCCTGTCGGTCGCGACGGTCCCTTCGTCGTTGATGAACGCGTACGTGTCTTCAACGATCGTGTTGACGGAGACATCGCCGGCGGCGCCCACCCCGATCTTCTGCTCGTCGCTCTGACCGGTTTCGCCAAGGAGCTTTTGGGCCTTGAGCGGCGCAGTCTTGATCCGCGCGTTGTCCGCGATCTCCTTCTCGGTAGGCGGTTGCTCGCTGGTGAATGCCCCGGCCAGCGACACCGTCCACAGGCCGCCGGTGGACTTCGCGCTGAGCGTGATCGGGCCCGCGGCCGTGATGCTCGTCCCAGCCGTCCCCGCAGTGTCCTCTTTCGGCGCTCCGATAAATGCCTGGGTGTCGCGGACGATAACATTGACCGAAACCGACACGCCCACCCCCAGGTTCTCGCTCGCGACGACTCCCCCCGTGATGCCGATGCGGCCCAGATCGTCGGTGGCCGAGACGGCGATTGCGCTGGCGCAGTCGATGATCGCTCCCGATTCGATGTAGGCCTTCGTCGAGTTGACGAAGACGCCGATGGCGAAGGCACCGGCCACGGCGAAACTGCTCCCTTTGCCGCCGGCCTGGGCCAAGGCAAAGTCGAAGATGTCGGTGGTCGCGCTCACCGTCAGCCCGCGTCCCTCCAGGCAGTGATGGCTCCCCGTCGCGGCGCTCGCATCCAGCGCAATCGCCGTCCCGGCCGCGGCATCGGCCTCCGAGGCGGCAAGCTTGATGCGGTTGGGGTTCTGGCCGTCGGCAATGGCATAGTATATCTGCCCGTCCGTAAGGTTGCCGATCGCCGCGCCGGCGGGGTCGCATCGGTAAACCAGAGGCGTCCCCATCGCCAGGTCGAACGCCTCGGACAGCGTGATCCAGCCCTCGCTGTCGATGGCGCCGCTGGGATCGAAACTCCGCGACCAGCCGGCATGGATCTTCGCGCCGTTCTCAATGACCGTCTCCGTGGTGTTCCCCAGCACCTCCACCAGGAACGAGGCCCCAATGCCCCCCTTCCCGCCATCGGCGCCAAACAGTTTGATCGGAGATGTCAGGTCTTCCCAGGGTTTACTCTTGCCCAGCAGATACTTGCCCAAGCCGTCAATCGGCTCCGCGAGCAGGTTCTGCACTGAAAAACCCAGCCCGCCTACACCCGCGATCCCGATCAGGTTCATGCCGATGGCGGCGTCCACGTCGACAGCCTGTCCGCCGCCCCGGAACCGCGGATCGTCCTGCTGGTTGATCTGCGCGCCGCTCTTGATCCTCGTCTCGGCGTTGTTGTCGTACAGGTTGATTGCGAACGAGCCTCCGCCAGCCACCTTGCTCTGGCTGGCAGACGTCATAACCCAGGTGTTGAAGAGATTGGACGCGAAGCCCAGCGTCCCGTCGTTGAAGTACGAAATGCCGTCCGGCCCCGTCTGCTGCATGTAGTCCAAGGGATTGACCGCCGTCCACGGATTGGCAATCAGAAAGGGATAGTCGATACTGGCATCGATCGACATCGCGCCGCGCGCATCGAGCCATGCCCCGCTTTCCACGGTGGTCTTGGCGGTGTTCCTGAACATGCCGAGCCCCACCGCCAGTGCGACCGACGCTTCCGCCCCTGCGTCCTTGGGCTTGGTCGCGCCGGAGCACGAGGCGACCTGCGAGTACTGGCTGATGTCAGCCGCGACCGCGATGTCCTTGCTCGAGGCGAGGCGACCGGTGGGACCGATGATCGCATCCACCGTGTGGTCGGCGTAATTGACCGCGACGGACCCGGCGATGCCGAAGCTCGCTCCCGCCTTGGTTGGGCTTTCCTCCGGCTGCTTGCCCATCGCTTTCTTTGCCACTTCGACCGCTAGCCCCACCAGTGCGAACACCTGCTCCGTCTGCATCGTCCGGTCGGCATCAAAGAACTGCGTCCACTTGAACGGGCTGCCGCTCATCCCGGCGTTTCCACAGACTGCGTTGGTCGCCGTCAGCCCTGCATGAACTGAGATCCCGTCGGGAGCACTGGACGACGCCAGGATGTGCGCGTCGCCGAGGCCGACGCCGAACACGGCGGTGGCCCTGGTCAGATCGATCGGGACGGCCTCGTCCGCGGCCGCCTTGCTCGACACCAGGCGGATCGTGTGATCATCAACCTTGACGACAAAGTACATTCCCCCGTCGCTGAGCCCATCGATCGGCACATCCACGCCGCTGACCGCCTCGCCACCGAGGCTGTTCGAACGGGTGATCGTCGGATCGGTGCGGTAGATGACGGCCTCGCCCGTGCTGAACCCGTGCGCGGCCCCGAACGCGATGGTATTGGATTTACTGTCCACCGCGCCCTTTGGAGAGAACGAGACGCGGTCCTTCTCGTAGAGGAAGGCCTGGGTACCGGCTCCCGCTCCGACCAGATCAACTGCCGGGCCGCCCGACGACTCGGCCAGTCGTATCGCCGAGTTGTTGCCCGTGATCGTAATGACGTAATAGGTCTTGCCCTGTTCGAGCCCGCCGACCTCGGCGTTCTGCTCGTTGCCGTCTTCGTCCGCGACACTGTAGGCCCCCAGGTAACTGACCGCCTGGCCGTCGTGAAAACTGTGGGGCGCGGCAAACGTGATCGTGTCCTGGTCGACATCTACGTGGACCGGTTCGAACTCGGCCAGCGCCGGCTGAACCAGCTTGTGCTCCGTGGCGCGCTCAGCGGGAAGCTTGCTGACGTCGAGGTCGATCGAAAGCGCCTTCGCCAGCCGGATGGTGTCCTTGTCGATCACCTGAATGTAATACGCCCCGCCGTTCTCCAGGCCGCCGATATCGGGTGGCTGGGCCTTGCCGAGGGCAGCGTCGGTCTCACCGTGGGAATACAGCATCTTCTGTCCGTCCGTGAACCCGTGGCCGGGGATCCGGATCGTGTTGGTCGCGTAATCGACGTCGCCCCCGTCGCGGGCGTCAAACGTGTTCCCCACGCCTCCGGAGGCACTGATCGTCCCATCGATCTGGGTTTTGATCGTCGCCTTGTCGAAACCGACCGGGAAAGCGGTCGCGGCTGTCCCGTCGACGAAGATGCCGGGCTGGGCCCAGGCGAAGTTGGTCACCGCACCCGTGGCATCGATGTTGACCGTCGAACCCTGCGACGTGATGCTGGAGCCGGCGGTGACCGTGACGTACGAGTCTTCCTTCGTATTGGCGACGGCAATCGCCACGGAGACATTGTTGGGATTGACCGTCCCGAACAGGTTCGAGGTCGTTCGCGACTTCACGAAGGCCTTCGTCGCCGCATCGGAAGTGATATCCACCGCATCGTTGGCGACGATGGTCGTGTGGTCGATCCTCGTGTCTGCGTACGAGTGCGCCTCACCGTAGCCGATCGACAACGTAAACGCTCCCCCAAGCAGCTTTCCGTTGAGGGAAACCGTGTGGAGCGACGCATCGGTGTTGGCGCTGGACCCTACTGCCACGCTTCCCGCCCCCGTGATCGACGAGCCTGAGACATAAACGCGGGCGTCGGCACGGTGAATGACGACCTGGCCGAAGATACCCGTGAAGGCGCTGACCGCGAGACCGGGGATCTGGTCCAGAATCCCGAACAAATAGTCGCTCCACTTGGCGGAGTACGCGCCCAGGTCGTCAGACCGGTGCGTGTCGACGGCGTTGGCGGTAATCGAGATGTCGCCGCCCCGAATCTCCGCGCCGGCGATCTCGACCCTGGCCAGGTTTTTGTTCACGTCCAGGGGCGAAATCACCGTGCTTTCGCGTAGCGCGGTGTCCTCGGCCGCCAGCGTGATACTGCCGGGCAGGTAGATGCTGCCATCTTCCACATGGGTCAATAGCTTGGCCCCAGACTGAAGCTCGATCCACTCCGCCTCGAATGCCAGGTTCCCCGAGTGGGCGACGGAAGCGGAGGTCTCATTCACCTTGCGCGTCGAGATCGTGGCGCCGCCCACGATGATCGTGTCTGCCGCCACGCTGAGGTCGTGTCCGGGAAGGTCGACGTCCTCGAGGAACTCGACCCTCGAGCTGCCGATCACCGTATCGAACACCACGCTGAACATGTCGCTGCTGGGAGACGAGAAGATCTCCTTGATTCGCAGATCCGTATTGAATGTCGAAGCAGAGTCTACCCTCAGTATGTCCTGCCCAAGCCCGAGGTAGATGGTGAGCGAGTCTGCCGGGCTGATCACCGTCAGTACTCGGCCACCGCCAGTGATCGTAATCAGGCCGCTTTCGCCGCCGTGAAGTTCCAGGTCATTCCCGAGGAAGGTCGCATACACCTTGACATTGCTGGCGTCGCGATCATCGATCAGGATCGCGTTCAGGACTTCTCCAAACACGAGTTGCACGAGGCCGCTCAGCTTGTCGGCCATATCCTCCGCGTGCAGGGTTGTGGAAATGTCGGCCTCCTGGATTTCGGTTAGCCCGACGGCTTCCAGAATTGCCATCTGTGACTCGGCGTCGTACGCCAGCGCTGCATGCTGGGTCTCGTTCATGTCCCGCAGCACCAGCGATCCACTGCCAATGCGGACAGAATCGGCCAGAAAATTGCCGGCAGACGAGACCGTCGGCACGGTGCCGTCGCCCGAGCCGCCTGTGTGATAGGGCTCGTACCACGTTTCGTCGGTGGACGGCAGATGGCCCCCGAGTTCGCCGACGCCGACGATCAGATTCGACATGCCGGCCGACAATGTCAGCCCGGTGCGCTCGACGAGCCCCTCGATCATCCGCGATCCGTCGCCATACACGGCCGTCATGGTGCCGCCGTTGGCCAGCCGATCGATGAAGGAGTTCGGATCGCCGTTCGGATTCAGGTCCAGAAGCAGCGTGTTGGCCAGGTCGGGTTCGACTTCGGCCGCCGTCTTAGGTGTGCCGCCGATCTCCAGAAAGGCGTACGTGGGCAACAGGTCAACGAGGGTCTCGATATAGCGGCGAATGAACTCAACTTCCGAAATGGGACTCAATGGATTCCAGACTATGTCATCCGTCGATGTGGAATTGTCCGGGCCGTAGATCGTGCTACCGGCCTTCAGATCTTGATAGGCCTTCGTGAGGATGACACCGGCGGCCCGGGTCTCGAGCGATTCCCCGAAATTGTTGTGGAGCATGTTCCAGGTCCGCGGCGTCCCCTCGCTCGGTACGCCCACCAGGACCAGATCATGCACCTGCGGGAGATACTGGCCGGCCGAAAATTCGCCCCCGTAGGCGCTCGACTGCATATAGCTCCGCGCCACGAGTCCACCCGTGCTGTGGGCGACGATATCCACCGAATCCGGGCGTATGCCCGTCTTCCCAAACCAGTCGTCACTCACCCGCTTGAGCCAGTAGCCCAGGTAGTCGAGCCCCGTTTCAAACGTCGAATCGATGATCGACGACACAGTCACACTCGTGAGTGCCCCATCTGCCATGCTGTCCGTCGGCGCCACCGGCACCCGCCAGTCCCAATTCGCCGCGTACAGCGTCTGGGGGAGGTCGTTGACCGAATCCGGCTCAAGCCGATAACCCACATTGACCAGTGTCTGGATCAGATCGTCGTAGTTGTGGTACAGCGGGTCCAAGTCGATGAAGTCCGGGTGCAGCCCACGGTGCGACAGCCAGTGAGCCGTCTGCCCCACCACGCCCATGGAACCCGCAAAGCCGTGGACGAACAACAGCGGATCATCTTCCCCCAGCGTGGTGTCGATGCGGCTGATCCCGCCGGTGCCCGTGGCTAATCCGTCAGCGAGGTTGGCCGTGCCGAGCGGCATGTAGCTGGTGTAATCGAGCACATCGGCTCCCTCGCCGCCATCGAGCGTTCCGCTGACCGAGGCCTCGTCGAGGAGTGCAAAGTGATCGGCCTGGCTACCACCCGTAAGGTTCTCGACGCCGATGAAGCTGATCCGGGAGTTGAGCGTCCCAGTGTCGGCCGCGGTGATATTCCATGCGTTCGCCTCGTCCGGCCCCACCAGCGTGTCGATGCCATCGCCACCGTCGAAAGTCAGACGGTCGATGCCGATCAAGTCGGAGAACTGAATGAACAGCCTGTCATTGCCTGCGCCCAGACCTACAGTAATTACTGTGCTGGATGAGATCGTGAGCGTCTGATTTCCCTCAACGGCCGAGAGATCGCTCGAATAGGTATCCCCCGTCTCGCTGTACTCCAACATCCCGCCCGTCACGCGCAAGTACAAGCTTTCCGGGTCGGCACCGCCGACGAACGCGGCCGTATGCTCGTCGTGCAGCGAAGGGACAATCGACAAGAGCAATCGGTCTTCCAGCGACTCGGCCAGGAGGCGACGCCATCGCCCGCCAACTGAAGGTTTTCGAGAACCGTCTCGCCTCCTCGACTGTACACCGCTCCCGGACGATCTGCGATGGAATGGCGACATCATGACTGCGCCTCCTCGAAGAAGCAGAACCGTGTCCGCCGGGAGGCAGACACAACAAGAAACCCAGCCGCGAAGATCCTGGCAGGTGCGCGGTGATGTGCCGCCGTGCATCGCCGCAACGGCATGGCACCGTTACCTGAACTGCCAAGTCCAGCCACCGACTGCCTGAGGCTGGACTGTCGCGCATTCGCTCTTCGACATTCGCCGTCGACGAGCAGTAATCGTCAGAAGAGAACCCAGATCAGGGCGCACAGCGTACATGCCGGCGGCCTGACCGTCACTTCACCGAAGAGAGGCTCCGAAAACCCCCGCGTGATAAAGACTGCCCGGATGATGTTGAATCGAGGGTGAGAGCCGACAGAATCCCTTCTCCTCCCGGTCTGCGGGCCGCGCTCGCCCCACAGGCAAACGGTGACGGTATTCTATCGACCGCCAATTTCCCCCTGGAAGCAAGTCGTGTCAAGCCCCCTGTGGTACTGGTTCGCGGATTTTAATTCCGACATTAACACCGGAAAGGCCTCCTCACCAGAATTAGTGGGTAAATCCTGGCTAGGAAAGTTCCCCGTGTTGGCGATAAAGAGCGATTTCGATGGCTTCGTAGGTGCGGGAGCCATACGCTACTCTCTCGTCATTTTCGCTTTGTTGTTCAGGCCCTCGAGCGAGCCTGCCGAAACCGTTCCACGGGCGCGGAACGAACTGCGATCAACGCGCGATGCTCACGTAGCGTGCCGACGACCTTCTTCATCGGCTCGATCTGGCTCCGCGTCGTGCGGGTAAGCGTCTGATATCGCACTACAGTCCGCAGGCAAGCAGCCGTTTCACCTGCTCGTTGACCGCCGCGGCGGTGACCCCCAAGTGAGCTGGCGAGGTCATGAATTCCCGTCGGCGGCCGCCCCGTCAGCGGCCTGACGATTCGCATTGCGGCAGAGCTTAGTATAGGCTCGCCGCTGGACCGCAACCTCTCTGCGCCTACTTGTGTTGCCGTTGTGACACTCCAGTCCACGTCACGTCTCACATCGCCCCTGGGGGATGATTTATTCCGGCTGAAACACGCCGAACTGCTCCGCCAGCCGCCTGGCAAGCTCAATGTATGTACCGCAAGCGTCATCGTTCGCACACGCGCGGTTGTCGGGGTTCAGCCGCACTTCTTCCTTCTTCCGTATCCTGTCAAGGAGCGGAAACAGGCCGTCCTCTTGACTCGCGATGCAGTCCAGCAACTCGCCAATATACGCCCGGGCGTGCTCAACAAAGGCCTCGAGAGCAGCCGCATCGCCGGCGCGGGCCAGTTCAATCGCCGCCTCCATCGCGTCAAGGTGAAGACGGGCGTCTTCTCGGCTATGCCGCATCGAGCACCCCGCGCTTTGCGCCCGTGGGACGCCGATTGCCTGAACGGCGGGGAGCAAACGGGTCTCGACTTTGAAGTCGTGGCAGCGCTCGACGAAGCTGCGCAGAAAGGCGATGGCGTCTTGAGCCGCCTCGCATTCCAGCACGCGATCCCTTTCGCAGCGTTCCGCCATTCTCTCCAGGCAATGGAGGACTTGCTCAATAATGCGGTGCTCCTGAACAAGTATGTGCGTGATATCCATGACGGTCACCCGGCAGCGATCCAGATCGGTGTCCTTAACAGGGGGATGCTCCTATACCAAGGCCAAAGCCTGCTCGATGTCTGCTACGAGCCGCTCCGGACGTTCGATGCCGACGGAGAGGCGAATGGTGTTCTCGCGGACGCCGAAGGTCGTCCGTTTTTCGGGCGGGAGGTAAAGCATGGTCGTCAAGTAGGGGATGCAGATCAACGACTCGGTGGCGCCGAGGCTGACGGCGTGGTAAATGGAGCGAAGTCCGTTGATGAATCGGCGGGCGTCCTCCTGATGATGGCCGACGTCGAACGACAGCATCCCGCCGAACCCCTTCTCCATCTGCTGGGAGGCCACGGCATGCCCGGGATGATCGGGCAGGCCAGGATAGGAAAGCCGAGAGACTTTCGTATGGTGCTGAAGATAGCCGGCAACGATCTCCGCGCCGCGAGCCATCGCTGCCGCGCGGATCTCGAACGTCTTCAGATCGCGGTCCAACAGGAATGCGGAGTACGCGTCGAGCGTTGTACCGATCGCCTGGCGCGTGAACCAGAGTTCGTTGTAGTAGCGTTTCGGGCCGGCGATGGCGCCGGCCATGATGTCGTTGTGTCCTCCCAAGGCTTTGGTCGCACTGTGCACGACCAGGTGCGCACCGTGCCTGAGAGGCTTCTGGTGATAGGGAGTGGCAAAGGTGTTGTCGACCACGACCAGCGCCTCAACCGTGTCGGCGGCGCGCCGGACGGCCCGAATATCGATGATCTTGCAGAGTGGGTTGCTTGGCGTCTCCAGAAACACCATGCGCGTGTTGGGGCGGAGATGCTCGCCGATCCGCGAGGCATCGTCGGCGTCCAACCATGACACCTGGATTCCCATCCGCTCGAGAATGAGGGATACCTTATAGTTCGCCCCGTAGGTGTCGTGAAAGATCAGCAGGTGGTCGCCAGTCCGGAGATACGTCAGGTACACCATCGAACAGGCCGCCATACCCGAAGTGCACACGACGCAGTCTTCGGCTTCCTCGAGTGCGGCGATCTTCCGCTCGACCTCGCGCACCGTCGGGTTGTCATCGCGGTGGTACGTGTAGCCGTCGATCTCGCCCTCGGTGATCTGCCGCAGCACTTCAAAGGAGGCATACTCATAGTTGACGGCGTTGACGATCGGCGTGACCATCGGACGGTTGCCGTAAGGGGTTAGCGGATCTGGAGGCATCGATTCTTGGTCCTTCCGTTGATGTTCGCTGTCGACAAGGGGCATTCCGCAAACAGTCGTCGCCGCCCTGGCAGGGGAAGTTGCTTTCTGGACCTGTGTGGAGTTGCCTCGCCTACCGCCGGTCGGGTGGATTCAAGGCTGCGGAGGTTGAAACAGCGGAAAACAAGGCTCGTACGAAACTCGCAATCGCTATGCCCAATCTACCGAGCGCGAATTGGTGGCATAAGTCGTTTTAGCACCAAATGTTGCTGCATGACAGAACCGGCTGTCTGGACTGCTCTATTGGCACTTTGCACGAATTGGTGATGGTTTCCTGTAGCAATTTGCACGATCGTCTCGTATGCTGTAGGGATGTTATCAGGACGGAGTGCAAGGTACGAGAGTGCAGTGCAATGGACGATCGCGAGGAACTCAAGCAGCGCGAAGCCGCGATCCTCGACTCGGTGAACGAAGGCGTTTTCACCGTCGATCGGGACTGGCGGATCACCGCTTTCAATAAGGCCGCGGAGAGAATCACCGGTGTGGCGAGAGAATCGGCCATCGGCAGCCGCTGCTGCGACGTGTTTCACGCCAATATCTGCGAGACGAATTGCGCGCTGCGGCGGACAATGGACAGCGGCCAGCCGATCGTCAACGCCACCGCGCACATCGTCAATCACCAGGGCCAGCGGGTACCGATCCGAATTTCCACGGCGCTGCTGAGAGACGACGGCGGGACAGTCGTCGGCGGGGTCGAGACGTTCCATGACCTCACCCAGGTCGAACAACTCCAGAAGGAACTCCAGGCGAAGTACACGTTCGAAGACATTATCGGCCACAGCCCCGCGATGATGCGGTTGTTCGAGATCCTGCCGCAGATCGCCGGAAGTTCCAGCACCGTTCTCATTGAAGGCCCGAGCGGCACGGGTAAGGAGCTTTTCGCCCGCGCGATTCACAATCTCTCTCCCCGCAAGCGGAAGCGGTTCGTGGCCGTCAACTGCGCAGCCCTTCCGGATACTTTGCTGGAAAGCGAGTTGTTCGGCCACAAGGCGGGGGCGTTTACCGATGCCAAACGTGACAAGCCCGGCCGTTTCTTTCTGGCCGATGGCGGCACGATCTTCCTGGACGAGATCGGCGATATTTCGCCCGCCATGCAGGTACGCCTTCTCCGGGTGCTTCAGGAGCGAGTCATTGAACCCCTCGGGGGGGTCCAGGCAGTCCCGGTGGATGTCCGGGTCGTGGCGGCCACGAACCGGGATCTGGCCGGCTTGGTCCAGGCGGGCACGTTCCGCGACGATCTTTACTACCGAATTCGCGTGATCCACCTCAAGCTGCCGGGCCTTCAGCAGCGACGGGAAGACATTCCCCTGTTGGTCGGCCACCTCGTGGCGAAGTTCAATCACTTGCAGGGAAAGGACATCGCCGGAGTGTCCGATGAGGTCATGGCTCGACTGATGGAGCACGACTACCCGGGCAATGTCCGCGAGCTGGAGAACATCATCGAGCAGGCGTTTGTCCTTTGCCGGGGCGGCGTCATCGAGCTCAATCATTTGCCACCGGAACTGCGTCCGATGACGACCATGGGGCGCGACGAGTCGCAGCCCATGAGCCTTCAGGCAATGGAGAGATTCCTGATCTCCGAGACACTCCAGCGCCGCAACGGCAACCGCAAGGACGCCGCCAGAGACCTGGGCATCAATGTCAGCACGCTCTATCGGAAGCTCAAAGACCTGAAGATCGACTTGCCGGAGGTCGATGGCCGAGGCCGGCGAGGCTGAAGTTGCAGAATGCAACGTTGGCAATGGACGGGGTCGCGGATTGAGACCGGTGATGCTCGCCGTAAGCCGCGGCGTTTCAGCCCTTTACTTCCTTTCACTACATCTCGTTGCGATCCGGCACGCAGCGTGCTTGCATCCTTAGCCAGGCGTTCGGCGAAGCCGCGTCTCGTAAGGAGGTGTTGCCATGTCAAGAGTCGTGTTGAGAGCGACGGCTCCCACCCGTTGCGATTGGCGTGGGGACACGTGGTGGCGAGCCGGAATGGGTACTGCCACCGCGACCGGTCCCGTCCGCGCTGCTGGGTGCCGGCCATGACCCGCTTCGTCTTCGGCCCTGTACCCTCGCGCCGACTCGGGCGGTCGCTGGGAGTCGATCTTGTGCCGTTCAAAACGTGCACTTATGACTGCATCTATTGCCAGCTTAATCCAACCACGTGCAAGACCCTTCAGCGCAAAGAGTGGGTGCCACTGAGCCTCATCCTCGAAGACTTGGAGAAGAAGCTCGACTCGCGGCCCGACTATGTCACGCTGAGTGGCTCGGGCGAGCCGACGCTCTTCAGGCCGCTTGACAGACTGATCGACGGGATTCGGGCCCTGACGGATCTTCCGATTGCCGTGTTGACGAACGGCTCTTTGTTGGGAAGTAAAGAAGTCCAGCAAGAACTACATCGGGCCGATCTCGTGATTCCGTCGCTGGATGCGGGAAACGAAGCGACATTTCGGCGGGTCAACCGACCGCACGAAGGTATCGACTTCGCTCGCATGCTCACAGGGCTCATTGCGTTTCGCCGACAATCTCGCAATCAATACTGGCTCGAGGTGTTCTTACTCGGCGGTTACACCGACACAGAACAAGAGTTGGCCGAGATCTGCCGCTGTGTTGATCTTATTCGGCCCGATCGCGTGCAACTGAACACGGTTACCCGTCCACCGGCCGCGGATGACGCTTTGGCGGTGCCGCGGGCCCGGCTGGAAGAGATTGCCGCGATGTTCGCTCCGCGTGCGGAGGTGATCGCCGAATTCCACAGTGCCCACGCTCTGGATCCAGGTCAGGCAGGGCGGGACGAAATCCTCCAACTGCTGCGGCGTCGCCCTTGCTCGATCGACGATCTTGTCGGTGGTCTGGGGATGCATCGTCATGAAGTCCTCAAGGCGATCGAGCATCTCAGTGCTGCGGGTCTGGTGCGGGCGAACCAGGTCGGCACCGCGCTCTTCTTCCAGTCTGCGAAAGACTGAGTGGGTCCATCTTCAGGGCCTAAGCTGCGAGTCCAGACGATCGGCATGGCCTCGCTGGCGCCTTTGCGTCACGAGGAGGTGGTCGGTAGACTCAAAACAGTGCATTCTGCAATTTCGCACATCGGCACATTCACGCGAAATGCAATCTTACGAGCCGGGTGCGATGCTCAGAGTAGAGTCGCAAGTATTGTGATAAAAAGCTGTTGCGATTTCTCTTGTGTGGTTGAATCTCAGCGGCATGTAGCGTGCACTGTCGTGTCACGAGAAGCCAGACGCGATTCGATACCGATTTGGCTGTCTGGCTCAACGTGATGAAGGATAATCGAATGAAGATCGCCGTCACCGCCACCGGTGCCAGTCTTGAATCGCCGCTCGACCCGCGCTTCGGCCGTTGCGAGTACTTGCTTGTCGTGGAGACGGAAGACCTGACCTTCGAGGCCATGGCCAATCCGAATGGCTCGCGGGACAGTGCGGCAGGGATCCAAACGGCCCAAATGGTGGCTGAGAAGGGCGCGAGGATTGTTCTCACTGGCAATTGCGGCCCCAATGCGTACCAGACTTTGTCGGCGGCGGGACTTACGGTAGTGGTGGGCTGTTCGGGAACCGTTCGCGAGGCGGTCGAGAACTTCAAAGCCGGTCGTTACTCGCACGCTGAACAGCCCAATGTCGCCGGTCACTTTGGCGCGAGTTCGCCTGCCAGCGCAGACACTAGTGCGTTTGCATCCACGCGTATGGGAATGGGTACGGGTACGGGAAGGGGTATGGGTATGGGACGTGGACAACGCGGCGGGATGGGACACGGAATGGGAAGGGGCGGTGGTGGTGGCGCGCAAATGGGCCGCGGGCGCGGCAGGGGACCGGGTGCTCGCCAGGCCGACGCACCGGCCAGCGCTCCTTCCCCTTTTCAGTCGCAGTCCGCGCCGCAACCGCGATCGGCCGCGACACAAGAGCTTACTTCGCTGAAAGCGGAGGCCGAGGCGGTCGAGCAGCAACTTGCCGCCCTGAATGAGCGAATCGGGCACATCGCGGCGCCGGCAGCGACCGGCCGCCTGGTTGCCGTCGTCGACGCCAATCTGTGTGCTGCTTGCGGGCTGTGCTTGCGCGTCTGCCCCGCAGAGGCGATCAGCGTCAACGGGGTGGCCAAGATCGATGCCAGCCGCTGCACGGCTTGTGGACAGTGCGTTGCCGAATGCCCTCAGGAGGCGATCTCGCTACGGAAGGCGCAGCGGACGTAGGTTTGCCGGCGGTTCCCATGCGAAAAGGAGTACGAGGGATGAGTAAGTACGAGCTCACACGGCGAGGGTTCCTGGCATCAACGGGGGCGGCGGTCGCGGCCTGCGGCGCCAGCGGTTACGGAGCCGCGGGCGAAAAGGCCGCCAAGCTTGCCATTCTCGGTGGCGCGCCCGTTCACCGAGGCGGCTGGCAAAGCTGGCCGGTGTGGGATCCGAACGACGAGAAAGAGCTGATCGAGGTGGTGCGGAGCGGCACGTGGTGCCGCCTGGGAGGGAAGACGGTCTCGACCTTTGAGCAGAAGTACGCGGAACTGCTCGGCGTGAAGCGTTGCGTGTGCACGTTCAACGGCACCAACGCACTGCTGACCGCGCTGCACGTGCTCGACGTGGGAGTTGGCGACGAGGTCATCACCTCGCCCTACACGTTCATCGCGACTTACAACGTGATCCTGGGCGCCAATGCGCTGCCCGTGTTTGCCGACACCGACCCCGAGACCTTTCAACTCGATCCGAAAACCATCGAGGCGCGGATTACAGAGAACACCCGGGCGATCATGCCGGTGCATATTCTCGGATTGCCGGCCGAAATGGACGAGATCAACGCCATTGCGAAGAAGCACAAACTCGTCGTCATCGAGGATGCCTGCCAGGCGTGGCTGGCCGAATGGCGGGGAAAGAAATGCGGCGGGCTGGGAGACCTGGGGTGCTTCAGCTTCCAGAACAGCAAGCACCTCGCCTGCGGCGAAGGTGGAGCCGTGGTGGGCAATGACGAGAAGCTGATGGACCAGGTTTTTTCGTACCACAACTGCGGCCGGCCATATGGGAGTGTGAAGGGCGACACGCCCTACCCGATCCTCGGAACCAACCGGCGGCTGACGGAGATGCAAGCGGCGATCCTGCTCGCGCAGATGAAACGCCTGGTGTCCGACACGCAACGCCGGAACGAGAACGCGAAGTATCTGACGTCGCGGCTCAAGGAGATTCCGGGCATCATCCCACACAAGCTCTACCCGCAGGTGACACAGGCGGCGTATCACCTGTATCCGTTGCGGTACAAGAAAGAACAGTTCAACAACGTGCCGCGGGCGACGTTCGTGAAGGCCTTAGCCGCGGAGGGAGTGCCGGCCAGCACGGGCTACGGGCCGCAGTACCGGTACGGAGGATTGAAGACCGCGTTGGAATCGAAGAACTTCCGGCGCGCATTCTCCTCGCAGCGGCTGAAACAGTACTGGGATGAATTGGACCTCCCGCAGAACGATCGACTCTGCGAAGAGGCGGTGTGGTTCTCGCAGACGATGCTCTTGGGCACAAAGAGCGATATGGACGACATTGTGGATGCGGTCCTGAAGCTGTACGAAAACCGTGACAAACTGGCCTGAGCGAGTGCGGTTATGAAGGTTGCCGT
The DNA here is from genome assembly GCA_040766885.1 of Thermoguttaceae bacterium. GTDB lineage: Bacteria > Planctomycetota > Planctomycetia > Pirellulales > Thermoguttaceae > JAXGPP01. Next base: position 248,662 of record JAXGPP010000005.1, on the reverse strand, counting down.
ACCAGAGTGGCAAGGCCGTGTCTCTCCCGTGTTCGACGTCGCCGAGCACGTGGTGCTGGTCGATTCCGACGGCGGGAACGGCGGCAGCCGGCACGTGGAGAGCCTCGGGAGAACCGCACTGCATGAGCGTGTGCGGCGACTCGCGGAATGGGGCGTCGACGTGCTCGTGTGCGGAGCCATATCGGCACCGCTGTCAACACTGCTGGCGTCCCAGGGAATCAAGGTCATCCCGCTGATCTGCGGGGACGTGGACGAGATCGTGAGAGCATTTTGCGAGGGGAGATTCGAGGAGGAACAATTCGCCATGCCCGGCTGTTGCCGAAAAGGGCGGTTTGCCCGGCATCGCCATCGTCGCCGGGGTGGCGGACTGACCACTGAGGAGAGTCCATGAAGATCATTGTTACGGCTCAAGGGCCGACTGCTGACAGCCCCGTCGATCCGCGGTTCGGACGAGCCCGGTACTTCGTGCTGTTCGACACCGAAACCGGCACGTTCACCGCCCACGACAACGTTCAGAACTTGAACGCGGCGCAGGGGGCCGGAATCCAGGCTGCCCAGGCCGTTGTCGAGCTGGGAGCGGAGGCTGTTCTCACAGGGAACGTCGGACCGAAAGCCTTCGCCACGCTGCAGGCGGGAAACGTCACGATCTATCCGGGCGCTTCCGGGACGGTTCGCGAAGCACTCAAGAGCCTGGAAGCCGGCCGCCTCGAACCGGCGGCGAAGGCCAACGTTGAGGGACATTGGGCCTGAAGAGCCAACGCATATTCAGCGCGACTCACGGAGCCGTTTGACAAAGCTTAAATTTTCATAGCCGAATCAAGTACAAGGAGAACGAGTCATGCCAGGTGGAGATGGAACGGGACCGATGGGAATGGGGCCGATGAGCGGTCGGGGAGCGGGCTATTGTGCCGGCTTGAGCGCGCCCGGATTTGCTGGCCACGTGTTCGGCGGCGGATTCTGGGGGCGCGGGCGGGGAGGCGGCCGCGGTTGGCGGCACATGTTCTATGCGACAGGGCTGCCCGGTTGGGCAAGGGTCGGGATGGGGGTGGCTGGTGCCGCGATGGCGGCCGGCGCCTTTGCCATGACCCGCCAGCAGGAGGTCGACGTGCTCAAGCAGCAGGCTGACCAGGCCGCGGGGGTACTGGAACGGCTCCGTCAACGGATCAGCGAACTGGAGGCCGGGGCGGAGAAATGAAGATCGCCATTGCCAGTGGCAAGGGCGGCACGGGAAAGACCACGGTGGCGACCAGTCTGGCCCAGGTGGCTGCATCGGACGGCCGCACCGTGGCCTATCTGGACTGCGACGTCGAGGAGCCCAACGGGCACCTGTTCCTCAAGCCGCAGATAATCCAGCAGAGGCCGATTGAGAAGCTGATTCCAGTCGTCGATCCCCACCGCTGCACCCACTGCGGCCTGTGTAGCCGAGCCTGCCGTTACGGCGCTATCGCCTGCGTCGGTCGCCAGACGTTGGTCTTTACCGAACTGTGCCATGCTTGCGGGGCATGCCTGTTGGTGTGCCCGGAAGACGCGATTCACGAACAGCCCCGGCCGATCGGCGTGCTGCGGATCGGCACGAGCGGGGCGCTGCAGTTTGTCGACGGCGTACTCAATGTCGGCGAGGCAATGAGTCCGCCTGCCATCCGTGCGGTGAAGGAAGCGGCGCCGGACGTCGAGTTGACCGTGCTCGACTGTCCGCCAGGTACTTCCTGCCCGGTGATCGAGAGCGTGCGCGGCTGCGATTTGTTGCTGCTGGTGACCGAACCGACGCCGTTCGGCCTGCATGACTTGAAACTGGCGGTGGAGATGGCGCGAGCCTTGAGGTTGAGTTTCAGCGTGATCATCAATCGCGCCGACAGCGGCGATCGAGAGGTCTGGGAGTACTGCCGGCGGCAGCGAATCACCGTGGCCGCCGAGATACCCGACGACCGCGAAGTGGCTGAAGCGTATTCCCGGGGCGAGTTGGCCGCGACTGCTGTCCCGCATGTCGCCAGCCGAATTCGCGGGCTGCTGGTGACCGTCACTTCGGGGGTGCTGCGATGAAGGAACTGGTGGTCATCAGTGGCAAGGGGGGCACGGGCAAGACGTCGGTCGTGGCCTCGCTGGCGGTGCTGGCGAACAAGGCGGTGCTCGTCGACTGCGACGTCGACGCCGCCGATCTACACCTCGTTCTTGAGCCGCGGATCCTCCGTCACGAGGCGTTCACCGCCGGGAGCAAGGCGCGGATTAAGCCCGGACACTGCACGGCCTGCGGCAAGTGCGAGGAATTGTGCCGCTTCGATGCGATCTATTTCGATGGGCCGGGCAACGGCAAGGTGCCGAAAACCTTTCGCGTCGACACGATCGCCTGCGAGGGGTGCGGCGTGTGCTTCGATTTCTGCGCCGAGAAGGCGATCGAATTTGAACCGGCGGTGTGCGGGCAGTGGTTCGTCTCGCAGACGCGGTGCGGGCCCATGGTGCACGCCCGGCTGGGAGTCGGTGCGGAGAACTCCGGCAAACTTGTCACCCAGTTGCGCCGCACTGCCCAGCAGGTGGCTGCCGAGCAGCGGCGGGACCTGATCCTCTGCGATGGCTCGCCGGGGATCGGCTGCCCGGTGATCGCCTCGCTCACCGGAGCCAGCCTGGCGCTATTCATCGTGGAGCCCACCGCCTCTGGAGAGCATGACTTCCGCCGGGTAGCTCAACTGGCAATGCAGTTGGGGGTGCCCGGCCTCCTGGCGGTCAATAAGGCCGACTTGAACGAAGAAGTAACGACAAGGCTCGAAGACCTGGCAGCGCAGCAAGGAATGGTGTCGGTCGGGCGCATACCCTACGACCAAGCGGTGACACAGGCTCAGATCGCACGCAAAACCGTCGTCGAGAATTCAAACGGACCTGTGGCCCAGGCGATCCGCCGGCTGTGGGCTGAGGTCGAGAAACGACTTTCCCTCGGAGCACCGGTGGCAGTCGGCGGCCTGGTGCAACTGGCCGGCCAGAATGATAAGGCACGAACATGAATATCGATCAAGCAGTCTCTCCCATCGCGCTGGAGCGATTCCAGAATCCCCGCAACTTCGGCCCGCTCGCCCAATCCGACGGCCACGCCCGGATCACGGGACCGTGTGGCGACACGATGGAGTTTTGGGTCAGAATCGCCGATCGGCACGTCGTCCAGGTGTCTTTCACCACCGACGGATGTGGGTCGTCGCGCGCGGCAGGCAGCATGGCCACCGAACTGGCCACCGGCATGCTGATCAAGCAAGCGCTCAACGTCGAACAGCAGGATGTGCTCCGCGCACTGGGCGGCCTGCCCGCGGGCTCCGAGCACTGCGCGCTTCTGGCGGCCAACACCCTCAAGGCGGCAATCCGCGATTACCAGCAGCGAAAGCCGGCGGCCCAGCAGTGTGAGGAGTGCACGACGGCGGAGTGCTCGTCGAAACAGCGCCAGGCTGACGAATCGGAACAGGACTTTCTGGATCGGCAGGCACTGGCCCAACGAATGTGCCGGATCGGCAATAAACTGCTGGTCATGTCCGGCAAGGGGGGCGTGGGGAAGAGCACCGTGGCGGCCAACCTGGCGATTTCGCTCGCGCTGGCGGGCAAACAGGTCGGCCTGCTCGACGTCGACATCCACGGGCCGAGCATTCCCAAGCTCATGGGGCTCGACGACGCCCGGGTGGTGACCCACGACGGCGAATTGGTGCCGCTGGAGATCGGCGACAACTTGAAGGTGATCTCGATCGCCTTCTTTCTGCCGAACAACCGTGAGGCGGTCATCTGGCGCGGTCCGATGAAGTACGGTGCGATCCGGCAGTTTCTCAAGGATGTGGCCTGGGGAACGCTCGACTACCTGGTGATCGACGCCCCGCCCGGCACCGGTGACGAACCGCTGACCATCGCCCAACTGGTGGGCCAGTCGGCGGGCGCGATCCTGGTGACCACGCCGCAAGACCTGGCGGTCGCCGACGTCCGCCGATCGGTCTCCTTCTGTGAGAAGGTGTCGCTGCCCGTCGTCGGCATTATTGAGAACATGAGCGGCCTTGTCTGCCCGCATTGCGGCGGGCAGATCGACCTCTTCAAGACGGGCGGCGGCGAGGCGCTGGCCCGTGAGATGAACGTGCCACTGCTGGGCCGCATTCCGATCGACCCGCAGATTGTTGCCTGCGGCGACGGCGGCGTGCCTTACGTGCACCGCTATGCCGACAGCCCGGCCGCAAAAGCGTTTGCCGATGTGGTGAAACAGGTGGTCGCCGCCTCGCCGGTTGCCTAGAACAGCCCGAACTTCAACTTCAACCAAGAGGAGATCGCTGGTGAAGATCGCCATTCCCCTTGCCAATGGCCAATTGGCCATGCATTTCGGTCATTGTGAGGAGTTTGCCCTTGTTGATGTCGACGAGGCGACCCGACAGCATCGCGGCACCGCAATCCTGGCAGCGCCCCCCCACGAGCCAGGATTGCTGCCGCGATGGCTGCACGAGCAGGGCGCCGAGGTGATCATTGCCGGCGGCATGGGGCAGCGGGCCCAGATGCTCTTCGCGGAAAAGGGCATCCGCGTCGTCTATGGGGTCGCTTCCGACACTCCCGAGAGCGTCGTGGCCGCCTTCTTGAACGGGACCATCGTCTCAGGCAACAACCCCTGCGATCACTGAGCGGTTCAATGAACGATCCCCACAGCAACCTGTCGCTCAACGCCGTTCGTCGGCGGAGCCACCCGGGGTGCTTCGTCTGCGGTGCGGCCAACGGCCACGGCCTCGGGCTGGAGTTCGAGACGGCTTCTGGCGGTGCGGTGGAGGCATGCTTCTCTTGCCTGCCGATCTTCTCCGGCTACCCGGGAATGTTGCACGGCGGGATCATCTGCAGCCTGCTGGACGGGGCGATGACGAACTGCCTGTTTGCCCGCGGACTGGAAGCGGTGACCGTGGACATGAATGTTCGCTTTCGCCATCCGGTGACGGTGAGCTTTCCGGCCGTTGTACGGGCCTGGTTTGAAACGGAAGGCTCACCGGTTCACCGGATGGCAGCCGAGTTGTTGCAGGGCGGCCAGGTCGTGGCCACGGCCACCGCCCGCTTTGTGGAGAAACACGCGATGGCGTGGTTTGGAAAGGGCTCGCCATGACCGAACAGGTGCGGATTACAGTCCTTGTCGAGAACACGGTGTACGAGCGGGGCCTATTGGCCGAGCACGGTCTTGCCTATTGGATTGAGGTCGGCTCGCAGTACGTCCTGTTCGACACCGGGCAGGGGGGCGTACTGGCAGGCAACGCCTTCCGGCTGGAGGCTCCCCTGAGCCATGTCGACGCGGTGGTGCTCAGCCATGGGCATTTCGACCACACCGGCGCGCTGGCCGAATCGCTGCGGGGCGCGCGGTCCGAGACGATCTATGCCCATCCCGCCGCGCTGGAACCCAAGTTCGCCAGGAACCGGGACGGCACATCGCGCGAGATTGGCATTCCCTTTCCCTGCAAGCAAGCGGTGCAGCAGCGCCGCGACCAATGGGTACTCACCGAGAAGCCCACGCCTGTCGCGGGCGGCCTGATGGTGACGGGAACCGTGCCCCGGGCGACGGACTTCGAAGACACGGGCGGGCCCTTCTTCCTCGACGCGGCCTGCCCAGTTCCGGACCCGCTAATTGACGACCAGGCCATTTACTTTGAATCGGCGGAGGGCACCGTGGTGCTCTTGGGTTGCGCGCACTCCGGCGTGATCAACACGCTGCGCTACATCCGCGAGTTGACCGCCGGGCGACCGATCCACACCGTGATGGGCGGCATGCACCTGGTAAACGCTTCCGAGGAACGCCTGCAGCGCACGCTCGACGAGCTTAACGAAATGAAGATTGGCCACCTCGGACCGGCCCACTGCACGGGTCGGGCCGCGACGGCCGCACTGTGGAATACGTTGCCGGAGCGGTGTTTCCCTTGTCACGTTGGAACCCGGGTCGAGTTCGACCTTGTGACACCCCTTAAGAAAGGAGCGTCGTGACCCTGAGCGTCCTGACCATGAAGATTGCCGTGACTGCAGAAGGGAGGGGGCGCAACGCGAAGGTCGATCCACACTTCGCCCGGGCGCGCTACTTCCGAGTTCTCAATCTCGGCGGGCGCGGGTTCGTGATCTGCAATAGCATCGATGCCCGCCAGACTCCGCATCTGGCGGGGACGCAGGCGGCCGGCACGTTGATTGGCCTGGGAGTTCAGGCGATGATTGTCGGGCAGATCGGTCCCAAAGCGTTCGCCACCTTTCAAGCCGCCGGGGTACGGGTCTTTCAAGCCAAGGAGAAGACGGTGGCCGAGGCGATTACATCAATGCAAGCAGGGGAACTCCCCGAGTTGACCGGCGCGAACGCCGCAGAACACTGGCCGCAGACATGAAAGCGTTTCTTGATTGCATTCCGTGCGTTGTAAGGCAATCGCTCGAGGCGGCGCGCCTGGCGACGGCCGATGAGCGGATTCACGAGCAGGTCTTGCGCGAGGTGCTGCAGGTAACCAGCCAGTTCGACTTCGCCCAACCGCCGCCGGTGATGGGCCAGTTCATTCATCAACGCATCCGGCAGCTCTGCGGCAACTCCGACCCCTACCGTGAAAGCAAAGACTGCTTCAATCGCCTGGCGCTGGACCTCCTGCCGCTGTTCGCGGCGCGCTTGCAGGAGGCGGCCGACCCGTGGGAAATGGCGGTGCGGTTGGCGATCGTCGGCAACGTGATGGACTTGGGAGTCAAGAGCGGCCTGACCGAGGCGCAGATTCGGGACGCCATCGACGGCGCGCTCAGCGATCCGCTCGACGGCTCCGCTTCCGCCTTTCGCAAGGCGGTCGCCGCGGCGCACGACATCCTTTACTTGACCGACAACGCGGGTGAGATCGTCTTTGACCGGCTGCTCATCGAACGTATGCCTCGCGAGAAGATCACCGTCGCGGTCCGCGGTTCGCCGGTGATCAACGACGCAACGCGCCGCGATGCGGAGGCGGCCGGACTCACGAGCCTGGTCCCGGTCATCGACAACGGCTCCGATGCACCCGGCACGATTCTGGCGGACTGCAGCGACGCATTCCAGCAGCGTTTCGCCGCCGCCGACCTGATCGTCGCCAAGGGCCAGGGGAACTACGAGACGCTGTCGGATTCGCCGCAGCGAATCTACTTTCTGCTGCGAGTCAAGTGCCCGGCCATCGCCCGTGACATTGGAAGTCCGATTGGCAGCATGGTGCTTCGCCGGTCGCGCGCGTGGATGCCTGGCGGGTCAGAGGGATGAGCTGATGAGCGAGCCTCTGTTGAACGCAAACCACACGGACCCGACCGCCCCGCCCGGCGCCTGGTGAGTCCCGAAGCGAGCCCGAGCCCGCCTGCGGCGTGTGGGAAGAAATGCAGGCGCACGCCCCGTTCAAAGCAGCCGAGCCTCGCAGCACCGTGATGCGGTCGCTGCGGGGCTCGTTGTATTCGAAGAGATTGCAGGCCGTTTTACCGCTTGGAGAACTGGGTCGCCCGGCGAGCGCCGCGGAGCCCGTACTTCTTGCGTTCCTTCATGCGGGCATCGCGGGTGAGCATGCCGGCGCCGCGCAGTTGGGGCTCCACTTCGCCAATGATCTGCTTCAGCGCCCGCGCGATTCCCAGCTTGCAGGCGTCGGCCTGTCCGGTCCAGCCGCCCCCTTCCACCCGGATGACGACGTCGAACTCGTCCTTCCGGCCCGACAACTGCAACGGCGCGAGAAGCGCGTTGCGGTGCTGGAGCACGGGGAAGTAGTCTTCCAGCGATCGGCCATTGACCGAAATCCGTCCCTTGCCGCCGGCCCGCACGCGAACGCGGGCCACGGAGGTCTTCCGCCGCCCGGTCCCGAGGATATCGTTGGTGCCCTTGCCTTCGATCACGACGGTGTCTGCCATATTGAATCTTCCTCGGCGAATTTCGCTCTCGCGAACGTGCTGTGTGCTTATTACTTCGCGCCCAGTTCGATGGGCTCGGGTTGCTGCGCCTGGTGCGGATGCTGCTCGTGGCTGGAATAGACCTTCAGTTTCTGCAGCATCTTGGTGGCGAGCTTGTTCTTGGGCAACATGCGCCGCACGGCCTCGGTGATGATCTTCGAGGGATCGCGTTCGAGGCGATCCCGCGCCGTCTCGCTGCGCTGACGGGTGTACCCCGTGTACCAGGTGTACCGCTTGTGGTCGAGCTTTTTGCCGGTGAAGACCACCTTGTCGGCATTCGTCACGACGACGTAGTCGCCCGTGTCGACATGCGGGGTATAGGTGGGGCGGTGCTTGCCCATGAGAATCATGGCGATATCGCTGGCCAAGCGGCCCACGACTCGGTCGCGGGCGTCTACCAGCCACCACTTTTGTTTGACCGTACCCGGTCGCGCCATGTAGGTCTTCATCGTCGCTCGCTCGTTCTGACTAACCGCGGACGGGAGGAATTGGGGGTCGCCCCGGCTACACCGCTTCCCGCCCCAGACAGGGGAAACCAGTAATTTAACCCTTCTTGGGACGAGTGACAAGGTTGCCGAAACCGCCCCATGATCGATGGATTGCCCGGTTAGGGGCAAGCAGGCGCAGGCGGGCACCCGATTTAGCGGATGCCTCCCTTACTGGCGGGGTCGAAGCGAAACGCCCTAGCGAGTGTTTCGGTTGACTCCGTCGCAGAGCGTGGATGCAAGTGCAAGGCAGGTAGGATGTTCGAGCCGAGACTCCGGACGCAAGTAATTCCACCCTTTTGGCTTGAATGTTGAAGTTCCCAGAGGGGTGATGGGCTGCCGGTCGACACGTTCCCGGCAGGAAGGTAAGGGGCCGGCGCCAAGGCGTATGGTTACGCCACCCCCCGTTGATGCGCAACAATAAACGCATTGTTCCATTTCGTGCGTCGCCGAGTATGGCAGCAAGTGCAAGGGGACAAGGGATTTCGCACCGAGCGAGCGGGCGCAACTTCGTACGTATTGTGAGGTACGTGTTGAAGTTGGCGAGAATTTCGCCCTCAGCGGTTGCACAAAATCATCGTCCAGCGAGCCGACGATGGGCGCAGGGAATGGGCGCACGCGCCGGCAAAGGCCAAGCGAGTTGTGATTGAGTCAGATTGTCAATGAACGAACACGGCCCCATTCATCGGGCGACCGTGCTGGCGGACGGAGGTTCGTCGCCGGGGTTTAGTATACCTGTGTTCATGTATTTTTGTCAACAGTGAAACCGGCCGAAGTTGGCAAGTTTTTCTGGGGTTTCTGGAGGGGGTGGCGGGGGGCCGATTCACATGGAGCCGATAGGCCAGAGTCCAGAGAAGAAAGTAACAGGAGGGAACTGAGGGAGCAGAGGAAGGGAAGGTCGATGTGGTTGGGGAATCAGCGCGGGGCGATCGGGAGACGGGCATGGTGGGTGTGGCGAATTGTGAAAGAACGAACCGGGAGATCGCCCGGAGTATTGGGCGGATCCCCCGGCGCGACGGCGGAGGTTCGTCGCCGGCGCGCGAACAGGGAAAAAAAACGGGAAGTTGAACCACAGAGACCACTGAGTCCACGAGGGAGTGATGGAGGCAGGGAAGGAGGTTCGGCGCCGCTGGGGGAGGCTAGCCTGGCTGGCAAAAGGGACGCGGAAAGCACGAAAGAAGGAAAGCACGAAAAGGAGAACGATGGGCGGCGGGCGCGAGACGGGCGGGCAAGTGGCTGGACGTGGTGTCGAACGGGGTGGTGCGGCGGAAGACTGACGCATTTCCGGCGCAGTGATCTACAATCAATGCGTGGGGCGGATGCGTCTGGCGCGGCGTGCCGGGAACGGATGGCCCAGTGGTGCCACGACAGTGGTCTCGGCGAAGTTGGACTTCTCGAGTTGGGCGAGCACCGCCGCATGGGCCGGCCGTTGGGCAACCCGGCATTTGTCGACGTTTGGACCGGATGGCCGGGCGCGTGTTGCGGCCGCAGAAGGGAGGCTGGGCGCGGGAGCTTCTCAGTTTCCCGAAATGAGTATTGTGTCCCCGGAATTTTCCCCGGAATTTTCGAGCGGCAACCGCACGCAGACGCTCGCCAAGACATACACGATCGACCCCGACGCCGACCGGGTGAGCGACGACGGGCTATTCACCTACACGTACACCAACGAAGGGAACGTGTGGACGAAAACTCGCCGGGCGGACAATCCGACGGGCGATTACCTGACGGAGTACACGTTCGACCACCGCAACCGGCTGACCAAGATCCTGGTCAAGGATTACGTGAACGGGGTGCTTAAGGTGGTGCGGAAGGTGAACTACTCGTACGACGCCTTCGACCGGCTGGTGGGGCGGAACTACGATCCGGACGGCTGGGGGCCGGCCGGGGCGCAGATCGCCAAGTACGTCTACGACGGCGAGCACATCGCGCTGGCGATCAACAACTACGGACAGGTGAAGAACCGCTACCTGTGGGCCGACCAGGTGGACCTGGTGCTGGCCGACGAGCAGGTGACCAATCCGGGGACGATCGGCAACGTGCTCTGGCCGGTGGCCGACGACTTGGGCACGGTTCGGGAGCTGGCGCAGCACGACGGCGTGAACACGACCACGGCGGTGAACCGGCGGACGTACGACTCGTTCGGGCGGCTGACCAGTGAGACCAGCGCCGCGGTGGACCACGTGTTCGGGTATACTGGGGCCTACTGGGACGAGTCGTTCGGCATCCAGAACCACCACCACCGCTGGTACGACCCGGCGCTGGGCCGCTGGCTCTCGGAAGACCCGATCGGCTTCGCCTCGGGCGACACGAACCTGTACCGGTACGTGGGGAACGGACCGGTGAACGGAGTAGATCGGAATGGGCTGGAAATCGGGTGCCGCGAGGCGATTGAAGGCACTTGGACCATGCGGCAACTCAAGGAAGGGGTTGCCGAAGTGAAGAGGAACCCGTGGAACGCGATCAATCCGCTCTCCACGGGCAATATCCTCCACCTGACTGCGGTGGCCGCAATCGGTTCTCAATTGGAACTCACGCCGACGGCCGTTTCGAGCAGTTTCGACGAGGCGCGGGGGAAGTTGGCTGAGAGGTCTGAGAACGATCCCAACGGTTTGGTTCGCGGCGCGGCCACGGCGGGCTACTATGTGAGCTACGCCGGGGAGTTCTCGTCGCACTTCGGCAACAACCTGGCGATCGGCGGGATGGCGGCGCCGGTGGCCATGAGCGGGCCGGCGCGCCAGGTTTTGGCGCTGCGGGGCGTGCAGCCGGGCTTGGTGTGGGGATCGCGCGCGGCGGTGGCAGGGCACACGGTCAGCAATCTCTCCCAAGGCCGATTCGAGGCCGGCGACTTCGCCGCGCTCGGGGCGCTGTCGCTGGTGCCGGCAAGGGCCCCAGCAAACGCTGGTAGACTTGGGACGCTTGCTTACGAGGGAAACACAACCTGGAGGTCAGCCGGCGGCTTGCGCTATGGGGCAGACCCAAGATTTGGCAATCGTGTCCAGCACGTTCTGCGACATGCTGCGGATGATGCCGCAAGAGCCGGCAGTCATGGCGTCTTTGATGCTGGCAGAACAGGTACACTGGGAGCCATTGATGAAGCGTTTGGCATCGCTCAGCGTGGTGGTGCGGGCGTGACAGTAGCTCAGCAAGGTAGCCGGACGGTTTACACGATTGATATGGGTAGAAGGATCGGATACGTGGGAGGCCAAGCGGGCAGGGCCGCTGGAAACCCGGCAGCACGGCACATTCAGTTGGTTGTTGAGAACGGCAATGAGGTAATCACTGCCTTTCCGATCATTCCGTAATTTGGAGAACGCCATGTTCTATGTCGATACCCCCTGTCCGGTCTGCCGTGCTGGGGCCGTAGGTTTCAGAAAATGTGCTGACGGGACTACCATCGTCCTAATGTGCAACGAGTGTGACGCTGTTTGGAAGACTCCCGATGGCATTGCGATTGACTCGGCTCTGTTCCCCGCCGCTCCTAACTTCGTCGTGGAAAGACTTGACTGTTCCGTTGCTGCGCCGCGTGCGACGTGGGCCGAGCGACAAGAAATCGAAACGAGGGGATGGGGAGCGTTTGTCGCCGGTGAGGGGGGCGAATAGGGGGAGCCTGCTCGATTCTGGTATAATGGACGCCATGAAGAGAATGATCCTGTGGCTGAGCGGGAAGGCGCAAAGGGGTCGGAAGTCGTTTATTGATGGGGAAGGCGCAAAGGGGTCGGAAGTCGTTTATTGATGGAGGCGGCGGTTTCTGGTAGAGTGCGACGATGCCACGAAGAATACGCGCTACGGCCGGGGGAATGGTGTACCACGTGCTCAATCGAGGCGTGGGACGGATGCGGTTGTTCCGCAAGGCGGCCGATTTCGCGGCCATGGAGCAGGTGCTCGGGGAGACGTTCGAGCGAACGGGCGTCCGCATCCTGGCTTACAGTGTGATGCCCAACCACTGGCACCTGCTGCTCTGGCCGCGCGAGGAGGGCGAGCTTTCCGAGGTCATGCGCTGGCTGACCGTGACGCACACCCAGCGCTGGCACGCCAACCGGGGCACCGCGGGGAGCGGGCCGATCTACCAGGGCCGCTTCAAGTCGTTTCCCGTGCAGTCGGACGAGCACCTGCTGACGGTGGCGCGGTATATCGAACGCAATCCGCTGCGGGCCAGGCTGGTCGAGGATGTGCGCCAGTGGCAATGGTCGAGCCTCTGGCGGCGCTGCCAGGCCGAGGCAGCTTTACGGGCGATGCTCAGCGTGTGGCCGGTGCCGATGCCCGGCGACTGGGTAAAATGGGTGCAGCGACCGCAATCGGAGGCGGAACTGGAGTCGGTTCGCCTGAGTGTGGTGCGGGGGCGGCCGTTCGGCAACGATCGCTGGTCGCAGCGGACGGCGAAGCGATTCGGTTTGGAATCGACCTTCCGCCCCCGCGGCCGCCCAAGCACCAAGGGAGCGAGCCGAAAATGACTTCCGACCCCTTTGCCGGTTTCCGTACGACGCCTTCGACCGGCTCGTGGGGCGGAACTACGACCCGGACGGCTGGGGGCCGGCGGGCTCGCAGATCGCCAAGTACGTCTACGACGGCGAGCACGTTGCGCTGGCGATGAACAACTCGGGGCAGGTGAAGAACCGCTACCTGTGGGCCGACCAGGTGGACCTGGTGTTGGCCGACGAGCAGGTGATCAACCCGGGGACCGTGGGCAACGTGCGGTGGACCACGTGTTCGGGTATACTGGGGCCTACTGGGACGAGTCGTTCGCTCTCCAGAACCACCACCACCGCTGGTACGATCCGGCGCTGGGGCGGTGGATGAGCGAGGACCCGATCGGGTTCGCCTCGGGCGACACGAACCTGTACCGGTACGTAGGGAACGGGCCGGTGAACGGGGTGGATCGGAATGGGCTGGAAACCGGCTGTCGCGAGGCGATCGAAGGCACCTGGACCATGCGGCAACTCAGGAAAGGGGCCGCCGAAGTGAAGAGCAACCCGTGGAACGCGATCAATCCGCTCTCCACGGGCAACTTTCTCCATCTGACTGCGGTGGCCGCAATCGGTTCCCAATTGGAACTCACGCCGACGGCCGTTTCGAGCAGCTTTGACGAAGCGCGGCGGAAGTTCGCCGAGAAGTCGCAGAACGATCCCCGCGCGCTGGTTCGCGGCGCGGCGACGGCAGGCTACTATATGAGCTATGCGGGGGAGTTCTCCTCGCATTTCGGCAACGATCTGGCGATCGGCGGGATGGCAGCCCCGGCGGCCATGAGCGGGCCGGCGCGGCAGGTGTTGTCGCTGCCCGGCGTGCAGCCGGGCCTGGTGTGGGGCTCGCGCGCGGCCGTAGCCGGTCACACGGTCAGCAATCTCTCCCACGGCCGATTCGAGGCCGGCGATTTCGCCGCGCTGGGGGCGCTGTCGATGGTGCCTTCGCGAACTAAGCGCGGCGGGAGTGGTCTGCCGGGACAGTGGGACTCCGCCTCGTATCCGAAACCGCCGAATTGGGCTTCAAATTGGCAGTGGGGGCCTCCGACGGGAGAGGCGAAAGCGGGCTGGAGGTGGTTCGATCCACAGGGCGGTGAATGGCGGTGGCACGCGCCCGACAAATGGCATGCAAACGGGCACTGGGATTACAACCCGTGGAACACATGGAACTCCGTCTGGCAGAACGTACCGCACAAGTAACCGGTTCGGGACGACAAACGTATGGAACCCATTGGAAGCAAGTTACGAGTTGCACACTATGAAGCGTCAGACGGGCCTCGCATCATGATTTTTGGCCCGCTGGACGCCGACTTTGACAAACTCCGCCAACTCTTCGTAGAGCTTGGCGAGACGCCGGATAGCACGTATCAGCTGGAGGCACAGCCTTTTGTAGCCGCGTTTGGCGGAATTCAAGTCCGTCTGGTATGCACTGGGCCGATTCTGTCGAACGCCGTGGCACGGCAGGGACTCCGGCAAATTGCTTCGGAGCCTGGGCCTATCTTCCAGTGGACGCGAAGTTCCGAGAACTGGGATTACCTGGCCCAACTTGTGGCGCCAATTGTGACGAGCGTCAATCCAGCCCATCAGTATCTGACACGTTACCCCGGCGAAGACGCGATTGTGGTTGTTTCCAAGGGAGAGTATGGAGACGAAGTAGTGACATAGCATGGTCGGCTTGTATTCAACAGGGATCGTGTCGCACGCCGATGTGATGGCAAATCGGCTCGGCTATGAGTTCTATCAGGGCCTGGCATCAAACCCATGGACTTACCGGTTCACGACGGCGCGATACACGGTGGAACAGCTCGGCCAGATGAACGAGGGCTCGAACCCGTGCACGTACATGCCTGGCGTGAAGGTAGGAAGCGGCGAGTAGCAGGACGAGAGACGGATGATGACTCAGAACGGAGATCCCTGCCCTGCTCATGCCAATCCCTATCGCTCGCCGATTTCAGTCGAGCCTGAGGCGGCAACGCGCCGCCGTTTGGCCAGTGTAGTGTCTAAGGCGTGTGCGGCCATCGCCGCCTCGACGAGCCTGATAGTTGCGTGCGCAATTGAATTCTGGCTGGAGCACGCGTTTCCGGATGCCGTGTCCTGGACAGGGGGCAGTTAAACGGGACGGGTCTAATTATTGGGGGCAGTTAAACGGGACGGGTCTAATTATTGACGACACGAGGGGTACGGAGTAGGCTACGGGGATGCCGCGTACAGCCCGACATGCTCCCGGCGGGATGGTGTTTCACGTCTTGAACCGAGGCGTGGGGAGGATGCGGTTGTTCCTCAAAGACGCCGACTTCCAGGCCTTCGAGCGGATCGTCGAGAAGACGCTCGAAACCTGTCCCATGCGGATCTGCGCCTATTGCCTGCTGGCGAATCACTGGCACTTCGTCGTCTGGCCCGAGCGCGACGGCGAACTGGGCGCCTTCATGCAGAAGTTGACGATCACCCACGCGCGGAACTGGCAGGAGAACCGGCGGCGGGTCGGATACGGGCACCTCTACCAGGGGCGCTACAAGTCGTTTCCCGTGGAGTCCGACGACCACTTTTACCAGGTGGTGCGCTACGTGGAGCGAAACGCGTTGCGTGCCCGACTGGTCGCCCGGGCGGAGGATTGGCGATGGTCGAGCCTTTGGCGTCGGGTGCATGGGACATCGAAGGACCGGGCCTGGCTGGGCGCGTGGCCGCTGCCCAAACCACGCGACTGGCCGGAGCGGGTGAACCGGCCGCACACCGAGGCCGAACTGGCGGCCATTCGGCGGAGCGTGGCGCGGGGCCAACCCTATGGCGACGAGTCCTGGGTCCGGCAGACGGCCGGACAGTTGGGCCTGGAATCGACATTGCGGCCCCGCGGAAGACCCCGCAAAGCCGCGTCCTGACGACGTCCGCCAGGAGAAATGAGACCTGTCCCGTTTAATTGCCCTCCGTTTAATTGCCCTCTTGGCAGAGCGTCGTGATGTCTTTCGGTTCATTGCAGGCTCTGAGGAACTGGCGCTTTTTTCCATTTTTCGATGGGCGAGGTTTATCGAACTGCTCGAGGCACCAGCCAAAGGCGGGGGGTAAGAAAACGGGACAACTCCGATTGAGAGATTAGCCGCATGCCGCGTACCGCCTGACATGCTCCCGGCGGGCGATGGTCGAGGCATGGGACGTCGAGGGACCGGGCGTGGCTGGGGGCGTGGCCGTTGCCCAAACCACGCGACTGGCCGGAGCGGTGAACCGGTCGCAAAGCGCGGCCGAACTGGAGGCGATTCGGCGGAGCGTGGCGCGGGGCCAACCCTATGTCGACGAGCCCTGGGTCCGGCAGACGGCCGGGCAGTTGGGCCTGGAGTCGACGTTACGGCCCCGCGGAAGACCCCGCAAAGCCGCGTCCTGACGACGTCCGCCAGGAGAAATGAGACCTGTCCCGTTTAATTGCCCCCTGTCCGTTTAATTGCCCTGTCCCGTTTAATTGCCCCGTTCTACTACAACAACGGCGGGATGTTGATCCGCATGGTCAACGCCAACGGGCAGACGTTGGCACGGTTGCCGTGGGTTTTGTCGCAGTCGGACCGGGAAGTACAATCGAGGCTGTCGGTTGTGAGTGCGACATTGAACCCGGGCCTCTATGCGGAGAAATCATGCGCCTTGATACTGCCAGTCGCCCCCTCGGGGCCGCACGTTCACGCACTCGGCTCCCGTCGCGCGTGGGGCGGTGGTGCCGTCTTTTCCACGCCTTGGTTCTGGCGACGGTGCTCGTGCCTGCGGCCTGGCCGTCCGGGGCTCGGGCCGCTGAAGTGCCCGAAGTCCGCGGACTTCGCGACGGCGTAGGCAGCATCGCCGCGCCGGGAGTGCCCGGTCCGCTGTGCGTGTTTGGACCGCAGAGCTTTGTGGTGGCGGTGGGAAAGTCGGGCGCCGACACCGCGCTGCCAGTGGTCGCCGCGGGCGAGTTGGGCCGCGGGCGCGTGGTCGCCTTCGGGCATCCCGGGTATATCGATCCGCCGGCCCTGGCCGTGGCCGACACCGGACGGCTCATGGCGAACGCGCTGCGCTGGACCGCGGGCGCGACTGCGCAGGGGCCGATTCGGGTCGGTGTGCGCAAGCAGCCTGAACTCGTGCGATGGCTCAACGAGCAAGGATTCCGCGCCGTGGCACTCGAGGGAGAGCGGTGGACCGACCAGCTCAAGTACACCCACGCCGTGTGTCTCCGCCCGGCCAACCTTTCGCCGGCCGAGGTCGAGGCCTTGTCGGCGTATCTCCATCAAGGGGGCGGGCTGGTGGCCGCCGACCTGGGCTGGGGCTGGCTGCAGCTCCATCCCGGCCAATCGCTGCTCACCGACCACGGGGGCAACCGCCTGCTCAGTCCGGCGGGAATCGTCTGGGCCGATGGGACGCTCGAGCGGACGTCGGCCGACGGATTTGCGACAGAATCTGTCCCAACGCCGCTTGCGCACGCCGGGAAGGCGCTGGCGAAACTCGTCGGTTCCGCCGAACCGAAATCCGGGCCGGACATCGCGCAGGCGTCGGCCGCCGTGCTGCTGGCGGCCCGATCGCTGCCGGCGGACGACAAGCTGCTCCGCCCGCGCCTGGAGGTGATCCGCCGCAAGTGGGCCCGGGATGCGATTCCCAGCCGCGAGCGTCCGATCAAGTCGGCCGATGCCCTGGCCCGTCTCGCCGTCGCCCTGGAGCACGAGCCGATGAGCCGCCTGAGGGCGGAGCAGGTCAAGGCCCATCCGGCCGCCAAGAGTTTTCCGGGCGAGGTGCCGAAGGAGGCCCGCCGGGTGACGCAAACGGTTCAGCTCGATACGGCGATCCCGGCCTGGCACAGCACCGGGCTCTACGCCCCGCCGGGCGAGCGGATACGAGTGAGCGTGCCGGCCCCGGCAGCCGGCAAGGGGCTCGCGGTGCGGATCGGCGCGCATAGCGACCGCCTCTGGCACGCCAACTCCTGGTCGCGATGGCCCGAGGTCTGCCGGCAGTTTCCCGTGGCGGCGGCCGAAATCACCGTGGCCAACCCGTTCGGTGGCCTGATTTACCTCGACGTGCCCAAGCAGAGCGCACTCGGTGTGGTGAGCGTCACGATTGCCGGGGCGGTCGAGGCACCGCACTATGCCCTGGGCCGCACTTTGGCGGGCGACTGGCCGGAGATTCGCCGCCGACCCGCGCCGTGGGCCGAACTGGAGGGGGAGCGCGTGGTGCTCACCGTGCCGTCGGAAGAGGTCCGCGACCTGCGCCACCCGGAGGAACTCATGGAGTTCTGGGACCGGGTGGTCGCCGCGTGCGACGAGCTTTCCGGCCGGCCGCGCCAAGAGGCGAAGCAGCGCTACGTGGCCGACGTGCAGATCTCGGCCGGGTACATGCACTCGGGCTACCCGATCATGACGCACCTCGATGTGGCCGGGCTGATGGTCGATCGCGAGTCGATCGTCGGCTTCAAGCGAGACGGCGCCTGGGGCCTGTTCCACGAGATTGGCCACAACTACCAGTCGCCCGACTGGACCTTTGAGGGGACGGGCGAGGTGACCTGCAACCTGTTCACGCTCTACCTGTTCCACAAGGCGTGTGGACGCGACGACATCTTCGATCTGAAGTGCCCGCCCGCGTCGCGCGACGAGTCGTTGAGGCGTTATCTCCGCGAGGGCCGCTCGTTTGAGCAATGGAAGCGAGATCCGTTCCTGGCGCTGGCGATGTATGTGCAGATGCAAAGGGCATTCGGCTGGGAGACGTTCATCAAGGTGTTTGCCGAGTACCGCGACCTGCCGGATGGAGAGCGTCCGAAGAGCGACGCCGAGAAGCGCGACGCGTGGATGGTCCGCTTCTCCCGCGCGGCTGGCCGCAATCTCGGGCCGTTCTTCGACGCCTGGGGAGTGCCCGTTTCGGCCGAGGCCAAGGCGTCGGTCGCCGAGTTGCCGCAGTGGATGCCTGAGGAGATGGCTCCGGAGCGGGGCTGATAGCATTCAGTTGATGACGCAACTGGACCGAGCATGCGGTGGGGCTCGCTTGCGGTCGCCCGATCGCTCCCCCGTTGCACGGCCGCGGATGCAAGCACTCCGGAGGGGGGTTTAATCGGCCTCGGGAAAGGACATAATGGTTCCCATTTAGCGTTCCACCCGATGTAGGCAGAGACCGCCATGATAGTCGGAGTTGCCCGCGAAACGTACCCTGGGGAGCAGCGGGTAGCAGTCGTTCCCGCCACTCTGCCAACCCTCACCAAGGCCGGAATTGAGGTTGTGCTGGAAAGCGGGGCTGGCGATGCGGCCGGCTTTCGCGACAGCGATTACGTCGCCAAAGGGGCGAAGGTGGTCACGACTCGCGATGAGGTCTTCCGGGCCGACGTGATGCTGCAGGTCCGCTCCGCCGGCGCGAACCCCACGGTGGGCGAGGCCGATCTGGCGCGGACCCGTCCGGGCCAGGTGTTCATTGGAATGTGCGAGCCGCTGAGCGAGCCGCAGGCGGTGGCTCAATGGGCCGCCGCCGGGGCGACGGTCTTCGCCCTGGAACTCCTGCCCCGGATCACCCGTGCCCAGAGCATGGACGTGCTGTCGTCGATGGCGACCATCGCCGGCTACGAGGCGGTGCTCATGGCAGCGCAGGCCCTGCCGAAGATTTTTCCGATGTTGATGACGGCGGCGGGCACGATCACACCGGCCAAGGTGTTCATCGTCGGGGCCGGCGTGGCCGGCCTGCAGGCGATCGCCACGGCGCGGCGGTTGGGGGCGGTGGTCTCGGCGTATGACGTCCGCCCCGCGGTCAAAGAGCAGGTGCAGAGCCTGGGGGCGAAATTCGTCGAGATGAAGCTCGAGGCGGCCGAGGGTGCGGGCGGCTACGCGCGGGCGATGGATGAAGACTTCTACCGCCGCCAGCGGCAGATGATGGCGGAGGTCGTGGCGCAGCAGGACGTGGTGATCACCACCGCCGCGATCCCCGGACAGAAAGCGCCGGTGCTCATCACCGCCGAGATGGTCGCGGGAATGAAGCCGGGCGCGGTGATTGTGGACCTGGCCGCCGAGCGCGGCGGCAATTGCGAGCTGACCGAGGCCGGCACCACGGTCGAGCGCGATGGGGTGAAGATCCTGGGCCCGGTGAACCTGCCGAGCGAGGCGGCGCGCGACGCCAGCCAGATGTACGCCCGCAACCTCGCCACGTTCCTCACGTTGCTGGTCAAAGAGGGGCGAGTGAACGTCAACCTGGAAGACGAGATCATCCGCGACACGCTCGTGGCCCGCGACGGGAACGTGGTCCACCCCCGGGTACGGCAACTGCTCGCGCTCGACCCACCCCCCGCAGCCCAGTCGTAAGACACATTCCACTACTGAGGGAATCAAGAAAGGCAACCGTTCACGCCGCACCCGGAAGGGACAGGGCCGTATTCCTGGCCAGCGCCTTGCCGGCTGAGGGGTTGGATTCGCCGAAGAACGGACCGGTCCCCATCCCGCGAGTGAACGCTTAGCAAGAAAGGTCGATTTGGATGGTACACCTTGACTTCATCACGATGCTGTTCGTGTTGATGCTGGCCACGTTCATTGGCCTGGAGGTGATCCGCAACGTCTCGCGGCTGCTGCACACGCCGCTGATGTCGCTGACCAACGCGATCTCGGCGATCGCGGTGGTGGGTTCGATCATCATCGCCGGCCAGCAGGCCACCGGCTTCAGCACCATCCTCGGCACGATCGCCCTGGCCGCCTCGATGACGAACATCGTGAGCGGCTTCCTGCTGACCGATCGGATGCTCAAAATGTTCAAGAAGCGGGAGGGAGGCAACTCATGAGCGCCGAAACCACCCGCAACATCATCGAGGTGATCTACCTGCTCTCGACGGCGCTGTTCATCCTCTCGCTGAAGTGGATGAACCACCCCAGCACCGCCCGGCGCGCCGTGTTCGTCGGCGTGGCGGCGATGGCGGCGGCGATCATCGGCACGCTGCTCGACCCGCATATCATCGGCTACCAATGGATCATCGTGGGTCTGATCATCGGCACCGTGATCGGCGTGCCGCTGGCCATGGTCCCGCTCACCGCGGTGCCGCAGCGGACTGCCCTCTCCCACGCCTTCGGCGGGCTGGCCGCGGGGCTGGTCGGCACGGCCAAGTTCTATCTCTGGCTCCCCGAGGGGGAACTGACCACCTTCCGCATGACGGCGATCGTGGCGGAAGTGATCCTCGGCTTCCTTACCTTCACCGGCAGCCTGATGGCGGCCGGCAAGCTGCAGGAAATCATCCCCACCCGGCCTATCGTCTACCGCGGCCAGAACATCACCAACCTCAGCCTGCTGGCCCTGGCGATCCTGGTTGGCCTGTTGCTGATCGCGCGGCCCGAATACCACCTGTTGTTCCCGCTGCTCGTGCTCATGTCGCTCGCCTTCGGCGTGCTGTTGATCATGCCCATCGGCGGCGCCGACATGCCCACGGTGATCGCACTATTGAACTCGTACGCCGGCCTGGCGGCCGTGGCGATGGGCTTTGTGCTCGAGAACAAGCTGCTCATCGCCGCCGGCGCGCTCGATGGGTCGTCGGGCCTGATCCTGTCGATCATCATGTGCCGGGCGATGAACCGGTCGTTCGCCAACGTGCTGTTCGGCGCGTTCGGGCAGGTTCAGGCAACGGCCGCCGCTGCCGAGCAGCGGACCGTCAAGAGCGCATCGGCCGAAGAAGCTGCCCAGATCATGGAAGTCGCCAGCCAGGTCGTGATCATTCCCGGCTACGGCATGGCGGTGGCCCAGGCGCAGCACCGGGTGCGCGACCTATACGATCAGCTCACCAAACGCGGAGTGGATGTCAAGTTCGCCGTCCATCCCGTGGCGGGCCGCATGCCCGGCCACATGAACGTGCTGCTGGCCGAGGCGGAGATTCCCTACGAGAACCTCGTCGAGATGGACGACATCAACCCCGAGATGCCGCGCGCCGACGTGGCGCTGGTGATCGGGGCCAATGACGTGGTGAACCCGGCCGCCCGTCACGACAAGTCGAGCCCGATCTACGGCATGCCGATCATCGACGCCGACAAGGCCAAGACGGTGATGGTGATCAAGCGAAGCATGAACGCCGGTTTCGCGGGAATCGAGAACGAATTGTTCTACGCACCCAACAACCTGATGATCTTCGGCGACGCCAAGGCTGTGATTGGCGACCTGGTGAAGCAGTTTTCCGGGGGTGGGGGCGGACACTAAGCTTCGACGAGAAGACGAACTCCGTGGTGCCGCCTTTCGTTCCATGGAAGGACGCTGCTTTCGCGGGAGCGAAAGGCGACAGTAGTAGATTCGCCGCTGCTAATTCGCCGGCGGCGCCAATACAACGTCCTTCTTCTCGTCGCCGCCGTCGTCGTTGAGGTCGGCCCCGACCGAGTAGACGAGCCAGCCGCCGGTCACCTTCTTCACCCGGAGCGGTTCGCCGCTGAACGGATCCCGGGTAGCGTCGGCGGGAAGTCCGAGGTCGGACAGATCCGCCTTGGGCGGTTGGTCGGGTTTCTCACGCCCTACCAGGGCATTGACCACCCGGAGGCAGGCCACGTTGGCCCGGTCGCGCTCGGCGGCCTCGCGGGCCTTTTCGGCTGCGGGGGCAACCAATCCCCCAAGCGTTCCCCATGCTCCCGACTTGGTCTGGTCGCGGATTTGCCTGACTTCGCTGAAAGGCAGTTCCGTAAGCGTCATTTCCTGCTTGATGAGCTTGAGGTAAGCGATCTCCTCCCGGTCCCAGTATGCGCGAAAGAGCCAGTTATTGCGGCCGGGAATGGTCTCACGGAAAGAGCTGATGCCGAACGCCCGGTCGGTGCGGAGCGCCTCGCGGAAAGCGGGCATAGTATCGTGCTGCGCGAGCAGCGTTTCGAGTTCCTGGTGCAATTCGTCGCTGACCGCGCCTCCCTGCAGCAGGCGACTCGCGCTGTCGATCGCCATGCCGCGGACGGCGACGTTTACGAGATAGCCGATGATCATCGGATCCTGGAAGCGCGTCAGACGCAGCGTCAACACGGTGCTGCGGAGAGCCGCAGCCCGATCGCCCTGCTCCGCCAACAGTAGCGAGCGGGCCTTCAGCAGCCGACCCACGGATCGGAGACGCGACAACCGGAGCGTGTACTCGGCCATGAACGCGGTCGGCGACAACCCATAATCAATAACGAGATGATACTCCTCGGCCGCCGCAGCCTGCTCCAATAGCGGGAGCACGTCGGGGTAGGCGGCAAGCGTCTTCTCGACCAGGGCGAGATGCTCGGCGCTCAGCCGCCCCTCATGGAACGTATCGCTGCCATAGACCTCGTTCAGTTCGCGGCCAATCGCCTCCAGGTCCTTCTCCGCGCGGCTCAAATAGGTGTCGGCATTCTTCTCGGGCGTGATCGGCTCCGCGGCCAACTCGGGCAACGTCACCGGGTCGCCGGCGGCGCGGATGGCCTCGATCTCGGCTCTAAGCCTGGCGCCACTCCGCCATACCCAGATGGCGTTGGCGATGAGTAGTATCGCGATCAATGTCCCCAGCACGATGCCGATCCATTTGACGATCTTCACGGCGAGTCCTCCCTTGCGCATCGGCCAGCTCGGCGAGCAGCCGTTCGTAGTGCCTGATGATTGCCTCGTTTCCGCGCCGCTGGGCTGGTTGCGCGGCGATCAACTGCTGCCGCACGCGCTGGGCCGTCTCGCGGTCGGTGACCGATTCCACGGCGTCGACGATCTCGGCGATCGATCGCGGAGTCGGCGCGGGACCGAAGAGCCTTGCCTGCAGTGCGTCGTCGCGGGCCGCCACGGCGAAGTTCAACCCCACGGCGAGCACCACCGCCGCCACGGTTGCGGCCAGCAACCGCCCTTCGCGCGATCGGCGTCGCGACGCCGCCGGCCGCGTGGCCACGGTTCGGGTCCGGGCAAGTTCCTCCTCCACCGCCGCAAGCACGCGGTCGCGAAGACTTGCGTCCGGGCCGCGCGGCGATAGACGGCTGAGCATCTCGTCGACACGATCGCTCATGACAACTCCTTCACGAGCAACTTGCGCAGCTTCTTGAGCGCCGCGCGGTAGCGCGTGGCGACCGTACCCGGCGGCGCGCCGGTTACTGCCGCGATCTCGGCCAGCGTCAGTCCGGCGTAGGTCTTCAGCTCGATCACTTCACGCTCCTCGCTCCGTAGCCGCCCCAGCGCGGTCGCCACCAGCTCAGCAGTTTCGCGAACTTGCGATTCGTTGCTCCCGCCACCAAATAGCGAGTCTCCCGAAAGCGTGTCGGCGCTGGTCCGGCGTCGCCGGGCAGCCAGCCGCGAGGCCTCGTTTCGCGCGACGGCAAAGACATAGGCCGTCAGGTTCTCCGCCGCAGCCAGCCTTTCCCTGCCGCGGGCCAGCCGCAGAAACGTCTCCTGCAGGGCGTCGTCGGCGTCGGCGCGCGACTGGAGTTGCACGACCAGATAATGATGCAGCCGGACGGCGCAGGCGTCGTAGAGTTCGGCAAATGCCTGCCGGTCGCCCCGCGCCAGCCTTGCACCCAGGTCGTTCATTGAGCCTCCGCCAGCGCCGATGCACGTCCTTCCGATAGAAAGACCCGGCCGGGCCGCGGATTTATTGCACCGCCGTGGCAGAATTCCGTCGGCGCGGCAGGGTCCCCTGTGACCGGAGGGGACAGGTCCGTGGGTCTGGTGCACCGAAAAACGGGCCAGTCTCCAGCTGCCGCAAAGTCACCTTCCCGCTGCCGATGCGCCGGATCTCAAAGGTCTTCCGGCAGACGGTGTCCCATCTTGTCGCGTTTGGCGGTCAGATAGCGGATGTTGTCTTCGTGGATGGGGCCCAGAATCGGCACCTGGTCGACCACGTCCAGGTCGAACCCTCCGTAGATGAAGGCGTCGGTCTTCTTGGGGTTGTTGGTGAGCAGGCGAACCGTCGATAGGCCGAGGTCCTTGAGCACCTGGATGCCGACGCCGTAGTCCCGGCTGTCGACTTGGTGCCCTAGGGCGATGTTGGCCTCGACGGTGTCCATCCCCTGGTCCTGAAGGTTGTAGGCCTTGACTTTCTCCACCAGCCCGATGCCCCGCCCCTCTTGCGGCAAGTATACGAGCACGCCGCACCCTTCGCCGCCGATCATGTCCATCGCCAGGTGGAGCTGATCGCCGCAATCACAACGCAGCGACGCCAGCAGGTCGCCGGTGAAGCACGACGAATGCAATCGCACCAATGGCGCCTGGCTCGTGACGTGCGGTTCGCCGATCACCACGGCCACCGGTTCCTGGCTCTCATAACGGACACCGTAGACAACGATCTTGCCGCGGCCGTATTTCGTCGGCAGCTTGGCCTCGGCCAGACGGTAAACCAGCTTCTCGCTCCGGCGGCGATAGCGGATCAGATCCTCGATCGAGATGATCTCCAGGTGAAACTGTTCGGCCAGGGCGTAGAGACGGTCCCGGGTGGCCCGGTCGCCGCTCTCGTCGAGGATCTCGCACAACACGCCGGCCGGACTCAAACCGGCCATCCGCGCCAAGTCGACTGCCGCCTCGGTGTGCCCGGCGCGCCGCAACACGCCCCCTTCCTTCGCCTCCAGGGGATAGAGGTGCCCGGGCCGAACGAAGTCGGCGGGGCGGCTGTCCGGGTCGGCAATCGCCAGGATCGTGCACGACCGCTCCTGGGCGGTAATACCCGTGCGGCAACTGCGATGGTCCACCGGGATCGTGAAACTCGTCGCCAGCGGGGCCGTGTTATGCTCGACCATCGGCGGCAGATCGAGCCGCCGGCAGACGTCGGGGAGCACCGGCATGCACAGCAGTCCCTTGCCGTGGGTAATCATGAAGTTCACCGCGGCAGGGGTTGCCTTCTCGGCCGCACAAACGAAGTCCCCCTCGTTCTCCCGATCTTCAGCGTCCATGACGATCACGATTTCACCACGCGCGATCGCCGCTACTGCCGCCTCGATCGTGGAAAGCCTCGGTGACACCAGCAGTTCTCCAAATAGGGGACAACGGGAGGCGAGATTCTGCCCCAAATGGGGACGGTCGCACTCCCGGAATGGGCGAGCGTTCGCCAAACGCCGGCTCACCCTCGGCAGAGGCAGTCCATTTTTTCCTCTCAGGGCTATTGTAAATCCATTCGGGCCCAACATCCAGGTGGACGAGAAGCCGCGTATTCCCGCGGCCCTCTTGCGGCACGCGGCCAGGCAAGAATAATGGGGTGCAAAGGAGCCTTACATGAGAACGAATTTCGTCACCCATCGGCGCGGTTTTCTGAAGACTTCGCTCATTGGCGGGGCCGCCGCCATGGCCGCCCCCTGCCTGCCGCGTTTGCTGGCGGCCGGCGAACCGCAGGCCGCCGGATCGCCCAGTCGCGTCGCGCTCATGGCGGGCGAGGACCGGGCCGACAACGTCTTCCGCGGGCTGAAGGCCTTCGAGAAGGAAATCGTCCAGGCCATCGGCAACCGCCGCGCGGTGATCAAGCCCAACAACGTCGCGATCGACATCCAGCTTTCGGCGACGCACGCCGACAGCCTCGAAGCGATCCTCGAGTTCCTCAAGTCGATCGGCAAGCTCGAGGGCGCCGTGATCGCCGAGTCGGCCGGCACCGGGCCGACGTGGAATGGCTTCGAGAACTACGGCTACATCCGCGTGGCCCAGAAGTACGGCGTGAAGCTACTCGACCTCGACCAGGAGGAGTCGACGCTGGTCCACGTCTTCGACCAGAACGACTTCCGCCCCCATGCCGTGCGGATGTCGAAGCTGCTGCTCGATCCCGGCAGCTTCCTCATCTCGGCGGCCATGCCCAAAACTCACGACCGCGTGGTCACGACGCTGTCGCTCAAGAACATCATCTTCGGAGCGCCGGTGAAGGATATCGGATTCCGCTGGGGCAAAGGTGCCAAGCCGGGCACCAAGACCGACAAGCCGATCGCCCACGGCGGCGGCATCCACGGCATCAACTACAACCTCTTCGCGCTGGCGCAGCGGCTGCACCCGCACCTGGCCGTCATCGACGGCTACGCCGGCATGGAAGGCAACGGCCCCTGCAGCGGCACGGCTGTCGATCACCGTGTGGCCATTGTGGCCACCGACTGGCTGGCCGCCGACCGGGTCGCCGTCGAACTGATGGGCATCGACTTCGCCAAGGTTGGATACCTGAATTACTGCGCCGACGCCCACCTGGGCGAGGCCGATCTCAACCGGATCGAGATCCTTGGCGATCCCATCGACCGGCATATTCGCCAGTACAAACTGGCCGCCAACATCGAAGAACAGCTCACGTGGATGAAGGCCAAGGGGTAATACTGTACGCGTCAACCATAAGGCGGAAGAACGCATGAAGATCCCATATCGACATCTCTGGTTCTTTGGACTGCTCCTCCTGCCGCTGTGCTTCGCCGCCGCGGCGGAACAGGATGAAGCCGGCTTCGTCTCGATGTTCAACGGCCGCGACCTAGCGGGCTGGGAAGGCAAGCCGGGCGGCTGGTGGGTCGAAGACGGCCTGCTCACCTCCGAGAGCACGCTGGAAAAACCGTGCGTCAAGCACCACTATCTCATGTGGCGCGGCGGCCAGCCGGGCGACTTTGAGATGAAGTTTTCGTACCGCATTGTGGGGGGCAATTCGGGGCTGCAGTTCCGCAGCCGCGAGCTGCCCGGCTGGGATACCTGGGGCTACCAGGCCGACATCGAGGCCGGCCCGCAGTGGACCGGCGCCCTGTTCCAGCACGAGCGTGGCGGCGTGGCGATGCGCGGCGAAAAGGTCGTCTACGCCGAGGACGGCACGAAGACGGTTACCTCCATCGGCGATCCCGCCGAACTCCAGAAACAGATCAAAGCCGAGGACTGGAACGAATACCACGTCATCGCGCGAGGCCCCGAGGTGATCCTCAAGATCAACGGCGTGGTGATGTCGCACGCCGTGGACCAGGACCGGGCGAAAGCCTGCCACAAGGGCGTCATCGCCCTGCAGATGCATCCCGGCCCGCCGATGAAGGTCCAGTATCGCGATCTTCGCATCAAGGTCCTCGATTCGGCGCCGTAGCGAGCGGGAAGTGTTTCACCCCAAGAAACGATCCGGGGCGCGTGAGGTGGCTCACGCGCCCCGAGTCATTCTTTGTTTGCGCGACGGTTTGAACCGCCGTGGCGTCAGGTCTTGAACCGCGACACGAGATCGCGGAGCCCGGTGGCCTGCGCGCCCAATTCTTCGCTGCTGGCCGCCATCTCCTGGCTCCTCGCCGCCGATTGCTCGGTGACCTCGGCCACATTGCGGATCGCCGCAGTCACTTCCTTGGCGCTGGCGGCCTGCTCGACGGTGGCTGAGGCGATCTGCGAGATCTTGGCGGCCGTTTCTTCGACCCCCTGGATGATTTTTCGCAGCGACTGGCCGGTCTGATCGCTGAGCGAGGCGCCCTCTTCCACCCGGGCCGTCGATTCCTTTATCAGGCCGGTAATCTCGCCGGCGGCGCGGCTCGACCGCTCGGCCAGCTTGCGGACCTCGTCGGCCACCACGGCGAATCCCATGCCATGCTCGCCGGCTCGCGCAGCCTCGATCGCCGCATTGAGGGCCAGCAGGTTGGTCTGGCTGGCGATTTCCGAGATCACCTGGGTGATCTCGCTAATCTGGGCCGAACTGGTGCGGATCAGTTCCATCGCCTCGATCGATTTCTGCACCGCGCGCCCTCCCGCCTCGGCCAGCACGCTGGTCTCCTTGGCCACGCCGTTGGCCTGCGCGGCGTTGTCCTTCACGGCGTCGATCGATCGTGTCAGCTCGTCGACCGAGGCGTTCATCTGCTCGACGCTCGCGCTCTGCGTCTGCGCGCCTTGCGCCAGGCCCTGCGAGCTTTCGGCGATCAGCCGCGATCCCTCGGCAAACTGCAGCGCACCCTCGCCAATTTCGCCGATCGCCGTGCGAACGTTCTTCGCCACCTCGTTCACGTTGTGCTTCAGCGTCTCGAACTCGCCCGTGTACCGGCCCTGAACCGTCCGGGTGAAGTCCTTCCGGGCCATGGCCTCCAGCACCGCTCCGGCATCCCGCAGCGGTTCGACCACCGCGTCGAGCATGTGGTTGATCCCTTCCACGACGCGGCGGTACTCGCCGTGATGGGCGCCGGCATCGGCGCGGACGTCGAGACGGCCCTCCACGGCAGCCGAGGCAAGCGATCCAGCGTCGCCGGCCAGTCGGCGGACCGCGTCCACGGTCTTGTCCAGCGCCTCGTTGATCCTGAGGAAGTTCCGCCGCGTTTCGGCAGTGTGTTCGCTCGCCTCGGCCACGGTCGTGTCCAGTTCCATGTTGCCGTTGCCGAGCTCGATCAGGTTCCTCGACAGCCGCTCCACCTCCAGCGCCTGGTATTCCTTCACCGCTTCGCCCGCGGTGATGTCCTGGACCACCTCGATGTGGCCGACCTTTTCGCCGTGCCGGTTGTGGAGGAAGGCAGCGTCGACGACAAACCGCATGCCGGGCAGTGCCGGCTGGGTGAAATACGACCGCGCCTTGCCTCCCTGCGATCGCGCCAGGCACACTCCACACCGCTCCGTGTTGCAGATGTCGGCGTTCCAGCCGCTGCAGTGCTTGCCGACGACCTCTTCGCGCTTGGCGCCGGTGATCTCCTCGGCCGCCTTATTGATGAAGGTCCACTTCATGTCGTTGTCGGTCACCGAGATCGGATGTGGAATGCTGTTGAGGATCCCCTCGTAGAAGAAGACCTTGTCTTCCACCTCGTCGAATGCCTGCTTCGTGGTCTCGATCGACTCGTTGATCGCCTCCGCCATCCTCCCGATCTCGTCGCGGCCGCGCACGTCGCATTTCTGGGTGAAGTCGTGCCTCGTCAACGCGACGACGCTCCGCATGCACTTGACGATCGGCCCGACCACCGATCGGCTGATGAAGAAGTACACCACGGCCACCATGCCGGAAACCATCAACACCAGGTAGCCGACCAGCGTCACCGCGCGGCTCTTGGCCTCGGCAAACTTTGCGCCCAGCGGAATGTACGCGTTCAGCGAGCCGAGGATCCGGTCGCGGCTCATGTCCGCGGCGAAGCCTTCCACGGCGGCGTAGTGGCACTCGGCGCAGCCGCGGTCGATCTGCGCCGTCAGCGGCACCGCCACCCGCAGGTGTGTGTCGTCGATCGCTTCCACCATCTTCTCGCCCGCCACCAGGCGCTCAGCCG
Organism: Thermoguttaceae bacterium; assembly: GCA_040766885.1. Classification (GTDB taxonomy): domain Bacteria; phylum Planctomycetota; class Planctomycetia; order Pirellulales; family Thermoguttaceae; genus JAXGPP01. The sequence continues at coordinate 218,785 of JAXGPP010000005.1, read as the reverse complement.
CTTCCTTTTCAAAGGGGCTCGCGATCTTCGTCGTCGTGCCCAGCGGCTTGTAGCCGTAAACCTTCGCGTCGCCCGTCAGACGCACCCGCGGCTTGTCCGCGCCGAAATCGGTCGTCACCGCGTCGTCCACCGCAAAGATCGTACGAATCCAGTCGTCGAGCACCTCCTTCCGGGTAGCGTCGTTCTCGGCGTTCTGCCACGCGGTGTGGAACTTCTTCGTCGACACCATGAACATCTGCGCCGAGTGCTCGATCATGTAGTTGGCGTCGGCGCGGGCCTGCTCGACGGCGCTATTGACCGACTGCCGGTAGATGTGCCACGAATACCCGCCTGCGAAGAGCACTCCGATCACCAGCAGGATCGAGAGCAGTTTCACCTTCAGGCCGAGATTACGGTACCATTTCAACACGTCTTGCTCCCCTTGTCTGTGTATGCAGTCGTGGCTGCGGTGCGCGTTCGCCCCCGTCTGCCCAGGGTTCTCCCCGGCAGCCGCCCCTGAAAGACGGGCGGCGGTGCCGCCCAGTGCTTAGCAAGCATTGGATATGCGCACAGCGCCGATCGACCGGCGGGCCCGTTTTCCCCCGGTTTTCGCTTCGCCACTTCCGTCACAACCCGCAGAACTCCGCCTCCCCCCCGCCCTCCGATGCAAGCGCAGGTCGGCCATTCGGCTGGAGTGCGGTCGCTGGAACCCCGTTTCGACCGCCGATATCATGAACGGCCTCGTTCTGTTCATAGTCGACGTTGCCCGCCCGATCTCGCGGAGGAAATTATGACGCTCGTCAATCGCCGCCTCGCGCCATTGTGCATTGCCTGGCTGCTCGCCCTGCCGGCCGCCGATTCGACGGCGCAACAGCCCAGTTTGTTCGATCGCTGGGACGCCGATGGCGACGGCAAGCTCACCCGGCAGGAAGTGCCCGAAGGGGCACGCCGCCTATTCGACCGTGTCGACACCGACGGCGACGGCACGCTGTCGCGCGAGGAGGACAGCGCCTTTCGCAACCGGCGGCCTCCGGCTGCTCGGGCGGAATCAAGAGTTGCCGCTGCCATCCGTGTCGAGGCCGACATCCCCTACGCCGGCACCGACAACCCGCGCCAACGTCTCGACCTCTTTCTGCCCAAGTCGCCCGAGGGCGACGGCCCATTGCCCGTGGTCGTCTTCATCCACGGTGGCGCATGGCGCGCCGGCGACCGGCGAGGAGGCTGGGGCCGGGTGGCGCCTTATGTCGAAAGCGGCCATTACGCGGGCGTGTCCGTCGGTTATCGCCTCACCGACGAGGCAATCTGGCCTGCCCAGATCCACGACTGCAAAGCGGCGATCCGCTGGATACGAGCCAACGCCGCGAAATACCGCATCGACTCCGAACGGATCGGCGTCTTCGGCTCCTCGGCCGGCGGCCATCTTGTGGCCATGCTCGGCACCAGCGGAGATGTCAAGGAACTCGAAGGCGACCTCGGCGAGCACGACTCGGCCAGCAGCCGGGTAGCCTGCGTCGTCGATGAATTCGGACCGTCCGAGCTTCTGGCCATGGGCCAGTATCCCAGTCGCATGAATCACGACGCCGCCGACTCACCCGAATCGCTGCTCATCGGCGGCGCGATCCAGGAGAACAAGGATCTCGCCCGCGCCGCCTCGCCCATCACCTATGTCTCCGCCGATGATCCGCCCTTCCTGATGATCCACGGGACCGAGGATCCCCTCGTGCCGTTCAACCAGTCGGAACGCCTGCGCGATGCCCTGAAGGCAGCCGGCGTCGAGGCCCTGCTCATCCCCATTGAAGGCGGCGGGCATGGCGGCTTCCGCAACCCCGAAGTGCCCGAGCGGACGCGCCGGTTCTTCGACAAGCACCTTCGCGGCGAGGCCGCGGAGATTCCGACCTCGCCGCTGGAGTGACTTCCTAACGTCGGCCAGAGCCTGGTTGCCGGCCGTCACACGTCGAGCGTATACCCCGCACGGTACACCGGCTTGATCAGCCCTTCCAGGCCGCTCACGTTCCTGGCCTGGAGCTTCTCGGCGTCCCACTCGATCGTCTCGCCCTGCGCGGCTGGTTCGTCGCCCTGCTTGGCGTTGATCTCGTGGGCAGCCCAGACGGCCAGGTTGCCCAGGAGCACCGTCTCGGCCAGCGGTCCGGCGTAGTCGGGGAAGTTCGACATCGCCGGCTCGCCCCCCTTGATCGCCCGGACCCATTCCTCGAAATGGCCCGGCGACTTGGGGAACTCAACTTCGTTCGCACCCGACCCCATGGCGCGGCTGCCGCCGATCGCCTTGCCGTCTTCGCCGATAATGAGTGAACCGCTCGCGCCGGTCTCCTTCCCCTCGAGCAGCTCGGCCGAAGGCTTCTTGCCGCCGTCGTACCATACGAGCTTCACCGCCGGCCGGTTGGCCGTGGCGGCGAACTGGTATGTGACGATCGACCACGCCGGGAAACTGTCGCGGTTGTGCCCCGGGGTGACTGCCTGCACCGTGGCCGGGTTGCGCAGATCAAGCCCCATGAAGACCATGTTGATCTCGTGGCAGCCCATGTCGCCAAGCGCGCCCGAGCCGAAGTCCCACCAGCCGCGCCAGACGAACGGATGATACACCGGCTTGCCGGCCAGTGATCCTTCCGGATACTTCGCCTTGAACGGCCTCACCGGCGCCGGCCCCAGCCATAAATCCCACTCCAGATCCGTAGGCAACGGGTCTTCGCCCTGCGGCCGATCCTGTCCCTGCGGCCAGATCGGCCGGTTCGTCCAGATGTGAATCTCCTTCACCGTGCCCAAGGCCCCGGCCCGCAGCAGCGCGGCGCCGCGCCGCAGGCCGTCGCTGGCGGTTCCCTGGTTGCCCATCTGCGTGGCGACCTTCATCTCGCGGGCAACCTGGCCCATCAATCGCGCTTCGTAGATCGTTCGCGTCAGCGGCTTCTGGCAGAAGCAGTGCTTGCCCATCCGCATCGCCATCAGGCTGGCCGGCGCGTGGGTGTGGTCGGCCGTGCTCACGGTCACCGCGTCGATGCTTCCCCCCATCTCCTCGAGCATCTTGCGGAAATCGGTATACCGCTTCGCCTTGGGAAACCGCTTCTCTCCCGACTGGTTGAGGCGATTCACATCCACGTCGCAGATGGCCACCATGTCGCCGTGCGTGCCGGCGTCGTTCGAGTCGCTCGTCCCCTTCCCGCCGATGCCGATGCTCGCCATCGCGATCCGCTCGTTAGGCGAACGGCTCTCCGCCGCCTGAACCCCCGCGGCGACCCAATAGCCCGCGCCGATTGCGGCGCTGGTCTTCAGAAACTCACGACGACTGGTGGCTGACATGGCGAGATCCTCCTGGTTGGTCGAGTAAGCGGGCCATGCGCTCGCGCACACAACTCGCAATGGCTGACGATGGCGGTTATAGTCCGCCGCCCGGCGCCACGCAAGCGCCGCATGGCGGCACGACGCTCCGCGTCGTCATGACGACGGAGAGCCGCACCACACTACGGGAGATCGTCCGGGCCAAGTTCCTTCCCGTGCAGTTCGACCTGCCGGACGTTGTCGAACACCGCTGGCTTCGCCGCCGCCGGATAACGCAGTCCGTCAAAGGCCACGCGCTCGATGTCCTCCAGCCGCATCATCGGTCGCTGATCCTCCCGGGAGTAGCTCAGCCGCACGTTCTCCAGCACCAGTTCGTTCACATGCCGCGCGAAAAAGCCCCACACCGGCAGCGGCCGGGCGTCGGTCGGCGGCTGCTTGATGGCAGTACCAGCCTGCTCGGCGCTACCTCCTCCTTCGTACTCAATGCTCACGTCGCGGAGCACGGCCCGCTCCAACGGCGCTTCGTCCCAACTCTCGACCGATGCCGCGGCCCGATACACGCCCGTGGCCGAGAGCCGTTCCACGATGATTCTGCCCCCGGCGTTGCCCGGCTGCAGCGCCACGTGCAGCGGCGTGGTCACGTTCCGCATCGTGAGGTCTGAAAGGAGCACGTCGTCGAGCCGCCCCTCGGTCGGGTCCCACGCGCCCGGTTGCAGGATAATCCCCGCGAGCATGTTGTGGCGGTCCGACGAGCGGTGCTCATGGATACCCGGCCCGTAAAACAGACAGTCGTGGATGATCAGGTGCTCGGCCGGGCCGATAAGCCGCACCCCGTTGCAGGACGAATTCACGATGCAATCGGCGATGAGCACATTCTCCCAGTACGAGCCGGCAATCGAATCGTCGCCGGTGAAGAACCGGCAGCCGGTGATCGTCACGTCGCGGCCGTGGCGGAAATGTACGCCGTCCCAGCCGCCGGTGAACGTCATGTTGCGAACATCGATCTTCTCGCAGTACTTCATCAGAATGGCATAGTTCGCCGAATCGCGAATTGAAACACCGCGGATGCTGACATTGCGGCTGTTGCCCAGCAGGATCGTGTGCGGCCCCCGCATCCGCTCTTCGCCCTGCGCGTCGAAGACCTTGTTGCCGTCGATTGTCCCTTCCCCAGTGATCACCACGTCTTCCACGCCCTCACCCAGGATCAGTGCCCGATGCCAGCGGAGAAATGGCTTGGGTTCCTTCTCCACCGGAGGTGTGTAGTGCTGGTAATGATCGAGATTCGTGCTGCCGACCAGTGTCGCCCCGGGCTCCAGCACCACCGTCACATGGCTCTTCAGGTGCACCGTCCCCGTGAGGTATCGTCCCGGCGGCACGAGCACCTGCCCGCCTCCGGCCGCGGCACAGGCCTCAATCGCCCGGTTGATCGCCGCGGTATCGAGCGTCTGCCCGTCGCCCCGCGCTCCGTACTCGCGAATACTGACGACGCGGCTCGCCAGAGGAGCGGCTTGCTGGCTTTGTGCGTCCGAAGGTGTGGTGATCGCGGCCATTAGCAGGATCGCGGCGCGGAGAATTCGCCATTTCATGCTTGATCTCTCGGGAGTTGTCGGAGGATATCCCAGTAGGCGCCTCGCGCGCCGGCGGCGATTGCGTCGGTCAGGCGCCGGTTGTCGTTGTAGTTGTGGTCGCTCGCGGGCTCCGCCGCGCCTTCGCTCTCCTCGGCCGGCGGGAAGAACCGCGGATCGTTGCCGATCAGCTCGCAGACCAGCCGCGCGGGGCGCGAACCGAGGTGCGGCGAAATGTAGAACGTCGGACGAAGCAGGTCCACCGGGCCCTCGTAATGCCGGCAAATGCCGTCGATCCGGTCGAGAGCCTCCTCGCCGCCGAGTGCGTCGATCACTCCCGTACCCGGATAAAGCCGCATCCCCACGCTCGCCCCCACGCAGTCAGGGTCGATCTCTTTCATGAACCGGATCGACTCGGCAACCGTCTCCTCCGTCTCGCCTGGTCCGCCCAGCAGCAGGTCGAGCATCACGGCGATCCCTTCACGGTGGCAGCACGCGACCGCCTCGCGAAGATGTTCCGGGCGGTGCGATTGCCGGTATGCGGCCAGCATTTGCGGATGGGCCGAGTCACTCGTGAAGTTGATCCCTACACAACCGGCCTGCCGCATCAGCCGGGCCAGGTCGGGCGGAAACGGTCGGACCGCCAGGTACGCGTACCAGCGGACGCGCTCTCCCAACCGTCGTGCGATCAGCGCCCGGCAGACGGCATTCGCGTGATCGACGGGCAGGTTGAACTCGGCGTCGCAGAGATGAATGACATCCAACCCGCGGTCCGCCAGCCCGGCGAATTCGTCGACCACCTCCGCCGGATCGCGGAGCCGGCTCATCCGTCCCTTGGCCAGCGGATCGGCGCAGTAGAGGCACTCCCGCGGACAGCCGCGCTTGGTTTCCACGCCCAACTGGCCGCCGCGCCGGAAATAGGTGGCGTTGTCGACCGCGTCGCGCTCGGCAGCCAGGCACACCGTCTTTGGCCAGGCGGGGCGATTGACGCGCAGTCCGTCCGCGTCCCGCCATACGAGTCCGGGCACGCCGTCATACTCCCGTCCATCGCGCACCGCGCCAATCAGCCCGACGAGCGCCTGCTCCCCGTCGCCGTGGATGCCGAAATCGGCCGCGGTGCGTTCGACGATCTCGCGGGCGAAGATCGAGAACCCGACGCCTCCGAGCACGATCTTCGCCCCCGAGCGCTGGCGGATCTCGGCCATCAGTTCCTGCAACTCAGGCACGAACCAGGAACCGCTCGGCCAGAAGCAGTCGTCCACGTTGCGAAACGACAGTCCGACCAGTTCCGGCCTGTTGCGGGCGAAATACTCGACAATCGCCCTCTGCGGATCCGGCGCCAGGCACAAGTCGAGCACATCCACGTCATGCCCGGCACGTCGCACGGCGCCCGCGATGTAATCGAGCCCCAGCGGCGCGATTGGCGGCAGCATCCGATTGGTGTTGATCAACGTCAGCATGCGGTATTCCTTCGGATGGCATAGCGCCGGCAGACACTCCCCCTTTGTTACTCGATGGCTCCCTCGCCGGGAAGGGCCGCGCCGGTTCCCTTCGCTTGTAGTTGCCGAGCCCTGCCGGGCCGCCGTAAAATACCTTCGGTGCCCGCTCCTCTCCCCCGGGGTGCGCCATGAGAACCTTGCGACAGCCCATGCTGACCTTGACCGGGGTTGGTCTGGCCTTGCTCATCATTGTCATCGTTGGAGCATCGGGCCTGCTCATGTTCCGCTACCCAGACGAATCGCCGGGTGAAGAGCCCGCCGCCCCGGCCGCGGGCCAGACGCCAGCGGCTGCTGCCGACCCCGAGCCCGACGATCCCCACGCCCGGGCCCGCCGGCGCATGGTCGAAGAAGACCTCCGCGGCCGCGATATCACGCGAGACGACATTCTCGAAGTCATGGGCCGCCTGCCGCGCGAGCGGTTCGTCGCCGACAATCTCGCCTCGTCCGCCTACGCCGACCAGCCCCTGCCGATCGGCCACGGCCAGACGATCTCGCAGCCCTATATCGTGGCTCTCATGACGCAACTGGCAGAGCCCACTCGCCAGAGCCGTGCGCTTGACATCGGCACCGGCTCAGGATACCAGGCGGCCGTTCTCGCCGAACTCTGCGCCGAGGTCTACAGTATCGAAATCGTTGAACCACTGGCCAAAGAGGCCGACCAGCGTCTGAAATCCCTTGGATACAAGAACGTCACTGTCCGCCACGGCGACGGCTACCGTGGCTGGCCGGAGCACGCCCCATTCGACGTGATCATCGTCGCCGCCGCTCCCGAACACGTCCCCGAGCCCCTCATCGACCAGCTTGCACCCGGCGGCCGGCTCGTCATCCCGGTGGGCGGCTACTTCCAGACTCTCCTCGTCCTGTCCAAGCGGCCCGACGGCACCGTCGACCGCAAGTCGGTGGCCCCCGTCGCCTTCGTACCCATGACGGGCGAAGCCCGGCAGTAGAAGTCCGCGCCACGTTGTACAATGCCCGTTCGGCCGATCTCGATCTATCACCCGCCGGATGGACTATCCCGCGATGCCCCGCGACCTCACTTTCTCCCAGGCCCTCGCCCGCGGCGTTCTCGTCTTCGATGGGGCCATGGGAACCGAACTCTACCGTCACCACGTCTTCACCAACCGCTCGTTCGATGAACTGTGCGTGGTCGAACCCAAGCTCATCCGGCGGATCCATGCCGACTATCGCGACGCCGGGGCCGATGTGCTGACCACCAACACGTTCGGCGCCAACCGCGTGGCCCTGGCTCGCTTTGGCCTGGCCGAGCAGATTGCGGCCATCAACCGCGCCGGCGCCAAGCTGGCCCGTGAAGTGGCCGACGACGCCGAGCGCCCCATCTTCGTCGCCGGCTCCGTGGGGCCGCTCCCCTCGCAGCCCCAGTACGAAGACCTGCTCGAAGGAATGATCATCGAGCAGGTCGAAGCGCTCCTTGAGGGGGGCGCCGACTTCATCATCTTCGAGACGCAGCCCAATCGCCAGTCGCTGGAAAACGCCGCCCGCGCCATGCGGCGACTGGCCGACGTCCCCTACGTCCTCTCGTTCGCGCTGGTAGAAACCGGTGAGACGGTGGCCGGCGAGCCACTGGAGCGAATGCTTTCGTCGCTGCCCAGTGACGCGCCCTCGCCCGTGGCCTGGGGGATGAACTGCGGCAGCGGTCCGAACGGGCTCTTGCACGCCGTCGAGAAAGCGGTCCATCTCACGCCGCTGCCGGTCATTGTGCAGCCCAATGCCGGCGTGCCCCGCGAGGTCGACAACCGCATGATCTACCTCTGCTCGCCCGAGTACATCACGACCTACGCGCTGCGGTTCGTCAATCTTGGCGCCGCGGCCGTCGGCGGTTGCTGCGGCACCGGACCAGAGCACATCCGCGAAATGGCCGAGGCCGTCAAGCCGATGGCCCGTGCGGCCCGCGTCCGCCCCGTAATCACCGAACCCGCCGAAACGGTCGAGTTCAAGCAGCCCCAGCCGCTGGCCGAGCGGTCGCGGTTCGCCTGGCGGCTCGTCAACCGGCAATGGGTTACCAGCGTCGAACTCGTGCCGCCGCGCGGCTATGACCTGTCGTCGATGGTCGACAAGGCTCGCACCCTGCACCACCACGGCATCGACGCCATCAACGTGCCCGACGGCCCGCGCGCCAGCTCGCGGATCTCTCCGCTCATCACGTCGCACCGGCTGCAGCAGGACGCCCGCATCGAGGTGATCCTGCACTTCTGCTGCCGCGACCGCAACCTCATCGGCATGCAGGCCGACCTGCTGGCCTGCGCCGCGGCCGACATCCGCAACATCCTGTTCGTCACCGGCGACCCGCCGAAACTCGGCAATTACCCGCACGCCACCGGCGTTTTCGACACCGACTCGATCGGCATGGTCGCCGTGCAGCGGCGGCTGAACCAGGGGGTCGACCTCGGCGGGCAGCCGATCGAGCCACCCACGGCCGCCCTCATCGGCGTCGGGCTCGACCCCACCGCGCTCGACCAGCGGCGCGAGCTCGATCGCTTCCGCCAGAAGGTCGAAGCCGGCGCCGAATTCGCCATCACCCAGCCCGTCTTCGATCCCGACGCCCTGCTGCGCATTCTCGACCAGGTCCAGCCTTACGGCATTCCCATCGTCGCCGGAATCTGGCCCCTGGCCAGCTATCGCAACGCCCTGTTCATGCAGCACGAGGTGCCCGGCGTCGTCATCCCCGACGCCGTGCTCGAGCGGCTCGAAGCGATCGAAAGCCGCGAAGGACAGATGCTCGCCGGCATCGAGATCGCCCAGGAATCGATCCGCCGCGTCCACGACCGCGTCGCCGGCATCCAGGTCAGCGCCCCCTTCGGCAACGTCAAGACCGCTCTCTCCGTCATCGAAGGCTGGCGGTAGACGAAGCACCAAGGCCCAAGCAGCAATGACCAGGCACCAATGACCAAGTGTCTGAGGCGGCGCGGTTTCATTGGTCATTGGCACTTGGACATTGGTACTTCCTCATTGCTCCACTTGCAGCTTCGCCGCCATAAGCGTGTTGTGCAAGAGCATCGCGATCGTCAGCAGGCCCACACCGCCGGGAACCGGAGTAATCGCACCAGCAACCTCCTTGACCGACTCAAAATCGACGTCGCCCACCAGCCCTTCTTCGGTGCGGTTGATCCCCACGTCGATCACCACCGCGCCGGGACGCACCATGTCGCGCGTGACGAACTTCGCCCGGCCGATCGCCGCGATCAGGATGTCGGCCTCCCGGGCCACGGCCGGCAGGTCCTTGGTCCTGCTGTGGCAGACCGTCACCGTCGCGTCGGCGCCCCGGGCCTTCTGCAAGAGCATGATCGCCATCGGCTTGCCGACGATGTCGCTGCGCCCGATCACCACCACCCGGCGTCCCGCCGTCTCGATCCCCCGCCGCACGAGAAGCTGCTGGATCCCGTGCGGCGTGCAGGGCAGAAACCGCGGCCGGCCCTGCACGATCCGGCCCACGTTCTCCGGGTGGAAGGCGTCCACGTCCTTGAGCGGATCGACGGCATCCAGAATTCGCTCGGCGTCGATCCCGCTTGGCAGCGGCAACTGCACCAGAATGCCGTGCACCGCCCGATCCCCGTTGAGCGATTCGACCAACTCCAGCAACTCGGCCTGCGACGTCGTCGCCGGAAGGCGGTGTAGCCGGCTGGTCATCCCCGCTTTGGCGCAAGCCTTTTCCTTGTTGCGAACATAGACTTGGCTGGCCGGATCCTCCCCCACCAGAACCGCCGCCAGGCAGGGGGTGACACCGCTGGACTGCTGAAACCGCGCGGCTTCCTCGGCGACTTCCGCACGGATCTGTTCCGATAATGACTTCCCCTCCAGTATTTCAGCGGTCACGATCTTCTCTCCATATCGGGGGGTGACAGTGGCGGCGAACGCCCATTTTAGCAAAAATCTTCTCTAGACAAGTCCGCCACAGCCGATACAATCGTACAATAATCAACTTAGTTGATAAACTTAGTAGTCAAATAGCACGCCATGAGCACGACGGAAGAAACTGGCGCGAAGCGCAGCAAGGTCGAGCACCTCAAGGAGTCGAGCCACGGGCTTCGCGGCCGCATCGCCGAAGAACTGGCCAACTCCGCCGATGCTTTCGAGGAGGAGACGGCCCAGCTCCTCAAGCACCACGGCATGTACCAGCAGGACGACCGCGACCTGCGCGGCGCCAAGGGGCCCGACGGCAAGAAGCTGGGCAAGGCCTACTCGCTCATGGTCCGCACCAAGCTACCGGGCGGAAAGGTCACCTGGCAGCAGTTGCTCGATGAGCTGGACCTCTGCGACCGGTACGGCAACGGCACGCTGCGGCTGACCAACCGGCAGGACTTCCAGATGCACGCCGTCCTGAAGCGCAATGTCCGCGAGGTGGTGCGGCGGATCAACGAAGCGCAGATGACCACCCTCGGTGCTTGCGGAGACGTCGAACGCAACGTCTTGTGCTGCCCCGCGCCGTTGAAGCATCACCGCATCCACGAGCAACTCCAGGAACTGGCCGACCGCTTCTCCACTCACTTCCTGCCGCGCAGCCGCGCCTATCACGAAGTCTGGCTCACCGATCCCGACACGGGTGAGAAGGAACTGGTCGGCGGCGGTGCGGATGGCGACAGCGAACCGTTCTACGGCAACACCTACCTGCCGCGGAAGTTCAAGACGGCGATCGCCCTGCCGCACGACAACTGCATCGACGTCTACGCCAACGACCTCGGCCTGATCGCCGTCGTCGAGGACGACCAGATCATCGGCTTCAACGTCGTGGTCGGCGGCGGTTTCGGCATCACCCCCAGCAACAAGAACACCTTCCCCGCGGTCGCCAAACGCCTCTGCTTTGTCGAACCGGAAAACGTGATCCCGTTGGCCGAAGCGATCATCGGCGTCTGGCGCGATCACGGCAACCGCGCCGACCGCAAGCGCGCCCGCCTCAAGTATCTCCTCGCCGACTGGGGACTCGACGCCTACCGGGCGAAAGTCGAGGAGTACTACGGCCGCAAGCTGGCCGACCCGCACCCAACCGACGTGCACGGTTTCGACGACCACATTGGCTGGTACGAGCAGGGCGACGGCAACTGGTTCTACGGCCTCAACGTGGAGAACGGCCGCATCCTCGACCGCGACGGCTTCACGCTCAAGTCGGCCCTCCGCGAAATCTGCCAGCGGTTCAAGCCCGCGCTCCGCGTCACGGCCCACCAGAGCATCCTCTTCGGCGACATCCGGCCCGAAGACCGCTCCGCCCTGGAAGACGTCCTCCGCCGGCATGGCGTCAAGCTGAGCTGCGAGATCTCCACGGTCCGCCGCTGGTCGATGGCCTGCGTGGCCCTGCCCACCTGCCCGCTGGCCGTCACCGAGAGCGAACGGGTGATGCCCGCCCTCATCGATCAACTCGAGGCAGAACTCGCCCGCCTCGAGCTATCGAACGAGCGATTCACTACGCGGATGACCGGCTGCCCCAACGGCTGTGCCCGGACCTACAACGCCGAAATCGGCCTGGTGGGCAAGACGCTCAACAAGTACACGATCTATCTCGGCGGCCGGCTCCTCGGCGACCGGCTGGCCTTCATCTACAAGGACCTCGTCCCCCTGGACCAGATCGTTCCCGCCCTGGTTCCCGTGCTCGCCTATTTCAAGCGCGACCGCCAGGAGGGCGAAAGCCTCGGCGACTTCTGCCACCGCAAAGGCCCCGCCGATCTCCTCGCCTGGGCCGACCAGCACGCCTCATCGACGGGAACATAACAAGCCGTCCGCGGCAACCCTCCGGTACCGAGCCGGACGCAGACCGGCTCATCCGGCTGGGGATTCCGTGCACACATCTGTTGGCAGTCACATGCCCCGTTTCGTGCGGGCGAGATTAGCCAAGTCAAGCACGCGAATTCGATTCCAATCCTCGCCCGCTCCGCTGAGAAACAATCCGAGCGTTCCGAGCCACCACAGAACATCTATTCGCCTCGTCAGATAGGTGTACCAGGCCATTCCGTCCAGAGTGAGCCCCGTGGCACCGAGTACGTAGAAGCACGTGCGGACAGCAGCGATCTGACGCGGCCCGGCACGGCGCTGAGCGGGAGTGCCGGAAGCGCGAGGCGATGCGTAGGGGTTATCGCTCATTTCGGCCCGCCGTTCACTGCGTGCGCGTCGTCCCCCTGCCCACGGCCTTCGCCGACAGCAAGCCCAAAGAGACTCCCAAATCTACCCGTTCATGCTATCCGCTCGGTGGAAGCGGTTCTACCCCTGGACAGACCCACCCGAGGGCTTGCCGGGGGAATCATGGCCGACTCGGGAAGATTTCCTCTTGCCATTCAGGCCACGTATACTGTACAAAAGTATATAAACCGACGTGCGTGGTTCACCCTCTGATGTCCATCTTGCAGTGAATGCCCCTTCAGAGTTGTGGACTTCCCGCCGCGCTCCGCTATGTTGATAGCGGGCGAGGCACGTGCAGCAGGCCGGGCGCATGCTTCCGGGCGGAAAGTCGCCCCGGATCGCTCTGCCTTCTGCCAGACAGGAACAGAACAGGAACAGAAGAGGAGGTGCGATGATGGTGCGCAACCATGGTATCGCGTGGCTGGCGTTGTGCGCCGGCCTGTGCGCGGCTCTATTGCCGGCGGCGCTGCTCCCGGCGGTCGCAACGGCCGGGCCGTTTCTCAAGGGCGCCGGCAAGTTCAACCCCGAGCAGCCCACCGTTGAGTTGTTCGCCGGATTGGAGGCCCGTCAACTCGAAGCCCGGCTGATTCCCAAGGATTCGACGGCCGCTCGGCTCTTCGTCACCAACAAGACCGGCGAGGCGATGAATGTCTGCGTCCCCTCGGCCCTCGCTGCCGTGCCCGCGCTTGCGCAACTCGATTTCCCCATGGACTTCGGGCAGGCCGACGGGCCCGACAATTCGCAGGCGAGCGACAGCGGCCCCCAGCGGCTCGGCTTGGGCATGCCCGGAAGCAATCCTGGCGGAGGCCCGGGCAATCAGCCGTTGTTCAACATGCCCGGCGGTCCTGCCCTGCGTGGTCTCCTGCCCGAAGGAGGAGCGGCCGTGTTCTTCAATCTGGCCCCCGGCCAGACGGCCCAGTTGCGGTTGTCGGCCGTCTGCCTCGACTACGGCAAGCCCGACCCCCGTCCGCAATTCGCCTACGAGGTGCGCCCCCTCGGAGCAGTTGCCTCGCGGCCGGAGATGCACGAAATCTGCCGCATGCTCGGCCGTGGCGAGATCCCGCAGAAGGTCGCCCAGGCCGCTGCCTGGCACCTCGAGGGCGAAATGGACTGGGACGCCGTCAAGGCCGTGAAGTACACGCTGGCCATGGGGCGGCTGAAGGTGCCCTACTTCACCGCGCGCGAACTGGCCGACGCCAAGAAAGCCGTCGAGCGAATCGTTCGCTACGTCCCCGAACAACCCTCGCCGACCAGCACGGCTCGCGTCGACCGATAAAGTCCCGGTCGGCGGCCACGTGCCTTGGCTCTCGGTTCACCTGCGACAGCCTTGCAGGAAATGGGCAACTGCGCGCCGTCCGCGGTAGAATGAGAAGTCGCCCGTTTCGGCCGGACAATCCACCCTGTCGAACGGAGACCCCCTCATCGGAGTCTTCTCGCGGAGCCGCTTCGTGTCCAAGCTACTCGCCGTTCTCGTCGCAACATTGAGCCTCGCCGCCCTGGCGGCAATCATCGTCTCAAACGGCCGCAAAACCGCGCCGCCAGCATCCTCGGCGATCGACGATTCCCCCCGCCAGCCGATGGTTGCGCAACCGGGCGACGGCAACGCTGATCCAGCCGCCACTTCCGAAGCTGCCGACAGCCTTGTGACGGAACCGATCTCCCTGCCACCCCACCCTCTGCTCGGCGAGGCAGCCGACGCAGTCCTTGCTGAACTCACTCCCGAAGGTGTGGTCGGGGCCGACAAGCAACTGGTCGAAGTGATCCGCCGGGTAGCCGATTCTGCCCCACCGGACCGTTCGCTTCCGTCATTGGTGGTTGACTATCCGTTGGACGAATCGATCTTCCCGCCCGAGATCGTCGCGCCGACCTTTCTCTGGCACGAACCGGCAGCAGAGGCCGACACGTGGCTCTGGCAGTTTGATTTCGGCAGCGACACGGAGCGGATTTACGTCCTCGTGCCGGGTAATCCGCCGCCGGCAGGGCCCATCGATACCCGCTGCCTGACCTCGACCAACGAGATCTACCGCGGCACCGAATACCAGCAATCCGCCCGGGCCTGGACGCCCGACGTGCCCCTGTGGGCCGCCATCAAACAACGATCGACCGCCGAACCGTGCCGCGCGACGGTCTTCGGTTTCGCCAGCGCCGCGCCGCGCAAGGCACTATCCCGTGGCGAGCTTCACCTCCGCACCTCGACCGATCCGGTCGGTGCTCCGATCTTCTATCGCGATGTGCCGCTGGCTCCCTCGGCCACCCAGGAAGGAGTCATCAAGCCGCTCAGTGACGCGTTCCTGCCGCTCATCGGCCTGCGGCTTCGCGACATCGGCAAACCCGAAAGCCGTCTGCTGCTCTCGGGCATGCTCACCTGCGTGAATTGCCACTCCTTCTCCGATGACGGCAAGACCATGGGGATGGACCTCGACGGGCCCGCCAACGACAAAGGGGCGTACGTCATCGCGCCGCTGGCCAAGGAGACAGTGATCGGCAACGAGCACGTTATCAGTTGGAACTCCTTCAAGGAGAAGCCCGAGGGCCACAAGACCATCGGCTTCCTTTCCCGCCTCTCTCCCGACGGGCAGTATGCGGTCACGACGCTCAACGAATCGGTCTACGTGCAGAACTTCACCGACTACCGCTTCCTGCAAGTCTTCTATCCCACCCGTGGAATCCTCGGGTACTACTCCCGCGAGGATCGCGAGATCCGCGCCTTGCCGGGTGGCGACGATCCACAGTACGTTCACTGCGATCCGGTGTGGAGCCCCGACGGTCAATACCTGGTCTTCGCCCGCGCCGAAGCCCGAGATGCCTACCCGCCGGGTTACAAACCGGCCGCGCATGCCGGCGATCCGGCCGAAGTGCCCATTCAGTATGACCTCTACCGGATGCCGTTCGACGGCGGCCGCGGCGGCACGCCCGAGCCGATTGCCGGCGCTGCGGGCAACGGCATGAGCAACACGTTTCCCAAAGTTTCACCCGACGGCCGCTGGATCGTGTTCGTCAAATGCCGCAACGGGCAGTTGATGCGCCCCGATAGCGAGCTATGGATCGTTCCGGCCGCCGGCGGCACGGCGCGGCGGATGCGGGCCAATACCTCGCGGATGAATTCCTGGCACAGCTTTTCGCCCAACAGCCGGTGGCTTGTCTTCTCCTCCAAGGCGAACACTCCCTATACCCAGATGTTCCTGACCCATATCGACGACGAGGGGAACGGCAGCCCGCCGATCCTTGTGCCGAACTCCACGGCGGCCAACCGCGCCGTCAATATTCCCGAGTTCGTCAATGTGCCGTACGAGGAGTTCGCGAGCATCAGCGTGCCGGCGACCGAGTATCTCAACGTCGGCATGCGCGGCATCGAGTTGTTCGAACAGCGCAAGCTCGATGAGGCGATGGTGCAGTTCAAGGAGGCCGTCCGCCTGGAGCCCAACTACCTCGAAGGGCACGTGAGCATGGCCGTGATCCTCATCGAGAAAGGGCGGATCGACGAGGCGGTTCCGCTGCTCGAGAAGGCCCTGACCTTGGACCCCGATTGCTGGTTCGCGCACGCCAATCTGGGGTTGATTCGCGGGCAGAAGGGTGATCTCGACGGGGCCATCGGGCACTTCCTGAAGGCGGTGGCGATCAACCCGAAGCACCACGGCGCGCGGATGAATCTGGGCCAGGCCTTGGCCAATAAAGGGATGCTCGAAGAGGCGACGGTCCATTTCCAGGCGGCGGTGGATCTGGCGACCGAGGATGCCGGCAGCCGGATCAATCTTGGCAGCGTCCTGCTGGAACGAGGGCTGCTCAAGGAAGCGGTGGCCCAGTATGAAAAGGCGGTCGAGATCGCCCCGGACCTGCTCATCGCGCGGCTTGGCCTCGGCGAGGCGTTGGCCCAGCAGGGGGAATTCGCCGCGGCCGTGGCCCAGTTCCGCCGCGCCCGGCAAGCCGACCCCAACGACCTGGGAGCGATCAATGGCCTCGCCTGGCTGCTGGCGACGAGCCCCGACGACGAAGTCCGCAACGGCAAAGAGGCCATCGAGTTGGCAAAGGCCGCCTGCGCCGCCACCGGTTCACGAGATCCGCTGTTGCTCGAGACCCTGGCCGCCGCCTACGCCGAGGCGGGCCAATGGTCGGAGGCCATCGCCACAGGCACGAGTGCCCTGACCCTGGCTGAGTCGCAGAATCCACGGGTGGCCGAAGAACTCCGCCAACACCTTGCCAATTACCGGCAGCAGAAGCCGGTCCGGTTCGTCACGCCCGGAGCCGGGTGAGACAATCGCACCGGTCGGGCGGCGGTCGGCAAAGCGGTTGCACCCTCGCAGTACAAGCCCATAGAATCGGCGGCAGCCTCGTTGAACCGGGACGCTTCGGAGACATTCCCATGAAGTTTCACCATTGGATCGCCGTCGCGACGTGGTTGGCGCTCAGCGCCTCGGCGGTGGCCGCCGAGAACTCGGTGCCGAAGTATGGCGTGTTCGAACAGAAACTGGAGCAGTCGGGCGAGTACGCCAACCCGTATACGGAAGTCCGCGCGACGGCCACGTTGACCGGACCGGACGGGGCGACACAGCGATTGCCCCTGTTCTGGGATGGCGGTCGTACGTGGCGATTCCGCTATTCACCAGCCAGGACCGGTGCATGGAAGTGGTCGGTCGAGAGCAACGACGCCGGGCTCGACGGCCGGCCGGGCGGCTTCGAAGTCGTCGATTCGGACCGGCCGGGCGGCATACAGCCGATGAAAGGCCATCCGCACCACTTCCAGCGGCAGAACGGCAAGCCCTTCTGGTTCATGGGCGACACTGGTTGGGCGCTCTATACCGACAGCGAGGCCGAGCGGCACGACTGGGCCGCGGTCCGCCGGTACATCGACGCCCGGGCGGAGCAAGGGTTCAATGTCATCCACTCGATGCTCATCAGCGAAGCCGGCTGGGGAAATTCCGGCGGGCAAGCGTTTTCCGACTTCGAAAGCGAGCGGATCAACCCGGCCTACTGGCAAGAAGTTGATCGGCGACTGGCCTACCTGAACGAGCGCGGCATTGTCGCCGGACTGGTCCTGGCCTGGGCCGACAAAGGACGCAACCCGAACAACTGGCGCCAGTTTCCCTCGCTTGATGCGCGGCACCGCTACGCCCGTTATGTCGCAACCCGCTATGGGGCGATGGACGTCTATTTCATCGTGGCGGGCGAGTGGGACTTCGACATCCGCGCCAGCGGCCGGCCGCGCGAGGAAGTGAAACGCGAGTACGAGTTGCTTGGCGAGTCGGTGGATGCGGCCGATCCGCACGGCCGCATGATCGCCATCCACAACGGCGCCGGCCGCCCCGATCATGTGCAGGAATTCGCCGACCTGGAATGGATGGATTTCGGCGACTACCACCAGAATTACGTCCAGTTGCACGAGATCGTGCTCCAGGCCCGCCGGCGCAATGCCAAGCCGGTCGTCAATTCGGAATACGCCTATTACCTGCGCGATTCCAATGAAGACGGAGCCACCGACAAGCCCAACAGCGCCACGCTGGCGACGATCCGCCATGCCACGTGGGACATCGCCATGGCGGGCGGCTATTTCATCACCGGCTTCGGCACCACCTACTTCGGCGGCAACCGCATGCCGGGTCCGTTCCGGCTCGACGACCCGCGAAACGACGATTGGGAAGAAGACGTGGGCCACATCCAGGCGCTGTTTGCCGAGTTGGAATGGTGGAAGCTTCAGCCGCATGACGAAATCGTCACGGCGGCGGTGCCGCGAGGGAAGGACCGCAGAGAGCTGGACGTCGGCGCGCCGCCAAAGACTGCCTACTGGGCGCTGGCCGAACCCGGCCGGCAGTACGCGGTCTGCGTCCGTGGCTGCGCGTTGCCACTGACCATCGACGTGGGCCGGCCAGCGGCAGACTTCCACGCGCGGCAGTTTGATCCGCGCACCGGCGAATTCCAACCCGTGAACCTCGAACCGTCCGCCGGCAAGCTGCGCTACCAACCGCCCGACGAGCAGGACTGGGTGCTCGTCGTTACGCGATCGTAAGCACGGCGTCACTCGCGGCGGCTGACCTCCAGCGGCAGCCAGTGCTCGGAGACTGGAGCCGCCTGGCCGCGCTTCCACTCGAAGCCGCGCTCGCCGCTTGCCCAGCGGGCCAATTCCGCTTCCGAGGCCAGGGCCACGCCGGGCCCCAATTCCTCTCCCGCCTTGAGCGGCCAAGGAAACGAGGTGGCGACAATGTGAAAGTACTCGGTGCCGCTGGACGGTGTGGCGATGATCGCGTCGCCCGGGTCGCCGGGCACGGTCCGCGCCTGGCCTGCGCTGAAGAAGTGGTCCACCTCGTAGGCGGCATTCGGAAACAGAAGCTCGTAGCGCCCCTGCGGATCGTCGGTCCACCAGATGCCGACATAGGCATCGTGGCCGGCGGTCACCGAAAAGCGGATCGGCTGCCCTTCGACAAGCCGCAACACACCGTCGGCGCCCGCCTCGCTGCCGAGCACCTTGATCGACAGGGGGAAGTCATGCCGGAGCGGTCGCGGCGGGTCGTTCGCATCGCTGCCACCGTTCAATAACACGGCCAGGATCGCCGACACGGCCGCCAAAGCCAGCACCCCGGCCGCAATGAACCAGGGCTTGACCCACGACCGGCGGGCAAATCGCTCCAAGTCACCGGCAAGGGCCGTGGCGTTCGGATGACGGTCCTTGGGATCGGCCTGCATCGCCCGCAGGCAGATCGCCGCCAGGGCGCGCGGCGCGCCGGACCGCTCCAGCGCATCGACGTCGAACGCGCACCTCGCCGCCCGGTCGATCGAGTCGTGAACGTCGCCGCCGGCGAAGGGCGCCTGGCCGGTGAGCAGGAAATAGAGAATGCCGCCGAGCGCAAACAAGTCGCTGCGATGGCCGATCGCGTCATCTTCGCCGCGAGCCTGTTCGGGGGACATGTACTGGGCAGTGCCGCTGATGACGCCGGAGAGGTCGGTGTCGTGCAGCCAGGCGTCGCGTAATTGGGCCAGGCCGAAGTCAATGATCCGGGGCTCGCCGGCTTCGTCGATGAGAATATTCTGCGGCTTGAGGTCGCGATGCACGATTCCCAGGGCGTGGGCCGCCGCCAGCGCCCGGGCGATGCGGGCCAGTAGCGCTGCCATTTCGCGTGGCGCCAGTGGATGCTGCTCGATGTATTGCCTGAGCGTAAGCCCGCGAACATATTCCAGGACCAGGAAGGGCCGCCCCTCGTGCACGTCGAGATCGTACACCCGGGCGATGTGCGGATGTTCCAGGCTGGAAAGCATCTTGCCTTCGGGCACCAGCCGATCGATGCTGGCCGACGGTTCGGCGACAGGCGAGCGGCTGATCTTGATCACCAGTTCCCGGGCGAGCGTGGGATGCACCGCGCGGTAAACCAGGGCCTGGCCGCCGCTGTCGAGCAGACCGATGACGCGGTACTTGCCGATCGTCGCGGGGACTTCCGGTTCTTCGGCGGCGCGCGAGGAGACTGACACCGGCCCGCCGCGCGGCACGTGGCGAACCGTCTCGCGGCTGGCCGTGAAAGTGGCCTCGGCCGCCTGGTCGTCGATATCGCGCAACCGCCATTCCAGTTCACCGCGCTGGCGAGCGAATCGTTCAAGGTATTCCTCGTGGTTCGCTCCGCCGCCCCAGCGCCGCCGCGCGCGGTACTCCTCGGCGATAAGCGCGGCGGGCAGATCGGCGAGAGGGCCAAGTTGCGGAAAGAGGCGGACATAATCGGCCAGTAGCGGTCGCGCGGGGAGCAATTGAACGAGCGTCCGCGTCGGTTCGTCACATCCCAAGGATTCGTCGCCCAGCGGCTCGGCGGCAAAGCGCCGCCAACGGCACCACAGGTCGATGGCGACCAACTCGGCCAGCAGGTTTCGCTGCGCCGGTTCATCGAGGTTCGACGCGGCCACACGGGCAAAGAACGGGGCCAAGTCCGGCGGCGAACTGCTTCGCCAGCAGGCCTCGAACTCGTCGAGAAGCCGCTCGGTGACCGCAGCGGCGTAATCCGCGGCCTCGATCATCGCTTCGCCTCCTCACGACGGTTGTGGATTTTCCGACAGTCAATAAATGCCCGGAAGCGGCGCCAGACCGACAACGGACCGTCAGGGGCGTCCGCCGCGGATCATTCTTTCCCACCGGTGGCGGTATGGCAATCGGTCAATCGGTCAAGAAATGGCCGCGGCCGGGAAAGCTGCACCAGCTTCACCGGCCGCAAGTGAATGGCCGAATTGTGGAGAGTTGTTCGTCCCTACCGCAGCAGGCGGTTGCCCGGCGAATAGGCCGCGCTCACCGAGACCTTGGGAACCAGCACCGGGATCGGCTGGAGGTCGAACGGAATGCCCTCCAGGCTCTGCACCTGCTGGGGCAGGTGTCCGGGTCGTTCGGTACCCGGGGCGGCCGGGCGGGCTTTGTAGGTCTCCATGATCTTGTGGACCCGGGGGTCGATTTCAGTGCGCCCGTCGGGCCGGGGGGTGCCGACCGAGCTGAAACTGCCGATGGTGACGATACTCGAATAGCGGTCGTGGAACGTGTAGGCTTCCTGGCCCTGGGCCCGCAGGAGTTCTGCCATTCGTTCCGCCTTGACCCCCGCCTCGGCGAGTTTATTGCCATCCCCGTCCATGCGGCCGGTCCGCTCGACTTCGCGGATCTTGGCCTGGTCGATGATCACGCGGCCGGTGAAATGCGCGACCTGAACCGTGTACTTGCCGGGGCATTTGAGCAGGCTGTACTCGCTGTCCTGATTCAATCGGACGACGAACTCGTCTACCGTCGGGGCGTCGAAGTAGTCCTCCGGCAACAACGGGTTTGTGGTCAGGAAGGCATGCGCCAAGGGGCCTTTCTGGCGGTTCTCCTCTTTCAGCAACAGCAGCGTCCGCCAGGAGGCCAGATTCCGCGAGGTGGGATCCTCGCGCGAGGCTTTCAGGCAAACCGGGCGAATCTTCGTCTTCAGTTCCTGGAGCGTCTTCTGGGCCTCGGAGTGGTCGATGGCCGGGTAGTCGCCGACCAGCACGGCGACCTCTTCGATTTCGTCGCCACGCTTGTAGCGCATCTTGACCGGTGCGCCGAACTCATCCACGCCGCGTCCCTCCGCCTCGTCGCCAAGATCGAACCGCTTCTTGTAGACGTAGGCCGGAAGCTTGTACCTCTTTCGCAACTCAAGCGCCAGTTCGCTGGCTTCCTGCTGGGCCTGGTCGCCGGAGAACGTGCAAGCCAGGATCAGCCAGGGGCCGTTCTCCTCGGTCAGTTCGTAGGACTTGCCGGCGTCAGCTTCGACGTACTGGCGGGTGAGGAGCTTGTCCCAGGGGGCCGCCAGGGCCGCCGAACAGCAACAGAAAATCGCCAGGCCAACTGCAAAAAGATTCAAGACTTGCTTGCCGCTCATCCGACACTCCTTGCGGAACGAGTGGACCATACGCGCTGCATCCCTGCGCGCGTGAGTTTCGAGAAAAGCGGCGGGAGTGTAGCAATTCCCCCGGCGGCGTGCCAGAGCGGATTTCTGCGATCCGCCTATGCTATCGCGTCACTGCTAGCACCGCGCCGACTTCCCGTCCCACTTGTCATTCGGCGTCCGTGAGCCGGACTCCACCAGCGGCGGCACTGCGGCGAAGCTGACCACAGGCGGCCTCGATGCGATCCCCTTTGCGGTAGCGGATCTTCACCGTCAGGCCGGCCCGTTCGAGAATCTCGGTGAACCGGGCGGAAGTTGCGGGACTCGGCGTTACGTAAGGCAAGCCGGCCACCGGGTTGTAGGGAATCAGGTTCACCAGCGCCGGACGGCCGCGGAGCAGCGCCACCAGACGCCGGGCGTGTTCCGGCTGGTCGTTGATTCCGCCGAGCAGAATGTACTCGTAAGTCACGCGCCGGCCGGTGACTTCAAAGTAGTAATCGGCCGCCTCAAGAATAGCCTCGATGCCCACCTTGGCATTGGTGGGAACAATGCGGTTTCGCAAGTCGTCGTCGGGGGCATGGAGCGACACGGCCAGATGATACTGCTGGTCCTCGTCGGCCAGGCGGCGAATGGCCGGAGGCAGGCCGACCGTCGAGATGGTGATCCGCCGCGCGCCGATCGAGAGCGAATCCGCTCGCGTGGCAATCTCCAGCGCGGGGAGCAAATGGTTGAGATTCGCCAGCGGCTCCCCCATGCCCATCACTACGATGTTGCTCAACCGCTCCTCGGGCGGCAGCAGTCGTGCGAGAGAGAGCATCTGTTCGAGGATCTCGGCCGTCGTCAGGTTGCGGACCACGCCGTCCAAGCCGCTGGCGCAGAACACGCAGCCCATCGCACAGCCCACCTGGGTGCTGATGCAGATCGTGCGATGTTGCCGGTCGTCGCGCAGCAGAACGCACTCGATCCGTTGACCGTCGGCCAATTCCAGAAGCAGCTTTTCGGTACCGTCTTCGGAAACGCGGTGCGCGGCGGTCCGGGCGGTCGCCAAGCGGATCTCCAGGACCAGTCGCTCGCGGAGCGGCTTGGGCAGGTCGGTCATTTGTTGGAAGTCGGCGGCGCGGCGCTGGAACACCCACTTCCAGACCTGCGCGGCCCGGTAACCCGGCAAGCCTTGTTCGACAAACCAGGCGCGGAGCGTTTCAGGATTGAAATCGAGCAGGTTGAGCACGGGGAAATACGCAGGCGGGAAGGACGAATAAGTGCGGGAAGGAGCCCTGCTCGCTACGGCGAGCCATGTGGTATTGTTCGGTGTGCCGCAGCGCGCCGCCAGTCTTGCCCCACCCGGCTTGACAGCCACCCGAGGGGGGCGAGAATGGGTCAGGCCGACCGGCTGACGGAACTTAGCTCCAAGCCAAAGAAAGGGCAATCCATGTCCTCAAATCCTCCCAATCCCTATGAATACCAGCCGGGAATGCCGCCAACGCGGCAAGGGATGAGCACGGGCACCAAGGTGCTTCTCATCCTGGCCATCGTCTTCGGGATACTCCTGGTCCTCTGTTGCGGCGGCGTGATCATGCTGGGATGGTGGGGCCAGAGCTACGCCACGAAGGCCATGAGCAACGATCCGGCCAAGATCCGCGCGCTCACACAGGAACTGCTCCCGATGGCCGTCCCGGAGGAACTCCAGCCGCAACAGATGCTGGATATGCCGGTGCCATTCACCGACCAGAAGATGATGCGGATGGCGATCTATGCCCATCAGCCGAGCAGCAGCACGCTGGCTCTGATGTGGTTCAACGCGGCAATGGCCCAGCAGAACCAGGGGCAGATGGAGCAGCAGATGCGGGAGCAGATGCGCCAGCAGGGAGCCAATCCGGACCAGCAGGGCAATTGGGAGCGGGACTCATCGGTCCGGCAGATCCAGGTCCGCGGACAAGCGGTTGATTTCAACTTCACCCGGCTCACCGACCCCGAAACCAAGAAGACGCGGCTGGAACTCAATGGCATGGTGCCGGGCGAGGGCGGGCCGGTGATGGTCTTCGCTTCGGTGGATGAGAGCGTTATCAGCGAGGAGCGGCTGATTGGGACCATCGAGTCGATCAAGTAGCGGCCGCCCCGCGAACCGATTTCCTGCGGAGAATCTCGCGAACCCGGTGGACTCGGGGCGCATCTGGTCTCTTTGACGCCGCGGTTAGCACGGAGACTGTCGGGTCGCAAGACGGCCCGTATTCGATCATTGAGCGATGCCATGATTTTCGAACAGGCCAGTTTACAGATAGAGCCTCAAACCGCGGGCAATTTCTCGCGACGAGTGGGTAATCGCCCACGCCACCCATTGCGCTTGTGACACTCGGCCTCGAGATCGAGATTCCCTCCGGGGCCCGGCGTCACGCGACGCCGGGCCTTTTTTTGTTGTGTGAAGCTCGTTGATTGCCCTGCGAGTGTGCCGGACAGCACGGCAGACTACGAATCTGCCAGACGACGTTCGATTCGTCGGCGGGGCACTTTGATGACGTTTGAAGCGGTGATATCGCCCGGCCAGCGGCGCGCGGCGCCCCGTCCTCGTACGAGGCGGTCGGCGGCGCGTGTTCCGCAAATGGGTTCTGACCGCAGCGGTGTCAATCAGGTTAGCTCAGTGGTTAGAGCACCAGACTGAGGATCTGGCTGTCGCGGGTTCGACTCCCGTACCAGTTGGCAGGTTACTGCCGCAACGAGGCCCGAGGGCGACGGACGTTCGTACGGTCAGCCGCCGGCACGCCGGGGAACTCGAAGCAGATGCCCAACGAGGGCCGGCCTCCGGGCCGGCGACGTGGGGTGACTGCCGAGACGACTCGGTTCGTGGCGGCGGCAACACTTTCGGAGGCTATGCGGTGCGTGGATTCCGCCTTGACTTGCCTTGCTGCAAGTCGGCAACCGACGCGGGGCGACATGCGCCTGGGTCCGCCCGGAGCGCGCCGAGCCTCGAGGAGGTTGTCGACTGCCCGGCATGGCGAGCGGAGGCTCAAACGGCACTCCGCCAACCGGAGGTGTGATCGGCGTGCGCTCCGCCGCCTGACGGCTGTCTTCTGTGTACACGGCGAGAGCCAGACCGCCCGACGCGGTACTGAATGATGCGAGTGGCCCGGCAAGCGGGCCGAGGAGGAACCGGTGATCAACATCCTGACGGTCAAGACGCTGAAGATCCGCAGCTACGAGATGGGCCTGTACTTCCGCGATGACGAGTTCAAGGGCTTGCTCGCGCCGGGCCGCCACTGGCTGTTCGACCCGCTGGGCAAGGTCCGGGTAGAGGTCGTGTCGCAGCGCAACCCGTGGCTGGTGCACGAGAAACTCGACGTGATGGCCCGTTCCGGCGCACTGGAGGGCCGCGCGGTGGTCCTCGACCTGAAGGACCACCAGCGCGCGCTGGTGTGGATTGACGGCCGTTTCAGCCACGTCCTGCCGCCGGGCCTGTACGCCTACTGGACCGGCCACCGCGAAGTAGCAGTCGAGGTGGTCGACGCGCGGAAGGTCCGCTTCGAGCATCCAGACTTTCAGGTGATCACGCGTTCGGCGATGGCCGACCGCGTGCTGGATGTCGGCGTCGTGGAGCAGGGTCACGTGGGCGTGCTGTTCATCGACGGCGCGTACGCTGAGACTCTGCCGCCGGGGCGTTACGCGGTCTGGAAGAACGTGGCCAAGGCGTGCCTGACGCCGGTCGATCTTCGCGAGCAGATGCTCGACGTGAGCGGCCAGGAGATCATGACCGCCGACAAGGTGACGTTGCGGCTGAACACGGTGGTGACCTACCGCGTGACCGACGCCCGCCGGGCGGTGACCGCCGCCGAAGACACTCGGCAGGCCCTGTACCGCGAGGCGCAGTTGGCATTGCGGGCGGTCGTCGGTGCGCAGGAACTCGACACATTCCTCACCGCCAAAGATGGCGTGGCAAAGGAGTTGGAAGAGATCCTCCGCCAGCGCGCCGCCGACGTGGGCCTGGACGTAATTGCCGTCGGTATCCGCGACGTGATCCTGCCGGGTGAGATGAAGACCTTGCTCAACAAGGTCACCGAGGCCAAGAAGGCCGCGGAGGCAAACCTGATCGCCCGCCGCGAGGAAACGGCGGCGATCCGCAGCCAGGCCAACACGGCGAAGCTGCTCGACGATCACCCGACGCTCATGCGTCTGCGTGAGCTGGAGGTGCTCGAAAAGGTCGCCGCGTCGGCCAAGCTCAATGTCGTCTTGGGCGAGAAAGGCCTGACCGAACGTGTGATGAACCTGCTGTGATCCCGAACCCCGGGGGCTGGAGGCCACTCCAGCCTCCGGGGGCAGGCTCAAGTCGCAGCGTTCTGTGAACATGTGTATGGTTGTCTGCGTTATAGAATACTTAGACTGCTTCGGTGTTCTTTCCGGAGCGTTAGAGTCGGCGGTTGGAATCCCCAATAGCTTTGTTGCCTGCAGACAGGAGTGAGCGTGAACTCGATCTCTCCCCGAGAGTTGCACGAATTAAGATCGAGCGGCAAGCCCGTAGAAATCATCGACGTCCGCACCCCGATGGAGTATCGCGAGATCCACGTCGAGGGGGCGTGCAACGTGCCGCTTGATGCGCTCGACCCCGCCCAGGCGATGCGATCGCGCGCTGTTGAGGGCGACGGGCCGCTGTACGTCATCTGCCGCTCCGGCGGACGCGGCAAGCAGGCGTGCAGCAAGTTTATCACTGCCGGATTCCCCAATGTTGTCAATGTCGACGGGGGCACACTCGCCTGGGCCGAGGCCGGCTTGCCCGTGGTGCGGGGCAAGAAGGGCGTTTCACTGGAGCGGCAGGTGCGGATCGCTGCGGGGTTCCTGGTTGTGCTCGGCACCCTGCTCGGCTGGCTCGTGCATCCGGTCTTCCTGCTGTTGGCCGGTTTTGTCGGCGCCGGTCTGATGTATGCCGGAGCAACCGACCGCTGCGGCATGGCGCTCATGCTTGCCAAAATGCCCTGGAATCGCGGCGTGCCGGTCGGCACCTCGTGCACGACGCCGGCGGCGTCGGCTTGATACACCTTGATGAACCGCTATTCGGTCGGACGAAAGGCCCGATAAATAAGTCCGGCCAGTTGGGCGGTGGTCAATTCTTGACCAGAAAGGCTGGAATCCATCTGGACTTCTTTGCCTGCCTGGCGGAGCCACGCGGTGACATCCTGGCCGCGGACCGGCCGTGCTGCCGCGCCGGCCGGCAGTTCCCACTCGATCCCCTCGCAGCGCAACACGCGCTGTAGCCGCTCGGCAGCTTCTCGCTGCGACGGTGTTGAGTCCGGCGTTCCTTTGTAGCCGGTATTGAATCCCCGTGCGCCGAGCCACTGCAGCGGCGCAAACGCCGGATGATCGAACGGCACGTCGTTCAGGTGCGCGATCACCCCCCGTGCAGCCACCAGTCGATGCTGGACCTCGGCAACCGGCACCGACCGCAGGGCCACGCCCTCTTCGATCGCTACATGCGCCGCGGTGGCCGCCGCCTCGCCGAGCGCCATGAACAGCGGTTCCATCCGCAGGGCCTGGTAGCCGACGTGGCTTGCCGAGCAGGCCACCGGCACCAACAGGCCGTCGACCCGCTTCGGCACCAGCACGCCGTACGGAATCTGCAGTGGCGGGTGCGAGATGTAGATGTAGCCTTCGCGGACGCCCGGATGCGCGGGATCGAAGCGGTGGCAGCCGTGCGAGTCGAAGGCAAACTCGGCGATGCCGATCGACGTTGGCTGCAGGCGCGTTCGCTGGATCGCCGGCTCCACGTCGCCGTCGCGCTGGGTCAGGAAGTACTCGCCTTCGATCCGCCGCCCCTGACGGACATAGACCTGCCGGGGCAGGTGATTGTTGCCGGGCCACAGGTCGCGGCACCAGCCGAAGTGCCGGGCTTCGTCGCGAATCGCGGCGGGCACCTCGGCATCGTTCTGCAAGAGCCAGATGAGTCCCACGTTGTGCGTGAGATAACGTTCGTAGATCCGCCGGCGCTCTTCGGGTGTGGCTTCCGGCCAGCCCCAGTTCTCTTCCGCCAGATCCAGCGATTCGCTCGGCACTCCGGTATCCGGGTGCGGATGGTCGCTGTTGATCTCGTAGCGGCCGTTCGGCATCGGGTAAAACTGGATGGCCTGACGGGCTTGCGTGATCCGGCCCGCGCGGATATCGGCCAGTAGCGCCGTATAATCGTCGCGACGGTAGCCCTGCGGCTTTTCGACCGGCACACGGTTGGCCGGATTGTCGGTCATGTGAAAGCGGAAACAGAACCCCTGGATCGCCTGATCGGCTTCTCCCGTGGACCCGGGCAGCAGTTCGGTCGTGCCGAAGCGGACATAGACCCGGCCCGCATGCGGCTCGCCGAACTCCTCTCGTGACTCGCGGCCCACGCGATAGGGCGCCTTGGCCATGGCCGCCAGATCGCCTTCGTAGGTGGCGTCGATGAAAGCCTGGGCGCGAATCGTTCTCTCGGTCTCCAGCCGCCCGCGCGGCGCCACGACGACGCCAGTCAGTTGCGTACCTTCGACGCTCGCCCGCTGAAGTCGATGGTTGAGCAAGAGCGTGATCCGATCGCCCTGTTCGGCAATCATCTCGCGGAAGATCTTTTCGGCGACGTCGGCCTCGTACCAGTACCCGTCACGGCAGAGCTTCACGTTTTCGCTGCCGGCGCCCCGAGCCTCGTCCTGCGCCTGATAGTATTGCTTTACGCGGCGAGTGAATTCGTAGAACAACCCGCCGACGGCCTGCTTGTTGCCGATGTCGGCATTGGTCAGGCCGTTGGATACGATCCCGCCGATGTGGTCTTCATATTCGACCAGGATTACCCGCCGGCCCGCACGCGCAGCCGCGACCGAGGCCGCGATGCCCCCCGGCGTCGCGCCGACCACCACGACGTCGGCCGCTGCGGCAACTTGCGCAAAGGAGACCGCAGGGCTCATCGCCAGCGAAACGAGGAATGCCAACATGAGCCACAGATTATGTAGGTGCTGCCGATAACGGTGGTGCATCATACTTTCCCGATGGATATCGAGATTTATACTGCCAGCGTATTCGGCATCGTATCAGAAGAGGAAACGGGATTCCAGCGATTATGCTTGCCTTGCCGCGTGAGCTATATTGATCTTCAGGTGGAACATTGGTTTTCCGCCCGATTGTGCAACGCTGGCGAGTGTCATGAGCGCGGTTTTCCTTGTCAAAGAAGCCGCAACGTGTTGTACAATCCGCTATGGAACCGACAATATCGGATTCAGGGGCGAGTTGAACGCACCCGACGAGGTCACGAGGAAGCACGCCATGCCTAATTTCGCCGCCGCCTTGAAACTGGAAATCCGCCGCTTGGCGAGAAAGGAAATCAAGGCCGAAATCGACCCGACGAAGCAATCACTTGCGCGGCACCGCCGCGAGATCAACGAACTGAAGCACACGATCCGCACTCAGGCGCGCGAGATCGCCCGGCTCCGGGCGCAGGAAGGAAACGCCTCCCAGCCGCAGACCGATGAGCCGGACGAGAAGATCCGCTTCTCGTCCCGCTCGGTCCGCGCGCAGCGGGGCCGCCTCGGGCTATCGGCCGCCGATTACGGCAAGCTGATTGGCGTCTCGGGTTTGACAATCTACAACTGGGAGCATGGCAAATCTCGCCCCCGGAAGGCCCAGCTCGCCCAGCTCGTCGCCGTCCGCGGCATCGGCAAACGCGAGGCCCGCGCACGGCTCGATGCCGCCAAGAGCTCGCGAGCGGCCGGCAAGGTTCGCAAACTCCGACGCCGGAAGCCTCGCTGAGCCCCGTGGCGACCGCACCATGCCACTGGAGCCGACCTCCGCCTGCAATACGCCGCGCTCGGCCGATCGAGTGACCCGCTGGTTGCTCGTCGCCGTCGGCGTGTACAGCGCGCTCGTCGTCGGCTTGCTGAACGCAGTGATCCTTTCATCCGGCACCGTCAAGGACCGGGCGATCTTCCTGATGGCCGACGGCATGATCGTGCTGTGGATCATCGTCGGAGGATCGCTTACCGCGACGTTCGGCCGGCCGATTGCCTCACGGGTGGCGGCCGTTCCACTCGACTGGCGCGTCCGCTTCGTGGCCGGTTGCACGCTGCTGGCGCTCATCGAAGAAGCAATCACCACCAGCATGACGAACCTGGCGCCGCTCATGGGCACGACGCCGGAAGAGGCGCACATTACCGCCTCGACGAACTACTTCGTCGTAGTATGCTTTCACAGTGTGGTTATGTTCGTGCCGATGTTCATCACGTGGGCCTGGATGCTTTCCCGCTGGGCCTTTTCGCCGCTCAAGGTGATGCTGCTGTTCGGCATCACCGGCTCGTTTGCCGAGGCGAGCATCAACCCCACCAGCCTCATCGGCGGGTTCTGGGTCTTCGTCTACGGCCTGATGATTTACCTGCCGGCCTGCACCGTGCCGATCGACCGCGAGGCCAGGCCGCCGCGCTGGTGGCACTATCCGCTGGCGGTCTTTCTCCCGTTTCTGTCGGTGATCCCCGTCGCGCCGGTCGTGATCGTGCTGCGAGACTGGCTCGACATCCAGTTCCTGCCCGGCGTGACTTGAACGGCCCCTGTCCCGGACGCCCGGGCCGGGAGTCGTCCGGCCGCCCTCGGGCGACTATACTCGCTCGTTGACGCAGCGCTGCGACTGGGCGCGGCGGCGGAAACAGCTCTCCGGGAGACCAACCATGCGAACCTCGTCGATCGATGCCGGCCGTCCGCCGGCCGCCCACACCTTCCGCTGCATTGCTGCGGTGCTGGCTACGCTGCTCGCCGCGCCGGCATGGACCGCCGAGGACGCTCCTTTCACCGCATTTTCGGCCGGACGGGCTGATGTCGTCGTAAGCCATGAAGGGAAAGACTATCTCCGACTCGGCCTGCTCGCGTGGGGACCAGAGTGGGCATGGACCGGTTTCAATGGCGATGCAAATGCCCGGGACGGCGCCACCGTCGCCGCGCTAACGGCGAAGCTCGGCGGCACAGGCGTGCCGCTCCGCGTCGACTTCCGCGCGTCGCGCCCCGAAGCCCGGCAGCTTGTGTTCGACTACAAGCTCCGGGCGGAAGCCGACACGGTGCTGACGCTGGTGGCCGTTGAATTGGCACCCGGTCGGGCCTTCAATGGCCGCGACGTGATCGTTGCTTCACAGGGAAAGGAATCGCCGGTCCGCTGCCCGTTCGAGCGGCGCGGACTGGGAACGACCGTGGAAACGGTCCGGATGACCGACGCCGCGGGACAAACGACGACGCTCACGTTTGATCCGCCGTGCGAGATCACTTCCGATGGACCGGCCCGCGTGATCCTCGCCCAGAACAATCTCCGCGCCGGTGAGATCCGCTCGTTGCGTCTCACAGTCGACTTGCCGGCAGCCGCGAACTGGTATCCGAGCACCGCCGAAATCCCCGATGAACCGGGAATCGACGCCTGGTACCCGTGGCAAGCGACGGGTGACACCGAATCGAGCGTGATCGGCATGGAAGACTGGATCGAGCGCCCGGCCGGCAAACATGGCCGCATCACGCGCCAAGACGACGAGTTGATCTACAACGGCCGGCCGATCAAGCTCTGGGGCCTCAACCTGTGCTACCGGAATTGCGCGCCCGAAAAGGAACTGGCCGATCGCCGCGCGGCTTTCTATCGCAAGTATGGCGTCAACGCGGTGCGACTGCACAAGTACGCCGACGGTCCCGGCTGGGCGGGCATCCAGTCGGACTCGAGCTTCGTCGAGTTCAACCCGGAGGGGCTGGACCGCATGGACTACCAGGTTGCCCGGCTCAAAGAGGCGGGCATCTACGTGAAGCTGTCGGCGCACTTCGGCGCGCAGAAGCTGGGCACGGCCGACAAGCAGTACGTCCCCTTCATGGAGGAGTTCGGCGCTCTCGAGGGCCGCAACGAACGGATCACCACGCCGCACAGTGCGGTGCACTATTCGCCGGAACTGCAACGAGTGCAGATCATGCAGATGGTGAACCTGCTCAAGCACAAGAATCCTCACACGGGGCTGACCTACGCTGAAGACCCGGCAGTGGCGTTTATCGAGATCATCAACGAGCAGAGCATCCTGTTCTTCACTTCGATGGCTCCCTTGAAAGCCAGCGCGACGTTGCGGAAGCAGGTCGGCGAACGGTTCTGCGGCTGGCTCAAGGAGAAGTACGGCACGCACGAGAAGCTCGAAGCGGCCTGGGGCGGCAAGGCGGCCTTCGACAGCTTTGCGGGGGACGGATTTCCGGCCTCCGGCGAGCATCTCGACAAGAACAACATCCTGCCGCTGGGCAATCCCTGGTACTGGGACCCCGAGCAGTTGGCCGGCTCGCAGGCGTTCCGCCGGCAGCGGCTCTTGGACTCGCTTGAGTTCCTCTACCGCCTGCAGTGCGAGTTCTTCGAGCGTTACGTGTCGGCCGTCCGCGAGGCGGGGTACCAAGGCGAGATTGTCAGCTCCAACTGGCAGGCCGGCCGGGCATTCAGTCATTTTGCCAACCTGCACAGCGACTGGCTCGTGGGAACGGTCGACCGGCACAACTACTTCGGCGGCGACCGCGCCCGCTCGTCGATGCTCGCGCGGGCCGGGTCGGGCATGCTCTCCAGCGGCATGCAGCAGGTGGCCGATCGGCCGTTCATGCTCTCGGAGTGGATCCACGTATTTCCTAACGAACACGGCGTCGAGGGGCCGGCGATCATTGGCGCGTATGGCCTGGGCCTGCAGGGCTGGGACGTCTCGTTCCTGTTCCAGAACGGCGACTCGGGGCGGTTCAGCGACCGCATCGGCCGCGACCAGTGGGACGTAACCGCCCCGCAGGTTCTCGGCGTCTTTCCTGCCGTCGCCCGGCAGGTCCTTCGGGGCGATGTGCACCAGTCGAAAGTGGTCGCCGTGCGGAACGTTCACATGCCCTCACTCTTCGAGGGCCGCCTTGGCTTTGACGACAAGGTGGAGCAGGGCTACGACGACAAGCAACTCGACAGCATCCAGGTCCCCGCGCGGAGCCTCGCCGTGGTCCGCAGCGTGGCGGCCTTCACCGATCAGTTCGTCGAAACTCCGGCTTTCAATATCTCGCCTTACGAACGGGCCGGCGGATTGCTTTCTTCGACCGGACAACTCCACTGGACCGAAGGCCAGGAGAGCGGCGGACACTTCCTCGTGAACACGCCGGCCACGAAGGCGGTTGTCGGCTTTGCCCAAGGCAAGGAGTGCCGGTTGGGCGACGTAACCATCGAATCGCAGTCACCGTTTGCAGCGATATACCTCACTCCACGCCGGCCGGGCGATACGATCGAGTCTGCACAAGAGTTGCTGATCGTCGCCATCGCCCGGGCACGGAATACGGGCATGAAGTTCTCGCCCGACGGCGCCATGCTCCTGGCCCGCGGCGAGTCGCCGATCCTCATGGAACCGGTGGCCGCGAAGATCAGCATCCGCAAGCCGGGCACAGCAAGCCTCATCGCACTCGATCACAACGGCCGGATCACCGATAGGGTCATCGCCGTGAAAGACGGCCGCTTCACAATCGACGGCGCACGGGACAAGACGCCCTATTACCTGCTGCGGTACTGATCGGAATGCCGAATGCCGTGTGTAGAATGGAGGATTACTGCAGCTTGAACTCGGATTTTCCCATTCCGTCGGCGACAATGTAGACGGGCGTGCCATCGGGAGTGAAGCGGCGTGCCGACTGCGGCCGCCTCATAAGGTCCAATAGCTGCATCCTGTCGTTGGCCAGGTGGAGCGGCCGGGGCTTCGCACCCGACGGTGCCCAGACGCATGCCACCACGCGTTCGCCGTCGCGGAAGAGATATCCGCGGACGCCTTCGCCCACATCGAGACGTTTCACGAAGCGGCATGCCGGCGTGAACAGACTCGCCATCACCGCTTGCGCGGCGTAGACCTTGTGCGGCGTGCCGCCGTATTCGTAGAAGATCCCCTGCATGCTGTCGCGGTTCAGTCCATCACACGTGCCTGCGTGATAGAAGATCTTCTCCACGCCGCCGGCCAGCATGATCATCGTCCACCGAACCACGTACGCTGCCTGCTGCACCTCGCTCGCCAGCGGAGAATCGAAACCTGAATCGGAAATCGGCACCGAGTGGGGCTCGTCGTCGGCGTAGTAGCCGTATTCGGTGAGCCAAATCGGCTTTCGGCCACCGTGCTCATCCATGCTCTTGTTGAACCGCTGGAGCCACTCTTCCATGTACTCCGGCGGGCGCAACCGCGGATAGTGATGGATGTCGACGGCGTCGGCGGCCGCTAAACCGCCGGCGGCGAAGAACTGCTCGAAATCGGCCTGAATGCCTTCGTGCGAGGCGCCGATCCCGGCGAGGACCTTCGCCCGCGGATTGGCGTCGCGAACCGCCTGCGCAAACACTTTGACCCAGCGGGCATAATCGGCGCCCGTGTAGCCGTGCTTCCGCGGCAGCGAGTAATCGGTGAAGATCGGCTCGTTGAAGCACTGCCACCAGTCGATCCGCTCGCGATAGTGTTGCACCGACTGGGATACATACGCGGCGAACTCCTGCTCGTCACGCGGAGCATACGCCACCCGGGCCCGGTTCGCCGGGTAGCGGTCGGTCACGGCGACGCTCTCCGGCGCGCTGGACGACCAGTTGCTCGACGGGAACGGCAACAGCCCGAGCACCTTGAGGTCGTGCCGCAGCGGCCGGTCGATCTGGAAGTCGGTCTCCAGAAAATCGAACCGACCTTTCTCGGGCTCGACCTCCTGCCACTTGATCGACCAGTCGCGGACCCACACCAACCCCGCCTTTCGCGACAAGTCCAGGAGGTGCGGCCAGGCATAGGCATGATTCATGCCAAATCGCGAGTCGGCTGCGCGATGCACCGGGATCGAGGCCAGGCGGATCGATTTCTCGGCCGTCATCTCACCTGAAGTCGTTCGCGCGTGAAATCGCAAGAAACCCCTTACATCCGCCCGCGGCGGGATTCGGACGACATGCGTCTTCTGCTGATGGTCGAGGCCCTCTTTCGCCTCGGCCCGCCAGTCCAGTCGGCGGTCGAAGAAATCGGTCAGCCAGAACTCCAACCGCGCAGCACCTCGCCCGCCGTACGACACGCAGGGCACCTGCACCGCAATCGGCTCGTCCCAACCGAAGACGTTTCCTGCGTTCTCTGTCGCCAGACCGAACTCGACCGCCTGCCGCGGCGCAAAGTCGCCGGGCTGGCTGCCTGGCTCCAGTTGCATCGCATCGAGCCACAGCGTGGCCGACTCGGGAGGCTGCGGCCGCCCGGAAACGGCGCGGAGGTCGGGCCCGGCCAGCACGTAGCACCAGCGCGAGGTCGGCTTGAACGTGAGTTCAAATCGCTGCCATTCCGCGCCCACGCGGACCGCCTTCTCGAAGCTGCGGCCATTGAACTGCCGCACCGCCAACAAGGCCGGCGTGTCGGCGACCGCGGCCTTCAGGAAGGACGAGAACACGTAGTCCTTGCTCGGTTCGACCTCGATGTAGCCCTGGTTGCCGGCCAGGGGCGCGCGGATGGGGTCCCGAGCCAGTTCGTAATAATCGAAGTACGACACGGGTTGGTTCTGCGGGGTCAGTTCGATCCGCAGACTGTGCTGTCCGTCCCTCGCCTGCTGATTGTCGGTTTCTCCAAACAGCGCGTTCATGCCGCCACCCCAGTGGACCGAGCGGTCCCAGGCTTCCGAACCCCAGCCGTCGGTGCCGCACTCGAAGCTGGCGTTGGGAATCAGATTCCTCACGCCTGCTGCAGGGATAATCTGTCCGGGATGATAGAGGTCTTCGCTTCCCGCCTCTTCGCACACGACGTTATCGAGCCAAAGAGTGCCCGTCGACTGAAACCAGATCTGCAAACGGCTCTTCTCGCCACAATCGCGCGAGGCGCGGAAGAGAAACTCGTGGCGGAGCCATTCGGCTGCGGGAACGAAGGCCGAGTTCAGGCCGCAGTTCTCCCATTGGGCCGTATCGGAGATGGCAACCGATACGATATCGCTCGCGATCGCGTCGGCACGAGCCTGGAACGACAGGCGATACGTCGCGCCGCGCCGGAGCTTCACGCCATACTGGCAGATCATGGCATGGGCGGCAGGATTTCCGCCGCGGAAGCTGGTGCACTCGAGCCGCGCCACCCGTCCTCGCCCGGCGACCTCCTCGGTGCGCAGTGACTGGCTCACCAGGCGGCTATCGCCCGATGCCTGCCAGCCCACCGGCGCGCCGGAGCTTTCGACCTTTTCAAAGCCCTCGTTGCGCACCAGGTTTTCGACGGCCAGCGCTTGTTGAAAAGGACCCGCCAATGTGAGAAGTACGGGCAAGAGGGGAAGCACGAAGTATCGCAGGCCCAAGAGCGCGCGTCGCGAACAGCCGCGCTGCAACGATCGGCACGTCGAATCAGTCCGGGCTCTCTCGGCGCTGGAATTCATCTTCTCCTCCTCGTTCTCCGCTTCTTCCGTCTGTCTTCAACCATTCTCCTGCCAGTAGCGCTTGAGCCGCACGAACTCGTCGAACATGATGCGGGTCATCTCCGGCTTAACTGCCAGCGCCTCCGGATCACCGTAATTGAACACGATCAATCCGCCCTCGGGCGTGCTCCAGTGGCGGACTAGCTCCCGTGCCTCCTCGCGGACCTCGGATTCGACTCCGCGCGGCAGTGTCGACTGGATGTCGACCGTGGTCAGGAAGCAGACCTTGCCGCGGAACCGCTCGCCGAACGGCACCAGGTCGTACGCCCGGGGCTGCTGCATGTTGAGCACATCGACGCCCAGTTCCACCAGTCGCGGCACCAGGTCATTGATCCGCCCGCAACTGTGCAGGATCACGTGCCAGCCGTGCCGATGGATCGCCCCGAAGAGCGTCGCGTAGCGGAGAGCGAAGAACCGTTCGAAGATCTTGGGGCTGACGAACAGCCCTTGCTGCGTGCCCCAATCGTCGGTCAGGAAGAGTCCATCGATCCGGTCGCCGAACCGCCGATGAAGCTCCTCGAACTGCCCCAGCTTGAACTCGAGGATCAACTCCAGGACACGTTCGACCAGCTCCGGTTGATAATAGAAGTCTTCCATCGCGGCGGCGAAACCGCGGAGCATGTGCAGCCGCTCGATCAGGTTGAAGTGGCTCGTGACCACCGTGTAGCGGCCGTCTGACTGGGATAGAAGCGCGTCGAGCCGCTCGTAGTAGAACGGATTCCTCGGGTTAGGCGGGCGGAAGCCGTCGAGCGCCCGCCAGTCGGCCAACGGGTGCTCGACGACCTGTCCCATGTTCTTCTTCTCGGTCTGCCGCCAGCGGCAGCCCCAGTCGTCCAGGCCCGGCGTGTCGAAGTACCAGCCGGCCTCCGCGCGGTCCATTTCCCACACGTCCCACACGTCGTCGGGAGCTTCGGGCGTCTCGTGCTGCCAGAACGGCAGCCGCGGCGGGCACTGGAACTCGATCGCGCGGCGAACGATTTCGCGGGATTGCATCGCCTCACGCCTGGGCCTTGCGGACCATCTCCTCGAACAGCTTCCGCTGCTCGTCCAGAGCGGCGACCAGATCCGGCGGATTGGTGCGGCACTCCAGCAGAACCCAGCCGTTGTAGTCCATGCCGACAAACAGCTTGATCAGTTCCTGGTAGGGATAGTCGCCGTCCAGTTCGCGGACATGTGCCGTATCGCCAAAGCGGTCCTTCACCAGCGCGAAGTTGTGCGCAAGCCCCTCGCCCTGCAGGTCCTCGGCATTCGAGTTCCAGCACACGCGGGCATTGGGATGGTCGGCGATATCCATGATCCGCTTCATGATAGGCAACGGCGAGCACTGCCCATGAACCTCCAAGCGGATCTGCTGGCCGTAGTCGGCCCCGAACGCAGCCACTTCGTTGAGCGCCTTGCCGATCTGCTCGATCGTCTTCTCCTGCGGCACGTTCTTCGGCAGATCGTTGGGCTTCACTTTCACACCCGTGCCGCCGCAGTCATGACTGAGCTTGATCCAGGCCTTGGTGTTCTCGATCGACTTCTTGAGTTGCTCGGCATCGGCATAGTGATACGCTTCGTTGCTGCCGGGCCCGACGAACTTTACAGGGCTGTCTTGGAATCGCTTCTTGACCTCGGCCCGCGCGCGGGCGTCGAGCGACGGCTCGACCTTGTGCGCGTGTTCCGTCCGCAGTTCGACGCCGAAGATCTTCGCCTTCTCGCAATTGGTCAGTAGCGTTGGCAGGTCCCAGTCTTTTCCCCACAGATACGTGCAGAGGCCCAGGGCCATGCCGCCGCCGCCCGGCTGGGCCGCCCAGGCCAGCGGTCGGCCAAGGGTGCCGGCGGCCAGCGCCGCGCCGAGTCCGAGGGATGTTTTGACGAATTGACGCCGGGTGGAGATCATGGCGGGTCCTTTTGTGGGGAGGGTTATGTCTTGCTACGCCCCCCATTTTCCTGTGCCTCCGATCGCGATGCAAGCTGCCCGTTGTCGCTCAAACCGGGAGAGCGGAAGCCCCCGAGCCGGGGCCGGCTGGGCTACAATATCCTTGTGACTGCTCCCGATCCGCAAAACATCGTTGAGAACCTGCCCCCTGAACGCCGTGGTGGCGTCCCGGTCCGCATTCTGTTCGGCTCGCTGGGCTGGCCGAGCGGGCTCATCGAGATTGCCTCGTGGGCGAAGCGGCAGGCCTTGGCCGACACGGTAATCGTGCCCGTACTCCCCGAGGAGTCTGCCGACCGCCATTCGCCTCGCGCCGCCCTGGGGGCGGCCCTGGCTGAGAAACTGATGCAATTCCGGCCGCAAGTGGTGGGCTTCCGCGTGGAGGGCGGAACCGCCGACCAGGTCCGCCGCTCGGTCGCCGCGGTTCGCCAACTGGCCGACTGCGAAATCGTGCTCGGCGGCCCCACAGCCACAAGCCATCCGGTCGAAGTTCTCGAGTATTGCGGGGCCGACTATGTCTTCTGCGGCGAGGCCGAAGAGCCTTTCGTGCAATTCCTGCGACTGGCGAGCCGTCGCAACTCGCGCGACCAGGTTCCGCAGATCCCCGGCCTGGCCTGCCGCTACGGCGGCCGCAGCTATGTGAACATATTGCCACAGGACGGCTACGAGCGAACCGTGCTCGACATTGACGGCGCGGTCTGCGGCCGGGCCCGGACCTGCGTGCAGAACCTCGTGCGGCCGGTCGCCAGTGATGAAGTTCTCGGCCAAAACCGGCTCGACTGGTCGCTGCTGGAGGGCTTCGAGGCAACCGAGTTCGAGAGCCTGTTCTTCACCGCCGGACGGGGCTGCCCCGGGGCGTGCACGTTCTGCGCGAAGTTACACGGTCAGGACGTTCGCACCAAGTCGGCAGAGCAGCTCCTCGAAGAGATCGAGCAGGCCGATCGGCTGGTCGCCGACGACCGTCTCCGTGTTGGTCGTTGGCAGCTTTTCGAGCACGTGGACGATCCGCTCTACAAGCACAAACAGGTCTCCTGGGCCGCCGTTTACGACGAAGACTTCTTCCTCGACCGCCACCGGGCAGTCAAGTTCTTCGCCTTGTGGAACGAGAGTCCTCTTAAAGATCGCTATCGACTCAGCGTGCAGACGAATCCCCGCTCGCTGTTGTCGGCCGCCGGTGCGCCGCATGCCGAACTCTTCCACTGGATTGACCGGCTCAAACCGATGATCCAACTCGGCGCGGAGTCGTTCCACCCCGAAATCCTTCGCCGCTGGCGGAAGCGGCACACGGCCGCGCAACTGGAAACGGTGCTCGAAGCGATAGACCGTACCCGGCAGGACTACACCGTATTTCAGTTGCTTACCGACTTTGATACCACCGTCGAAGAATTCATTGAGTCGCTGCGGCTCTTGGCCCGGGCCGCCTTGCGGCACCGGCGGATGCGAATCGCCAGCAGTCCGTTTACCATCCCGCTCTACGACAGCGACACGCGGCGGCTGTTGGAGTACCGCGGCGATCTGGGCTCGGAACGGATCAGGTCATTCACCGACTACGAGCAGCCCCAGCCGGGCTGGATGGACCCGCTGGTCGCCGATCTGGCCGACCGCGCCGACGCGGAACTTTACTGGGCGCTCCAGCCGCGACAGCGCGACGCCGCGATCCTTGCCGCGGTGGAAGCCGTGGCCGACCGGCTGTGCGAAGAAGAAGATCTCGCTACTGGGAATCCCATCCGCTGGCGCGAACTCTGCGTTCAGGCCGAGCGTGCCTGCGACGAGATCCGCGCGGTGCGAATGGCGGGCCTGTTCTCCTGAGGATCAGCGTTTCGGATTGCCGTTCAGCACGGCCTGCTCGTAGAGCGTGTCGATGAGCTTGCGCACCAGTTCGGCGTGACTGGTCTCGAGCAATAGCGCAAGCTTGTCCTGGAGCTCGCGGCGGACATTCATCATCTCGACCGCCGCCAGCACGCCTTCGGCCGTCAGTGCGCCGCCGGTGCCGAAGCGGCTGTGAAGCTCGTCGAACTCGGCCACCGTCCAGTCGCTGAACAGCTCGGGCTTCGATTCCACCACCTCTTCCACCATCGGATTGGTCTGCCGGTCGAAGCGGCGGTAGAGCAACTGGGCCGTATTGACGAAGAACTCGTCGGTCGAAACGCCCAGCCCTTTGGCCAGACGGCTGATCGTCCGCGAGTGCGGCTTGTGGCTCCCTTCGAGGATGCTCAGGATCGTGCGCCGGTCGAGCTGCGTCCTTTCGACAACGGCCTCCACGGTCAGCTCCTGCTGAGCCATCAGGCGGCGAAGGTTGGAACTGGTCGGATCGGCCATGGTTAGCAGTCAGTTGACATTTGGCAGTTGAAACTTGTCAGCACTGTGGTGGGGCTCGATGCACTCGACCTGCCCTTCGTGTCATTCCGTCACGGCCACGGGCTCTTCCAGTCACCCCAGTGCTCCAGGTACCACTTGTAGGCCGCTATCTGCCCGGCCCGCTCTTCCAGCCAATGCCGTGTCTCCTGCACGAGCTTC
This sequence comes from Thermoguttaceae bacterium, assembly GCA_040766885.1. Lineage (GTDB taxonomy): Bacteria > Planctomycetota > Planctomycetia > Pirellulales > Thermoguttaceae > JAXGPP01. The sequence goes on along the minus strand of JAXGPP010000005.1, from coordinate 178,152 downwards.
TTCTCGCCCTCCAACGACAACCGGCCTACCAGCACACGGGTTCGAAGAAAGACAAAATAGGTATCGAGCACGTCGCAGCGGCAGTAGTTGTTGATCTCGGCCAGTTTGCCGGCGTCGAACATGTCCTGCACCATGTCGCCGTGCACCTGGATCTTGCCCGGCTTGCCGAGCAGATTCGCCGCCAGGTTCAGCCCGCCGTTGAACCGCGTGCAACCGTGGTTGGTGAGCATCTCGCAGAGGTCGATGTGCGACTGGGTGTTGTAACGGCTCCGCGGCTGGTCAAACGACTTGGCCCCCACGCTGAACCAGGAGGGAATACTCACGCCGTAGCGGAACGCCGCCAGCTCCAGCAGCGGAATGTCGAATCCGCGTCCATTGAAGCTCACCAGCGTCGGGCGGCGGTACACCTCCCAGCCGCGCCAGAAGTGCTCGGTGATGATGTGCGGACGGAATTCCGGTTCGTCGAGCACCACCAGGTCCAGAAGCCGGAAGTCGCCCGCCAGCTTGGCGATGGCGACCGAAATCGGCACCTGGTAGGTGTAGGGAATGAAGTCGTTCTCGTACTTCTCCATCAGCTCGGCCCGGTAGCGCCGGACCGCCTCGGCCGGCTCAATGGCCTCGCCAGGGTGGCGGAGCTTGGCCACCAACGGCGCGTCGGCGACGCTCTCGATGTCGAACACGAGATATTCGACCTGGGTGTTTGGCATCGTGAGACTCCCTTGCAGGTGGCCGGACTCCACTTCGCTGGCCCGACATTTGCCCTCAGCCTACCAAAACGGACCCGAATCGAGGAAGATACCGGGGACCGGTTCATCCCCCGGCCTTCCATATGTGGTGCGGCTGTCCCGGCTGTCCAATAATTGCGGTGCGGCCCGCCCGGCTGCCCCTGCCAGGCCAGCCGCCGGCACCACGAGTTGCCCCAAACCTTCGCCAGCCAGACGACCATGAACGCCGATCGCCTCCTCGACCGCTTCCTCCGCTACGTGAAAATCGATACTACCGCCAAAGACGGGGCTGAAACGTACCCCAGCTCACCCGGACAGCTTGAGTTTGGCCAGCTCGTCGCCGAGGAACTCCGCGCGATCGGCCTGGACGACGTCGAGCACGACTCTCACGGCATCGTGCTGGCCACCATTCCTGCCACCACGCGCCGCGAAGTCCCCGTCATCGCCTTCTGCGCCCATTTCGACACCTCGCCCGAAACGTCCGGCGCGGGGGTCCGCCCGCAGGTCATCCGCAACTATCCGGGTGGCGACATTTTGCTACCGGGCGATGCCAACCGCGTGATTCGCGTGGCCGACAACCCGGAGCTCAAAGATCTGGTCGGCCGTACAATCATCACCTCCGACGGCACCACCTTGCTTGGCGCCGACGACAAGGCTGGCGTGGCGGTGATCGTTGAGGCTGCGGCCTTCCTGATGGAGCATCCCGAAATCGAGCACGGCTCGATACGGATCTGCTTCACCTGCGACGAGGAGATCGGCCGCGGAGTGGATCACCTCGACCTGGGCCGGATTGGGGCTACGGTCTGCTACACGCTCGACGGCCAGGCTAGCGGCGTAATCGACGTCGAGACCTTCTCGGCCGACTTGGCAATCGTCACCGTCCGCGGCGTCAACATCCACCCGTCGATCGGCAAGGATCGCATGACGAATGCCGTCCGCGTGGCAGCCAGTCTTCTCGCCCGGTTGCCCCACGACACGCTTGCCCCCGAGTCGACCGAAGGCCGCGAGGGATTTCTCCATCCCTACGAGATCACGGGCGGCGTGGCAGAAGTTCGGGTGCGAGTGCTCCTCCGTGACTTCGACACTCCCCGCCTCGCCGAGCACGCCGCTCTCTTGCGGCGGGCGGCGGACGAGACCATGGCCGAGTTCCCCAAAGCGCGGATCGACATTGAGGTTCGCGAGCAGTATCGCAACATGGCGGAGGGCCTCGTGCGCGAGCCCCGCGCGGTGAGCTACGCCGAACGGGCGTTGGAACGGCTGGGTCGCGAGGCCGAACGGGCGAGCGTCCGTGGCGGAACCGACGGCTCGCGGCTTACGGAACTCGGCCTCCCCACGCCCAATCTCTCAACCGGCGAGCATTCTCCCCACTCGCCCCTGGAATGGACCTGCCTGGAAGAAATGACATTGGCGGCCGATTGGGTCGTCGAGTTGACGCAGGTCTGGGCGGAGAAGGACTCTGGTAGTGCGGGCCGCTAAACCACTTCTTCGTTCGAGGGGCAATGCCGCCAGCTAGCACGGCCAGCCCCTCATTAGCCCCTACAGCTTGCCCCGCTTCTCTCGACGCGATAGTTCGATCGGGCTAAAATAGCCTCCTTCGCGAGTTTGCATCGACTTGCCAGGTATTGGGCGACATGTTCGAGTTCTCCCGGGAAAGACGGGTTGTTATCACCGGCTTGGGCCTCATCAGCGCCTTGGGCAACACCAAGGAGGAGTTGTGGGACGCGCTGTGCCAGGGGCGAAGCGGCGTGCGTTCGATGCCGGAAGACATGGTCACCTTCCCCACTTGCGTGGCTGCACCGACCATCTTCCAGGGTGACATCGAGGATTTCGGCCCGTTGGAGAAAGAGCAGAAGAAGGCGATCCGGAAGGGGCTGAAGGTCATGTGCCGCGAGTGCCAGTTCGGTATCGCCGCCGCGCAGCGGGCGCTGGCCGACGCTGGGCTGAACCTGGGGAAGTACGACCCTACCAGAACGGGAATCGCGTTCGGAAGCGATTATATGGTGACGCTCCCCGACGAATTCTCCGCGCCGGTTTCGCAGTGCGTCAATGGGGGCCGGACCTTCGATTTCTCGCGTTGGCCGGTCGAGGGGCTTCCGAAGATGTCCCCCTTGTGGCTGCTCAAGTACCTGCCGAACATGCCAGCCAGTCATCTGGCGATCTACAACGACCTCCGGGGGCCGAACAATTCGATCACGCTTCGCGAGGCCAGTGGCAATGTGGCCATCGCTGAGGCGGCCGCCACGATCCGCCAGGGCCGGGCCGACATCATGCTCTGTGGGGCTACCGGCACGCGGCTCCACCCGCTTAAGACTATTCACGCCTTCCAGCAGGAAGAAGTGAGCCCGGGAGACGACGACCCAGCGAGGACGCCCCGGCCGTTCGACCGCCAGCGGACCGGCATGGTCCTGGGCGAGGGGGCCGGCGCGGTGGTGCTCGAGGAACTCTCATCGGCCGAGTCACGCGGGGCGACGATCTACGCCGAGGTGATCACCGGCGCTTCCAGTTCGGTCGTTGGCCGCCGACTCATCGCCCAGCGCGATGTGGCGATGCGAAACGTTCTGGCTAGTGTCCTGCGCCATAGCGGAGTCTCTCCTGACGAGATTGGCCATCTTCATGCCCACGCTTTGAGTACACGCAACGGCGACGCCGAAGAGGCCCGGGCGATCAGCCACGTGTTCGGCGGTCGGCGAGAGCCTCTGCCGGTGGTAGCCGCGAAGAGCTATTTCGGCAACCCGGGGGCGGGCAGTGCGATGATTGAATTGGCAGCCAGCGTCCTCGCTCTGAACCACGGGCGGCTGTTCCCCGTGTTAAACTATGAAGAGCCCGACCGCGAGTGCCCGGTTGCCGCAGTTACCTCTGCCGACACGCCGCCGGGAAAGAGCTTCATTAATCTGAACGTTACGCCGCAAGGACAGGCCAGCGCGGTACTGGTCCAGCGGTTTGGCCACTAGGCTCCGAGGCCCGCTTGGGCCCGTGATTGCTTACCCCCTCCAAGGCGGATGGTTCCCACCATCCGCGCTGCCCGCCGGAAGGGAGGGGGAGGGGGATCTTGTCGCCTTGACAGGCCCTCCTGCACCCGCTAAACTTGCCAGATTACGAGCCCACGAAGTTGTGGTCTGGCGCTGGTTGGGAGCCGTCTTTGGCACTACTGTGCCGGGGCGGTTCGGAGGCGCACCTTCGGGTGCAGTCTCGCCCGGCGACGGCAGCAACGGAGTGGGTTGCGTCGTGTATAGGAGCGGCAGTTTTCAAAAACCGGCCCGCGCGGCCGGGCGGAGGATGGTGAGTCTCGATGAACCCCAGCGAAGTACTGCGGCTTGTTGATACGATCCACCGCGATAAGAACATCGACAAGGAAATCGTATTTGCGGGCATCGAAGCGGCGCTGGTCTCGGCCGCCAAGAAACACTACGGCGAGGAGGCCGAAATCACCGTCACCATCGACCGCCAGACCGGAGCCATCACCGGCGTCATGAACGGCGAGCCGATGGACCCCGAGCACATGTCGGAGCGGATCGGGGCCCAGACGGCCAAACAGGTCATGATCCAGAAGATGCGCGAAGCGGAACGCGACGCGCTGTTCGATGAATTCCAGGAACTGAAGGACCAACTGGTTACCGGGACGGTGCAGCGTTACGACGGCGGCACGGCCACGGTCATGCTCGGCAATACCGAGGCCATCCTCCCCCGCAGCGAGCAGATTCCCGGTGAGACACACCACAACGGAGAACGGGTTCGGGCCACCGTGTATGAGGTCCGCAAGCAGGGGTCGCGAGTAAAGGTGATCCTCAGCCGCGCCCGGTCGCAGTTCGTCGAGCGATTGTTCGAACAGGAGATACCCGAGATCACCGACGGAGTCATCGAGATCCGCGCCATCGCCCGCGAGCCCGGCTACCGCACCAAGGTCGCCGTGGCCAGCACCGACCAACGGGTGGATAGCGTCGGGGCCTGCGTCGGGGTTCGCGGCAACCGGATCAAGAATATAGTGGATGAGCTGGCCGGCGAGCGGATCGATATCGTTCGCTGGAGCGACGACATGCAAGTCCTGATCCCCAACGCCCTGCAACCGGCCGAGGTGGAAGAGGTCATCCTCTGCCAGATGCTGGGGCGGGCGATCGTGCTGGTGCGCGAGGACCAGTTGTCGCTGGCCATCGGGCGGAGGGGGCAGAACGTCCGCCTGGGGAGCAAGCTCTGCGGCTGGGATATCGAAATTATGACCCGTGAGGAGCTCGAAGAGCAGCTCGAGCGGGCCCTGGTCGGATATGCTTCAATTGATGGCGTGAGCGAAGATCTGGCCGACCGTCTGGTGGGCGAAGGTTTCCTGTCGTACGATGATCTGTCGGTGATTGAACCGGACGATCTCCAGGCGATGGGCGATCTGACCGAAGAGCAGGTTCAACACATCGTCGAACAGGCTGAGGCGCTGGCCGAAGAGGCCGAAAAGGCGGCTGCCGAACAGCGCCGCCGCCAGAGACAGCGTGAGCAGATGGAGGCCGCCGGCATCGCGGTTGATTCGACCGAGAGCGAGGCAGCCACCGACGCGGAGACCGCCGAGTCGTTGGCAGGTGAACCGGCCGAAGACGAGGCGGCGGATGAAACGCTCGCCGACGATTCGGTCGAGGAGCTGGAAGAACCGTCTTTGGACGATGAACTCGGCGAGCAGGAAGAACTGCCCGGCGAAGAGGATGATCCGGCGGAGCTGGTAGCAGAAGAAGCGGAAGAGCTGACCGGCGAAGAGACCGAAGAAGCGTCGGCCAAGCGGAGTTCGGAGGAGTAGTGGTATTGGAATCGCGCGGCCCGCGGCAGACGCACCGACCGCCTGTACGCGAAGCGCGATGAGACCGGACAAGACGCCGCTGTCGGAGGCGCGCCTGCATAGGGCAGAGCCCGCCGCCTGATCGGCCACCGGCCGCGGCGATTGCAGAGGAGAACGTGCCGATGTCCTGATTGTTTTGTTCCGGCCAGCGGACCGCGGTGGGCCGCTGCAAGCTGAGGGGAGAGAGTCGAGTTGTCTATCCGCATTTACGCGTTAGCCAAAGAACTGAAGATCGATAGCAAAGCGCTGGTCGATATCTGCAACCGGATCGGGATCCCGGGCAAGGGGTCCGCGCTGGCCAGTCTGAACGACGAAGAGGTAGTGCAGCTCAAGTCACACCTCGCCGGCGGCAAGAAGGGGGGCGCGGCAGCCGCCGCGACCGCCGTTGAGGCCGGCTCATCGTCGCGTTCGGCGACCACGCTGCGGCGTGAAGACTACATCGGCCCCGCCACCACGGCGACGAAGAAGATCCCCGTCTTGGGCAAGAAGAAGGTGGATAAGCCGGCTGCCGCGGCTGAGCCGCCCGTTGAAGAACCACCGCTCGTCCTCGAAGAGGAATCACCGCCCGAACTGGAGCCCGTCGCCCAGGAGCCGGAAGCGGCACCCGAGGCGCCCGTCGAAATCGCCGCCGCGGCGGCGCCCATCGCCCCGGTTGAAGAAGTTGAAGAACCGGTGACCGAAACACCGGCGGAAGTCGAGACGGTTGCCGAAGAAACCGCCGCACCGGTCAAACCGGAGCCCGCGGCTCCCGAGCCGCCCCGCCCCGCATCGGCGCGTCCCCGGGCCCTGGAGAAGCTCGAACAACTCCTTCGCCGAAAGCTTGGCGGCAGCCAGCCGACCGAACGCAAGGGCAAGGGTCCGGCGAAGCCCACGGAGCGGACCGGACCGGCGATCAAGCTCGCGCCTTTGCCGCCGAGCAAGCAACCGCCGCCCAGCGCCGCCCCTTCGGAACCGGCCCCGCAGAAGCCCGACATGAGGCTCGCTCCCGACGCGATCCGTGCGTCGAAGGCCGGCGCCAAGCCGTTGCAGGAGCATCTCCGCAAGCAGGAAGAGAAACGCAAAGCCGCAGCCAAAAAGAAGGAGCCCGCCGCGCCGGCCGACGAAGCCAGCCGCGCGGCCGCCGCCGGCCGTGCCCGGCGCCCGGCGCGTCCCGGCGAGAAGCGCGATGAGGATGTCGGCCTCGGCGGACGCGAGCAGCGTCAGCTTCGGCGCAAGAAGACGCCTGCCGGGCGAACTCGCCGCGACGACGAGGACGGCACCACCCGCCAGGAAGTCCGCCGCCTGCACCGCACCGGGCACGTCAGCACCGCGGCCCCGCGCAAGAGCAGCGTCGTCGTGCAACTGCCGTGCACCGTCCGCACTTTCGCCGAATCCCTCGGCCTGCCTGCCCAAAGGGTGCAGGGCAAGATGATCGAGCTGGGAACGCTTGCCAACATCAACGACAACCTCGACCGCGAAGCGGCGGAACTTCTCGCCGATGCCCTGGGCGTGCAGGTCTCCTTCCGCGAGCCGATGGACCTGGAGGAACTGGTGATCGGCCGCATGGAACAACCGGACGCGGACGAGAACTTGCTGCCGCGCCCGCCGATCGTCACCTTCCTGGGCCACGTCGACCATGGGAAGACGTCGCTTCTGGATCGCATCATCGGCATCGACGTGGCCGCCCACGAAAAGGGCGGCATCACCCAGCACATTCGCGCCTACCAGGTCGAGAAAGATGGCCGGGCAATCAGCTTCGTCGATACGCCGGGGCACGAGGCATTCACCGCCATGCGGGCCCGCGGCGCCAATGTCACCGACATCGCCGTACTGGTGGTCGCCGCCGACGACGGCGTTATGCCCCAGACCGAAGAGGCCATCAGCCATGCCCGCGCCGCCGGTGTGCCGATCGTGGTGGCCCTCAACAAGATCGATCTGCCGGGCGTGAACATCGAGCGCGTCATGGAGCAACTGGCTCGCAACGACCTGCTGCCCAGCGAATGGGGCGGCGACGTCGAAGTGGTTCGCACCAGCGCGGTGAAGGGAGATGGCATCGAGCAATTGCTCGATACCCTGCTCACCGTGGCCGAACTCCACGAGCTGAAGGCCAATCCCGACCGCCCCGCCTCCGGCGTCTGCCTCGAGTCCGAGGTCCAGCCGGGCCGCGGCGTGGTGGCCAAGATCCTCGTCCAGCGGGGCACGCTCCGGGTGGGCGACGTGATGGTCTGCGGCGCGGCCCACGGGCGCGTCAAGGCGATGTACGACACCCTCGATCCGCACCGCAAGCACGAAGCCGCCGGACCTACCGTGCCGGTGAACCTCACCGGCCTCGACGTCGCCCCCAATGCCGGCGACCGCTTCCACGCCCTGGAAGACATCACCGAGGCGCGGCAGATTGCCGAGAAGCGGGCCGCCCAGTTGCGCCAGCGCGAACTCGGCGGCGTCCGGCCCCACATCACGCTGGAAAACCTCTCTGAGCGGATCAGCGAGCAAGAGGATGTGCAGAACCTCAACATCATCCTTCGCGCCGATACCCGCGGCTCGATCGAAGCGATCCGCAAGGAACTGGGCAAACTCCAGCACCCGGAGGTGCAGGTCAAGGTCCTCCAGGCGACCGTGGGCGGCGTCACCGAGGCCGATGTCCATCTGGCCGATGCCTCTGACGCAGTGATTATCGGCTTCAACGTCGTCGCCGACGAAGGCGCTCGCGCCCTGAGTGATCAGCTCGGTGTGCAGATCCGGCGTTACGACATCATCTACCAGGTGAGCGAGGATCTGAAAGCGGCCCTGGAAGGCATGCTCAAACCCGAGCGGCAGGAGGTCGAGCTCGGCCGCGCGCTGGTGCAGCGGACCTTCCATATCAGCCGCATGGGGACCATCGCCGGCTGCCGCGTCCTGGCCGGGAACATCCATCGCGATTCCCGCGTCCGCGTGATCCGCGAGAACCGCATCATCGGTGACTACCCGCTCGAGTCGCTGAAGCGCGAAAAGGACGACGCGCGCGAGGTCCGCGAAGGCCTGGAATGCGGCATGAAGCTGTCCGGGTTCAACGACATCAAGGAGGGCGACATCCTGGAAGCCTACAAGATCGAAGAGGTCGCGCGGACGTTCTGACGCGGCCCGCCGGCGCGGCCGGCAAACGCGTTCCTGGTACCTCGCGGCGAAACGTGCGTCCGCTCGCGTTCCGCGGCGGGGATTCGTCACGCCCCGCGCTTCGAGCGATCAACGGGCTTGCCCAGTTGTTTCCATTGCCATGCCTTCATCCCGACGTGTGCTTAAGGTTGCCGAGGCCATTCGCGAAGTGGTGAGCATGGCCATTCTCACCGAGCTTCGCGATCCGCGGATCCGCAATGTCACCGTGACCTTCGTCGAGGCCTCGGCCGACTTGCGGCACAGCAAGATCCACGTCTCGATCATGGGCGACGATAAGCAGCAGCAGCTCAGCCTGCACGGGCTGGAGAGCGCTGCCGGTTTCCTCCAGTCGAAGGTCGCCAGCCGCCTTGATCTCCGCTACACACCGCGGCTGGCGTTCGTGCTCGACCAGGGGGTGAAGAAGTCGATCGAAGTCTCGCGAATCCTGGCCGAGGTGCTGCCCCGCGAGCCCAACGAGCTCGCGGAGAACACTGAATCCGCCGATGAGCAGGATCAATCGCCGGAGGTTGAGCCTCCCGCCGCCGAGCAACCAGGCGGAGAGGAGCCGCCGCATTGACATTCCCACAGCCCGAGCGCCGACAACGGAGGCGGTGACGGGCCATGCGGCCGACGCGCCGCAGTCGATTCTTCCAGCGAACACGCGGTTTTGTTCCGTGGCCGATTGTGGAGCACTCCTGACGTTCTCTACCGGGACATTGGGCCCGATTGACCCCCCCCTCGTTTCCTCGTTACTTGGGACTCCATAGAAGCGATCCCCGGCGCGGAGCGCCGATCCCTCGATCCGGCACCCTGAGGTACACACATCCATGGCAGCACCCAGTCGGTCGTCGCAGTTCGTCAAGCTTCACAAGATCCTCAAGAAACACTACAAGCCGGTCGCACCCGACTCGAGCCGGCCGGTCTTGGAGCAGTTGCTCTTCGCCTGCTGCCTGGAGAACGCTCCCTACGAGGCGGCCGAGGAATCGTTCGCCGCTCTGGTGCACAACTTCTACGACTGGAATGAGATTCGCGTCAGTACGGCGCGGGAACTCGCGGAAGTCATGCCTGGCGTGCCCGATCCGGCCGCCGCGGCCAACCGCGTCAAGCGAGTCTTGCAGAGCGCCTTCGAAACCACCTATACCTTCGACCTCGAAGAACTGCGCAAGCTGAACCTCGGCCCCGCCACCGAGAAGCTCGGCAAACTGGCCGGGGCCTCGAAGTTCGCCGTCGCCTACGTCGTCCAGTCGACGTTGGGCGGGCACTCCATCCCCATCGACCATGGTGCCGCGCAAGTCCTCGAGATCACGGAGCTGATCAGCGAGGAGGAAGCCAAAGAATTGAGCGTCGCAGGACTGGAACGGGCGATCCCCAAGAATAAGGGAGTCGAGTTCGGCTCGCTGCTTCACCAGTTGGCGGCCGATTTCGTGGCCAACCCGTTCGCCCCTCGTGTTCGCGAAATCCTGGTCGAGATCAGCCCGCTGGCCGCCGAGCGGCTGCCGCGACGCCGGGCGAAGAAAGAGGACGCCGCCGAATCCAAGCCGGCGGCCGAGCCCAAAACGGCAGCCGAATCGACGAAGGACGATGGTGGCCGACGCGCCAAGCCAACCGACAAGGCGGCAGACAAGCCGGACGACAAGGCGGCCAAGTCGCCGCGCGGAAAGAAGTCGGCCGACGAACCCGTTCCCCCACCCGCTGTTGAAGGGCGCGCCGAAACACGCGAAGCGGCCGACGGCCCGAAACGCCCCGCGGCCAAAAAACGGTCAGCCGCCGGCGAGGCGGCCGAGGCCGGCAAGAAGGAATCGACCAGGCGACCGGCAGGGATTTCCAAACGCAAACCGCGATGAGAGAGTTTTTCGGCCCGGTGCGGCATGGCCCCGATCTCAGGCCGGCCGGTCGTGCCCAGGAGGATGGTCTGGTGGTTGCCCGGAGGATATTCGGTCTGTTCGCGTTCTTCCCATGTCTTTCCGCCGCCCGTCAATGGGCGCGGTGCTGTCTGCCGATCATCGTTGCAGCACTGCTTCCGGAAGCGTCCGGCGCAATGGCCGATCCGGTCGCCGCTCCGGCCGAGACTCCCGCGCGAGTAGTCGCCGCCGCGGAGACCGACGCCGAACCGTTAATCCTGGACGAGCTTCCCGAGGTGCTCAAGCCGGCTCGTCCGCGAACACAGGAAGAAGAAGATCGGCTCAAGGCGTTGGCCCTCTATTCGGCGGCCCGCGTGAAAGAACAGGACGGCGACGCGGCCGGGGCTCTGAAGCTCTATCAGCGGGCGCTCAGGTTCGATCCCAACGCCGCGACCATCGCCGAAGCCATCGTCCCCCTGGCGGTGGAACTCGATCGCCATGCCGAGGCCGTGCGCTACGCCCTGAAGATCGCCGAGTTGGGCGACGCCGATCCGCTGGCTCTGCGGCGGCTGGGCGTCTTCCTCGCCGAACAGGGAGACTGGCGGCAGGCGGTGCGGCTCTATGAACGGGCGATCGCGGCGCGGAACAACGAGTCGCCCGATGCCGCCGACGTCGTCATGTGGATGGAAATGGGCCGGCTCTATCACTTGGCGGCGGAATACGAAAAAGCGGCCGAGCGGTTCGCCCAAGTGCTCGAGGCGCTGGCCGAGCCGGAAAAGTATGAGCTCGAACAGCCTGTTCGCGATGCCATCCTCGGCGAGCCGCAAGACACCTACAATCTGATTGGCGAGACGTTCGTCATGGCCGGGCGGCCCGAGGAAGCGGTGGCCGCATTTCGCAAGGCCCACGAAATCAAGCCTGACGAGGCCCTGCTCGAATTGCACCTCGCCCAGGTCGATGCCCGCACCGGCAAGGCCGCCGAGGCCCTCGCGCGGCTGGAAAAAGCGTTTGCCGGGAAGCTCAAGGCCGACACCGCGGCGCCCTACCGGCTGTTGGGCGAAGTGCTCAAGGATCTCGGCCGTCAGGATGAGCTGATTGGCCGGCTGGAGAAGCTGCACGCCGAGAATCCCGACCGGGCGCCGCTGGCCTATTTTCTCGCTGAGCACTACTTCATCGCCCAGCGGTATGACAAGGCGGAGACACTCTATCGCAAGCTGCTTGAGGAAGTGCCCGCCCTGCCCGCCTATCGCAATCTCGCCGAGATCTACCGCAAGAGCGGCCGCCACGTCCAATTGCTCGAGGTGCTCGGTGAAGCGGTTGCGAAGACCGGCGGCCTCGATGTGCTCGGCGAAGCTGGCGAGGCGATCCTTAAGGACGAGCCGCTGGTCCGCACGTTGATCGAGTCGGCCCGCGGCCTGATCCGTGACCGTCCGCAGGATCTTGGATATCACGGCCGGCTGGCGACCGCGCTGGTGGCCATGTCGGCGCAGCAGTTCGAGGCCGCCGGCGAGTTCTTCGACCTGGCGATCCAGGCAAAGCCGGACACGGCCGGCGAAGTCTTGCTGACTTGGGGTCTGGGGCTGCTGATCGCCGAACAGTACAAGACGGCCGCCGTCGTCCTCCGCCGCGCGATAGACCATCCCGATCTCGCCGAACAGCGGGCCACGTTCAACTACTATCTGGCCGGCGCGCTGGAGATGGACGGCCAGACCGAAGAGGCTCTCGCCGCGGCGAGGAAAGCCGTTGAGCTGGACAGCGATTCGCCCAGCTTCCGCAGCCGCATACCCTGGATCCTCTACCATGCGCAGCGGCGCGACGAAGCGGCTGCCGAGTACAAGAAGCTGGTCGATGACCTGGAGAAAGAAAATGGCACCCCCCAGGTTCGCGAGGTGCTCCGCGATGCGCGGCTGGTGCTGTCGAACCTGGCAGTGCTGGCGGGCAACATGTCGGAGGCGGAAGAGTGGCTGGAGCAGGTTCTCGACGAGTATCCCGACGACATCTCGGCGCTGAACGACCTTGGATACTTGTGGGCCGATCAGAACAAACACCTCGAACAGGCGCACGAGATGATCCTCCAAGCGGTCGAGGCCGAACCCGACAACGCCGCCTACCTCGACAGCCTGGGTTGGGTCCTCTTCCGTCTGGGACGGTTCGACGAAGCAGTGGTCCAACTGGAAAAGGCGGCGGCCATCGACGAACCCGACCCGGTGATTCTCGATCACCTGGGCGATGCCTATCAGGGGGCTGGCAGTGTCGAGCAGGCCCGCGCCGCCTGGCGGCGGGCTGCCGAGGGATTCCGCAAGGCGAAAGAGTCCGAGAAAGCCGCGGCTGCCGAGGCGAAAATCGAACAGCAATCGCCCTGAACGGACCCTTCCCTTGATTTCGAAACGTCCACCACGGACACTTTAACTGACCACTGAATACGAACCTGAGACGAGCCTATGGCTGGCCATTCACATTGGGCAGGCATCAAGCACAAGAAAGCCCTGGTCGACGCCAAGCGCGGAAAGCTCTGGAGTCGGCTGTCGAAGGCGATCATCATCGCCGCCAAAATGGGCGGCGGCGATCCCGACATGAACATCCGCCTCCGCACGGCGATCGACGACGCCAAGGCGGTGAGCATGCCCAAGGAAAACATCACGCGGGCCATCAAGCGCGGCACGGGTGAGTTGGCGGGCGTTACCTACGATTCGGTCACCTACGAGGGCTACGGCTCGGGCGGCGTGGCCGTGCTGTGCGAGGTGCTCACCGACAACCGCAACCGCACGGCCCCCGAAATCCGCAAGCTCTTCGAGGTCTCCGACGGCAAGCTCGGCGCCGCCGGCTGCGTGGCCTGGATGTTCGAGAAGAAGGGCCTGTTCCTCATCCCCGTCGATAAGGCTGATGAAGACAAGCTGATGGAGATCGCACTGGAGGCCGGCGCCGACGATGTCAGCCCGACCGGCCAGAATTTCGAGATCACCTGTCGGCCCGAAAGCTACCAGACCGTCAAAGAGGCGTTGGCCGCGGCGGGCGTCGAACCCGAAGTCGCCGAATTAAGCCTGATCCCGAAGAACACCGTCGACATCGAGGATGCCGAGACCGCCCGCAAAGTGCTCAAGCTCATGGAGCGGCTGGACGACCACGACGACGTGCAGAGCGTCTCGGCCAACTTCAACATCCCCGACTCGATCATGGCCGAGATCGGCAGCGACGCTTGAAGGCTGTCCCGACCGCGCTATCGGCTGATGCGGCAGTTCGGCAGCTTCGTTTGGAGCTGTCGCAGCCCTTCGTCGGTCACGTCGGTATTGTAGAGCGACAACGACTCCAGAGCGGACAAACCTTCCAGGTGCTTCAGCCCCGCGTCGGTTACCTGGGTGTTGTCCAGGTCCAGGTAATAGCATTCCCGCAGCGACCAGAGCCCGGGTAGGTCGTCGTCGGTGATCGGCTCTTTCGTCAGCAGCCGCACATCACGGAAACGGACGGCATAGATCGCCCCGTACCTCGGCGCTTTCTCAACCTCTTCCCAGATCCATTGCAGCGTGGCCAGATCGGCCGGCGCGCTGGTCTTCTCATCGAGCGCTCGGCACAACCGCCGCAGACTGCCGGGATCATTCTCATCCCGTCCAAAGTATGCCTGAGCGATGAGATTGGATGTCCATGCGACTGCCCGTTGCCACTGACCTGCTGTAACATCGGAAGGCGGACTCGCCGCCAACGACATGATCTGTGCCTGGGCTTCGTTCACCAGCGCACGGTGTTCGTACGAAAGCGCGATCTGCTTCCACAGTCCCATCAAGAGAGCAAAGACCACGACGGCCAGGAGCATCGCCCGCATTGAGAAGCGGAACCGTCTCCGCTCAGCTTCGCCCGTCCCCCCAATCACGCGCTCGCCGCTCATTCCACAAGCTCTCGTTGGTCTGCCACAGATGCTCCGCCCCTTGATTCTATCCACGGAGCAAATAGCCGCACCGGGTGGTACCGCGGCCGATCGATGCGGCGGCAATCCGCCGCCCTCGCCGGCAACGCTTCTTATCGCCGACGGACGGAAGTGACTCGTCAGCGGGACGAATACCGCACGACAATCGCCGGCCCCGGCAGGAGCACCTCGATGCCATGGTGCTCGGTGTCGGAGTGGACGACGATCTCGTTGTCGCCGCGCCGCAGGATGGCCGGATCGATCGGCAGCCGGCTGTAGCACACGTCATGCCCGCTTCCTTCGGCCACCGGGAACTGTCGGCCGTTGAGCGTGAAATAGTCCGGCACCATCCCCGGCCCGCCGCGCCACGTCACGACGTGCAACTCGGCCCGCTCGACACGCGCCGGATCGACGTCGAGCGGAATCGTGCCGGTCGCCTTCCGGCCCGCGCGCGACCAGAACGGCGCGGGCAATTCGCTCGCCAGATGCTGGCTCACGGTGGTCCCGGCCCGCTCGGGCGTGCTGAGCCCTGCGATCGGCACCGTCTCATAGCGCAGATCGACCGGCTCACGAAACCGCACCACCGCCTTCACCGCCATGTCGGCCTGCGCGGGCAGCATGCTCACGTCCCATTGCACGGCAAACGGCGGCTCCGCGGCGACTCCCAGCACGGCCACCGGTTGACGTGCTTTGGTGAAACCATGCCAGTCGCGCGACTGCCTGTTGCCATTTTCGTCGTAGCCGTCGTAAAACCCGTGAAACTCCACCGCGGCGATCTTCCCGACGAACACTTCGGCTACAACAAGGCGGAGTTGAAACGCTTCGCCGGTCTCCTCCCGCTCCGCTTCCACCGCGGCGGAGAAATCGTCCAATCCATGTTCCTCGAGCAGCGTATGCCCCCGCTTGAGCACCGTGCGGAGGCAAGCGCCGTCGACGATGAAGTGCCCCCAGAAGCTTTCACCCTGGTCGCAGGCGAACTGCAGCGCGCTTGAGCCGCTCACCAAGTCGGTCAGCTTGAGCGGTACCGCCGGGTAGTGGTGCGTGCAGTGATGCTCCTCGGTGCCGACTTTCGGCAGCGCGTAGGTGTTGCGACCGTTGACCGTGACCCGCTTGTTGGCCGTACCCGGATGGCCGCCCCACAGTTCCAGGTAGAGTTCCGCCCCAGCCAGGTCAAACAGGCTCTCGTCGATGGTGATCTGCATCATGCCGTTGCCGCGTGTCTCGCGCCGCAGGCCGAACTCCGGATGCAGCACCGATTCGGGCGAGTTCACCCGGAAACGGCTGTTGACCACCGGGTTGCCGAACTCCACCCCCGGCTGGTACCAGAACTCGCGATAGAACCGGCCCGTCGCCGGTTCATCCGCGGCGCCGATCGCCGCGGCAAGGAAAAGGAGTAGCACGTTCATGCCTGGTCTCCGGTAGCTCAGGGCGAGCCCTAACCTACACCTTCAGCCCGCTCAGGTCAGGTTCGATCCGCTTGTTCTCGGCGACCAGTTCGTCCATTGTCAGTCGCGACTGACGGAGGCATGCTTCGCGGCCGAGAATCGTGGCCAGCGTGCTGTTCACCGAGGGTTCGACGGTCGGATTGGAGAACTCGCCCTTCATGATATTGTCGATGAACGTGGCGATGTTCCGCTTCGCCCCGGCCGCGTAGAGGTCGGCGATGTCGCCCCCCTCATACGCCTCCGGCCCGCCGCGGACAAACGCCTTGCCCGTATAGCCGATCTCCGCCGTGCCGCTGTCGCCGAAGGCGATCGCCCGCACCGTGAAAGGGTAGCTCAGGTGCGAGCCGACATGGTTCATCAGCGTGCCGTCGGCAAACTCGAAGGTGACCGAGTACTGATCGTGGCTATCGCCGTGCGGATCAGGCCGGGCAATTCGCGATGTGCCGGAGGCCGCCGCCGGTCGCTGGCCGGCAATCCACAACCCGGCGTCGACGCCGTGGATGCAGGCATTGCCGTGATAGCCACCTCCCAGGTCCACATCGTTCACCCACACGAGATTCCGCAGGCGGCTCTCGACACTGTCCGTCTTAGGCGGATCGGCGAACTTGCCTGTCAGGTAGCAGGTGCTGATCATCGGCACGCGGCCGATCGCGCCGGCCTTCAACCGTTTCATCACCTCGATATTGAATGGATCGGTGGGCACCTGGAAATCGACGAGGAATGCGCGGCGGTTCTCCGAGGATTTCTTGCCCAGCGCGCCGATCTCGAGCGTGCCGGCCGCGTCCACCGCCACCGGCTTTGCCATGTAGACGTGCAGCCCCGCGGCGACCGCCGCACGGGCATGCTCCGGGAAACAGTAAGGGGGCGTCTCGAGGGCCACCGCCTCAACGCCGCTGGCGATGAGTCTCTGGTAACCCGAAAGCCCGGAAAACCGCCGCGACTTTTCCACGCCCAGGGTGTCGCCGCAAGCATCAGCCACCTCCTGGAAGTAGTCGGCTACGGCGTACATCTCGTACCCTCCATGCGCGGCGAAGAGATTGGCGATCCACGCCCCGCGACCGCCGCAGCCAATAACACCCAGTTTGACCCGCGAGAGAGCCGCAGTTCCAAACACTGCCTGCGAGCTGAGCAATGTGATGCCGGCGGCGCCGGCCAGTGCAACGCCCGACTTCAAGAACTCCCGACGATCTGTGGCCATGATAATACTCCTCCGGCGGTAGGAAGCCCGGCAAGTATTGTGCTCCAACGGCCGGGTGCCTGCAACCGGCTGGCCTTTCCAGGCTTTGTCCCTAGACTTTGATGAAGCGACCCGCCTTTTCCCACACGTCTCAACCGCTCTCTCCATCCATCTCCGGCAAGGAGCACCAGTCATGCAACGACTCACCACGCGGCGCGACCTCCTGCGGCAGGGTATGGCCGCCGGCACATTCTTCGGCCTGGGCGACCTCGGCTTTCTCTCCGGCCTGCCCATGGTCTCAGCGGCTGAAGCAAAGCCGGCCCCGCAGATCGTCGCGCTCGATCCCGAAATCGAACCTCTGGTGCGGTTCATCGAAGAGACGCCCCGCGACCGCCTGCTGGAGGAGGTGGCCAGCCGGTTGCACGCCGGGTTGACCTACCGTGAGTTGCTGGCGGCGCTGCTTCTGGCAGGCGTCCGCAATATCCAGCCGCGGCCGAGCGTCGGCTTCAAGTTCCACGGCGTCCTCGTTGTCAATTCGGCACACCTGGCAAGCATGTCTTCGCCACCCGAGCACCGCTGGCTGCCGATCTTCTGGGCGCTCGATTACTTCAAGAGCGCTGCGGCGAGCGACGTCCGCGAGGGGGACTGGACGATGGGTCCGGTCGACGAGAAGGCGGTACCGCCCGCGAGCAAGGCCCGCCAGGCCTTCTGCGATGCGATGGAGAACTGGGACGAAGCGGCCGCCGATGCCGCCGTCGCCCGCCTGGCCCGTAGCGCCGGTGCCGGCGAGGTATTCGAGCTCTTTTACCGCTACGGCTCCCGCGACTTCCGCTCGATCGGCCACAAGGCGATCTTTGTTGCCAACAGCCGGCGGACGCTCGACTGCATCGGCTGGCAGCACGCCGAACCCGTGCTGCGGTCGCTCGCCTATGCGCTGCTCATGCACGAGGGGGACAATCCCGCCAAGCGCGACGCCGACGCCGATCGCCCCTGGCGGCAAAACCAGGAATTGGCCGCAACAATCCGCTCCGACTGGCTCGACGGCCGAACCGACAGCGGCGCGACCACCGCGCTGCTGGGCACGCTGCGGACCGCCTCGCCGGCGGACGCCTGCCGCCAGGTGACCGAGACGCTCAACCAGGGCATATCGCCGCAGTCGGTCTGGGACGCTCTGTTCGCCGGTGCGGGAGAACTCCTGATGCGCCAGCCGGGCATCGTGGCCCTGCATGCGCTCACATCGACCAACGCCATCCACTACGCCTATCAGGCCAGCGGCGACGACGAGACCCGCCGACTCCTGCTCCTGCAGAATGCGGCGTTTCTGCCCCTGTTCCGCGAGGCGATGGGAGGGCGTGGCCGGGTCGCCGACCGCCAGATCGAATCGCTCGAACCGGCTGAACAGGCGCCCGCCGTCGATGAGATCTTCGCCACGCTCAGCCGCGATCCGAACGCGGCCGCCCGGCAGGTCCTCGCCTGGATCGACCAGGGCCGCCCGGCAAAGGAACTCGTCGACGCCGCCCGGGTGGTCGTATTCCTCAAGGGAAACGACTCGCACGACTACAAGTTCAGCTCCGCCGTACTTGAAGACTACAATTTCGTCTCGCCCCAGTGGCGGCGGCTGTTCCTGGCCTCCAGCGTTTTCAAGCTCTGCGGCTCCGGCGAACCGGATAACCAGCTCGTCGCGAGAACGCGAGCCGCGTTGGGATGAAACCCGATGCGATCTTCCGTCGCGTCTACATTGCCGTGCTCGGAATGCGGAAACCTCACTGGCTGCAGCCGGCGTGGAAGTTGGCCACGGCCTCTGAAGTGCGGAGATAGCGGTTGTAGATGCGCACGCGCTCTAACCGGCCGTGAAGCGACGGAGCGATTTCGACCTTGCCCGTGCCGCTCACATCGCCCAACGATCCCTCGTACCGAGACCAGCCGCGCTCGCGCGCCTCGCCGCCGTCGCACAACCGGCCGTCGATCACGAAGCTGATGATCTTCGGACCGGCATCGACAATCGCCACAAGGTGATGCAGCGTGCCCGCCTTGAGCACCCCTGGGTCACAGTCCCAGGCCGCCTTCGCCTTGCCGTCGCTCAATGTTAGCTCGATCGTCCCCTGCGATGCGATGCCGAGCTTCAGGCCAGCTCCCTCAGGCGTCATCGTGTCGAGCGCGATCTGGCCGCCGGCCAGGTCATCGAGAGTCAGCCACGCCTCAACGGTCATGCCTCCACAAGCCGCCAGGTCGAGTCGCTCGTTGAGCGGCGACGACGCCGGCAGTACGCCTTTGGGCGCGATCTCCAGCACGAGCCCGTCGCGCGCCACCGTCTTGTCCTCTCCCTGCCGCCACAGCCCTTCGATGAGCTTCCGATCGGCCTCGACGACGCGGGCGATGGTCTTGTTGGTGTGCGTGAACCAGTAGCGGCCATCCTGCTCGATGAGATCCGGGTAGCTCATGCCGATGTTCGCATCGGGATCGTAGCACAGGATCTCCGGCTCCGACCAATGGATGCGGCCGTCGCGCTCCACGCCGCCGGCAAGCCATACCGGATTGCGGAATGGCCCGAATCCGCCGGCGCGGCCCGGGTTATTGTGATACCAGAACAGGAACTTGCCGTTTTCTGTCCGCCAGAGCATCGGGCAAGCACGGGGATTCTTGATCCGCCGCCCACCCGGCGTATAGGTCATGAATTCAGGCTTGGTCCAGCTTCGTCCGCCGTCGCTGCTGTACGCATGGCACGGCGCGCCTTGACCGGTGCGATAGACGCAGTAAAGCTGGCCGCCGGCCAGCGGCACGATATTGTGTTCTTCCTGAACCGAGCCGAACTCGGGCGAGCGAATACCATGCTCCCCCTCTGGCAAGAGCACCCAGCGAAGTCTCTCGGGATCGCGCTCCGAGACAACGTTGTCGGAGCGGAACAGCCAGCCTTCACCCTGCTCGAGCATGTAGCGGCCGAGCTTGGTGAAGCCGAAGACCACGTCGTCGCCCACCATATTCGGTTTGTCGATTCCCCAGAACAACTGCACTTTACCTTGCCAGTTGTTTCCCCGATCCGCCGCAGTCACGCGCAGCGGCAGGCGGTATCGGTCCGACCAGGTGCGTCCGCTGTCGTCGCTGAAGCGATAGGCGTACCAGCCCAGCGTGTCGGCGCGGATCGGCTTGCCGTCGAGTACGTGGAGATCCTCGCCATTGTAGGTGTAAAAGGCATAGATTCGGCCGAAGGGCGTGACAAGCGGCACGGCCCACGAGGCCTCGGGACCGCTGGAGGGTTCGATGTCGACCAACTCCGACCAGGTCTGTCCGCAGTCGCTGCTGGAAGTCGCCACGACGTGCTGGCCGCGGTCTCCTTCCTTCCCCGGGCCCGTGGTGAGCGTGCACAGCCAGCCTCCCTCCCGCGTCACCACCACGTAAGGCTGATCGCAATAGCCCTGGTCCGGTATCGCATATCCCGTGCGGATATTCCGCGGATCGCCCTTCTCGCCATTCTCCGCCGACAGCGGTCCGGCGAACGCGGCAACAACCGCGATCGCGGCGGCCAACGCACCCATTCGTGAGCCAAGTACAGTCATTGCGTGCTCCTCAACTGGTGTGACAAGCCCCGCGGTGCGCGGCAACCAGAGAATATCCTCACAAGTATCGCTACGAGTTACAACTTCTACCACCGATTCCGGTGCACGCGCTCCGGCCGGTACCGTCCCTCGCTCGCCCGGTGTTCGGCAGGGTATCCGATGACGATCAGGCTGTGGGCCTTGACGTTCCTCGGCAATCCGGCCAGGTTCCCGATCCCCTCCATTCGCTCCTGCCGCGGGTAGATGCCGGTCCACACGGCGCCCAGCCCGAGGGCGTGGGCCGCCAACAGCATGTTCTCGGTGGCCGCCGCGCAATCGATCACCCAGTAGCCGGCGGATAGCTCCAGGCTCAAGTCGCCGCACACGAGGATCGCCAGCCGGGCGCGCCGCGTCATTTCGGCGTTGGGGTTGATCTCGGCGATGCGGTCCAACGTCGCGCGGTCGTCGATCACCACGAAGTGCCACGGCTGGGCGTTGCGGGCGCTGGGGGCCATCATCGCTGCCGCCAGCACCCGCTCGACCATTTCCGCCGGCACCGGCCGCTCCTCATACTGCCGGATGCTCCGCCGAGTGTGAATTGCTTCCAGTGCATCCATGTGGCGCGTTCCTCCTACAGTCCAGCAAAGTGCTTCGACATCGGCCCGAGCGTCGTCCCGTCGGCCATCCGGTACGGCTTGTCGCCGAAATTCACTGTCACCACCACGCCGTTGGCGAAGCGACTCTCCTGCACCGCGTGGTCGTCGGTCAGCCAGCAGTGCGAGAGCATCTCCTCGTAGCCGGTCGCCCGCGCGATCGTTGCGGCCGTCTTGTAGCTCTCGACGAACCGGTCGCGGTACTTCCGCCAAACCTCGTCATTGAACATGAACATCGGCGGCGTGCCGTAGAGCGCGTTGATCAGGTCTCTCCGGTCCCAGACGGGCGGCAGCTTGTTGTTGTAGTCGCCCCAGTACCAGTAGGAGACCACGCAATCGTGGTAAACCAGCTCCCACAGCGGCAGCCGGTAGTAATGTCCCGTCTGGAACTTCGCCACGCGATCGGGTACCTCGTCGAGAATCTGCTGCATGCTGCGGCCCGCGTCGGGCACCCGATACGGCCCCAGGCTCATCATTCCCTCGAAGAAGTGCAGCACCGGCACCGACGCCTCGTGCCCCGTCTCGCAGCCGGTCACCAGGCCGCATTCCTCGCTCACCACGCGAAGCAAATCCATCTTGTACTTGCGGCTCTCGCTCCGCGTCACCGGGTGGTCCGGATCGTAGCACTCGCGCCAGGGAGAAGCGGTCGTGGTGTCAATAAACCGCGCGCGGTACGGATGCGTCTTGAGCTCCGGCGGAATCCGCTTCCGGGCGTAGTCCACCGCCTGGCGGTCGCAGAGCACTCCGCAGGGAATCATCTCGCCGTCCTTCGCCCGCACCTGCCAGCCGCGAATCCAATCGCCGTTGGCATCGATCATCAGGTCGTCGGGCCAGGCCGGCGTCGTCCAGTCACTGTGGATGCCGCGCAGCCTGGGGAAGTTGGCCGGGTTCATCACGTCCTGGTATATGTCGTAGCGGCTGGTGAGCACGTTCATCTCGTTCATTGCCGCGATCTGCTCCGGCTTCGCCCGGTTGCTCCACAGGATCCGATCAATCCCGGCATCTTGCAGCTCGTGGCACCACTCGACCGGGTCGCCCGCCCAGCACCAGACGTTCACGGCACCCACGAGCCGATCCACGTCGGCGTTCTTCGCCCGTTTCTCCTCCAGTGTCTTGAGCAGGCCGGCTTGCCGGGCGTGCTCGCGGTAACGCTTGCACATCGCCACGTAGCCGCCGTCGTCGAAAAACACATAGCGCAGCTTCCGCGGGGGGCCGAATTCGAGCTTCTGCGGCTGCCACTCCGGCGCGAGGCACAGTAGCCCGCCCACCTGCACCACGCGAACCGCCGCGTCGTCCGGCGTGTCGACGAGCACCATCATCCCCTGCCGCCCGTCCGTCACGCCGTACCAACCCATGCACAACCCGTGGCCGCCGTAAAGGTGATAGTGCATCGGCGTCAGTGTCTTGTCATCGACCGGATAGCTGATCCCTTCATTGACCGGCATCACCAGGAAGGTCCCGGGGCCGGTTGTAAACGGCCCGGGAAACATGAGCGAGTCCCGCATCTCCCCCCGCCCGCGCAATTCGATGGCCACCTCGGGCCGCTTCCCGTCGATGCGAACACTGGCGTCGATGTTCCGCATCGCTGCCGAATCGAGCAGCTTGAGATCCAATCCGCCCTCAACTTCCTTCGCCTCGAGCGCGACGACGGTCGCCGACGGCTGCTGCTTCCAGGTCTGACCGGTCCGCGTGTCCTTCACCGCAAACGTCGCATCGGCCGTGTTGAACGTAACTTCAATCGCCCCGCCGCGAGCCGTCACCATGGTGGGCAGATCTGCCGAACGCAGGTCCGCCAGCGACCCCGCCCGCCGCAGCGCGGCATCGTCCATCCAGACCGTGGCGGGACCGCTGCCGATAAGCCGCGGCCACATCTCGGCGGCGCCGGGCGGAATGATGAACCGCGAACGAACCTGCTGCCAGCCTTCCTGCTGCCGCACTCCGCGGCCGCCGAAGCTCCAATCGATCGCCTTCCCCTCCGCATCGTAAAGCACCACGCACAGTTCCGCCGCGCCCTCCCCCTCGACGCGGAGCGAGCCTTCCAGTTCGTAAATCTCTCCGGGCGCGACCTTAAGCCGCCGCTCTTGAGGCAGGCTCCAGTCCTCCGCGCCAGTGTGCTTCACTCGAACGGCCTGCCGGCCGCCATGCTTCTCGGTGGCGTCGATTTCAACTACCACTCCCCCCGACCGCGACCAAGGCTTGCTCCAGCCTGCCAGCCCCTGTTCAAAGTCGCCGCCGATGATCAGGTTGTCCTGCGACAGTCCTGCCTGGCAGAATAATGCCGTCCACGCCGCCGCAAGAGCGAAAACGATGCGTTTCATGCCGTTACCTCGGTTTGCGTTCATCGAATGAAGGCCACAAGATCGACTCACGGCTTGCCGCCGCGCCCCGATGTGACGAACTCCTCCTTGCTCAACACGCCGTCCTTGTCGCGGTCGAAGAGGATAAACCGCTTTGGGGCCTCCTGCGGATCGGGCTGGTTGGCAAGGAATTCCTCGCGGCTGAGCGTCCCGTCGCCGTTCTTGTCGCGCTGGGCGAACATCGCCGCACGATCCTGCTTCGGCTTCGCCGCCGCCTTTGCGCCGGCCTGCGCGGCCGCCCTCACCTGCGGTTTCGCCTCCGGATGCCGCGCGAGCATCGCCCGCAGCGTCGCCACGATGTCCGACTTCTCCTCAGCAAGGTTTTTCGTCTCGGCCGGGTCGGCCTCGTAATCATAAAGCTCGCAAATCGCCTCGTCGGCCGCCGCACCGGGATTCTTCCATTCAACCAGTCGATAGCGATCGGTGCGAACCGCGCGGCCCATCCGCGGCCCGCGAGGATAAACGTGAAACACGGCCTCCTTCGTCTTTGCCGCCGGATCCTTGAGCGCCGAAGCGAAGCTCGCGCCGTCCAAGCCCTCAGGTGCCGGCAGACCGGCCAGCTCGCACAGCGTCGGATAGATGTCCACCGTTTCGGCCAGGGCGCCGGTCTTCACGCCGGCCCGCCCCACTCCCGGGGCCACCACGACCAGCGGGATTCGTGCGGCCTGCTCGTAGTTGGTGTGCTTGCACCACATCCCGTGGTCGCCCAGGTGCCATCCGTGATCACCCCAGAGGACGATGATCGTGTTCTTCGCGTATCCGAGCGCGTCGACCGCGTCGAGCACGCGCCCAAGTTGGGCGTCCATGTAGCTCACTGCGGCATGATAGCCATGGATGAGGTGCCGCGTCTTGGCATCGTCGAGTGGCCCCGTCTCAGGAATGTCGCTGTACTGTCGCAACTCGCCCCATGTCGTCGGAGCAAAATCCGGCGCGCCGGCCGGAGGCTCGGTCAGCTCAGGAAGCGGGAATTTCGCGCCGGGTCGTACAGGTCAGTACTTCTTCAGCGCCCACAAACGGCAGGTGCAGCTTGAGGAACCCGACACCGATGAACCACGGCTGGTCGGGCGAGGCCTTCGCCGCTTCCAGCCGGCGGATCGCCTCGTCGGCAATCTTGCCGTCGCCGTAGGTGTTGTCGGGCACGTCGGCCGCTTCGGTGGCCGCCCCGCGCGGCAGCTTCGACGGGTCCACCGGCGCGTTGGTGAACCGCGCCTCCTCGCGCGTGAGCTTGGGCGCCCGATTCTCCTCCAGCACGTAACCGCCCGCCGGCCCGGCCTTCGGTCCCCAATGCGGCACGCTCCACGAAGCGGCGTCCTCGCGGTTGCCATGCCCCACGTGCATGATCTTCCCCATCGCTTCCGTCCGATACCCGTGACGCTGGAAATACTGGGCGACGGTGACCGCTTCGGGCACGCCCTTGCGGAAATTCGTCCCCAGGTCGTAGACCCCGATCGACTGCGGACGGAGCCCGGTCATCAGCGAATTCCGCGACGGCGCACACACTGCCTGATTGCAGAACGCCCGCTCGAAGAGCACGCCCCGGGCAGCAAGCCGGTCGATGTTCGGCGACTGAATGATCGGCGCGCCGTAGCAGCCCAAAAGCGGCTTGAGATCGTCAACACAAATGAGCAGAACATTCGGCTTGGACGCCGGCCCGCCGTCCGCCGCGTCGAGCGCCGTCGGTGATATCAGTAGAAGGAATGCGCCAAGGGCTTGAACAGTGTGTCGTACGGTCTGGTTCATCGGATGTTGCTCCACGATTACGGTAATGCGCGCAATTACTTGGCTTCCGGCATCAGCGGGTTGCCTCGGCTCTGCCCTACGGGGCCTGCTTCGGCCGCTTCGCCTTTCGGCCCGCCGCATTGGCCGGCAGGGGTCTTACTTTAGCACGCTTCGCCCAGGCGTTCCATTTCTCGGCCAGCATTTTCACTCGCTCCGGCTGCTCGGCGGCCAGATCGTGCTGCTCGGTGCGGTCTGCCTTCAGATCGTACAGTTCCCAGGGCCCCTGGCGTCCCAGGCGGACGAGCTTCCAGTCGCCTACCCGAACGGCCGCGTTGCCCTCGTGCTCCCAATAGAGGGCGTCGCGCTCGATCGGCTGGTTCGCGAATGCCGGCACCAGGCTGCGGCCCTCCAGCGGAATGGTCTTTTGGCCGCCGAATTCGGCCGGATACTCCGCCCCGGCCACGTCGAGACAGGTGGCCATGATGTCGATCACGTGGCAGGGCTGCTGACGCAACTCGCCGCGGCCCGCAATGCCGGCTGGCCAGTGGGCGATCAGTGGCGTCGCGATGCCCCCTTCGTGGTTGAAGTGCTTGTAACGTCGAAACGGCGTATTCTGCATCCACGCCCACGACTCGCCGCAGAACACGGTCGACTGCGCATCGCCCGGGTGATCGCCCTCGAGCCTGCCATTGGGACCGCTTTCGGCATTGCCGCCGTTGTCGCTCATGAACAGGATCAGCGTGTTGTCCAACACGCCGCGCTCCTTCAAGCCGTCGACCAGTGTCCCGATGCTGCGATCCATCCGCGACACGCACGCGGCATAGATCGCCATGATATGATCGAAACGGTCCTGCTCCACGGCACTGAGGTCTTCCCACGCCGAAACTTCGCTCGGCCGCGGCGCCGGCGGCCACGATCGCTCGACCAGCCCCATCTCAATCTGCCGCGAGTGGCGTTCCTTCGCCAGCGCATCCCAACCAGCCTTGTACCGGCCGCGATACTTCGCGATCTCGTCGTCGGGAGCCTGCAGCGGAAAATGTGGCGCATTGTGGGCCAGGTACAGCAGGAACGGCTTCTTTGCCGCCAGCGCTTCGTCGATGAACTTCAAGCCGAACTCGGACCACAGGTCGGACGAGTACCACTGCTTGGGCAGCGGATCGTCGTTGCGGCCGACGTGCTGGCCATTGAAGAACAAATCGGTCCGCGGCGAATCCGGAAAGTAGAAACCGCCCGCAGCCGCATTCAGGCTCCGTTCAAAGCCTCGCCCCCAAGGCGTGACGCCATGATTCTGCCCCACGTGCCACTTGCCGGTCATCGCGGTGAAATAGCCGGCCGGCCGCAGTGCTTCAGCCAGCGTAACGCACTCGTCGTTGAGCCGCCCGCGATAGCCCGGGGAAACTCGATCCTCGGTCATGTGCCCCACGCCCGTCTGATGCGAGTACAGGCCTGTCAGCAAGGCGGCTCGCGTCGGGCAGCAGCGGGCCGTGTTGTAAAACTGCGTGAATCGCAGCCCGCCCGCCGCCAGCTTGTCCAACTCCGGGGTGGCGATCTCGCTGCCATAACAGCCGATGTCCGAAAAGCCCATGTCGTCGACCAGGATCACCACGATGTTGGGCCCCGCCGCCTGGCATGTTGGTGCCAGGCAGAGCACGACGCCGCACACGATGACCATCGCCATGAAGCCGCGTTTTGTGCCAATGTCGCTCATCTTCGTTCTCGCTGTTTCCTGACTTGTTTCCGCTGCCAGTCGAAAATCGATTGAACTTCGGGTTGAGAGTGCAACGAGGGCGACCAACGGGAGCCCGGCTTCAGGGGAAAGACGGCTGAAGGTGTTGCGTTATCAACATGAATACCAATAAGACGCTGTTTCAGAACTTGTGGTGCAGGCGGCCCGCCTGCCCATTCTTGCAGGCGACACGCCTGCACCAGGTGTCATGGCCATCTCAATACTCCGCTCGCACCTCGATCTTCTCCCCGTTCGTCTCCAGCGTGATCGTCTCCTTCTTCACATCGAACCGCTCGTGCGGCTCGCCATTGACGAACACCTGCTTGATCGGCTTGCCCTCCGGGTGGCGCAGCCTCATCACGATCTGCCGCGGGGGCGTTCGCTGCGGCGGTTCGATCGTGGCTTCAATCCTTCCTGCGGCGACCGAGGAAGCGATCCGATAGCTCACGCGGCCGAACCGCGTCGGCGCCTGCCGGACCTCGACCACGCCGCCGTCGGCCAGCCAGGCGCTGGTCGCAAACGGCGCTAGCCACAACTCCTCGCCCCGCTCCTGGACGAACACCAGCCGGCTCTGCGCGAGAAACCACCCCGTCTCGTGCGTCTTGTTCCAGCCGCCCATGTTGTGGAAGTGCTCCCAGAAGGAGAGGTTCTCGCGGCTCACCAATGACGGGATGGCATTGAAATACGTGCGGATGAACGGCTTCACCTCATCGCGAATCGCATAGATCTCCGGAGTGCGGCCGTAGTAGGGCTGTACCTTGGCGAAGCCGCCCAGGTTGAACGGGTCCTTGCGGCTGGCCTCTTCCGGGTAGTCGCCCATGCCGGTCCGTAGGAACTGGTGGTCCTCGAGGTAGTCCAGCATCCAGTCGACCTCGGTCGCCTGGGCGTCCATGATCCCCAGTGCCGCCAGGTAGTGCGAACCGATCTCCACGCTGCCGGCCCAGGTGCGGTTGGCGTCCTCGCCCGGCGTGTAATCGTCCACGTTGCCGAAGTACCCGACGATACCCGGATGATTGGGCACCCACGTGCCGTCGCCCAGCATCACCACCGGCGAGCGGGCCTGCGTCCAGCGAAACGCCCGCAGGATCTCTTCGCGATACCGCGCGGCATTGACGACCAATTCATCGGCGCCCGGCCTTCCAATCGACTGCAGCGCCTCGGCCGCGTGGCGCAAGCCCGCGGCGTAGTGCGCATCGTTGAAGAAGCGGTAGGCGTAGCGGTTCCAGTCGGCGCTCACGCCCGGCGGCATCAGTCCATAGCCCGGCAGTTTCTCGCTCCCAGCGTCAAGGTGCTCCGTCTTCGCACGCTGGCGGACGAGCCACTGGCACGCGCGGTCGACCGTCGGCGCCGACGCTTCGAGCCACGCGCGGTCGCCGGTCCGCCGGTAGTGCTCGGCCAGTGTCCACAGATTCCAACCGGTGCCGACCACCGTGTAGCCCGTGGTGAGGAAGCCCGCGACGTTATACCGCCGGCTGAAGAAATCGAGCCCTCTCAAGGCGAAATCGTCGTGTCCCCACAGGCCCATCCCGTGGATGATCGAGTTGGCCTCGCTCTCCAGCGGCCCGTAGCGGTCGGAGCTGATCCACGGCGAGACCCTCGCCCCGCGCTCTTCATTCCGCGCCGCCATCAGGCAGTGCACCTGCGAGGCACGGAGGATGTTGTTCAAGAGTGGATCCGGTACGCTCACCTGCATCGCGTCCTGGAGCATCGCCTGCCAATAGGCCGCGGTCGCCCGGCGGAGTGAAACCGGGTCGGGGAGGCTGGCCTCGTCGTTCCTCTTCATTTCCCACGCGGGAACGAGAACCGCCATCCGCCACCTCGCTTGCGGCGGAATCATTCCGCTCGCTCGCGACCCATCGGTCAACGTCAGGCGCGGACTTCCGCTGTCGAGAACAGCCATCGCGATGATCCGATCGCCCTGGCCGACCATTGTTCGCTCGCCTCTGCCTTGCCAACTGGCCACACCCGGCTGACCGCCGAATGAGAGCGACACCTGCAGCGAAACCGGCGCGGCCTCGGCCCGCGTATTCTCGATCTCATACTCCGCCACGCACACCGCCTTCTCGCGGAGCCATGCCGGCCCGCCAGGCGGCGGATCGCCCACCGGCGCAACGAACGCCCGCCGCCGGTAGACGAGTCCCCCGTCATCCACCGTGGCCACGGGTATCGGCAGCCAGCCCCCTTCAAGATGCCGCGTGACGGCCGCTCCGTGTGCGTCGAACTTCGCCTCCAGCCGGGCTTGCGTGGGGATGTTCTGCGGCGGGTCGTCCGGTTGCCCGTAGAGATCGAAGACGATCGTCCCGTCGCGCTCGGCGACGAACTTGCGGTTGTCGCAGGCCAGCGAGAGCATCGTCGGCCCCAGGTCCTGTACCGGGTTGTGCACCGACGCAAACGCCTGCGCCAGTGTCTGGTCCGCGCGGTTCTCCACTTCCTCGCGAACCGTCTTGCGGCCGGCGATCCGCTCCTTGTACTCCGCAAGCGTAACCGCCGCCGGTTCGCGCGTGGCAAAGAGCCCCGCGTGCGGCACGTAGACGCAGTCGTTCGCCAGCAGATCCTCGACGGCCACGCCGAACGCCGTATCGGCAAACGACAGCCTCAACACCGTTCGATCCCCCTTGTACGGCCGCGGCACGGCATACTCAACCTTGAGCCGCAGCGGCTCAGCGGTGTTCCAATCGCCGCCGCCGGACGACATGCCTTGAGGTGGCTCGATGATCGTGCCGTTGTACATCTCGATCCGGCACGGCTTGCCTTTCACCGGGTTTTCACGCTCCAGCCGGATCTCCGCCGTCTTCGTCGTCGATCGCGTGACGGCAAGGAACCGCTGGATCGCCACCCCGCTGCCCGCCGGAAACACCCAGCGGACCTTGGGCGTTCCACGTGTGATCTGAATGTAACGCACGGGCCAGACATGGCGGCCCCCATCGATCTCCGGAGCCGCCTCCAGTTTCTGCCACCGCCCCTGCCAGGGCGATTCGCCGAGCCAGACCTGCGCCTCGACCGCCGCCGGGTCGGCCAGCGCCGCGCCCGGCGCAAGCTCAAAACCGATCCGCCGCAACTCGCGGTCCTCGGCCCATTCCAGGCCGATCGCCGCCGCGGCATCGGCCGCACCCGCGCGGTACATTCCCTTGTCGTCCGGAAGGACTTCTTCTGCAAGCAACACGTCTCCGGCCGGGAACTCCTCGGTCCGCGAGGCGTGCGTGCCCTGCATCCGCGCCGGATTGGAAGTGACCACACTGGCGAAGGCCGCCGCATCGAGCGCCGCTCTCGCCCGCCGCGGGCCCGGCGACGGATGGGGTGTCAGTCGTGCCTCGGCCCAGTTGGCGCAGTCGCACGTAATACCGTCGCCGGCATCGGTCGCCACCAGCCGCAGTTCCTCGCCGCCGGCCACGTCGATCTTCACGGCCCGCGGCTCATCCGTCTCGCGAACGACGCCGCTGTCGAAACGTTTCTCGTCGTCGACGAACACCTGGAACACGGCCGTGGCCTGGTTCGAGCCGCCTTGCCACTGGATGCCGATCTCGGCCTCGAACGTCGCATAGCGCCCCGCCAGGTCGATCACGATCTCGCCCGGGGCGTGGCTTCCCAGGCCATGGGAATAGTGACGTTCCTTGATCTGCATTGCCGACGCCTCGCGCCCCGCCGGCTTCACCGCCGTATTGATCCCCAGTTCTCCCCAGCCCTGCGTCACCGACACGATCAGGTCGGTCGCCGCATCAGAGACATACACTGGCGCAGGCGGAGCGTCGGCCGCGGCGGCGATTGCCGCGCCGAGTCCACAGCCCAGAAAAATCGCGGTCACGATTCGAAGATTCACGGCACGGCTCCGTCTACCGGGTTTCCTTTCTGAGTTGCCCGCAATTCTCACCCCCTGCCGGGGATCGTGCAACCGTTCACGGCCGTACTCCGCCGCAGGCGCTCCTCGGCCCGGCGTTTACGCTCCTTGAACGCCGGGCCGAAGAGCCGCTCTCCGCGGCCAGCCCCATTGGCGCACCTTCTGGCTAACACCTGACCGCTGTCCAATTTTCTCGATTCCCGGGCCGGATTTCCTCTTGACAGCGGATACTGAATAAGTGTATACTAATGCACGTGCCCGGAAATCGCCGCCGGAGCCTCCTCCGCTCCCGCGGCACTCCGGCCGCACCCGCCGACTCCGCGCGGCGTGTATCGTTCTTTCTCAATTCATCCACCTTTCAGCCACGCGGTCCTTTCCCGCGCGGGTGCGCTCCCCCTGCGCGCAGGCTTTTCCTCCTGTCCGCTCACCCCTCTGGAGACTTCAACACTCGACCCAAAAGACGTAGAAAACTTGCGTCCACGGCCCAGGTGCGAAACCCCTTTGCTGCCTGCACTTAACGCCACGCTTCGCGACGCAGTCCAACCGAAACACCCCTTAAGGCGTTTCGCTTCGATGCAACAATCGTCCATTCGCGCCGCGCAGACTGATGCACAAGCCCCCTCACGGCGGCCCGCGCGTTCAAGAAAAAACGCCGCCGCGGTGGCGACGGATGGGTCGCATGCCGCGGCGGCGCATCGGAAGAATCGCAAGTCTGCTGGGTCGGCTCTCTATTGGGCCGGCTGTTTCTTCTCTTCTTCCTTCACCCGTTTGGCCTCCCAGTCCCGGCTCCTCGCTTGATCGCGCCCCTGGAACTCGACCTTCCCTTTGATCGTGTCGTCGCTCACCTTGCCCGTGTAGGTCGTCGTCATCTTTCGCCCTTCGCGCTCGCGGACGACCTTGAACGACACCTCGCCGTCCTTGTACTTGGCCTCCTGGATCGGCGTCTCCTGATCATTGCGGCCGACCATCGCGCCGGTGAGCTTCTCCCCCTCGAGCTTCAGCTTGAGCGTCATCTCACGGCTCTGATCCCCCATCTGCACCGTCCACTTCCAGGTGCCGGTCGGATCGGGTTTATCGGCCGCCTGGGCCACGCTGGCCACGGCAACCAGCACGAGCACGAGCACCATCGTCACAAGTCGCTTCATCGCACGGCCTCCTGAAGGAACTACAGAAACCAACTTGACGGCGGATTGCCTCGATCAACGCGACGGGCACGCCGCCGACGGAAGCTCCGAAGTCTGACCTTTGCACAGAAGACGAACCAGGCAGAGCGGAGCCGGAAGTCGCGCCGCGAACCGCCCTCGGTGTTCGCCTTCGACGCAAACATCATTAGAGTACGCGCGGCGAAGCCGCTCGGCCAGAGCCCTCTTAAGGCGTAGACTCAAAGCCGGGTTCTTCACCCGACCGGGCGAATCGCTCCGGCCGGTTCTGAAACGGCCTCTACGGGGTTCCGCCTTCGTCCAGGTAACGCTTCAGCAGCCCCCCGTAAGCATCAATTCGCCGGTCACGCAGAAACGGCCAGTGCGTCCTCACCGCATCAATCTGGCGAAAGTCGCATTCCGCCAACACCAATTCTGCCTCCGAGTGGCCGGCCCGGGCCACGATATTGCCGTTCGGATCCGCCAGGAACGAAGCCCCCCAGAACTCCAACTGCCCCTCGCGGCCGGTGCGGTTGGCCGCCGCCACGAATACCCCATTGGCGATGGCGTGGCTCCGCATCATCGTCTCCCAGGCCGAATGCTGGCTTGCCCCATACACTTCCTTTTCTTCCGGCAGCCAGCCGATTGCCGTCGGATAGAAGATCACCTCCGCACCCGTCAAAGCCGTGAGCCGCGCCGCCTCGGGGAACCACTGATCCCAGCAGACACAGACCCCGACGCGGCCAAACCGGGTGGCAAAACTGCGGAATCCCTGGTCGCCCGGCGTGAAGTAGAACTTCTCGTAATACAACGGATCGTCCGGGATGTGCATCTTGCGGTACGTGCCCAGCATCGTGCCGTCGGCGTCGAACACCGCGGCCGTGTTGTGGTATAACCCCGACGCCCGCCGCTCGAAAAACGAGCCCACCACGACCACGCCATGCTCCCGCGCCGCGCGGCCCACCGCCTCGCTCGTCGCGCCCGGAATCGGCTCCGCCTGGTCGAACTGGCAGTGATCTTCGCTCTGGCACGGGTAGAGTCCGGCAAACAACTCGGGCAGGCAGACAATGTTCGCACCAGCCCGCGCGGCGGCCGCGATGCTCGACACCGCCTGCTCGACATTCGCCTCCTTCGACGCCGAGCATTTCGGCTGCACCAGGGCGATGGTCGCCTTGTCGCGATGCGCAAACGAGTGGGTCATGAACTCTCCTCGACGGCTGGACGCCTCATGGTAACATTATCGATCTCGTGACCGGGCCTGCCCTCAGGCGGGGACTGGTCCGTTTTTCGGTGTGTATGCCCGATTTGGCGGGCAGTCCGATGGCCGAAAACACGGACCTGTCCCCTTCGGTCGCAGGCCGTGAACGGTTACCACCGGATGTCAGCAGTTACTACGCCAATGTCAACCAAACGGTTTCGCGGACTATTCATTACCGGCACCGACACGGGCGTCGGCAAGACCTACGTCGCCGCGATCATCGCCCGGTACCTGCGAATCGCCGGTTTCCGCGTAGGAGTATACAAGCCGGCCGCCAGCGGTTGCCGCCTCGACGGCGCGGAATTGGTCTCCGACGATGCCCTCGCCCTGTGGGAAGCCGCCGGTCGCCCGGGCTCGCTCGACGAAGTCTGCCCGCAACGGTTTCTGGCTCCCCTGGCGCCGCACCTGGCCGCCTGCGCCGAAGGGCGCCGTATCGATCGCGATCAACTCCGCCGCGGGCTCGACGTCTGGACCGCCCGCAGCGACATTGTACTCGTCGAGGGGGCCGGCGGCCTGATGTCTCCCTTGGGAGAGAGCGACTACGTCGCCGACCTGGCCGGCGACTTTGGCTTTCCGCTGGTCGTCGTGGCCCGCAACGCGCTGGGAACGATCAACCACACGCTGCTCACTCTGCACGCCGCCGCCACCTTCCGCGGCGGATTGCCCGTAGCCGGAATCGTCCTTAACCGCCCGGTGGCTCCCTCAGACGATGCGACCACCGCCAGCAACCGTGAAGAACTCCAGGCGCGCGCCTCCGCACCTGTGCTGGCCGAAGTGAAGTGGCAGGCGGAGTCGACCGACGCCGACGTCGATTGGAATGCCCTGGCAGCGGCTCGGTGAAGCCTGGAGCGTACCCCAGAGGGCCCTTCGGCCAATCACTCGTCGTCGTCCTCGTACTCGTCGTCCTCATACTCGTCTTCGTCTTCTTCTTCCTCCTCGTCGACCTCGTCGGCCGCTTCGGTTGTCTCGGGGAGTGGAGAGAAAGCGACGAACAGGCGATAGGCGAGCAACAGAACGAATGCCCCGGCTACCGCGGCGAGGAATCCCGGCGGGCTCAACGGGTTGAAGTTCCCGCGGCGCAGAAGGAGGGTAAGCACGAGCGGCCCGAGCGTGCTGCCGGCGATGCCCAGCACCACGACGCCGATCGCCCCGGCCGGATCGCGCCCCGGTACGAGGGCCCTGGCCGAAAGTCCGGCTACCGTGCCAAAGCCTATCCAGATCAGCACCAGATTGACCCAGTGCTGGGCTTGAAGGGAAAAGTCCAGTTCGGCCACAAGTGTCCTACGCAAACGGGGAAGGAGATCCTTCGACTGCTGACGTCTGAACGCTGGCGACACTTGCGCGCCACCTCGCCGTTCAGACATCAGCAATCAAAGTCGCCGTCCCCCCGGTGGCGCAATTCCTTGGTAGCTGCGTCTCGTAGAGGCTCCGCAGGCTGTTCTTCCGCCGCGCCGGCCCAAACCGATCCGGCGCCGACTGCCGGCGAGCGACTTATCGCTGCGGCGTCATCGCCTGCTGCGCGCGGGCGGCTTCCAGCGCGGCCGCCTCGCGTGATAGTCTGAATTCCGGACCGGCGGGGAAGTACTGAACATCGTCTTCCATGTAGTACGGGCTGGGCAGTGTCTGCCCGCCGACATCAACCTGGCATCCGGTAAGTCCCATTGCGGCCAGCAGCCCCAGACCTGCCAGCAATGTTCGCCGCGGGCGTCGTCCGTTCCTCGCGCCGCTCATCCGCCACCTCCGTGTGTAGTCTCTCTGAGGATATCCGTGCGCGGGGCACCTCTCCCGTCTTCCGGCACCGGGCCACCGCTGGCGACACAATCGTCACAACCGTTATCGTCCGCATTTCCTGCAAAACTTGAGGGGCGGCGAAAAAACCCCGCGAATTGCATGCATCCGACCCTGCGAGCAGGTGGCAGGGTAGCTTGGAACGAGCGCCGTATGATTGTATCGTGGACAGAAGACCCCCAGGCCGGACATCGCCCTCGGCGGCGCAACCGCAAGGAGTCGTTATGACATCGGCGAGCCGTTTCTACTCCCCTCTTCCGAGGCGCGCCGCGGTGCTGGCGCTCGTTGCCGC
Source organism: Thermoguttaceae bacterium (assembly GCA_040766885.1). Taxonomy (GTDB): domain Bacteria; phylum Planctomycetota; class Planctomycetia; order Pirellulales; family Thermoguttaceae; genus JAXGPP01. Next base: position 142,842 of record JAXGPP010000005.1, on the reverse strand, counting down.
CGCCGTCCTGTCAGCACCCACCGTCAGTGCCGCCCAGCAGTATCAGCGCACGGTCCCTGGCGGAGACTACTTCTCCGCATTGCCCATGCTCTACGAGGGGGAATACGGCGATGCGCTCAAACAGCTCAACCGCATGAGCGTGATCCGCGTGCCCACGGTGTGGATCGACTCGATCTGCCGCGACGCAATGATGGGCGAGTGCTACTACCAGATGGGACGGCTGGACGAGGCCCTCGACCGCTACACCTCGGCGCTGCGGATCTTCCTGGCCTATCCCGACTGGATGATTCGCGTTCGATTTCCGCCCACCATTCGCCTCTCCGGTACCGTCGTCACCGTTCCCTGGGGACCGAGCACGCGCGGGGCGAAGCTTGGCTCCTATCCCGATTCGTTGCTGATGGGGTTGGGGCAGCTTGACCTGACCGACACGGTTCGACAGGGGGGCGTCCTGCAGCAGGCGGAGTTCCGCACCATTCAAGCGCAGGAAATCGTCCGCTGCACCTCTCTGGCGATCCGCCGTCGCAGCGAGCTGCTCGGACCGCTTGGGCAGCACGACACGGTGACTGACGAACTGATCGTCAAGCTGTCACGGCGCCCCGCGCCCCCCAACCACTGGTCGCAGGCCTGGATCGATGTCGAGCTGGGTCTGGCCCTGGCGGCGGCGGGAAAGGAGACGGAGGCCCTGCCGTTGCTGACCCGAGGCGCGGTCGCCGCGGGTGAGTTCGACCATATCTTGAGCTCGACCGCTCTGTTCGAATTGGGCCGCATGGCGTTCAACCGCGGCGAGTTGGCCGCGGCGATCAAGTTCTTCCACGAAGCCAGCATTTCTGCGGTTTACTACCCTGATCCCATCGTGCTTGAGGAGGCGTTCCGCTACGGAGCCGCTGCCCATATCGCGTCGAAGGGGCAGGGAGTTTACGCTCCGCTGCCGATCGCCGCCAAGTGGACCAAGGTCAAAGACCTGAGGCAGTTCCAGGCGTCGGTGCTCGTTTCGGCTGCCGAGAATTACGCGGTGCTCAACCAGGCGGCGCTGGCCGATACGACGATCAAAGAGGCCGCGCTGGCCATCGGGCGCCGTCCCATGGGCACCGGCGCCATCGGAGCGCGACTGAACTATGCCCGCGCTCTGACGGCCTTTCAGCAAGGAAGCGTCGCGGCCGGAGACGAGGCCCTCAATGCCGCCGTGGCCTTTATGCGCGGCGGGTCGGTGTGGCTCAATCAGATCCGGCAACTCGACCTCCGCTTCACCGGCAACCAGATCACCAATCAGGGAGCGATCACCGCCCGGACAGCGATGGAGCTGTACGCGACGCTGCTCCGCGATCCGCAGCCGGCCGATTGGCTGTTGCGCCCGCTCGACTCGCTCGCCGTGCTCATGACGCCGCACGGCGTTTCCTACGAGCACTGGTTCCTGATCGCGCTGCTGCGCAACGACCAGGAAAGCGCGCTGGAAGTTGCTGAACGCGCCCGGCGGCACCGCTTCAGCAGTTCGCTGTCCGTGGGCGGACGGCTGCAGACTCTGCGGTGGATCCTGGAAGCACCCGACGGGCTGCTGGACCAGCAGTCGCTCTTGCAGCGGCAATCGTTGCTGACCGAATACCCGGCGTTTGCCAGGCTCTCGCAGGAAGGGCGTGAGGTTCGCCAGGCGCTCCGCGCCCTGCCGCTGGTGCCGGCCGACTCCCAGGCCGCCCAGCAGCAGAAGAAAGGGCTCGATCGTCTCGGCCAGATCGCCGTCGAACAGGAGGCGATCCTGCGCCAGATCGCCGTCCGCCGCGAGCCGGCGAGCATGGTCTTTCCGCCGTTCCGCACCACCAAACAGATCCGCGAGAGCCTGCCCGAAGGGCACGCCGTGCTGACCTTCTTCGAGGCCGGCGGCGATCTGTACGGCTTTCTCGTCAATCGCGAACAGCTCAGCAACTGGCGGGTTCGTAACGCCTCCGCCATGTCGCGGCGGATCATGACGCTGCTGCGCGACATGGGCCATCACGACGCCAACCGCGTGCTGACGCTTGACGAACTTGCCGATGCCAAGTGGCAAGCCACGGCGGCCGAATTGCTGGGGAGCATCCTGCAGGGATCGCGAGCCGATTTCACGGCCGACTTTCCCGAATTGGCTATCGTGCCGGACGGCGCGCTGTGGTACGTGCCATTCGAGGCCCTTCAGGTCAATGTCGGCGGCAGCCTGCGACCGCTCATTTCCCGCTTCCGCATCCGCTACGCGCCGACCGTCTCGCTGGCCGTGCCGGACGGCCGGGCGGTCAATCCGGCCGGGCAAACCGTCGTCGTCACTGGTCGCCTGTCCCCGCGAGCCGACGACAGCGCGGTGCGATCAGCTTTCGAAGAGTTTTCCCGCTCCGTGCCCCGTAGCGTGAGCCTGGCCAAGGGCCCGCTTCCCGGCCCGTCGTCGCTGTACCGTGTGCTGATCGATCGGTTGGTCGTGCTCGACGACCTTTCGATCGACGGTGCAAATCCTTACAACTGGGCGCCGATTCAGATTGAACGCGGCAAACCGGGCAACCTGCTCAACGATTGGCTGTCGCTCCCCTGGCACGGGCCAGAGGTGATGATCCTGCCCGGCTTCCATACCGCGGCCGAGAATTCACTCCGGCAGGTCAATACTCCGGCGCCCGGTTCGGAGGTGTTTCTGACCATCTGCGGCCTGATGGCAAGCGGAACGAAGACCATTCTGCTCAGCCGTTGGCGGACCGGCGGGCAGAGCAGCTTTGAAATCGTCCGGGAGTTCGCGCAGGAGTTGCCGCACACTTCTCCCGCCGACGCCTGGCAACGGGCGGTTCTGGTAACCGCCGACACGCGGCTGGATCCGGCAGCGGAGCCCCGCGTCCAGCCAGGCGGTCGCGATCCGCCGAAAGGAGTCCATCCGTTCTTCTGGGCGGGCTACATGCTCGTCGATTCGGGCGTTGGGCCAACGCCTGTCGCAGGCGCCCCGGCCGCCGCCGGGATGAAGCTCCAGGACGCTCCGCCCGAGGCCGACCGCGAAGATGTCCCGGCCGATGGCGAAGCCGGCGGGAAGGATGCCCAGGAGGAGGATACGATGGAGGAGGCAACGGCGACCGGCGCCGCCCCTGAGGACATCGAACCCGTGGAAGATGATAGCCCCGCCGCCGAGCCTGTCGCGCCGAAAGACCGGGGGGCGAAGCCGCCGGCGGCTAGGGATTTCTGACGGGCAAAGACATCGCTGTACCCCCTCCAGCAGCCGGCGAGCCGCGACATGCGTCGACCCGTATCGGCGTAGGGTAAGCTTGCCCGTGGTGGCACTTCGGCGCCGAAAGCGGCATAATAATTGCGCCGGGATTGCCGGTTGTAGCGATTCCTGCCCCGTCGTGGCGTCAGGAAAGCCCCCGTTTTGGTCATGTCCTGGAGACGTCCTATGTCGCCGATCATTCGGCCGGCCGTTTTGTTCCTCCTTTGTGCCCTGATGCTCTCCGCCAGCGAGGTTTGGGCACAGAACGAGGGCCAGCAGGACCTGGATCTGGCCACCGAGAAGAAGCTGAATGCCACCTCCCACAGCGAGTTGGGCGAAGTCATCGATCTCTGCGAGTCGGCCCTCAAGAAGGGGCTTGACGAGGGGAACACGACGTTCGCCCACCAACTGCTCTCGTCGACAAGACTGCAACGCGGCGTGGGCGCGGCGCGGCGCGCGGTTGAAGCCTTTGCCGGGCGCGATCAGGATTGGCTGCAGTTCCGCACATTTGCCCTCGCCGACCTCGATCGATCCGTCGAACTGGAGCCCAATCAGCCCGAAGCCCTGATACTCATCGCCCAGCTCAATCTGCTTCCCGGAGGAGACGACGCGCGGGCCCGCAAGGCGCTCGACGAGGCGATTGCCGCCAGCAGCGACGATCCTGGTCAGAAGGCCAAGGCGCTGTTGATCCGCGCCGGGCTGGCCGAGAATCTCGAGCGGCGACTGGAAGACCTCAACGAGGCAGTCCGGCTATCGTCCAACGAAACCACGGCCTTGCGGACTCGTGGACTGACGCTGGCCGACATGCGGAAATACGATGAGGCTCTGGCCGACTTCGACAAGGTACTCGAACTCGAGCCGGACAACCTCGCGACCCTCGCCGCGAAGATCGAGGTCCTCACCCGGCAAGAGCGCTATGACGATGCGCTCGTGCTGCTCGAGAAGTTCCGTGAACTGATGCCGCAATCGGTCGATCCGTGGGTGTTGCAGGCCCGCGTTCACGGTTTTCAGAAGAATTTTGAAGCTGCCGCCGAGGACCTGAACGCCGCACTGAAGATCGATCCCGACAATCTCGGGGTGCTATTGTTGCGGGCCAGCGTCTTTCAAGAGCTGAAGCAGACCGACAAAGCGCTGGCCGATGTGGACCAGGTGCTCAAGATGGCTCCTGAGTCGACGGCCGCAATGCGTCTTCGCAGCGCGATCCTGGCAGGGGCAGGGAAATTCGAAGAAGCGGTCAAGCAGTTTGAGGAGCTGCAGAAGAAGGCCCCGGACGATCTGGAGGTCAACCTCCGCCTGGCCCTGATTTATTCCGGCGAGAAGAAGCTCCCGCAGGCGGTGGAGTTGTTCTCGAAGGTGCTGGCCTCCGAACCCGCCAATGTTATCGCGCTGCGGGGCCGTGCCGATACTCTGCTGATTCTGGGCCGTCACGCCGAGGCGGTCGCCGATTTCGAGAAGGCCCTCAAGCAGGATTCCAACGATAGTGGCTTGCTCAACAATCTCGCCTGGGTGCTGGCGACCTCGCCCGACGACACCCTGCGCAACGGCAAGCGGGCTATCGAACTGGCAACCAAGGCTTGCGAGGTGACCGAGTACAAGGAGGCCCACATCCTCAGCACTCTCGCAGCGGCTTACGCGGAGACCGGCGACTTCGAAACGGCCATCAAATGGTCGGAGAAAGCAGTCGAATTGGGCGAAGGCGCTCAGAAGGAAGCCTTGACCAAGGAGTTGGAGAGCTACCGCGCCGGCAAGCCGTGGCGCGAACTTCTCACCGGCGAAGACCCCGATGCCGCGCCTCCGTCCCCGCCGCCTGCTGATCAGAAGGAATCCGCCCCTCCCGCCCCCGAGCCTCAACCATAGCATTCGTCCCCTCTATGCCTGACACGCCCGTTTTCGCAAACTCGCGAACTGCCATCGCCGGGATCCCGGTGGCCGAACTGGCCCGGCAGTTCGGCACGCCGACTTTCGTCTATGACGCGCGCAAGATCCTCGAGCGGATCGAGGATCTGCGCGGGTTCGATCACGTGCGCTACGCGCAGAAGGCCTGCTCCAACCTCGCCATCCTCGATCTGATGCGGCGGCATGGGGTGCTCGTCGATTGCGTGAGCTCCGGCGAAGTGCAGCGCGCGCTGGCGGCGGGCTACAGCCCGGCCGGCGATCCGCCGCCGATCGTCTACACGGCCGACATCTTCGACCGCGAGTCGCTCGATCTGGTCGTGGAGCGCAATATCCACGTCAATTGCGGCTCGCCCGATATGATCGACCAGTACGGCTGCCGAGCGCCGGGGCGCGAGATCACGCTGCGGATCAATCCTGGTTTTGGCCACGGGCACAGCCAGAAGACCAACACCGGCGGCGACCACTCCAAGCACGGCATTTGGCACGAGCAGCTCAACGAGTGCCTGGTAAATGCCGACAACTACGGTCTGAGCATCACGGGTCTCCACATGCATATCGGCTCGGGCACCGACCTGGAGCATCTGGCCCAGGTCTGCTCGGCGATGGAAGAAGCGGCGAAGGTCCTTGGCCGGAGCCTGAAGATGATCAGTTGCGGCGGCGGCCTGCCGGTTCCCTACCGGGCCGACCAGTCGTACGTCGATCTGGAAGCCTACTACGGTCTCTGGGACTCCACCCGCAAGCGGCTTGAAGACCGTTTCGGGCATCGCATTCGCATCGAGATCGAGCCGGGCCGATACCTCGTGGCCGAAAGCGGCTACCTGATCAGCGAGATCCGCGCGGTGAAGCAGCAGGCGCAAAACACGTTCTATCTCGTCGATGCCGGATTCAACAATCTGGCTCGGCCGATTCTCTACGGGGCGCATCATCCGATTTCGGTCGCCGCGAGCGAGGCCGATGGCCCGCGGCCGGAGATCGAGGCCATCGTCGGCGGCCCGCTATGCGAATCGGGCGACATCTTCACCCAGGAGGAAGGGGGCTTCGTCGCTCGTCGGCGGCTGCCGCTGGCCGCCGTGGGCGATTTGCTGGTAATCGAATGTGCCGGGGCGTACGGCTTCGTGATGGGCTCCAATTACAACTCGAAGCCGCTGGCAGCCGAGGTGCTGGTGGTCGACGGCGAGGCGCATCTCGTCCGCCGCCGCCAGACATTCGACGAGTTGGTCGCCGCCGAGTCGATCCCCGGAATCGCTCGCTGAGTCACGGAAAGCTCCCGCCCCCGATGGACACCGAAATCGTCGCTCTTTTCAAACAGCAGCCGGTGGTCCTGCAAGCCCTTCTGGCCACGCTGTTCACCTGGTTCGTCACCGCGGCCGGGGCGTCGCTGGTGTTCTTCACCAGGCGGCTTGATCAGAAGTTGATGGACGGGATGCTCGGATTGGCGGCCGGAGTGATGATCGCCGCCAGCTACTGGTCGCTCCTGGCGCCGGCCATCGAGATGTCGGGAGGCGACTGGAAGCCGGCGACGATCGGCTTTCTGCTGGGGGGCGGGTTCCTGTATGCCATCGACAAGGTCCTGCCCCACCTGCACATTGGTTTCCAGCCTTCGGAAGCCGAGGGAATTCACACCTCGTGGCGCCGCAGCGTGTTGTTGATGCTGGCGATTACGCTGCACAATATCCCCGAAGGACTCGCCGTCGGCGTGGCCTTTGGCAGCGTTGCCCATCTCAGCGACCCCGCGCAGATCAACGCCGCGCTGGGGGCCGCCATCGCCCTGGCGATCGGCATCGGCCTGCAGAACTTTCCCGAGGGGCTGGCGGTGGCCATGCCTTTGCGGCGGGAGGGAATGGGCCGATTCAAGTCGTTTATGTACGGCCAGTCATCGGGCGTCGTCGAGCCCGTGGCCGGCATCCTCGGGGCGTGGTTGGTGCTGGTTGCCGAACCACTTTTGCCCTACAGCCTGGCATTCGCCGCGGGGGCCATGATCTTCGTCGTCGTCGAAGAACTGATTCCCGAAGCCCAGCACCACGGCTACACCGACTTCGCTACCGGCGGAGCCCTGCTGGGATTTGCGATTATGATGACGCTCGACGTCGCCTTGAGCTGAGCAGCCCGGACTCGCGGCCGGGGCCGTTCAGGCTGATGGTCGCCGGTAGTGCTGGTAGGCCAGTATGACCTCGTAGAGGTCCATTGAAATCGTGATTTCGTCGTTGCGAAAATCGCCGAGCCATGTCCGATTCGATTGCACGGCGTCGGCCAGCAGCGGCAGGATCTCCAATAGCGGGACCGTCACGGTCTCGCGGCCCGGTTTGCTCTCCGGCGCGCAGAGGCCTGCCGTCTCTTCCTGCGGTCCGTAATAGATGCGAAGCGTTGTTTGCTGCATAGCGCGTCGTTCCGTCGAGGACCTGCGTTCCATGGTTGATTGGGGAGCGATTCCGTCGCCTTCCGCCGACGACTCCGGGCCTGTTCTGCCCGCTTTGCTCCCCAATCCGCCTGGGACTCGTAAAAACTGCCGTGGCGTTGCCCGGCACCTACCCCCCGGGCGACGGCACCGGCCGTCGTCCGCGATGCCCTGTGTATCCACGCAATTCGGGCTTCCCGTACTATCGGCAGAAAGCTCCTTGGCGGTTGAATGCTTTTCAGCGGAACTGCGGCAAGTGCCTGAAAGGCCGGTTGTAGCTGAGATTCCGCATCCTCCACGTACACTGCCAACTGGTGAACCATGGCACTCGATGTGGCAGATTGTCTGTCTCGCCCATATTAACGGATTGGGGATCGGGCTCTTCGGCCGGGTACCTTGGCAATAGCGCCGCTTTTGAGGACAATCAGCCCATCATTGACACCCGGTAAACCGCGCGCTAGAGTGCGACATTGGCCAAACTCCAAAGGATTTGCGCGATGGCTGGTCGCGGGCCGGCCCAGATAGTCCCGGCGGCGTCGGGGCAGGCTCGGACAAGAGTTGCCGAGTCTCGCCGGCGCGCAGCAGTACCGAGGAGCGTCAAGCAAGCTTGGCGCATGTAAACCGTCTATGGGCGATCCCATCACTATTGACCTGCGGCATGTCGCTCGCGGTCTGGAAGTTGCGCTGCGGCAGGTCCAGACCGTCGTGGAGTTGCTCGACGAGGGCAACACCGTCCCCTTCATCACCCGTTACCGCAAGGATCGCACTGGAGGGCTCGACGAAGAGCAAGTCCGCGAAATCCATTCCCGGCTGGTCAAACAGCGGTTGCTCGCGGAGCGGAAGCAGACCATCCTCCGTTCGATCGAGTCGCAGGGGAAGCTGACCGAGAAGCTCTCTAAGCAGATTCAGTCGGCCACCACCACCAAGCGGCTCGAAGATCTTTACCTGCCATTCAAGCCGAAGAAGCAGACCCTGGCCACGCTGGCCCGTTCGCGCGGGCTGGAGGAACTGGCCAGCGAGATCCTCCAGGCGGCTCCTGCTGCCGCGGACCTCGACCGCCGCGCGGCCGACTTTGCCAACCCCGATCGGCAGGTTCCCACCGCCGCCGACGCCCTGCTGGGCGCGGGGCATATCCTTGCCGAGCAGTTCAGCGAGCAGGCCGAACTGCGGCAGCGGCTGCGCGAGGTGCTCCAGCGCACGGGAAAGCTGGTAAGCTCGCGCATCGGCGCCGAGGCGAAACCGGCTCCAGCCGCCCAGGCCGCTCCAGCCCCGGCGGCGGCCGACGCCTCCGCTGCGCCTCCATCGGCTCCTGCCGAATCCGTCGCGCCAGCAGAGGGCACGCCGGTCGGCAGTCCCGGCGAGCCTGCTCAGATGGCAACAGAATCCCCCGCGGCGGCACCCGTCCCGGTGGCGGAAGCTGCCGCCGATCAGTCGCTGCCCGCCAACCCCGCTGCCAGCGACCCGCCTGCCGCCTCCGGCGACCAGCCTTCCCCTTCCGATCCACCCGCCGATCCACTGTCGCCGAATGCGACGGATGACCAGTCCGGTGCCGAGGATCCTCCGCCGGATGACAAACCGGTCGACGAGGAATCGGCCGGAAAACTGCCGCTGCCAGAGTTTCCCGGCAGCGGCGAAGAGCCGTTCTCTGACCCTGCGGAAGGCGGCCCCCCGCAAGTTGTTGCGCCGGAGAGCGAAGATTCCCCCGAGGAAGCGGCTGGAAAAACTGACGATTCCGCGGCTCCCGCAGACCAATCGGCTGAGCCGCCGGTCCAGCCCACCGTAGCCGAAGTGGTTCAGCCACCCGTCGGCGAAAGCACGCCACTCGCCGGCGAACCGTCCGCCCCCGTCGAGCCGGCGTCATCCGCGGCGCCGCAGGCGCCCGCCGCCGCCGCCGCCGCCGCGCCGAAGCCTGCTCGACCGCCTCGTCAGAAGCAGGCCAGGGCCGAGCGCAAGCTCTCCAAGAAGGAACTGAAGAAGAAGAAAGCTGAAGAGAAGAAACAAAAAGCCTTCAGCGATTATTTCGACTACAGCGAGGAACTCCGCAAGATCCCGCCGCATCGGGTGCTGGCCATCAATCGCGGCGAGCGGGCCAAGGTCCTGCGCGTGCGCGTCGATGCCGACGTCGAAGCCATGGTTCAGGTGGTCGACGAGGTCTGCGTGCCGCCCGAGCATCCGCATGCCGAGTTCCTCCGCGGCTGCGCCCGCGATGCGCTGATGCGCCTCATCCTCCCCGCCCTGGAGCGCGAGGCCCGTCGCGAACTTACGGAGCGAGCCGAGCAGCACGCGGTCGAGGTTTTTGCCCGCAATCTGCGCAACCTGCTGCTGCAGCCTCCGGTTCGCGAGCGGCGCGTGCTGGCGGTCGATCCGGGTTTCAAGAGCGGCTGCAAGCTTGTCGCCCTCGACCAGTTTGGCAACGTGCTCGACCACGGCGTGATTTATCTGGTCGGCAAGCCCGACCGCCGCGACGAGGCCCGGCAATTCGTCATTCAGTTGATCGACCGCTACCAGATCGGCGTGATTGCTATCGGCAATGGCACCGGGTGCCGGGAGTGCGAGGACTTCTTCGCGGCGCTGATCTCCGGCGAGCTGCAGGGCCGAGCCGCCTACGTGATCGTCAACGAGGCAGGCGCCAGCGTCTATTCCACCAGCCGCCTCGGCCGCGAGGAATTCCCCAACTACGACGCCACGCTCCGCGGCGCGATCTCCATCGGCCGCCGGCTGCAGGATCCGCTCAGCGAACTGGTGAAGATCGAGCCGGCCAACATCGGCGTCGGCCTCTACCAGCACGATGTCAAGGCCAAGCACCTGCAGACCTCGCTCGACGAGGTTGTCGAGTCCTGCGTCAACTACGTCGGCGTCGAACTCAATACGGCCAGCCCGGCCCTGCTGCGCTACGTTTCCGGTTTGAACCAGTTGACCGCCCGCCGCATTTACGAGCACCGCCTGCAGCACGGGCCGTTCCGCAACCGACTGCAACTCCGCGATGTGCCGGGAATCGGCGAGACGACTTTCGTCCAGGCGGCCGGGTTCCTCAAGATCGCCGCCGGCGACAATCCGCTCGATGCAACCTGGATCCACCCGGAAAGCTACGAGATTGCCAGCCGCGTCATGGCCCGGTTGGACTTTTCGCCGGGTGATCTGTCCGGCCGCAATGGCGGCGGTAAGCCGGCGGAACTCGAAGCGGCGAACAAAGAGGCGCTGGCCGCCGAACTGCAGATTGGCACGTTGCTGCTCAACGACATCCTGGCGCAATTCGCCCGTCCGGGACGCGATCCGCGCGAAGACCTCCCGGCGCCCGTCTTCAAGCAGGGGATCATCAAGATCGAGGATCTCTCGCCGGGAATGGAACTGACCGGCACCGTGCTCAACGTGGTCGATTTCGGCGCCTTCGTCGATATCGGCATGCACGACAGCGGGCTGGTTCACGTAAGTCAACTGGCCGATCGGTTCATCCGCGACCCGCACGACGTGGTGGCGGTGGGCGACATCGTCCGCGTCTGGGTGAAGGAAGTCGACAAGCAGCGGCGCCGCGTCTCACTGACCATGATCCCGCCCGGCCGGCAACGGACCGGGCAGCGCCGGCCCGACAGGCCGCCGGCCAGGGCAGCCGAGTCGTCAGGTTCCGAGACCACGTCTGAGTCTGCGGGAAGGCCGCCTGCCCAGCGCCCGCCCCGGCCACAGCGTGAGGGACGACCGCCACAGCGAGAGGGCCGGCCCCACGGCCGCGGTGGACCGCCGCGAGGCAAACCGGATCGCCCGCCTCGCCCGCAGGAGTTCCGCCCCAAGCCGCGCCCGCCCAAACCGGTCACCCCAATCACCGACGAGATGAAGACGGGCAAGGCCCCGATGCGAAGCTTCAGCGATCTGGCACAGTTCTTCCAGGTGAAGAAGGAAGACGCGCCCGATCTGCGCAAGAAGCCCAAGCCCGATGAACGCAAGTCGGACAAACCGACTCCTCCGCCCGCGCCGCCCGCAAGTGAAGCACCGCCGCCGGCCGAGCCGCCTCCCCCCGAATCGTCGGGCGACCAGCCGCCGGGCGGACCCGGCAGCGTATAATCAATCAGGGCGTTCGGCGATGGGGGGTAGCAGTTGATATGCCAATGGAATTTGAACAACGGCTTGAGCGGGCGATCGAGCGAGGCAAGCGGGCCAGCGATGCACGGGCCCGGGCCGATGCCGAGCGGGCGATGACCGAGGCCGAGCTTCGCCGCCTTCATACCCAGTTCCGCCTGGAACTGTCCGAGCACATCGAGAACTGCCTGCGGAAGCTCACCCAGCACCTGCCGGGTTTTCGCGTCGAGTCGGTGGCCTCCGACCGCGGTTGGGGGGCGGCGGTGAGCCGCGACGACGTCAACCTGGGGCCCGATCGCGCCCGCGGCAGCCTTTTCAGCCGTTTCGAGCTGGTGATCCCGCCGCTCGCCGGAAGCCGCGTGCTCGAGCTGACAGCCAAGGGCACGGTTCGCAACCGCGAAGTGCTCAACCGCACTCACTACGAGAAGCTGGCCGACGTCGACATCGACTCCTTCACCAGTCTCATCGACCGCTGGATACTGGAATACGCCGAACGCTACACGGCGAGCCGCTAGCGCCCCGTCTTCTCGTCACTCGGGCGGTGACATCGGCGTCGCCGATGATGGATTGCTACAGAACGGGCAAAGGGCCAGGGAGGACGTTCCATGGCGCAGAGGAGGAAGCACGGCGGCCGAAAGCATAAACAGCCCCCATTGAGCCGTCCGCGGGCCGAGCGGCGGACCAGGCTGCGGCCGCAGTCGGCGCTTGCCGTAGTCGACGAACTGCTCGACGCCTGTCAGTGGGACGAGGCCATCGAGGCGCTCGATGAACTGAATGCTCGCCAGCCCGACCGCCCCGGAGTGCTCGAGCGATTGCTCAAGGCGCATGTCAATGCTGGCGACCATAATACAAGCGAAATCCTGGCTCGAAAGCTCGTTCGGCAGCGGCCGCACGACCCGAATCTGTGGTTGAACCTGGCCACATTCGCAGCACGCAACGGCAGTGACTTCACCGCTCGCAACGCTTTCCGACGGGTGGTCGAGCTCGATCCGTCGTCTCCCGAAACCGCCAAGTTCCGCGCAAGCTTCGACCAGTTTGAGCCGATTGCCGAGGAAATGCTCGCGGGATTGGGACTGACGGGCCCCGACCGGTGGGAGATCGCCGAACTGCTGGAGGAGGTTCGCTGCCTGATCGAGAGCGGCGATGCGGCCGAAACCCGCCGCCGCGGCCAGGCGTTGCTCCGCCGCCAGCCCGACCTGATCCCGGTGATGAACAACGTCGCCGAAGCCGAATATCGCCTCGGCAACCCCGAGCAGGCGCTGGCGATGGTCGGGCGCGTGCTGGAGCTCGATCCGGACAATTTCCACGCCTTGTCCAACCTGACGCGTTATCTGGTGCTCGCCGGCCGGGAAGAAGAGGCCCGAGCGCCGGCCGAACGCTTGCGGCATATCAAGAGCCATCGCGAAGATAACTGGACGAAGCGCGCCGAAGGGCTGGTCCACGTCGACGACATCGACGGCATCCGCGCGGTCTACGCGGAGTTCCGCGAAGCCGCGCGCGAGGTGCCGCCGTGGCACGAGGCGCTGCTGCTCCACTTTGCCGCCTACGCCGCCGCCCGCAGGGGCGAAGTCGACGAGGCGAAGCAGCTCTGGACAGAGGCGCTCCGCCTCGATCCGCGGCAGCGTCTGGCGCGCGGCAATCTCGACGACATCAACCGGCCCGAAGGCATGCGGCACGGTCCCTGGCCGTTTCCCGCCAACCACTGGGTCCTCGACGAGCGGCTGGAGAAAGAGTTGCACCGGGTGATCGACCGAGCGGCCGATTCGCCCGATGACCTGCGGGAGATCGCCGCGATATTCCGCGACTCTCCGTCGCTGGCCCGCGTCGTGCCGCTGATGATGCGGCTGGGTGATCGCGATGCGGCGAGGGTGGGCGCCATGCTGGCACTGAAGTCGGGTCTCCCGGAACTGCACGCCGCGGTGCGCGAGTTTATCCTCGGCCAACGGGGCTCCGACCAGTTGCGGTTCCAGATCGCCCGATCGGCGCTGCACGACGGCGTGATCTCGCCCGGGATGATGCGGTTGTGGCGCGGGGGCCGGTGGGCCGACACGCTGTTGCTGGAGTTCCAGGTCACCTTCGAGCCGATCGACAATACGAGCGGCCCCGCGCAGGAGCTGATCGAGAGCGCGTGGAATGCGATGCACGAGGGGGACTACCAGCGCGCCGAGGAGGCCTTGAAGCACGCGCTGATCCTGGAGCCCAACTCGCCCGCGGCGATGAACAACCTGGCGGCCGCTTACTCTGCCCAGGGGCGAGCGAAGGAATCGGAGGAGCTCGTCCGCGAGCTGCACGCCCGGTTCCCCGATTACTTCTTTGGAATCGTGAACGTCGCCAACCTGGCGATCCGCGACGGCCAGTTCGATCGGGCGCGCGAGATGTTGCGCCCGCTGATGGCGCTCGGGAAGTATCACATCTCGCAGTTCAAATCGCTGTGCGCCGCTCAGATCGAGTTGTTGCTGGCGGAAGGCAACCTTGACTCCGCCCGCTCGTGGCTCGAGATGTGGGAGGGAGCCAATCCCAACGACCGCTCGTTGGACCACTTCCGGCCGCGGGTAAAGCCCCGCTCGCCACGGCCGCGATAGGCGGCGCTGGCCGACCCGTCAGACGGCCCGGTCCGATTTCACGTCGACCAGGATCTCGACCACCCGCACCCGGCCGTCGCGCTCGATGGTCACCGTCAGCGGTCCGGGCAGCGTGCGGACCAGTTCCGCGAAACGGGCGTCGTTGGCGAAATCGTGACCCCCTACCTGGTAGATCCGATCGCCGGCGATCAGGCCGGCGCGGTCGGCGGGCGAGCCGGCCGCCACCGATGTCACGATCACCGTGCCCGGCTCGGCCTCGTCGGTTCGCCAGGTGATGCCCAGCCGGGTGGGTGGGCCGACCAGTGGAATGGAAATCTCCAGCGGCAATTCCGACTCCCGCCGGCCCACGCCGACCACCGCGGGACTGACCGCTTCCATGAGCGACCCGGCCAGGTCGCTGGTGCTGCGGACCGGCTGGCCGCCGATCGACACCACGCGATCGCCCGCTTTCAGGCCCGCCTGCTCGGCGGGCGAACCGGCGACAATCCGCGCGATCGAGACCGCGCCGCCGGGCGCGTCCTGCCAGGCGATACCCAGCCGATCGGAACTCGGCGGAGGCGGAGCATGCAGTCCGCGGCGAACGGCCTCGGTTTCGCGGCGCGACGGTTCGCGGAACGCCGGGGCCGCATCGGCATTGGCAACCTCGTGCGCCACGCGGAACACCAGCCGCGACACCCGCTCGATCCCCTCGAAGTCGAGGCGGTCGACGTCGTCGCTCGGGCGGTGGTAGTCGTCGTGAGTGCCGGTGTGGAACATCACGCCGGGTATGCCGCGGTCGAAGAACGGCCAGTGATCGCCGTTGGGCTTCATTTCCCAGGAGAAGTCGAGCAGGAACTCGGCGGCTTCATTCTGCGTGCTCACTAGGCGGCGGAGGCCGGAGGCGCTCCGCGTGCCGTAGAGCTCGACCCGATCGCCGCGCAGGCGTCCGATCATGTCGAGGTTGCAGACAAACACCACCCGGTCCAGCGGCACGGTCGGCTGGGCGACCCAATGGGCCGAGCCGAGCAGTCCTTTCTCCTCAGCGTCCCAGAGGGCGAAGAGGACGGAGCGCCGCGGCGGTCCGCCGAGCATAGTGAAGGCTTCGGCCAGTTCGAGCACGCCGGAAACGCCGCTGGCGTTGTCGTCGGCGCCATTGTGGATCTCGCCGAGCGGTCCGCGGCTGTTCTGCTTGGTCCCCAGGCCGACGTGGTCGTAGTGGGCGGCGATCACCACGTACTCCTGGCGAAGCTGGCGGTCGGAGCCGGGCAGAATGGCCAGCACGTTGCGGAAGTCCGGTGCGAAGGGCTGCACGAATCCGCCGTCGGGGCCGGCTCCCTGAAGGCCGATTTCAGCAAGGCGGCCGACGAGGTAATCTGCCGATTCGCGGCTGCCGGGGGTGCCCGGTTCGCGGCCGCCGCGGGCGTCGTCGGCCAGGAAGGCGGCGTGGCCGTGCAGTTCCGCGCGGTGGATCGATTCCAGCGCGGCCATGTACCCGGCCGAACGTTCCGTGGCCTGGGCCGCGGGCGCGATCCCGATGGCACAGGCCAGCATGGCCAGGATCCAGCGCGGCAGCCATCCAGAGTGCTTGCCCACGCGCACCCCCGCTTCACGATTCGAGGCATTCGACCGGCCGGCGCGGCTCAGACGGGCGTCCCCTTCGGTCGCAGCCCGTGAGCCGTTGCGTTCGGTCGTGGCAACTTTAATCAATTCCATGTTCGACTATAGCTTATTGGTTTGTTGCGGCGCAGGAGTGGCGCAGATCCTGCATAATCGCTACAAACGGAACGCTTTCCGCCCTCGCCAGCGGTCTCCCCGCCGCGGGCGATCCGGCTCCGCACTGTGGCGAAGCGGGGCGTAGGGGGCCATTTTCGGCCGCCAGCGAGGATGTCGTACCCCGCCGTCGACAAGCACCGCGCGGTGGATTACGCTAGAAGTTCCATTTTGGCCCTTGCAAGGAGACCGGGAGCAATGACTTCGAAACGCGTATATCTGAGCGAAAGCGAGATGCCAACCGCCTGGTACAACCTCCAGGCCGACCTGCCCGAACCATTGCCCCCGCCGCTGCATCCCGGCACGGGTAAGCCCCTTTCCGGCGCCGACCTCGAGCCGATTTTCGCCAAGGCCCTCATCGCGCAGGAGATGAGCCAGGAGCGCTGGATCGAGATCCCCGACGAGGTCCGCCGGGTGTTGGCGATCTGGCGGCCCTCGCCCCTGGTGCGGGCGACCAACCTCGAGAAAGCGCTTAAGACGCCGGCCCGCATCTATTTCAAGGATGAGAGCGTCAGTCCGCCGGGTAGCCACAAGCCCAATACGGCTGTGCCGCAGGTCTACTACAACAAGCTCGAAGGGGTGAAACGCCTGACCACCGAAACCGGCGCCGGCCAGTGGGGCTCGTCGCTGGCCTTTGCCTGCACGCTGTTCGGCTTGGAGTGCAAGGTCTACATGGTCAAGGTGAGCTACCACCAGAAACCCTACCGCCGCTCGATGATGCACCTGTGGGGCGGAAAGGTGGTGGCCAGCCCGTCGGAAGAAACCGACGCCGGACGGCAGATCCTCGCCCAGGATCCCGATTGCCCGGGTAGCCTGGGCATCGCGATCAGCGAGGCGGTCGAGGCGGCGGTCAAGGATCCCGACGCGCGGTACACGCTGGGAAGCGTGCTCAACCACGTGATGCTGCACCAGTCGATCATCGGCTTGGAGGCCGAGAAGCAGTTTGAACTCGTCGGCGACAGCCCCAACGTGGTCATCGGCTGCTGTGGCGGCGGCAGCAACTTTGCCGGCGTCTCGTTCCCCTTCCTGCGCCACAAGATCGCCGGCAAGGAGATCCGCTTCCTGGCGGCCGAGCCGCGGGCCTGCCCGACGATGAGCCGCGGCGAATACCGCTACGACTTCGGCGACACGACGATGCTCACGCCGCTGATCAAGATGTATACGCTGGGTCACACCTTCCTGCCGCCGGGCATCCACGCCGGCGGCCTGCGCTACCACGGCATGGCGCCGCTGGTCAGCCTGGGGGTGAAGCTGGGACTCATCGAGCCGGTCTCGTTCTACCAGCTCGAATGCTTCGAGGCGGCGCAACTGTTCGCCCAGACCGAGGGGCTCATTCCCGCGCCCGAGACTTCGCACGCGATCCGCGCCGCGATCAACGAGGCGATCCGCTGCCGCGAGACGGGACGCGAGGAGTGCATCCTCTTCTCCTACAGCGGCCACGGGTTGTGCGATCTGGGCTCGTACGACCGCTACTTCACCGGCCAGCTCGAGGACTACGAACTCGCCCACGACAAGATCCGCGACGCCCTCGCCGGCTTGCCGAATGTAGAGTGATCTCGTCAGACCGCAACGCGCGCGAGGGGCCCCTCCACCCGGGCCCCTCGCCCCGATTGCCCACAAGCCCATCGTAACCCGAAGCGCGAGCGAGGCCTCGTCGCTGTTCGCTGGGTCCCACTGGCCCCGCCAGTGTTCTTCCCCAACAGTCGCCTTTCGCTCCGCGAAAGAGTCGCTTTTTCAGCGTTGGGTCTCACTGGCCCCCCAGCGTCCTTCCCCAACCGTCGCCTTTCGCTCCGCGAAAGAACCGCTCTTTCCCCTTTGGGCGGCACTGGCCCCGCCAGCGTCCTTCTCCAACAGTCGCCTTTCGCTCCGCGAAAGAGTCGCTTCTTCGCGTTGGGTGCCACTGCCCCGCCAGTGTTCTTCGAACGTTTCTCGTCGCTCCTCAGTGCAAGCCCCCATCGGGGCATCACCCCTCGCTTACGCCCACCGGCCGAGTGGCCGCAAGCCGCGCCAAGCGAAACGCCCTTTGCCCTATTTCGTTTTCTTGCGTCGCGACCCGCGGCTGTAAGTGGAAGCCATCAAAGGCTTTCGCACCAGGGGTCAAAACGCAACTCATTTACCACCTCTGGGTCTCGTGTTGAAGTCTCCAGAGGGATGCCCGGACCTGGTGCCACTGGAGGCCGGATCGGGGCTCCGGTCCGCGCGCAGCCCGGTCGGCATCGCGAACAGTGCGCCTGCTCGCAAGGTGTGTAACGAAAAAACCAAATTGTCATCCCTGAAAGAGCCACTGGAGTCAAGGGTCTCCTGGCGGATTTTTGGGCGCACCCTCCACGGCGAAGCGGAGCGGGGCTTCCTTTTGATGGTTGTTCGCGTTCGATCGAGGACTGGGTTGTGGGGTTTGGTTGTCACGGTCATGTTTGTCGAGGTTGTTCGCGCCGTTCTTTTCGTGTGCGGCGGCACCCCCATCCATCCCTTCGTGAATCCGCCCGCCTTTCGCGGCGGTCGTTCAGGCCCCGGGAGGGCCTGGCACCGAGGATTCTGCTGCGACCGTCTCGCCCACGCCAGGCCGTCTCAATCAAAGAAACGCTCGGCAAGCGCGGCCGAGTCCATTGACAATTTCAGACTGGCCTTGCGCGGGCGAGGGCCTCTTCTTCCAGGGAAGAAGGGCCGATGCAACCGTCTGTCTCCCTAGGCTCCCATTGCTCTTGGTTTTCCCTATCGTTCCTCTTCTCTGTTCGCGCCGAGGACCTTCCGCAGCGCGTCTACCAGCGCTCGAGCCAGGGCACATCGACGCCGGCCTCACGACACAAGTCCACCGCCGCGTCGTAGACCGTTATTCCCTTCAGCGCCGCCCACAAGTGGATCTGGTTCCCGGCAAAGCCGCACGTAAAGCAGCGGCACACCTGTCGCGTCCGATGGACCGAAAACGACCGGCTCCGCGGAGATGGCGAGCCGTGCACCGGACAGGGCCCCCGGAGTTGCTCGCCCGCGGCGCTCTGCGCCACGAATCGCAGCAACTCCAAGACCTTGGCCATCGGCACGCGCGATTGCACCGCGTCGTAATCGACACCAGGCATACCGTTTCTCTCCTTTTCTCCTTTCGCACCAGGACGGGACAGAGAAGAGGAATCATACTTCCGCGTGCTCCCGTCGGGCCTCGTCTCCAACGCCCTTCGCGCCCTGCGGCAGTGGCGACTGCAGCTTCCGCCGCGGCGGACCGCCGACGACATAGGGCTCATTGTTCTTCACCATGTGCCAGAGGATCGTCGCCAACCGACGCATCACCGCGACGCGCGCGATCTTCGACCCCCGACGCCGCTTGATCCTCCCATACCAGGCCTTCATCAGCGGGTCCCGGCGCAGTACGTGCAGCACCAGTTGCCCGAGGATGAAGCGGGCCATGGCACTGCCTTGCTTGGTGATCGAGCCCAAGCGGTCTGTGGCCTCGCCCGAGTTCCGGCAGCCCGGCGTCAGCCCCCAGTAGCTGGCCAGGCTGCCCGGCCGCGGAAAACGCTCGATCGAGCCGATCCGCGAGGCCAACGCCAGGCTGCTGTAGGCCCCGCAGCCGGGCATCGTCGCCACCACGGCCGCCGTCTTGCTCCGCGTCTGACGCTGGCGGATCTCGCCCTCCACCCTCTCCATCTGCTCCTCCCACAGCTTCCACTGCGCCAGGAGCTGATCCATCTCCAGCCGGTCGATCTTCTCGAGCGCCAGCGCCCCCAGCCACTTCTTTGCCTTGATCGTGTCGAGGCCCTTGGTCGGGCACTCCTGCTCGAGGTTGTGCTTGCGGAGAATGTGCTTGATCTTGTTGATCGTCCGCGTGCGGAGCTGCCCCAGGCGCTTCCGCAACTCGGTCACCTGCCGGTCTTCGGCCTCCTCCGCGCTGGGCAACTCCACGCGCCGGATCCCTTGCACGCGCTTGCCCGCCAGCAGCCGCTCGCGGTTGACCCACAACAGGTCGGCCAGGGCGCTGGCGTCACGGCGGTCGGTCTTCTTCCGCGACCGCTTCTCGGGCTGAATCAGGACCACCTGGCGGCAGCCGTGCTCCGCCAGCAGCTTCACCAGCCAATCGTTGAAGCCACAGACCTCGAGGATCGCGACGAAGCCCCCTTCCTGCTCGGCGCGCTGGCGATACTCGACGAGAAACGCACGCACGCGGTCCCACTTCGTGCTCACCTGACGCTTCACGGTCGGGTCTCCGGCCTCGTTGCGATCGGTCACGGTCAACTGCTTGCTGTGCTGGTCGATAGCAAGGTACAACATCGGAGGTTCTCCTCGGTGTTTGGGAAAGGAAAAACACTACATCCTCTCTTATAGCACCAGGAGAACCGCTCTTTCATAGAATCAAAGACCGACCGCCGGCGTCCTACGCGCCGGGGCGCGAGGCGTCCGCGCCGCCGAAAGCCGGCCGGCCCGTCTCGTTGTCGCCTATAGTATACATATAGTCAGTATACCTGTCAATAGGCCAGTCGGCTCCGGAGCAGCGATTTTTTTCGAAGTGTTTTCCGCCGATGTCGCGGTACTCTGCGAGCAGGCGCGGTGGAACGGCGTCTCCTGGCGGGCGGGGGGGCAGAGAAGAGGCGAGTCGTGCTGGCCGTGCTCGACACTCGATACGCCGAGTGCGAACGGGCCGCCTTGGTTTGCCATAACCTGAACACGCACACAACGGGCGCATTCTACGAGGCCTTTGAGCTGGAACTCGCCCGCCAGTACGTACGTCGCCTTGCGTTCTGCCGGACGCCGAAACACGGAAGTTGACTGAAAGTTGCCCAATGCGAACTCAGTTGCCTGACGAGCCAATGTCTCAAGGGACGCGGTATCGACGACCTGGAAATCTTGCGGACTGAGATCTATGCATGGTCCGGGAAAACGAACGTCAAGCAACGGGGCGCCGATTGGCAATTCAAGAGCGGCGACGCCCGTCGAGAGCTCGAACGGCTCTACCCCGCATCAAGACATGAGGCGGCACTAGAACGATTTCAACTCCATAACGGCCTTGAATTCAGGCAAGTGGACCAACGCCGAGAAGTCTGGTTCATCCGAAATCCGCGAGAGGTCCTTTGGAGTCAAACTCCGCAAGGCGTCCATGGCTGCCTCGATCAACACCGCCCGTTGGCGGTTTGCCGATTCATCGGAGTGCGGGTGCTCCAGGGAGTGCTTCAGGACATTAATCGCCGCATAGCAGGCCCGATCGAATCGGCTGAAGAATTGGGAGTTCTTCGCTAACTCGGCATCGGCGATTCGCTGTCCTGCTTCGAACTGGGCGATCGCTTGCCGGACATCACCACGGCGGCTGTAGATGTGTCCGAGCCGCGTATGGGCGGACCACAAATCGTATCGAGCCGCCGCGTGGTGCGCATCGGTAGCCGGCAGTTCGGCGAGTTCCAGGTATCTCCGATAGTAAGCGAGTGCGTCGTCGAGGGCATTCGCCTTCAGGCTCTCTTCGCCGAGTCGCGCGTGGGCGATTGCCAAGTCCCGTTGCGCCGCTACGTTCGAGGCGTCGGAGTCCCAAAGCCGCTGCGCGATGTCTAGGTACTTTCGGTAGTAGGCGATCGCCGCTTGTCGCTGCGACGCGATAGAGCTTGTGCTGCCGAGCCGCTCGTAGGTCATCGAAAGGTCTCGCTGCGCCTGCAGGTCTTCGGAGTCGTTCGCCAGCTTCTCGGCGAGAGTCTTGCTCTGCTGAAACAGCCGAATGGCTTCTGCCAGTTGTCCATCGGCTCGCAAAGCCTCGCCGAGGTGCAAGCTGGCGACCATCCAGTCGCGCTCTGACTGTCTGCTGGAGGGTTGCTCTCTCGCCGCCTGTGCCGCGATCTCCAGATCCTTCCGATAGTACTCGATTGCGTCCGCCAAATCCTCCATTCGCAGACTCACGTCGCCAAGCGCCGCGTAGGCGACGGACAGGTCCCGCATTGCCTCCTCATTCGCGGCGTCCGCGGCGAGTCGCTCTGCGATCTTCAGGTACTTCCGATACTCCTCCGCGGCCTCAGACAATCTCGCCGCCAAGAGATTTACCCGGCCCAGATTGTAGTGCGATATCATTACGTCACGATCCGCCCGCGGGTGCGGATCAGGGCTCCTCGCTGCGCGGGCGGCGGCGGCCGCTGCGTATCGATAATATTCGATCGCAGCGGACAGACTATCGTAGAGAACCGCGCGATTGCCCAGCGCCGTGAGGGCCAGGAACTTCTCGTGCAGCACGGCGCCCCAATCCGGCTCAATCTCCAACAGCCTGTCGCATCGCTCGTTCGCGGAAGCAGGGTCACCCCGCATGAGCTGCAGTCTGGCCGCGTCCAGAATTGGTGAAAGCCAGTCGCGCAGCTCACGGCGCTCCGATCTGGGGAGACTTCTTGCCTGTTCGAACATGCGAGGCTCCGCCGCTGCGACGTACTCGATGGCCCCATCGACTCCCTGATCCTTCCAGGTTCGCATCATGGTTGAGAATTCGGGCGGCGCGTCGCCAGAATTGAACCACGCTGTGCGGGAGCGCAGATAGTCCTCCGACTGCTCAAGCCAAGCGTCGCGTGTGGCGCGAGATTCCCTGACGGCGTCCGCGTGTTTTCGCGGGTCGGCAATTTCCTCGGCCTGCTGAATCCCCTCGCGGTATGCAGCCTCAATGGCCGCGCGAAGCTGCGACCGGATGTCATCGGGACGGAGCCTCTCTATCGTTGCCTCTAACGAGTTCTGCGAGGACCGAAGGGATCGTTGTATGTCGTGGTGTTCTCGGCGCGTCGTCCACCAGAGACTCGCACCCAGGAGCATGATGCCGGCAAGCGATGTCGTGACGACCCACTGCCACAATCGGAACTGGCGCCGCATGAGACGAAAGTCGTCCCTGAGCCTTTCCAGTTTGAGCTCGAGTTCCGCCGTCGATGCCACCGTGTGCCAGAGGTGACTGTCCCCGCGCAGTTGCTCGCGCCAAGCAAACTGCAGTGCCCTGCGTTCCGCCTGATACGCCGTTGGGTCGTGGTCTGCCGAACCGATAGGCAAATCCAGTTGTTCGAGCGGCTTGTCGGACGGATAGCACTCCTCCATGAAAAGTACCCACGTCCGCTTGGCTCGGCGCCGTGCATATAGGAACTCGAACTGCGTGTAGGACACACGACCGAATTCGGGATCGATTTGCGGGGGCTCGGCTCCATACGTGCGGCCCACCAGATGCAACAGACCGTCGCATTGATCGATCTGTTTACGGAGCATTTGCCGCAAGTCCCCCGCTTCCGTGCCGAAGATGTCCTGCCAGATCGCGTCGTAGCCGATCCGCTGCAACACGCGGGCCGCGATCGAGCGCGACGCTCCTAGTTCGCCGGTCACAGCGGAGATGAAGATCCGTGGCCGCATGGCGATGGCCTCAAGAGACGATTATCCGCAACGCCCGCTCACGTTTGCGGCGTCGGCGGCTTGTCGACCGGAGGGGAAGGTGGAGGACAAGGAGCCGCTCCGACGTAGTCGTCGTCCAGATCGCTGAAAAAGGCTCGCTGCGACGGGTCGATTTGGGGAATGACGATCATGCGGTCTCCGACGACGACCACTCGCCATGCCGCAAGCAGATTCCCGTTCATGTTCCAGACACACAGTACCTTTTCGCCTTTCGTCACAGCCTTCGCTACCTGATAGCGCGGAGGCAGCGTCGCGTCGGCAAACGGTCTGCCGATGCCGCCCACGATTTTGAAGTAGACATCGCCCTCCGACCGATTGACAACGGTTACCGTGTGGAGAATCGCGCCGGGACCAGGTTCGGACCCGCGCAGCCACGCAATAGCAAACTGCGAGGCAGCAACTGCCATCAGGGCCGCACCAATAACGGTAAGACGGTTGAGTCTGAGCGACATGACCACCTCTCCGAATCGAGTGCCCTTCGCTTCACAGAGACGCAGCAATCAACGCGGATCATTGTAAACGAAGGGAACCTCGCCGACCACGGGCGCGAGATCGCCCAATCAGAAGAACTAGATCCCGTTTGGCACGGGAGTTGGCGTCGCACCCAGCGCAGCGGTACGACGCCGGTTGTTTGCTGCAAAGCCGTGATACGGGGACAATTCAGGCAAGAAGAGGAGCTGCATTGATGAACAGGGAATCGTCAATCTCAGCAATGCCAAGGGTTCACCAAGGCGGCTGCAGGATACTCGGCCGGGCAGGGGCGCTACTGGCCATTGCCCTCGTATCCTGGGCTGCGGCTTTGGCCAGCGCCGAGACGCGAGTGCTCGAAACCGCGGCTGGGTGGCACTGGCCCCGCCAGTGTTCTTCCCGTCCGTTGCTTGCAGCATGGAGTCTTCAGACCCTTGTTCCGGCTTCAGGCCGAGGCCCGCCGGATCGTGCCCCGCGATCCACTCGCCCACGGCATACAACGGCGTGCGGGAGAGCAGGATCTGCTTGACGAGGATCACCACCGCGCGGGCGGTGGGGATCTTCGTGCGACGATCGTCGCCGGGGAGGAACTCCTCGAGCAGTGCTTCGAGCTTCATCCGCTGGAGGAAGTCCTCGACGATCGGCAGCGCGCCGGTGGTCCAGGATCGCAGCACGGCCACGCCGCGGCGGGCCATGTGTCCGGAGGATCGGCTGCTCGGGCGACGGGAGGTGGTGGAGCGACGAGTCGAACGGGAAGATTTCTTCATCGCAAAATCCTTTCCGGCGGAGTGTGGCCGCACGGGACGGCCGGCGTCGGCCGCCCCGCGACGGGCGAAGTACCGCAGGAAGGAAATGTCGCGCTCGACAAAACGTCAAGGCGCGCCGTCACGGGTGTGAACACTTACGACACGGACCATTGACGTAAGTCCAGTCCGACTCAACTTACGTCAAGAGCAATCGCCCTAAGTGCCGCCAAGCTCAGCGCGGACCGCGCGCCGGACATTGCCGCGCAGCGCGACTAGGTGAAGAATGCCCCAACGGCGTGCGGCGCCGATGCCGAACTGGGCCTGTGGCTGCCTTCGCCCTTGCTCGGCACTTGGCCCCGCGCCCCGAATCGTCCCGCTCACTACACACCCGCACACCGCCGACCACCGTCCCGCCTTGACCCGCTCCATGAAATTTCAAGATAATCAACGGCAGTTGTGCGGAAAGAACGGTAGAAGCCAGTCGAAATCCATTCAGTCCGCTCACCACTCACGGGGCGGAATAATGTAGCCAGGAGCCAGCATAATTGCCGGTGGGGCCCCAGTGTCTCCCCGCCACGCCCGCCCGTCAACCACTCACCGCCCCGCTTTCAGTTTGCACTTTTCAATCTCCAATTGCCATTCTTCAATTCCCCCCTCTTCAAAAAATCTCTCCGCTCCTCCCAAGATTTTCTCTTGCGATTTAGGCCACGCAGTCTGTACGGTAGTATACATGCCGATCCGCACTGACCGGCACGGCTGAAACACACTACCACCCGCACCGCACGTCGGGCATCTCGATGAGCCCGCGGACGCGGTCGCTACCCGTACAGGAGGCACCATGCCATGCACCTGCCGCTCGCACTACGCGCGATAGATCGCCCGCCGCCCTGCAGACCCGGCGCTCGCTGCCACCGCCGCGTCATCACGCCGTTTCGCAGAGCGCCCGGGTGCGCATTGTTGCACAGCAACGGGGGAGTGTGGCCAATCGGCAACTGGCCCTTCAGTGCCAAGGGATCATGGGCTGGAAGCCCATGCCACGCGTTTGCCCCAGCGCGGCCGAGTGGCGTTCCGTCGGCGGCCGGACCCACCCGGATGGTCGCGAGATCGGCTCAACTTCAACACGTACCTCAGAAGGACGACAAACTTGCGCCCGCAAGCCAGGGCGCAACTGCGTGCTTTCACACGCCTTGTGCGATTGCTTCAAATCCAAGATTTGAAACGCACAGGCGCATTGTTGCGCATCAACGGGGGGGTGTGGCCAATCGGCAGCCGGGCTTTCAGTGCCAAGAAATCATGGGCTGGAAGCCCGTGCCACGAGGGAAGAACACGGCTGGGTGGCACTGGCACGGCCAGTGTTCTTCCCTTCCGTTGCTTGCAGCACGGAACTGTCGGAAGCCGCCTCCGCGTAATCCAGCGTCCGCTGGGCACCGTCCCTCGCGGAACGTCTCTCGGCTGGGTGGCACTGGCACGGCCAGTGTTCTTCCCTTCCTTTCCTTGCAGCACCGAATTGTCGGAAACCGTCTCCGCGCAACTCGGGAATGCCGTCCCTCGCGGAACGTCTCTGGGCGATTCCCGAGAGCAAGAACCGGCTATTCAAGAGCACGGGCAGGCCCGTGGCACTTGGCGAGGGCCGGTCCACTCTCTTACCCGCTCGCCTCTGCCGCCGGCGACTTCACACGTCGCAGATTTCGACCGCGCGGCGCAGCGAGACCAGTGGTTCGCCCGACTTGGGAATGAATTCCTGCCCGACGAACCCCTTGTAGCCCGTCTCGACGATCGCCTTCATCACCGCAGGGTAGTTGATCTCCTGCGTCTCGTCGATCTCGTTCCGACCCGGCACTCCACCCGTGTGGTAATGGAAAATGTACTCCGCGTTGGCGCGGATCGTGGCGATGATGTCCCCTTCCATGATCTGCATGTGGTAGATGTCGTAGAGCAGGCCGAACCGCGGCGAACCGACTTGCCTGCACAGCTCGGCGCCCCACGCGGTGTGATCGCACATGTAGTCCTTGTGGTCGACCTTGCTGTTCAAAAGCTCCATCACCACATTGACCTTCTGCTCTTCGGCGAGCTTCATCAGCCGCTTTACCCCCTTGGCGCAATTGGCCAGGCCCTCGGCGTCGTCCATCCCCTCGCGGTTGCCCGACATGCAGATCACGCTCGGAATGCCCGCCGCCGCCGCTTGCGGGATCAGCTTCTCGAAGTCGGCCACGAGCTGATCGTGAAGCTCGACGCGGTTGAAGCCCTTGCCGATTCCCATCCCCGCGCCGTTGCCCATCGCACAGGTCAAGCCGTACTTCTTCAAGATCGGCCATTCCTTCGGACCCTGCAGCTCGATCGACTTCAGCCCGATCTCCGCCGCCGCCTTGCACAGCTCTTCCAGTTCGATCTTCCCGTAACACCACCGGCAGGCCGAGTGGTTGATGTTCCCCTTGAGCTTCACGGCTTTCTCCTCGGCCAAAAGATCGGTGGAAAGAATGCCGGCGGCCATCGCCGCCGCGCTGCTGCCGGCGATCGTACGCAGGGCGGAACGGCGGGAGAAACGCAGCGTCATGAGTCACCTCGGCATGGTTCGGGTGGATGGTCTTCGGTCGTTGGCTCGCCGCGCCCGCCCAGCACGCCTGGCAAACGCGGCATCCCTGCCAAAATACGCAGCCGCGGCCGGCGAAGCAAGGAAGTCTACGCCCGTCCGGCCCCTGGCCCCCGCTTATGGGGAAGCAAGCGAGCAGCCCATTTCCGAAAATGCCGAACCGAGTTCGCCTCAAGTCACCGTTCCCAACCGCCACGGATAGGTTACAATAGCCGGTTCGTGCTGGTGCTGTGGGGCCTGTCTGGCTCGGTCGACTGGACTTCACGCAGCACCCCAGTCCCTCGTTGCGTGCTGCGGAGACGGCAAGATGGCAAAAGGCGGCAAGAAGAAAAAGGCCGAATCGGTGTTTCTCGTCTGCGAAGAGACGGGCGACTACAACTATGTCCTCCGCCGGAAGCCGGGCGGCGAAAAGCTCAAGCGCATGAAATACTGCCCCCGGCTCCGCAAGCACACCGTGCACAACGAGAAGAGGAAGTAGCCTCCGGCCCCGAAATGGCCAAACGCTGGCGGATCCATTCCCACGATCCGGACCGCATCCGCGACATGGAGCGGGCGGCCGGCGTTCCCGCCGTCGTGGCGCAGCTTCTCCTCTGCCGCGGGATTTCCGAGCCGCACTTGGCTCGCCAGTTTCTCGATCCCAAGCTGACCGATCTCTGCGATCCCGGCCAGTTGCCCGGCTGCGCCGACGCGGCACGCCTGATCCACAACGCGATTCAGGCCGGCAAGCGGATTGTCGTCTACGGCGACTACGACGTCGACGGTATCACCGGCACCGCCCTGCTGCGGCAGTGCCTCGCCCTGCTCGGCGCCAATGTTGGCTACTACGTCCCCCATCGGATCGACGAGGGCTACGGGTTGCACCACGACGCAATCCGCCGCCTGGCCGCCGACGGCGCGCAGATGCTCATTTCCGTCGATTGCGGCATCTGCAGTGTCGAGGAAGCCAAGACGGCCCGCGAGTGCGGCCTCGACCTGATCATTACCGATCACCATACCCCACCGCCTGAACTGCCTGAAGCCGCGGCGATTGTCCACCCGGCACTCCCCGGCGGCGGCTATCCGTTTGCCGGCCTGAGCGGTTCGGGTGTGGCCTTCAAACTGGCTTGGTCCATCTGCCAGCAGGCCAGCGGCGCCCAAAAAGTCAGCCCCCGGATGAAGAGCTTTCTCGTCCAGGCCGTCGGGCTGGCCGCGCTCGGTACGGTGGCCGATGTGGTGCCGCTGGTGGCCGAAAACCGCGTGCTCGTCCGCCACGGCCTCGCCAGCCTCAAGCAGCAGCCTACCCTCGGCATGGCGACGCTCATGGAGGTCGTCGGCCTGTCGAAGCAGCCCACCCTGTCGGCCGAGGACATTGCCTTCAGCCTCGGGCCGCGGCTCAACGCCGCCGGGCGGCTCGGCCAGGCGCAGTTGGCCGTCGAACTCCTCATCACCGACCGGCAAGATCGGGCCCGCGAACTGGCCGGGTACGTCGACGGGCTGAATTCCAGCCGGCAGACGCTCGAACGAAGCATCTACCTGGCCGCCTCGAAGTTCGCCAAAGAGCAGTTCGACCCAGAACTCGACGCCGCCCTGGTCCTGGCCGACCACGAGTGGCACGCCGGAGTGATCGGCATCGTTGCCGGCCGCCTCGTCGAGAAGTACCACCGCCCGGTGGTGCTGATCGCGCTCGACCCGATGGGCGTCAAGCCGGGCGTGGGCTCGGCCCGCAGCGTGCCGGGATTTGACCTCCACGCCGCACTTCAGTCGTGCTCGGCCCACCTGCGAACCTGCGGCGGGCACGCCGCCGCCGCCGGCCTGACCATCGATCCGGCCAACATCGACGCCTTTCGCGCCGCCTTTGTCGAAACGGCCGCCGGCCGGATCGCCGTCGCCGACCGCGTGGCGGAGCTGTTCATCGACGGCGAAGCGCCCCTGAGCGCGTTCACGCTCAAGGTGGCCGAGCAGATCGAGCAGCTTGCCCCCTTCGGCTGCTCAAACACGCGACCCCTGCTCTGCACCAGCGGCGTCACCCTCGTCGAGCCCCCCAAAACCATCGGCAGCGGCGGCCGGCACCTTTCCATGAGATTGCGGCAGCACGATGTGACCCTCCGGGCGATCGCCTTCGGCGGCGGCGAGCGTCTGGAGGAGCTCACGGCCACCGATCGCCCGCTGGACGTAGCCTTCCGGCCCGTGATCAACACTTTCAACGGCCGCCGCAGCGTCGAGCTGCACCTCGTCGACTGGCGCCACGGCTGACCCCCCAATTGGAAGTTGACGGAATCGTGCGACAGGCAATTCAATTCAACCCGGGAACCATTTCACCGTCGGAGCTCTCCATTAAATAGCCCGTTACTCACTGTCTCGCCCGCACTCGCCCGGCCGAGCTTCGCAAGAACCGGACGGTGCCGTCGAGATAAGCAGTTGACCGGCATAGGGCCGGAAAAGTAAACTAAGTCCTTCTCCCCCCGGGGCGTAGCTCAGCCTGGATAGAGCGCTTGGTTCGGGACTTAGGGGCATTTACCCGGACCCTCTCAAACCGCCCGCAAATCCCCGTCTCTTCTTACTACCCTTCTCTCATTGCCTACCAACTTCCGGTAGGAAAGGTAGGAAACCGACCCTGGGTTCATGTCGCAAAGTACCCTTTATTATAAGGAGAACGCGACATGGCGCGACCCCCGAAAATGTACCAGCGCAAGGACCGCAAGGGCTGGTGGACGATGAAGAACGGCCAGTGGCATAAGCTCGGCGAGAAGGAGTCCGAGGCCCGCCGCAAGTTCATGCAGATTCACGGCTGCGAGGAGCCGCTGGGCAGCGAACTATTCGTGGCCGACGTGCTGGAGCGCTACCTGACTTGGAGCGAGTCCAATCATTCGCCCAAGACCCACTACCGCATCAAACTCAACGTGGAAGGGTTCAGCAAGTCCCTCCCGCCGCTGATGCGGCTCAAGAAGCTCTTGCCCTGGCACCTGACGGAATGGCTCGACCAGCGCTGCCCCAAGAAGCCCAAGGACGGCGGCAAGGCGGCCAGCGACAACACCCGCCACGACTACGCCAGCGACGTGCTGGGGGCCTTCAATTGGGCGGTCAAGCAGCGACTCATTCCCGGCTCGCCGTTGCAGGGTTTCGTCAAGCCCCCCAAAACGCCCCGCATCCTGTACCTGGC
This sequence comes from Thermoguttaceae bacterium, assembly GCA_040766885.1. GTDB lineage: Bacteria > Planctomycetota > Planctomycetia > Pirellulales > Thermoguttaceae > JAXGPP01. Next base: position 112,630 of record JAXGPP010000005.1, on the reverse strand, counting down.
CCCGGAGCAGCAGGAAGACCTGCTCAAGCGGATTAAAGACCCGATCTTCCACGACTTCGTGGTCGTGGCCCTCCGCACCGGCTGCCGGCCCCAGGAATTGCGGGTCTTGGAGGCGTGGATGGTGCTGCCCAAGGAGGGCATCGCCCGCATCCCCAAGGAACTGGCGAAGGGCAAGCGGAAGGAACGGCTGCTGCCCCTGGACGAGACGGTGCTGGACATTCTCCGGCCGCTGATGCTCAAGTATCCTACCGGGCCGCTGTTTCGCAACCGGCGGGGTCGCCCCTGGACCAAGGACGCCATCAAGGACCGCTTCCGGCGGCTGCAAGCAAAGGTGCCTTATCGGGTGACGGCCTACGCCACGCGGCACACCTTCATCAACGAGGCGCGGCGCAACGGGGCCAGTGACGGGGCCATCGCCGAAGTCTGCGGGCACGAGGACAAGACCATGATCCTGCGGGTCTACGGCCACGCGGAATTGCAGCCCGACCTGCTGCGGGAAACAGTCAGGAAGGCCAACCAGCGGTCGGCGGTTCCACGTTGATCGCGGTGCCTCGCGGCACGAACCAAGAAAGCGGGCAGTCTCAGCGACGGGGCCGCCCGTCTTCGGTTAGTGCAACGGGCGGCAGACGTAGGCCGCCGATCTCCCGGAGAACGGCGCGTCCACCGGGGCTGTGGCGAGCCTGTTGGGCCACCGTGACCCGACCGTGGTGCTGAAGTTCTACGGCCGGCACATCGAGCAGTGCCGCGAGCACCTGCGGGGGTTGATCGAGGCCGACTCCCGGCGCGGTCAGCACCTTCATTGTGTCAGCTCAACTCGCGTCGGCCTGCCGTACCGTCGCGTCGGCTTTTCCCTCACGTTAAGCCCGCTTGTCCGCCTTCAGCTTTCTGAACTTCCTCTTGGCCTTCCGCTCCTCGTACTCGGCGTCGTCAACTTCTTTCCGAGCCTGGGCCAACTCCCTCGTAGCGGCGATCCCTCCCGGTTTTCCGGTCAGCGAGTTCAAACGTGCCTGGGCTTCTTCGAGAGCGTCCTCAGCCCTCTTCCATCGTCTCTTGGCCTTCGTCAAGTCGTCCATTCTTCCTCCCTGGGTTTCTTGAGCAATCAAGCTGCGCGTTTACATATAGAATTTGTACTTCGGCTGCGGTTCTCGGTCAGCGGGGACTTCCCGAAGAACATCACCGACGAGTCTGGAGAACCGCAGGGTGATCGGGAGCAAGCCTTCCATGTTCGCTGAGTTCCAGTTCATCTTAGTGAGGGTCATGATCTCCCGGAAAAGGTCCGCCTCTGCCGTGTCACCGACATGATCGGCGATCTGAATCGGAGAGGGAACATGCCCGTGAGGATATCTGCCCAAGATGGGGAGGTAGCCGGTCGTGTACAGATAATGGACTCTGCCCAGCGAGAAGAGAGTGCCGCGCAGCGGCGGGTATCGGCCCGCGCGTAGCAATCGGGTGCTGCTTATCGGTGTCAAAGACACTAGATCGTAGAGGCAACCGCGGCCGGCGAGCGCTGCCTCAAATCCCGACCGCTCCTGTGGCTCGAACCGTGAGGTCTTGTGTATGACGACACGCTTCGGAAGCTGCTTTTGTTCCTCCCTGTATCGTTCCATGACCATTGAGATCAGTTTCTCCGCCAAATCCTCGCTCAGGTGCGGCGACTTGCCATGCTGGCGTTCGTCCCAGTGGAACCGGTGTCCCCGAAGCACCAGGCCGTCACCATTTTCATCGAACGCTTGCACGACGCTCGTTCGCAGGTTCGAGGCGTCTCCCATTGGTCGAAAGAAGCTGACGCCAATGTGGCAACTGCCTGGGGGAAGCGCTGTCGGCCCCCACGGCAGGCCGTCGATCTTGAAGTACAGAGCAGTGAAAAGATTCCAGGCAACGACCGAGGGATGATCGAGGTCACGCTTGCTGTTGGTAAGCCCCGTTGTGGAGTCCAGAAGAATCTGCGTCGGCTTTTGGTACTGCATCGCCATCGCCTTGAAAGCTCGACGCAGGTCGCGGTGGACGTGGCCAACTCCCTTCTCGACATACTCGACGGTCTTGCAGCGCTGGTACAAGTCGGTGGGCAAGGCAAGAACGATGTAGTCCAGCGGGTGGTCCCTTTGGGTCAGCAATCGGAGCTTCAGTTCCAGGATCAGGAGCAACTTCTCGAAGCGATCCCGGCCCTTCTTGATGCTGAGAATGTCCTGGTGCTCAGAACGAGTGATTAGTTCGATCAGTTTGGGGTCGAACAAGAGATCGCAACGGAAGCCCCGATCTGCCCGACAGCCGGGAAACGGCGCGTGGTCGTCGTCCCCGTCCACGCCGTTGCTGGCTTCTTCATAGTACCGCCGGGCGAAGTCCGCCGATTCGCTCGTACCGATGATGCCGACATGGACTTCTCGCTTATGTCGGATCGTGCCGAGTGAACGTGGGCCGTAAAGCGGAATCCCTGTCTTCGGGTCCACATGCTCGTGCAGCCCGGCGAAACGAAGGGCAGGCTCCTCCACCCAGCCCGCCGACAGACGCGGCGCATCGAGCGTCAGCGGAGCCAGTTTGTAAGCATCAGTCTTCTTCGTCTTCTTCCGTGCCTTCATCGTCGTTTCTCCATTCGAGTCCGTTGCCTGAAAGGGCTTCGTCGTACTCCAACCGCGAGAACAGGTCCATGTCGTAGGTTGTGTTCTTGAACGTCTTCTCGTCTCCGGGAATACCCGGCCAGTCCACGTCGAAGACGAGCATCCGGGTGTCAATGAGGGCCGACTGGTCGCCGAAGTTCAACACGAGCTTCGGACTGCCATCCGAAAGGTAATCTCGCCAGAAGTTGACTTCGCCCAGGTAGATGTCGTTCCACATGCGGGCCTTCTCGCTTGTGACGCGACGGCCGATCTGCTTCGGCGGCAAGGGAGTCACGCCGTCCGAGGTCAGGTGGCGTTCCGGCCGTATGCTGAGGCACCACTGACGCCTGTCCACCCGCAGAAAACTCAGTCCGACTGCCAGATGCCACCAGTAGTTTCTGGCCTGCCCGGTCGCCTTTCTCGTCGGTTGCCACACCACGTTCCTCTTCTTGCGGGCCTTGGCATTGAGCGGACGGTAGTACTCCTGTCGTGGCTTCCCAGCGGTCAAGGCGTCGAAATAGAACCTCTTGTGGGCCGGGTCATATCGGATTCGCTTCCGGGCGGCAAACTTGTAAAGCCCCCGGTTCAAGAGCGTGACATATCGTCGATGCCCTTCGGGATCATCCCACCATTCTTCGGAACGGATCGCCTCCACTCCCTTGTGATTGATGACATCCCGGAACGGCCCTCCGGGGTCTCTGAGATTATGGAAGCTGAAGAGTTTCCCGTCCCGCAAGATGAACCGGACCAGTTGGTTGCCCTCATCCGGGAAATGGATTCGCTGCTTCACCTGCTCCTCCTGGCCTTCATGAAAGGCACATGGGGCGGCGAAGACGGCGGCGGGCAGGTGGGTCACGGCCAGCAGGGAACTGTGGATGACTTCACGAGTCAGCGTAACGGAAAGCGGAGGTGCTGTACCGCTCGTCGCCCGGCGAACTCGCTCTTCGTGGTCTTCCTTGATGCGGCGCAGCACGGAGACGCTGTAGGTCCGAGGCTGAGAGTCGATGATCTTGTGGTGGTCGCCGCAGAGAAGCAACAAATTGGTGTGTCTGTCCCGGTCCTCATCTGACATGGGTAAATCGCCCCGTGGCCCCTGGCGGCTGTCGCCAACGACATGGGCCATCTCACCGAGAAACGCCATCGGGTCGTCAGCGTTGCCCGGCTCGACCAACCTCCGGCTGCACTCAGGGAAGGCACAAATACCACCCGACATGGCGATCAGGGCCTTCATTTCCTTTTCCGGGACGCTTCTTCGAGCCATTACGGTGACTCCTTTCCTCCGGTCTGGGGCAGTACCTGTGTGTGTCCGTCGTTATTACGCAATACGATAAAGTTCTCTAAACAAGAAGTCAAGGGGGTCGCCGATTGCAAGCAACCGGCCGAGGCGGTATACTGGGTCCCGCGACAAATAACACGAGCCGAGCCCCCTCTGCGTAGGGAGAATAGTGTGTCAAGCGTAGGTGAGCGAATCAAGCAGCGGCGGTTGGAACTCGACTGGACGCAGGACCAACTCTGCACGAAAGCGGGGCTATCCAAGAGCTTCTTGTCCGACCTGGAGAACGGGAAGCGAAGCATCAGCGCCTCCAACCTCCTCGATGTCGCCCGGACATTGGGCGTATCGCTGGATTACTTGATGACAGGCAAAGCGAGCCAGGACCAGCCAACGGAAGTTCCCATACCAGCGTCCTTGGCGCGGTTCGCTGCGGAAGAGGGCCTGACATTCCGGCAGACCCTAATGCTGCTGGATATGCAGAAGCAGATAGTCGCCCACCGTAGTACCAGGAAGAAGGACGGCTTGGAATCGGTTGACTGGCGAAAGTTCTACGAGGGAGTCAAAGATTTTTTGGAGAACGAATGAATCGTCTCGACGCTGCCCGTGAAGTCCTGGACCTTGCCAAAGAGCTTGGCGTTAGTGCCGCCGCACCCGTCGAAGGCATCCTTCAGTATTGCCGACAACGAATCGACTGCTGGGTGGTCGAAACGGGTGGTGTTCCCGACATCGAGTCACTTGAATCACTCGTGACGAAGCGGCTTCAGATGGTCTTCGAGGAAATCCGATCGGATGCCGACTTCAACCGGATCACGGACAAGTACGCCAAGGGAAAGAAGGACCCGGTGTTTGCGGCCATGCGATTTCGGTTCGACGACGCCTACAATCCGACCTATGGAATCCTTGTGCAGCGAAAGAACGTCGAGGCCGATGCTCTGGATCGGTTTGTGGCTGTAATCGACTGCCGGGAGGGCAAGCTGGCTCGCCGCTTCTTCACCCGCTGGCACGAGATTGCTCATCGAATGACGACTCATGCCGACATCGAGGAGCCTGTCTACCGCTCCGAACACGACCCTATCGAACGGCTAATGGACGAAATCGCGGGACACGTTGGCTTTTACGGGCCGCTGTTCGAGCCAGCGTACCAACGGGCCAGCGAAGGGCAGGTCTTGCTCACCTTCGGCATCGTCCAAGCGGTCATTGGCAGTGCGTTTCCGACCGCCAGTTTCCAGGCCACGCTCTTCGCGTGCGCCAGGCGAGCGACGACGCCAGTGCTGTACTTGGAGGCTGCCCTCGGCCACAAGAAAGAGGTCAAGCGGCGGCTCCAAACGCGAAGCCTGTTTGGAGACGAGCCACCGCCCGGCGATCTCAGGGCGGTGAAGGTCATCCCCAACCAAGCGGCACAACAGGAACGGTTTACGATCCCGACGAACATGCGAGTGCCTGCCGACTCGGTGATCCGTCGGCTTTTCGACTCGGACCCGATGACCGATGGCGATGCCACAGAGGACCTGAGCCAGTGGGAGTCACAGGGCAGGCGGCTGGAGAGTCGTCGCGTTGTCGTGCAGGCCCGCAAGGTTCCCGACCGGGTGATCGCCGTGGTGCAGCCGGTCGAGCCTTTGCGGCACAAGAGCCGTGAAGGAGGGACGAGGTTATTCGATGGGTGAACTGCAACGCCGGACCATCAAATACAGGGACTTAGCGACAGGATGGATTCCTCAAAACTCAACTGGATCGCAAATTTCATCTGGGGCATTGCCGACGACGTGCTCCGCGATCTCTATGTCCGGGGCAAGTACCGCGATGTTATCCTGCCCATGACGGTGCTCCGCCGCCTCGACGCGGTGTTGGAGCCGACCAAGAAGGCCGTGCTCGACATGAAGGCCCGGCTCGACAAGTCGCGCATCACGAAGCAAGACGCAGCGCTGCGCCAGGCCAGTGGGCAAGCCTTTTACAACACCTCGCCGTTCACGCTCCGCGACCTGCGTGCCCGCGCCAACCAGGCCCAACTCAAGGCCGACTTCGAGGCGTATCTGGACGGCTTCTCGCCCAACGTGCAGGACATCCTGGAGAACTTCGAGTTCCGCAACCAGATTCCGCGATTGTCGAAGGCCGACGCCCTGGGAACGTTGATAGAAAAGTTCCTCAGCCGCGACATCAACCTCGGTCCCGTGCCCGTACTGGACGGGGCTGGCAAGGAGAAGCATCCGGCCCTCGACAACCATGCGATGGGCACGATCTTCGAGGAGTTGGTGCGGCGGTTCAACGAGGAAAACAACGAAGAGGCGGGCGAACACTGGACGCCGCGCGATGCCGTGAAGCTGATGGCGCGGCTGATCTTCCTTCCCATCGCCGACCAGATCGAATCGGGCACCTATCTGCTCTACGACGGTGCTTGCGGGACGGGCGGCATGTTGACCGTGGCCGAAGATACGCTCCAGCAGTTGGCCAAGGAACACAAGAAGAAGGTCTCCACTCATCTCTACGGCCAGGAGATCAACGCCGAGACCTACGCTATCTGCAAGGCCGACTTTCTACTGAAGGGCGAGGGCGAAGCGGCCGACAATCTCGTCGGCGGCCCGGAGCACTCCACGCTCGCGAACGATGCCTTCCCATCCCGTGAGTTCGACTTCATGCTCTCCAATCCTCCTTATGGCAAGAGTTGGAAGAGCGATCTGGACCGCATGGGCGGCAAGGACGGATTGAAAGACCCTCGCTTCGTGATCGAACACGCGGACGATCCCGAGTTCTCGCTTGTCACCCGATCCAGCGACGGCCAGTTGATGTTCCTTGTCAACATGCTGTCGAAGATGAAGCACGGCACGGCATTGGGCAGCCGCATCGCCGAGGTGCATAACGGCTCGTCGCTTTTCACGGGTGATGCTGGGCAGGGCGAGAGCAACATCCGCCAATGGATCATCGAGAACGACTGGCTGGAGGCCATCGTCGCGCTGCCGCTCAACATGTTCTACAATACGGGCATCGCCACCTACATCTGGGTGCTCACCAGTCGCAAGCCCAAGCGCCGCCGGGGCAAGGTCCAACTCATCGACGCCACGCAATGGTTCAAGCCCCTGCGCAAGAACCTCGGCATGAAGAACTGCGAATTCTCCGAGGACGACATCCAGCGCATCTGCAAGACCTTCCTCGCGTTCAAGGAAACCGAACAGTCCAAAATCTTCCCTAACGCAGCCTTCGGCTACGATTACCGTCGAGCAGCCCTGCGGTTCCGCATTGACCTGACGCCCGACGCTCGCAGGAGTTTCGCAAAACCTGTACGAGCTGGTGAGGACCCGTACGTGGCTGACCTGGTGAACGCCGCCGCCAAGCCCCTCGGCCCTGGCCCGCACATGGACTACCGTGCAGCGCGACCCTCGACTCGTTGGCCGACGATGCCGGGGTGAAACAGCCGCCAAACGTCTCAAGCTCCCTGCGTGATGTTCTGGCTCAGCGCCGACAGGCTGCCCAACCGGTCATCAAGAAGGTCCACAAGCCGGGCAAAGCGGATGCCCGATCCGTGGCACGGCCTCTATGAAGTCAGGTTGGACGGCAAATGCTGCGTGGTCAGTACGAACCCGTAACCAGCGAGCTACGCGACACCGAGCAAATCCCGCTACCGCTGAGGGCGGCATCAACCTTTATCCGCCGAGGTATTGCCCCACGCACCCGGATGCCTGGGTTGACGATGAAGCGACGCGGATCAGCTGCAAAATCAGCTTCAACCGCTACTTCTACAAAACCCCAACCGTTGCGGCTCAGCGAGATCCGCGCCGACATCGTGGCGGTGAACAAGGAGACCGAGGGGCTGCTGGCGGAGATCATCGGCGACCTAAGCGAGAAGCCGAAGGCGGGAGGGCGTCGATGAAGTCGCGGATATTCCCGGCCCGACGGCATCAAGAAGAGCTTGCCGCGGAGCGCAGGGCGCTGAAGGACTATATTCTGGGCGACCCCTTCCTCGGCCGGTTCTTCGATGTCTTCCTGTTCGAGGACCTGCCCCTGCCTCGGGACGCCGGGCGGACGAAGTGTACTTGGAGGAAGTGGACCGCTCGGACATCATTGGCATCTTCGGTAACGATTATGGGTACCCGAAGACCCCGACGGTATTTCGCCCACCGAACGCGAGTTCGACCGCGCCCTGCCGCCGCTAAAGACGGTTGGTGTTCATCAAGGCGATGACGGCCGTCGCCATGCCGAATGCAGGCCCTCGCGGGAAGAAACGACCAGGTCGTCCGCCGCCGTTTCGCGAGCATCCCTGAACCCCATCGCAGGTCTATTCCAGTCTCGTGGAATACCTCGTTCGCTCCGGGGCCATACGCACCCGGCCCTTCGACGCTGCGGCTGTCCGACGCCACGATTGACGATCTCCTCGGAAGAGCATCCGCGACTTCCTCGCCCGTGCCCAGGCCGAGCGGAATTACCCTCTTGGCCCCCGGACGCCCACGGAAAAGGCAACGGCTCATCTGAACCTGCTCGACGGAGGGCGGCCGAGCCATGCGGCTGTCCTGCTCTTCGCCAAACAGCTAGCGGTTTCATCACCTCCGGGTCAAGTGCTGATTCCACGGCACGACCGTCGCCAAGCCGATCCCGGACTACCAGATTTACAAGGGCACGGTGTTCGAGCTTGTGGACCAGTCGGTGGCATTCGTCGCCATGTCGAAGCTCGCCGCGGCGGTCAGCACCCACGCCCGAAACATCGGGCTCCGGTGAACCACGAAATCCCGAGAGCGGCGGTCGCCGAGGCTATCGTCAACGCCGTCGCCCATCGCGACTATGCCTCCAACGCCTCCGTCCAGGTCATGCTCTTCGCCGACCGGCTGGAAATATGGAACCCCGGTCAGCTTCCGCCGTCGCTCACTCCCGAGGCCCTGCGGGTTCCTCATGCCTCGATCCCGCACAATCCGCTCATCGCTGAGCCGCTTTTCCTCACCCGTTATATCGAAAAGGCAGGGACCGGCATCCTGGACATGATCGACCTTTGTGAGGCGGCCAATTTGCCCGCGCCTCAGTTTCGGCAGGAGGGCGGCCAGTTCATCCAGACGTTGTGGCGTCAGGCCCGAGCGCCCACCGCGCAAGTCACCGCGCAGGTCGAGGCTGGGCCTAAATTGCTTACGGAGAAGCTGTTGCGCTCGGTTGCCGACGCCCTGGGCGTTCCCACCGCGCAGGTCACCGCGCAAGTCACCGCGCAGGTCGCCGCCGTCCTCCTTGCGGCTTCCGGCGAGCCAAAATCGCGGGAAGAGCTTCAGGAAGCTGCCGAAATGAAGCACCGTGAGCACTTTCGCAAGGCTTACGTCGAGCCGTTGGTCACGGCTGACTGGCTCCGCCGGACGATCCCCGAGAAGCCCACCAGCCGCCTTCAGAAATACGTCATCACGGGCGGCGGCAAGGCTTGGCTGGACGAGTATCAAACGCAGGCCGCAGGCTCCGCCTCGGATGCGGCGAAAGACCGGCTAAGCGAAGGATTGCCCGTAGGTCACCGGAAGGGAGGCGCGAAATGAGCACCTCCAGCCTTGTCCGCACGTTGAAGCCCTACCCGGCCTATGAGGATTCCGCGTTGCCCTGGTTGGCGACGATCCCGACGCATTGGGAAATCCGGCGCAACGGTCGGCTGTTCGTCCAACGGAACGAGACCGGGTTTCCCGACCTGCCAATCCTGGAGGTCTCACTCAAGACGGGCGTTCGTGTCCGGGACTTCGACACGTCGAAGCGGAAGCAGGTGATGTCGGATCGGGAGAAGTACAAGTGCGCACGGCAGGGCGACATTGCCTACAACATGATGCGGATGTGGCAGGGCGCGGTCGGCGTGGCCCCAGTGGACGGCCTGGTCAGCCCGGCCTAGGTCGTGGCGCGTCCGCTGCCCGAAACCGAATCGCGGTACTACGAGTATCTCTTCCGTACCGACGCCTACATGAGCGAGGTCAACAAGTTCTCACGTGGCATCGTCTCGGATCGCAACCGGCTATACTGGGAAGACTTCAAGCAGATGCCGTCGCCGTTCCCACCCTCGGCCGAGCAGGAAATCATTGCCCGTTTCCTCAGCAACTTTGACGTGCGCGTCCGTCGTTACATCCGCGCCAAGCGACGGATAATCGACCTGCTAAACGAACAAAAGCAGGAGATTGTCTACCGCACCATCACTCGTGGCTTCGATCCCAACGTCCGGCTGAAGCCCTCGGGAATCGGATGGCTCGGCAGAGTTCCAGAGCATTGGTCAATCGAGCAACTTCGCCGTCGTTGGGAGGTTGTCGATTGCAAGCATGTTACTGTACCGTTCCTCACCGAAGGTATTCCACTTGCCAGCGTGCGAGAGGTGCAGTCATTCGACTTGGACCTTTCCAAAGCTAACAAGACATCCGAGGAATGGTATGAACATCCGTTCTTTCCGCACAACTGCATCCCATATTCTCCGAATATCGCAGGGTGGGGAAGTTCAGCGGTAGAGCGTGACGGGTAGGGAGAGGAGGCGGAGGAGTTGACGGTGGAGCGGGGAGAGTTTGGTGGTGAATTGGATCGGTTCGCTGCCGGGACGGGTGAAGACGTGACGCTGGGTGGGGTCGAAGAGGTCGAACAGGCGACGCGCCGTGGGGCGCCGGCAGTCGCGGTCCTCGGGGTACATCGGCAGGGCCGCCAGGCCGTGGTCGCGCATCGCCTGCCGCAGCGCACGCTCGATGAGCGACTCCGCCAATAGCGCGAAGAAGTAGACGCAGAGGAAGCCCTCGATGCGGGCCACGTCCTTGAGGAACACCGGGGCCACGCGGTAATCGGTCTTGAGCTGCTCGAAGCGGCGTTCGATCGGCGGCTGCCGTTTGTAGGCCTCAAGCACCTCCCGGGCGTCGAGTTGCGTGTCGTTGGTCACGAGGGGAAAGAGGCCGTCGGTAAGCCGCTCCCGGGCCAGCTCGGCTTCGTCGATCGTGTACTCCAGATCGAAGCGCACCGACTCCTCGCGGACGTAGGTGGTGTCCTTGCCGGGACGTCCGCGGCGGCTCTGGCGGAAGGTCTCTTCCACACGCTGGTCGATCTGCACCCGGAGCCAGGTCGCGGCCTGATGGCGGTCGAGGATCTCCGCCACGGCGGCGAGTACTTTCGCCTCCTCCCGCAGCCGCGACCGTGGCGACCGCAGCCGCTGTTGCAGGTCACGCAGTTCCTGCTGGGCCTGAGCCAGCCGCCGGCCGCGGGCGGCCAGGTCCAGCTCAGCCTTGCGGGTGCTCGAGTACCACCACAGCCGATAGCCTTCGGGAAGCGCTTCCGGCGGCGAAACGACGGCATAATGATCGACCACCTCCCCCTCATCGTCGGCCTTGTCCCCGAGCGGCTCCCAGGCGACCTGGCCGGCGCGGAGCCGCTGGCGGAAGTCGCCGTCCTCGCGACGGGTGCGCGGCAGCACGCTCACGAAGCGGCCGCCGCGCTGGGCGATGTAGTTCATGTTCTCTACCGTGGCCAGCTTGCAGTCGGCCACGTAGAGGAAGTCGCGCCGGCCGGCCAACTGGCAGAGCAAGTCCCAGCTCTCGACGTGGGTGCGGTCGTCGGTCACGTTGCCGCTGGCCACGCGGAAGGCCACCGGGACCCCGCCGTCGCGGGTGACGGTGAGGATATACAGCAGTTGCTTGAGGTCGGGGCGATGGTCCTTGTTGTGGCCCCAGGTGATGGCCACCGTCGGCTTGCCGTGACGGGCGGCCCCTTGGCTGGCGCTGGCGTACAGGCCGCAGAAGGAGACGGTGGTCGAGTCGTTGTGCAGCTCGTCGAGATGGAGGTCGAACTGGCGCACGATGTGGCGCATGAGGGCCAGCACGAGCGACGGCCGGTCGGCGCGGAAGAGGGCCGTCAGGGCCCGGCCGCCGCGGTCGTCGTTCCAGGCGGCCACTTGTTCCGGCTTCAGTCCGAGGCCGGCCGGATCGTGTCCCGCGATCCACTCGCCCACGGCATACAGCGGCGTGCGGGAGAGCAGGATCTGCTTGACGAGGATCACCACCGCGCGGGCGGTGGGGATCTTGGTGCGGCGATCGTCGCCAGGGAGGAACTCGGCGAGCAGCGCTTCGAGCTTCATCCGCTGGAGGAAGTCCTCGACGATCGGCAGCGCGCCGGTGGTCCAGGACCGCAGCGCGGCCGGGCCGCGGCGGGCGACGTGTCCGGAGGATCGGCTGCGCGGGCGACGGGAGGTGGTGGAGCGTCGAGTCGAACGGGAAGCTTTCTTCATCGTGAAAACCCTTTCCGGCGGAGTGTGGCCGCGCGGGGCGGCCAGTGTCGGCCGCCCCGCGACGGGCAAAGTGCCGCAGGAAGGAAATGTCGCGTTCGACACAACGTCAAGGCGCGCCGCCGAGGGTGTGAACACTTACGACACGGACCATCGACGTAAGTCCAGTCCGACTCGACTTACGTCGAGAGCCTTCGCCCTAAGTATCGCGAACTCGAATGCGGACCGCGCGCCGGACATTGCCGCGTCGCACGACCGGATGAAGAATGCCCCCAACGCGCGGCGCCGCTGCCGAACCTGGCCGGCGGTTGCCCTGCCTCCGCCCTTGCCCGGCGCTACGCCCCGCGCCCCGCATCGTCCCACTCACACACACCGCCGGCCACCGTCCCGCCTGGACCCGCCCCATGAAATTCCAAGATAATCAACGGCAGTTGTGCGGAAAGAACGAACATCTTGTTGGGGGAGGTCGATTTCTACGGCGTGGAGATTTGGTCTATTGTCGGAACGTGAGCGTGGGGGCATGCGCCTTCGTAAACACCGAAGAACGCTGCGCGATGGGCCAAGATGTCTGTCGTATACGGTCATTGAACGAGAACCAGCGGTTTCTCAACTTTCTCCTGCATAGCGAATTCATGGGTACGCAACTCAAGCAGGTTTTGATCGGCTCCACCTTCAACAGAATCAACGTGGCTGAGATCAAATCACTTCTCGTCCTTGTGCCCCCACGTATTGAGCAAGACGAAATAGTTGAGCTACTCGATGCAAAGATGCGGGAGTTAGATGCCCCGATAGACGCCGTGCAGCGCGAGATAAGACTGATGACGGAATTCCGTACCCGTGTTGTTGCGGATATTGTTACGGGCAAACTAGACGTGCGCGCGGTGACGGCATGTTTGCCCGACGACGTTGAAGAGGCCGCGCCAATCGACGCGACTGAGCTGATTGCGGGCGACGGCGACGAGGATGATGATCTTGATGCCGAGCCCGAGGAGGCCGTTGCATGAAGACTGACACCAGCGAAAAGGGCCTTGAGAGCCTGATCGTCGGCAGCATGACGACGTGCGGTTGGATTGCTGGCGATCCCAAGGATTACGAGCGGGAGTATGCCGTGGACCTGGCGCAACTCCGCGCCTTCGTCGAGGCCACCCAACCTTCGCTGGTCGAGGCGTTCGAGTTGGATCAGGATGGCCCAGTACGCCGCGCCTTCTTGGCACGGCTCCAGGGCGAGATTACGAAACGGGGCACGATTGAGGTTCTCCGTCACGGTCTGAAGCATGGCCCACACCAGGTCGATTTGTTCTACGGCACGCCATCGCCTGGAAACAAGAAGGCCGAGGAGCAGTTCGCAGCCAACCGCTTCAGCGTGACCCGGCAGTTGCGTTACAGCCGGGACGAAACGCAGCTTGCTCTCGATCTGTGCTTGTTCATCAACGGCCTGCCGATTGCCACCTTCGAGTTGAAGAACAGCCTTACCAAGCAGACGGTCGAAGATGCGGTCCAGCAATACTGCCGCGACCGCGATCCCCGCGAGTTGCTGTTCCAATTCAAGCGCTGCGTGGTCCATTTCGCCGTGGACGACCACGAAGTCCGGTTCTGCACCTGCCTCCGGGGCAAGGGCTCCTGGTTCCTCCCGTTCAACAAGGGCTGGAACGACGGCGCGGGGAACCCGCCCAACCCGGACGGCCTAAAGACCGATTACCTGTGGAAGCAGACGCTTACGCCGCTGGGGCTTACGAACATTCTGGAGAACTACGCGCAGGTCGTGGAGAAGAAGGACCCGAGGACCGGCAAGAAGAGGCAAGATCAGGTCTTCCCGCGGTATCATCAACTCGACGTGGTGCGACGACTGCTGGCCGACGCCGGGCGGCAGGGCGCGGGCCGGCGTTACCTGGTCCAGCACTCGCCGGGGAGCGGCAAATCGAACTCCATCGCCTGGCTCGCTTACCAGCTTATCGCCTTGAGCAAGAGCAACAGGCCGATCTTCGATTCGATCATCGTGGTCACCGACCGGCGCGTGCTGGACCAGCAACTCGGCGACACGATCAAGCAGTTTGCCCAGGTGAGCGCCATCGTCGGCCACGCCGAACACTCGGGCGACCTGCGGCGATTCATCGAGGGCGGGAAGAAGATCATCATCTCGACGGTGCAGAAGTTCCCCTTCATCCTCGACGAAATCGGCAACGAGCACCGTGGCCGTAAATTCGCGATTATCATCGACGAAGCGCACTCCAGCCAGGGCGGGAGGACGGCCGCGAAGCTGCACGCGGCGCTGATGGCGGAGGGCGAAGAAGAGGGCGAAACCGTTGAGGATCGCATCAATCGCATCATGGAATCGCGAAGGATGCTTCCCAACGCGAGTTACTTCGCCTTCACCGCCACGCCGAAGAACAAGACCTTGGAGTTGTTCGGCGACCGGCAGCCAAACGGGGCTTTCCGGCCCTTCCATTCCTACACAATGAAGCAAGCCATCCAGGAGGGCTTCATCCTCGACGTGCTGAAATGCTACACGCCGGTCGGAAGCTACTACCGCCTGGTGAAGACCATCGAGGACGATCCCGAGTTCGACACCCGGAAGGCCCAGAAGAAGCTACGCAAGTACGTGGAGTCGCACGAGCACGCCATTCGTGAAAAGGCCGAGATAATGATCGACCATTTCCACGACCAGGTAATGGCCAAGCGGAAGATCGGAGGCCAGGCGCGAGCGATGGTCGTGGCTAGCGGCATTGAGCGGGCCATGCAGTACAAGGTGGCCTTTGACGAATACCTTAAGGAGCGCAAGAGTCCGTACCGTGCCATCGTAGCCTTCTCGGGCGAACATGATTTTCGTGGCGAACCCAAAGTGACCGAAGCGAAGATGAACGGGTTCCCCAGTTCGCAGATTCCAGACCGGTTCCAAGAAGACCCGTACCGCTTCCTGATCGTCGCCGAGAAGTTCCAGACCGGATTCGACGAGCCGCTGCTGCACACGATGTACGTGGACAAGGTGCTCTCCGGGATCAAGGCGGTCCAGACGCTTTCGCGGCTGAATCGCGCGCATCCGGCCAAGCACGACGTATTCGTCCTCGATTTCGTGAACGACTCCGACACGATGGAGCGGGCCTTCGCCGACTACTATCGGACAACCGTGCTGAGCAAGGAAACCGATCCCAACAAGCTCCACGACCTGAAGGGAGACCTAGATGGGTATCGCGTCTACGCATGGTCGGCCGTGGAGCAGTTCGCGCAACTGTACCTGGGTGGCGAAGATCGTGACCGGCTCGATCCGATCCTCGATGCCTGCGTGGCCGTTTACAACACCGACCTGGATGAAGACGGCCAGGTTGCCTTCAAGGGCAAGGCGAAGATGTTCGTCCGCACCTACAGCTTCCTGGCAGCGGTGCTGCCCTATACGTTCCGCGACTGGGAACTGCTGGCGACGTTTCTGAATTTCCTGATCCCGAAGCTGCCGGCCCCGAAGGAAGGGGATTTCGCCAAGGGCATTCTCGAAACGATTGACATGGACAGCTACCGGGTCGAGGTCAAGGCGCAAATGGCCATTTCGCTCCCGGATGTCGATGCGACCGTGCAGCCGGTGCCGCTAGGCAAGCCGGGCGGCAAGCCCGAGCCCGAATTGGACCGCCTCAGCAACATCCTCAAGGCTTTCAATGACCAGTTCGGCAGCATTCCCTGGAAGGACGCCGACAAAGTGCGCAAGGTCATCAGCGAAGAAATCCCCGCCAAGGTGGCGGCCGATGAGGCTTACCAGAATGCGAAGAAGAATTCGGATAAGCAGAACGCCCGCATCGAACACGACAGGGCCTTGGCGCGGGTGATGACCGACCTGCTGGCGGACCACACCGAACTGTTCAAGCAGTTCAGCGACAACGAGAGCTTCCAGAAATGGCTGACGGACATGATTTTCAACTTGACCTATGAATCAGATGCGGCGTAGCGATGAGACTGTTGAGCCAGAAACTCGTGTCGCTCGAATACCGCGATCAACTGCGGGTGGACCTTGCCCGTGCCGCGGTTTGTCGGTTCCTCGTCGGATATGTGTCGGCCGACGGGCTCAATGCCATCAATCGGAACTTGCTCGTCCGCGCCCTCCGCGACGAGCGGTCGTTCGGCGTCAGTTCGTTGACCTGCGCGTGCGGGTACACGCCTCTGCTGAATCTTCAGGATGAGCTTGGCGACGACTGCATCCGGCTCAGGTATTTCATGGACCCGCTTGTGGAGGGCACCGACGAGCCGAACGAGATTACCCTGTTCCATTCCAAACTCGTCTATCTTCTGCTCGAACGGGAACAAAAGTCGGTCGTCTACATTGGGTCGCACAACTGGTCGGGCCGAGCGCTGGGGCCGGGCGGTCCCCGAAACGCCGAGGCTTCCCTGCGATTCGAGATGGATTTCGCGCCGGAGCATCTCGACGGGGTAGCCGGCTCGATCCCCGGCGAAGTCAATCGGCACTTGCTCGACGCCTACAACCTGCCCGCCTGCCGACCGGCCATAAGAGCCAACGCGCCACAGTTTGAGCAGTGGTATCAGAAGGGGTGCCGGGCTGCGCCGTCAGCCCCCATCGAACCGGCAACGGTCATCCTGGCGGTGCGCAAACCGAGCAGCACGGCGGTCACTTCCGCCCAGTGGCTCAACCTCGTCGGCCGTGGCATTTATTTGCAGGCGCTTGAGGAAGAGGAAGGATTGATGGTCTGGGAAGGCGGCGAACCGATCATTGTGCTTGTCTGGAACTCGGCGTCGGAACTGCAAGCCGGCTGCCAGCCCATCATGCTCCGCTGCCGCGAGACGACCCACAAGGCGGGGCCAACCTCCGGCCTGCGCGGAACGAACCGGTCAACAGCCCCCGTCGCGGGGTTTGAGGCGGTCATTTTCGACGAACAACAACTCGCGGCAATGCAAGAGGCGCGGACTGCGCCGCGATCCTCGGTCACAATCTGGTCGGGCCGTCCCGTGGAAGACTACGACTTCGAGTTTCCGACTCTGCGAACGGACTCCTCCCAGGTAGACGCGGGCGTCACGCCCAAGTATCAGTTCCACCTTGAGGTTGAGCGGGTTATTTTCCCAGCCGATGGCGCTTGGCCGGAAAACTCAGATGCTCTTTGGACGCGAGAGTCGTTTGCGGTTGCGAAGTCGAAGGAAAGCGCGAAGTGCGAACCGATCCCCGGTTATCATGTCCCGCCGAACCTCGAAGCCGAGATCATGCGATGCCTCACGGAGACGCTATTTGTCAATCCGAAGAAGGCAAAAGTCCTTCCAGCCTCATTCTTCGACCATGCCAAGATCGGAAAGCGCGTATCGTTGCATCCGCTGCACGAGACGTACATCGGGCCGCGCGAAAAGGAGAGACGTAACGACTTCTACGCCGGAGCCGAGCCCGGCATGTTGGTCGCGGAGTTGGACACCGCCGAGACGGCCGAGGATGGAAATCGCAAGTCCAAACGATTGATCGAAGAACCGGAACCGCTGGAGCGGATTCAGCGAGTGTACACGACGCCGCTGAATCAGCTACAAGAGATTTGGGCGAAAGTGGCGGAGAACGCAAGAAGGCCGAATCGGAAGGAAGAATAGATGGCGGCGTGTCGGGATCGGGAGCCGATAAGGGCACCGGAGCGGATGGACCGAAAGACCAACCTGAACATGGAATTCCACGTGCGGTTCGAGACTGGCCACAGGGTCCCAGCCGCCCGACCAAGCCGTCATCGACGAGATCAACAACCTGCTGGAAGGCGTGCAGGAGGAGTTTGAGTTGAAGAAACAGCGGAAAGGGCAGCAGCACCGGAACCGACCCGGTGGGCGAATACAAGAGATTCTAGGGAGGAAGGCGGTGGCAAAATCAATCGCGTCCAAGTTGGAGCCACGCGAATTCGGTGATTATTCACGGGATCGAATCGTTGACATCCTCAAGAGACCTGGGGATGCCAAATCACGAGCATACGCTCCGATAGCGGCAACGCTGTTGGCATGTCTGGACACACAGGGGCCAAGACCGGGCAACGATGTGATCGCTACGGCACTCGATACACTCGCGCGCACTGATACGGCCATCGCTCACGACCTACTGTGGCAAGCGGCCGAACACGCTCGAAACGCGCGCGTTCGAGTCGAAGCCATCAGGCGGTCTGGCCCTATTGCCACGGCGGAGCGATCGACCCTTCTTCGGAAATGGGCGAAAGAGGGATTCCAGCCCATCGTGAATTTCCAGCACGATCAGATCGACCTTAACTCGATCAGAGAGGCCGCAATCACTGCGATTGGACAAGTCAAGCATCCGAGCAACGAAGACATCGAGACGATAGTGGAAGCACTTACGCCGCCTGCGAATCAGGCGCAGTTCTCCCCGATCGTTTTCAACGCGGCCTGCGATGCTTACTGGTCGGCTGGTGACGTGGCCTCTCTCCCCAACCTGATAGGCTTGATCTCAAAACGGTGGCGCGGCGACACCGGCGCAAGCCTCGCGGGTCTGGCAGCGAAATTCTCCGTGAAGGAGTTGAAGGCACATGCCGCGGAGCTTCGTAAGGCGTTCCTTGAATCTGCGGCGGAATGGCCGAATGACCCTGCTCGGGCCAGCCGACTCGTGGAGCTTGCGGAGAGACTCGCTACCCCAGAGTTCTTCCAGGAATGGACAGCGCGTTACGGCGGTGACGGACTGGAGCATGGACGCGGCCAAGTTAGCCTGAAGTTGCTCGAAGGCTTTGGGCAGCTTACCGAGGGCATCGTAAAGGGGCTCCTGATTCTCGCACGGTGGCCTCGCAACCTTTTGGCCGACGGCCCCGTCGTAAAAGGGCTGCAAAGAAGCGTCGGCGCTGGCCACGGGCATCTTGTTGCCGAGACACTTATTCCACAAGGACACGACGGTCGCCGTTCACGGTTTTCGTTGGGCGCGCAGCATCACATCGAGGTTCTTGTTGTGAATGCTAATGTGAGAAGAGGAGAAGGCAGTTGGAGCCTGTGGGGATACTGATGAGGCTTGGGGACGACTGGGCATCGGCTACGTGGAGTTGAGTGCCAGAGTGGGAAGTGTGCGTCCTGAGAGGAATGCGTCCATCGTTTCCTGTAGGAAGAGGAATGCCGAGCGGCCCCGTTGGGCACACGTGGCAAGCACCGTCCAGATACGCTCACACCACGAGCGTCCTGCTTCGCCGCGCGTCCCCTGGGTGATTTTGCGGTCGATCACGACAAAGCGAAACCGTTGTTCCATGGCGTTGTTTGTGGGCTCAACGCCTGGCGTGTTCAGAAAGCGAAAATAGTGGGTGCCGTGCTTGCAAAAGCGCTTGGCGATGTTCTGGGCTTCGCGGCGGCTGGGCGGACGCTTGGCCACCTTGAGCACGTCGCGTTGAGCACGGTCTGCCGACTGTTTCCAGCGATCCGATCGCAGGATGTCCCGTTGGTGCCACACACGAAAGAGCCGTTTAATCGCCGCCAGCAACCGCTCGCCATAGCCGCGCGTGGCGCGATCCAGCAGTGTGGTCAGGAATTTCACGTCGCGGATCAGGTGCGCCCAACAGAACTGCATGTTGGCCCCGACGTCATCCAAGAACTTGCGGTAGGCGCTGTGATAGTCGCAGCCGACCACGCCGGAAAACGTCTCCCCCAGGAATTCCTTGAGCACGTCCGAGCTCCGCGCCGCGTCGATATGAAACAACGTGAATCTGTCCGGGCCGGGCGCATGGAATCCCCACGTCCAGAACTTCTGGCCGTTCTCCGGATGTCCCGTCTCATCGATGTTGACCATCGTGCATGTGGGCAGCAAGGTTTGCAGTTGTTCATAGCTGGACAGCAAAGCTGCGCTCGCTTTGCCGACAATCTTGACCAGTTGGCCCGTGGAGAAGTCCAACTGGCACACATCGCGCAGGAACGTCTGGATGACCCGGTAGGTCATGTGGCAGGCGCCTTTCTGGTAGGCGATCAAAGCCGACAGACGTGGACCGATCAAGCCTCCCTGTCGGACGGCCTGCGGCAGAGGCGCCGCCGCCACCTGTCCTGTCAGGCAGTGCCGATACAGGCGTGCCCGATGCTCCGTCACTTCGAACAGCTTCGGCAGCAACTCCACTTGCTGGATCGTCTGATATTCGTCCAACGGCACCCACTCCGCCGACAACGAAGCGGCATCCCACTCGTAAGACCAAATCTTATCCACTTGCTCAGGCGGAAAGGGTGGTCGCTCGTGTCGCGGATGTCCTTTCTGTCCACCGGGTCGCCGTTTTCTCTTTCGACCGCCACGGCTCTTCGCATCCGGTCGCGGCGGTTTCACGATATCACTCGAGGGTGGTTTCGACGAGGTCGACGAGTCCTTCTTCGCCGCCGCCAACTGAGCTTCCAGCTGCGAGATCCTCTCGAGCAGCGGTGCAATCGCTTCCTCAATCAAGCGCCGGACTTCGACTTCCGTGTACAGTCTTGCCATGGCCTCCGTGATAACCGATCTCCGGAGATTTCACCAAGATCACTTTTTGACGACCAAGGCATAGAAAACCGTGAACGGCGACGACACGACGGCCATCGGCAACTCGTTGAATCAGGCCACGTATTCGCTCTGTACGATTCGGCGGACGCGGCTTTGGGCGACATGTGCGGCGTGCTTTCCAACAATCGCAACGAGCACGAGCGACAACGCCTGGCGGCAGCGGTCGCTTCCGGCGCGCTGGCTGTCGCGAGTGCCGACGAAGCCTCTACCCCGAGTCCCAGGACGATGGTGGGACGACGCCAAGACCAGAACGCGAAGGAAGACCAGGAGACGCTCAGCCGAAGAGTGGCAATGATTGAGCAGCTTGATTCGGCACAGAATCCTGTCGCGGTGGTCGCTCGGCTCATTCCGCCTCCCTCATCATCATCGGGCGCAATCGCGGTGGCCGAGAACTGGCTCACACAGGGAGAGCCGTTTGCTCAATACGTGATACGAATGATAATACGCGAAGCCGGACGGGCCAATGCGTTGGGCCAAGAATCCCCGATGCTCACACGGTTTGAGCAGTTTGTGATGCTGCCGCCGCAATCGCAACGACCGTCCTTGAGATCGCCGCTTGAATCGGCTTTGCCCCGCGAAGCAGTAGTTGACGGTCGAGCGAATCGCTATGCCCTGGACCTGATGCAGCGAGCTAAACTCTCATTTGAGAAGGGGGCCGAGGCCGCCTTGAACGGGATCGCGACAAAGGATGACGCCCAATTCGTGTTGGACCTCCTGTACGCGGCGGGAGCCATAGATGTCCTGGCAAAGAGCACCCGGTTCCACCGCCCCGGACAAGAGGCGCTGACCAAGCATGTTCAAGCATCGGCCATCTCGCTAGTCACAGAGTTGTTGAAGCAGACCAACGACAGGAAGCGACTTGACGACTTCGCAGGCCGACTCCATGAACGATTTCAAGACTTACCGGCCGTGCGGGAATCGGCATATCGCGCCTGCGGGGAACTGGGCAGTTTTCCCAGCATCAGACCTTTGCGGGAGCGGCTACGTAAGGAGACTGTCGCCTCTGCCAAGAAAGCAATCGAGCAAGCCGTAGTGGCTCTTCGCAAACGACTCGTTGAAGAAGAGCCGAAAGGCGGGACAGCCGACAATGCTAAGCAATGGTTGGGCTTTGTGGCGGACCTTGGCGACCCTGCCCTTGTCCCGCTTGTCCTGGGATACCTTGATCCTCCTCACACCGACCATGCGGTTCGGCGTTCGGCCTTGAAGGCGATCGAGCACATGCCGAGCCCAAAATCCCTGGAGGCAGTTAAGAAATTCATCGACGACACAGCGCCGGAGGGCGATACCCTTGCGGCAGCCCGCCATGCCCGACTCGTTCTTGAGGAGAGGAGCGACTCGGACTTGTTTGACGTTCTCAGCGGCTTCTATTCCGCTGAGGACGAAGTGCTAGACCCCGCCATCAACTACGTGGCTCTCCTGGGAGCTTCGCTTGTCAGCGTGACGAAAGGCTTGAAGAAATCGCTGGAGCTTTTTAACGACAGGCACTGGGATGAATTCGTGACCCGTATCAGCGGCGTCATGGAAGGCGTTGCTCGCCATGTCTTTCGCCGTCGATTTGATGCCTTGGGGTTGGACGAGGAGAAGACCAAGGCGCTGGCTGGCGGCCACTACCGGAACCTGCTCAATTTCGCAGCCTTCCGTAACGCCTTTGGGAAACTCCAGGCGCACTGTGACACCATCTATACCTACCGAGGCGAATCCCCCACCGCGCACGCGACACATACCGACGGCAGCACGAAGGCCGAGGCCACAAGTGACGACGCGGAGTACGTTCGAGATGAGTTCAAGCTGGCGTTCGCCGAAGCCGTCAAAGCCCTGCGATAGCGCCATCGGAGTGACTGGCATGGAGCGGGCATGAGACGGTGATTGAACAGGAGGACATCGACGTTGTTATCAACGCAATGCAACGGACTTACTGCGATGAATGCCGCCAGCGAGAGCCCGGCAGTGACTTCCCGCCGACCTAGGGAAACATGCTGGCCGGGAGGATTCCTATGATGAATCTGGGCAAGCTCTTCGTCTACTTTGAGACTTCACCCGCACTGCGGTTACTGCGATCGCCTAACGCGGCGTTCATCGTGGATTTTCTGGATCAGCAGTTCAAGAGGGCAGGACGAATCACCGTTCCGTTCTCTGACCTCCACGCCGCTCTGATCGCATACCGCGAAAACATCCAGGAAACTTATCCCGATGCACTGCGGGACAAGCCGGAGAACTATCTATCCGGCTGGTGTTCGAGCGATACGAGATGGCTGCACCGATTTCTGGAGGCGGGGCGGAACGAGCCCGTGTACCAATTGACGCCTCACACCGAGGACGTGTTCACCTTTCTCGATCGTGTCCTGGAGCAAGACTTGGGGTTTGTGGGCACGGAATCGAGGCTGCGATTGGTCATCGAGACGCTTGCTGACTTGGTAGTCAAAGCCTCTGATGATCCCGAAACACGGCTGGCCTACCTGCATGAAGAGAATCGCCGCCTGGAGAATGAAATCGCCCGTATCCAATCGGAGGGCTTGGTGACGCGGTATCAACCGGCTCAAATCCGCGAGCGGTTTGCCACGGCGGTATCGCTGCTCAAGCAGCTTCAGGGTGATTTCCGGGCAGTGGAAGACAAGTTCAAGGAGATCACGCAGCAGGTCCAGCAGCGGCAGAACGAAGGACGCCACACCCGAGGCGGCATTCTTGAGTTTGCGCTAGATGCCGAAGACGTGTTGAAACGTGAAGATCAGGGCGTCAGTTTCCATGAGTTCGTTCGGTTCATTCTCTCCCCCTCCCAGCAAGACAAGCTTCAGACCATCATTCAGCAGCTTGGACGTATCGAGGAACTCGCCGAGCAAGTGGACGGCCTGGAGACCATTCGACGCATGGTGCCGTCGCTGATTGCCGAGGCCGACAAAGTGATGCGCACGAACCAACGGCTCTCCGCGACGCTGAGGCGGCTTCTCGACGTGAGAGCCTACCGAGACCGGCAGCGTGTTGCGGGACTGCTGCGGGAGATCATGGGGCTGGCGGCGTCGCTCGCCTCCCACCCGCCCAAGGATACCGTTGGCATAGATGTAGAGACAAAGATTGACATCGCCTCGCCGTTTGCACGCACGTTTTGGAGCGAGCCACCGCAATTCGTCCATGTGGACCTCACAGAGCGCGAGGTGGACGAGGAGCGGCGCATGGAAACCTTCCGAGGGCTGGCGATGATGGAACGACTGGACTGGCGCGGAATGCGCGCTTCTGTCCGGGTGGCGGTCGCACGCGATGGAAGCGTGACGCTCGGGGCTCTCCTGGCCGAGCATCCTCCAGCGGCCGGCGTTATCGAGGTGCTTGGTTACCTCCAGATCGCCCGCGACGACGGTCATATCATCAGCCGCGATGCGCAAGAGGAAATCCTGGTTCCGGCGCGCAATGGGAACGGCCGCGCTCTGCTGGTTACCGTGCCGCTTGTTCAGTTCATTCCGAGACAGGGAGACGAGTGATGGCAAACGCGGGACTACCGGAGTTTCGCGAATGGAGCATCGCCGCCGTGCGGTTGCTTCAGGGCGCGGTCTACGCCAAGGAATCTCGCGTTTGGGACATCGTGCTCGGCTCGCAATCTCATTTGGAAGGCTACCTCGGACGACTGGGGCTGCTGCTGGTGGTCGATGAGCCCGAAGGGCTGGCATACGTGCGGCAGGCATCCGACGACGAGTTGCCGGATGGTTACGAAGGGCTGCCCAAATTGTTCCGAAAGACGCGATTAGGGTACGATGCAACGTTGTTGTGCGTTTTGCTCCGCGAGGAACTACGGCGATTCGAGGAGGAAGACGTGCATAATGAACGCTGTGTCGTCGAAACGACAGCCCTACTGGACCAGTGGACGGTCTTTTTTCCGAGTCAGGGGGATCAAGTACGGCAACGTCGCGAGTTGTCCCAGGCGCTCGGCAAGCTGGAAGACCTGGGGTTCATCAGCAAATTCAACGACGAACCAGAAACATGGGAGATACGGCGCATCCTCAAAGCCCGTTTGCCGGCCGCGGAACTGGAAAGCCTGAAGGCCCAGTTGGTCAGTGCGGCCGAACGGCAAACCGATGACGATGCGCCGAGCCAATCCAATGGATGACCTGCCTCCAAATGAGATCAGCCGCAGACCCGGCTTCCGACTCCACAAGCTGGAAGTCTACAACTGGGGCACGTTCGACAGCACCACTGGCGGTGTCCACCAAGTCCGGCCCGAAGGGCAGACGGCGTTGCTTGTCGGTCAGAATGAGTCAGGGAAGTCTACTCTTGTGGACGCGCTGCTGACTCTTCTGGTGCGTCCCGTGGTGCGCAATTACAACGTCGCCGCCGGGGGCCGTAAGCAGGACCGCGACGAACGCTCCTACCTCAAGGGAGCGTATGGCCGTTCCAGCCGCGATGAGGACAACCGGGGCGAAGTCCGGTTCCTACGGCCGAAGGGATCGCACTACTCGGTCCTATTGGCGTGTTTCTACAACGAGGACACCAACCAACTGTTCACGGTCGCCGTCGTCCTGTATCTCGCCGGGGACGGCCGCGTCGAAAAGGTCTACTGCATTTCCCCGTCCGAGCGGT
This sequence comes from Thermoguttaceae bacterium, assembly GCA_040766885.1. Classification (GTDB taxonomy): domain Bacteria; phylum Planctomycetota; class Planctomycetia; order Pirellulales; family Thermoguttaceae; genus JAXGPP01. The sequence goes on along the minus strand of JAXGPP010000005.1, from coordinate 87,560 downwards.
CGATTGCCAACGATTTCGGTAGTCTGAAGAGCATGGACAGGCTGCGACAGCAGATCGAGAAGCGCGGCTTTCGGGCTACGACGAGCTACACGGAATATCACTCCTGGTTCGTGAAGATGACCGGCGTGCGTCCCAAGGCGATGGACATCTTCAACCAGACGGTGGCGGTGAAGGACATCCAAAGCCTCAACCGTTTCATCCGTGAGCACATGCTAGAAGCGAAACCTTGGGGCGACAAGGTGGCGAGCCTGCTCAGTCACTTCACGCAACTTAGCGAAGCCCATCAAAGCCTGGTCCGAGTGCGTCGGCAGGCCGAATTGCTTGAGCCGGTGGCCGAAGCGGGCGCGGAATATCGGGAGCAAGCCTCGCAGTTGGACAACTTGCAGCGCATCTCGGCCGCCGCGGGTTCTTTTTTCCGGCAGAAGAGCGTGGAGATTCTCACCCCCGCCAGTGAATCGCTCCAGAGAGACTTGGAAGCGGTCAAAACGAGGAAGGATCGCTTTGGCCGAGAACTTGCTGAAAAACAAGAGGAATGCCGACGCCTGAAGAACGAGATCGAACAGGTAGGGGGAGAGCGTTTGCGGCAGATTCCTTTGCTCATCCAGAATCACCAATCGCAGGCGGAGGCGAAACGCGCGGGTAATCGCCGCTACCACGAGGCGCTGCGGGAAGCCGGGATTGACGAGGAAGTGCTCGACCAACCAACATTCGTGGCAGTGCGGGCCAAGACGCCTTCCTTGTTGCGCGACATTTCGCAGCAGGTCGCGAAGCATTCCGAAGGAAGGGACGCGCTGGTCCTTGAGTGCGGCGGCGTCAAAACAACCTTGCGGGAGGATGAGGACGAACTTCGGGCGCTGGCACAGCGCCAAGGCAACCTGCCGGAGTGGATGGCCGCGCTGAGGCGGAATCTTTGCGCCGACCTCGGGCTGCCCGAGAAGGACCTGCCTTTTGCGGCGGAAATCATCTCGGTAAAGCCGGAGGAACGGGCCTGGGAGTCGTCAATAGAAATGGTACTGCGGGGTTTTGCGCTTAGCCTGCTCGTACCGCAACGGTATTACCATATCGTCAGCCGACACGTGGATGCAAAGCGGGTGGCCGACGACCACGGCCGGGGTCAGCGGCTTGTCTATCTGCGCGTCGGGGAACGAACGGGGCCGTCGCGTGGGCTGCCTTTGCATGACCAATCGCTCGTGCGCAAGCTGGCCTTACGCGATGGGCATCCCCTGCTACCCTGGGTCAAGGCCGAACTGGAAGAACGTTTCGATTTCCTTTGCTGCGATACGCTGGACGAGTTCCAGGCAGCCGATGGATTGGCAATGACGCACAACCGCCACGTGAAGTATCGCGGGGTGAGACACGAAAAGGATGACCGCGACAAGATCGCCGATCCACGGTATTTCGTCTTGGGTTGGGACAACCGTGAGAAGCGTCGCCGCCTCGCGGAGGAGGTCGCGCGGTTGACCGAGCGGCGGGAGCAACTGGATCGACGAATCTCTCAGGTCGAGCAGCACATCACCCGCTTGCGCGTCCGGGAAACGGCACTAGTATTACTGCGCAAGATTGATCTTGCATAAGCTGGCGAAATTGGCGAAACTGCTGGCGTTTCTCTTCCCGGAGGTCAGGGCATGGACGCCGAACAGATTCGTCAGCTGAAGCCGGAGTTGAGGCGGTATCTGCAACGGTTCGAGGATTGCTTTTCGCGGCGCGACACACGCGAGCTTTTCTCCACCTACGTGGAGGGACAGTTGTCGGACCTGAAGGAGAAGAGTTGCGAGCCGATCGCCTTGGCGGCGGGGGTCCCGCCGCGGAACCTGCAGGAGTTCCTCAAGGCCTACAAATGGAAGGAGGATCGCGCGCGGGACCGCCTCCAGCAGATGGTGGCCCGGGAGGACGCCGGCCGGCATTCGATCGGTATCATCGACGAGACCAGCGACGTCAAGCAAGGAGTGAAGACTCCGGGAGTTCAGCGGCAATGGTGCGGCACTCTCGGTAAGACGCAGAACTGCATCGTCACGGTTCATCTGGCGTACGCCACGGGCGATTTCCACTGCCTGGTCGATGGAGAGTTGTTCCTGCCGGAAAGCTGGTCGAAGGATCGCGCGCGGTGCCGCGAGGCGGGCATCCCGGACGAGGTGGTCTACCGGCCGAAATGGCAGATCGCCTTGGAACTGATCGATCGTGCCCGCGACAACGGCCTCGTGTTCGAGTGGTTCACGTTCGATGAGGGATACGGCGGAAAGCCGGAGTTTTTGCGGCAATTGGTGGGACGAAAGCTGTTGTTCGTGGGCGAGGTTCCCAAGACGTTGACCGGCTGGATCCAGCCGCCGCGAGTGACCGAGCGGCCGTTTCACCGCGGCCGGGGACGCGGTCGCAAGACGCCACGCCTGGTTTCGGGCAGCCGGCCGCCGATCAGCTTGGAGCACATGTTGAAGTACTCGCCGCAGTTGCGCGACCAGCCGTGGGTGCGGCATCACGTGAAGGACGGTGAAAAAGGACCGCTGGTGTGGGAAGTGAAGCACGCCATGATCACCCTGCCCGACGAGAAAGGCCTGCCGGGGATGCGGGTGCATCTGGTCGCAGCGCGCAACGCTTTGAAGCCGGAGGAGGTCAAATTCTTCTTGAGCAACGCGGACGAGGAGACGCCGGTGCCGAAATTGCTGCTGGTGGGCTTCTCGCGCTGGCGTGTGGAACGCTGCTTTGAGGACCAGAAACAGGAGGTCGGGCTCGACCAGTGGGAAGGCCGGCGCTGGTTGGGATTGAAACGGCACCTGATCATCACCGCGGTGAGCTACCTGTTCCTGGCTCGCGTCTGCCGCGACCGGCGGGAAAAAAAATCCGCAGTTGACGGTGTGCCAGGTGCACGTTGCCGTGGCAGCGTTGGTGCGGGGTTGGTGGCTTAACGGAGCGATGAGCACCGCACTGATCGAGGCGGCGGTGAGAAGGAACCAGCACTGGCAACGCCGCAACGCGGCCGCGCGCCGGTCCAATATCAAGCGAACACGCCGCGAACTACGGGGAAAATGCATCTATCTCAAAGACCTGATCCGCTGCAAGTGGACGTGACCTTGCGCAGTAATACTAGGCAGGGTTCAGGAATTCAAGGATTTCGGAGAAATCGACTTCGTTGCTCACGAACGAGAGGTCGCAGAGCTTCAGCGGGAAAAGAAGACGTTGGAAGAGGGCAGTGACGCAATCCGTGTTCTCAAGCAACGGCTCGGAAAGGCCGAGGCCGCCGAAAAGGGATTGCAGGCAGCACGCGACAAAGTGATTGCCGAGGAGACCGAGTGTGAACGGCAACTCAAGGAATACTCGCGATTGATCGCAAACGCAAAGAAGATTTTGAAGGAACGAAAGGCCGATGGAACGCTTGCCCACCACGCCGAGAGCTTCGGCGACCTGGAAGCTTGGTTTGCAGACCAGCCGCTCACGCCCGCAACCTTGTTCGAGCAAGAAGGTGAGTTCAAGGAAGCCCGCCGTGCGGAGGTGGAGCGATTGCGAAAAGACATCGAGCCGCTGAAGACAAGGGTCACGAACCTGATGATCCGGTTCCTCCGGGACTTCCCCGGTGAACGCGAAGACTTGGAACCGCAAGTGGAATACCTTGAGAGCTTCCTTGAGTTGCGGGCGCACATCGAGCGGGAGGACCTGCCGCGACACGAGCAGCGGTTCAAGGAGCGACTCAACGAGAAGGTGACCCACGAGATCGGGTTGCTGAATGCCGCTTTGCGGACGGATCGCACCGAGATCGAGTCGAAGATCAAGCTGCTCAATGAATCCCTGCGGCAATTGGAGTACCGGCCGGGCACCTTCATGCAATTGGAGCCCAAGCCGGTGCGGGACCCCGAGATCGCGGAGTTCCAGAGCGCGCTGAACGAATGTCTTGCTGGTACATTCGAGGGGACGCTGGAAGCGGACGAGGCACGCTATCTCCGAATCGAGAAGCTCATTACCAAGCTTCGCGAAGAGCAGCGGTGGCAGGAGAAGGTGACCGACGTGCGCCGCTGGTTTGATTTCGTCGCTCGCGAACTCGACAGCGCGACCGGCGCTGAACGCGCCTACTACGAGGACAGTGCCGGTCAGTCGGGAGGTGCAAAGGCGAAGCTGGCCTTTACGATCCTCGTGGCTGCGATAGCTTACCAATACGACATTCCCCTGGATCGCCCGACGAGCAGCCGGTTCCATTTCGTGGTTGTTGACGAAATGTTTGCCAAGGTTGACGACCAGTACGCTGAATACGCATTAAGGTTGTTCCAGAAATTCGGTCTGCAACTGCTTATCGTGGCCCCACTCGATGCCAAGGCGTGCGTGACCCAACCGTATGTGGGCTCCTACATCCACGTGGTCAAGGATGTGGCAACGAATCAATCCGAAGTATTCAGCATGACGGCCCGCGAATTTGAAGAGGTCGTTGCCGAGTCAGTGGGAGACTACCACGGCAACGGATCACCTGTTCGAGCAGTACGCCCCCGCTGATGAGACCACTCATCCGAGGCCCGAGAGCGATCGAAAACGATGATTCAGCCGGAAGACATTCGCCGAAAGGCCGAGAACCTGTATCCCGACTATTTGCAGGCGTGGCTGAATGGGGATGAGGACTTCTTTCCGAGGATCATCCCCGCTCGGAAGACGCCGGATGGGGACGACCTGGCTGCGACTATTCGGGCCGTCCATCGGCTGCGGGAAGGATCGAAGGAGGAAACGGGGTTTGGTTACACGGTTCACTGGCGAGAAGTCAACTCTCGCAAGTTCGGGCGCAATCGGTTTCCAGCCCGTATTCTCTTTGAGACCGCGGACGATTTCCTTCGCTTCACGGGAAAGCAGCGCGAATCCAGTGTGTTTCGAGACGCGGTGGCCCGTCTCCGCGCGGCATTCCCGTCGTTGGAAGCGTGGATTCGGTCAAACGTGCGAGCATTGATAGATGCGGCTCCCGACCTGGATGGACTGCTTAGCGTGCTGCAGTTCTTTCGCGAGAACCCGAGGCCGAACTGCTTTGCTCGCGAACTACCTCTTCCCGTGGACACGAAATTCATCAAGCGCTACCAGGGCTTGCTTCGACAGTGGTTCGACATTGTATTGCCTGCGCATACCATCCGGGCAGATGAAGAGCACTTTGAGCGGCGCTATGGATTGCGCTACGCCGAACCGTATCTTCTCGTGCGATTGCTGGACCCCGCTCTGGTCCAAGAACTCGGCTGCCCGTGCTCGGAGATTTCTCTCTCGTTGCACACGCTGGGAGCGATGCCCGTACGCGCCGATGCTGCAATCATTGTAGAGAACAAGGTCAACCTGCTTACACTTCCGTCCTTTCCCCGCGGAATTGGGCTGGGAGGCTTGGGGGACGGTGTGGTGCTGTTGCGGTATCTCTCGTGGCTGAACGACGTGCAGACCATCTACTGGGGAGACCTTGACCTGGAAGGATTTGAGATTCTGTCCTCGCTTCGCGCCGTCTTCCCGCACACGCGCAGCTTCTTGATGGACCTTGCTGCGCTCAACCGCTGGCGGCATCTCGCCGTCTTGGGCACAGGCCGGAAGCCGGACATCCCGCCTCACCTGACCGAGGCGGAGCAACAGGCTTATCTCACTTGCCGCGCCGAGAACCTTCGCCTGGAACAGGAACGGATTCCTCAAGATGAGGTCCTGAACGAAGTCAAATGCCTGATCGGACTAGGCTGACTGGGGCCGCGTTTTGACAATGCGGGGGCTCGTCTCGCCGAGGAAACCTGCGAACGCCCCTGGGCCGGGATCGGCTCCAGGGGCGTTCTTCATCTACAACTCGGTCGCCTCGACTTCGGCGACGAACCGGCCGGCGTCCTCGGTGAGGAAGGCGGCTACGACACTGAACACGGCGTCACCGAAGCCGCCGACGTTCAGGATGTCGTTGCGATCCGGGGCCTGGGTCGTGGTATACGGCTGCAAGTCGATGCAGACCAGCTTCGGGCCGGTCCAGTCGCGATCGTGCAACCGAACCTGGTTGCCAACGAACGTCTGCCACTCAGTCATCACGCCGGTCGAGCCGTGCCGGCCGGTGCCGATCCAGCTCTCCTGATCGCTCATCAGCACCGCACCAGCGAACCGCCGGCCGCGGTACGTGCTGTTGGCCACCTGAAGCGGCAGGGCGCAGTTCGTGCCACCGCCGCCGTAGCGGGCCAACCGCTCGGCCAGCGACAGGATCGTATCGTGCGGATCGACACGGGCCTCGTGCGGCCTGTCGTCGAACGGGATCACGATGCTGTCCGGGTTGCTGCGGAGGATGGCAGCGGCGAACAGGGCCGCAACGTCCACACAGCGAATCTTGCTCGTCGCGCCCCGGCCACGGAAACCCGTAACCGGCGACTGCATCGAGCCCGACACGTCCAGCCCGATCACAACCGGACCCGGTAGTGCCGAGACGTTGCCGCAGGCGATCTCCGCCGCCTCGTGCAAGGCGGCCTTGATCTTCTGCGGGACCTCCTGGCCGGCGTTCAAGTATGCCGCGAGGTACTGGTATGGGAACTGACGCGAACGGCGGATTTCCTCGGCGTCGGCGATTCGCTGGGCCACGCGCTCTACCATGTCGGCAATGACCCCATGCCGGACCAACGTGTTGAGGTTCATCCGCAGCGCCTGCGGTCCCATCTTCAGAGCGATAGCCTTCCAGACCTCCGGTCCCTTGGCAGCGTCCGCCAGCAAGTCCCAACGAACGTCGAGCTTTGCCAGGACTTCGACCTGGGCCTCGGCCGTCCCCGCCTTGCGGTACGCCTCCAAAAGGCGAACCTGCTCCGGCAGATCGGCTTCGGTGGCCGGTGCCCACTTCTCCAGCGGCTTGTGCGTGAGCCAGCCGAACATCGCCCGGCGGGCGTTGTCCTTCGGCGTCGGGCGGGCCATGCGGAGAATGTCCCGCAGGCTCGGATCGTTGCCGATCGAGGCCGACAGTAGCTTGCCCACCGACGCCTCGTTCAGCCACCGCTGGAAGGCGCGCTTCGGGGAACTGGCCAGGCTCTTGCGACCGAACTGGCCCGAGCGGACCATCTCGAAGAGCGTGCGCAGCACACGGCCGTTATCGATCACGCGGTCGAATACGCGGTGCGTCAAAGCCGAGTCCCGCTTCCACAGCAGCACCAGAAGCGCCGCAGGCATGTCCTTCATGAAGGCGCGTTCGCGGGCGTAGACCGCCAGCTTGCCGAGGAAGAGGTTGTCATCCACCTGCCCAGCGAGCGTCCGCAGCGCATCGAGCTGCGCCTGGCCATCGGCGTAGTAGGTGCCGTTGAAGCAGCCGGTCGCAGCAAGCTGCGCCAGGGCGTGCTTCGGGGGCAGTCGATAAGCCAGTCCACCCGCCTCGTTGCGCGCCGTCGCACGGGGCCGCAGGCTCTTCAAGCTGGAAAACAGCGACTTGTTGGCCACGGTGGACCTCCTTTTCATCAAGCAGTCCGACGAGGTGTTGGGCAGAGAACAGCAGCTTGCGCTGCTTCGGATGTCCTACCATTGGACCAGAGCCACGCTTGTGGAATGGCCCGTGGGAGTCGAACCCACATGAGCCGATTACAATGTACTCCGCTCCGGCAGTCGGACTGTTCGGTTCAAAGCACCCGACGAGGGGTTGGGCAGAATGTTCTCCCCGCAGACGGCTCACGACCGCCCGCGGGGCACGGCCCCATGCGTTATTCCCAGGGGGCCGTGCGGGGTTTGAACCCGCAAGACCATGTACTCCACCCTGGCAGTCGAGTGTGTCTTCAAGCCCCGACGAAGTGTTCGCCAGAGACTTTCCTGCGCGTCTACCATTTCGCCACAGCCTTTGGGGCTGGCGGGACTCGAACCCGCAAGACCTTTCGGCCACAGGTCCCGATGTACTCCAGCAGGCAGTCGGGGATGTCGTGTTTCAATAGACCGACGAAGTGGTGGTCAGAGACGGTACGGTGCTCTACCGTTGAGCTACGGCGCGGTGCTTTGGCAATTGCGCCGGTGGGACTCGAACCCACAACCTCCGGCTTGTGAGGCATGTACTCCAACCGGCAGTCGGTCCGTCTTCATCGGGCGACGAAGTGCTAGTCAGAGGATGCAGCCTTTGTGGCTGCGGCGCGCCGCCCGAAACGGCGTGCCGGCATTTCAGCCGGCCAATGTACTCCGACCCGGCAGTCGCCCTATTCTCCTTTTGTCTCCATATACGCCCAACGAAGTGGTGGCCGAGACGGTCGATTCACAGTCGATGTAGTCCCGGCAGGCAATTTGGGCGATTCTGTTAGAGGGCGTCCGATGAGGAATGGTTCGGACCTGCTCATCTTTTCAAAGGATGTAGTCTGAACCGGCAGTCGGACTCCTCAGAGAGGCCGGTGGGAGTCGAACCCACTTGGACCGGGTTGCAGCCGGTTGCCGTGCCGTCTGGCTCCAGCCTCGCGTCATTCAGTGTCCTCGCCAGGAGTCGAGCCTGGTCTTCGACCTTCGCAAGGTCGCGTGCAAATCCCCCACACTCCGAGGACGTATTACCACTTCAGCGCCCCGCCGAGGAATTGAACCCCGTCTTGCAGTTCCGAAGACTGCCGTGCTGTCCGGCACACCCGCAGGGCTTTACGGTCAAGTATCCCGACCAGGAATCGAACCTGGACCTGGAGCTTCGGAGGCTCCGATGCGATCCGCTACACCATCGGGACATGGATCAAGGAGCCGACGACTGGATTTGCACCAGCATCGAGCGGTTTACAGGATCGCTGCCTTTCTGTTCGGCCACGTCGGCAAGCACGAGCGCGAGGAGTCGAACCCCGTGCGGCAGGGTTGGAGCCTGCCTGCTCTCCCAGGAGCACACTCGTGTATCGCCCCCGGCCCGCGAGGACCGGGGGCTTTGGCGTAACGACTACTTCTGCAACTCAACGTTCCAGTAGGCTTCGCTGATGAACTTCGACCAGCTTGCGATTCGCATGGTGTGGTCGGCGTACAGCGGCTTCCACGCGGGCCGGTTCGGCTGCTTGCGCAGCTTCATCCCCGCCTGTTCCGGTGTCCGGTCGGCCTTCCGCTTGTTGCAGGCCATGCAAGCCAGCACGCAGTTCGTCCAACTCGACACGCCGCCTTGCGACCGCGGCAACACGTGGTCGATCGTCAGTTCCTCGATGCCCGGCTGCGCGCCGCAGTATTGGCAGGTGTAGTGGTCCCGCTTGAACACGTTGCGGCGGCTGAAGGTCACCGCGCCCAACGGGAGCCGGTCGTAGCCGGTCAATGCCACGACTTCGGGCACCCGCAGCCGGAATCGAACCGCCTGGACGAACGCCTCGCCATCCTTCGGCTTCAGCTTCGACCAGTCCGCCCAGGTGTAAAGCTGGAAGTCCTCCGGATCCACCACGCGGGCCGACTCGTTCCAGAGCAGCACCAGCGCACGCTCCACGGTCGCTACGTGGACCGGCTGGCAGTTGCGGTTCAAAACCAGCGTCGGTTGCTCAAGGACTTTGGCGACCATCGTAATCTCCTCGACGAAAGGGTGTCCGGGGAGAGTCGAACTCCCACCCTCTGGTTCACAGCCAGCCGTGCAGCGACCGCTACACCACGGACACCATGCGTTTGTTGTCAGCACCCCGACCAGGACTCGAACCCGGAACACCTCGGTAGAAACGAGGCATGATGTCCATTTCACCATCGGGGCGAAAGCGGAAGGCATGGGATTTGAACCCACATCCCCGTGAGGGGGCACGGTTTAGCAGACCGGCTCGGCCAGCCGTATCCAACTACCTTCCATTTCAGTGGACCCGCCGGGAATCGAACCCGGATTTCCGCCACGCCAGGGCGGTGTCGTCCCTTTGGACCACAGGCCCGTTGTGGTGTCAGTGGACCGGATGAGAGTCGAACTCATCGCACCGATCTTGCAAGGATCAGTCGCCTTCACGGAACATGCCACCCCAGAGGTCTGTCCGGGACTTGAACCCGATCTTCCTCCTTACCGAGGAGGTGTGCTGCCGAAACACCTACAGACCGTCGAGTGATCGCGGCTGGAATCGAACCAGCACTTTCCTGGTTGTCACCCAGGCGTCTTTGCCGTTGGACCACGCGATCGCAAGTGACCGAGGTGGGACTCGAACCCACAGGCACGAGGCTCTCGACCTCGCCGCTATGCCAATTTGCGTACCCGGTCGTGGCGGGTCTGGGAGTTGCACCCAGCGTTCCAGGCTTATGAGACCAGGCCTTTGTACTAGCATCGATTCATGACGTATTGGTGCGGCTTTGCGCCAGCACACGGGCCGTCGAGACATGGCTTCGGCGTCGTTTGTCCATTTTGGGTGGGGGCCGCTTGGGACCGCGTTGATGCTTGCGATAGCGGGCAAGATCCACCTGTCGCGCCAGGCGGATCAGTGCACGGGCCATACGGGCGGGCGTCAAGCGTGCGTACTTACGCCGCCAGTATTCGTCGGGCAGGGCGATATCCAGGCCGCGATGCGTGTGGGCCACTTCGTCGCAGAGATAGTAGAAGGAAAGCTGCGTCTGCGCCGTTTCGTGGCCATGCACCGCCCGCAGTGCCGCCAGGACCACGCTCAGCAGGTTGTAGCAGACCAAGGCCATCGAGAAGGCGAACAGCGCGGCACGCGGGTAGCCCAGCGTCTCGATCTCTCCCTCCAGGTTCTGCGCCAGCTCGCAAAAGGCGGTTTCGATGGTCCAGCGCCGGCGATACAAATCGGCCACGCGCTCGGCCGATACTTTCCGCGGGAGGTTGGTCAGCAGATGGATCTCGGTGTCTCCGTCCCGGGTGGGTTGATGGAGTACGACCGTCACGCGGCGGATCTTGATGGCGCGGCCTTCCTTGTCGAAAATCCGCATGCTCTGCTCGTAGACCACTCCGGTTTCCGTCTCGCCGACGCGATTGCGTCGGCCGATCAGTTCATAGCGCAATGCCTGGGCGTGCTGACGGATAAGGAAGTAACCCCGCTGTGCTTGGATGCCGAACAGGAAGTCCGTCGTGCAGAAATTCCGGTCGCCGATCCACAGGTCGCGCGGCGCCACGGTCTCCAGCACCTGCGGCAACAGACTGCGTTCCTGCGCGTGCCCGTCCTCGCAAGGGATCACGTCGATCGCCAGCTTCAAGCGCGGATCCAGGACCACCACGCAATGCCCCGGCAGCGGGGCCGCGTTGAGCTTCCGCAATGCTCCCAGCCGGCGCTGCGTGCGACGCAAGTGGTTGCCATCGAGGATCTTCACGCGGTAACCGGGCACCAACTCCGGCAGCGTGCCTCCACTGTTGGTAATGATCGCTTCCATGCGCGCGGCCGTCTCGGCCACCAGCTGCCGAGAGACGTTACTCTCCATCCGCTGCAGCTTGTCGTAGACGGCCTTGACCGTCACGCCGACTGCCTTGGCCTTAGCCTGATACGCCGCATGCACCGAGGGATGGATCTTGCAGGCCACCAGCCCCATCATCTCGGCCACGGTCGAGAACATGAGCTGCCGATTGGCCTGCCGCTCGGCGGCTTCCTCGAACAATCCGTCGAGACGCTCGGCCGAAAGCACGTTCTCCATGGCCGCACGCACCATCACGCACACCGGCGCTTTCTGCTCGAAACGATCAATCACTTCCTGAAGAATCATTGGAATGCCTCCTGGAGAAATCGCGGTTCTTCTCCAAGTATAGGCACCGGTCATCGACGCAACTCATTGCCGCAAGCCGCCTTGGTAACCGGCTCCGCATGCTAGTACAAAGGCCTGCTTATGAGACCCAGTTGAGCCTACGCCCACCCGCAGTTGCAGGCCCCGGTATCGAACCGGGCGAACCGGCCTTATGGGAGCCAGTTGGGCACCTGCCGCGCCTGCAATATCTAAGTGACCAAGGGGAGAGTCGAACTCCCATGCCTTGCGGCACGACGTTCTGAGCGTCGCGCGTCTACCAGTTGCGCCACTTGGTCGTTCAGTAGCCCGTGCGGGAGTCGAACCCGCCTCACCAGATCGAGGGTCTGGTATCCTGTGCCGATAGACGAACGGGCCATGTCGAAAGTGCGCCGGGCAGGAGTTGAACCTGCACAGCCCGAAGGCGGGTGGGTTACAGCCACTTAGGCTCGCCGATGCCCAGCCGACGCACGGTTTCAAGTGGCGCAGGCGGGACTCGAACCCGCAGTCACCAAGGTTTGAGCTTGGCCGCTTTGCCGATTTGCGTACCGCGCCATTTTTCCAGCGCCCTCGACGGGATTTGAACCCGCGATCTCCTGCGTGACAGGCAGGCGAGCACTCCAGGCTGCTCCACGAGGACAACGTATTTCCAATGGCCCAGGTGGGACTCGAACCCACAGCATCCCTGGTTCTAAGCCAAGGTGGTCGGCCGTTTGCCTACCGGGCCGTGCCCAGGGCCGGAATCGAACCCGCAAACGCTCGGGTTTAGGCCGAGCCGCTCTGCCAATTGGCGTACCTGGGCCAAAGTAGCCCCGGATGGAGTCGAACCATCGTTTCCTGGGTGTGGACCAAGCGTCGTTGCCGTTGGACCACGGGGCTGCGTTGCTCAAGTGGAGTCACCGAGAGTCGCACTCGGATTTCTGGCTTGCGGAGCCAGCGTCGTCCTGTTGGACCATGACCCCATAAGGCGGAAGCCGTGGGACTCGAACCCACAAGCGGCTGCTGGCCGCCACCTGTTTTCAAGACAGGCTCCTCATCCGGCCGGATGACTTCCGTTGTTCTGTTTCCAAAGCTGCCGAGGCTGGGATCGAACCAACATGAAGACGTTCAGAGCGTCTCATCCTACCGTTAGATGACTCCGCATCGCGCCCGTCATCGAGACACTGCCGTCTCGTCGCAAGTTCGGGGAGGAGGGGTCGAACCTCCGTCTCCTGGTTCAAAGCCAGACGGCCTACCACTAGCCGATCCCCGAGCATCGTTGTCGTGAGAGTGCCCTGCGGGAATCCAACCCGCCTCGCTAAGTTGACTGGCCTCAAGCATCTGTCGTCGTTGCTCGTGAACCTCCTCTCGCATAGAATCGTCTTCCATAGAATCACACACCTTCGATGGAGAAAGCGATGGCCATCAGACTCCTCACAACGGAACAGCATCAGGAGTTGCTCCGTCGGCTGCTGAACTTGGCAAGGAAGTCTCACGGCGTCCAGACCCACCCGGTCGGTCTGGAGTATACATCGCTTATGGTCTGCTTCCTCCTTCACAGCAGCGCTGCTGCCGAATCTCTGTTGCGCTTGGCCACCAGTTTCGGGAACGAATGGTTTCCGGCCACCATCGGCTACCTGATCGACCGCTCGTTGTTTGAAGTGACGATCAACGCGAGGTATATTGCACGAGACCCTCAACGGAGAGCTAGGCAGTACATCGACTACGAGAGGATTACGCGAAAGAAACAGTTGGATGCTTTCGAGAAACATGGACAAACGACCGATCCTATTTGGCAAGAGTTCGTTGGGGTAGCATTGGAACGGGAGTTGAGGCCCCAGGCCGCCGAGATCAACCAGAAGTACCAGGCGGTCATATCACGCTTTGAACGGGTCGGCGGGAAACAGAAGAAAAAGTCGTGCTTTTCCAACTGGTCAGGGAAGACCATCCGGGAGATGGCCCTGGAAGTTGACCATGAGGTCGAGTACGACGTGTTCTACTCGATGCTCTCGTCGTTCACGCACGCTGATGTGTCCCTGGCGAATCGCTTTCTCCGCGTGGACCCGGCTGGTCCATTCTGGTCGCAACGAGCCAATGACTTCGACGTGGCGAACGTTTTCCGCTTTGCCGCGATCTTCAATTCTTGTTTTCTCGGACTGTTCGGCTCCGAATTCAAGACGTGGACCGAAGAGGATATTCGATGCTGTTGGCAGTCGGTGTGAAAGACATCCGCCGGCTCGTCGTCAGCGGATGACACGCCGGCTGCCGTCGCCAATAGGCTTGACCTTCCGTTCTTTCCAAAAGGCTCCGGTGGCTGGACTCGAACCAGCGGTGGGGCAAACGCCACGTCGGCTTAACAGGCCGATCCCTGCTACCAACTCGGGTACACCGGATCACAAAGTCAGGACGGCGGGATTTGAACCCGCGCTCTCGTGCTCCCGAAGCACGCGGAATACCAGGCTTTCCTACGTCCCGTCGATCAAGAGCGCCCAGCGGGAATTGAACCCGCGCTTCCGCCTCGGCAAGGCGGCAGGCTGCCGCTACATCATGGGCGCGTCGTATCGGGTGTCGGATTGCCAATGAACAAGAGCACCGGGCGGGACTCGAACCCGCGTCACCGCATGACCACCGCTGCGCGGCGGTGCCCGGTGCGGTATCCTTGCCGCTGGACGACCAGTGCAATCACTTCAGTGGGATCAGAGGGACTTGAACCCTCACCTGGCGGATTAAGAGTCCGCTGTGCTGCCGCTAGCACCTTGATCCCGTCGGCGCGGAAGGAGTCGAACCCTCGACCTGACCCTTATAAGAGGTCTGCTCTCACCGCTGAGCTACGCGCCAGCGAATAGGGCCGGAGGGGATCGAACCCTCGCCTTGCGGATTAAAAGTCCGCCGTGCTTCCAGTTACACCACGACCCTGTGTTCGGTCGGGCGTATGGGTTTCAACCGCGTCAACATCGTTTCACTCCTCGTCCTTGGTTTGCGTCAAGTGGTAACCCTGAGAATCGCTCTTCAGCGCCACGTGGTTATCAGCCGCGTTCGGGCAACCAGCCCTCGGCTACCGCGAGTCGGGATGGCAGGACTCGAACCTGCGTCTCCGTGCTCCCAAAGCACGTGGGTTCGCCGCTACCCTACATCCCGGTTGCCAGTCAGAACGGCCGGATTTGAACCGGCGATCTCCTGCACCCCGAGCAGGCGCGATACCCAGGCTTCGCTACGTTCTGCCACAAGTAGCTCGTGCGGGAGTCGAACCCGCCTCGCGGCCTTGAAAGGGCCGAATCCTGTCCGATAGACGAACGAGCCATGTTGGCGCGCGGTCTCTGCGCAGTGGGCCGGGAGGTGCTCGAACCCTCGTCTCCTGGTCTTCAGCCAGGCGCTACGCCGTCTCAGCTACCAGCCCAACAAAAAAACCCGGTGTCGCTTGTGACACCGGGTTTCTTGAAACCCATCGTGACGTAAGGTCAAGCGTCACAAGCGCAAAGGATGCACGGGCAGGGTATCCGCCGGTTGACCGGCGTAACGCCCTGTGCATTTTGGTTCGCTTGCTATACTTGACCTAAACGAAGTCATCGCCCTTCTCGCAACCTCTGTGGCTCGGCCGACTGCAATCGTCGGCCCTCATAAGTAATAGACGCCGCTGGGACCAAAAAGGTTCATCGGATTTTTCACCGTGGCCGCCCCAGTAATTATAGATGGCCTTGGGCGGCGAATTATTCCCGCGGGAAGGGCGAAGACTTGTTTTCCACCCGCGTGATCTCTTCGGCTGGCACGCGCAGCACGCGGCCCAGGCGGAAGGAACGCGGCCAGCCGCGCAGTACACGGTTAAGGAAGACCCACGCCGAACACTTGGAGCCGTCCCATCGCAACTACAGATCGAAGCGATACCTGCCTCGTTGGGAGCGGGGCCGGGTCGCCTCGATTCCTTGCTGCTGGTAGGCGTCGATGTCCGTCGGTATGATGCGGATGGTGCGGCCGATGCGGTAATGTCTAAGCTGGCCCCGTTCCACCAGATCGTACACAGTGTTCGTGGCGACCTTGAGGCGTTTGGCAGCCTCGGCTACGGTCAGGGCGGCCTCGGGCGGAGCGGGAGCATTGTTCTCCATCAGCACTGCGGCCAAAGTGAGAGAGGCGGCGGCGACTTTGTCGCCGCTAGTGTGGTGAAGGTATTCGTCGTAGAGGGCGTTGACGGCCTGGTTCACTGTTGGCGCTCAATTTCGTCGATGGGGATGCGGACGCGGCCTCCGATGCAGCGGCCGCGCAGCTTACCGGTTAGGCACATGAGGTAAACCTGCTTGCTGCTTGAATGCAGAAGTTCGGCCGCCTCTTTCACGCCCACCGTACCCTTGTCGTCCGTCTCGACGATGATCGGCTCCGGCGTCGGGCGGCAAAGCACGTCAGCTAAGACCAGGAGGGCCGCCGTGGGCTTGTCGTCGCCGGCCATTCGCAGGTAGTGGATGAAGAGGCGTTCGATTTCAAGATTCATACCATGCCGGTTGCGGACAACCCAATCAGGGCGTAGGATCGTGATTGGTGTCGAATGTCCCAACAATCCCTAGAGTGGTTGGATGGTTTCCAGGCTATGACCTCAAAGAAGAATAAGCGCAGTCTGCGTCCGCGTTATCCCGAGGACGAAGCGAAATACCCTTGGCTGCGAAGGCTGCTGGAGGCGTACCATATATCGGACGATGGGACGAGAACCCTCGTTGAGGCTGAAAGTAAACGGCGAAATGAACCAGTGGCTTGCCAAAAGGGGTGTTACGCCTGCTGTATTCGAGAGAGTTACCCTGTTTCCCCGCTGGAGTTGTTCGGTATCTCGTGGTACGTGAATGAAAGGCTTGACGAAGCGGCTCGCGCCGCGGTCCTGCACCGGATGGCAACGTTTGCCCCGCCTGCTTCGTGCCCTCTCTTGGATGGCGGAGTGTGTGCAATCTATCCGATGCGTCCGTTGTCGTGCCGTACTTTCTACAGGTTTGGGGAGCCGTGCCGCGGCGAAACCACAGAAACGACGCAGCAGGATGCAGACTGGCTGAAGAGCAGTGAACACAGAGACTTGGCAAGACGAGTGAGCCTGGAAATGTTGCCGTTCTACGGAATTGCCCGCCATAACGAGAGGATCAAGGCTTTCAATGATGGATACATGCTCGCCGTCACGCAGTCGATGCACGAGGTTGACTGGAAGGCGGTGGCAACCGGCCAGCTACATCGTGGGGAACCGCGCGCTGCTCGCGTTCAACAATGATCGGTTCCGGTGTCATCCGAACTAATGTGTCGGCTAACCTGAGCATGGCGGCGGTGATCGGGTTCTTGGCGTCCAGAAGGTACTCAGCAAACAGTTCCTTGATCCGGGTGTTCATCTTAGCGGCGGCGAAACAGGCCACGACGGCGGGGTTGGCAGACAGGATGCAGTTCCGGTCTCGGCTCGGCCGGCTCGACACGCGGCTTGTCCGGTTTGTCGGCCTTCGGGGGATCGACCGCCGCCGGAATCGGGGCAACTTCCACTTCGACTGGGACTTCAAGTACGGCTGGCGTCGTGGCGGGTGGAACGGGAGGCGGCGGTGCCAGGATCGGCTCGGGAGCGACCTTCACTGGCGTTGTGGCGGGCGCGGCAGTTAGCGGGGCGCGGGTCAACCAGATGCCCAGGCTCACGGCCAAGGCCACCAAGGCGGCGGCCGTGACGGCGCGGTTCACGAGGGTCAGAGTCATAGGTTCTCCTAGACGATCAGGTTCAGGCAACGGGGACAGTTGCCGGCCGGGCTGAGCGACGTGCCGCAGATTACGCAGCGATGTGGCGACGGGCGAAACTGCTCGGCCAGCTTCCGCCGCATCGCCTGGGGGTCGAACTCGACCTTCGGGATGCTCGAACCCAATTCCTTCATGGCCGGGTTGATCGTTTGTTGGCGGCGGGTTTCGTCGGGTCCAGGCATCAGTGCTTCTCGTTGATCTCGCGGACCAGGGATTTGACGAATCTACGGGCAGTCTTGAATCGGAGGATCAGGGCGCTTCCCAGGCACCCGCCGATCGCCATGCCGACGCCGGAGAGCGTGGACGAGGCGAGGTTTTGCAGAGTCTCCGAGCGGTGGAGGACCGCGTAGGTCAAGGCCGACACGGCGGACGCCGCTACCAGCAGCAGGGCGAACGCGCCGGTGAGGTAGGCCAGGATTCGTTGGGCACAGACTTTCATGTTCGTTCTCTTCGGTTGTCTCTCAATTGCCGTTTGGCAGCGGCCCGTTCCAGGCGGTGCGTAATGGTCTTGTTCTTCTTGCCCGGTTCGACGCAGCCTTTCGTCGGCCGGCGGGACCAGTATTCGTAGCCCGGTCCCTTGGCACCTTTCTTCGTGCGGCTCATGGCGCTACTCCAGCGGCGGCAGTCCGAGGTCGCGGGCGATCTTGGCGGCCAGCTTGTGCTCCAAGGCATCAAGGCCGGGACCACCGGCGATCTCGCGCAGATGGTCGTAGACCCGGCGGGCCTCGGTCGCCGAGAGAATCACAATCACGTTGCCGTTAATGTCGGTGCTGGGCATGGCTGACTCCCGCCCCGCCCCAGGGAGGTGTGACCCGGGGCGGGGCACGATACGGGGGTTACTTCGGGGCCTTCTTCAACACACGGCTCACGGCCTTGCCGGCGACGGTGGCCAGCTTGTCCATTTCGGCGCTGGCGTCCACGGCGGCCTGGCTCAGTTGCAGCAGGCTCACAAGATCGTTGGCAGCAGTCGCATAGGCCGGATCGGTTGATTCGGACCTATTGACCACGCCCGTCTTGGCCTCGATCTCCTTGCGAAGGGCCGCCAGCAGCGTCGTCAACTCCTCGCTTGTGGCGGCTAGGTCACCCGTCTTGATCTGTCCGAGGCGGCTGATACTCTCGCGGATGTCGTTGTTCATGGGGTTTCTCTCAGTCGTTTGATGCCCAGTCGTATCAGCCGCACGACTGCCTGGGCATCTTCCACGGCAGTGTGGGCTACCTTGCCGTCCAGTCCGGCCCGCTCATTGCAGGTCTTGCTGTCGGGCAACTTGTCATCTTCCAGCCGCCAATAAAGGATGGCTGGGTCCAGCGTGCGGTGGTGCAGCTTTACCACCTGCTCGAAGCGCGGTAATCGCTTCAAGAACTGCCGGTCAAAGGACGCGAAGTTCTTCCCGGCCGGGGTCAACGCAGTTTTTCCATCCCAGCCACAAGCATCCCGCAGCCAAGCCGCGAAGTCGTCAGCCACTTGATCGGGATCGCGCCACCACGGCTCCCGTTGACCAGACAGGTGCTTCAGAAGGTTGGCATTGAGCGCCAGCGCGTAGGCGTTGCCGCGATACTCCTTGTGGTAGACGAGCCGGTGGTAGACCGGCAACTCGCGGATCGGCTTCGTCCAGTCGTCCCAGACCGCTCCGATTTCGAGAATCTGGCAAGTGTCAGGATCGAGGCCCGTGGTCTCGATGTCGATGCTGACGTAGGACAGCTTCGGCGTGACGTTCGGCATTGCCGGCTCCTTGGCCGCCCGCCCGTAGTGGCCGGTCCAGCCGCAGCCGGCGCAGCGCCCGACCTCCGGGTTCTCGGTCGGCTTGAGTAACTCTTCGCAATTTGGGCAGAGTTTTCTCATCGGGGGTCTCCGTCGATGATCTCGGCGTTATGCTTGAAGAGCATGGCGCGCACCCAGTCTTCGTCCGCCGTGTGCCAGGCCCCGCAGGAGCATGGCCCGACCAGCACGTCGCATAGCTGACCGCCGTTGTAGTGGCGGTCAGTCCAGTCTCTTGGCCAAGGAACGACGCCGTTTATACGGCGGAGTTGTTGGGTCGTGGCTCGGTCTCGCAGGATGACGAACATTGCGATGATCGAATGGGCGGCGTGCCACCGAGCCATGTGGACCCTTCGCAGATCGGCCTCGGTCGCGTTACCGGCATCGAAAACCTGCTCGGCGATCAATTCCTTGCGGCACACGTCGCGGTATAGTTCGAGGGTCTGCGCGGCGGCCAGCACCGGGTTGATTACGTCGGTCTGCGGCGGCACCAGCAGGGCCTCTTGCTGGTCGCCGAACCAGCCGCACACATCACAGAGGCGGTCGGCGTCTTGGCTGGTTTCTAGCGGTGCGGTGCAGCGGGGACAGAACTCACTCATACGCCTAGCTCGCGCAGGGCTTGGATTTCGTCTTTCGTGAGCCGCGCGAGCGCGGCTTTGCGGTAGCAGGCGAGTCGGTCGTACTCGTCTTTCTCTTGGCGGTACGCTTCGACACTCGCCTTGTACGCTTGGCGGCAGGCTTCTTTCGTGCCCTTTCCACTCCCTCGGCACTCGGGGCAGTCGATGCGTCGGACGTTTCGGTGGCCTTCGACCGGGCACGGCGGGTCCGTTGGGTCGTCGATTCATCCTTGTCCTCGGCAGGTGAGGCAGGGGTATCGGTTGCCGACATCGCTTCCGTGGGCAAGGCAGAAGAGTCCGAAGTTCTTGTAGGACCGTCGGGGCCGGGTGCGTCGGATGCCGGTGATGAACTCTCGGTACATGACTCTTCTTCGCGTTGCTTCAGCGGCCGGTTGTCGATCAAGATGGCATACAGCCGGCGGTCTAGCTTCTTCTTGGTCCACAACGGCAAGCCCAGAGGCAGCTTGCCCCCGAACAGTTCCTTCAAGGCCCGGATGCCCGCGGCCTCAATTGCTTTAGTCCACAGTCGCTTGTGCTTCTCGCACTCCTCCTCGGCCGCTTTCAGCGTCTTCACCAGGCGGCGGTTCACGAAGTCCCACATCGGCCGCAACTGGCCGTCGCTGTACGGGACCAGGACTCGCACGCACGCCTGAAAGCGGGCGGGCACACGCACGCCGTACACTTCCTTGCGCCAGGTGATTCGATAACCTTCTTCGGAAAACCAAGTCCGGCGGATCTTCTGGCTTTGGCCTCGCTTCTTCTTGCGGACGAATTTCATCAGCCCCTTCCCCGACTCTTGCGGGGATATCCGTCTTCGTACTTGTTGTGACCCTTGGGTGGCCTTACCAGCACGCGGCGGGCTTTCTTTCTGCCGCACTTTTCGCAGCGCGTGGGTTGCTTGGCGTCCATCGTCTGGAACGCCTCAAATTTGTGGCCGCACGCGCTGCATTGCACGTCATAGAGCGGCACATCCGTTCTCCGGCTCAGTTTGCGAACGCTCGATGACCACCACGTTCTTCAGGTTTGTGACCTTCACCGGGCGGCCGACGCTGCTGTGGCCAGCGACGCCGGTGTCCGCCACCCGGGTGACGTTCATCTTGTTGAGTCCCATCCGCGAGCCACGCCGCCAGGGATACACGATCAGGTCGCCGGGACGGATTTCGCGGCCCAGGGAGTCGGTCGGGTTCTTCATGGTTGTCCTTTCAGTGGTGAGGAAGTGGTGCGGCCGTCGATCAACGCGCCCCGCACCGTGGGCCGATTCCAACCCAAGATCAGGAGGTGACGGGTCTGGTTGCTTAACGGGCTACGGACGGCGCACCCGGCGAAATTACGATGTCCTCAGCCAGCAGCGACTCATACGGGACCGGAGACCGGTAGTCGGCCGGCGGGAACGTGTGCGGGTTCCCGATGTCGTGCATGGCTTCCTTCAGCGCGGCTTTGTAGTTGCCGACGTGATGCAGGCGCACCAGCAGTTCATCGCTGGGCTGTCTGCCTTCTTCGAGATAGGCGCGAAACCCCGGCCAGAACTTCGGGTGAATCCCGCGGCGCTTCAGGATCGTGTTCAGATTGGGCACTTGGGCGATCATTGCTCGGTTCCCTTTCGTGTTGCTCTCATGTCCTACTAAGCACGCTGCAAAGGGAGCCGAGAATTAGACGTGGGTGTTTCAATGTCCGACGAGTTTTTCCGAAGCGCGGCATAGCAAGTCCCAGGCGAGCGGTCGCTTGCGGGAGAAACCTTCGATGTGCCGCTTCTTCCAACGCCGGCCAGCGGCGCGGGCGCAACTCGATTCAGTAGTTGCCCTGCGTAGGACTGCCGGTGCCAGGGTTGCAGATTGTGCCGCTTGCGATGGTCGTGACCTGCCCTGTGACGGCCGAGTGAAATTCGATCTTGACGACCAGCGTGGTTGTGACGCCCGTTACAGGTCGAGGTAGTCCACGCGGTTGAGGATGCTGGGTTTGGGCGTCGGCCGCTTCTGCGAGGGATCAAGTGCTTCCAAGACGGCCAGTCGGGCGGCGATCTCGCGCTCGGTTTCTTGCTTGGCGTAGGTTTCAGCCGGGCCGAGGTAGATGCCGGGGTCGCTCACGGGCAGCGTTCGGTCGCACGCCCGCGCGCCGGGCCGTCGCCGCTTTAAGGCATGGTTGTAATCGTGGTGAGACATCAGCATTGCTCCATGCCCAAGTGGGCGACGCATCTGTTGGTGGCCATTCGGCGGCGAAAGGTGTCCAGGCCGCTGAGAGCAAAGGCCAAGTGAGTGGCACGTTCGTTAGCACTGCGGCAGCGTCCGCGCTCCACGCCTCTGTCGTCGAAAAGCCGATAGGTGTCAGTCGTGCGCACAATCAGCCAGGTCATGGCCTTTTCTCGCCTTTTCTCAAACGGTTTCCGAATCGCTCCTCTCCGGCCGGCGGACTGAGACCGAGGGTTCGCCATGTATCCCAGTCCATGAAGTCCACCCGGTCCCAGACGCAGGGCTTCTTTGTCGGACGCTGTTGCGACGGATTGGCGGCGTCGAAGGCAGCCAGACGTTGAGCCGTCGTTGTCTCGCGGCCGGTCTTGGCGACCAATTCCTCCGGCGATAATGGGCTGTCACTTCGCGGCATTACTCCACCTCCCACAACGCACGGTGGATGTAAGCTGACTGCCTCATGCCGTGCTCCGCGGCGATCTTGTCGCAATAGCCTCGGTCGATCTCGATCAGGGTGCATGGGTAGCCCAGCGGCCGGCAGACCCGAAGCGTCGTTCCTGTGCCGCCGAAGGGGTCCAGAACCGACCCGCCCTCGGGCGTGGTGAGCCGCACGCAGCGTTCGACCAGGCCCTCGTTCAGTTGCGTCGGGTGCCAGGGCCGGCGCTGCTTGGAGTTGCCCACGACCCGCGTGAAGTCGAACACGTCGCCGGGCACCCGGCCGCGCGGGTCGGCCCGCTTGTCGCCGTTCTCTTGCCGCCAACTCGGCACGCGGATGGCATCCGGGTGTAGTGGCGCGTCGGACCAACGGAGCCGCAGCAGGGGTCGGTGATTGTTGCCCAGGTCGTGATGACAATGCTGCCCGAAGGTGAACGTCTGGACGCACGGCTTGGCTTCAAGGCCGCTGGTGCGGCGGACCATTTCAGCCACGATCCGCCCGACCTCGAAGGCCCACCGTGCGTTGAAGCTGAACCAGACGGTCTTGGCCTTATGGATGAAGCAGTCGAGCCAGCGTTGGAGCAGGTCAACGTACTGGTGGTCGGGCAGCTTGTCCTTGTAGGTCTGGTAGCCCAGGCCGATATTGTCCGGCGGGTCAGCGAAGATCGTGGTCCAGGTCTGCCGGTTGCCGTTGAGATAATCGAGGCAGTCAGCGTTAATCAGGGTGTGCATGGATCAATTGCCTCTTCCAAGTCCCAGCCTTCGTACTCGTAGTCTCGCCGACGTTGGAGAATCCACTTGATGGCTCGAATGTCGCCGGCGCGGGCCTCGGCGATTCCTTCCACGTCGTCTTCGTAGCAGTGCCACTGGTCGAGCCGGGCGAATAGCTTCCGCATCGCTGCTTCCAGCCGCTCGGGCGTGTCGGCCAGCCAATACTCGTCGCCGCGCTTGCCGTGGTAGATCAGGATTCGCACTTACTTCACTTCTCGGAGAGCAGCCCACAGAGAGCAGAACGCATACGCTGCCTGAAGAGGCACCACGCCGTTGCCGAGAAGCCGGAGCCAATGGGCACGATCTCGGGCCAGCCCATCAGCCAGCAAACGAACCTTGGATTGAGCCGGGGCAAATGGGTCGTCCGCCTCTCGGCCCCACTCGGGGCTTTCGGGTCCGGGCGGAAATAGTGGGCGACAAAGTTGTTGAGTTGCTGGCCCTTGCACCAATCCCGCTTCCTGTGATTCTGGGAATAGATGCTGTTGGGCGTTCGGTAATCGTGGGCTGTCGGCGTCGGCCACCGCGAGAATGAAAAGCCGCTGCCGCCCCTGGCTTGAGCCAACTTCTGCCGCCGTAAACAGTCCTGCCGCAATCGCGTAATCCATTCCTCGAAGGGCTTGGACGACTTCTGGGAATCCGAGGCTGAGATGGTCGGACACGTTTTCGAGAAACACGATGCCGGGTTCAGTCTCGCTAATGATGCGACGGACGTGCGGCCATAAGTGGCGAGAATCATCCCGTCCACGGCGGCGGCCGGCTTTGCTGAACGGCTGGCACGGGTAGCCCGCAGTGAGCGTATCCACGACTCCACGCCACGGGCAGCCGTCGAAGGACCGCACGTCCGCGAAAACAGGCGCTTCATCCAGGCAACCCGTTTCCATTGCCTCAGCCAGGATTTCGATGGCAGCGGCTTCATGTTCCACATAAGAGACCGTGCGAACGCCTCCGAGAGCGAGTTGCAGTCCCAAGTCGAGTCCTGCGCCGCCGGTGCAAAGGCTGAGGTTGTGGAGGGTACGTTGATCCACACCTACGCTGCCCTCTTGCTGCGGTGCCGGACGACCAGGTAGGTTCCCAGCCAGCCGCCGACGATGTAGGCGGCCACGGCCGTAAAGCACTTCTCGACGATCAGGACCGTGGAGACGATGGTGCAGAGGTAGAGCAAGGCGCTCAGGTTGGCGGCCGTTATCGGTCGCCGTTGCGTCACAGCGGCAATGCACATGGCCCAAATCAAGTCCATGATGAAGCCGCAGATGAACGCCAATCCCACCACTGCCACCCACGGCATATCACTTGCCTTTCGCGTACTGCTCCAGGGAATCGAGCGCCAGCCAGCCAAGTTGAGCGAGAAAACTACCGGCGCAGCCGGCGGCGAACACGACGAGCGGCTGGTAGCTCAACAGTGCCAGTCCGAGGGCAACGCCGCACCAAAAGCCGGCGCACTGATAGCAGTCCATGATGCGAGCCACGACCGGCAAGTGCGGCTTGATCCATTGATAGACCGGCGCACTGATCTCGCCGTCCACGACGATGTGGGTCAGGCCGATTACGGCCAGGACGAACAGGATCAGATTCATGTCACTCCTCCAGGTCCACCGCCGCTTCGGCGGCCATGAAGGGCGGGGTACAAGCGGGATTCGGTGCCTCGTAAGCATCGGGATCAGACATCGGCCGGACCTCGATGTTCTCGGCGTCGATCACCCGCGCGTGGCGGGCCAATGAGAGCGTGATGGTGGGAACCAGGTCGCCGGGCAGCAGCGTGTCGCTGTCCTTGACGTATTCAAGCTTGATGGCGCAGCCGTCGATGTCGCGCTGGTCTGCGACCTGGGCCAGTTTGGCAAAAGTGTCGGCGACCTTCTCGCCGCTCATAGCCGAAGTCTTGATACGGTCCAGCAGAAACAATGGAATAGGCATGGCTTAGTGGAAGAACTTGGGACGGGTGACATCGTTGAACC
This sequence comes from Thermoguttaceae bacterium, assembly GCA_040766885.1. GTDB lineage: Bacteria > Planctomycetota > Planctomycetia > Pirellulales > Thermoguttaceae > JAXGPP01. Next base: position 62,578 of record JAXGPP010000005.1, on the reverse strand, counting down.
AGTCGTCCAAGGCGGTGCCGTTGGACATCAGCCCGGTCGCCATTTCTTCCAGGACTCGGCAGCGGGCATCGCTGTCTTCGCGGCTGAGGCTGGAGAAGATGTGGCCGCTAGTGATGGCCAGCCAACACGTTTTGATGCGCTCGCCGAGCTTCCGCTGATAGTCGGCTTTGACCCGGCCGCGATGGCGGGCGTAGCGTAGCGTGGGCGGACTCCCTGGCTTCGCGCACAACTCCTCGATCCCCAGCACCGTGTTCTCGTCGCCGATCTTCTCTCCCAGGAGCCAGCCGTAGATTGAAAGCTGGTCCGCGTACTCCTCGTTGCAGAACTCCATATAGCCGCTGTTGATCGTCAGCCCGCGGAAGTCCATCGCCTTGTACATGGCGTGCTCCTTGCCCTGGCTGCGGCTGGCCTTCCCCACGAACCCGTCCAGGCAGACGGCGTATCCCTTCGACGGGGACGCGCCGTACTTGGAGCAATAGCCCCGGACCTTCCAGTCATAGACGCACGGGATGCGGCCTTGCCCGAGGTCCAGGACGAAGCGGCAGTCGGGCTTCCCGGTGAAGGGGACGCCTTCGATCAGGCCGTCCACCTTGAACTCGAATCGAGGGGGCTCGACCGACTGCCGCAACTGCTTCAAGAGATCGTCGTAGGCCCCGCAGAGCTTGTACGCCTTGAAGACGTGCTTGCCGGCCGTCAAGGCGAAGTCCCGGTTCTGCGGCTCGACCTGACTCTCGAAGATCGCTGTGAACTCGAATTGCGGCGACATCGCCCGACCATAGAGGTGCCAATTGAGTTGCGCCTTCACGTAGGCGTCGAAGGCACTGCCCACGGCGGCCGGCTGCTCTTGGGGCAGCCGAGGCGCGGCGTGGTCGGCGAGATGCAAAATGTAGTATTCATCGGGATCGCGCTCCCAAAGTGACATCGACGAGTAGGACAATGATCTCGGGAGTCTCATACGTTTCTCCACGTCTTGTGATGGCGGACGCGATTGATGGTGGACCAATTGACGCCGTACCGTCGCGCTAGAGCGGCTGTCGTCTGGTGTGGTGAGTTTCGTATCAGGCGGACCTGCGTCGGGGTTAGCCGTGCTGCTCGGCCGTGTTGGCAGGCTTCACGGTGCCCGAGGCGTTGGGAAGGGCACGAACGACCATCCCGCCAGATCGTGTTTGTTCGGACCTTGTGAATGACGGACGGATGGACCCGGAATCGCAACGCCAAGATGTAGCTGGAGTCCTTGGAAGCTCGGATCACGCGAGCAATGTGGCGATTCAATTTCGCGTTGACTCGGTGCCCGCTGCGGCCTTTGGCGGCGCGGTCAGCGTTATTGTCGGCATAGGTGCCGAGAAAAAGGTGTCGTGGGTTGCAGCATCGTCGGTTGTCGCATTGATGTAGTACGAGGCAGTTGGTCGGAGGCTGATTGTGACCGAGTGAATAGGCCAGCCGATGGGCGAGCACTTGGACGCCTTGAACACGAATAGAACCGTACCCGTGCCTCTTGCCCACGGCTGCGGTCCACTCCCAGCATTCGTCGGAAGCACGTCGGTCTACGTGCGACCAGAATCGTGCTTGGTCGCTGTCCGACAGTCGAGGAATGGGGCGGAGATAGCGCATAGTCAGGTTAGGGCTACGGTGTTGAGGTTTTCGACTGGGCGACCGAGAATCTTGGCGACCACGACTTGCTCGCGGATGGCCGGCGGCACGGCGGCCAGGGCCTTGATCTTGTCCAGGCAGCACTTCTTGGCCTTCTTGCCGCTGCCGCACGGGCACCTGTCGTTGCGGCCGGGCAGCTTCTCTTTCCGATAGGGTTCCATGTCGTTCTCCGATGTTTCCCAGAGCCGGGTACTGCGTCGTTCCGTGTCGTCGGTATAATCGCCCGTACTGAACGCGCACTTGTTACCCTTCCCGCGGCCGGCTACTACCGAAACCTCACCGGCCTCCCTCCCCGGCTCATACTTGTTTGCCGAACGGAATCTGATGCCAGATTCGCTCGTGCCAATAAAAGAGGATCAGCTTCACGACGAAGCAGACGCCCGTGAACACCGCGCATCCGCCCAGGTTGCCGAACGTGGCGTAGGCCAGTCCAAAGCACACAAGATTCGAGAAGGTCTCCCAGGAGATGGCCTTGACGAAGGATCGCTTTGGCGTGCTTGGATCAGGCTTCATCGCTCTTGTGGCTTGGTGGACAGTTGAAGAAGTACCAACGATTGAGACGGTCAATCACCGGGTCATGGGCGATGTGCCGGAGGTACAGGTAGATCTCCTCCCAGGATGAGAAGATCAGTTGATGCGGAAGCATGGCGAGCAGCCACAGCGGCGTGTTCTCCTTGCCACCGACCAGGTGGACGATGATCGGTTTCTTTTGCCGGTTGGCATTGGCGATTTCTTCGTGTGTCCCGAAGGTAGGAACGTTTGGGTCGAGATTCACGACCAGGAAGTCGCTGATGTCCGTCATGCGGAGATCGACGCAACGGATCGTCTTCATCATGTTCCGCACGGCGTCGTAGTCGCGGGCTTGCCGGGCCTCGATCAACTCGGCCTTGGTTTCGATGGTCTCGTGGCCAATTGCGGTTGGCTTGTTGGTGGGGTCAAGCCAGCAGATGTGCAGATCGGAGAGGGCGACCTGAATGGCTTGTCGCCATTCGACGCCGTTGGTGGCGTCCTTTTCCATCGCGCCTGCAAGGTAGCAACGATTGTTTGCGAGTCGATTCAATTTGCTCACGGCAGCAACCCCAGGTAGGTGGACGAACCGAGCCGAGTACAGCCCAGGTCCAGGTAGCGAGCGGCATCCGCGTAGGTCTTGATCCCTCCGCTGGCCTTTACCTGGACCTCGCCATCGACGGCTTCCAGCATGATCGTGACGGCCTTCCCGTGTGGCCCCGCTGTCTTCGAAGCCGGTCGATGTCTTCACGAAATCCGCACGCCGCTTTCGACACAGAGGCGGCACGCCTGGTGGAGTTGGTCGGGCGTCGTAGTGGCAGCTTTCCAAGATCAGCTTTGACCAGTACGCCGCGCGGGTGGGCGGCCTGGACGATGGCGGCGATTTCCCAGAAGGCGTCATGTCGGCCGCCGTCAAGGAACAGCCGTAGTTGACCACCACGTCAATTCCTTCGCCCACAGTCCATTGCCGCCACGGCCTCGGCGCACCAGCCCTCGGGTAGCGTGTTTCCGTGAGCGGCAATCACCAGCGCACACGTTGTCGTACAAGTCGCTGGCCATCGGCACCCACGTTGGGCGACACAGACCGACTTGATCTTGTGGAGCGTAACAGCCGGGCACCGACGGCCCACCGTCAGCGGCCGGCCGTGGCGGTCAGCTTCAAGACGGCCAAATCCAGGGCGGCGGCGATCTGTTCCGGGTGAAGCTCATAGAGGCGATTGAACCTTCCACTTGATTGCCGAAAGCATCCCAGCCGGGGCGGCCGCGCGAGCGAACATTTCCAAGTAAGGGCCGGGCGACTGCCTCACCAGCCAGTAAAACTCCTCGGGCTTCTCGCTGTGCCGCCCGCGGCCAGTTGAACCGTCCCGCCGGTCGCGGGCCGAACGGATTGCCGTGGCCGCGACCCCTTGCGGCAAGACCAGGACGTGCTCGGTGTTGCACTGGAACCGGCCGACGCCTGGGCCGAGCTTGGCCCAGGTCAACGTCTGCAAGGCTCAAATCCCCAGGCTCGGGCCACGGTGTGGCCCAGTCGATATGCGGGCTTGGCACCCAGAGCCACAGGTGAGCCTCATTTCGCAGACGGCACCTTCAAGGCGGCAATCGCGGCGACAGTCATGGTACTTCTTGTAGTGCCGCTGGGGACTCGCCTTGGGCGCGCCGATGCCAGGCAGGCCGTTGATGAGCCTTCATCACGGGCTGCCACGGTGGATGGCGATGGTCGTCCGGTACAGGGTCATTTCCTTTCCAGCCGCCTTGACCAGATCGCTTAGCTCTTGGAGCCTCTTTTCGCGGGCGTTGATGTGGTCGTGACCGAAGTACGGCGAGTAGTCGTGCAGGGCCTCGTGCGCTAACACGAGGGCGGTCTCCTCGGGCGAGGGGTGATCAAAAGGCAGGTGTCCAGCGTCACGCCGGGGCACCAGGGGCAGTTGCAGCCGATCGCCTTGCTACCTACAGGGCCGAAGAGGGGGCCGGTTAATGGCATGAACATCCCGTCAACTTCCGACCCTGTTGCGCCGCGCCGGATCGTGTAGTCCAAGATGCCTTGCAGGTCGGTCATCGCAGAACACTCGCATCAGCTTCAAGTGAGCGATAGCGCGGTCGAGATACTGCTGCTCGCCGCCGTGGTCGCCAGTCAGCCCGTAGTACACGCCGCCGATGAACGGGATGCTGAGTTGAACGAGAAGCGCGCACAGCGCAAGCCGCAGCGCCAGCGTTGACCAATCGCGAAGGTTCACTTTCATCGGCGCGTAGTGCGAGACAGTTGGCAAAGTGGTGTAACAAGTTGACGAGCCGGCGCAGGCTAGAAGACGCCTTTCGCTTTGGCGATGATCGCGGCCAGGGCTACGGCACCGCAAACGGTGACGATGGCCACAGGTGCCTCGCAGGTCATGGTGACGACGACCGCCCCAGCGAGGAGCGAGATAATCAGCGTGACGATTCCACCCATGCTATTCGCCCTTCATTCGTTTGATGGCCTGGATGTAATAGGTTTCGCAGTTGCGGCAAAGCCGGCAGTAGGAGCCGTCCAGGCTGCCGCAATACGAAACGAGACGGTTGCCCTGGTAGGAATCCAGGACGTGACGGATGAAGGCCGCCGTGGGGCACCAGTACGAGTTGATGTGGCGGACCCGCCACTCATAGCACGGGCCGTCCACCGCCTCCAAGACCTCGGCCGGCACTTGCGGCTCGGCGTCGTAGTAGGCCATGAAGGTCAACACCACGGGAACGATCCAGTCGGACCAGTTGGCGATCTGTTCGCGAATCAGTTCCAGGTTTGTGGACGAGACCCGCAAACGGACGAACATCAGATTGGCCGGCGGCTTGATCTCGTAGGGATCGACGCCTATTTCCTCTTCGCGCGGATTCGCAGTCAAAACAACTGGGCCAGGGAAGTCGAACTTGGGAAGCGACGTGTTGAAGAACCGGCGCGGGTACTGGGCCGTGGAGGCAATGACGTGTTCCCGCCGGTTGTTGCTGTCGTTTCCGCAGTTGATCCGCACGATGCCATCGCCCACCTCTTCCAGCGTCGGAAAGTGCGGCTGGTCGATGGGCACGTAGAAGGCACCCGGCCGGTTGTAGAAACACTGGTTGCACCCGATGGGGCACGGCCCGGTCTGCGGGATGCAATCGTAGAGGTTGCTGTCGGCTTGTTTCGGGTTGCGTTTCATCGCGCCAGGCTCAGAAGTTGGTGAACAGGACTTCGGTCTTCTTCTTGCCGCGGTAGTTGTGCCGTCCGGTCCCGGCCCGACTGGCGGTCACGCGGTCGATGCGGTTCCAGTCGCGGAAGAACTGCGTGGCGGTCGGGTACTCGGAGACGACGACTTTGGCCTTGGCGGCGTTCAAGAGTTCGACCATCGCCGGGTAGTCGATGCGATAGCGGTATTCGTCTTCGTGGCCGAAGCAGGGTGGGTCCGTGAAAATCAACGCATCGGGGTCGCGGTAGACCCGTTGGATGGCGACCAGGGCGTCTTCGTGCAACAACTCGACGCCCCGCATCCGATTGGCGGCGGGCAATATCCGCCGGAACCAATCGGCCCAGACCTCGGGCTTCGGCTTATGTGGAGCCGGGCACTTGTCGAGCGACCACGTGGACGAATTGCCGTTGCCGCAGTAGAACTGCGCGCCTTGCGCCATCAGCCGCACGGCCTGGTCGATGTCACCCACGGGCTGGTCTCGCCAGTTGGCGGCAGTGTACGGCGTGGCCCAAAGCAGGGCGGCCAGTTGCTCAGGTTGCGACTTGATCGCGGTCCACATCGACATCACCGTTTCATCCAGATCGTTGATGATCTCGACGAATGACCGGGGCTTCGCAAGCAACACTGCGGCCGAGGCACAACAAGGTTCGAGGTAAACCCTATGCGGCGGGAAGTGAGAGACGATCCACTTGGCGATGGACGCCTTGCCGCCGTACTGGCGATAGGTGATCTTGGCAGTCTCAGTCATAGTCCGGCTTGCTGGATTCGCGCCAGCGCTTGTTCGTAGGTAGCCTGATTGATTTCCGCGGCGAACGCTCTTCGCCGAAGTTCTGCTGCTGCGACGGAAGCGGTACAGAGCCCGCCGAACGGTTCCCAGACTGTGTCGCCGGGGTCTGAGCAGCTTCTCACGAGCCGTCGCATCAGGGCGAGCGGTTTCTGGTTGGGATGGACCGGGTTCCCCTGGACCTTGATCCGTTCCTGGCCACGCACCGCAGGGACTTGCCAAACGTTTGTTACCCCGGCTTCGCAGTAGAACTTCCCGCGGAGCTGCTCCCATTGCGAGGCCGGCAGGCTGGTCTCGCCGTCAACCGAGAAGTAGGGGCGACCGGAGGGATCGCCGTGCGAGTTCGCAAACTCCACCAGCCTTCGGAACACGTCCTGCGGCGGGAAGTACCACAGGTGATCGCCGGTGAGGTACTTGCGGGTGGCTGCGTTCTTGACGCCGCACGCCTCGTTGCAAAGGGCAGCCCCGTCCGCCGCCATTCCTCCCGAAGCCAATCCTGCGCGGAGAGTGCTGGCCCGTTGGCGGCCAATCGGAAGTGCGGCTCGCGGACGTAGTGGACGCACACCTCGGTGACGACGGGGAATTTCCGCAGCGTCCGTGTGTTGGTATTGCCGGCTACGTGAGCCAAGCCCTTGTCCCAGACGCAGCACGCCCGGTAAATCCAGCCGGCGTCTCGTAGGACGGGATGGACTTCCGCCCAGCCGAGTTCCGTGTTCCAGAACCACAGCGTCGTACATGGGGTCGCGCGGCAGGTCCATGCCGCAACATGGGGCTCGTACCAACCCGGGAGTTGATTTGGCAGTTTGAGGTCGCCATCGTAACCGTTGAGGCCATAAGGTCCGTCGGAGATGATGAGCGTCGGCGAGTCCCACTCGTGATAGTGGCTCAGCACGTCCCCACAGCAGAGTTGGACAGAGGAAGCGCGGATCATTCGGCATCCCTCCGTCGCCAGTACCGCGCCTCTCTGGGAATGCCGTCGTCGGTTAGTTCGCGGTATTTGAACGTGACTGTCTGCCCGACCTTGAAGGACTTGCCTTGGAAGAAGGAAGGCAAGTCCTGCCCCGGTCGCTCGGCCGCCGTTTTCGCCATGTCGGAATTCAGAAACTCCCGCTCGGCATCGGTCAGGCCGGACAGCTCCAACCGCTTGCCGTTGTAGTCCACGATCAGGGCACCGATCTTGCCCAAGAGCCGGCTGCCCTTGTTCGTCTCCCGGCCGCTGGTGAAGCCCGTTATGCGACCTTCAGCGTCCGAGAAGGGCTTGTACTTGAGAATGTTGCGGTGCCGCTTGGGCGTCCAAATGCCCTCCGGGTTGCGAATCACCACGCCTTCGCCGCCGTGATCGAGCACTCGTTGCAGGTAATGCTCCACCTGGTCGCCAGCCGCTTCGGGAACGTCGATCAGCTTCGTTTGCGGATGGAGGTAGCACACCGAATCGGGATCGAGGTTGTCCAGGGCCTCCTGAAGGACCGTCAGTTCCTTGCCGAACGTCTGGCCAGCAGTGAGAAACTTGAAATGGTCGCCGAGACAACGCTTGGGGACAGGTACGCCGTCGAAGCGCTCACCCCGGCTATTGAGCCGCTGCCTGATCCACGCCTCGGTCGTGAGGTAATCGACCTGGCAGACCATGTTGGCGTTCTTGATCTCGCCGGTGGCAAAGATCGCACCGAGCGGCGGGGTGGAGTACACCGCGAAGACGATCCTGTCGAAGCGCTCATCCGGGGTGTCGCCGCCGCAGATCGACCGGCAGAGTTGGAACCTGCCCCGTCCTGCCCACAATTCGCCGTCCAGTGGGCAAGCCGGCAGTCGATTGAGCCACCAATCGGGAGCCATGATCGGATTGCCGTAGCGGCTCCATAGCCCAGTCGCCACGGGCTTGATCTTGGCTTTCTTCCGGCCAGTCTTGGGATCAATGATCGAGGCCCACGGCACCTGTTCCGTAGGCAGGCCGCGAGTCAGGCCACCGTCCCAGAAGCAGCGGGTGCCATCCAGCTTCTCCGAAATGAACCAACCCGCCACGTTATGCTTGTGCGGATCGTAATGGTCGGCCAGTTGGAGGAATTCGCGTTTGGCCATCGGTTACACCTGTGCCGGCAGTAGGGACCGAAGCAGGTCTTCGACCCGGCGATAGCGCTGCCGTCGCTCGATGGCTGCCGGCCGGCTGTAAACCAGCAGGCCGGGCCAGGCTGCCGCCCGCTCCAGCCACTCTGCGGGAATGAACTCGACGACGTGCATCGTTGTATCCGGGCAAAAGGTGCGTTACCTTCCTATCTGGTACGCTGCAAAAGGCGCGGCTTTTTAGACCCCAGCCCAGCAAGATGCGTCGAATCATTCGTCGCGCAGGGCCTCCAACTTCCGCATGACTCCGGCTCCAAGCTGCTTGCCCATTCTCTGCGTGAACATGACTGATTTGCCGATGGCCGCCGCGATCTCGACGAGCGTATGTCCGGCTTCGCGCATCGCGACGAAAGTGCGCTGTTCTTCGCAAGTGCAGCAGGATTCGATCAGATCGCGCATTGCCAGTTCCTTCTCGTAGGAAGGAATCTCGAACCGCTCCGGGATGTCGTACTGGACACTTGGCAATGGCAATTCCTGCCCCTGGGCGTTGGCGCGATCCTTGGATGTGTGCGGCACGCGGATTGGGTTCTCATCCTCAACCAGGCGTCCCAGTTCCCGGTTGATCCAAGTGCCCATGTAACAGGCGGCGTCCCACTTTCTTACGTCTTTGATTTCGCAGCCTTGGGCCATGCCGTTGACCGCCTTGACCAATCCCAGGAAAGCGGCGCTGGTCAGGTCGTCGCGCAAGTGGGCAACCTGTGGAAAGAGCCGGATGAATCGCTCCGAGTTCCTGATGGCCAGGGGCATGTTGCCGGCGATCATCTCTTCCCGCGCCGCGGAATCGCCGGCCGCAACCCGCAGATACAGTTCCGCGTTTTTCTCAACATCCAGCGGCTCGCTCATTTGGGAAACAAGAAGACCGTTGTATTGATTACTCACAGATGCGTTCTCCAATGGTGTCGATCCGCCAGGCGCAGCGGGTGTAGAACTGGTGGGCTTCGCAAGCGAGGCGGGAGTAGTCGTAGACCGATCCCTTGGGATCGAAGATGCGGCCGTGGTCGTAGGCGACCGTGTGACCGTGCCGTGCGCCGGTGCCGTCAATCACGCCGCGACTGCCCCGAATCGTCTCCTCGAATCGCCGCCAGTTGTTGTCCGGGTAGAGCACCGTCTTATGCGGGCCGGCTTCCGTGGGTTGCAGCACGGGGAACAGTTCCACCGGCGTGACGGCGAAGCCACGAGCCAGGGCGGCTTGGATTAGCTCCTGGACGTGAAAGCACCGCCGGCAGAGCGGCTCGGGCAGATTCGGAAAGACGATCTCGCTGCCGTCGTGGCCGAGGGCCGAGAGCAGGTCGGCAACGGGCATGTCCAGGGCCATCGCGAAGGCCAGGGGCATACACATCCACGGCTCGGGGCGTCGTTGCAGTTCCATAGGCGCAGGGTTTCTCCGCAGTTGGAGGCGTTAGCGAATTGCAGAGAGCGACGGACTACCAACCTTCGCGGTCTAGCTCGTCCAGCAGGGAGTCGATGTCAGGAACCTGACCCCACGACTCCTTCCAAAACGCACGCCAGTTGGGCGGCGCGAACAGCTTGTCGTATTCTTCTTGGCTTGCGGCCGTAAGTATCCAGATGCCGATGCCGAAGGCTTCCCACACGGGCCACTTCAGCTTTTGGGCTTTGGTGAAGCTGTAGTTCTTCCCCGGCCGCTTCACGTCAATCCACCGCTGGCCCCACTTGGGGTGCGCGATGAACAGGTCGGGTATGCCCATCTGAAAGGCGTTGCCGATCATCCGCTCGACATGCCAGCCGCGGACCTTGAGATAGGCGCTCAAGGCTTGCTGGATGTGCCATTCCTGGCTCTGTTTCGGCCGGCGGATGTCACCCACTACGTCATCATCTCCGGGGCGCGAATCTTGACTTGGACGGCTCCACTTTTCTTCTCCGCCCAGTTGTTCATCCCCTGACACCAATCCATCCCGATCAACGGCACGTAGGGGCGGAAGTGCTCGACGGAATCGCGGACCACCTGCGTGACACTCGGAACCATGCCTGGGCAGGTGACGCACATGATCTCGTCGTGGATGTTCATGGGAGCGACGCGCCAGTCATTCACCCCGACCGGCTGCAAGTCCCAGATCTTCCGCTGGACGTGCTTGGTGATTTCGGCACCCGGCGACTGGATTTCATGGTTCGCCGCCGCCCGCATGTTGGCGGCCTGCATCGAGAAGGCCGCGCCGTAGAGGGCCGACGAGACGGCACCGCCGGCCGTCTGCACGCGGTCGCGGCGGACCACCTTGACCTTACAGTCCTTCCAGTGCTTCGGCGGGTTGCGGGCCAGGTCGAAGATCGCGCGGGCGATGCGGTTCTCCAAGGTGAAGTAGCGGCGGAAACCTAGCATCGTCTCGGCGTAGTCGGCCGGGTCTTTCCAGACGACCTTGGTGCCGATCCCACCCGGCTGGGTCATCGAGCAGAAGGCGTCGGCGACTCGCTTTCGCCACCGCTTCACGCCCACGAACCGGCTGCCGAAGCTCTCGATGGCCCGCTTGGCAACCTCTTCACTGATCCCCAGGCGGTTGACCAGGGTGCTGTGGTCGCCACCGTAGAGCATCGTGCCGAAGAAGCCTTGCTTGCCTTTCGTATACATGTCGTTGGTCGTGCTGCCGTCGCTGGATTTGACCTCCTCGTAGGTCGTGCCGGGGAAGATCGCCATGCCGAACAGCGCATGAATCTTCCGGCCGGCGATCAGCTCGGCGCGGAGGGCCTCGTCGTTACACACGGCGTCGGCGATTGTCACCTCGAACGATGCGAAGTCACCGCCGCAGAGCAGATACCCCGGCCACGCCAAGGGGAACATCTGGCGGACTTCTGTGGTGTGCTTGATGCCCTGGGCGTTGAGGCCGTCCGTCCCTGCCATGCGGGACGAAAGGGCACCGATCACGATGAAAGAGGCGTGGAACTTGCCGGCCAGGAGCAGCTTCTCATATAGCTCGACTTCCTTGGCGGCGAATTTCACCGCGAGGATTTCCTTGGCGCGAACGCCGGCCGGATGCTGGCCGACCTTCAGCGATCCCGTGCCGCCGCAACGGGCACACTGCGGATCGTCGCCTTCGCACCTGCCACACGGCTCCGGCTCGCCGACGTAACATCGGCCGTTGCACTCTGGGCAGATGTCCGTCTCCTTATCCAGATGGCCTTTGCCCTTGCACTTCGGGCACAACTGGCCGACGCCCCACTTGCTGATCGCTTCGAGGTTGGCCTTCTTCGTGGACTCGTCGAGAATCACCTTCTCGGTGTCGTCCATCGCGGCCGTGACGTAGGCCCGGACCTCGCCCGGTTTGTTGATGTTCACCGGGCTTGCAGCAACCGTGGCCACAGCCTTGGCCTTCAGGGCCTCGATCCCCTCGCGGTCGATCGTGAAACCGTGCCAGCGGACGGCCGCCACCATGCAGGTCAAGGTGGAGTCGTTGTCCCCCGGCTCAGGGTAGCCAAAATGCATGTCCAGCGCCCGCGTATAAACGATGTCGTCGATGGCGTATTCGCGAGCATCCTCGCGGGTCGCCCAATGGTCGATGAACTGGCGAATCACGCCGGGCCAAGCGTACTTCGTGACCTTCTTCCCTTTGCCTTCGCCGTCGTCGGTCTCGATGGCCCAGCCCTTTTCTTTGCTCGACACGGCCAGCGCCGTGGGCGCGTAGCCCAACTCATAGGGCCGCCACGCCGGGAGCGGTTCCACGTCCTTGTAGTGAAGCTTGGGCTTGAGCTTGAGGGCGTGCTCAGCAAGGAACTTCAATCCCCCTGCCGGGTTGAACTTCAAGACGACATCCTTGAACTCGGTGTCGAGATCGCCGAAGCCGTCGTGACGGTCGAAGACCTGCCACTTGGGCGCTTCCGGGTCGGCCGACTTGGCGAAATAGATGTTGTCGAATTGAACCCGCGCTTCAAGTTCGCGGGCCAAGGCATAGGCCAGCGCCGTGGGAACCCGCTTGATCCTCACGTCTTCGCGGGCCATGAGCGATTGGTAGGGGCCTTTGCGACTGTGAAGCATCAGGTCCAGGACCGCCGCCGGCTTGACGCACGGGCCGTCCTGACCCTGCGGCTCCAACATGGCGATTTCGTCGATGTGTTCCTCGGGAACCCAATCCGGGTCGCACAGGCGGAAGATGGTGTAGATTTTGCAGACGTGGAACCAGTCGAAGGACAGGTTGAAGCCGACGACCGTGTGCTGGCATATCCACTCAATCAAGGCCAGCGTCTCGCGGATCGGCCGCCGCCACACCTCGTACAGCGTGATAGGGCCATCTTCCACGGCGTACTGCAACAGCACCATCATGCTGTGCAGCCCGCATGTTTCGGCATCGAGGTACAGTTTCGGCGGACGATTGCTCACTTCAGAAGACCTCGTAGGACCAACGGCTGCCGTCTTTGTGCTTGCCGCTCACGCTGGCGGCCGTCGCCGGCTGCGTGCGGTAGAGGCCGTTGCGGAAGCGGATTTCCACGACAAGGCCCTTGCCGATCCACGCGGGAATCGGCGCTGCTGGACTCGACCAGTGGAGGCTATGGAGCACTTGCCCCACGGTGGCAACCCGCAGAACGGGATCGCTGGAACTGATCTCCACAACGCTGTATTCCGGGTGCATGACCTTGATCTCGTAGAGGTAGGGGTCCGCCTCTAAGAGGATGGTTGTGTCCGGCTTCAGCTTGCGTATGTCGATTCCCGGCTCAGTGCCCATCGGATTGCCTCTCAATCTCTTTCAGCAACTCCTCGTCAAGGATTTGGCCGGCGCACCACGCCGCCACACGCGGCGGCAAGCCACCGATACCAGCCGCCAACATGCGCTCGATCATTCGGTTGATTTCTTCGCGCCGACGAACGGCCCCGCGGCGTTTATACGTCCTGTTCAGACCGGGCAGAAACTTCCCTTTGCCGCGCTGCCGTGCCGCAACAATCTCGTCGGCGGCCTTGATCTGTTCGTCGGTCTTCTCCAGGCCCGCCAGCACCGTCAGGTTCGCCTGGGAAAGCAGGCCGGCGGCGGCTTTTTGTTGGATCGCTTCGGGCATCCGCAGCAGTTTGACCCGCACCCAGACCCACATCGTCGGCTGCTTCAGCTCGTGCGCGGCCTGCCGCACGCTTGCGCCGTTGGGATAGAGGTTCTGGATCGCGCGCGCCTCTTCCAGGATGTTCAGGCTCTTGCGCTGCAAGTTCTCGACCAGGTTCAACATGCGGGCTTCATGGTCGCTCAAGCCCTCGCAGATGTAGGCCGGTATCTCGGTCCATTTCAGGAACTCGGTCACGGCCCGGAAGCGACGGTGCCCGACGATTAGCCGGTAATCGAAGCCGGGTGTTTCCGTCCAAGGTTGCACGGCGACCGGGCAGATCAGCCGCCCCGCTTCGACGATGCTGTCGGCCAATTCCTTGACGGATTGCAGCGTGAACTCGCCCCGGCAGTTGAAAGCGGCGTCGTAGTAGATGGCCGCCGCGGGGACGGGGTACGCCTGGTACTGTTCCAGTGGCTTCATCGCAACGAATGAGCAAACGGAACCGGCTGGTTGTCGTGCCGCCACTCCCACACGGCCGCACCGCCATCGTCGTTGATTCGCACAAACGTGTCGTTCGTCCTGGCCCAGGTGCCGGTGTTGAAGTGGTAATCGCCGATGTGGCCCGGTTCGTGCGTGTGACCGTAGACCACCACGTCGGCCCCCGCCTTCTTCCGCCACGCCTCCACGCCGTCCAGCATTTCATCCAAACGGCCGTGCTGAAGCGTCAACTTCCGCCAGAGGGTCAAGGCCCCTTCCAGCGTGCCGACAAACTGGTCTTCCACGGCATGGAGACGATGATCGAACGGCCCCCGGTTGCGGTCTTCCAACAGACCGGAGATGATCGCGGTAATCTCGCCGGTGCCAGGGTTGGCATCCCGGCAATAGGGATCGGACTCGTGGCCGTGCAGGAAGGCGAAACGCCGGCCGCCGATAGTCGCCTCGAATGTCCGCGACATAGCGGGCAGGGTGAGGCCCTGCAACTTGACGTTGCCACCGATGAAATCGGTCAGGGCGTTGTCGTGGTTGCCGACCACCCACAGAGCCCCGAGCGATCCCACGTGGGCCAGCCGCTCCACCAGGTCTTGATAGGCGCGTATCGACCGGCTCAAGTTGACCTGCCACCAGTCGAACAGATCGCCCAGGATATACAGCAGGCCACCTTCGGCTTCCACATGGTCCAGGAACTTATGGAAGCGGGCCTCGCGGCCTTCGACCGCGAAGTTGTCGCGGTAGCCCCGGTCGCACAGATGCAGGTCGCTCACGCAGAAGATGGGCATGGGCTTGTGATCTCCAATTTGTTGAAGGCGATGGCCCGCATGTCGGCCAGGTGCCGTTCCACGGCGTCCAGTTGCCCGGCGCTGCTTTGGCTTTGCGTTGGCCGCAGCCCGCAGTTCCAGAGCATGTCCATTAGTTCCTGGGCCTCGGGACCGTAGAGGCAGAAGGTGGGATTGACCTGTGCGCCTTCTGGAATCTCCGTGAATTCGAGCGGCCCGCAGACCGCGCGCGGCCTGCCGCTGACGTGATGGAGCAGCATGAACTCCAGCTTCTCGCTCCACGGGTCTTTGTGCGCCACCAGCCGCAGCAGGTCGTAATAGTCTTCCAGCCTACGCATGGTCTTCTCCTGAGTAGCGCTGCCACAGGCGATTCATGGTCTCTTCCACGCCGTAGAGCGAGTAAACCAGCGTGCGCGGCTCTCCGAACGCGAACAGCAGCCGATAGACGCACTGGGGCCGGTCACGCAGCCCGATGCAGCGGTTGCAGTGGACCAGGACACGCTCCTGTCCATCCATCACGCCGCCAATGAACAGCACTCGGTATCTCACCGTTGCTGGACCTCGCCCAGAACCTTCACGCTATCGCGAAGGCAGAAATGCAACTCGTCAAAGCTGGCCAGAACAATCTGCCCCACGGGAAAGACGACCCGCGCCATGTCGCCATCGCGCTGGATCATCCGCTCGGTGACGTTCCACTTCTCGATACACTCCCCGTCCCGGTGATGCTCGATGGTGCATGTGGTCATAAGCATCTCGCAGGTCTACAAGTGGACAGGCTTCCCGGTGCGATACTGAATCGCGAGGGCCTGCTTGATCGCCTTCTTCTTGGCGGCCTCGCGGCTGGCCGCGTTGCCGGCCGTGTACGGGTAGGCTTTGCCCGTGGCCCCGTACCTGTAGGCCGGCTTTCCGTTCTTCGCGGTTCGATGGACCGGCATCGTTCTCTCCAGGATCAGACAGGGTTCCGACGGCATACTCGCCAAAATACTTGAGTGCTGCTGCGTAATAGGTCGTCCACCAGGGCCTTCTTGCTCTTCGTCAGTGGAGTCCGCTTCATCGCAACGGTCCGACCTCCCGGCCGCCGTCGATCAGGTATCGTTTTGGGCCGTTCTTCTCTCCCTCGTGACGGAGCTTGACGTTCAGCCTCCATGAAATGCCGTACTTGGGGTTGCATCCGTGGAACCATTGGGCCGGCTCGCGGTAGCCGCTGAACGAGTTGTAGGAATAAGCGTCCGTTCCAACCCAGGCACCGTTGACCAACAACTCGCCGTCGATGTCCGAGAGAGTCGAAGCGACGTGATGATGGCCCATGCAGAAATAGCGAGAGCGTTGCGTTCCCGCCGCCGCCCCGAGGGCCACAAGTCCTTTCTGCCGTCGCACCATCCCGTAGAACGGGATCGACAGATTGCCTCGCACGTCGTCGCCGTGCGCGATGTTGAAGCCCACGCCGTTAATGTTTACGTTGGCTGACCACGCATCGGGAATCTGGAAACTGATGTTCTCGATGCCGCGACAGTGAAGCCGGGCGATCTCAGCCACCAGATAGTCGAAGTTGTTGTGCGCGCCGGCAAATTCCTTCTTGGGCGTCCGCCGCCCGTGGTTCCCGGAGAGGTACAAGACGTTGACCTGCTCGAAGTGCGGCGCGAAATCCCGCAGCATCAGAGCGTGCAACTGACCGATAGCAAGGCAGTTTCGGAACGTGTTGCGATAGTAAGAGCGCTCCGCTGCCCCATGAATCTCGCCGCTAGTGAAGTCGCCATACGCCAAGACCCACAGCACTGGGAAATGAAATTTGGGAGCGAGCGTGTCTTGCGACCAGTCGATTACCGTGTCCACCAGGCGCTCGGTGCGGGCGCAAGAAATCGGGAAGTTGTGCTCTTCCAACCCGCCAACCTCCTCTGGCCGCACCACCGCATCATGGTGGCAATCGGACAGATGGAGGACGCAATGCTCCGAAATCTGTGCCTTGGGGCGGGGCTGATAGATGGACGGCAGGGCATCGAACGGCTTGACCCGCTGCTCCATTTCCGCCACGACCGCTTTGAACAGGCCGGCAATCTTCGCCCCGGCCTTGACCTTTTGCCGCTCGCGATTCCGCTCGTCCGTCAGGTGGACGATCTCGGCCTCCAACTCCATGATCCGCTTGTCGGTCGGATCGTAGTCGGGGATGTTCTTGTGTTGGCCGCCGGCCCGCTTCGGCTTCGGCGGCTCGCCGTTGGGCCAGTCCACGTCCTTGTGGACCCGCCCCGTAGCGATGTCGGACACGATGCTGCGGCTCACCTTGAACCGCTTGGCGATGTCCGGCTGCGTCACGCCATCGGCGATGGCCTGCTTGATCTTCTCGACCTTCTTCTTTGTCAATACTCGCATGGTCTCTCCGTACTGCCCTCGCCGGCTAGTCGTTAAGAGAGGCCGGATGGCGCTGCCCTACCGCCATCCGGCTCAAGTGCTGTCGGTCACAAGAGGCAGAGCAAGGGGCAGAACAAGAGGAACGGCCTCAAGAGGACCGACGCCCCGCGCGGTTGAAGAGTCGCTCGCCCCAGTTGTTGGCGTTGTCGAAATTGAACGGCGGCTTGAAGGCGGGCGGCTCGTCGATGGCACCGGCAGGGTTGCGGTCGGGATACCCGCCCGGCGATTGGCCGGCGTCTTCCACGGGAATCGCCTCGATCTCCTTCAAGCTGGGCATTGGGACTGTAGGGTCGATGGCCCACTCAATCTTCGACGCCTTGGCCCAGGTGTGGATGCGCCGCACCGGCACAATGAAGTTGAACCCCTGCAATTGCATCACGCCTTGGGTCAACATGCCGATGTAAAGGCCGCTGTCTTTCAAATACATGCCGCCGCCGGACGAGCCAGGGAACGAAACGGTCGTGACCTGATCGAAGACCTTGACGTTGGCACCCTTCATCGGCAACGTGCGGCCGACCTGGGAGAGCACGCCCGTGGTGTAGCTGTTGGCCCCGAACTGGCCTAGGAGGCTGCCGCAGTGACTCAGATCGACGCCGATGGGCGGAATGTAGTTCGGGTCTCTGTGGAACTTGGCGCAGACGTTGAGCGGATAGGCCCCTTTGCAGCGGACCATGAGCACTGCCAGGTCTTCGCCGTAGTCGGCGTCACTGACCTTGATGACCTTGCAGTCATACTTGACCTCGCCCACCCGGCGACCGTCCTGCTGCCGCTCCTGCACGATCTCGGCGTCCTTGTACTCGACGAGAATCTTCGGGGTGTCCTGCGGCGTGACCACAGTGCGCGTGGTGCGCAAACCATCGACGACGTGGGCGGCGGTCCAAATGAAGGTCACGGTATCGTCGCCCACTTGCCGGGTCACGAGGGTGCCGGAGCCTTGGGATCGGCCCGCCTTGATGGTGACACTTACCTTCTGCAAATCGTCGGGGACACCGGCCACCGCCGGAGCGACCGCCAAGGCAATCAGAGCCAGGACCAACAGCACGTACTTCATCGGTGCAACTCCAGGGGTCAGAAGAGACTTCACAATTCAGCGCCAGAGTCGTTCGATTCGGTCGAAGTTGTTGTCCCCATCGTGGAAGCCATACTCAAACGGATCGTCCGAAGGCCCGTCCATAAATGCGATTCCAACCTCGATCATGCTCTCGTACTCAGGCTTCCATTCCAAAAAGGCCCTGAAGATCGTGTCGCAAATCCCTTCGCACGCATCCTCGTGGCCCTCAATGCCGACCTCTGCTTCAATCGCGCTGTCGTCGGGGTCGTCGAAGGTCACGGCCAGCAACGAGTTCTCGAAAACCTGCTCCAACTTCCGTCGCACTCGCCGGGGAGACGGATGATAACTCCACTTCCCTTTTGACAGCACGATCTCAAGCACGATGCGGCTCACGGCGTCACTTCCTCCACGGACATTTCGCCGTCTTCGCCGGCCTCCTTCCAATCCACGCCTTCCAGGACTTCTCCCATCGTCATAAGCTCCAACTTCCGATTGGCGCGAATCACGTCCAACACCCGGTCGTCGCTCGGCAGATGGATCAGGTCCACGATGGTGCATCCCAGGTTCTCGTCCATGCCCTTGCGGTGGATGCGGTCCTCGCTTTGCACGCGGTACTCGGGCTTCCAACTGTTGGACCAGTACACCGCCATGCGGGCTTCCACGAGCGTCAGGCTCATGCCGCCTGACTCGGGGTTGGCCACAAAGGCGACCTTGCCGTGTCCCGCCAGATTGGCCCAGTAGTCCAGCGGCTCTTCCTCCGTCGCCAGCGCGCCCTCCGGGCTGTCGCTCTTGGCGGTGAACACCTGGAAACTGCCCTGATCGCACCGCACCACGTCCCACTTTTCCTTGAGACACAGCTTGACGATGCGATCCACCGAGCCGGTGAAGCCGGCGAAGATGACCAGCCGACCGACCTCCTCGTTCTCGTCCAGGAGCATCTTCAGCGCGGCGTCCTTCGGGCAGGGGATTTCTCGCGCGATGCGAACCATCCTGGGAACTTGCCGCTTGCCGCCGCAGGCTGGACAGGCGACGGTTTGCCTTACGAGCCGAGCCCTCAATTCAGGATCGAGCAGGTCGATCGCCTGATAGGTGGCCTGGGGGTCCTCGGGGTCCACCCATTCCGCCACCGTGCCATCCGTGCAATGCGTGCATTGCTTCGTGCCGTCCTGCTGCTCGCGGTACTGGAAGCCGTCGCTCAACTCCCGCAGCAGGGTCATGCCGGTGATGGCATTGGGTGCCGCGCTCGCGATGGCCTCGGCCACGCGCAAGGTGCTGGCGGTTGGCCTGCAAATGATCTTGCGGTATCGCTTCTCGGGCAGTTGCAGGCAGTCCTTCTTATGCTTGACGACAACCAGCCCCTTGAGCCGATCGTAGAGAAAGGCGACTTCGTTCTTGCTCGCCTCGAACGGGTGATAGCTTTCCGGGTCCGTCACACCGTCCAACTCGTGCGGCCCTTCCTCGTAAGTCGCGCCGCACTTGGCGCATTTCCGTTCGTCGTCCTTCCAGCCGACCCGCTTCTTGAATTTGCCGGCGTCGAACTCCTGCTCCACCATGAAGGCCAGCCGCTCTTCCATTGCCCGGCGGCTGCCCTCCTTCAGGAAGCCCGGCCAGGCGATCTCGCACTGACTCCACCAATCGCACGGCGTCTTGGGCGAGGGCGTGCCCGACATGAGGATCACGTAGCCGGCAAGCCCGTACTTCTCGCGAATCAGGTCCGCGAGCTTCTGGCAGGCTTTCGAGCGCTGCGAGGTGTCGTTCTTACACCGGCTCGATTCGTCGGCCACGAAAAATCGAGGCAAGGTCTGCGAGCCGTCCCACTCGTCCATCACACGGACCAGCCCCTCGTAGGTGAAGAACTCCACCTGGATGCGGTCGAAGGGGAAGCCCCACAGCTTGAACTCGCGTGTGATGTTCGGGATGCTGGTCTTTGGGCCTGCCCACCAGACCCGATCAACGCCCGACTGCTCAATCACCATCTGCGCGGCGAGAGTCTTCCCCGTGCCCATTTCCGCGCCGAATATCTGGTAGTGGTACGTCAGGCCGGCGTCGGCCAGGTCCGCCTGGTGCGGCATGAAGTTCTGCGGCACGCCGCCGCGGGTCAGGGGCCGATACTCGAAGCGTTGTAACGGCCGGTCGAACCAGGCGTAGACATCCTCGCCGCAGAGATAGCCGATCTGGAAACGGTTTCGCTGGCAGTCGTCCACGGACCACACCTTGGTCTTGGCGTAGTCGCCCTCGTCGTCGTAGCCGTGGAAGTGCGCACCGCGCATGGCCTTGACTTCCGCCATCAGCCCAAAGCGGGTCTTCGTGCCCACTTTGCCGTCCCAGAAGTAGATGCGGCCGTTCTTCCTTTCCAGCAACACCGGCACGCGAATCCGCGTGCCGCTGGAGGTGGTAGCTTCGACCTTGACGGTTTCAACCGACATTCAATCTCCCTCGCGCGATCTCGCAGTTGTGCTCGGTCAACTCGACACCGATCGAGCGGCGGCCGAGCCGCTTGGCGGCCAAGAGCGTGGTCCCGCTGCCGGCAAACGGGTCCAAAATCACGCCGCCGTCCGGGGTGGAAAGCAATGTCAGCAGGTACTCCATCAACTTCACGGGCTTGACCGTAGGATGATCGTTCCCCGGCCCGCGCTCCTTCTTGGTCGCCTTGCCGCAATAGAAGAACCGGCTAGCACCGCCAGAATCGCCGTAGGCCACCTGGGCATCGCCCGCCCTGCCCAGGCGGCCGTGGTAGCCGTGGCCCGGCTTCGTGCGGACGTTGTTGCTGCCGCTGGCAAGCGTGCCGCTTTGTTCGTCCAATTGGGCGGCAGCCTGCGGGTCAAGCAGCAGGTTCGCCGGCCAGCGGCCCTTGGTTGACTCAATGAACTGGCTGCCCTTCTTCTCGGCCGACTGCTTGATCCGCTCGCCCTGCTTGCCGTGGAAGGTCGTCCCGTTGCGGTCGGCGTTGTACCGGTAGCCAGGGTTCTCGCCGATGCGGGCGGCGTCGATGTTCAGGCCCGCCACGCCCCACTTCTCGGCGTTGTGGGCCAGCGTCCCGTCAAGCGGCTTCATCGCCAGGACAATTGGCTCCCAAGCCGGCTTCAAGGCGTTGGCCCACCCTGTCCACCGGGCGGCCTCGGGAGTCGCCGGGGCCGTAATCGCGCACTCGGCCTCCGGGTTGTGCAGATCGCCATAGACCTCGTTCGTCCGACCGTTATCAGCCAGCGAGTAGCCAGGCTGCCCGAGTTTCGTCCCGACGATCTCGCGGACAGCGCCCTTGGCCTTGTCGATCATCTTGCCTACGTCGGCGGCCTTGGGAAAACCCTGCCCGTAGAGCCACATCAAGCAGTCCCGAATCTCCCAACCGGCGTCTTCGATTGCGCAAATCAGACGGTGATAGGTTCGCGTGCCGCCGAAGGCCAAGAGCAGCGCACCCGGCTTGCACACGCGAGCAATCGCCCGCCAATACTCAGGCCCCGGAACGTCGTGGTCCCAATCCTTCTCCATGAAGCCGAGGCCGTAAGGCGGGTCGGTCACCACGAAATCCACCAGCGCCTCGGGCAGCTCCGGCAACACTTCACGGAGATCGCCGCGGTAGAGAGTCAGGTTGTCTTGCTCGTAGAAAGGTTGCATCGGTGCAATCGAGCCAAGAGATGCGATAGTGCTCTATCGGGTACGCTGCAAAACGATCGCGAAATTAGACGGTCAGCGGCCCCGCTTATCTTCCAAGAGCAAGAAGGTCTGGTCCGGCGTGCCCTGCGGCGTGTAATCCCGCCACACGTTCAGTCCGGCGGCGACGAAGAGGCCGTGCAGTTTGTTGAAGCAGCACCGGACGGGAGAGGGGACGCCTCGGCTGCATCCCGACACGACGGCATCCCGCCATTGGTCCAAGGTGCCGGTGACGACCGCCGCCTGCACGCCCCGCGCGATGGTCTCCACCACGACAAACGGCATCGCCGACAGTTGCAGGATTTCAAGCATGTCTCGTTCGTCCGCGCCGATGAAGGCGCTGAACGAGACGTGCTTCAGCAGGTGGGGCGGCAGTCCTACAGGTGCGCGCTCATCGCGCATCGCGGCCAAGCAGCTTAGGAAGCGCTCGGCGTCCGACAACTCGCGCCGGCAAGCGTCGGATGGAGTGGCTGGCGAGCGGCCCAACACCTTATGGCCAAGGCCAATGAAGGTGCGGAAGTCGATGGATGGAGTTTGGATCAGGACGCAATCTGGATTCAAGGGTAAACTCCGCTTGCTGGAATCCCCTTCACCGACGATCCGGTTGAGGCCGTGGCACACCTGTTCCAGCTTCCCACGGTCAGGCCGCGATCAAGCTGAGGCCAAGCGGACGAGAGACGCCGCCGGGACTTGAACCCGGACCACCAGGCCGGCTGCGGCTGGCGTGCTGCTTACACCACGGTGTCGGAACCCCTCCGCGGCCTTGCGGCCAGTCCGGCGGGGAGCGGCTGATCCTAGCGGGCGCGAGCGGGCCGGCTGTCCGGGACCTTCTCGACGCCGTTGTCCTTGACCGTGAGGAACTTCTGGATTTCCCGCACGATCACGTCACCCGAAGGCAGCCGGGCGAACGGCGACGAGCACATCACCACCACCGGGACGTGCCAGGTTCCCTTGCGGTTCTCGGCCACCTTGACCTTCAGCGTGACCGGGATCGGGCCGTGCGGCTTCAGGTCGCCGACGTTGTTGCCGGCCGCCGCTTTGGCGTCGATATCGGCCTGGGTGAGCGGGAGGAACGGAAAGAGCTTCTTGGCCTCGATGCGGCTCGACTTGTTGCCACAGAAGAACTCCAGGAACCGTCCCGTGCTCCGCTCGTAGACCAGGAAGCTGGGGCCGTACTGGCAATGCGAATCCGCCTCGACCGACTTGGCGGCGATCCGCTTGAACTCCTTGGATTCCATGTCGTAGGAAATGACCAGGGCCTCCATGTCGGTCATGTCGATGGCCTTGGGCCGGCGGGCCAGCGGCAGCAAGTCCACGGAGTCGCCCAGGTCAATGATCTCGTCGTCGGACTCCGGGATGCCGTAATGGCCCTGCGGAATGAGGCCCTTCAAGTTGGCCTTGCTCTTCGTGTAAAGCTGCATCCGGCCGAGGTAGTCGCCGCCCTTGGCCAGTTCCGCGAACTGGTCGTCGGTGCCGATCTGGGTGGATGGAAGCTGGTCGAGATTGACGGGGACCATTGCAGTGGTGTCGGACATAGTTGTTGTCTCTTGGGTTCCGGTTACTAGGTTTCAGGCGTCGAGAAGGTGGGTTGCTCGTCGTCGTCGTTCACGTTCTCAGTGCTCGTCTCGGTTTCATCACATGGCTCTACCCTCCGTTCCAGCAAACTTGCGCGGGTCCGCGCATGGAATCTCTCTCGCTGCTCGCGGATGCTCTCCTCGTCCAGATTCAGCGCCCATTGGAGCGCTAAGTACCAGCCGTCAGCCGGCGTCCTGCAATTGGCCTTCACGACGGCCAGGCCGCCCAGACGGTGCTCGCGGTATTCGGCAAACATCTCCTTCGGGGGCCGGATGTGCGGGACGGGCTCGAAGTCCTTGCAGAAGTCGTGCAGCTTTCCTTGTCGGGCTGCCTCTTGAATTTGCTTGACCAGCCGCGCGGCCACGGGCACAAACTCTCTCGCCGGCATCGTCTTTGCCGATGTGACAATCTGGGCCTGCTGAACCATCGGCAATCTGGCGAGCACATAGGCCGAGGCCAGCGGTATCTCACCGCGTTCCACGGCCTTCTGGATGTCGGCCCGCAAGCCGAGCAAGTCAAGCTGCCGCCCAATCCAATCCACGTTCTTGTGAATCAGCTTGCTCACGTCGGCCAACGTGGCGTCCGTGCCCTGTCGGACCGTAAGCGCGTCCATGATCCGCTTGATCTGGCGGGCGTACTCCAGCACCGTCGTCTCAGGCCGCAGGGCATTGGCCTGAATCTGAAGAGCCAATACGTGCTCGTCTGTGAGATCGTGCTTGACGATGCACGGCATCGTCGGACGCTGCAACTCGCAGCAGGCTGCCCACCGATAGAGGCCGTCCACCACTTCCACTTTGCCCGGCCTTCGCGGCGACGGGCGCACGCAGATGGAATTGAGGAGGCCCTGATGGGCAATGGAGTCTCGCAGTTCCAGGTACTCGACGGACTCCCGGTTCACGACCCGCAGGACGACCCACGGCTCGACCATCTGGTCCAAAGGAATCTCACGAAACTCGTCGGGTTGATCGGGCATCAGTGCATCCGTGGCAAACTTGGACACCTACAAATGACCCCCAAAACTCCCTTTTTTCCCAAGTTTCTTGGGAAATCGCAGGATTTTGGGGGTCATTTGTAGATGTCTACGCGGATCGGTTTCGAGGGTCCGCGCCGAGCGCGTTTATACGCTCAATCACGGATCAACGACGCGGCCGTTCGAGAGAAGCCAATGCCCTTAGTCAGCGAAGCCCTGCACAACTTCCTCCAGGCCCGCAAGACGCCAGCCAACGCCGATCTGGTGGATCGGTGTTCGATCAACATGGAAGTGCAGGTGAACGTGATGGCGGCCGATGGCGAGCCAGTGGCCGGCAAGAAGTCCACCTGGACCAATGGCAGCGACACTTGGCACTCCATCCGCATCCCCAAGAACGTCGCCATGGACCCGACGTGGGAAGACTACAAGATCGGTTATCCGTTCGACCTGTACGCCGAAGGGATCGGCATGACGGGATGGGACTGGAAAGCTCGCCTGTCGCGGCACTTCGGCTATGACTTCGACGCCCTGACCGGCCACGCCCAAGGCATCGGCATTGACGATGAGCAACTGGAGAAGGTCAAGCAAGCGGCCTGCGCCTTGCCCTACGTGGAGGTCCGCCGCAGCACGGGCGGCGGCGGCATTCACCTCTATGTCTACCTTGACGATGCGGGTGTGCCGACCGCGAATCACACCGAGCACGCCGCCCTGGCCCGCTGCATCCTGGGGATGATGTCGGCCGAAGTGGGCTTCGACTTCGCCAGCGCGATCGACGCTTGCGGCCACGTCATGTGGATTTGGCACCGCAAGATGTCGGCCGAGAACCACGGTCTGGAGATCATCAAGCCGGCCACGAAGCGGCTGTGCGAAGCGGACCTGCCCAAGAACTGGCGGGACCACATCGAGGTGGTCCGAGGGCGGCGGTCGAAGGTTCGCGTCAATGAAATCGCCGAAGACGATCAAGACCCGTTCGAGGCCCTGGCATCCAGCCGGAAGATCATTCCCCTGGACGACTCACACAAGGCCCAGATCGAGGCCCTGATGCGTTCCGGCTTCACGACGCTTTGGGTGGCCGACCATCACCTCCTGCAAACCCATACCGTGGCGCTCGACGAGTTGATGAAGGACAAAGAGCCAAAGCTGGTCGGCATATTCAAGACCAACTCCGAAGGCCGCGATCCAGGGACTCCCAATTGCTTCCTCTTTCCATTGCCCGACGGCGCTTGGCGGGTCTACCGCTTCTCGCCTGGCATTGCCGAGGCGGAAACGTGGAGCCAAGACGGCCAGGGGTGGACCACTTGCTACTTCAACCGTTACCCGGACCTGGCAACCGCTTGCACGCTCTTGGGCGGCGTGGAGCGAGAGCAAGGCGGATATGTATTCTCGTCGCCCGAAGCGGCAGTCAAGGCAGCGAAGAGCCTCGGCGAGGACCTTACGCTGAAGGAGGTGCCCAAGGATCGCAAAGTGACGCTCAAGGCCCACAAGGACGGCCGGCTGGTCGTAGAAATCGAGCGAAAGAAGAACGAGGGGCCAAAAGATGGCTGGGACGACCGGAATGGGAAGTACGTCAAGATTTTCAAGGTCAAGGCGGACCCCAAAGAGGAAGACGAACTCGACTTCAACGAATTCGACAAGATCATCCGCGCCGTGAAGACGACCGCCGCCGAGCACTCCGGCTGGATGATAAAGGAGGAGGGAAAGGAATGGACACGGCATCCCGCTTCCAACGTGAAGATGTTCCTGCAAAACCTCGATCATCCCAAGAACGAGGCCGAAGCCATCATGGGCGGGGCCGTGGGGCGTAGCTGGAAACTCGTCAGTCTCCCCTTCCGCGAAGAATACCCCGGCGGCCGGCAGTGGAATCTTGACGCCGCCCAATTCAAGTACAAGCCTGCCGAACTGGTCGATGACGAAGTTCCCCACCATCCCCATTGGGACATGATCTTCGACCACATCGGCCATGAGCTAACGCCCGTGCTGCGGGAATTGCCCTGGGCTATTGAGGCAAAGATCAGGACCGGGGCCGACTATCTCCGCGCCTGGGTGGCCTGCGCCTTCCGCGATCCCTTCCAGCCGCTTCCCTACCTCTTCTTCTTCGGCCAGGAGGGCAGCGGAAAGAGCATTTTCTACGAATCGCTCGGGCGGCTGGTTACGAAGGGCATCGTCAAGGCCGAGAGATCATTGACCAGCGAATTCAACGGCGAACTGTCCGGGGCGATCATCTGTGCGGTGGAAGAAACGGACATTTCCAAGGCCCCCGGTGCCCACGCCAAGATCAAGGAGTACGTCACCGCACGCACGATCCTGATTCGCAAGATGCGGCATGATTGCTTCGCGCAGCCCAACACGACCCATTGGGTCCAGACGGCCAACAGCCCGAAGAACTGCCCCGTGTTCCCCGGCGACACGCGAATCACGATGGTGCGGGTCAACGATCTCTTGGAAGAGCAAAAGATCGCCAAGCTGAAGATGGAAGCGTTCTTGGACCGAGAGGCCCCACACTTCCTCTACACGCTCATGCACTTGGAATTACCGCCGGTGATTGACCGGCTCCGGCTGCCGGTGGTGGCAACGGCCAGCAAGTTGTCCGCCCAGGAGGACAATCGAACCGACCTCGAACAATTCATCGTCGAATGTTGCGAGCAGACGCCAGACAGGCACAGCTCGTTTGCCGAGTTCTACGACCGCTTCCAGCAATGGCTGCCGGCAAACGAGAAGCACGTCTGGTCCAAGAAGCGCGTCTCCAACGAACTCCCCATCAAGCACCAGCGCTTCAACGGAACCGGCAACAAGCTGTACGTTTCCAACCTGACCATCAAGCCGGCGGAAAGGGAGAAGGCATGACGCTTCGCATCTACCGTTCCACCGGCTTTCTCTCCCGCTCAATCATAAGAGCCACGCTGGTCGCCGAAGTCGAAACCGACCAGTGGCCGGAAGACGAAGCTGCCTTCGCGGACCAGTACGGCGGCGACATCATCGAAGAAGCATCCTCGGACGTGAACCCCGGAGAAGACTATGAGTAAGTACGGCATGACGGACAGCGGCAAGCGGCAATCCTTTGGCGCTGGTCTGGCGATCCGCGACACGGCGGACGACAAGCCCCGCCCCGACCTGATCTCGCCATTCGCGGAAGAGCGGCAAGGCCATTGGCTGAGGATGGGCGCGGCCAAGTACGCCGAACGGAATTGGGAGAAGGGGATGCCGTTTTCCCGTTGCGTGGCCTCGCTCAAGCGGCACGTGATGAAGTATCAGCAGGGCAAGCGGGACGAGGACCACCTGGCCGCGATCATGTTCAACGCGATGGCCCTGATCCATTACGAGGAGATGATCGAGCGAGGACTGCTGCCGGCGGAACTCAATGACATGCCGAGCTACCAGCCCGTAGCCCGCAAGTCACCCCGGAAATCTGCCAGGAAGCAGAGGAAGAGCCGTGGCTGATGCGATTGTCTACCCCGGCCTGGTCCATCTGAACGGCTGCCTCATGGCGGCCGTGGACCTGGAGACCACCGGCACCCGCCCCGGCTGGCACGAGATCATCCAGATCGCCGTGGTGCCGCTGGACTCCGAATTCAAGCCCCTTGCCGACGTGCGGCCGTTCTATACGCTTGTCAAGCCGAAACACCCGGAGCGCGAGTCGGCCGGCGCGAAGCACAAGCACAAGATTCCCATGACGGAACTCTTGCTCCAGGCCCCAGAGGCCGAGCAGGTGGCCGACTGGCTCTATGAATGGGTCGAGGCGCTGAAGCTGCCCTTCAAGAAGTGCCTAGTGCCGCTGGCCCACAACTGGGCCTTCGAGTCCAGTTTCTTGAAGGCGTGGCTGGGCGTGGAAATGGTGGACCTCTTGTTCCACAGTCATGCCCGCGACGGGATGCTCTACGCCATCGCACTCAACGACAAGGCGGCGTTCGCGGGCGAACCGGTGCCGTTCCCTTACGTCGGCCTGGGGGCCATGTGCAAGAAGTTGGGCATCATCAACCACAATCCCCACGACGCCCTGGCCGACTGCCTGGCTGAGGCGGAAGTCTACCACGCTCTGTTGCGGATGTTCTGAGGAGGCTGCGATGGGACGAGTCTGGACGCACGACGACTGGAACGACATCATCCGGCGGGTCAATGAGCGTGCTGAACAGTGCGAGCCTGGCGATCCACTTCCCGAGGCGCCGGCAGGCCACAAGTGGTCCATGTCGGACATCATGGAGGTCCGCGGTCGATTGGAATGGCTGTGCCGCAATGCGCCAGAGTCGTGGGCGGAAACCTGGAAATGGAAGCAGGCGGTCATCGACGAACTCAACGAGACCATCGACGACTGCGTCTGCGGATGCACTCAAACCCTCATTGATGACATGCGCTCCCTGCACGGTCTGTCGTCCTACGTCCCCTATTTGCTTTACCCAACTCAATTCACGAAGAACGAATGGTTCATTGAAGAGCCGGACGGCGGCGGCCACTGGCAATTCCAATGGACGTACCGGCAGGACTACGACTTCACCATCGCCATCGGGTACGGCTACGGCCAGCAGGGCGTGAACAATGTAAGACACGCCGCCAAGTGGCATATCGAGTATTGGTACGATCCTTGGGGAGGATCGCCGGAGCACATCACGGAAGTGCATGACTTGGGAATCGTCGACACGAACTGCGATGGGACAGTGACCTCCGCGCCCTCGGGCACGTTCATCAAGGTGTTTCCCGTGGACTACCGGCTTCTGTTGCAGCCAAGTGGCTACCCGTTCACCGTCTGGGATACCGCAAGCGCCGCGTGCTGCTGAAGGTGAAATGTCTACAATGACTTTCCCTGCTTGTCCATCATCGTTTGACAGCCGGACACCGACCGGTCGCGTCGTCCATCGCGTCTGTCTTGACGAGAGGAAACCGACCTACCGGTTGGTAATGGCGCCCCGAGCGTGTCGCCTATGCCAGTCGCCGGAGACGAGCCACGCCAACGCAGCCTCGGTGGGCGATACGAAAGAGCCACCGCCATGCCGCGACGAAAGCGTCCCGGCGGACGGTGCGCCGCCTCCCGAGGCCCCCAGCCTTGTGCGCCGAACGCTGTCGTATGCCGAGGCGCTCATCGCCTGGACGGCGGCCGGTCGGCCTGAGCGTTCGGCCAAAGACGTTGAGCAGATATTCAATCGCTTCTGCAAGCCATGCCGATGGTACGACCGCCGACGGCAAATCTGCCGAGGGTGCGGCTGCCGCGTGGCTGATGCCGGATTCGCCATCACCAACAAGATCAAAATGGCCACGGAACACTGCCCTCGCAGCCTTTGGTGACGCCCATGCCTTGCGATTGCCCCGACGAGCCACCCCGACCGACGCCGACCGGCGGCTGCAACTATCTCGTCTATTCCGGCGGCCCGTTATCGAGCTTCTATCGCCTCGTGGAGCGAGCTATCCCCGACGTGGATCTGGCCCACGGGCGGCCCACGGTACACCAAGACGGCTCGCTGGAATTCAGCGGGCCGCCGCCATCTCTTGTCGGCTATCGCCGAGAGGGCCAGCGCCTCTACCCCACTTGGCCACCCTGCCCGCTACGGATGCTGAGGGTTCAGGTCGCTAGCGGTCGGCTGGGCATCACCGCCGTCTGTAGCAGTCCAGAGGCCGAGCACTTTAGCCACGAAGTCATGCCGGACGAATGCCAGAAATGCCCAGTGCGCCGAACTTGTTCCTGATATCTGGTGCGGTGGGCGCCGTCCCCATCAATGCATGGCGGGACGTTCGAGCAGAGGAAAACCCACTGGTCCGAGCCGAAAGCCGTGATCGCGGCTCAGCAGCCTTGGCTGACCGATTATTCCTTCACCATGTTCAACCGTGCGCGGTACTCCGGTGTTCCCTTTCGATAGTGTTTTCCACACCACTCGGAAGTCTTCGCACGTAGCCGGAGGGGCTCTCGATCGTCCACGCCTCGTTCGTTGAATTGGGCCCGAGCGCGGTAGTGCTCGTACAGGCGCAGGAATTCCGCCAGGTAGATCCGCGCAAGCCGCGGGCACGAGCGGATCTCCAGCAGGTTCTCGTCATTTTTGTAGTTGGAATTGTTGCTGAAGTTCGCCGAGCCCGTGTAAATCACTGGATGGTCCGTTTCCGCGTCGACGACAACGAACTTGTGATGAATGTACACCTCGGGGGGTTGCTTCCGCCCCTCCTCCCCCACCGGCTCGTCATCTGTATCCTTGCGCAATGCCGTCCGGATCGATCCCATTTCCCACCAAAATCCCGGGGGCTGCTTGCCGCGCCGGAAGAGATCGAAGGAATAAACATCGCGGTTCTCCTTGGAACGGTGGTAGACGGCGATGGTAGCCCTCGTCGAGGCGTCGTCCTCAGCGTCGGGCTTCGGCTTGCCGATTCGGTTGATCAGGCCGAACATCATCCTCCCCTTGTCCCCCGCCGCGAAACAGGCATCGCGAAGTGGCTCGTCGGTGGACGAGAAGAGGCAGAAGATCACCGACTGCCGGGCCTTCTCCACCGCTCTGACAACCTCGTCCAGCGCCAATCGCCCGTCATCTGGCTCGGGGGCGAAGAACACGCGAACTCTCGCGTCTCCGACCTTCACGGGTTCCGACCAGCCAGCTTCTGCCTTGGCCGCCTTCGGAGCGGGATCTTCGGCCAGCAATTCCTGTCGCTTCTGGAACAGTTCGGCCAGTTTCGGCGAAGCCCAAGTGTGCAGCAAGTTGGCTTGGCTGGTCAGCCCCTTGGTGGTGAAATTGGCTGACCCGGTCAGGACCACGTCCGGCCGTCCATTCCGGCGGCGCACGAGGAACTTGTTATGCATCAGGTTGCCTCGGGTTCGAGGGATGAACGACAGGTTCGTGCGGCGCCCCAACTCCGCCACCGCGTCATCGCTGGCCCCATCCTTAGAATGATAGACGAGGCTGGCCGGCCCGCGGTACTCCGCCAACGCCGGGATGACCCAACGGTCGTCGCTGAGGTGGTAGATCGCCCCGTCTACAGCCGGCGAGTCGGCGATGAACTCAGGGATGACGGTCTCCATTCCGTTGGCCAACCAGGCCAACGCCCTTTCCAACTTCTTGCCCGTCGGTTTCGCACCGAAAGCCTTGACGAACGCTTGCGAACTCACGACGGCGCGGTTGAAGTAACTACCGATCTTGTGTTCCACCACGGATGGGATAGTGACTTCGATCGACTTCGCGGCAGAAGCCACCAGTCGCGGGACGTCGGGCGTGCCGCGCACCGGCGTCACGGTATACCGGAAACTCTGGCCGCGGTCGTCGGTGTTGATGCGCGCGTCCCACCATAAGAACTTCTGAATTGGATTGAGGTTGCTCGGCAGGTCTTTCCCCTCACCCGCCGGCCCCTCAAAGCCGAGACGATTGGGCAACCAACTCTCTTGCCGGTCGCCGAAACCGGGCTGGCGGAGGATAGCAAAGCCCAAGAAGTCATTTTTCTTGTCGTCCTTGGCGATCACCTCACCGTCCGGCCAGTCAATAGCAAGCAAGACGAGCGTGGGCGACAAGTAGGGCCGCACTTTCACTTTGCTCATCGAAAGTCTCCTATGAACTGGGCTACTATTACTACAGCGCAGGATTGCCCGAATTCGTCAATATCTGGTGGTACGCTGCTAGCAGCCCAACATACCGTATGAAATCGCCAACCTTGCGCTGTAGTACTATTCCGCCTCCCGGTATTACGCCAGCAGCCACCGACCTCACTCTGCAGCCGGGTTCCCGCTCCGTGAGCATAGGCGGACGCGCATTGGGCCGCAAGTGGGGTTATTGTTCCGATTGGCGAGAAGCGCACAACTCAGGAATCGACACACGTCCTTCCGCGACATTGACTTCCAGTGTTTGAAACACTTCCCCCAGTGGTTGTCCGCGTTTACTGGTACAGCTGGTGCGAAGCTATCCCCTGGCGATCCACCTGGCTGGTGAGCAGCTTGTAGACCTTGCAGTCGGAGAAGTCCACCAGCTTGCAGCGGGCGACGTGAACGCCGAACTGCCGCAGTTCGCGGCGGACCTCTTTTGGTCAGGGTCTCGGTCAAAGATTCCTCTCTGATCTCGTCGCAAGTATGCGTGGCGATCACGCGGACCACGGCAGATTGCGTCAGGTCGTTGATCGTGGTGTCTACGTCCCCATTCAACTTGCCGACGGCCCGCATAGGGTCGGGAATCGGCAGTAGCGATCTGCTCGCTCTGGGATCAGGATGGGATGAGAGGTGGGCTTCGCCGGATACTCTGTTAACCGTGTTATGCGAGGCGTTCACTGGCTTCGCCGGCGGCCCCTTCGTGGCTAGGGCGGCTTCCCGAGCGGTCGACCAGTCGCAGCACCTCCCCCGTCTTGGCCAGCAAAGCCAGCAGCGGATGATAGCCCCGGCGTCCGCTTGTAGGAGATATCCATCCCCTGCTTGCACTCCCCGTGGTCACCATCAGCGTGCCGTCGAGATCGATCGTCGCGAGGTCGAAAAAGGCCTTCGGCTGCCGCGTCCAGACTCGCAACCGCCTTGTCGGCGGCCGCCATCAGGGTGCGAACCTGCCCTTCACTGAACCGCCGGCAGAAGTCGCCGGTCGTGGTCGGATCGGGAATCCGCTCCACCCCCAACGCATTGAGGAACATCTCGTCGTTGCGCCGCAATTCAATGTCCTCCAGCCGGATCCCGTCGCACAGCGCGTTGTAGGCCAGGTTGAGCACGTGATCCGATTCGTGGTATGGCCGGTGGATTTTCAACATGTGCACGTGCCGATCGATGGCCTCCACCAGCCCGACTTCGTGGGCCAGCCAGTGCACCTGGCCGATCCCGCCTTGACTGACGGCTCGCACCTTGTCGGCCGGTTCCACCTAGATCAGGCTGGCGGCGAACATCGGCCGGCCACTGTCTTCGTGTGTCCCGGCCAGAGGTACAGGTTCTTTGGGGCTCCGGCCGTGCATGGCGGGGGGGAGGAGTGTTGGGGTACAAGGCGCTGCGAGCGGCGTGGTGGAGGCGTGAAAGAAGTTCTTGAAACTAGGCCACGGGAGCGGCTAAGTTCGCGGTTGTTCCGACGGGCGGTGCCGTCGGGCGTGGAGACGAGGCCCCGGCCATGAAGACGAGACCCACCTCGCCGTACGCGCGACTCGCCTGCACCGAGGTACGAGCGGTGGTGGACAAGGTGCTGGCGGAAATCCTCCGCCGCGGCTTCTATGGCAAGGGGAATCGAGCTGAGCGTGCAGGACGGCGTGATCAGCAGATCCGCCGTCGCGTCGAGCAGTTCGTGCAGCAGTAACCAGATGCAGTTCCATCGGGTATCGGAAGGGCTTGCCCGCTTCGAGCGGGCAGGTATCGGGCCCACCCCCGAAGCCCAGCACAGCCGCGGTGAGCCTTTCCCTGGAGCCTTTCCACGGCGTGATTCAGGGGTAAGTGCCATGCTGAAGCGGTGGCGTGTTCGCGAAGTGGAGCGACTGTTGGACGAGGCGCAGCCATCGCCAGGTCGCCCGGTCGACGGGGCTGTCGCGGGTCACGGTGACGCAGATCGCCCAGGGATCGCGGCGTGAGCGTGACCGCGCCACGCAGCGGCCGGCGGAAGAGCCGGAGGAGTCGCGCCGCGGCGTTGCCGCCGTTGCGGCTACCTGGATTCTGGCCTGATCTGCCGCGCGCCGGGCCGCCGACGTCGCCCCGGCCTGGAGCGCCGGGCGGTGGCATCAGGCGGAGGCCTACGCCTCGAGGGATTGCGGCCTGCGCACCAGGAGCGCTACGAGCCGCTCCTGGCAAGGAAGCGCCGGCACGAGCCCGAGCCGCCCGAGGGGCCGCAGAGGCGATTCTTGGGCCTGCTCGGCGGCGTCACGCGTCCCGCCCCGCCTGGCGAGCGCTTGCGGCTGACGCGCCCCCGCGGTGAGCCCGGCCGAGAAGCACACCCCTGACGCGATGTTCATCGACCCGTCATTCACTTGACCACGAAACGGAGCCACTGATGCTGACGAAATCCCTTCTCAACGGCGGCGAGACCTTTACGCTGGTGGACGCTCCGTATCTGGGCCTGCCGGGCGTGGGCCAGGATCCGGGGGCTGACGGGAGCCGAGCGGGCAGCCGGCGAGAGCGAGCCGGCGGTGATGTCGCTCCGCGACAGGCCGGCGATGCCGGGTGAGCTGCCGGGGAGCCTGGACGAGGTGGCCCAGGCCCTGCACGACGTGCGGACAGCACCGCCTGCGGTCCCCAAGATCCTCGACGGGCCGGCGACGATCAACCCGGCCAACCGCAACGTGGTGCTCCGCTTCCTTGTGCGGGCGCCCGGGCCGTTCACCCCCGCTGGCCCTGTTTACGTACAATTCGGCGGCCGGTCCCCACGCCGGGCCGTACGGCTACCCAGGTCGCTGTCGCTCGACCCGCGAGGATCGAGTTGAGCGACTACGCCGGCGATCGTCTACAAGGGGACGGTCGCGACGGCGGTACACCAAGCGCGACGAATACACCAACTCCTATGAGGCCCCGCCGGCGACAGCGAATTCGCTGCGGCGGACGAACGGCTGGGTCGAGACACCAGCCCGACGAACTGGAACTGCATTACGAGCCGCCGGACGACTACGGCTACGACGCGAGCCAGGGTGGCACGCGCGTACCCGGCTGAAGCGGCACGACCAAGTGTGGACGCTGACTTACGACGACGATCGCCGGCTCGTACGTCACCGATCCGTTCGACCGGCGGACGACGTTCAGCTACACCGCAGGCAAGCTAGAAGATCACCGACCACGCCGGGCGCCAGACGCTGTTGGACATCGACTGCGGCGGCTGCACGAACGGGGTGACCCAGCCGGAGTCGCTCGCTACCTCGTTCGGCTACGACTCGCGGGAGCGAGATGCTGACCCGTCGGGCCGGGTCAGCGGTGCACAACTTCAACTGCGACCCCTGTGGACGGCCTGGAGCAGGTCATGACGCCCAAGGGAGTCACGACGTTCACCTGCGTCGACTGTGCACGACGCGGGTCACCGACGCCCGCGGGAACGTGAGCACGATCACGTTGACGAGCAGCAGTACGTGGCGGCGGTGGTCAATCCGCTGGGCCATATCACAAGCTACACCTGGACGGGCAACCGTCAGCGCGTCACCGACGCCAACGGCCACCATACGCACCTGGAGTTCACCGACCTGGACAACGGCCGCGGGGCGTGGCGGCGTCGTCTATCCCAACGGCGACACCTTCAGCTTCAGCTACGACGCCGAGAGCCGGGTCGAGACGGTGGCCAACCCGCAGGGCTTCGTCACCACGCTGACCTGGGACGGGTACGACCGCGTGGAGCTGCTCGATCCGCTGGGCGCATCACGTTCCTTCACCACGACGCGGACAGCTCGCCTCCCAGGAGAGACCGAAGAGGGGACGACCTCGCAGGAGTACGACGAGCAGGGGCTGGTGAAGGAGCGGATCGATCCGCTCGGGCAGCGGACGAGCTTCACCTACAACGGCTACAGCCAGCAGTCGGTGGAGAATCCCGAGGGGACATCTTCACCACCGTACGACGCGGCGCCAACCGGGTAACGGCCGGATCACGCCGCTCGACGACCGGACGAGCCTCAGCTATGGCGACAACGGTCTACCTGGAGCGGACGGCCGACCCGGAGAACCATACGACGACCACGGTCTACGGCCTCAACAACCGCGTCGAGGCGGTGGTGGACGCGATGACGGCCGCGACCTCGGTTTACGACCCGGTCGGCAATCAGGTGGCAGTCGTCAACCCGCTCGGCCGGGCGACGACGAGCGTCTTCGACGCCGCCAATCGCCCGCAGGCAGCGATCAAACCACAGGCTACATCACCACGCTGGAGTACGACCCGGGCGACCGGCTCCGTCGCGCAGGAGCCCGGAGGGGCGCGCACGGAGCGGAGTATGATGAGCGCGATCGAGTCCGAGCGCCCGGATCGACGAGCTGGGGCACCGCACGAGCTACACCTACGACAGCTCCAGCAACGTGCTCACCGAGACCGACCCCGCCAGGCACGATACCGAGCACCGTTACGACGCCCGCAACCGGCGGACGGCGACCGTCAATCCGGAAAACAAGGTCGAGCTTCGTCTACTACCCGGACGGCCTGCTGCAGCAGACGATCGACCCGGAAGGGAACATCACCGGCTACGTCTACGATGCGGCCAACCGGCAGACCGAGGAGACCAACCCGCTCTCGACAGACGGCCTCCGAAACTACTATCCCGACGGGCAGCTCTGGACGACCAGCGATCCGGAAGGGAACGTCACGACCTCCAGCTACGATGCATCGAACCGGCGCAGGCGGTGAAGATGCCGAGGGGAGGTGACGACCACTACCTACTTCAAGGACGATCTGGTCCAGACGGTGGTCGATCCCGAAGGGAACGTGACCAGCGCTACGCCGATCCGGTCCACCAGCAGACGGCGGTCACCAATCCGCATCGAGACGACTGAAACGGTCCGACGCGGCCGGACGGCGGATCGCCGCGGTCGATCCCGAGGGACATCGCACGACGTTCGTCTACGACGACGCCGACCGGCAGACGGCGGTGGTCAATCCGCTGGTGACCACCTCGGTGTACTACCCCGACGACATGCTGCGGCAGACGATCAACCCCGAGGGCCGTCACCGAGCTACGCCTACGACCCGGCCAACCGGCAGACGGCGGTGATCGATGCCGAGGGCGTCACGAGCACGGTGTGTACTACGACGACGG
Organism: Thermoguttaceae bacterium; assembly: GCA_040766885.1. Taxonomy (GTDB): domain Bacteria; phylum Planctomycetota; class Planctomycetia; order Pirellulales; family Thermoguttaceae; genus JAXGPP01. The sequence goes on along the minus strand of JAXGPP010000005.1, from coordinate 25,803 downwards.
GCTCGTCCAGCAAGTGATCGACCCCCCTGGGACGGATCACCTCCTACACCTACGACGCCGCCCACCGGCCGTTGACCGTCACCAATGGCCGGCGAGACGACGATCCCGGTACTATCCCGATGGTCAACTCCAGGCCACGGTAGATCCCGAGGGCACGCACGCCGGCGTACGTCTATGACCGCCGCCCACCGCGGACGGCCTGATCGATGCCGAGGGCACGTCACCGAGCACTACTACGGACGGGATGCTGCGGAGCGGCCAGGCCGAACCCGGAAGGAGCACGCCACGAGCACGATTTACGACAAGGTGAACCGGCCCTGGGCGACGGTCAATCCGCGGGAAGGTCACCACCACGCTCTACCTGGCGGACGGGCGGGTCAAGGCGACGCTCGACGCCGAGGGTACGCCACGAGCCGTCTACGATGCGGCCAACCGGCTCCGCGCTACGACGAATCCGGCCGGGACGGTGATCTGCGCACCTATTCGCGACGGCCTACAGCTCCAGAGCACGACCGATCCGGGCGGGACGATCGCCCAGTACGGCTACAACGCCGCCAATCGGCGAACGGCCATGCGATGGCGAGGGCGTCCGCCTACCAGCGCCTACTACCCGGACGGGATGCTCAAGGCAACGATCAACCCGCGGGGGACTTCGTCTCGACGAGCGTCTACGACCAGGCGAACCAGATCTGCGAGCAGATCGACGCCGAGGAGCACAGTTCCTACAGCCTGTACTACGACGACGGCCGGCTGCGGGCCAGCGTCAATCAGGTCGCGCGCCGGACCTCCTATACCTACGATGCCGCAAGGACGGCGGGAGACGGTCAAGGATCCGCTGGGAGCACGTCAACGTCGACTACTACCCGGACGGCCAGCTCAAGGCCACGGTGACGCCGCTGGGATACGTCTACGTACCAGTACGACAAGGTCAACCAGCAGCCGCCGTGACCAACGCCGTGGGCCAGACGAGCTACTCGGCGTACTACCCAGACGGGCAGCTCTGGGTGACGGCCGTCCGCTCGGCCGCCGGACGACCCACGCTACGATGCGGCCAACCGCGAGTCGTCGGTGGTCAACGGCGCCCGGGCGCGTCACTACCTTCGCCTACTATCTCGATGGCCAGCTCAAGCAACGGATCGACGCCCTGAGCGACGAACTACGTCCGCGGCGCGGCCAACCGGCAGACGATGGCGACCGACCCGCTCGGCCACGACGTCGACGGTCTACTATCCCGATGGGACGGTCCAGGCGACGGTGGGCCCGCTGGGATCGCGGACCACGTACGCCTACGACGGCGCGAAGCGCAGCACGTCGCTCCAGGACGCCCTGGGCAACAGCATGCTGCTGGCCTACTACCCGGACGGCACCTTGCTGCGGCGCACCCGGCCCGGGCTGCGGACGACGACCTACGTCTACGACCGCGTGCAGCGGCCGACCGAGGTCAGCGATCCCTTGGGGCGGATCACCACTACCAGCTACACGGCCCACGGCCTGACCTCCTCGGTGGCCGAGCCCACCGGCGACGCCACCCAGTTCGGCTACGACCTGGCCGATCGGCAGGTCACGCGGACCAATGCCCTGGGCCGGGTGACGACCAGCGTCTACGACGCCGGCAACCGCCGCGTGGCCGTCCAGCCGCCCGGCGGCGGGATCACCAGCACGGTCTATGACGGCCTCGACCGGCCGGTGATGGTCGTTAGCCCCGTGGGCTGCATCTCGACCACGACCTACGACGCCGCGGGGCGGGTCAGCGCCGAGATCAACGGCCTGGGGGAGACGATGAGCTACGGCTACGACCTGGCGGACCATCGCATCCGGGTGGTGGACGGCGAGGGGAACATCACGACCACGCTCTACGACGCCCTGGGGCGGCCCACGGTGCGGATCGACGCCGAGGGGCGCGTCACCACCAGCGTCTACGACTCCGCCGGGCGGTTGACCGCGCTGACCAACGCGCGGGGCTACACGACCGACTTCGACTACGACGCCCGCGGCCGGCTCACCAGTCAGACCGACCCGCTGGGCAACACCACCACGTTCGTCTACGACGCGGTGGGCAATCGCATCCGGCGGATCAACGCCCGGGGACAGTGCGTCACATACAGCTATAACGCCGCCGGGGAACTCACCGGCGAGGCCTATCCCGGCGGGTCGAGCCACAGCTACGACTACGACCTGGCGGGCAACCGCACGAGCCTCGCCGACGCCACCGGCACGACCAGCTACACCTACGACAGCCGCAATCTGCTGCGGTCGGTCACCGATCCCGACGGCAAGACGGTCAGCTACAGCTACGACGTAGTCCGTCGCCGCACGACGATGGTCGACCCCGACGGCGGGGTGACCAGCTACGCCTACGACGACGCCGACCGGCTCACGGCGGTCACCAATCCCCGCGGGCAGACGACCGCCCTGGCCTACGACCTGGCCGGACGCCGCGTCCGGCTGGAGCACGGCAACGGCGCGATCACCAGCTACGGCTACGACTGCGCCGACCGCCTGCGGACGCTGACGCACACGGCCAGCGACGACACGCTCTTGAAGGCGTTCACCTACAGCTACGATCAGGCGGGCAACCGCCGGGGGGTGGTCGAGTCCACGGGCGCCGTGACCACCTGGAGTTACGACAAGACCTACCAGCTCCTCCGCGAGGAGCGGAGCGCCGCGCCGGCCTACAGCACCAGCTATACGTACGACGCCGCCGGCAACCGGCTCACGCAGAACGATTCCGGCGCGGTGACCAGCTACACGTACGACGCGGCCAACCGGCTCCTGACCGAGGAGAACTCCTCGGGGGTGACGACCTACAGCTATGACGAGGACGGCAACCGCACCCAAAAAGAGACGCCCTCGGAGCTGACCTACTACACCTGGGACGAGGACAGCCGGCTGGTGGTGGCCGAGCCGGTGGCCGGACTGGTCACGCTCACCTACCGGGCCGACGGCCGCCGGGTGCAGAAGAGATCGCCCAGCGAGTCGAAGCACTTCATCTACGACCTGAAGCGCCTGTTGCAGGAGACCGACGATAGCGACCCGCTCCACGAGTACACCTCGACTCGACGAGTGGGGCGAGCTGGTCAGCGAGTACGACGGCACGGACACGCTCTACCACCAGTACGACGCGCTTGGGCTCGACGGACGCCCTCGTGGATGACTCTGAAACCGCCGCCGACCGCTACGCCCACCGGGCCTTCGGCCTGGAGGCGGCGCACACGGGGACGGCCGAGACGCCGTTCACCTTCATTGGGCAACAGAACTACTACCGCGACCCCGAGCTGGATCTCTACTACGCCGGGGCGCGGCCCGCCGCGACCCCGCCGCCGGGCGTTGGGTGACGGGAGCCGAAGGGGTTTGAGGCGGGGACGAGAACCTGTTCCGCTATGTCGGCAATAACCCGGTCAACAAGGTCGATCCCAGCGGAGCGCGGGTCGAGTTGGACATTGTCGACCAGAAGACTCACGATACATTCCGTCGGCCCGTCAAGCGGACGTTCCATGTCTGGAAGGTCTATTCCGACGAGACGATCGTCGGCAATGAAATCGACGGCACAGCGTCCCCAGCGGCACCGCGGTATGCTGTAATCAGAGTCCTTCTTCCGCGGCTCGCGTCTCCAGTCAGCCCATCGGCTTGCAGTTTAGAGAGGATGTGGCGAGAGATGGAGGCGACTCGCGAACACTCAAGGACGAGGCCGAGAATCGCAACCAACGGGCGAGTGTTCCAAAGCGTTGAATACTGGTTCGACGCGCCCGTTTGTCGATCACAGACGCATCATCCGGGGCGTCCAAGGCGAATACGGAGGTCACCGGATGAGATGAGCCCGGAACGGCTGCGGCACTTCGGCATCAAGGCGTGCCTCTGCCGGAGGAACCTCGACCTTCAGTTCCCCAGCCCCCGTCGTACGACCGAACCAGAGTCTGCCCTTTGAGCCTTCGATACGGACCGAGCGACAGTACCATGAGGTCGTGGACAATCTTGGGACCCGTTGACTCAAAGGGCTTATCGCCAATTCGACCCGAATACACACCGCCGGGCGGAGATGCGGGAATGAGATCATCCGCGATATCTGGAACGAGGTGGGTGATCAACTCCAGGGAGCGATTCTCCAACTGGGTCTGGCCGCTGCCGGCCTGGGCATTGCCGCGGCAGCGGAATTAGCGTCGTGAAAAGCGGCGCAATCCGCATCGTGAGGAAGGCGAAGGATGCCAAGGATGCTGTCGTGGAGATCCCCGCCGCCACGGTGAACAAGATCCGCGAGATCTTGAGGAAACGGAAAGGCGGAGGTAAAGTGACGGATGCTGAGGTGTGCGAGGCCGTCCACGACGCGGTCGAGGCGGGACTCGAGGATGTTGAGGAAGTCCGTCTCGGGCGTACGCCGAGTGGGTCGAAGGCAGCTGGGGCCCCGGGCAAGCTGTTCGGCCTGTCAAAGGCTCGGCAGATCGGCAGTTACGCGGAGAGTGACTTATCGCGGTTTGCGTTGGATTTCCGGAAGACAGCACGAATTGGACGCAAAGGCAATGTCGTGGTGGTCGAGTATGAATTGAACGGGGTGAAGCAGCCACTAAAGGCGTTTAGCACCGTAGGGGCAAGAGGAAGTCATGGCGAGTTCCTCGCCAAAGGTGCGCTGCCACGCGGAGCCAAGTTAACACGGCTATTCTCCGAGCGGCAGCCGTGCCAACTCCTTATCCCGAATTGCGATAGGATGCTTGCCAGGGATTTCCCAGATGCGGAGATCTCGTTCCTCGTTGAGTACGGCGACGATGCATCCCGCCGTGCAGGCAATGCCGCTCTCGATGCAATTCTAAGGGAATTGGGCTTATGAAAGACAATCCGTCAATAGTTGAGCTTCAATTGTTGCTACAACCGGTGGCGCTCATGCGGCCTGCGATTACGGTAGGCGCTCGCGAGCTACTTGGCGCGTCAACGGAGATCATAGAGCAGGTTGGCCTGCCTCTGCGACAGGCGGATTGGTTTCAGGCCGAACCTGTAATCGAAGCCTGTCAGGAGGTAGCAGGCGCTCGCTACCAAGTCGGTGGCGATCTCGCCGAAATCGCCAATCCAGTCCGAATCGGACGAAGTGAGTTCGGTAGCATCGTTCTGGATTGCAGCAGCGGCCATGTCGTCTATGTTGACCAAGGCGGAGAAACTCAACTGATTAGCACCTCCCTGCAAAGGTTTCTGTATTTCATCGGTCGATTCCGTCAGTCGGCGGATAAAGGTTTCAGCGATATATCGAACCTGAAGACAGAATTTGAACAAGTGGATCCGGCACCGCTGCTGAATCGAAATGGAGTCTGGTCTTTGACCATCGAAGAAGCCGAGGCGGGTCTGTATTAGCATTTGCTTGTGGTATCATGGAAGCCCTGGGGAAGAGACCCCGGGGCGCCCCCGGGCCTTTCTTACTTCAAGGCCAAGAAGCGGGACAGGCGCGCTTCTACGAGGCGGTCAGCATCACCAGCTACGTCACGACGCCGCCCACCGCCGCGTGGGCGAAGCGGACCCCGCCGGGCACGTCACGGCCTTCTTCTACTATCCGGACGGGCAGCTCTGGCGGCGCGTCAACGTGCTGGACGGGATTACCACCTACCAGTATGATGCGGTGAACCGCCAGACGGGTGTGATCGACGCCCTGGGGCACTTGACGCTGACCGGCTATTACCCCGACGGCACGACGATGGCCACCGTCGACTCGCTCTCCGGAATCACGACCTATCTCTACGACCGGGTGAATCGCAACACGCTGGTCAAGAATTCGCTGGGCGACGATACGGCCATGACCTACCACGCGACCGGCACGCTGGCCAGCCGCACCAGGCCGGGGACGCGAACGACCACCTACCAATACGACAAGGTCCAAAGGCGGACGCGCGAGACCGACCCGCTGGGCCGCGCGACCACGGTGACCTACACGCCCAGTGGCCGGACGGCCTCGATTATCGAGCCGACCGGAGACGCCACGGCGTTCGACTACGACGCGGCCGGCCGCCAAAAGTCCAGAACCAACGCCCTGGGGGCGACCACGACGAGCGTCTACGACCGGGCCGGCAATCGCATCGCCGAGGTGTCGCCGGTGGGGGCCATCACGAGCAGCGTCTACGACCGCGTGGGCCGGCGTGTGGGCGTGATCGATCCCCTCGGCTGCCGGGCAACCACGGTCTACGATCTCGCCGGCCAGATCACGGCGGAGGTCAACCCGCTCGGCCAGAGCACCAGCTATGGATACGACGTCCTGGGACGGCGGGTCCGTGTCGTGGATGCCGAAGGCCACATCACCACCACGCAATACGACGCCCTGGGGCGGCCGACGGTGCGGACCGACGCCGAGGGGCGCGTGACGACCAGCGTCTACGACGCCCTCGGGCGGCTCACTGCGCTGACCGACGCCCGCGGGAATACCGCGTCCTTCAGCTACGACGCCTTGGGGCGGAAGACGAGTCAGACCGACCCGCTGGGAAACGTCACGAGCTATGTCTACGACAGCCTGGGCAACCAGACGCGGCGCAGCAACGCCCGCGGCCAGACGGTCACGTGCACGTACAATGCCAACCAGGAACTGACCGGCGAGGCCTATCCCGGCGGGTCGAGCCACAGCTACGACTACGACCTGGCGGGCAACCGCACGAGCCTCACCGACGCTACCGGCACGACCAGCTACACGTACGACAACCGCGATCTCTTGCGGTCGGTCACCGATCCCGACGGCAAGACGGTCAGCTACAGCTACGACGCCGCGCGTCGCCGCACGACGCTGGTCGACCCCGATGGCGGCGTGACCAGCTACAGCTACGACGACGCCGACCGGCTGCTGACGCTGACCAATCCGCAGGGCAATCTGACGACGTTCGTCTACGATCTCGCCGGGCGCAAGACCCAGATGACCCACGCCAACGGCTCGGTTTCGAGCTACACGTACGACTGCGCCGGACGGCTCACCTATCTTGAACACCGCCAGAGCGACGACACGCTCCTCCAGGCATTCACCTACAGCTACGACGAGGTGGGCAACCGCATCGGCGTCGTCGAAGCCAACGGCGACGTCACCACCTGGACCTACGACGCCACCTACCAGCTCAGCGGCGAAGCCCGTAGCGGCGCAAGCGGCTATAGCGTCACGTACAGCTACGACGCCGCCGGCAACCGGCTCACCGCCAACGACTCCGGCGCGGTAACCAGCTACACGTACGACGAGGCCAACCGGCTGCTCACGGCCCAAGACTCTTCGGGGGTGACCACCTACAGCTACGATGACGACGGCAACCGCACCCAAAAAGAGACGCCCTCGGAGCTGACCGTCTACACCTGGGACGAGGACAGCCGGCTGGTGGTGGCCGAGCCGGTGGCCGGACTGGTGACGCTCACCTACCGGGCCGACGGCCGCCGGGTGCAGAAAGAGACGCCCAGCGAGTCGAAGCACTTCATCTACGACCTGAAGCGCCTTCTGCAAGAAACGGACGACGCCGGTGACCCGCTCCACGAGTACAGCTCGACGCTGGAGGAGTGGGGCGAGCTCATCAGCGAGTACGACGGCGCGGGCACGCTCTACCACCAGTACGACGCGGTGGGCTCGACCGACGCCCTCCTGGACGACACCGAAGCCGCCACCGACCGCTACGCCCAGCGGGCGTTCGGCCTGGAGGCGGCGCACACCGGCGCGAGCGACACGCCGTTCACGTTCGTCGGCGCCCAGAACTACTACCGCGACCCGGAGTTGGACCTCTACTTCGCCGGGGCGCGGTACTACGACCCGGCCGCAGGGCGGTGGTTGAGTGCCGATCCGATCGGCCTTGAGGGCGGGGATGAGAACCTGTTCCGCTACGTGAAGAACAATCCGGCGAATGCGACGGATCCGAGCGGGCACGGCGACTTCCTCAATTGGCTGCTCGGTAAGCAACTGGAGGATCGGCTATCGGGAAAAGACACGCCCGGTGCCAGAACACGGCTCATGCGAGAGCTGGCCGCACCTGGCCCGGAGGGCGTCACCGCCGGCTCTCAACGCGGCCGAGCGCTGGAGCAAGCGTGGAGCGACTACAACAAAGGCGCCGAACTGGCCCAGCGAATCGAGGCTGCAGTCGGACAGATACTCGAGACCATCGAGTCAACCCCTCGCGTGACGTTGGATCTCGTCACGTCCTTTACTCCCATCCTAAGCGACCTGCGTGATCTGCAGGAGCTTATTACCGGAACGGATCTGATCAACCAGGAGAAGTTGGACCTGCTCGACCGCTCGCTGATCCTGATTGCCGCCATACTCCCGGTGGTCGCTGGGCGGCATCTTCGGATTCTACGAAGGATCCTGGGGAACTTCGGCGAATGGTTGAGCAAGGCGCTGCGCTCAAAGGGGGCGACGAAACGGATCGGCCACTTGCTTGAGAAAATCAAGTCGCTCTTCCGCAATGCGGATGCGCTCGATCGGCCGGATCATCTCACCCAAGGCATACGCGAAGGCGAAGCCGCGGTTGACGCTCAGCGTGCAACAGTTAGAATCGGTGATGAAGCTGCTGTCCGAAGCGCGGCCACGGAGATGATCTCGTCTGCCCAAGGTACTGGGCAAGCGACCCGGGCAATAGCGAACCCCGCTGCCGGCAGCTTCTGGCGCGGGCTCCGCTTGCGGATGAAGCTCGGCGATCGGTTCGATAGCCTGTATGGTGCCGCACAGAGAAACGTGATATCGGCACGCGAGGCAAGGGTGACCGCCCTGCGCGCCGAAGTCGGCTACCAAGGTCCGGTTCGATACCTTCACGGACCTGGCGCATCCACTGTGGATCACGCGACCAGACAGATCGTCATTCGGCAGCACGCCTACTACGAACCGGGCGGCGTTAAGTCCGTGTTCCTGCACGAGGTTGGGCATACTCGTCTCCCGATCTGGGCAACGGAGTACATGGCTGATGTCGAGGCGGCACGGATTGCGGAGCAAGTATATGGGCATAGCAATGACATCATTTTGCCGTTTGTGGATTAGTGAGGCCATCAAGCACATGACAGAGGATAATTCGTACTTGTTGCGCATGTCGCCAACAGACCGGCCAAGGGCAAAGGAATGCCTCGCGATTGTTGAGGGTTCAGAGTTGTTTCGAACACTGGCAACACACGGATGGGTGTGGGATCGAATTGAATTGCAGGACGCTGGCGACGTTTTGCAGTACTATTCACGCGGAGGGACAAATCGAGAGGAATGGTTCACATCTCTCAGCGACGCTATGGCTGGCCGTAGAAGGCTATGCGTGATCGAGATGCGCAACCGGGATCGCCGTGGGCTTGAAGGGTATCCCGAGCATGTGTTGGGTTATGTGGGGACGTTCTTCGTGGACGTTGAGGATATGAGCATCATCTATGCCATGAAGGACGTGTACCTGAGCTGACTCTCAGCTTTTTTCTGTTAGACATGCACACACGCACTCGCTCCATGCACAACGGGCGGTCGCCTTGAGCGTCAACCTGCTCGATTCTCACGGAGCTTGGGGTCACGCCGACGTTAGACAGTAGGCGTTGACCACGCGCGAGGGATCGCGTAGGTCCGCGGCATGGCGCGACCGCTGAGGATCGAACTGCCGCGCCGACTGTATCACGTCATGTCGTGGGGAGTTTGGGATCAGGCCTGACCCCAGGCTGCTCCGCCGGGTCTCGCATACGGAGCGGCCCGGCAGCGATCCTTCCGCAGCCAAATTCCAGGGACGCCTTACACAACTATCGCGCTGCGGACTTCTATGCCGAGTGTGCGTCGCCTTAGGACATGGCCGAGACGCCTTATCAGCCGGCCCCGTAATTCGTCGTCCTCCCAGCGCACGTGCGGTACGCTCGTTTTTGCGGAATTCGGGGAGCGGCTCTGTGCTCAAGTCGCTCTTCAGGATCTGCCGTCAACCGGCCAGCCCGAGCAGGGGTGAAGCTCAACCAACCTGTCATCGTTCGCTCTTGGGTTCGCCCGCGCTGCCGTGTGCAAAGTCCAGGCGACGGTGGACCCGTTGGGATCGCGGACCACGTACGCCTACGACGGCGCGAAGCGCAACACGTCGGTCCAGGACGCCCTGGGCAACAGCATGCTCTTGGCCTACTACGCGGACGGCACGCTGTGGCGGCGCACCCGGCCCGGGCTGCGGACGACGACCTACGTCTACGACCGCGTGCAGCGACCCACGCAGGTCAGCGATCCCTTGGGGCGGATCACCACCACCAGCTACACGGCCCACGGCCTGACCGCCGCGGTGGCCGAGCCCACCGGCGACGCCACCGACTTCGGCTACGACCTGGCCGATCGGCAGGTCACGCGGACCAATGCCCTGGGCCGGGTGACGACCAGCGTCTACGACGCCGGCAACCGCCGCGTGGCCGTCCAGCCGCCCGGCGGCGGGATCACCAGCACGGTCTACGATTGCCTCGACCGGCCGGTGATGGTCATTAGCCCCGTGGGCTGTATCTCGACCACGAGCTACGACGCCGCGGGGCGGGTCAGCGCCGAGATCAACGGCCTGGGGGAGACGACGAGCTACGGCTACGACCTGGCGGACCATCGCATCCGGGTGGTGGACGGCGAGGGGAACATCACGACCACGCTCTACGACGCCCTGGGGCGGCCCACGGTGCGGATCGACGCCGAAGGGCGAAAAGAGACACCCAGCGAGTCCACGCACTTCATCTACGACCTGAATCGCCTCTTGCAGGAGACCGACGATGGCGGCGACCCGCTCCACGAGTACAGCTCAACGCTCGACGAGTGGGGCGAGCTGGTGAGCGAGTACGAATGGTGTGGCAGATGCGCGGCTGACGAGTCGGATATTCTTCGTTGAAAGTAGGCCAGTCGATTTTCTATGCTGCCGGACACACGATGAGCAGCGGGCGTGACTGGGTCGCCTGGCGATCGTCGAGGGGAGAGAAGCTTACACAGGACACCGTCCTTCGGGAGAAACGCGAGATGCCCATTCCACAAGACTGCGCTTGCTGCAAGGCCGAACTGATCATCTTCGAGTTGACGGAGAACATGGCGGTCGCCGAGGACCCCGATTCGGAGGACGGGATCCGGAGACGCCACGGCCAGGCCGACGCCAAGGTGCTCGGCTTCTACCGGGGCGAGACTCCTGTGGATACGGACTTGCCGGAGGAGGAGCAGACGGTCGAGATCCACGACACGTTCGGTCTGTTCAGCCTGCCGGAGAAAGGCACCCGGGGGGTCGCGGCCTACAACGACGTGGATGATCGCTACGAGTTGATCTCGCTGGCGCCGCTGGTGACCAGGGCCTTCCGGCTGCAGACCGAGCTTGCCAAGTACAGCGATGAGGGAGCCACCGCGGAATGGCTGCGGTGGAACCCGGCGGACCATGAGGGCTACGGCGGCTTCGAATCGTTGGACCCGGCCGAGACGTTCACGGTCTTCGACTGGCGGCGAGTTGGGTACGAGGGTGACGCCGGGACGTACGGCGCGGCCGAGATGCGCTGGGCCGACGGCCAGATCGAGGGCGGCTACCAAAGCGAGCCGCTCCTGGTGGGCGTGATCTGCGACTTGGCCTGCCCGGGCGACGACTACCAGGGATACTCCAGCCCGTAGTCGTCCGGAAAGGAAGCCTGCGTCCGCCTGTTGTGGTGCTCCGATGCCCCAAGGAATCCTGATATGAGCCACTGGTGGTGCTGTTGCTGCCCAGAATGCACGCTGCCGTCGAGCACCTGCTGCGCGTGTGTGTGCCCGGCACTCTGCGTGACGTTCACTCCCGACGACTGGGATCCCTACAAGGCCGAGCAGGTCGAGGCGTGCGAGACGGACACCCAGAAGTGTCGCCCACAGAGCGTCGAACTCGACTGGGACGACGAGCAGCAGGCGTACGTCGGCGCGATCGCCGGGCATGACCTGATCTATTCGTTCTACCGCAACGAATACGACGGCAAGTGCTATTTCTATCTGGAATCCTATTCGCTGGGACGGCATGAGTGGGAGGTCATTGCCGAAGAGGGGCAGTGCTATGGCCGCACGGACGAGTGCGTCCGCTGCCTCGACCTGCGGACGGCAGTGGGGGTGGAGGAAGAGCCGTACGAGGATTGTTCCGCCGGGACGCTGACCACCGAGTGCGTGAACTGGATCACGCCGATTACCTGCGCCACCTGCGCGTGCCTCTGCGAGTGCCTGTGTGTTGACCTGACGATGGACGGCATCGCCTACTCCGGAAAAGCCTGCTGGGACGAGTACCAGCAGGCGTACGTGGGTGACGTGTCGGGTCTGGACACTTACGGGGTCTGCCAGACGCGCACGGTCAGGTTCCCGATCGACCGCTGGGGGGACGTCTGCGACCCGGACGCCTATCCCGGTGAGCCGACGGCCTGCGAGCCGATTCGCGTCATCGACGATGCCGCCGCGGTTCCGGACTTCGCCCTTACGGGCACCTGGACGCTGGTAAACACCGAAGGCTACCGGGGCAGCGTTCGCACCGCGGCGGCCGGCACGGGCGCGAAGAAAGCCGAATGGCGGTTCACTGGCTTGCCCGCCGGGAGTTGGAGGGTGGCGGCGATCTGGACGCCGGGCGAGGACCGGGCGACGAATGCCACGTTTACCGTGCTCGACGGCACGCGCACCGTTGACTCCGTTTCCGTGGATCAGCAGAACGCCCCTGACGATTTTGCCTATGACGGAGCGAACTGGGAGCGGCTGGGGACGTTCAGAATCAACGGCAGCACGCTCACCGTGCGGCTCACCGACGACGCCAACGGCGTGGTGTGCGCCGACGCCATCCACCTGGAGTACATCGACGACCGCTGCGGAATCGGCTTCGAGGTCTCGGCCGAAGCCGGCGAGGCCGAAGAAGAATACGGCTGGATCAGCGGCGACTGGCAGCGGATGACCGAACCCTGCCAGTGGCGCGAAGTCAACTACTCGTGGTCCATCCAACGCAACCCGTACATCAGCGAAGACGATATTACCGCCTCGATACGCTGCGGCCACTGCAATGAAGAGTGCGGTATGGATGATTCCGAGTGCGAGTGCGAAGATGGCAATGAGAGAAAGAAACTCCCCAAGAGCCTTACCCTGACGCTTACGAACAAGCTATTCTGCAGCCGACTCGACGGTAGCTACCCTTTAACCTATCACACCAATCCAGAACCACTCCCGCCCGACACCTCATTCGAGGAATATTGGGACTCTCCGGTTTTTGACTGTGTTCCAGGAAGTGGATTCTTCTTTCGTCTCTGGTGTGGTACGCGCGGGGTGCAACATTTCGAGATGCAGCTCATAACCGCTCCCGGATGTTCACACCATACGATGTACTTCAAGGACCCACAAGCATTCTGTGGCGGACCTGGATGCCTTACTCACGATCAGTTTTGTGACGGAGTAAACGCTTGCCCAGCCCCTTGGAGTAGTTGCGAACCTCTACGAATAGTGTTTCCGGACGTATATGAAGAAGGCGTCTCCGGTGGCTATGCAAACGATTGCTGCCGGGAGGATCACGAGGGGGATCTGAGAGAACCGCAGTTAGGGGTGGAGGTCACGGAATGAATGTCGGTCAATGCCATTGCCCAGAGCCGCAAGAGGGAGAACGCATCTGGTGCGCCAGGCATGGCGTCGCCAAGACGGCGCACTGGCAGTTGCTGTGCCGCACGAAACCTGCGTACTTCAAGGCATGGGAAGAGGGATTGTGCCAAGAAGCTTGGAAAAGGAGGAAGACGAGCATGACGTGAGTTGGAAACCTTTTGTTGGAACCCTGCGGGTGAAAGCCCGCCCAGGAGAGCCTGACCAGCACCTGGAAGCGAGCCTTGCGCGGTGAAGGGTGACCGTAACCGTGATACGTAGGCAGTCAGCCCGAAAGCCATGGTATTGAGCCTCGAAAGTCCTTGTCGTCGGCGCCTTCGTCGTTCCCTTAGCGGGGGCCACGCGAGCGTTCTGCCAGGGTCAGGAACGCCTCGGCCGGCCGGGGTCGGAGAGCATGCGCAAACGGGAATCGGGGTTTCCCAGGAACTTGGGAGAACCTGCCAACTCCACGGAAGAAGAGCCGGAAGGGGATACCGGAAGACCAACCCCAGGCCCACGGCAGTCACACGCCGCTGCGGTGGGAGCGAAAGGCAGCGTGTTCCCGTGGTACCGCCCCGTGAAGGAAACGAAGCGCGGCGGGAAGGGCGGCAGGCGTCGGAGTGCCTTGATAGTACCGGGGAGCCGGGGGAACCAGCGCCCGCTGGGACCCCGGGGAGGGAAGCGAGTGCACCGGGAAATGGACTCGTTGTTGGGACATGCGCCGGATACTTGGAGATTCGATGAGCGTATTCACGAAACAGCAACGGATAGCCGAGATGGCGAAACGATCGCCGCAGATGGGGTTCACCTCGCTGGCCTATCTGATGGACATCGAATGGCTGGAAGCGGCCTTCCACCGGACCCGCAAGGACGGGGCGCCGGGCGTGGACGGACAAACCTGGGACGGGTACGCGAAGAACCTGGAGGCGAATCTCCAGTCGCTGCTGGACCGGGTCAAGTCCGGGACGTACCGCGCGCCGCCGGTGCGGCGTGTGCATATCCCCAAGGCGGGCTCGCCGACCGAGACTCGCCCGATCGGGATTCCGACCCTGGAGGACAAGGTCCTTCAGCGGGCGGTCGTCATGCTCCTGGAGCCGATCTACGAGCAGGATTTTGATCCAGGCTCGTATGGCTTCCGGCCCGGACGATCGGCGCACGAAGCCCTGGAAGACTTGTGGAAGCGGACGATGGACAGCGGAGGCGGCTGGATCCTGGAGGTGGATATCCGCAAGTTCTTTGACACGCTGGATCACGCCCACCTGCGGACGTTTTTCCAACTGAGGGTGCGGGACGGCGTGCTGACGCGCCTGATCGGGAAATGGCTCAAGGCGGGCGTGCTGGACGAGGGGAACGTCAGTTACCCCGAAGCCGGCAGCCCGCAGGGCGGAGTGATTTCGCCCTTGGCGGCCAATGTCTACCTGCATTACGTCCTGGACGTCTGGTTCAGGCAGGAGGTACGGCCGCGCCTTCGGGGCCGCGCCCACCTGATCCGCTACGCGGACGACTTCGTGATCCTGTTCAGTCACGAGAGCGACGCGCGGCGGGTGCTGGAGGTGTTGCCCAAGCGCTTCGCCAGGTATGGACTGGCACTGCATCCCGACAAAACCCGGTTGATCTGCTTCCGGCGTCCGCCCAGCCAGGCGGGCGACGGCGGGCCCGACCGGAACGGTCCGCCAAGCACCTTCGACCTCTTGGGTTTCACCCACTACTGGGGCCGGACGCGGCGTGGCGGATGGGCGGTGATGCGGAAGACCGCGTCGAAGCGATTGAGTCGGGCGGTGCGGAGCATCGCCCAGTGGTGCCGTGAACATCGGCATCGCCCGGTCGGCGAGCAACATGCAACACTGAGTCAGAAAGTGCGCGGGCACTACGCGTACTACGGGATCACGGGCAACGCCCGCGCGCTGTCGTGGTTCCTTCTGGCAGTTCATCGCGCGTGGCGGAAGTGGCTTGATCGCCGCAACCGCAATCGCACGATGACCTGGGAGCGATTCAACCGGCTGCTGGAGCGATATCGTCTTCCGCCGCCGCGAATCGTCCACTCGTACGTCAAGTAGCGAATCCATGACCTGAGGAGCCGTATGCTCTAATGTGTGCAAGTACGGATCTGTGGGAGCCCCGGGCGGGTAACCGCCCGGGGCCACCCGGCCGCGGGCCAGGCCAGAGCGCCGAAACGGTGCGTGATCTGAATTGGCAGCCGCCCGATGAATGGAATGTGTCCATGCCCTCTCGTGGTTTGGGGGACGTAATTGCGAAGGTGACGACGAAGCTGGGCATTAGGCCCAGGCCTTTGTACTAGCATGCGGAGCCGGTTACCAAGGCGGCTTGCGGCAATGAGTTGCGTCGATGACCGGTGCCTATACTTGGAGAAGAACCGCGATTTCTCCAGGAGGCATTCCAATGATTCTTCAGGAAGTGATTGATCGTTTCGAGCAGAAAGCGCCGGTGTGCGTGATGGTGCGTGCGGCCATGGAGAACGTGCTTTCGGCCGAGCGTCTCGACGGATTGTTCGAGGAAGCCGCCGAGCGGCAGGCCAATCGGCAGCTCATGTTCTCGACCGTGGCCGAGATGATGGGGCTGGTGGCCTGCAAGATCCATCCCTCGGTGCATGCGGCGTATCAGGCTAAGGCCAAGGCAGTCGGCGTGACGGTCAAGGCCGTCTACGACAAGCTGCAGCGGATGGAGAGTAACGTCTCTCGGCAGCTGGTGGCCGAGACGGCCGCGCGCATGGAAGCGATCATTACCAACAGTGGAGGCACGCTGCCGGAGTTGGTGCCCGGTTACCGCGTGAAGATCCTCGATGGCAACCACTTGCGTCGCACGCAGCGCCGGCTGGGAGCATTGCGGAAGCTCAACGCGGCCCCGCTGCCGGGGCATTGCGTGGTGGTCCTGGATCCGCGCTTGAAGCTGGCGATCGACGTGATCCCTTGCGAGGACGGGCACGCGCAGGAACGCAGTCTGTTGCCGCAGGTGCTGGAGACCGTGGCGCCGCGCGACCTGTGGATCGGCGACCGGAATTTCTGCACGACGGACTTCCTGTTCGGCATCCAAGCACAGCGGGGTTACTTCCTTATCCGTCAGCACGCCCAGGCATTGCGCTATGAACTGATCGGCCGACGCAATCGCGTCGGCGAGACGGAAACCGGAGTGGTCTACGAGCAGAGCATGCGGATTTTCGACAAGGAAGGCCGCGCCATCAAGATCCGCCGCGTGACGGTCGTACTCCATCAACCCACCCGGGACGGAGACACCGAGATCCATCTGCTGACCAACCTCCCGCGGAAAGTATCGGCCGAGCGCGTGGCCGATTTGTATCGCCGGCGCTGGACCATCGAAACCGCCTTTTGCGAGCTGGCGCAGAACCTGGAGGGAGAGATCGAGACGCTGGGCTACCCGCGTGCCGCGCTGTTCGCCTTCTCGATGGCCTTGGTCTGCTACAACCTGCTGAGCGTGGTCCTGGCGGCACTGCGGGCGGTGCATGGCCACGAAACGGCGCAGACGCAGCTTTCCTTCTACTATCTCTGCGACGAAGTGGCCCACACGCATCGCGGCCTGGATATCGCCCTGCCCGACGAATACTGGCGGCGTAAGTACGCACGCTTGACGCCCGCCCGTATGGCCCGTGCACTGATCCGCCTGGCGCGACAGGTGGATCTTGCCCGCTATCGCAAGCATCAACGCGGTCCCAAGCGGCCCCCACCCAAAATGGACAAACGACGCCGAAGCCATGTCTCGACGGCCCGTGTGCTGGCGCAAAGCCGCACCAATACGTCATGAATCGATGCTAGTACAAAGGCCTGGCATTAGGCCTTGCGGAGGGTGCAAGCGGCGGCAGAAGACGCTCAACCGCCTGGTGCCGTTTCGGCGGCGGAACACGACTAAGGTGGCCGTGCGACCGTCGACTCGCGCCCGCGGCCCGTTTGCCTGGCACCACGGGCCGACGCCGGAGTTCGTCACCACTGCCCGGCTCATGGAGGACGCGAAACGCCTGGCCTCGAAGCTCCCGGCCAACACGAGTCTGGTTATCGGCGTGGCCCGTTCGGGACTGAGCGTGGCCTCGCTCGTGGCCATGCTCCTCCACCGCCCGCTGGCGATTGTCCGGCAGTCGTCGAACGACCTGATCGACGGCGGCAAGGGCTGGCGGCTTACGGGCAACACCACGTGCGACGGCCCGGTGGTGGTCATCGACGATACGGTGCTCACGGGGAACTCTTTCAAACACGTGATGCCGATCGTGCGCCGTCGCTACCCGCAGGCAATCGCAGCCGCAGTGTACGTCAATCCGACGGCGCGGCTCAAACCCGACCTGTGGGTCCGCGATCTCCCCTGGCCACATCTGTTGGAGTGGAACCTCTGGAACTCGATCATCTCCCCCCACTGCGCCACGGACCTCGATGGCGTGCTCTGCCACGAGTGCCCGCCCCAAGAGGACGACGACGGACAGCGCTATGAGCAGTTCGTTAAGACCGTTCAACCGCTCTATCTTACCCGCCGGGTCACGATCCCAATGATCGTCACGGCGCGGATCGAGAAGTACCGCCCCCCGACCGAAGAATGGTTGCGGCGATACGGCGTGTCCTATGACGAACTGGTCATGGGACCCTGGAAGAGCAAGGCGGAGCGGGACCGCAGTGATGTCGCGTTATGGAAGGCCGAGCACTACCGGCGATTCCTCCAGCGCCGCCACGCCCTGAAGCCCCCGCTGTTCATCGAGAGCTGTTCCCGCCAGGCGGCACGGATCGCCCAGGCGGCCGGCGGGTTTGTGCTTTGCCCAGCGGTCGCCCGAGTGTTCGCTCCGGGAGACCAGGCGAGCGAGAACACGCTCGTGCCGACCGGCACAGCGTACCCGGCGATCGAGCGGCGAAACCTGATCTACCATGTATACCCCTCGCGGACCAACGAGGATTGGCGAGCCAATCTCGACAAACTACGGCTGCATAACCAGCTGTTCAACGGCACCCGCGTGATCGCGGTAGCCACCGATGAGAACACCGCGACACTCGACGAGGTCCAGACGTATCTCGGCTGGCAGCGTGTCGAGTGGCTGCGGTGCGAGAACGATCCGCAGCTCCGTGAGACGGCAACCTTTCCACGGCTGCTTGCTGCGGTCGCCAGCACGGCCTGGAATGAGGCGACGTTCTTCGCCCATACCAAAGGCAACACCACGGCTGACGACCGGGACGGCGCCCGGCGGTGGCGCAATATGATGTACCACTACTTGTTGGACCGGGCCGACGAATGCATGGAGCATCTCCGCCTGCATGCTGCCGTGGGCACGACGCGGATCTCGTGGCGACGTGGGACGCACTTCTGCTGGCCGTCGGGCATGACCGAGGACGGCACCTGGATGTTCGCCGGCGCGTTCTTCTGGTTCCGTAACGATGCGGTGTTCGCCCATCCGAACTGCTTCGACGTGCCGCGGGATCGCTACGGGGCCGAAGCCTGGCTCGGCCGGGTGTTGCCGATCGAGGCAGGCTGCACGGTCTTCCAGCCCTTCGACGAACATTTCCCGCAGAGCACACCCTCACCGTACGATCCCGCATACTATCCCCCAGAGTTCGACCAATGAACCTGATGGTTCTCACGCCGCAGATTGGCGGACCAAAGACTGCAGTGGTGCTTGGCACCTACCGCAGTGGCACGTCGATGATTGCCAAAATCCTCTATGACATGAACGTGCCGATGGGGATTGACTACGACCCATCCGAGGCCGAGGACTACTGCAACTACGAAGACTACCTAATGGCCGCCGCCCTGAACGCGAGGGACTGGCCTGCCGTGGAGAGGCTTATCGCTGAGCGGGACGTGCTCGAATTATGGGGATTCAAATGGCCGGGAACCGTCTGGATCCTGCCAGAATTGTTGCCGCGGTTACGGAATCCACATCTGATCGTGGTGCTCCGTGACCCGCTGTCGGCATGGCAGAGCGACCGAGCGCACGGTGGCAGAATCACACTGGCCGACGCGCTCGGACACATGGCGGCCGTCCAGGCTGTGGTCAAGAATCCGCCCTGTCCCTGCGCCGCGGTCTCATTCGAGCGAGCAAGAGGAGCAGTCGAAATGGTGGCACGACAGACTGTTGAGTTCTTAAAGATCCCACGATTCGAATCCTAATCACCGGCGTGGCCGGATTTGTCGGGAGTCGTTTCGCCCGATGGCTGCTCGACCATGTAAGCGGCGTGAAGGTCCTCGGCAACGACGACCTCTCCAGCGGCTATCCTGAAAAAGTTCCGGAACAGGTGCGCTGGAAGATACATTCCCTCGGCGGCTCCAACGACTACGTGATCTTCCCGCTCGTCGAAAACGTGGATTACGTGTTCCACTTCGCCGCGATGGCGGCCGAAGGGTTCTCGCCCTTCGCACGACAGTACACCTATCGCAATAACCTCCTGGCCACCGCCGGCGTGCTCAACGCCGTCCTCGAAACAGGCACCGTGAAGCGGCTGGTGTACACCTCTTCGATGGCCGTCTACGGCCTTGGCGATCCTCCCTTCGACGAGGATTCCCCATGCCGGCCCATCGATCCCTACGGCATCGCCAAGCTCGCCTGCGAGCAGGATCTCCGCGTGGCCGGCGAGCAGCATGGGCTCGACTGGTGCGTGGTCCGCCCGCACAACTGGTATGGCCCGGGGCAAAGCCTCTGGCAGCCTTATCGCAACGTGCTCGGCATCTGGATGGCCTCCCTGCTCCAGGGCGGGCCGATCCGCGTATTCGGCGATGGCCAGCCAACGCGAGCCTTTTCCTATATTGACGATTTTCTCCCCGCGCTGTGGAGAGCGGCTATCACGCCCGAGGCGTCGCGACAAACGATCAACCTTGGCGACTCCCTGCCCGTGCGGATTATTCAGGCGGCGGAGATGCTCCGTGAGGTCAGCGGAATTGCCGCCGAGATCGTGCACACCGAGCCGCGGCACGAGGTCCAGGAGGCGTGGTCCACCTGGGCCAAGGGTGAGCGACTTCTGAGCGCTGTTCCGACGCACACACTCCGCGACGGCCTGCATGCCATGTGGCAGTGGGCTCAGGACACCTGGATTCAGTTCCCTCGACGCCGTCCGTCGGCGACGCGGTTGGTGCCCGAGATTCGCCGCGGGCTGTACTCGTTCTGGCGGGAGGCATGAGACGAGGGCAGTCGAATCACTGAAACACAGATTCCTCTTTGACGCAGCCCCGCGCAGGGCTGGAAAGGCCATGATGCGGCGCTCTGCGGCGATCTTGGTTGGCGCCGTGGTTCAGTACAGCACACATACGCACCGGCGGTCACATGTTCCGTCAACTCATAGGCGAGGAGGCATGGAATCGGCTGCCTTTCCCGCCCAGTCTCCTGCGTTCGTGCGATTGTCCGCTTCCGCCTTCGGAGCGGCCATCGAGGTTCTGCGGCCCCGGGGAGGTGCTCTCGCTCTATCAGCCGTGGCACGTGTGGCACTATCCGACGCCAAGTCTGTACGATCCGAAGCTCCGCGGAGCATGAGCCTTGAACCGCCGCCTGACACATCGCGATCAGTTCCCCGCCTTGCTCGATTCCCTGGGGCTCGAGGTGGCTGTCGAGGTTGGCGCCGGCGCGGGCTATTTCGCTGCGATCCTCCTCCGCTCTCGGCTCCGCCGGCTCGTACTCGTCGACATCTGGGCGCATCGATGCGACACGCAGAACGAGCGCGCGACGCGGCACTTGGCGGCTGCGCATCCGGATCGCGTGGAGATCTGCAAGCGACCGAGCGTCGAGGCCGCGCAGCTCTTCACCGACGGTGAGGTCGACTTCGTTTACATTGATACCGATCATACGCGCGAGGCCTGCCTCGAGGACTCGCGGGCCTGGTGGCCGAAGCTTCGGCAGGGCGGCGTGCTCGCCGGCCATGATTACGCGCTTTTCAATCATATCGTGGGCGTGCCGACCGGGGTAATGCTCGCCGCCGAGGAGTTCGCCGCCGAGCTCGGCCACCGGCTCTACGTGACCGGAGCCGCCGACGAGACGTACCTCGAGCGGCTGCGGGCCGCGACGGCCGCGGTCCACGCGCCGCCGAGTGAATGGGGACACGACGTGCCGAGCTGGTATCTGTTCAAGAAAGAAGGCTGAATACGTGTCCTGATCACTGAGTAGTCGAGTCCGCAGAAGCCGCCTGGCCGAGTGGATCCTCGCGAATGCCCCCGACTGCGTGGTCTTCGACGCGGATGGTTTCTCCTGCGGCCACCTCGAGAACGTCCCTTGCGCTTCGGGTGAAGGCGCCTATGCCTGGGCAGCGGCGTTTGCCCGCTGGCATACGCTGCAAGCCCGTGGATCGAGGCCGAGCCGCCTGGGGATTCATAGAGTCTGCCGGCACGTGCTGCCCGCCAACGTCCCCGGGATCCATTGCGGCCGCTGTTCGGGGAAACCGCCAACACAAGCTGCGCATCGCGCTAACGATCGACGAGCCCGAAGAGATCGTACAGGACGACTGCGGCGGCGCGATCACGTCGTCGCTGCTTGCCGATGAGAATTCCAAGCTGGGCGTGCGGCGGGAGTGTTACCACTTTGTCGGGGGTGCTGCTGGCGATTTCCTAGGGGGTCTGCACGACCAACGCCATCGAATCGATCAACAGCGTGATCGCAGGTTCACTCGTACCCGAAAGACTTACCCCAACACGGGGACTCGGCGTTGGAATTGATCTATATAGCAATTCGCGAGGCATCCCAACGGTGGACGATACTGGTTCGGCACTGGAAGGAGGCACTAACCACTTCGTCTTCCTGTTCGAGGATCACCTGCCCGAACTGAACGGCATATAGCCTATCCTGCTCGGCTGACACAGGAACTCAGGCAGTCTCAGCCATGAACATCAGTGGAATCGAGCGACAGATCCGCCGATTGCAGGAGCATCTGGGGCAGGGCTCCGCGATGCGCACTGCACAGCCTCGGTGCTTTGGAGGCACGGCTACTGGTTCCGCATCGGCAGGGAAGAGGATGATGGCGCAGTGAATACCCACTTCGCCTACGAACGGAGCCCGCATGATCCCCAGAGCGCGCTGTCGGCGGCCCTGGGCACAACCTGCCCAAAACGCACGTCTGGGTGGGAATTGTGGATTCGCAAAGGATCACGGACTTCGGCACGCGACGCCTCGGGAGATCGGCCCAACGACTCATAGTACCATCGTCTTGTACAGAAACCCGTCACTGGCCGCGCGCAGCCCCTGGAGTCTAATCCTGAACGACCTGCTCCACCTCGCGGCGGATCTGCTGGATGACTCCGTCCTGGACGACGAGTTCAATCGTTCCTTTGCCATAAAAGCCGCGACGCAGGATCTCCTTCAGCAGTTCTTCCTGCGCCGCTCGCATCTGGCGCAGGCGCACCTCGTTCCCGGACCGAAACTGCATGGAACTCATGACATGAGCTCCTCAGATCTGCCCTCGACCTGCCCAGCCGAAGCCGATGCTCGGCGACCCAGTTTGTCCAGCGGCTGCCCGATGTCAATCGTCGAGCAGCTGCCGCAGTTGCCCTCCCCCTGGGCTGGTCACCGATGGTCGTGCGCTCCACCTGCATATTGATTCGAGTCGCCGGTGGCGTCAAGGATCTACTATGAAGCAGCCGCGGTACGTATTCTCCAAGTGCAAATTGAACGCAGTCGGCCGCAAGCCCACTGACTTTTGAGACCGGGACGGTCTTCCCACACCACACGGGCTATCGGGTAACCCGTGTGGTGCAGCATGCGCCTGATGGACGAGTGACGCGCATTACAGCTCAGACGCCACTGGGGCCTTGCCAGGCATCCGCAGGTGCTCTTCCAGCCGAGTCACTCGCAGCTCCAGAGCCTTGAGGCTCGCGGCGTGTACTGCGGAAGCCGGCAGTTGCTGCTCGTAGGCTTGGATCAGCTTGTCGACCTTGCCTTCCAGACTGTTGATCTGCGCGGTGAGCACGGCCAGTCGCGCGTGGACCATGAACATCCATGGTGTCAGGGCCAATCCCACCGACAGCAACGTCCCAATCAGGATGCCCCATTCTTGTGCAGTCATAGCGATCCTCTCCAAGTGTGCGGTCCCGAGTCTGTGGACGGAAATCTGCCAAGAGCGAACCGTGCCGGTAGACGGGCCGGGGGCGCTACTGCACGGCAGGATCGGCAGAGACCGTCTTCTGCCGCTCGCGGTTCGGACTGGCGTTGGGGCCACGCGGCTCTTCCGACGGCCGCACGCCGTGCGGCACGGGCAGGCGATTGCCGTCGCCGCCGAACGAGACGCAGACGTCGAACATTTCGCAGAGGGAG
This sequence comes from Thermoguttaceae bacterium, assembly GCA_040766885.1. Classification (GTDB taxonomy): domain Bacteria; phylum Planctomycetota; class Planctomycetia; order Pirellulales; family Thermoguttaceae; genus JAXGPP01. The sequence goes on along the minus strand of JAXGPP010000005.1, from coordinate 2,086 downwards.
GCATAGAGCATCAGCGACTCGCGGGGCGTTATGCGGTAGGTCGCGTAGCGGCTGTCGAGGCGCGTCGCCTCGACAATGTGCTGATCGAGCGCCGTGATGAACATCCGCGCGTCGACGTTCCGCAGATCGAGTTCGCCGAGCAGCGGAATGTTTGGATCGCTGCCGTCCAGGCGATAGGGGAGGTCGAACTCGCGGCCCGTCGGGCGCGGCACCTCTTCGCCCAGGGGGCTCTTGTCGTTCAACTCGTCGGGCAAGGAGATCTGCAGATCCCGGGCCCGCTCCGTGAGCGTCTTGAGGTCGGTGTTCATCGGGTTGTGGGTGATCTTCCTCCGCAGGTAGTCGAGCTTGACGAGGTGTTCCATGAGGAACTGGTTGGTGGCCGTGTCCCAGCCGCTCTGCACGCCGAACTCGCCGTCCTGGAGAACCTGGCCGCGGAACATCAGGGAGTGTCCCACGTAGGTGTGGATCGAACGATTGCGAAAGCGGGTGATGGCGTCCTGGAACGTGTCTTTGCCGCGTTGGATGTCGGACATGGGCGATACTCCTGTAAGGGGATTCTGTCGTGGGTTATTCAAACATGTAGCCGCCTATGGGGTCTGTGCCACGGGTTCGGCGGGAGCCGGCGCAAGGCTGTGGATGCGGTGGAAACGCCGCGCCACCCGCTCGCGGAGCTTGGCGGCCCAGGCGGCGAGCGCGGCGTCGCTGCTCGATTCGGTACGACGTAGCTCCTCGTCGTATTCGCGGCCGAGGGTGATGTCCGCCAGTGGGCTGCGGCCGCTCAGCGCGTAGACCTGTGCCAGTTGCGCGGCGTAGTCGTCATTGAGCGCGCCTGCCCCAACGCCGCCCTCAACGCTTGATCCAGAAGCAGGAGCCGGTCGGGCGCTAGCGGCCGTCCGCTTGCGTCTCAGCCGCCGGCGCAAGAGCAGGCCCGCCAGTCGCATGCCCACGACGGCCGCGATGGCCGGCGGGCCCGTCCAGCCCAAAGCCACCAACACTCCCGGGATCGCCCGCTCGATCAGCCCGGGGCCGTGGTCGGCCATCACGCCTACCGCCACCTCGCGCGCGATCGCCCGCAAGTTATTGCTGCCGAGGCCGGCCTCCGCCCGTGCGATCCGCTCGCGGAGCGAATCAAGGGCGTGGATAGCCGTCTCCAGTTTGCCGATGCGATCGCTGCGATTACGGTCCACGGCTTCCAGGCTGTTCAGTTGTTGGCGGAGCTTCTCGATGTCCTCGGCAATGATCATTGGCAGGGAAGGCGGCGTGGTATCCGGGAGCCGCGGAGCCGAGGGCAACGGCTGTCCGGGTCGGATGACGGGCGTGAGCAGATTGGCCAGAAAGCGGCGGATGCGGCCGCAATAGGTGCCGGCGACGATCTGACCGTCCGTGCCCCAGACGACGGCGACCAGCTCTCCACGCTGGTTAAAGACCGGTCCGCCAGAATCGCCGTCTCGGGCCATGCCGGAGAGCTGCAGCGTTTCGTAGCTCGTTACACCGTCGGCGCGCGCATAACCCAACGCCTGGCCGCGATTACACCAAAAGCGGCCGTCGGGTCCATAGCCACAGCTTGTGAGCGACTCGCCCGGTCGAGGGTAATCCCGTGCGATCGGCACCACTTCCACCCGCGGCGCGGCGACTTGCAGCGCCGCCAGGTCCCAGGTCGCGTCGCTGTCCAGGATAACGGCGCCCGAACGACTCCCGTCGGCGAACTGGACAGTGATTGTCCCCCGACCCGACTCGAAGAGATGGGCGCAAGTCAGAACGATTCCCTTTTGACTGTCCGTCTCGATCATGGTCCCCGAACCGAAGGATTGCCCTCCCGGAGACATATTCACGACTCGGACCACCGACGGATGACTTGCCTGCGGTGGACGGCAGATGGGGCCGGGGCACTGCGCAACCGTCGGGCTCGCCGCCAACCCGCAGCAGGCGATTTCCAGGATGCAGAGCAGGCGTTTCATGGTCGCGTCACTCTCTCACATGGGTGCCCGCGCCGCGCGCGGTGTGGAAGGGTGTTCACGGTAGGAGTGTGAATCGGTAACGGTACAATGGACTGCGCGCCAGATCGGCCGGCTCCGTGAGTCGGTCC